>NZ_FOFF01000122.1 GCF_900110755.1 Streptomyces sp. yr375
GGCCGGGGTCGACGGCTGGTACGCGCTGATCACGCCCCTGCCCGCCGAGCAGGTCGCCCCCGGGCAGGTCCTGGTCCAGTACAAGGGACAGGGCGTCGCCGGCGACGCCACCCTGGCCCGTGCGCTGGAGCGGCTGGAGCTCACCCTGTTCGCGGGCAGGGGGGAGTGGACCAGACACGGACTGGGCTACAACAACGCCCTGTTCATGGCGGCCGAACTGCTCCTGCTCGGCAACAGCGCCTTCGCACCGCTGTTGCTGATCGAGGAACCCGAAGCCCACCTCCACCCGCAGCTGCAGACCCGCATCATGGACCTTCTGCGGGAACGCGCTGACGGTAAATCGGCCGGGAAACCGCCCGTCCAGGTCATCCTCACGACCCACAGCCCCAACCTGGCCTCGGCCATCCCCGTCGAACACCTCACCATCGTGGCCCGTGGATCCACCTTCCGCCTGGCACCGGGCCTGACCCGGCTCGACGAAGGCGACTACGCCTTCCTCACCCGCTTCCTCGACGTGACCAAGGCCAACCTGTTCTTCGCCCGCAGCGTCGCCATCGTCGAAGGCGACGCCGAAGCCATCGTCCTGCCCGCCCTCGCACAGGCTGTCGGCCGGTCGTTCAACGAATGCGGCGTCAGCGTCGTCAACGTCGGCGGCGTCGGTCTCTTCCGCTACAGCCGGATCTTCCAGCGCGACGACGAGCAGATCCCGGTCGCCGTGGCCTGCATCCGGGACCGGGACTTGGTTCCCGCCGGCACCTCGGAAGAGATGCGCAAGAAACTGAAGTGCTCGGCAGAGATGACCGCGCAGCAGATCACCGATCACGTTGCCGCACTCACGGCAGAGGACAGCGGCCACGTACGCACCTTCGTCTCCGACCACTGGACGCTGGAGTACGACCTGGCTGCCGCCTCCTGGACCATGGCGACCCTCATGCACCAGGCCGTCCGTACGGCCGTCGCTTCCAAGACCACCTGGCCCACCGCAGAGAAGCTCGCTGACCTAGACCGTGCCGCGCAGGAGGAGGTCAAGAAGTGGCGAGAGAGCAACGTTCCCCTGGAACAGGCGGCCTTGGACATTTATGAGCCGCTGCGCATGGGCCGAGGCAGCAAGCCGATCGCCGCCCACCACGCGGCCCGGCTCCTGCAAACCACACCCGTGACCGAGGATGAGGTTCCCCCTGCCGGCCGGACAGCTTGATACTGGGACGGATGGTCCCGGAGGAAGCAGTCACAGGTAGTGAGC
>NZ_FOFF01000120.1 GCF_900110755.1 Streptomyces sp. yr375
GGGGTGTCCTGGGCCGGGGGTGTGGCGTTGGGTGGGGTGTGTCGATGACTTCCCGGTCCCCGCGGCCACGGTCTCAGCGTCAGCGCTTCGAGTGCGCGGTGGTGTCCGTGGTGGAGAAGCGTCTGGGTGCTCTGCCTGTCGCTGCCGAGTTTCTGCGCCGGCTGGATGTAGCCAGGATCGTCGACGAGCTGTGCCCGGGCGGCGCGAGCGCCCACCTGAGCCACGGGCAGGTGATCGAGGCGATGGTGGCGAACCGGTTGACCTCGCCGGCGCCGCTGGTGCGGGTCGGGGACTGGGCGCGGACCTGGGCGGTGGAGGAGGTCTTCGGCATCGAGCCGGGCCTGCTCAACGACGACCGCCTGGCCCGGGCACTGGACGCGATCGCCCCGCACCTGGAGCGGATTGCGGGCACGGTCGGCGCGCGGGCGATCGCCGAGTTCGGCATCGACGTCTCGCGGCTGCACTGGGACATGACCAGCATGTCCGTCCACGGCGCCTACCCCGAGGAGGGCCAGGACGAGCAGTACCCGGTCATCAAGTACGGGCATCCCAAGGACCGACGGGTGGACCTGAAGCAGGTCCAGGCAGGGCTCGCGGTCACCGGCGACGGCGGCATCCCCGTCCACGCCCGCGTCTTCGGCGGCGGTGCGGCCGAGGTCTCCCAGGTGGTCGGAGCGATGAAGGACCTGCAGGTCATGGCCAGCGAGCAGGAGTTCTTGCTGGTCGCGGACTCCAAGCTGGTGTCCTACGCGAACATCGCGGCGCTGCTGCAGGCCGAGGTGCCGTTCATCGCACCTGTCCCGGCCGCGCAGGTCAAGGACGAGGTCTATGCCGCCTTGGACCTGGGGCAGGCCACGGTGGTGGACTGGGTGCCCGAGCGGGACGCGGGCAAACCCGCCGGTGAGCGGGAGGTCTACCGGGTGCTGGAGGACGTCCATGTCCTGGCCGGGCCCCGCAAGCGCGACCCGGTCCTGACGGTGCGGCGCATCCTGGTCCACTCCACCGGGAACGCGGCCGGCCAGCGGACGGCCCGCGCCAAGCGGCTGGCCAAGGCGACCGAGGACCTGGACAAGCTCGCCCGCGCGGCGGGCGGGCGGCACTACAAGACGGTTGAGAAGGTCGCCGCCCGGGCCGGGGTGATCGCCGTGAAACGCCGTGTCGCGTCCTGCCTGCGCTGGCACGTCGAACAGGACGAGTCCGGCGTCCCCGCGCTGAACTGGCACTTCGACCAGGAGGTGCTCGACGCCGAGGCCGGGGTCGACGGCTGGTACGCGCTGATCACGCCCCTGCCCGCCGAGCAGGTCGCCCCCGGGCAGGTCCTGGTCCAGTACAAGGGACAGGGCG
>NZ_FOFF01000119.1 GCF_900110755.1 Streptomyces sp. yr375
CGGTGATGGCGCTGGTGGAGGAGCGGGAAGCGGCTGCCCGGGTGCGGGCGGAGGAGCTTCGCGTGGAGGCGGAGCGGGTTCTTGCCGAACTCGCCGAGGCGGAGGCTTTGTTGGAGCGTCGCGTGATCGCCACGGCCGAGCTCGCCGAGACCCTGGCCGGCCGCGACGCGGTGCTGGGGGAAGGGGCCGCCCCGGTGGTCGAGGCGACGGCCGCGGCGATGGCCCCGGTCGCGGGGTCGGTCGTGCCGCGCTGGTATGCGGGGGCGACGGTTTTGGCGCTGTCGGCGGACTACCGGCGGATTGTGGAGCTGGTGGAGGCCGAGCCGGGCGCCGGTGAGGGCATCTCGGCGAAGGAGCTGGCCGGGCGGCTGGGGCTTGCGGCGGTGCCGGCGAAGACCGAGGGAGTGCGTTCGAAGGCGAGGCGGCTGGCCGAGCGGGGCTGGGTGACCGCGTTGCCGTCGGGCCGGTTCACGCCGCGCGAGCCCACCGTGCCTGCCCGGGCCGGGGCCGGGATGCCGTCCGGGCGAGGCGGCGGCTCATGAGCATGGCCATCGAGAAGTAGACGAACGTCTCGCTGGAGGTGGGCAGCGTCTCGAAGTCCCGCACCAGACGCCGCGATCGCATCAGCCACCCCAGAGTTCGCTCCACGCACCACCGTCTGGGCAGCACCACGAAGCCGCTCATGTCGTCACTGCGCTTGACGATCTCCAGGGTGAGCTGGAGTTTCTCCCTGGCCCAGGTGACCAGGCGGCCGGAGTAGCCGCCGTCCGCCCAGATGAGGGTGATCTTGCGGAACTTCTCCCGGAGCCGGGGCAGCATCACGCGGGCGGCCTGGCGGTCGGTGACGTCGGCGGCGGTCACCAGGACCATCAGCAGCAGCCCGATGCTGTCCGTGATGACGTGCCGACGCCTGCCGTTGATCTTCTTGCCGCCGTCATAGCCGCGTGAGGCAGCGGGCACCGACGCCGCACCCTTGACCGACTGCGAGTCGATGATCGCCGCGGTCGGTTCCACGTCCCGCCCTTCGGCCCGGCGAGCCCGTCCGCGCAGGCGGTCGTGGAACTCGCGGGCCAGTCCCTTGTCGCGCCACCTGCGAAAGAACGCATACACCCGGTCCCACGCCGGAAAGTCGGCGGGCATCGCCCTCCACTTGACCGCGTTGTCCGTGACATAACGGACCGCGTCCAACATCTGCCGGTGGCAGTAGCCCTCCGGCTGTCCGCCCCGCCCTTCGAGCCAGGCCGGGACCGGCATCGCGTCGCGCACCACCTGCCACTCGGCGTCCGTCATGTCGGAGGGGTACTGCCGCACCCGGTCGGGTCGGTCGGCCGCGTTCCCGAACCGGTGAGCGAGGCAATCGCACGCCGACACGCGCGAGTTGGACGGGAACAACGTCGTCACGCAAGACTGGGACAACAGGGCCTCCTGGTGAACGAGTTGGCTTCGCAACCCTCGTGCTGCACCGGAGGCCCTGCTTTCATGCGCCCGCGCGGCCAAGATCACCCGACCAGGGAACCCGTTCGATCAGAACCGTCCTCGTGATCGATAGGAATACGGCTTCT
>NZ_FOFF01000111.1 GCF_900110755.1 Streptomyces sp. yr375
GAGCCGGAGCCGGAGCCGGAGCCGGAGCCGGAGCCGGAGCCGAGTCTGGTGCTGGTGACGTGTAGGCGGGGGTGCCAGCAGCACCGTAGGAGGGACTGCTCGGTGTCGGTTGAGGTGTCGGCGGCTCCTCGCGTTCCTCGTTTGGCGCCTGCTGTCCGTGGCCTGCTTCGTCTGGTCGCTTCGGGAGTGCAACAGGGGGTGTAGGCCAGGTCGGAGGCGGTGATATGGCTGGCGCGCCGTAGTCGGAGTCAGATGTGGGTTCATTGGATGTCTGCTCGTTCACTGCTTCTCCTGGAGTCGTGAGATTTAACTGGCCCTTGACCGGATTAGCTCAGATGCTGCGTGAAGGATGCCGGACCAGAAAGTTCCTCGATAATGTTGCCCACGCTGCCGATGGAATATTTTGGAGCGGCTGAGGCCGAGCCCGACTTTCGGTCTTGATTATCAGGGCAAGAGGAAGGTCCTGCAGTTTGAGTGGGTGTGGCCGTAGTGCTCTTTTCTGGAACCTCGAAGAAAGAGCGGTCCACAAGTCCCCAGTCGAGGCCGGGAACATGCAGCCAGGCAGGCTGGGTGAACTTCTTGGCCCTGGCGATGTTCTGTGCGAAATCCTCGGCGACGGTGCTGCCCGTCTCGAGCCCGCTCTGAAAGACGTCCTCATACACGCGTTGCGAGATGATCACCACCGTGTTCGTGCGCTTGGCCTTCGCGAGGAGATCCCGGAGAGTCTGGTCGTCGAGAAGGCGGTGAGTCTCGACCATGGGAACGCCGAGCCCGGAAGGGGGCAGCGGACCTACATGGACACTGACTCGCAGTTGCAGCGGGCTCTTACCGGGGTTCTGCCTTCTGTACTCGTGCAGAACATCACTGAGCGCTCCGGGGAAGCATCCCACCAGGGCTGGCAGCACCTCGGGGTCCAGACCTGCGACATACCCGTCACCCGTGTGCTGCGGGAAGGCCCGCTGTTCCCAGTGTGCGCTAAGGCCGGTGGCCGACAGGGCCTGCGCGAGCACTTGCTGGATGTCTGCGTTGATCTCCTGCATGCGTTTGCTGGTATGAGAGCTGAAGTCTTTGGCATCAACCGCAAGTACAGCCCGGTAGGGCCACAAGCGCTCCCATGAAGGTGCCATTGATGTGTCCTCCTCTTGTCAGGGTGGTCGAAGCCACTGTGGCGGTGAACGCGGCGGGGTACCGTCCAGCATTGGACGGTACGAAGGTGACGTGGGTCATGGCGAAGCTGTTCTGTGTTGTCACCCCTCGGACAGCTTGGTGAGGGCTGCGCTGTCCCTGACCACCAGTCGCTCCCGGCCCAGCTCGAGGACACGGGCATCATGAAGCTCTCGTAAGACGGCCATAGCTGACGAGCGGCTCATCGAAGCCATCGCTGCCAACTCGTCTCGGGACATCCCGAGCCGGAGGACGACCGTCCCGTCGTCCGCACTCTCGCCGACTTCCGTAGCCAGATACTCAATCACCCGGGCCATCCGGGCTTGCGGCGACAGCCTCGTCAACGCCGTGCGCAACTGCTCGTTCTCGTGCATGCGCTGAACAGTGAGCCGATACACGGTCGGGTTGAGGCCGTGGCGGTCGATGTATCCCCGAAACGCGTGTGCGGGAAGGACGTACCCGACGCATTCGGAGACCGACTTCACGGAGGCCGATCGAGGCTTGTCGAGGAGTACGCCGATCTCGCCCAAGACCTCGCCCTGGCCGCGCAGCGCTAGGGGGGTCTCTGTCCCGTCTCCCGCCAACTGGACGATCTTGACGATTCCGTCGGTCAGGGCGATGACGAAGTCAGGTGACTCTCCCTGGTGAAACAGCCATGTGGCTCGCGCGTAGCGGCGCCTCTGCCCTCGGTGCAGTAAGTCATTCCAGGCGGCATCCGATACCAGATGACGAAAATTCACTTCATCCCCCGAGGCGTCGCTCACCCTAAGAGCTGTCCCGTAACTGCTGGTCACGGATGAGATGATCTTGCCGTGTCTGGTGTGATCACGGCGTCGGAGCCGTCCTGGATAGCCCCGT
>NZ_FOFF01000110.1 GCF_900110755.1 Streptomyces sp. yr375
TTTCAGCCCGTCCGGCGTCTGAGGACGAGGCCCCTTAAGGGCCGACAGCGGGGGTCTGGGGGCGGCAGCCCCCAGGGGCGAGGCCGCCACCAGCCAAGGGTGCGTTCACACAGACGGCGCCTGATACCCGGCCCGAGTAGCGTCAGCGCCCCAGCTTGCGAGGAGTCGTAGCGCCTCCGCCGACGCGGAGGCAGGCTCCGCGTGATAGGTCACCATCGTCTGTTCGGTGTCGCCCACGAGTCTGAACCCCTCGAAGTTCAGGGAGAGTTCGCCGACCAGGGGATGGCGTAGGTGCTTCACGCCGTGGCTCTTCTCCTTGACGTCGTGCGTGGCCCACAGCCGGCGGAAGTCCTCGCTCTTCACCGACAGTTCGCCCACCAGCGCCGACAGCCGGGGGTCGTCCGGATAGCAGCCCGCGTCCATCCGCAGGACGCAGACGATGTCGATGGCCTTCTGCTCCCAGTCCACGAACAGGTCGTGGTAGTCGGGCCGCAGGAAGACCAGCCGGGCCCAGTTGCGCTCCGCGACCGGCAGTTCCGCCCAGTCGCCGAAGACGGCCGCCGCCATCCGGTTCCACGCCAGGATCTCCGTACGCCGCCCGACGATGTACGCCGGCACCGACTCCATCGAGGTCAGCAGATGTTGCAGCGAGGTCCGCGCCTGCTGGGGCCGGGCCGTCTGCTTCTTCTTGTGCTTCGGCTTCGCCAGATGCGTCAGGTGCGCGTGCTCGGCGTCCGTCAGCCGCAGCGCCCGCGCGATCGAGTCCAGCACCTCCGCCGACACGTTCCGCCCGTTGCCCTGCTCCAGGCGCGTGTAGTACGCCACCGACACCCCGGCCAACTGCGCCAGCTCCTCGCGCCGCAGCCCCGGCACCCTGCGGTGCCGCCCGAAGTCCGGCAGCCCCACGTCCTGCGGCTTCAGCCGGGCCCGCCGGGTGCGCAGGAACTCGCTGAGCTCGGCGCGCCGGTCCAGGGAGGTGCCGGCGGGTTCGGGGTACACGTCCATGCCGTCCAGTATTCCCGGTCGTACGTCCAGCAGCCTGACCCCGCCAGTGGTAGGCACAGCGGACGTACGCAGAGGCGTGACCTGGGTGATTCGCGCGCGATGGGGCAGGCTGGACCGCAGCACCCGGCCCGAAGGCAGGCCGGGACTACCAAACCCCCCGCTAGGAGACCCCGGCATGACCACCGTTGCCGCGTACGCCGCACCCGCCGCCAAGGCTCCGCTGGAGCGCACGACGATCGAGCGCCGACCGGTGCGCGAGTTCGACGTCCTGATCGACATCGAGTTCGCCGGCATCTGCCACTCCGACATCCACCAGGCCCGCGAAGGCTGGGGCGAGGCGATCTTCCCGATGGTCCCCGGCCACGAGATCGCGGGCGTCGTCTCCGAGGTCGGCCCCGGCGTCACCAAGTACGCCGTCGGCGACCGCGTCGGCGTCGGCTGCCTCGTCGACTCCTGCCGTGAGTGCGACAACTGCAAGGCCGGCCTCGAGCAGTACTGCACCGGCGGCAGCGTCGGCACGTACAACGCCGTCGGCAAGGACGGCGAGCCCACCTACGGCGGCTACGCGCAGAAGATCGTCGTGGACGAGAACTACGTCGTCCGCATCCCCGACGGCCTCTCGCTCGACGTCGCCGCGCCGCTGCTGTGCGCCGGCATCACCACGTACTCCCCGCTGAAGCACTGGAACGCCGGCCCCGGCAAGAAGGTCGCGGTCCTCGGCATGGGCGGCCTCGGCCACATGGGCGTCAAGATCGCGCACGCGCTCGGCGCCGAGGTGACCGTGCTGTCCCAGTCGCTGCGCAAGAAGGACGACGGCCTGAAGCTGGGCGCCACGCACTACTACGCCACCAGCGACGAGAGCACGTTCACGGAGCTGAAGGGCACCTTCGACCTCATCCTGTCGACGGTTTCCGTCCCGCTGGACCTGGACGCCTACCTGTCCCTGCTGAAGACGGACGGCGCGTTCGTGAACGTCGGCGCGCCCGAGGAGCCCGTCAACCTCAACCTGTTCTCGGTG
>NZ_FOFF01000106.1 GCF_900110755.1 Streptomyces sp. yr375
GCGTTCGTGACCGGACAGCTCCAGAGGCAAGGGCTTCGGACCAGGCATCACCCCACCCTACAACCGCAAACGAACTAACGACTCAGGACACTAGCCTGCCGCGCAGCCTCCCGAGCATCCGTAGCAGCTCGGCATTGCCCACCTCGACGGGCGTCGCACCGCGGTGGTACGCGCCAAGAGCGTCACGCAGCAGCTCCAGCTCGCCCTGGTGCACCGCGAGTTGTTCCTCGTCGACGGTCAGCGGCAGGGCTAACTCGCCCCGTAGCGGCACGGGTGCTGCCAACTCGGTCTCAGGGGTGCCTCGCCGGTCCAGCAGATTCTCAAGCCGCTGGTAGAGGAATGTGAACGTGGCAGGCAGCCCCGCACCGAGCAGTGCGGACAGAGCACTGAAGTCAGACATGAAATCCCCCTGGCTCGCGTCGATTCGTGTCAGAAATTCTCACTCGCTTACCGACCACAAAATCTCCCCTTTGGAAACATGACCGAAAGGCGTCATCCCCCTTCCGCCACGTGCGTTTCCTAAACATCAGGAGTCACTTTTATCACGCATCGATGGTTTCATTTCTCGTATCCGCGGTCTGGCTCTGCGCCCGGATTCTCGGATACGGAACCCGCGTCCGGTCCGGCTTCTTGGCCATGCGGTGGCAGGTGCCCGTGTAGCCGGTAGACCAGCTCATCAGGGTGTCTGGCCAGGCGTTCTCGGCGCCACGCCGCATCGAAGGAGAGCTGACCACGACTCCGGGCCATGGCCCAGGCGGCGCGGCTGCTGGTGACAGGAGACAGCAGTAATCGCACGAGAGTCAGACGCATACCGTTCAGCGTGGCTGCCCGAATTACGGCTGACCGACGCTTTTCCCGCACTCCTGAACCTCGGGACGCGCCCGCATCAAAAACAAGACAACACCATATTGGCGAGCAATGTTCTTCCCCGCCAGGGGCTGCACCCTCCGTTCCTTACAGACAGAGTTACATTCCCCCTCCCATCACACAGAGAGCGAATGCCTGAGCGGATATTCCGATCGGGCGCAAGGGCGGCTTCCGGTCTGTGCTGCGATACCTGCCCAGGGCACGGGCCAGTTGTGGGTAAGTCGCAAGGCAGTCATGCGGTGTTCCGGCGTCTGCGCGCGCTCGTAGGAGAGCAGCCAAGAGTTGCTCAGTGGGCGGCCATGGCGTCCACGTCGTGGACAGTCCAGCCGCGAGCCGTCACCGCCTCAACGTACAGTTCGGCTCTCGTGCGGTGCGCGGCGAAGGCGAGTAGATGGGTGGGGCGGGTGGCGCCCACGAAGACGAGTTGCGCAGCGTGCTGGATCGTGGGCAGGGCGTTAGAGGGGTCCTGTTGTCGGCTCAGGAGTCCGAGGACCTCGTGTACGTCGTACTTCTTGCCGCTGCGTTCCAGGCATTCGAGGATGAGCGTGGCCGCGTGGGTCTCGCCCTTGGCACTCTGGATCGATCCCGCAACCGACGGCACTACCCCGGGGTCCGCATCCGCCGACGTTTCAGGCACTGGGGCTGGCTGGTCAGTGCAGGGGACGTGCGCGAGGGGATCTGTCAGGCGTGCAACCCCTTTCAGGGGACTCTGGGTCAGGTCGGACAGCACTCGCTGGAGCCGGGCGGTGAGGACTGCCCACTCGGCGTGGCTGTCGAGTGGGCTCGTCAGCACGTCGTGCAGGAGGTGGCGTGTCCTGCCCCCGGCGGTGGCCGGGTCTCGATCCAGGCGTCTCAACGGGGGCAGGCTGCCCGAGGTGGCGAGTCGGGCGACCTCACGGACTGCGTTCCACAGGAGTGTGACGGCTGCGTGGTTGTCGCCGGCTTGCCGGTGCGCCTGGGCGGTGCGTGCCGATGTGATGAGGCTGCCAATTGCCTGGCCGGGCACGGTGGTGAAGCCGGGGACGTAGCAGGAGACGGACTGCGGAAAGACCTTCGCGCCGCCCCGGGTGAGGCGGGATCCCAGGACGCGCGGCGGGCTGTCGACCAGCAGCGGACGAGGAACCGCGGCGGCTGCCATGCGTTCGAACGCCGGCACAACGTCGCCGACGGTGTTGTCGTCGAAGAGCAGGAGGGCGATCGTCCCGTCATGGCCAGCACCCTCGATGCGCTGACGTCGGTGAATGGTGAGGTCGCTGGCGAGTGCAGCGACCTTGCTGCCGAACCGGCGACTGACGGGAAGTTGGGCGGCGTGGGGCAGTGGGAACGACGACGGCTCGGCCACACGGGGTCCGTCGGTGAAGATGCGCTGGTTGACGTCGCCCACTCGCTGGACGACCGTGCTCGGGGAACCGAAGACCTTGTCGAGCAGGCGCTGCTGAAAGTCACTGGTGTCCTGCATTTCGTCCAGGAGGACGAAGGGGAAGCGGTGAGCAGCGGCTTGGGCGAGCTGCGGGTGGTGGGAGAGGTGGTGCTCCGCGAGGGCGAACATGTCGTGGTAGCGGAAGATGCCCTGCTCGGTGAGCTTCTCCTTCAGTGCCACGAACTGCCGGCCGCTGGGGCTGTCGGGCTTGAACGGCTGGGTGCCGTTCGGTCCCGTCGTGGTGAGTTTTCCGGCATCGCACACGTAGCGGGCTTCTGACACGAGTGCGTCGCCGTTGCGGCGCTTTCCGAGGAAGGTGCTCAGCGTACGGAAGGCGGGGTGGCGTTCCAGAAGGCGCAGGGCCGCGGCCGCGTAGGTGTCGTCGTCGACGGCCTGGACTTCGATGCCGCGGGCTCGGAGGGCGGGCAGGGCGAAGAAGGTGTTGGTGAAGGACTGGATCGTGCCGATGAAGTGCGGGTACTGCAGCAGTCGGCGTCCCGCCGGTGTGACGGTGAGGCGGCTGCTGATCTCGTCTTTGGCCGTGTTGGTGTGGGACAGGACGCAGATGCCGCGCGTGAGCGAGTTCCATCCCTGGCCCATCAGAGCGAGCTTGAGCCCGATCAGGCTGGTCTTGCCCGAACCGGGGGCAGCTTGCAGGTCCAGGCGCTCCGCGCTCTGGATGAAGTCCCACTGTTCCTGGTGCGGCAGTTCGAGAGCGAGTTGCTGGGCGAGTGCCTCGACCTTGTCCTTGATGAAGACGTCGGGCGCGTACAGGCTTGTCATCACTCAGACCTCGCTGCACAGATACGTGAAGGCGGCCACGAGGTAGGGCGGCAGATCGTCCTGAAGTTCCCCCCGCGAACTGGACAGCGGGTGTTTACGCTGCCGGGGCGAGGTTCTG
>NZ_FOFF01000105.1 GCF_900110755.1 Streptomyces sp. yr375
AACGGCGTGGAGAAGGCCCGCAACACGAACGTCACCATCACCCCGGGTGCGATCGGCAGCGGGACGACGACCGCGAACTTCATCGGCAAGTCCCTCTACTCCAACGACAAGTACTTCAAGGGCCGGATGCGGGACTTCCGCATCTACGACCACGCCCTGACCCCGGTCGAGGTCCAGGACCGGGCCGACAACCCCGACAAGAAGTGGGAGCAGATACAGGCCCTGGCCAACAACAACTGCGCGCTCGCGTACTTCGAGGACTCCGTCATCGGTCCGGTGGTCATCTTCCCGAAGGACTACACGGGAGACATCAACGCCCTGCAGACACCGGAAGGCTGGACCGACCACGACGGAGTGGCACCGACCACCTGGCCCACCGTCACCACCGCGAAGAGCCAGATGTTCACCGCCGCCCAGATCAAGGACGTCACCGCGGACATCAACGCGGCGATCGCGCCCTACGCCGACACCAACGATGCGGACAGCGTGCTGGTCGGCTACGACGGGATGAGCGACCGGATCGTGGTGACCACCAACGCCCCGGCGTCGGTCACGGATCCGCTGCTGGCCGCACACCCCAACATGATCACCATCCAGCAGCCGTGACCTGACAGTTGATCAGGATCGGCTGAGTCCAGAGCGGGGCCCGGGTCACCACCCGGGCCCCGCCCTCACGTTCACCCCGCCGCGTGCGTGACGAAGACACCCGAGGACGCGGTGGAGAGAGTCAACCGCGGACCTCCGGGGTTCTTGGAGTCACGGACGAGGACGGTGTGGGGGCAGCCGGCGACTTCGAGGCCTTCGCCGCCTTCGCCGCCGCTGTACGTCGACCTGCGCCTTCCGGACCTCAGGGATCGCGTCCGCGATCAGGCCTCCGGCGTCCAGCAGGGGGTCCGCCTGCTCCAGGACCTCCGCGCCACCGCAGCCGTACGGCCACGCAGAGTCGCCAAGCCATCCCTGGAGGTGAGTGACACACGCGGGGACCGGCAACTGCGGACCGTCACGAACCCGGGGGGAGGAGGGCGGCCGGGGCCTGGTCGTCCTCTGGGTCCTGTCCCGCAGGTGGGGCGTCGCGGAGCGGGCGTTCGGCAAGACGGTCTGGACCGAACTGCCTCTCAGGCGGCGGGAGTCTCGCGCGGCTCCAGCACCCAGGTCATAAGGATCCCGTAAAAGACCCGTAGTAATACCCATAGTCCGGGGGTGGTCGCCGCAGTGATCCTTCACGAGACAGGAGCCATGTGACGTACATGAGAAACCGGTGACGTCAAGGCTCCCTCGCCCCAACTCGGCCCCGGAGGACTCATGCTCAAGCGAACCGCAGTGTACGTACGTGGAAAGACGAGATCCAGGAGAGGGAAGACCGCCTTCGCGGCGCTCTTCGCGATTGTCATCGCGGCGCTGTTCGCCCCGATCCTGACGGTCACGCCGGCGCAGGCCGTCACGATCACCGACTGCCCGGGAGGCACCTATTCGGGACAGGGCGGAGGGAACTGCCCCAACCTGCGCAACAAGAACCTGAACAACCAGCGGGCGATGCCCAACTACGTGTATCGCGGTGACTCCCGCGATCCGTACGGGATATTCCAGAACGGCATGCTCCCGCGCGGGCACAACAACGACGTCGTGGCGCATGTCCAGGGCGACCGGGCCGGCAACAGCCAATATATTTCGACGTCGGGCACGCAGAGCCTGGCGGAGACGTTCGCGCGGAGCCAGGGAATGCGCAATCTGGATTCCGCGGTCAGGATGCCGGGCTGCACGACGGGCAGGATGAGGTTCTATTCGGCCATCCCGTTCGTGGGTCCGCTTCTGCTGAAAAGCTGCATCGATGACAGGGTGCAGGCGTACACCTTCGTCTATGTGATCGACACCAAAGTCGGCAAGAACGCCATGTACATCGCCGATCAGATCCGAGGGAACAAGGCCCTCTACAACCAGTACAAGAGCCAGGACGAGTGGGCCTATGTCGGCAAGATCAAGAGAGAGGCGATCGCGGGCGTCCGCATCTACAAGATGACGGCCCGGGTCGAGCGCGGCGGCACGCTGGACCTGCGAACCCTCACGTTCTCGTACGACAAGTTCTTCGCGAACAAGTACCACCAGGACGTTCTGACCACCATGGCGAATTACCACCCCTACGATCCGGTAAACGATCCGTTCGCCCAATGGAACTACTACTCGGATCTGCACACCCCGCCTGTTCCCCCGACCGATTTCAACCGGGATTGCATATCGGTGAACCGATGCAGGGGGGCCAACCAGGCGTCGTCGTCGGGATCGGGATCGTCGTCGACAGCGGTGGCGACGCTATCGGTGGCGAGCCTGCTGCTCGGCAAGGGGAAGAGCAAGCCGTGAGCTGATCGCGGCAGTGCCACCCCACACCGGCGGAACCCGCCAGAGCAGTGACCAGAGAATTCACCGGAAAAGCGAGAGGGATCTCCCCGTCATGAAAGGCAGCACATGTTGAGAACCAACGATCCAGGGGCGGTGGTCTCGCCGGACGCCCCGCGCCGACGGCGACGACCGGTGCGTAACGGTCTCGTCACCGCACTCTCCCTCGCACTGGTCGCCGGCGCCGGGCTGCTGACGACCGCCTCCACGGCGCAGGCCGACATCACCACCGGCCTGGTGCTGGACTACAACCTGGACGAGACCTCCGGCACCGTCGCCCACGACTCCTCGGGCAACGGCCACGACGGTACGGTCCTCGGCACCACGAACTGGGGCGGCACCGAGGGCCTGACCTTCGACGGCGCGGGCACCTACATCAAGGTGCCGGACAACATCATGGCCGGCCTCTCGTCGATCACCGTCTCCTACGACGTGTGGATCGACCCGGGCCAGACCGGCAACTACTTCACCTACGGCTTCGGCAACAGCAGTTCCGGCTACGGCAACGGTTACCTGTTCAACACCGGGAACACGCTGCACACCTCGATCACGGCGAGTGACTACCTGCACGAGCAGAAGACCGGCCAGGCCACGGCCCTGGCTCGCGGCGCGTGGAAGCAGGTGACCTACACCCAGACGGGCACCACCGGCATCATGTACCTGGACGGCGTGGAGGTGGCGCGCAACACCGCGGTGACGGTCACCCCCGGCTCGATCGGCGGCGGGGTGACGACCGCCGACTACATCGGCCGTTCGCTCTTCTCGGCGGACAACTACTTCAAGGGCAAGATGCGGGACTTCCGCGTCTACGACCGGGCCCTGTCCGCGGGCGAGGTGGTGAACCGGGACAACGACCCGGACGTGCAGTGGGAGGAAATGCAGGCCATGGCCACCTACAACGGTGCGCTCACGGCCTTCGAGGACCCCAAGATCGGACCGGTCCTCATCTTCCCGTCGGACTACACCGGGGACATCAACAACGTCGAGCAGCCGCCGGACTGGAAGGACTCCGCCGGGAACACCCCGACGCTCTGGCCCGTGCCCACCACCGCGAAGAGCCAGCTCTTCACCTTCGGTGACATCGGTACCGTGCAGGACGCGGCCTACGACGCGATACAGCCCGACGGTGACACGACGTACACCCTGGCCGTCCACTACGACGGGATGAGCGACCGGGTGGTGGTGGAGACCAACGCCCCGGCCTCGGTCACCGACCCCCTGGTCAACGCGTACCCCGGTCAGATCACGCTCACCACGTCCACCACCCTGCCCACGTCGGCGCCCGCGTGCACTCCGGCGGAGGCCGGCGCCACCAAGGGGCTGTTGCTGGACTACAAGCTGGACGAGACGGCCGGCGACTACGTCCACGACTACTCGGGTCTCGGCAACGACGGTCAGATCCTCGGCACCGCGGACCTGGGCGGTGACAACGGGCTGGGCTTCAACGGCACCGACACCAGCGTCAAGCTGCCGGACAACATCATGGCGGGGATGAACTCGATCACGGTCGACTTCGACGTGCAGATCGACTCGACCCAGGGCACGCCGTACATGTTCTACGGGCTGGGCAACACCAGCGGCAGCATGGGCAACGGCTACCTGTTCACGACCGGTACC
>NZ_FOFF01000103.1 GCF_900110755.1 Streptomyces sp. yr375
CATCTGCCGCCCGTTCACGACCGCCCTGCGGTCGAACTGGAGCGTGCGCGGCTCGGTGTACTTCAGCGTCTTGAGCGTGCCGGCGACGCCGTTGGTGAAGAAATCAGTTCCTTCCATCAGGCTGCTGAGCCGAACCGGGGTCCCTCCGCGGTTTCGGAGGAACCCCGTGAGGCATGGCGGAATTCTACCTATCTGAGGTCCGAGGCGGGCGGTGTGCGCCCCTTGGCAGCCTATCGGCCTGGATTCGCGACTTTCCTGCCGGGGTGGCAGTCTAAGTCGCGCTCGATAGAGAATAGACCTCGCCGGGATCCGGGGAATCGACAGGATTCGCCAAGAGTAGTTTGCCGGAAGGATCCCCGTAGTAGTAGTTGAGGCCGGAACTCCCCAACTTTGAGGATCCGCACTGCCCTTGCTTGAACGTCAGGGAAACCCATTTGCTCCCCCCTGCGGGTACAGTGTCCACTCCCCAGGAAAACGTGCAAAATTCTTCGGTTTCGGATTCCTTCACCAGGGAGTTTAGCTGTAGTTGTGCCCCTGGGGAAATGGTACCCGTCCCATCCTTCTTGAAGTCGATCCAATCCCCTCCGGGATTTTTCCACAGACCGACGATCTGGCTTTCCTTGGGAACGGGGAGCTCTTCTTCACTTCCGCATCCGGACGCACCCGTCATGAGGGCAGCGAAGAGGGCAACGGCGAGTAGGTCCCGTCGGCTTCGCTTAATTCGGTACATACACTTCCTCGATCCAGGAGATCTTCACTTCTATGTCTCTCTGGCCGTCAGGCCAGATCCGTTTGACGGCGTCCGAACCCGCCTTCATGACAGGGTTGCTGCTTCCGTTCTTGTACCCGTCGTCCGAAAGGCTGCGCGTGGCCGACGCTACCGTCATGCGGTTGGACACCTCCACCTGCACTTGGCCGACAAGAGCTCCCTTGTCCCACTCTGAATCCGTCTGAGCCGGTCGGCAGGACACCCCGAGCAGTTCGTAGTCAAGGTTGTAGGAGCCGAGCGCAAGGCTTGCGGGGCTGGCCCCGTAGATTCCCGCAGTGAAGAACCCAGTCAAGTCAGCAATTCCTTCCCATGCTTTTTCGAAATCGCTGCGCTTGGCGTGAGACTTATCGAACGACTCCTTGTTCGTGCGATACACTCCGTCCTTGATCAGGCCCTGTATCATTCTGGTGAATGATCTGAAATGGTCCTCCGTGCGTAGCTGCCTGACGAATTCGCCGTCCGGAGGAAGGGTGATCTCCGTCGGTCCGCCCATCGCCCAGACCGCGACCAGTTCCTCGGCAGAGAGGTCTGTGGTCTCGGTACCGTCGGGCCCCTTCTTGCCGTCTTTCTGATCCGGCGCAGGGTTCGGCCCCTTCTTGAAGACAGCGACGTTGACCGAGGTCGTCTTTCCGCCGAGGGTCTGCACCGTCGCGCTGATGTAAGTGCTTGACGTGCCGGGGACCTTGGTCACATAGGTCTTGGTGGAGTGGTAAACCCACGTCCCGTTGGGGCCCATCGTCATGTGGTCCCGGTAAGTACCGCCCTTGCCGTCGCTGCATCCCTGCTCGCAGCCCGTGATCGGCCGTAGGCCGGTGGGGTCGGACTTGGTGACGGGGGTGTTGTTGGCGTAGGCGTAGCCGTTGAGGGACTCGTGGTCCTCAGGGGCTAGGACGGGGTCGACGGAGAGGAAGCGTCCGGTGGCCGGGTCGTACTCGCGGGCGCCGATGTGGGTGAGTCCGGTGTCGGCGTCGGCGGGTTTGCCGAGGAAGCCCTTATCGTCGGGCCAGGCCGACGGTGTCGCGCCGCGAGTTTCGCCGAAGGGCTTGGTGTAGCGGCGAGTGACGGCCTGGGTGGTGGCGTCCACCGTCATCGAGGCGGTGCCGTGGTGGTCGTCGACCATCCAGGACAGGCCGGACTCGGTGCGGACGGCGGTGGCGTCGCCGGCCGGGTAGTAGCGCTGGGCGGTGAACTTGTTGGCGGCCGTGTCGTAGTGGAGTTCCTGGCCGGCCAGGTAGAGGACGGTCTTGACGGGGCCGCGGCGGATCAGCAGGTCGCCGTTCGCGTCGTAGAGGTAGTCGGTGGTCTTGGTGCCTTCGGTGAGGCGGGTGAGTTCTCCTTCGATGTCCCAGGTGAGGCTCTGCGCGGTTCCGGCGGGGCTGTAGCGCTTGGTGGTGTTGCCCTGCTCGTCGTAGGTGTAGGTCTGGGCGGTGCCGCCGTCCACGGCGACGGAGGTCAGGGTGTGGGGCTGGCCGGTGCCGGAGGCATTGACCGCGGGGTAGCCGTAGTCGGTCTGGGTGTCACCGGTGGCCTTGTGCTCGGTCTGGGTGTCGCGCAGGCCGCCGGGCTTGTAGGTCCAGCTGGTCCAGTACGGGGCCGGGCCGCCGAGGGCGGACGCCGAGCGGACGGTGACGCAGTCGTTGGAAGACGGGGTCCAGGCTTCGGTCAGACGGCGGTAGCCGTCGTAGGTGAAGCACTGGGTGTCCTTGCTACCTGCCTTGTCGGTGATCGACATGACGTTGCCGGTGGTGTCGTAGGCGTAGTCGACGTCGCTGGTGTAGCCGGTGTTGGTCTGGTCGACGGTGTGGGTGTTGGCCAGTCGGCGGGTGCCGTCCTCGTAGCGGTTGAGGATCTGGAGCTGCTTGGCGCCGGTGGAGGTGCCCAGGCGGGTTTCTTCGATCTCGCCGTACGGGGAGTAGCCGATGTTCTGGACGTAGTCGGTCATACCGTCGGTGCCGGTGAGCATGCCGAGGTCGTTGTAGCTGTTGGCCACGGTCTCGGCGGGCAGGCCCGCCACCGCGGGCATCGAGGTGGACTGGACCGTGCCGTCCCTGTTGTGGACGGTGGAGGTGGTGAAGGTCTGCGGCGCGCCGGCGACGACCAGCGGGTCGGTGGCGGCGAGGACGGTCTTGGTGCCCTTGGCGCGGCCGAGCGCGTCGTAGCCGGTGACGACCTGGGAGTAGATCTTGCCGGTGGTGCCGCCGACATAGCGGATTGCAGCGGTCGGCTGTCCCTTGGCCAGGGAGTCGTAGGTGAGTTTCGTCAGTTGGTGGGCGTTGTCCTTCGTTCCGTCCCAGGTGCCGGTACTGCGGTCGAGCTCGTCGTAGTCGGTGATCAGGGTGCGGGAGACGCCGTCGAGGGTCGTCGTGGTGGTCACCGGCTGGTCGACGTCGTTGTAGGTGGTGGTGACGCTGCCCTTGTCGGGGTCGGTGGAGGTGGTCTTGCGGCCGCGCAGGTCGTAGCCGTACGTCCACACCGCCCCGTCCGGGCCGGTGATCTTCTTGAGCTGGCCGCCGGGGGTGTACTCGTACAGTGTGCTGGTGTAGTCGCTGCCCGTCGGGACAGGGCCGCCGTACTCACGGCGTTCGGTCATCCGGCCGCGGGCATCGGCGATCGTCAGGGTGCCGGTGCCGCCCTCTGCTGCCGTGACGGCCGTGCGGTCGCCCTGCTCGTCGGTCTTGGTGCGCCACTTCTCCTGGTCGTAGACCCGGAAGATCGATTCGGTGGGGCGTCCCGCGGCGTCGAAGACCGTCTCGGTGGAGGCGGGGACGGAACCGGGGAAGGTGTTGGCCAGGGTGCCCGAGGGGGCGTTGGCGTCGTGGATCTGGCTGTTGGTGATGTAGGCCAGGCCGCGGTCGTCGTAGAGGGTCTCGGAGATCACCCGGCCGCCGTTCGGCGCGGGGACCTGCTTCTGGCGGGACCGCAGCAGGCCGTCGAGGATCTCGTAGGAGCTGTTGTAGGTCTTCCCGTCGGCCTTGAGGGCGTCGGTGCGGACCCAGGTCTCCTTGTCGTTGTTGACGCTGTAGGCATAGACGATGCTGGCGGCGTCGCCGAGCGCGCGGGAGCGGTCCGGCTTCCAGACCGACCGCAGGCGGCCGAGCGCGTCGAAGGACCACTCGGTGACGTTGCCGTTACCAGTCCGTGGTCGGAGTCGCCCCGGACTGGGACCACTTGGCCGGGAAGCAGCGGCGGGTGTTCTTGTCGACGTCCGCCGGCATGCTCGAGCCCCAGACGCAGTCGGGGTCGGAGTAGTTGGCGGTGAGGGTGGAGCCGGTCTCGGACTTGATGGTGCGCACCCGCCACTTGATGTAGCGCAGGGTGTCCGGGCCGCTGCCCTCGACGTGGTTGGGCAGTTGGACGCCGCCGAAGACGACCGGCGGCATGGCGGCCGCGGTGGTGTTGGCCTTGCCGGTGTTCTGGATGGACTTCAGCCACAGGCTCGCCGAGGAGGCGTCGCCGGTGTCGGGGAAGTCCTGGTCCAGATGCCAGGTGTCCACGTCCCGGCGGGTGGTGCCGGTGCCGGTCCACACCGAGGTGGTGACGTCGGTGAGGCGTTTGCGGGTGAAGAAGGACGGGCCGATCTGGGTGGTGCACTTGGCGCTTGCCGCGCAGATCATGTCGAAGGGCACGTCGGGCCAGTTGGCCTTGGTGTCCTTGGTCAGGCTGGAGCAGCCGCCCGAGACGACGCAGCGCTCGGCGTAGCTGAAGCCGACCTGCTGGGCGGCGGGCTTGGTGTGGATCAGGTCGCTGCGCAGACCGTAGTCGATGCGGTTGAGATAGCCGCTTCACCGCCCAGGCCCAGTCCCTCCGCCTTCCGGTGTCTGGCTACGCCTGGCGAGCATGCGGGGGAGGGGCCGCCGGCCTGACGCCCGGCGACCCCTGCCCGCGAAACGGCTGTGCTCAGTGCCCGTTCCGTGCCCGTTCAGTGCCCGTC
>NZ_FOFF01000043.1 GCF_900110755.1 Streptomyces sp. yr375
AGAACTCCATGATCACGGGCATCCGTGCCTGTTCTGCATCGGACCCCGCCCAACCTGATCAACCGTCGGGAAGCGGACGTCAGCCGACTACGCCGAAGCCCTGCCACCGGGACCTGGAGATGATCGGCTACTACTCGACGTCCATGCACGCCAGCAGCGCCGACGGCATCCGTCTCGGCGGGTCCGCCTACGGACATTCGCTGTTCAGCCCGATCCGTGGCGGCAAGTCTCAGTTCGACCAGGTGGTGAAGCTGCTGCTGAACGAGGCCGACAGCAAACGCGGCTACCTGCCGGTGTTCGAGGCGAAGGAACTCGCCGACCTCGACAACCCCGACGTCGCATGCCTGGCCGGCTTGCACCTGCTGCTGCGCGACGGGCGACTGCACATGGTGTGCAACATGCGGGCGAACGACCTCGACTGCGGCCTGCTGTCCGACGTCTTCTCCTTCACGATGATCCACGAGTACGCGGCAATCCAACTCGGCCTGGAGCTGGGGACGTACACGCACACGATCGGCTCCGCCCACGTCAACGACAGCGACGCCGAGCGTGTCGAGCGAGTCCTGGCGGAGGCGGACTCCCGGTCGGCGCCGCCGTCCTTCCCGTTTCCGGAGATGCCGCGGGACACCGATGGTTCAACCATCGCGGACGTACTGCACCACGAACACGTGCTCCGCACGAACTATCGCCGCTACACCGCCGAGCGCATTGCGGGCCTGGACCTGGATCCGTACTGGCAGCAGGCAGTGCTGCTGTTCGAGCTGTACCGGCAGATCCAGCACGACCAGACGACGGCGTTCGACCCGGATGTCCTGGCCGCGCTCGATCCTGGCCTGCGCTGGCTCATGGAACGCAAGTGGCCGGTCTGCGCTGCGACTTCGGGCGGCGGTTCCGAGTGAGTGGCGGCCGGCCGACGAGCGGTGCGGTGGTGGAGGGCGAGGGCATCGACTTCGACCGCTGGGCGGTCATCCTGTGCAAGCCCGACGCGGTGGCGCGCGGCAAGGTCCAGCACTTGCGGTGGTTGACCGAGGCGGACTTCCTGCTGCCGCTGCACGCCGCGCTCTGGCAGTCCATCACCGCCCTGGTCCACCGCGGCGACATGGTCGACCCCGTCACCGTCCTCGGCGAAGCCCAGCACCGTGGCGTGCTCACCGGCTCCCTCACCCCCAAGGACCTGATGTCCCTGGTCTCCACGCCCGCCAGCTCACCCGAGTACTGGGGCGAGAAGATCCTCCAGCGCGCTCTCCTCGCCCGCGCCCAGACGGTCGCCGCATGGATCACCGCCTACACCGACGACCTGGCCAACACCCCCCACCAGCTCGTCACCGGCAGCCGTCGCGCCCTCGCGGACCTCAACTCCCTGCGCACCCGCTGGATACGCGCCACCGCAGTCCCACCCACTCCCGCCGAAAGCCGGCCGGCCCGCCACGGGCAACCGCCCCGCGCGACCGGCCCTCCACCCCAACCCGCGCTGACCACCCCACGCGCTCACCGATGACCCCGCTATCGGGCCCGGCCCTCCGCCGATCGGGCCCGAAACGAGACCGCCTTCTATGCCCGGTATTCCTCCCGACGCCCCCGTCCGCCTCGACGCCCAGGTCTTCCTCGACGCACATCCCGCCCACCCCACCGCCGTCATCGCACGCCTGACCGGCAGCCACTACCGCACCGCCCAGGCCCTCCTGACCGCGCACGGCTTCGACTCCCTCGACGAACACCCCATGGTCCTGGCCCGGATCGACCGCGAGGAACCGCACTGGGCCCAGAAGGCCACCCACGCCCTGCACGCCGAAGGCATCACCGCCGAGATCACCCCGAGCCTGCAGGAAGCCATCGACGAGGAATGGCCGTGGATCACCTACCCTGACCCCCGCCCCAGCCGCGACGAGATCCGCGGACGTACCGACCAAGCGCAGAAGATCCACGACGCGATCCGCGACGGCCGCCTCGTCATCCATGCCCACGCCCACGCCGACACCGGCTGGGACACCGTGGCCGTCGGAACCTACCGAGACAGCGGCAAAAGCGTCCACCTGCGGGGCGAGAACCACCTGCGCCGCATCACCCACGCCTTCGTCTCACCGGCCCAGGCCCTCACCGCCTTCGAACAGGCCCACGTAGTCCCCGGCCCCGCACCCATGACCGACACCGAAGGCCACACCGCCCACGCCCGCACCAGCCTCGCCCCTCCAGACACGGCCCCGACCGCCACCGCCGCGCCGCTGGTCAAGCGGGTACCCGCCTATGCCGCCGATCCCGGCGACCAAGAGGCCGTCTTCAACGTCTTCCTCGACAACAACGGCGACTGGGAGAAGTACCAGACCTTCTCCAACGACACCACACACGTCATCGACGAGTCACAGACCCTGCGCATCCAACTCCTGCACGAAGCCGACCCTCGCGAGGACGCCTGGACCATCGCCGCCTATGAGACGCCCGTCTCCGACCAGATGTGGCACCTCACCCTGACGGCAAACACCCCAGCCGGACCCCTGAACAGCCTCCTCATATCCCTCGCCCACGGGGAATGGGACACAAGCCTCGACAGCCCCATCACCGAGAAGAGCGTCGCGCAGACACCCGCCCCCTCACCGACGCCGGCTGGACATCCACGGCACAAGGACACTGGCTGCACTGGAAGTCCACCCAGGAAGACGCCGGACTCACGCTCGACGCCTTCACCGCCAAGAACCCGAACGCCAGCCTCACTTCCTGGACCATCTGGGCAGGCGACAACCCCGACCGGCCCACCTGGGCCATCAATGCGTCCACCTTCACTCCTGCTGACCTCCTCGCCGACCTCACCGAAGAACTCGCCCACGAAATCGGCACCCGCCGGACCAGCCCTCAGCAACCGGCCAAGCACATCAGCCAGATCAGCACAGCACCCCCGCCACCGTCCCCATCGCATACCGCCGAAACCGGCCATCGACGCTGATGTGCCGGGCCCGCAGCCGAGTTGAGTCCCTTTCCGGCAGCACACCACCGCCGCAGGCGCGCCTCCCCACGCGAGGCTACGAACGCGCCAGTCCGAGCTCCAACCACTGCCCACCGGCCGGCTTGAGAACCATCAGGTCGGCGTGTTCGGTAAATCCGAGCCGCTGGTAGTGGGCTTGATCCGCTTTGACGGACATCCGAGATCAGGGGTTCAGCCCCGGGAGAGGATGTCCATCATGGAGAGCATGGGGAAGAAGAAGCCTCGCCCTCGTCGCTCGTTCACGCCGGAGTTCAAGGCGGAGATCGTCGAGCTGTGCCGACGCGGTGACCGCTCGGTCGGTCAGATCGCCAAGCTTAGATTCAACCGGTCAAGGCAACACTCTCTGCCGGGGTGCGGAATCCCAGGCACTTGCGGGGGCGGTTGTTCAGCTTCGCCGCGATGGCGTCGAGGGGGCCTCCCCCTGAGTGGTGGACACGCTGATACTGGATCTGCTTGATCCGGAGGAAGCGAGAACACCGCCGATGGCGATGAAGGACTACTCGGACGAGTTCAAGGCCGATGCCGTGGCCCTGTACGGGTCCACGCCCGGGGCGACCTACAAGAGCATCGCCGCTGACCTGGGCATCAACAGAGCGACGCTGCGTGAGTGGGTGCTTCGGGACCGGGAGCGTCGCGGCGTCGCCCCGGCGACCGCTCGGGCAGGTGGGGCAGAGCCGGCCCGGGCAGGACAGCCGGCGCATTCCGCCGGCCCGGACGAGCGGATCCGGCAGCTGGAGGCCCGGGTCGCCGAGCTTGAGGCGAGCGAGCGGAAGCTGGCCACCGAGCGGGACATCCTGCGCAGGGCGGCCAAGTATTTCGCCGGCGGGACGAACTGGTGAACCGCTTCCAGTTCGTCCACGACCACCGGGACGCCTTCGGCGTGAAGCGGCTGTGCCAGGTGCTGGGCGTGAACCGCTCCAGCTGCTACAAGCGGAGGGACGGGGCCGACGCGCGGACCGCGCGGCAGGCCGCCGACCGGGCCCTGGCCGAACAGGTCCGCGCCGTCCACGCCGACTCCGACGGCGCCTACGGCTCCCCGCGGGTCACCGCAGAGCTCCGCGCCGACGGCCGGAGGATCAACGAGAAACGGGTGGCCCGCGTGATGCGCAAGTTCTCCATCCAGGGCATACGCCTGCGCAGACGGGTCCGCACCACGATCCCCGAGCCGTCGGCGACACCGGTCCCGGACCTGTTCCAGCGGGACTTCACCGCCCCCATGCCTGGAGTCAAGTACATGGGCGACATCACCTACCTCCCCACCGGGGACGGCCAGTTCCTCTATCTGGCCACTGTCCTGGACTGCTTCAGCCGCCGGGTGGCCGACTGGTCCATCGCCGCCCACACGCGCACCGAACTCGTCGCCGACGCTCTGCGGATGGCAGCCGCCACCCGCGGCGGCCTGAGCGGCGCGGTCTTCCACTCCGATCACGGCGCCCAGTACACATCGCGTGAATTCGCCGACCTGTGCGGTGAGTTGGGGTTCACCCAGTCCATGGGCGCGGTCGGCACCTCCGCCGACAACGCCGCCCGCGAGAGCTTCCACGCCACCCTCAAGCGCGAGACCCTACGCGGTGCCCACCACTACCCGGGAACGGAACTCTGCCGACGCACCGTCTTCCGGTGGCTCACCCGCTACAACACCCGCCGCAGGCACTCCGCCAACGGACACCTCAGCCCCATGGCCTATGAAAACCAGCACCAGCAGGAGTCCGATAAGCTCACGCTGGCCGCATGATCACCCGAACGCGTGTCCACTTTCGCGGGGGAAGGCACGAGGTCGTCCTGGCTGAACGTCGACAGGTTGGTGCCTTTGGGCAGGTACTGCCGGAGCAGCTTGTTGGTGTTCTCGTTGGTGCCTCGCTGCCAGGGGCTGCGCGGGGCTGCGAAGAACACGTCGACGCCGGTGTCAGTGCTGAGACGCTTGTGGGCTGCCAGTTCCATGCCGCGATCCCAGGTCAGCGTGCCGTGTAGTCGGGAGTCCATGCGCGTGTATGCCTCTGCCAGAGCTGGAACGGCCACGCTGGTGTGGCGGCTGGCGAGTTTCACGACCGTGAGGAACCGCGTCTTCCGGTCGACCAGCGTGGCGACCTGACTGTTGTTCGAGCCGATCACCAGATCGCCTTCCAGATGCCCGGGCTCGCTGCGGTCCTGCGCGGCCTGAGGGCGCTCCTCGATCGGCCGGGCATCGGTGATCTGCGAGCGCCATTGCCCCTTCACCGTGTGTCGCTTGTTCTTCCGGATCGGGCGGCCGGTGCGAAGACGCTTGCAGAGCTCGCGGGGAATCACTTTCCACCGGGTGGTGTAGACCGACCGGTAGATCGTTTCGTGGCTGATCTCCATCGCCGGGTCACCCCCGTGAAAACGACGAAGGTGGCCAACTATCTGCTCGGGTGACCACTCCTGGCAGAGCAGGGTCAGTACCGTCTGCCTGAGTGCCGGTCTGGCGGCCAGCAGGCACTGTTTCGGGCGCCGGGCACGGTCAACTGCCCGTTCCTGCGCAGCGATTGCCCGATAGACGTCGCGTCCGCCGTTGTTGCCGACTTCACGCCTGATCGTCGACACCGCACGCCCCAGCAAAGCGGCGATCGCCCGGTAGGAACGGCCGGCACAAAGCCCGCGTGAGATCTCCTCTCGCTCCCTCAAGGTCAGGCTTCCAGCGCGCGCCCTGCGGGGCACGGGAGCGATTCCACCGTGGTGCTTGAGGACGGTGAACACCGAGCCGGGTGGCTTGCCGATCTGTCTCGAAATGACGCTGATCGACTCCCCGCACCTCCACCGCCGCCACAGGTCGGCCTTCATCTCATCCGACATCCCCGGCCGACCCAATCTCGCCACGTATACCGTCCTCAACCAGCACTGTTGCTCTGACCAGTTGAATCTAAGACGGCTTTCTTCGCGAAGGAGACCCGGTGACGGTGCACCCGTTCATCGAGGCGGAGAAGCGTGCAGGTCACAGCGTCAAACGAGCGTGTGAGCTGCTGAAGGTCTCCCGGACCGCCTTCTATGCCCGCAGCACTGCCAAGCCTGGTCCCCGCGCGGTCCGTGACGCCGAGCCGGCGGAACAGATCGCCGACGTCCACACGCGATCGCGGGGAACCTACGGCGCCCCGCGCGTCCATGCCGTGCTCAAGCGGGCAGGCGCCGGATGCGGCCGCCGACGTGTCGCGCGGCTGATGCGGGCTGCCGGACTGCAGGGCCGACACCGCAGACGACGGCACCAGACGACGATCCCCGATCCACGAGCTGCCCTGCGGCCCGATCTCGTCGTCCGGGACTTCCAGCCCGACCCTGCCGGCCTGGATGCCCGCTGGTGCGGCGACATCACCTACATCGCCACGGAGGAGGGCTGGCTCTATCCGGCCACCGTCCTAGACATCGCCTCCCGTCGCGTGGTCGGCTGGGCGACTGCCGACCACCTGCGGACCGATCTGGTCGCCGATGCCCTCACGGCCGCCTGTCGAAAACGCCGTCCCACCCGGCCGGTGATCTTTCACTCGGATCGCGGCTGTCAGTACACCAGCCGGCAATTCGCATCGCTGGCAGACCAGTTGGGGGTGCGTCTGTCGGTCGGCCGCACCGGACAGTGCTGGGACAACGCACTCGCCGAGTCGTTCTTCGCCACCATCAAGAGGGAGTTGCTCGGCGCCATCTCCTGGCCCAGCCGGGCCGCCGCCCGCACCGCGATCTTCGATTTCATCGAGGGCTGGTACAACTCGCACCGGCTGCACAGCAGCCTCGGCTATCGCAGTCCCGCCGAATACGAGACCGCACTCGCAGCCTGACCACCACACCGATGGTGTCCGTCAAAGCGGAACAAGCTCAGACCCCGGCTGATCCACCGTCCGTGCTGTGACCTGCCTGGGAAAGGCCCGCTGCGGTGGGCAAGGCCGGTCGGCCACCCTCAACCGCTCGGTTCAATGCAGCGTGGCCAGGAACTTCTCGAGCCGGTCGATGCCTTCGTGCAGGTCGTTCATCGACGCCGCATAGGAGAGCCGGACGTGTGTGTCCGCGGTGTTTACCCCGAAATCCCGGCCCGGAGTGAGGGCGACGTGAGCCTCCTGGAGGGCTCGCTCACAGAACTGCCATGAGGTGAGGCCGGTGCCGCTGACGTCGAAGTAGACGTAGAACGCGCCGTCGGGCGGAACCGGCACCGGCAGCCCGATCCGTTCCAGGCCGTCGACGACAAGGCCACGTCGCTCGGCGAGCTCGACACGACGGGCCTCGCAGACTGCGAGCGACTCGGGAGCGAAGCAGGCCAGGGCGGCGTGCTGGGCGGGGGCGGAGGCACAGAGGAAGTAGTTCTGGGCCAGGCGCTCGATCGCCGGCACGAGCGGCTCCGGAGCGACGCACCAGCCCAGGCGCCAGCCGGTCATGCCGAAGTACTTCGAGAAGCTGTTGATGACGACGGCGTCGGCGTCCGACGACAGCGCGCTGCGCGGCGGCCGACCCTGGGCATCGTGATCGCTCAGATTGAGGTAGATCTCGTCGACGATGCGCCAGGCCCCACGCTCACGGGCGAGGTCGCAGATCGAGGCCAGCTCGTCCACGGGCACCGAGGTGCCGGTCGGGTTGGACGGAGTCGCGACCATGACGCCGCGCGTCCGGTCCGTCCAACGCGAGCGCACCGAAGCCGCGTCGAGCTGGAAGCGGGTCTCGGCGGTCGTCGGTACGAGTGCGACCCGGGCGCCGAAGCTCTCCACGATCTGCCGGTTGCAGGGGTAGGACGGGTCCCCGATGAGCACCTCGTCGCCCGGGTCGACGAGCGCGGCGGTGACCAGCACGAGCGCGGCCGAGGCTCCCGAGGTCACGATGATCCGGGACGGGTCGACCACGACGTCGTGCTGGGTCAGGTAGAAGTCCGCGATCGCCTGCCGCAGCGCCGGGAGTCCGAGTGCCGCCGTGTAGGTCATGGGCCTGCCGTCCATGACCTCGCGCATCACGTCCAGGACAGCCGGGGGCGCACCGAAGTCCGGCTCGCCGATGCTGAGTTTGACGACGTGGTGCCCTTGCGCCTCCAGTGCGGCGGCGTGCTTGCCGAACTCCATGGCGTAGAACGGGGCCACGGCCTGGGCCCGTTGTGAGATCTTCATGCGGTCACCTCGGTCGGCTCGATGGTGGACAGGAGGGCGAGGACGAACCGGTTCGTCGGAACGTCGATGCCGTGGCGTTCGGCGGCGCGTACCACGGCTCCGGTGAGAGCGTCGTGTTCGAGCGGCCGGCCGGCGAGGCGGTCCTCCCGCATCGATGTGGTGCTGCCCGGAGGGACGTGCTGCAGCCAGTGCATGGCACGGTCGACGTGCCCGTCGGCGAGCACCGCGCCTTCGGCCCGGCCCACCTGGATGGCTTCGGCCATGATGTTCCGGGCGATGCGCTCGATCTCGGGATCCCGCATGATGTCGGCGCGCCGGCCGGTCAGGGCGGTCAGGGGGTTGGCGGTGATGTTCGTGAGCAGCTTCGTCCACGCCACCGTCTTCAGGTCGGGCTCGACCGAGGCGCGCATCTTGCCGGTGTTCAGCTCGGCGGCGAGGGCGATGCCGGCCGGGTCGTCCGGCACGGCCACGTCGAGCGCGCCGGCCCGCCGGAGGATCACGTGCCCGGGTGCGGTGCGCTCGCAGTTCAGGTAGACGACGCCGGGCACGATGTGCGCGGGTCCTACGTACGGCAGAACGCGTTCACGCTGCTCGACGCCGTTCTGCGCGACGAGCACCGTCGTCTCCGGGTGCGCGAGTGCGCGCAGCCAGTCCGCCACCGCCGCCGTCTGGTGCGCCTTCACGGCGACGATCGCGGTGGCGTGTCCCGCGATGTCGGCCGGGTCGGTCACGTGGCGAACCGGCCAGGTCTCCGCAACTCCGTCCTCGGTGACCTTGATGTGGTCAACAGGCGCACGCCCGCCGCAGATGGTGATGGGCCGCCCGGTTCGGGCGAGCGCGGAGGCCAACGAGAGGCCGATCGCGCCCGCACCGATGACCGCGACGGGTGGCTGACTCGCGAGTGGGTTCATGTCGTCTTCCTGGTCGCCGTGCAATGGGTCCTCAGGCAGGGTGCGGACGCGATTCGGCCTGGCCCGGAAAGCCTGGAGGCACGAGCCCGAGCCTGGCCGGGACGACCTTCCTCAACGGGAACGTCGGTGTCGCAGAGCGCCGACACCGGACTCGGGGTCTGTAGCAGTTCTTCCCACAACAACTCTGTTGGGGGTCGATTTTAGGCGCCGCACTGCGCAAAAGGTTGCCGACCTACCCCATAATTCGGGGATAATCGGAAAGATTATCCCCACAATGGTCACTTTCCGGCAAGGATTTCCTCCGCCGCGCGGGTCAGCGGTCAGTGAATCTGGGGGCTCGTTTCTCCACGAAGGCCGCCATGCCCTCCTTCTGGTCGGACAGGGCGAAGGTCGCGTGGAACATCCGGCGTTCGAAGCGGACGCCCTCCGCGAGGCTGGTCTCGAAGGCGCGGTTGACGCTTTCCTTCAGCATCACCGCGGCCGGTTCGGACATGGATGCGATGGTCTCGGCCACCGCCAGTGCCTCGCCGAGCAGGTCCGCGGCCGGCACGATCCGTGACACCAGTCCGGCACGCTCCGCCTCCTCGGCGTCCATCATTCGCCCGGTCAGGCACAGCTCCATCGCCTTGGCCTTGCCCACCGCCCGGGTGAGACGCTGGGACCCGCCGATGCCGGGAATGACTCCGAGTCTGATCTCCGGCTGCCCGAACCTCGCCGTGTCGGCGGCCAGCAGGATGTCGCAGAGCATCGCCAACTCGCAGCCTCCGCCCAGGGCGTAGCCCGCGACCGCCGCGACCACCGGCTTGCGCAGTTGTCCGAGGCGGTCCCAGGCGGCGAACCAGTCGCCGAGGTAGGCGTCGGCAAAGGTGAGTTCCCGCATCTCCTTGATGTCGGCGCCGGCCGCGAACGCCTTCTCGGAACCGGTGATGACCAGCGCGCCGATCTCCGGGTCGCGGTCGAACGCGGTCGCCGCGTCCACGGTCTCATTCATCAGCCGGGTGTTGAGTGCGTTGAGCGCCTCGGGGCGGTTGAGGGTGATCAGTCCGACCCGTCCCTTGCGTTCGACCAGAACGGTCTCGTGGTCGCTCACTGCGTCACCTGCTTCCTGATCTGCCGGACGATGGCGGAGAAGTCCAGACCGGCGCCGGCTCCGTCGGCGAAGGACCGGTACAACTCGGATGCGCGCCGGCCCAGTTCGAGTGTCATGTCGGCTGTCATGGCCGCGTCCACGGCGAGCCCCAGGTCCTTGGCCATCAGGGCGGAAGCGAAGCCGGGCGCGTAGTCTCGGTTGGCCGGGCTGGCCGGGACCGGCCCCGGCACGGGACAGTTGCTGGTCAGCGCCCAGCACTGGCCCGAGGCCGTGGACGCGACGTCGTAGAGCGCCTGGTGGCTCAGCCCCAGCCGCTCGCCCAGGACGAACGCTTCGCTGACCGCGATCATCGAGATGCCGAGGATCATGTTGTTGCAGATCTTCGCGGCCTGTCCGGCGCCGGACTCGCCGCAATGGACGATCTTGTTGCCCATGGCTTCGAGGACGGGCCGCGCCGCGGCGAACTCCGCCTCCCCGGCGCCGACCATGAAGGTGAGGGTGGCCGCGCTCGCGCCCGCCACACCGCCGGAGACCGGGGCGTCGACCGCCTGGTGCCCGGCTGCCGCGACGATCTCGTGGGCCGCCCGGGCGTCCTCGACATCGATGGTGGAGCAGTCGACGAACAACGTCGCCGGCTTCACCGCGGGCAGCAGGGCACGGTAGGTGTCCAGGACGTGCCGGCCGGCCGGCAGCATGGTGATCACCACATCGGCTTCCGACACCGCCTCGGCCGCGCTGCCGGCGATCGAGACGCCGGCGGCCTCGGCCTGCTTCAGCGCCTCGGGTACGAGGTCGTACCCGGTGACACGGTGGCCGGCCGAAACGAGGTTGGCGGCCATCGGACCGCCCATGTTCCCGAGTCCGATGAATCCGATCGCGAGTGTCACGTCTGCTCCAGGAGAGGGGTGGGGGCGAGGCCGAGTTCACGGTCGCCGAGCGGGGCGAAGAAGCGGGCCACCGCCTCGTCGGTCACGGCTGCCAGGCTGGCCGGATTCCAGCGGGGTGAGCGGTCCTTGTCGATCACCTGGGCGCGGATGCCCTCGGGCAGGTCGGGAGAGACCAGGGCCTGGCAGGAGACCCGGAACTCCTGGTCCAGCACGGCCTCCAGCGTTCCCAGTCGACGGGAGCGGCGCAGGGCGGCGAGCGCCACCTTCACCGCCGTCGGGGACTTGGCGGCGATCTGGAGTGCCGCTTCGGCGGCGACGGGGTGTCCGCTGCCGGCCAGGTTGTCCAGCACGCGTTCGACCGTGTCGGCCGCGTAGCACGCGTCGATCCACGGCCGGTGCCCCGCCAACGCCGCTTCCGGAGGCTGGGCGGTGTGCCGCTCCAGCACCTTTAGGAGATCGTGCTCGGCCAGGTCGGCGAAGAACGCCTCCAGCCGGTCGGAGGGGACGAAGTGGTCGGCGAGGCCGCACAGCAGCGCGTCGCCCGCGCCGACCGCCCCCGCCGTGAGGGCGAGGTGCGTGCCGAGCTCACCAGGGGCACGCGCGAGGAGGTGGGTGCCCCCGACGTCGGGGACGAGACCGATGCCGGTCTCCGGCATCGCGATCCTGGTGCGTTCGGTGACGATCCGTACGCTGCCGTGAGCGGAGACGCCGACCCCGCCGCCCATCACGATGCCGTCCATCACGGCGACGTACGGCTTGGGGTAGCGGGCGATGCGGGCGTTGAGTCGGTATTCGTCCCGCCAGAACAGCCGGGTGGCCTCGCCGTCGCCGCTCAGGGCGTCCTCGTGGATGGCTCGGATGTCACCGCCGGCGCACAGTCCGCGCTCGCCGGCTCCGGTGATGACGACGAGTTCCACGGCGTCGTCCTGCTCCCAGGTGTCCAGGGCGGCGGCGATCCGGCCCACCATCTCGTGGGTGAGGGCGTTGAGCGCCTTCGGCCGGTTGAGCACGATCCACCCTGCGCGGCCGTCGCGTCTGATGAGGACCGGGTCCTCGTGGAAGGTGTTGCTCATCAGGCGGCTCCGACGAGTGAGCGGCCGACGATGACGCGCATGATCTCGTTGGTGCCTTCCAGGATCTGGTGCACCCGCAGATCGCGGACGATCTTCTCGATGCCGTACTCGCTGAGATAGCCGTACCCGCCGTGCAGTTGCAGGGCGCGGTCGGCGACGGCGAATCCGGTGTCGGTGGCGAAGCGCTTGGCCATCGCGCACATCTGCGGTGCGTCGGCGGCGGCCAGGTCGAGGGCGGTCGCCGCGCGCCACACCAGGGCGCGGGCGGCTTCCAGTTCCGTCGCCATGTCGGCGAGCTGGGCCTGCAGGGCGGGATTGTCGATCAGCCGGGCGCCGAACGCCTGCCGGTCGGCGAGGTAGGCGGTGGTCCGCTCCAGGGCGGCCCGTGCACCGCCGAGCGAGCAGGCGGCGATCCCGAGGCGGCCTCCGTTGAGCCCGCTCATCGCGATGCGGAACCCGTTGCCCTCCCCGCCGAGCAGCCGGTCGGCGGGCAGCCGTACCCCGTCCAGGACGACCTGACGGGTGGGCTGGGCGTTCCATCCCATCTTCCGCTCGTTCGGGCCGAACGACACCCCTTCGTCGTCGCGTTCGACGACGAAGGCCGAGATGCCCCGGGGGCCGCTTTCCCCGGTACGGGCCATCACGATGTACACCTGGGAGGCACCGGCGCCCGAGATGAACTGTTTGACACCGTCCAGGACGTAGTGACCGCCGTCGCGGACCGCGCGGGTGGTCATGGCGGAGGCGTCGGAGCCGGCGCCCGGCTCGGTGAGACAGTAGCTGCCGAGGCTTTCCATGCTGCAGACGTCGGCGAGCCAGCGGCCGCGCTGCTCCGGAGACCCGTACTTGTCGATCATCCAGGCGACCATGTTGTGGATCGACAGGTACCCGGCGATGGACGGGCAGCCGGTGGCCAGTGCCTCGAAGATCAGCACGCCGTCCTGACGGGTCAGAGCGGATCCCCCGCCGTCCTCCGCCACGTAGACGCCACCGAGTCCGAAGCCGGCCGCCTTGCGCAGGACGTCGATCGGGAAGTGCTTGTTCTGGTCCCAGTCGATGGCGTTCGGGGCGAGATGCTCGCGAGCGAAGTCCAAGGTGGTCTCCGCGATGGCGAGTTGGTCTTCTGTCAGGGTGTTCACGGTGGTTCGTCCCATCGTCGGGATGGTGGGGGGGCGGGCCCGCACTGGTGCGTCGGAAGCCCCGGGGTACGGCCGTACCGGCGGACCGAGGCGGCGCGGACGGCGAGATGAACGCGCACGGGGCGCGGGCAGGAGCGCGGGCACCCCGTCGGGCGCGGCGGCGTGTCGGGGAGGGCTCGAATGTTCTCGGGCCTGCGTCGTCGTGTCGGCCCGGCGAGCGCCCCGGTCACTCGGTCGGTCGGCTCACACAGGTCGCCCGTCCGGCCCGGCGGGACAGCGTGTGTCCCTCAGCGAGGTCAGCGAGGTTTCCCGCAGACGCCTCGGCCCGTCGCCTCCGTCGTCGTCCGGCTGTGTGGCGGGCTGACGGTGTGGCTCATGGCTCCCTCCTCCTGGACTGTGCCCGGCTCCGTCTGCGGGCGGATGCTTGCCGAGGCATCTGAACCCGGGCACGCCCCGTCCGGGAACCTCCGAAGGTGGGTGTGGTGGGCGGCCACCCACCTTGGTGGGTAGGGCTACCGGCGTCAGACAGCCGGGCACAGCAGGTCCACCCGCTCGCCCAGCCAGGTCTCCAGGTGCTCACAGACCATCCGGATCCGGTCCACGTTGACGAGCGCGGACGGCACGATCATCCAGAACGTTCCGGGTACGTCGACCTGACCGTGCAGTACCGGCTCCAGCCTTGGGTCGCCTTCGGCCAGGAAGCAGGGCAGCAGTCCCACGCCGATGCCGGCGGCTACGGCCTCCCGCTGCGCGAACACGTTGCTGCTGCGGAAGGAGAAGGCCGCGTTCTCGGAGACCGCGTCGAAGATCCGTAGCTCGGGGAGGTCGAGCAGCGATTCGATGTACCAGACCATCTCGTGGTCCACGAGGTCCTCGGCGGTACGGATGGGCCTGGTCCCACGCAGGTACGACGGCGCCGCGTACAGCCGCAGCGAGTAGTCGCACAGGTGGCGCACCTGCAGCCTGGGCAGCTCGGGGCGGTGCAGGGTGATCGCGATGTCGAACTGGCCCGTGTGGCGGCTGATGAGAGCGCTCGTGGTGACGAGTTCGAGGCCGATGCGCGGGTGGCGGGCATGCAAGGGGGCGAGCGCGGGGGTGACCATGACCGAGCCGAAGGCGTCGGTGGCGAGGATCCGGACGACGCCCGAGATCGGCCGTTCCTCGCCCTCACCGGCCGCGAAGGCCAACTGGGCTTCCTCCTCGATGCGCTCCGCGTGCGGAAGAAGGCGTCGACCGGCGTCGGTGAGCTCCCAGCCGGTCCGGGTGCGTTCGAACACCCGGTGCCCCAGGGCCTTCTCCAAGGCGGTGACCCGGCGCGCGACCGTGGTGTGCTCCACCCCCAGGCGGTGCCCGGCCGACACCAGGCGTCCGTGCCGCGCGAGGGCCAGGAAGTAGCGCAGGTCGTCCAGGTTGACCGCCGATGGAGTGTGCATGTCTGCACACTAACTGTGCCCGATTGCCTCTTGCCAGTGCAGTTGTGCAGGTCTGACTGTGGACGCAATCCCCTGCGCATCTCAGCGGGAATCCGCCGGCGTTCCGGCCGCTCCTCGGCCTCCCACGCCTTGCGCCCCACGCCCTGCCCTCGCGTCGGTTCGCGGTGTCCACCGCTGCCGCTCCCCTGCTCTGCCGACGCCCTCGGAGCGAAGGACCCCATGCCAGTGACCACCGTGCAAGACTCCGTGACCTCCGGCGAGCGCCACGTCGGCGACGCGCCGATGCTGATCGCCGGCGAATGGGCCGAGGCGGCCGACGGACAGTGGATCGACGTCGAGAGCCCGCGCGACAAGGCGGTCGTCGGCCGTGTCCCACGCGCCGGTGCCGAGGACGTGAACCGTGCGGTCGAGGCCGCCGCCCGTGCCTTCCCCGGCTGGCGCGATCTGCGCCCCCGTGACCGCGGCGATCTGTTCCGGCGGATCGCGGACGCACTCGAACCCGAGCAGGAGCGCATCGCCCGTCTGCTGTCACTGGAGAACGGCAACGCGCTGCGGACCCAGTCGCGGGGCGAGACGCAGTTCGTGGTGGACTGCTTCCGTTACTTTGCGGGCGTCGCCGGTGAGGCCAAGGGCGAGAGCATCCCGCTCGACCCCACCGTCCTGGACTACTCGCGCCGCGAGCCGCTGGGTGTCGTGGGCGCCATCGTGCCGTGGAACGCCCCGCTGATGCTCTCGGCGCTGAAGATCGCGCCCGCCCTGGTGAGCGGCAACACGCTGGTGCTCAAACTCGCCGAGGACGCACCTCTCGCCGCCCTGGCCGTCGCCCGGATCTGTCAGCGCTTCCTCCCCGAGGGCGTGCTCAATGTCCTCACCGGCTACGGCGCCGAGGCCGGGGAAGCGCTGACCGCGCATCCCCGGATCGCCAAGCTCTCCTTCACCGGGTCCACCGCGGTCGGCCGCCGGGTGATGGCGAAGGGCGCCGAGCGCATCGTGCCGGTGTCCCTCGAACTCGGCGGCAAGAGCCCGCAGATCGTCTTCCCCGACGCCGACGAGGACTGGGTCGTCGACGGCACCATCGCCGGGATGAGGTTCTTCCGCCAGGGACAGTCGTGCACGGCGGGGTCGCGTCTCTTCCTGCACGAGTCGGTCTTCGACTCGTTCGTCGGGAAGCTGGTGGACAAGCTGTCGGCGCTGACGGTCGGAGACCCGCTCGACGAGGCCAGCGACATGGGCACCATCGTCAACGGCCGGCAGTTCGACCGCGTCTGCGACTACATCTCCGAGGGCATGGAGCAGTCCGGGGTGGAGGTAGCGCTGGGCGGGCTTCCCCCGACGGACGGCCCGCTGGCGCAGGGGTACTACGTGCGGCCCACCGTCTTCGCCCGGGTGGCGAACGACTGGCGGATCGCGTCCGAGGAGATCTTCGGGCCCGTGGTGTGCGCGATTCCCTGGAAGGACGAGCAGGACGTCGTCCGCATGGCCAACGACACGCACTTCGGTCTCGCGGGGTTCGTGTGGACGCACGACCTCGGGGCGGGACTGCGCACCGCGCACGCCCTGGAGGCCGGCTGGGTCCAGGTCAACCAGGGCGGCGGCCAGGTGCTCGGCCAGTCGTACGGCGGCTTCAAGCAGAGCGGCATCGGCCGGGAGTTCTCCCTGGAGGGCATGCTCGACAGCTACACCCAGCGCAAGCACGTCTCCGTCAGCCTGGGCCGGTGAACGATGAGTTCGACCGCTTCGGCCCCACTGGACGACGTCCTGGTCATCGACCTCTCCCGCGCCCTCGCCGGACCCCATGCCGCGATGATGCTCGGCGACCTGGGTGCCCGGGTCATCAAGGTCGAGGCCCCGGGCACAGGCGACGAGTCACGCGGCTGGGGACCGCCGTTCGTCGGCCCGGCCGACGAGCCGGTGTCGACGTATTTCCTGTCCTGCAACCGCAACAAGGAGTCGGTGACCGCCGATCTGAAGTCGGCGGAGGGCGTCGAGTTCCTCACCCGGCTCGTGGTCCGCGCCGACGTGCTCATCGAGAACTTCCGGCCCGGCGTCATGGACCGGCTCGGCTTCTCCGCAGAACGGCTCCATGAGCTCAATCCCCGTCTGGTGATCCTCTCGATCAGCGGCTTCGGACACGACGGTCCGTGGGGCGGGCGTCCCGGCTACGACCAGATCGCCCAGGGCGAGGCCGGGCTGATGAGCCTGACCGGGCCGGCCCCGGAAAGCCCCACGCGCATCGGGGTGCCGATCGGGGATCTGCTGGCGGGCATGAACGGCGCGTACGGCGTGCTCTCAGCGCTGTACGAACGCGGCCGCACCGGACTCGGCAAGGTCGTCCGTACGTCTCTGCTCGCGTCGATCGTCGGCGTGCACGCCTACCAGGGCACGCGGTACACGGTGGCCAGCGAGGTCGCCCGGGCGACCGGCAACCATCACCCGTCGATCGCTCCGTACGGCCTGTTCCGCTGCGAGGGCGGAGCCATCCAGGCGGCGGTCGCCAACGACGCCCTGTGGGTGAGGTTCGCCGGGATCGTGGGGCTCGACGCCGAGGACCCGAGGTTCGACGGCAACGCCCGGCGGGTGGCCCACCGCGAGGACCTGCGGGAGGCCGTCGAGAAGGCGCTGGCGGAACGGCCGGCGGCGCACTGGCTGAAACTGCTGGCGGCGGCGGGCGTGCCGGCCGGGGAGGTCCGCACCCTGGACCAGGTCTACGACTGTCCGCAGACCCGTTCCCAGGGCCTGGTGATCGAGGTGGACCACCCGTCGCTCGGCCCGATCGAGCTGCCCGGCCCCGCCATCCGCTTCGACGGCACCGTCCCCCGCGGCCACACCGCGCCCCCTCGGCTGGGCGAACACGACGACAGCGTGCGTCGCTGGCTGGACATACAGGACAGCTGACCGGCAGGAACCGTGACGGCCCGCCCTGTGGCGGGCCGTCGGCGATGGAACGGAAGTAGTACTCGTGCCTCACACCCCCGTGCTCCGGACCGACCGGGTCGATGTCGTCCGCGACGGCAGACTCCTGCTCGACGGGGTCTCCCTGACCGTCCGCCGGGGCGAACACTGGGCCCTGCTCGGCCCCAACGGCGCCGGCAAGTCCACCCTGCTCGGTCTGCTCGGCGCCGTCGGCCACCCCACCCGCGGCACGGTCGAGATCCTGGGCCGTGCCCTCGGCCGGGTCGACGTCCGCGAGCTGCGCGGCCTTGTCGGGCACGTGAACCCACGCCACCCGCTCACCTCGCCCCTGCGGGTGTCCGAGGTCGTCCTCACCGGACTCACCGGCACGGTCGAGCGCTCCCCTCGCTGGTCACCGCCCCCCGGGCAGGAAGCGTCGGCCGACAAACTGCTCTCCCTGTTCGGCATGTCCGCGCGGGCCGACGCACGCTGGCCGGTGCTCTCGCAGGGCGAGCGCGGGCGAGTTCTGATCGCCCGCGCTCTGCTGCCCGACCCGTACGTTCTGCTCCTGGACGAGCCCGCCACCGGTCTCGATCTCCCGGGCCGCGAGCAGCTGATCGACAGCCTCGACGGGCTGCGCACCGCCCGACCGGAGCTGGCCACCGTCATCGTGACCCATCACTTGGAGGAGCTGCCGTCCGGTACGACGCACGCCGTGCTCCTGCGTGCGGGACGCGTCCTCGTCCGGGGCCCGGTGGACCAGGTGCTCACCGCGGAGAGCGTCGGCGCCTGCTTCGGCCTTCCGGTCGACCTCGCCCGCAATGCCCAGGGGCGCTGGCAGGTGCAGTCCCGTCAGGGCCGGTCGTGACGGCTCCGCGGAACGGGCCTCACGCCTCCGACGGGCGCCGGGAAGGAGACTCCGGCGCCGGTCTAGTCGAACAGGTCCGGCTGCTCCCGGATGATCTGCTCCCACAACGGCCGGAAGCTGAGCCAGCCCGCGTAAGGAGTGCCGACCTCGCGCTGCGCGAACTCGGCGGTCTCGTGGTCGATGGAGATGGGCTTGCCCGCCGCCATGGCGAGGAGCTGGGCCTGGCAGGACCGCTCCATCGTGATGAACCACCAGGCCGCCTCGCCCACGCTGTGCCCGACGGTGATCAGGCCGTGGTTCTGGAGGATCGCCGCCTTGTGGCCGCCCAGCGCCGCGGCGATGCGCCGGCCTTCCTCCCGGTAGCCGGCCGGCCCCCCGTAGTAGTCGTAGACCGCGTGATCGCGGTAGAAGGCCGCGGCGTCCTGGGTGATGGGGTCCAACGGCACGCCGAGCGAGGCGAAGGCCTTGCCGTGGAGCGAATGCGCGTGCGCGGCGGCCACCACGTCCGGTCGCGCCTCGTGCACCTCGGAGTGGATGTAGAAACCGGCCAGGTTCACCTGCCCGCGGCCCTCGACGACCTCGCCCTTCTGATTGACGAGCAGCAGGTCGGAGACCTTGATGTGATGGAAGCTCATGACGAACGGGTTGACCCAGAAGTGATCCGGGTACTCGGGGTCACGCACCGTGACGTGGCCCGCGATCCCCTCGCCGAACCCGAACTTGCCGAAGAGCCGGAACGCGGCCGCGAGTTCCCGCTTCCGCAGCAGGCGCTCCTCGGCCGACGAGAGGTTCTCGGCGGGAGCGGGCAAGCCGATCCCCGGCTTGATGATGTTGGCCTGGCCGCGCTGCTCGGCCGGAGCAGCCGGCGTGCTCACTGTTTCGGTCATGCTCCGAAGGTATTTTCGACGGCGCCCAGGCAGTATGTGCAGACCTCACCGCATCCGGAGAGGACAGTGTGCGGTCTCGACATACCGTCCGCGCCGCCTCGCGGAAGTCGAGTCCGGCAAGGAGGTCGGTGGTGAGTACGTCAACGTCATGGCTCGATCTGCTGCTGGCCGACGCGTCGGCCGGTCGCCTGGCCCGGCATCGCGACGAACTGCTCCAGCAGGGCGCGGACGCGTCCCAGGTCGAGCGGGAGGCGGGCCTGGCGCTCCGGATCGGCGCGCTGCTTGAGCAACGGCGTCGGCAGGCCTCCGAACTGGCCGCCCTCAACGACATCGTCGCCCAGTTGACGAGTCTGCGTCGCCCGGACGCGGTGCTGCAGGAGATCACCACGCAGGCCCGTCGGCTCCTGGGCGTCGACCTGACGTACCTCGCGCTGCTCCACGCGGAGGATGCCGTCGTCGAGGCGGTGACGGGGGCGCTGACCCCGCAGCTGCGAGGTCAGCACCTGTCACGCAGCTCCGGCATGTTCGAGATCGTGATCACGCGATGCGAACCGTATTGGACGGAGGACTACCTCAGCGACGCCTCGTTTCCTCATGAACCCCACGACGCGGTGGCCGGCGCCGAGAGAATCCGTGCGCTGCTGGGGGTGCCTCTCATGCTCCGCGGCCGGGCGCTCGGCGCCCTGTTCGCCTGCAAGCGCCAGGAGCGCCACTTCTCCGACAGCGAGGTCACCCTGCTCTCGGCGCTCGCCGCGCATGCCGCACTGGCCATCGACAACGCCACCGCGCTGGAGCGCTACGAGGCGTCGACCGCGCAGCTGGCCGACGCGAACCAGCAGTTGGAGCGTGCCCTGCAGTGGGACCGCCGTCTGACCGATGTCGTCCTGCGCGGCGGAGGGGTGGCGGAGCTGGTACGCGAGATGGCCGGGGTGACCAGCGGCGAACTGCGCTTCATCGACGAACGGGCGGACATCGGGCCGGAGCTCGCACAGCGGGTACCGCAGCTGCCGGACGCCCTCAGGTCGCTCTTCGACGCGCCGGCCGACGGGCCGCACCAGATCGAACTCACCACGAGGGACGGCGAGTCGGTACGGATCAGAGCAGTGCGCACGGATCGGGGCGTGGTGGGAGCCCTCGTTCTCGTCGGAGGCTGCGAGCGGGACGACCAGCTTCTGCTGGAGCGGGCTCTTCCCGCCCTCGCACTGGCCGTGGTCAGTGAACGAGCCGTCGCGGAGGCGACCCGTCTGACCCGTGACGCGATGCTCGTCGATCTGCTGAACCGGCCTGCCGGCGATCCGGACGAGCTGCGCCGACGGATGCGGATCGCCGGCCTCGAACCGTCACGTGCTCACTGTGTACTCGTCGCCCTGCCCTGTGGCGACGCGCAACCGGCCAGGAGAGACCTGAGTTCGCTGCCGTTGCCGATCGGCACGGTGATCGCCGCCGACGGGCCGAGGATCCTCGCCGTGGCCCCCACCGACGATCCCGCGTCCCTCGCGAAGGCCTGGAACGAACACGGCGCGCACACGGCGACGGTGGGCGTCACCGGTCCCGCCTCGGCCCCTGTGCAGCTGGTGCGCTGCTATCACGAGGCGATCCAGACGGTGAACGCGCTCCTGACGCTCGACCAGCCCGGCACGGCCACCACCGCTCACCAGCTCGGCGTGTACCGCGTCCTTCTGGACCCGACGGGCCGGGCCGAGCTGTCGGCGCAGTTCGACGCGTTGCTCGGCGAGGTGGTCAGAGAACAGGAGCAGCGCAGCGTGCCGCTGCTGGCCACCCTGAAGACGTTTCTCGACCAGGGCAGGCGCGCCGCGCCCACCGCGAAGCTGCTCGGCGTTCACGTCAACACGCTGTACCAGCGCCTCGGCATCCTCGACACGGTCCTCGGCCGAGGCTGGCGGGAGCCGCCTCGGGCCGTGGACCTGCAGATCCTGCTGCGGGTCGTCCCATGGGACCGCAAGCGCGACTGACCCGGGCAGCACCACGTCACGTCTGTCAGGCTCCCGTCGAGGACGGCGGCCCGACGATCTCCAGTGCCCGCTCCCGCATCTCGACCTTGCGGATCTTGCCCGTGACGGTCATGGGGAACACGTCGACACAGTGCACGTATCGCGGGATCTTGAAATGGGCGAGCTTGCCGGAGCAGAACTCCCGGACGGCGGCCGCGTCGAGCGGTGCCGCGCCCTCCCGCAGCCGGAGCCAGGCCATCAGCTCCTCGCCGTACTTCTCGTCGGGCACTCCGATCACCTGAGCGTCGAGGACGTCGGGGTGGGTGTAGAGGAACTCCTCGATCTCACGCGGGTAGATGTTCTCCCCGCCGCGGATCACCAGATCCTTGATCCGCCCCGTGATGGCGAGATAACCGTCCTCGTCCATCACCCCGAGGTCGCCGGTGTGCATCCAGCCGTCGGTGTCGACGGCCTCGGCGGTCTTCTCCGGCTCGCCCCAGTAGCCGATCATCACCGAGTACCCGCGGGTGCACAGCTCACCGGACCGCCCTCGCGGCACCGTCTCCCCGGTCACCGGGTCGATGATCTTCACCTCGACGTGGGGGTGCGCCCGTCCGACGGTGGAGACCCTTCGCTCCAGGGAGTCGTCCGCCGTGGTCTGCGTCGAGGTCGGGGAGGTCTCGGTCATTCCGTAGCAGATCGCCACCTCCGGCGCCCACTTGGTGACCTGTTTCATCACTTCCACAGGGCACGGCGACCCCGCCATCACCCCGGTACGCATCGCCGACAGGTCGTACGACGCGAAGTCCGGCACGTTCAGCAGCGCGATGAACATCGTGGGTACGCCGTACAGGGACGTGCACCGTTCCTCGACGCAGGCCGTGAGCGTGGCGACCGGGTCGAAGGCGGGGGCCGGAATGACGACGCAGGCTCCGTGCGAGGTCGAGGCGAGGTTGCCCAGGACCATGCCGAAGCAGTGGTAGAAGGGCACCGGGACGCAGATCCGGTCCTCCTCGCCGTAACCGAGCAACTCGCCCACGAAGTAACCGTTGTTGAGGATGTTGCGGTGGGAAAGCGTCGCGCCCTTGGGGAAACCGGTGGTTCCCGAGGTGTACTGGATGTTGATCGGGTCGTCGGGGGACAGCTCGCGCTGCGCCTCGGCCAGCCGGTCCGGTGACGCCAGGCGGCCGCGATGCAGCAGCGCAGCCCATTCCTCGCCGCCCAGGTACACCGCACGTTCCAGACCCGGGCACCCGGGCGCGACCTCCTCGACCATCGCCGCGTAGTCGGTGGTCTTGAACGACGCCACGGCGAACAGCATCCGGATCCCGGACTGGTTGAGGGCGTACGCCAGTTCATGGGACCGGTACGCGGGGTTGATGTTCACCAGGACGGCGCCCATCTTCGCGGTGGCGTACTGCACCATCACCCACTCCGCGCAGTTCGGGGCCCAGATCCCGACCCGGTCGCCGCGGGCGATCCCCGCCTCGATCAGGGCCAGTGCCAGCGCGTCCACCTCGGCGCGGAGCTCGGCATACGTCCACCGTCTCCCGGTCGGCACATCGACGAGGGCCTCACGTCCCGGAAACAGTGCGGCGGTCCGGTCGAAGTCGTCGCCGATCGTCGTGTCCAGCGGCGGCTTGTCGGTGGCACCCGTCGCGTGGCTCAGCTCGGTGTCCATACTCGTTCTCCTTGGCCTCGGCATGTCGCCGCCTGCGTGTCCACCGAGCCGAGGGGACGGGTGCCCGGCTTCCGGCACCCCCTCGGCTCGACGCGATACCTCGCCTTCAGCGCCGTAGCACGTCTCACCACGGCGCCTGGCTGCCCTTGAGCTGCTGCCAGTACCGCCGGTGCGCGTGCCGTGCCTGCTCACTCGTCATGCCGGCGGGAAGTTCCTTGTCCAGTGGATCTGCCAGCTCCATGATGTCCCGCAGAGCACCGCTCTGACAGGCCCGCTTGGTGAACGCGTACTGTCCGATGCACTCCTGCGGCGTCATGCCCGCGACCGCCACCGCCCGCTCCAGCAGGTCGTCGGCGGGCACCAGCTCGTGCACCATGCCCAGCGCGTGCGCCTGGGCCGGGCTGAAGATCTCCCCCAGCAGGCAGGTCCGGGCCGCCACCGGATCGCCCCAGGCGTAGGCGAGCATGCGCACGTACACGGACGGCATCGGAATCCCGATCGGGACCTCGTTCAGCCCGAACCGCGCGCCCTCCGCCACCGACACCCGGTAGTCACAGACCGCTGCGGTGATCAGCCCGCCGGCGAAGGCATGCCCGTTCACCGCCGCCACCGTCGGACGCGGATACGTGAAGAGCCGCATGTTCGTCGCCCGGTAGTCCTGGAACCACGAGGCCACATCCGCCTCGTCACCGGCGAACAGCGGGAAGTGCTCGCCCAGGTCCAGGCCCGCGGAGAACCGCGCTCCCGTACCGGTCAGCACCACAGGACACTCCGGGTGATCTCGCTCCAGCCGGTCGAACGCCTCGTGCAGGTCGGCGAAGAAGGCACGGTTCTGCGCATTGACCGGATTGGTGTTCATCGTCACAACGGCGACACGACCGCGCCGCTCAATCGTCCAGCTCATATCCATTCCTTCGCTCACGAGGGTGTGGGAGTCGCCGTGCCGGCGGCGCCGTGGGCGATGCGCGCCCGCCGGCGCCGACGGGGCAAAGGCGTACCTCGCGGTACTCCACGGCCTTGCCTGCGCCCGGCTCGGACTCCGGGTCCGCGGTCGAGGACGAATCTGACCCCGGACGGGGACCGGCCGGAACCTCCGAAGGTGGGTCGGACACGAGACACCCACCTTGGTGGGTAGACCATTGCCCGACAAGCGGACCCGCGCCTAGCCTCACGATCGGATGCCACAAGGAGGTGCGCCATGACCGTGCCACTCACGCCGCAGAAGACCATCGAGACGCAGCTCCTCGCCCGCTCACTCGCCGAGTTCCGGGCCCACAGCCGCATGGACATGGTGTTCGGCGGGCGGGTCCTGCCCGGGGCGGGCGCGCTGGAGATCACCGAACTGTGCGGGGCCCGCACCCGCTCCGCCGCCAACCTGCGGGTACGCACCGGCGCCGGACTCGGCGGGAAGGCCCTCATGCTCGGCCGCCCGGTGTCCGTGAGCAGCTACCTCTCCGCGGAGGGCATCTCACACGTCTACGACCACGCCGTCCGGCCCGAGGCGCTCGAGACCATCGCCGTTCTCCCGATCATGGTGGACCGAGTGCCACGGCTCGTCGTCTACCTCGCCACCCGAGCCCAGGTGGGCCTCGGCGACCGCTGGTTCGACAGCTTCACCCCGCTGGTCCGCCGGCTGGAGCGGGACATCGCCGTCGACGACGAGGTACGCCGACGACTCGCCCTGATGCAGACCCCCGCCGTCCCCGAGTCCGCCCCATCGCTGGTCAGCCGGGCCGAGCTGCAGGACATCGCCCGGGAGCTGGCGGAACTGGCCGGGCAGATCAAGGACGACGCCCTGCGCGCGCGGGTCGAAGCCGTCCACCGTCGATGCGCGCCCACGCCCTGCCTCGCCGCTCCGGCGGCACCCGCCATGCTCAGGCCCCGGGAGATCGACGTGCTCCAGAAGGTCGCCCAGGGACTCAGCAACCGGGAGATCGCCCAGGCCCTCGGCCTGCTGCCCAACACGGTCAAGTCCTACCTCAAGACGGCCATGCGCAAGCTCCACGCCCACAACCGCGTGCAGGCCATCCTCGTCGCCCGCCAGAGCGGCCTCATCCGCTGACCAACGCTTCACACGGTGATTCCCGGACGGCAAGGTCCTCACATGTCTTCTCAGCCCGCACCAGTGATCGACGCCTGGATGCAGCACCCAGGGCAGACCTGGCTCGACGACGAGATGTTCGCCTCTCTTCGGCGCTGGAAACCAGGCCCCTTCTCGGAGACCGCGCAGCCGGTGGAAACCACCCTCGCCATGATGGACCGGGCCGGTGTCGGCCAGGGACTGCTGTGCGCCTGGTGGGGCCCTTCCGGCCCGATGATCAGCAACGACGACGTGGCAGCGGTGTGCGCGGCGCACCCGGACCGCTTCGTCGGGGTGGCGTCGGTCGATCTGACGAAGCCGATGGCGGCGGTGGCCGAACTGCGTCGCTGCGTCGAGACGTTCGGCTTCCGTGCACTGCGGGTGCTGCCGTGGCTGTGGGGGCTGCCGCCGGACGACAGGCGCTACTACCCCCTGTACGCCGCCTGCTGCGAACTCGACATCACCTTCTGCACCCAGGTCGGGCACGCCGGTCCGCTCCGCTCCTCCGCGCCCGGCCGGCCGATCCCGCATCTGGACAACGTGGCACTGGAGTTCCCCGCACTGCGCATCGTGGGTGGCCACATCGGGGTTCCCTGGCTGGACGAGATGATCTCCCTGGCCACGAAGTACCCCAACGTCTACATCGACACCTCGGCCTATACCTGCGCCCGGTATCCCGCGGCGCTGGTCGACTACCTGCGCCGGCACGGTCGTCGCAAAGTCCTGTTCGGGTCCAACCACCCGTTCTGGCCTGCCGCCGACTGCCTGGCCGAGCTGGATTCCCTCGGTCTGGACGAACCGACCGAGCAGGCGTTCCTGCACGACAACGCCGCCAGGGTGTTCGGCCTGAAGCCCTGACCATGGCGGCGTGGGGCGCAGCCCAGCGGACTCAGCTGTGCGGGGTCCGCGGGCGGAGGAACTCCTGCATCGCCGCTCTGGTCCGCGGCAGGGTGCCGGCCACGGCAATGGTCTCGGCCTCGCACTCGAGGTGGTCGCGCAGTCCGTCGAGCCCGTCGCCCCGGATCAGGAACTTGGACTGGGCGAGCGCATGCGTATGGCCACTGGCCAGCGAGCGCGCCAGCTCCTCCCCGACGGATCGGAGTTCCTCGTCGTCGACGACGCTTCTGAACAGTCCCCAGGTCTCCGCCTCCGCCGCACCGAGCACGCGGTTGGTGAGCACCAGATCGAGTGCCCGCCGCTCGCCGACCAACCGCGGCAGCATCCAGGAGGCTCCGCAGTCGGGCGTCAGACCGAGCGCGGTGTAGGCCAGGCGTAGATTCGCGGAACGGGCGGCCACCACCATGTCGGCGGCGAGGGCCAGGCCCACTCCCACGCCGGCCACCGCCCCCTGCACCTCGGCGACGACAGGTACGCGAAGCCCGGCCAGGCCGAGGACGGCGTCATGCGCGGCGTCGGCCACCTCGCGAACGTACGAGCCGATCGCCTCTCCCTGAGCGGTGAAGGACCTCAGGTCGCCGCCGACGCTGAAGTTCCGTCCCTCGGCCCTCAGCAGCAGGGCGCCGACACCGCCCCGGTCGGGCCCGGTCGTCCAGTGCAGGACCTGCTCCACCGCGTCGCGCAGCGCGGTGACCAGTTCCAGGTCGAACGCGTTGCCGGTCTGTCCGCGCGAGAGCACGATGCGGGCCAGGTGCCCGTCCTTCTCAAGTCGTACCAGTGCGGTCGCGCCGAGGGCTGGATGAGTCATGGGTTCTGTTCTCCCGTCAGTGACCGTCGGGGGTGGGACCTGCCGGAACCGCCGGCCGCAGCCGTGCTCCGCCGCGGGCCTTGGTCCGGCCCCCGGCGTCCTCGACCAGGACATCGACGGGGAGGGAGTCGCCGTCGGGTTCCGAGGAGGGGTCGGCGGCCGTCCGTACGGTGATCGTGAGGGTCTCCCCGATCCGGACGGGCTCGGCGAACCGCATCCGGTACGAGAGCACGCCACCGGGGCCCGCGATCTCCTCCAGGACACGTCCCGCCCAGGCCATGGAGAGCATGCCGTGGGCGATGACGTCGTCGAGCCCGGCGGCGCGCGCGGCGTCGAGATCGATGTGGACGGGATTGTGGTCTCCGGAGGCTCCCGCGTACAGCGCGAGGCCGGCTCGGGTGACCGGCGGCAGGGTGCGGGAAGCGAGCGGAGCGGGTGCCCCGCCGTCGCCGGACCGGAGGTCGGACATGGCTGCTCCTGTCTGTCGGGGACCGGGCGGAATCAACGGCGTGTCAACGGTGTACGACGGCGAGCGTCGTGCGCAGGTCGGCGAGGTGGGCATGGTGTTCGTCCGTCACCCGCGTCTCACGGACCACGAACTGCAGCGCCCCGCCCGCCTTGGCGGTCACTTCGGCGATGTGGGAGTCGAAGCGCAGCCGGTCGCCGGACCATACGGGCCGGTGGTGGACGAACGACTGCTCGGCGTGGAGGACCGATTCGAGATCCACCCCGAGGACGGCGATCCAGTCCCATGGATCCGGACGCTCCATCTCCAGGCAGAACAGGAACGTCGGCGGGACCCGCAACCCTGGCAGGCCCGCGGCAAGGGCGGCCGACTCGTCGGCGTGCTTGGCCCGGTTCTCACCGATCGCCCGGGCGAACTGGCGCAGTCGCCCCGCCTCGACGAGCACGGTGTGCGGCGGTGTGCGATAGCCGACGACACCCTGGTCTATCAGGGAGTCCGGCCGCTGTCCCGCCTCGTGGGCGGTGTCGGCGGCGCTCATGAGAGCGCCCGCAGCAGCAGCGCGTCTCCCTGTCCGCCGCCCCCGCACAGAGCCGCCACTCCCGTGCCGCCTCCGCGGCGGCGGAGCTCCAGGGCCAGCGACAGGATCAACCGCGCCCCGCTCATCCCGACGGGATGGCCGAGGGCGATGGCGCCGCCGTTGACGTTCACCCGGTCAGGGTCGACGCCGAGGTCACGCACCGACTGCACCGCGACGCTCGCGAACGCCTCGTTGATCTCCAACAGGTCGAGATCGGCCGGTGTGAGTCCACCGGACCGACTCAGCGCGTCACGGACCGCGTTGGCCGGCTGTGGGAGCAGTGACGGGTCGGGGCCCGCGACACTGCCGTACGCGCCGATCTCGGCCAGTGGCTCCACGCCGAGCCGCTCGGCGTGCTCGCGGCTGGTGACGACGAGCGCGCAGGCTCCGTCGGACAGCTGCGAGGCGGAGCCGGCGGTGATGGTTCCGTCCGTGGAGAAGGCCGGGCGCAAGCGCGCGAGGGATTCCTCGGTGGTGTCGGGACGCACCCCTTCGTCGGTGCGGACGGTGGCCTCGCCGCCCCTCGCCGGTACCTCCACCGGGACGATCTCCTCGGCCAGCCGGCCTGCGGCGGCGGCCTCGGCGGCCAGCCGGTGCGAGCGGGCCGCGAAGGCGTCCTGTTCCTGGCGGGAGATGCCGAGTGCGGCCTGGTACCGCTCGGTGGCCGCGCCCATCGGCATGCCGTCGAAGGCACAGACCAAGGCGTCGGCGTCGAGCGAGTCCGTCATGTCCGCGGCGCCGTACCTGAAGCCTCGGCGGGCGCCGGGCAGGAGGTGCGGGGCCAGACTCATCGACTCCATCCCGCCTGCCACGACCACCTCGTGCTGTCCCGCCGTCACGAGGAGGTCCGCGAGGGCCACCGCGTGCAGTCCGGAGAGACAGAGCTTGTTGACCGTGGTGGCGGGCACATGCAGCGGCAGCCCCGCCGCGTGGGCCGCCTGACGGGCCGGGTTGGGCCCTACGCCTGCTTGGACGACCGTTCCCATGACGACGGCGTTCACCTGGTCGGCGGCGATGCCGGCGCGTCGGACCGCCGCTGCGATGGCGGCGGCGCCCAGTTGAGGTGCGGGCAGTCCGGACAGTGCGCCGAGCAGCTTTCCGATGGGGGTTCTCGCCCCGCCGATGATGACGGATCCCGGCATTCTCTCTTCCTCCGTAATGCAGATGGTGCGCGTGGTTCCGGGGCCGGACCTGGTCAGATGACGAGGCCGCCGCCCGCGACGACGACCTGACCGGTGATGTAGTCGGATTCGGGGATGGTGAAGAGGTAGACGGCGTTCGCCGCGTCCGTGGGCGTGCCGGCGCGGCCGAGCGGGATGCCCGCCTCCAGCGCCGTCCTCAGGTCGTCATCGATACCGACCTTGATGTCGCGACCCTCGACCTCGATGGTGGCTCCGGTACCCGCGGGCGCCTCGGTGAGCCGGGTGGAGATCAGTCCGAAGGCGACGGCGTTGACCGTGACCTGATAGCGGCCCCACTCCTTGGCGAGCGTCTTCGTCAGACCGACCAGGCCGGCCTTCCCCGAGGCGTAGCCCGCCTGTCCCACGTTTCCGCCAAGCCCGGCGATCGAGGTGATGTTGACGACTTTGCGTACGGTTCGCTGCCCCGCCTCGGCATCGCGCCGGGCGGCTTCCCGGAACGCGTTCGTCGCGGCGCGCAGAATACGGAAGGGCGCGCGGAGGTGGATGTCGATCATCGCGTCGAACTGCTCGTCCGTGGTCTTGTGCACCACGGCGTCCCATGTGTAGCCCGCGTTGTTCACCACGATGTCGAGACGGCCGTACTTCTCCTGCGCCGCCTGGACGAAACGCTCCCCGAAGTCCGGCTCGGTGACGCTGCCCGGAAAGGCGGCAGCCTGCACTCCGGCGTTTCGCAGGAGGCTCACCGTCTCCTCGACGGGGTCGCGGTCGAGGTCGTTCACCAGGACCGTGGCCCCCTCCGAGCCGAGCTTGCGGGCGATCTCACGTCCGATGCCGCGGCCGGCGCCGGTGACGAGAGCGACCTTGTCTGCGAGCTTTGCCATGGTTGTGCTACCTGCTTCGTCTCGTGTTCGTGATCCGTGAGGCGGGTGATCCGTGAGGCGGGCTGGGGCTCCGCACGTGTACTCAAGGACGCATCTGACCTCGGGCACGGCCCGTCCGGGAACCTCCTAAGGTGGGTCCGGCGGGCGGCACCCAATTTGGTGGGTAGCGCATCGCCGGACATACCGGTGCCCTTCCAACCCCGGAACGGATGCCGCGAGGAGGGCGCCATGGCTCTTCCACGCACGCCGGACACATCGGTCGAGGCGACGCTCCTCAACCGCGAGACAGCCAAGGCACTCGGGCTGCTGCCCAACACGGTCAGGTCCTGTCTCAAGACCGCCATGCGCAGGCTCCACGCCCACAACCGCGTCCAGGCCGTCCCTCGTAGCCCGCCGAAACGGTCCGGTCAGGTGAGCGCCCGGAGGCACGGCCGCAGCCGATCTTGTCGAGACGGCGTCGCCCAGCGTCTCAGGACCTCACACGACGAGTTCCGGCAGCCGCCGGGTGACCAGGCCACGCGCGTCGGCCATGATCCGGTCGATGACGTCGGCGCAGCTGGAGACCTCGTGGATAAGGCCCTGTGCCTGGCTCGCCCACCACAGGCCGCCGTCCATGTCGCCCTTGCCCAGCACCTCGGCGCGCCCCCGCGCCCCCGACGCCAGGTGGGCTATGTCCCCGAACGTCGCGCCCGGGCGCCGGGAGATCTCGACGATCTCCTCGGAGACGCTGTTGCGGGCGACCCGGGCGGAGTTGTGGAACTCCCGGAACACGATCTGGGTGGCCCTCTCGTCGTTGGCGACGATCTGCCGCTTCACGTTCTCGTGCACCGGTGCCTCGGCGGTGGCGACGAACCGGGTTCCCATGTTCACGGCGGACGCGCCCAACGCGAGGGCCGCGACCAGGCCGGCCCCGGTGGCGAAGCCTCCCGACGCGATCATGGGGATGGTCAGCTGCCGCGCGGCGGCGGGGATGAGTATCAGGCCGGGAACGTCGTCCTCCCCCGGGTGGCCGGCGCATTCGAAGCCGTCGATGCTCACCGCGTCGACACCGAGCTGCTCGGCCTTGACGGCGTGGCGCACCGCCACGGCCTTGTGGATCACCTTCACCCCGGCGGCCTTGAAACTCGGCAGATGCGGCGCGGGGTTGCTCCCGGCTGTCTCCACGATCTTCACTCCGCCCTCGATGATCGCCTCACGGTACTCGTCGTACGGAACCGGGTTGATGGTCGGCAGGATGGTGAGGTTGACGCCGAACGGCCTGTCGGTCATCTCCTGGGTGCGGGCGATCTCCTTGGCGAGGTCCTCCGGTGTCGGCTGGGTGAGTGCCGTGAGGAATCCGAGCGCGCCGGCGTTCGCGACCGCCGAAATCAGTTCGGCTTTCCCGACCGCGGTCATGCCACCGCAGACGACCGGATGCTCGATGCCGAACGTCTCGGTGAACGCAGTCCTGAACATGGTGAACCTCTCTTGATGTGGAGTGCCGCAGTCGGCGACCCGTGACTGCGGCACCTGGTGATCGGGCCGCCACCGGCATGGGGTCATGCCGGTGACGGACCGGCAGGGGTCCCACGGCGGCGGACGAGGAGCCCTACGGGGCCCGGGGCGTCCTGGTCGCGTCCTGGTCGCGTCCTGGTCGCGTCCTGGTCGCGTCCTGGTCGCGTCCTGGTCGCGTCCTGGTCGCGTCCCGCAGTGTCAGTCGATCTCGGCCGCCGCGACGACGGGGCTGGTCGCCGTCTGTTCCATGGCCCGGTGACGGGTCTCGGGAAGGGCAAGCGTGCAGACCAGACTGAGCAGGCCGAAGCCCGCGAGCATCCAGCCGATCGCCGCGCCGCCGCCGCTCGCCGCCAGGTCCGCCGCCAGGATGGGCGCGGTTCCGCCGCCGATGACACCGGCGAGGGCGTAGGCCATCCCGGCGCCGGTGTAGCGGTACTGCGTCCGGAACATCTCCGGCAGCAGGGCGCCCACCGGGCCGTAGGAGATGCCCATGATCGCCAGGGTGACCGTGAGGCCGACGGCGAAGGCGGCCGCGGAACCGATGTCGAGCAGCGGGAACAGCAGCAGCGCCCAGGGCACCGACAGCGCGCACGAGGCGAGAACCACCCTGCGCCTGCCGAACCGGTCGGAACAGATGCCGGAGAGGGCGATCGCCGCGCCGAAGACCACTGCGGCGAGGATGCCAATGGACAGTACGGAGGCTCTGCTGAGTCCGATCGTGGCGGTGCCGTAGGCGGTGAGGAAGGCGGTGCCGATATAGAAGAACGCGAACATCATGGCCATCGAACCGGCGGCGAGGAGGAGTTCGCGAGGCTGCTTCCACAAGACGCTGACGACCGGGGCAGCCCCGGTGTCCCTGGGCTGCGTCCGCTGCCGGGTGAACATCGGCGTCTCCTCGACCTTGAGCCGGACGTAGAGACCCAGGAGCACGAGCAGACCGCTGGCGATGAAGGGAATGCGCCAGCCGTAGGCGACGAAGGCGTCCGAGGTCTCTCCGACGAACAGGTTGACCGTGAGGAAGGTGGCGTTCGACAGCGCGAAGGCGAGGGCGGGACCGAGTTGGGGGAAGACTCCGTACAGGCCTCGCTTGCCTGCCGGGGCGTACTCAGCCGCCAGCAGAGTGGCGCCGGCCCACTCACCGCCGACGGCCAGCCCCTGGGCGATCCGGAGCACGATCAGCGCGATGGGCGCGGCCACGCCGATGGCTCCGGCGGTGGGAAGGAGGCCGATGAGGAAGGTGGATATACCCATCAGCAACAGCGTGCTGATCAAGGTCTTCTTCCGGCCGATCCGGTCACCGAAGTGGCCGAAGATCATGGCTCCGAGGGGGCGGGCACCGAATGCCACGGCGAAGGTGGCGAAGGAGGCGACGCTGCCGGCGGCACCGCCGAGGGCGGGGAAGAAGACCGTCGGGAAGACCAGTGCGGCCGCGGTGCCGTAGATGAAGAAGTCGTAGAACTCGATCGTGGTTCCCACGCAACTGGCCATGGCGATGCGGCGCATCAGTGCCTTGGGCGGTCTCTCGGTCGCTGTATCGGTGGTCGGGGACATCGGCGTCTCCTGCTCAGCGGCACGCCCCGCACCTGGGCGGGCGGGGCTGAGGGGTGGCGAGCAGTCTGAGCCCGCGTTCGCACCCTCCGGAACCCTCCAAAGTGGGTCGCACGCGTGGACATCCCCTTTTGGGGGCGGCGGCCGGCAGACGGGACGGAACACTCGGGAACCGGCGAATCCCAGGAAGCCATCAACGTGCTTGAAGTCATGATCGGTCGTTCTTTCGTCCACTCACTCTTACTGGAGGAAAGATTATCCCGATTTGATGCGAAAATTTTCTATGTCTCCTCGCTTCCGCCACCAATGGAGAATAATCTTCTTGTGGATGACTTGGATCGGAAGATTCTTACCGAGCTGCAGCAGGACGGCCGTCTGACCGTGACAGAACTGGCCGCCCGGGTGAGCCTCAGCGTCTCACCCTGTCACCGACGGCTGCGAGACCTGGAACGGTCCGGCGCGATCCGTAGCTACCGCGCCATCGTGGACAGGGGTGCCGTAGGCCTGAACTTCGAGGCCCTGGTCTTCGCCACGCTGCGCTGGGCGGAGCCGGACACCGTCACCGCCTTCGAGGAGGCCGTCGGCGCCGTACCGCACGTGATCCAGGCCGAGCGCCTGTTCGGGGAGCCCGACTACCTCCTGCGCGTGGTCACGGCTGACCTCGCAGCCTTCCAGCAGCTCTACGACCAGCGTCTGGCCACCCTGCCCGGCGTCCAGCGACTCACGTCCACCCTGGTCATGAAGCACGTCGTCACCGACCGCCCGTTGCCCGAGCGGTAGCCGGTGCACGCCGGTCGGCACACGCTTGGGCGATGTCGGCAACCACATGTCCCGCCGGCCGGGCAGCCGGCACCCGACGTTCGACCGGCCGGAGGCCAGGCCCCCGGGAAGCGGACCACGGCGCGGGCCGGCCAGGCGAGTGGCCGGCCCGTAGCGCTGCCGACCCGGACAGCCCGACCAGGTCAGCACGACGGGGCGTCGACGGCCGGTTCGACCTGTACGACGATGCCGGGTGACGGATTCGGCTATGAGCAAGGAGAGTTCACGTGCACGTCGTTGCGCTGGACCGACGCCGAAGCACGGCCGAAGGTTTTCAGAAGCACTGGCTACCCAATCGTGTGGGGGCACCTCTCGGACGGGGTCCGAGAGGGAGTTCCCTCGCGCCGTGTGGTCAGGTGTTCTCGGGGAGGAGAGCGATGCCGTCGTCGTCGGCGTGCAGGACGTCCCCGGGGTGGAAGGTGACGCCGCCGAGGGTGACGGGGACGTCGACGGCTCCGGTGCCGTCCTTGGCGCTCTTGCGGGGAATGGTGCCCAGCGCCTTGATGCCGAGCCGGAGACCGGAGAGGGCGACGCTGTCACGGACGGCGCCGTGCAGGACGAGGCCGGCCCAGCCGTTGTCCTGGGCGGCGCCGGCGATGAGGTCGCCGACCAGGGCGGTGCGCAGGGAACCGCCTCCGTCGACGACGAGGACATGACCGTCACCGGGGGTGCGCAGAAGGTCGCGCAACAGGCCGTTGTCCTCGTCGCAGAAGACGGTGCGCACGGGGCCGGCGAAGCTGCGGTGGGCGCCGAACTGGCGGAACTGCAGGTCGCAGACGCGCAGTTCGGTTCCGTACCGGTCGACGAGGTCGGCTGTGGGGACGGGGGTGAGGTGCTGGGGCACTGGGGATTTCCTTCGCTCGGGGCTGCCGCGCCCGCTGTCATCCGGCCGTCGGGGGGATGTGGGCGCGAGCACGGCAGCCTGCTCGGGGGTGAGAGAGCGGGTGGCGTGTCCCCGTAGAAGGAGGTGGAGTCTGGCGGTCTCCTCCAGTTCCTCGATCGCGTCGGCGGCCGCCTCCAGGCTTGCGCCGGCGGTGACGGGGCCGTGGTTGGCGAGGAGGACGGCATGGTGGGCGCGGGCTGTGCGCTCGGCGAGCGGTTCCAGGCTGATGTCGCCGGGGGCGTGGTAGGGCAGCAGCGGCAGGGTGCCCACGCGCATGGCGTAGTACGCGGTGAGCGGGGGAAGGGCGTCGTCCGGGTTCACGTCGTCCAGGCAGGAGACGGCGGCGGCGTGGGTGGAGTGCAGGTGCACGACCGCGTGGGCGCCTGGTCGGGCCCGGTAGAAGGCGGCGTGCAGAAACGCCTCCTTCGTGGGCCGGGGGCCATCGAGATGCTTGCCGTTCAGGTCTGTTCGGGACAGCTCGGTTTCCTCGACGGTGCCGAGGCTGGATCCGGTGGGTGTGAGCAGGAGGCTGCCGTCGGCCAGGCGGACGGACAGGTTGCCTGTGGACCCGTGGGTCAGGCCGCGGGTGAACAGGGAGCGGGCGGTGCGCACGATCAGCGCGCGGGCGGCCTTCTCGTCGGTGTAGGCGGTCACTCGGTGTCCTCGGCCGTGGCGGCGAGGGCGCGGGTGAACAGGTCGGGGGCGCCGAAGTTGCCGGACTTGAGCATGAGGGCGAGGTCGCCGTTCTTGGTGGCGGCGTACGTCCAGGGCACACCGGGGTCGGCTTCCTCGCCCACGAGGACAGCCCGGACGCCGAGGGCGGTGGTGACGGCGCCGGAGGTCTCTCCGCCCGCGACGAGCAGCTGGCGGACGCCGCGCTCGACCAGGTGGGAGGCGAGGGTCCCGAGGAGTTCCTCGACCTGCGCAGCGGCCTCGTTGACCCCCAACTGCGCCTGCACGGCGGCGAGTTCTTCCGGTGATGCGGAGGCATAGATGAGGACGGGCCGGTCGGGATCCTGCTCGTCGTACCAGGCCATTGCTTCGCCGGTGACATCGCGTCCTGTGGCGGCGGCGAGGACGTCGAGATGCAGGGACGGCAGGCCGGCGGCGTAGAACTGGGCGATCTGTTCCAGAGTGCGGGCCGAGCAACTGCCGGCCAGGACGGCCGCGCGTCCCCCGCGCGACAGCGGCTCGGCGGCGGCCGGTCCGCCGGCGGGGTAGGCGTGCCCGAGCCCCTCGGCCAGGCCCGCGGCCCCGGCGACGACGGGTAGTTCGAAGGCCGCGGCTCCCAGGACGGCGAGGTCGTCGTCGGTCAGGGCGTCGGCGATGATGTGCCGGACGCCGGTCTGCCGGTGGGCCGCGACGGCGTCGCGGACGGCGTCGACCCCGCGGCGCACGGTGGCCCAGTCGATCAGGGCCACCTTGTGGTGAGTCTGTGCGGACAGCAGGCGCACGATGGCGGAGTCCGTCATGGGGTTGAGGGGGTGGTGGCGAAGCGGCGAGTCGGACAGCAACTGGCCGTGAACGAACAGATGCCCCTGGTAGACGGTGCGCCCGTTGGGCGGGGAGGCCGGGCAGTGCAAGGTGACGGTGGCACCGGCGGCGTCCATGAGCGCGTCGGTCACCGGGCCGATGTTGCCCTGCGGGGTGGAGTCGAAGGTGGAGCAGTACTTGAAGTAGACCTGTGCCGCGCCCTTGACCCGCAGCCAGCGTTGGGCTGCCAGGGAGTCGGCGACCGCATCGCCGGCGGGCGTGGAACGGGACTTCAGGGCGACCACGGCCGCGTCGCAGTCCGGGGGGAGCGCGGTGGCGTCGTCCGGGGTGCCGAAGACCAGGGCGGTGCGCAGGCCCGCACGCCGGAAGGCGGCGGCGACATCGGTGCCGCCGGTGAAGTCGTCGGCTATGCAGCCGATGCGCAGGGTCATGGTCGGGGGTCTCTCCTCGGGCGGGCGGGCGGAGCGTGAGAGTCCGGGGCGGGCGGTCGGAGTAGGCCCGCCCCGGAGCGTTGGATCAGTTCTGGCCGGCGCCGATGGCCTTGATGACGGCGGCGGTGAACTCGGAGGTGGAGGCGGAGCCGCCGAGGTCGCGGGTGGAGGTGCCGGCGGCGATGGCGTCGGCCACACCCTTCTCGATGATCTTCGCGACGGCGGTGAGCTTCTCGTCGCCGTGCTTGGCGCCGAGCCACTCGAACAGCATGGCGCCGGAGAGGATCATGGCGACCGGGTTGGCGATGTTCTGCCCGGCGATGTCGGGGGCGGAGCCGTGGGACGCCTGGGCCATGGCGGTGGTGGCGGAGGAGTTGATGGACGGGGCGGTGCCCAGCGAGCCGGAGATCTCGCCGGCCAGGTCGGAGAGGATGTCGCCGAACATGTTCTCGGTGACGATGACGTCGAAGTCCTGGGCGCGGCGCACCAGGTGGACGGTCATGGCGTCGATGTGGAAGTCGTCCACCGCCACGTCCGGGTACTCCTGGGCGACTTCCTGGCACACGGTGCGGAACAGGCCCGTGGTGAGCTTCAGAACGTTGGCCTTGTGCACGATGGTGAGCTTCTTGCGGCGCGAGCGGGCGAGATCGAAGGCGACGCGGGCGACGCGCTCGGTGGCCTCCCGGGTGATGATGCCCAGCATGATCGCGGTGTTCTCGGTGGGCATGAACTCGCCGGTGCCGGCGAAGGTGTTGCGGTCGGCGTAGAAGCCTTCGGTGTTCTCGCGGACGATTACGAGGTCGGCGCTGTCACAGACGGCCTTGGCCCCGGGGAAGCTCTTGGCGGGGCGGATGTTGGCGAACAGCTGGAAGTGCTTGCGCAGCGTGCCCGAGGGATTGAGCGCGGACTTGTGCGGCTCGGGGTAGCTGACGGAGTCATGCGGGCCGAGGTACCAGCCGTCCAGTCCTGCAAGGGCGTCCTTGGTCTCCTCGGGGACGGGAGTGGCGTGGGACACGATCGCGGAGGCGCCGAGCGGCAGGGTCACCCAGTCGACCGAAACACCGGCGGCCTGCGCGGCGGCCGTGGCGATCTCCACGGAGGACGGGACGATCTCCGGGCCGATGCCGTCGCCCTCAAGGACGCCGAGACGGTAGGTAGTGGTGGTCATGGTGCGGGTTCCTCTCAGAACGGGTGGGTCGTGGACCTTGGGGAAGTCGGGGACGCGGATCGGGCGAGGACGGCCGCGGCATCGGTGAGCGCGGTCCGGGAGCGGGCGGCGGCTCTCGGGCTGTCACCGTCCTGGGTGTGTTCCAGCGTCAGCCAGCCGGTGAAGCCACCTGTGTGCAGCGTCTTCAGCAGGGACGGGAGCCGGGGATCGCCGACGGTCAGGGGGCCTCGCGTGGCGGGCGCCGCGAGCTGCAGGCAGCCGGTGACGGAAACGTGTCGGGTGACGGCCTGCGTGGCGTCGATGCCTTCCGCGTCGAGGTGGTGGGTGTCCAGCACCAGCCCGGCCGGAGCGCCGAGTGCGTCGATGACGGTGAGGGCCTCGTCAGGGGTGTGCCACAGCGAGGTGTTGGCACGCGACTGCGGTTCCAGCAACAGTCGGCTGCCGTGTGTGGATGCCTCCTCGGCCAGATGCCGCACGGCGCGTTCGGCCCAGATGCGCTGTATGTCCTCCAGCCCGGGCACGAAGGTCCCGCGCGTCTGGCCGAGGGTGACCGGCACACCCAGCTCGCCGGCGAGACGGGCCGCGCCCAGCAGGCGGAACAGGGCGTGCCGGCGTACGTCCGGCGACGGGTCGGTCAACGTCAGCCGGTCCTGGGCCGCGACCGGTCCCGTGCCGACGCCCAGGACCTTCAGGCCGGCGCCCTCGACGGTCCGGGCCAGGGCCTCGGCTTCGTGTGCGCCGGTCTCACGGACCTGCACCTCCACACCGTCGTAACCGAGTTCGGCCAGGTGACCGACCGCTTCGGCGAGGGGCGCGGCGAAGCCGAGCGGCATGGGCGCGGCGCAGTCGTCGCCGGAGACCGTGTAGGCCAGGGGCCAGGGCAGGCGGGCTGTCATCGCGCGACCGCCGACGCGGTGGCCGTGTGCCCGTCACCGGGAACGAGCAGGCCGCGCAGTTCACGGGCGGCGGCTCCGGCACCGTCCAGCACGGGCACGCCCACCAGGTCGGCCAGCGCCTCGCGGGCGGGGGTCAGCGAGTACTGCGCCAACAACACCACGTCGGCGTCGGCGCCCCCGGCGGCTTGCAGGGCGTCGGCCAGGTGACGGGCGGTCGCCTCGGCATCACCCGCGACGGCCGCGTCCTCGCTCAGGGCGGTCACGATGTCCACCGGGCGGTCCGGCCGCACTGCCGGTATGAGCGCTTCGAGCTGGGCCACGGCGGCCGGAACGGCCGGCGGAGTGGACGCCACGACGGCGATGCGCCGGTACGGACCGGCCAGAGCGGCCGTGAACATCGCCTCGTCGGACTTCAGAACGGGCACGTCCCACAGCGCGCGAGCGGTGTCCACCACCTCCCCGTAGGAGGAGCAGGTCAGCAGCAGGCCCTGAGCGCCGCCGTCCATCACGTGTCCGATCAGCCGGACCATGCGCCGGCGCAGTGCGTCGGTGAGCCCGCCGGCGTCGCGCGCGTCGTCCAGCAGCCGGTCGTCCAGCACGTTCCAGACCGTGGCCTGCGGAAACTCCCGCGCGAACGCCTCCTGGGCGATGCGGGCACCGGCCGGCACTGCGTGGATCATGGCCACCAGGGGATGGGAATCGATCACCGGGGTTCTTACCTCTTCCGGTAGGCGGGGACCGGCAAGGGTCCCGACCGCAGGCCCGCTCCGGTCGGCGCGGGAACGCCTGGGCGGGCTCGGGATGGGAGACGGCCGCGTTTCGTCGCGTTGCCGCGCCGTCACTGTAGGCCCAACCGGTTAACCGGTCAACCGGTTGGGGTGTGCACGCCGCGGGCATCGGCGGCGGCCCGCGGTGCCCGGCTACCCTTCGCGCCGTTCGAGAGCTTCCATCAGGCGCCGCGACGCGCCTTCCATGTGCCGAGCCATCGCCGCGCGGGCCGCCTCCGCGTCCCCCTCCGCAACCGCTTCGAAGATCGGTACGTGGTCGGCGTAGGCCACCTCGCGAGAGCGGACCGCCCCGGTGCGCTCCACCCAGCCGCGCTGGATCATCGCCCGCATGCCCTTGAGCATGTCGCGCAGCACCGCGTTGCCGGCCAGTTCCCCCAGAGCCGCATGGAAGGCGGTGTCCGCTTCGGGGAACTCGCCGTCGGGGCATTCACGCATCGCCGCCAACCGGGCGCGCAGCAGCGCCACGCCCACCTCGTCGCGCGCCTGCGCGGCCAGACCGGCGACGACCACCTCCAGCTCCGCCCGGGCCTGCACCATGTCCCGGGCCCCCCGCTCGCCGAGGATGAGACCCAGCTCGAACAGCCGGTACAGCACGTCGGAGTCGGCCCCGCGGAAGTACGTCCCGCTGGACTGCCGGATCTCCAGCAGCCCGAGAAAGCCGAGTGACTTGATCGCCTCACGCACGGTGGGCCGGTTCACCCCGAGCATTTCGGTCAACCGCCGCTCCGACGGGATGCGTTCGCCTGGCTGCACCTCGCCGGACATCAGGTAGTCGATCAGTCGGCGGGAGACCTCGGCGGCCAGCGGTTCCCGCGGCTCGACCGTGATCCTGGCGAGTTCGGCCATCGAATTCCTCACTTCGGTATTGACGCGATGGCCGGATTCTAGTTACCTACCGGCAATCCGGTAAACCGGTTGTCCGGACAGCCGGTGAGCGCCCCCCTTCCTCGCATCAGCCGTGCGCCACCGGACGTCCCAGCCATGCCAGCCGCGCCCCCGATCTCCCCACCGGGCCGATGCCCGCCGCGACCGTGCGCCCGAGCCGCCGTACAGGAGCCGCACCTACCATGAACGACCCCACGCACGAGCCGAGTACGGCATCGCGTGCGCTGCCGGTCGCCTCCCGATCCGACACGCACTGACCCGCGCCGTCCCGCGCCGCCGGCTGACCGGCGGCCCTCGGCACTGCACCAAGGAGCAACGATGCTCGCCGTCCTCGGCTTCGCCACCCTGGGCAGCTTCATGCTGCTCGTGATGCGGAAGCACCTCTCCGCATTCACCGCCATCATGCTCACGCCGATCGCCGCCGCCCTCATCGCGGGCAAGGGCGCCAAACTCGGTGACATGATCATGAACGGCCTGGACACCGTCGCCCCCACCGCGGCCCTGCTGCTGTTCGCCGTCCTCTACTTCGGCCTGATGATGGAGGTCAAACTCTTCGAGCCGATCGTTCAGGCCATCATCCGCGCCACCAAGGGCGACCCGGTCCGCATCGTCGTCGGTACCGCCGTGCTGTCCCTGTGCGTCGCCCTGGACGGTGACGGCACCACCAGCTACATGATCGTCTGCTCCGCGTTCCTGCCCATCTACCGCCGACTGGGCATCAACCCGCTCATCCTCGCCGCCCTCGCCGCCATGGCACTGGGCACCATCTCCGGCACCACTCCCTGGGGCGGCGCCGCCACCCGGGGCATCAGCGTCCTGCACCTGAGCGCCACCGAATACTTCGTCCACATGATCGGCCCCATGGTCCTCACCGGCCTGGCCATCATCGCCGTCGCCTACTGGCTCGGCCTGCGCGAACGCGGCAAGCTCGACCCCGAGAAGCTGAACGCCTACAAGCTGGAGATCGCCTCCGGCGAGGCGTTCGAACCGGTCAGAGCGGACTGGCGCATATGGTTCAACGCCGCCCTCACCCTGCTGCTGATGGTGCTCCTGATCCTGGAGGTCGCCGATCTCCTGGTGCTCTTCATGGTCGCGTTCGTCATCGCCCTGCTCGTCAACATCCGCTCCATCGGCGACCAGCAGGACCTCGTCAAGCGCCAGGCGGCCAACGCCGTCCCTGTGATGATCCTCGTCCTGGCCGCCGGCGTCTTCACCGGCATCATGACCGACTCCGGCATGATCAAGGCCATGGCAGACGCCGCCCTCTCCGTCGTCCCCGACTCCATGGGCAACCTCATCCCCCTGTTCACCGCCGTCCTCGCCCTGCCGCTCGGCTTCTTCATGTCCAACGACGGCTACTGGTTCGGTGTGGTCCCCGTCCTCGCCGAATCCGCCGCCCACTACGGCATCGACGCCAACCAGATCGCCCGCGCGGGCGCCATCGGCCAGATCCTCCACATGATGGGGCCCACCTCAGCCCCTCTGTGGGTCCTTCTCGGACTGCTCAAGGCCGAACTCGGCGACTTCCAGAAGCACGCCCTGCGCTGGGGCATCCTGGTCTCCGCCGCGTACATCGTCTTCGCGGTCATCACCGGCGCCATCAGCGTCACCTGAGCCGCCGGGCAGCGCCCCGCACCCTCCGCAGCTCCGCCCCGGTGGGCCGCGCGTAGCCCACCGGGGCGGAGGCGCCGGGTGTCCGTCCGGCCCGGATGACACCTGGGCCACCTGTGGTGACGGATCGACAAGCGAGTGGGGTGTCCCGGTCATCCGCCGCGCCATCGAGGGCGTCACCTCTCTCCGCCAGGTGGACGTGACACTCAGGCACAAGGGTCCGCTTGGCCGTCCCTCCGGGTCGGACTGCCGCTGTCCCGTCCCGGAGCAGTGCCCGCGTTCGAGCCGAGGGACGGCGGCGACCAGCCGAAACGGGCTCGGAGTGTACCGTTGAGGACATGGGCGCGGGTGCGCGACTGGCTGTGCTTGCGGGCACGGACCAGGGGATCACGGAGAGCGAGATCTTCCGGCTGGGGCTGCTGCATGCGGTCGCCGAGTTGGACGGTCTGGGCGGGGCCGTCCATCTGCGCGGCCCCCTGTCAGCCCTCCGCCTCGTGGTGTCGATCGGCCTGCCTCCCGCTCTGGTCCGCTCCTGGGACATAGTCGACCAGGACGGATCGACTGTCCCCGCACACGCCCTGGGCCAGGGCCGTGCCATGTGGGTGCCTGTGCCGTCCGGTGATTCCCCAGGGCCGAGCGCCGGGACATGGCCGGGTGAAGGGCTCGCTTCCGTCCCGCTCTTCCGCGGGGAACGCGCGATCGGCGCGATCACGGTACTGAGCGGTTCCGAGGGCGAGCCGACCGGGGAACAGTGGGAGTTCCTGCGCGCCGTGGCCGCCTGGACCGAGGAACGGATCAGCGACGCGCCGCTGCCCGCCCCGGCACCGGTACCGGAGGAATCAGCCGGCAGGCACCTCCGTCAGGCCCTGCGGGACGTGCCCATCGGCACGTGGGAGTGGAACATCCGCACCGGCGAGCTGTTGTGGGAGGGGCACGAGACCGCCGTACACGGTGAGGTTCCGGAGGACTACGAACCCCGGGCCGAGGCCTGGATGAAGGCCGTGCACCCCGACGACCTGCCGGCGACGCTCGCCGCGGCGGAGCGGGCGGTGCGCGACGGGGTCCCTTACGTGGCCGAGTACCGGGAGCGGCGGCCGGACGGCAGCTACGGCTGGACGCAGGGCCGCGGCTGGGTGATGTACGGCGACGACGGGGAACCGTCACGCATGGTGGGCGTGGCCTGGGACAGCAGCGAATCCCGTACCGCCCAGGACGCGCTCGGCCGCGCTCTGCGCCACATGAGTGACGGTTTCGCCCTGGTCGACGACGACTGGCGGATCGTCTTCGTGAATCTGGAGGCGGAGCGCGCACTCGGCGCCTCCCAGAAGGAGCTGTTCGGACGCGTTCTGTGGGATCTGCCCGTCGTGCGGGCGGTTCCCGACCTGGAGGCCCGGTGCCGGGAGGCCGCCGCCGGGGCCTCGCCGGTGGGCCTCGACGTGCGGATGGCGGCCGGGCGCACCCATCACCTGCGACTCGTTCCGGGGCCGGACGGACTCACCCTCTATCTCACGGATGTCACCGAACGGCGCAGGCGCGAGGCCGAGCAGGCCGCCGCGGACCGTTCCGCGGCGGAGCGCTCGGCCCGGATCGCCGAGCTGACCGAGGCCCTCGCCAAGGCGCGGACCTCGCGTGACGTGGTGGACGTCGTCGCCCGGCGGGTGCTTCCGGCGTTCGGCGCGACCGGCCTGGCCGTGGCCGTCATGGAGGGGAACCGGGCGCAGGTCGTCGGAACCGTCGGCTACCCCGAGGCCCTGCTCGACGCGATCAGGGGCCGGCAGGTCATGGCGGGCGAACCGGTCGGGGACGTCCTCCTGACCGGCGTGCCGTCGTTCTTCTCCTCGGCGCAGGACTACGCGCGCCGCTACCCGAGCCTGGAGGAACGGCCGCGCCTGGCGGGCAAGCAGGCGTGGGCGTTCCTGCCGCTGACGGTCTCCGGGCGCACGTTCGGCGTCTGCACGGTCTCCTTCGACCAGCCCCGCCGCCTCGTCCGCGAAGAACGCACCCTGCTGATCACCATCAGCGCCCTGGTCGCGCACGCCCTGGAACGGGCCCGGCTCTACGACGCCGAGCACACCCGCGCCCAGGAACTGCAACGCGGACTCCTCCCGAGACGGCTGCCCGAGGTGTCGGCGTGCACGGCCGCCGCGCGCTTCCTGCCGGCGGGGCAGGGCATGGACGTCGGCGGCGACTGGTACGACGTGATCCCGCTCTCCGCCGGACGGGTCGCCCTCGTCGTCGGGGACGTGATGGGCCACGGCCTGCCCGAGGCGGCGACCATGGGACGGCTGCGCACGGCCGTGGCCACCCTCGCCGACCTGGAACTGCCGCCCGACGAGGTCATGACCCACCTCAACGACATCGTCGGCGGCCTCGGCGAGGACTCCTTCGCCACCTGCCTGTACGCGGTGTACGACCCCACCGCCGGGACGTGCGCCATCACCCGGGCCGGCCATCCGCCCCCGGCCGTCGTCGAGCCCGACGGCCGCGTGTACTTCCTCGGCCGCCTGGACCCCGACCCACCACTCGGTGTGGCCCAACCACCCTTCGAAACCGTTGAGTTGACACTCCCGGACGACAGTCTTCTGGTGCTGTACACCGACGGCCTGGTCGAATCCGCACACCGAGAGGTCGACCGGGGCATGGACGAGCTCAAGCAGCTCCTGCGCACGACCGACCACGCGGAACTCGAAGCGCTGTGCGATGCCCTCACAGCCAGGCTGCTTCCCGACGAGCAGCGCGCGAACAGCGACGACGCGGCTCTCCTGGCCGTCCGTGTGCACGCTCTCGCCCCCGACCTGATGGCCTCCTGGCAGCTCTCCGAAGAGCCGAGGGCGGCAGGGCAGGCTCGGAGGCACATCAGGGAGCAGCTCCAGAGCTGGGACCTGGACGACCTGTCGACGACGACGGAACTCATCGGCAGTGAGCTGGTGGGCAACGTCGTACGTCACGCCAAGGGCCCGGTGCTGCTGCGACTGCTGCGCAGTACCAGCCTGATCTGCGAAGTCTCCGACGGAAGCCTGACCACCCCGCGCATCCGCCACGCCGCGGAGACGGACGAGGGCGGCCGCGGTCTGCAACTCGTCGCGGCGCTCAGCCAGCGCTGGGGTACGCGGTACACGGCGGCCGGGAAGTGCATCTGGACGGAGCAGACGCTCTCCGGCCCCACGAACGGCCATCCATGGGGCTCCATGGACCAGCTCCTCGCCGCCGAGTTGTGAACGGGTTGCGCAACTGTTCCCGACCGCCGGCCGAGCCGGAAGGCCGAGACCATCAGCCGATCACACTATGACCGCCTTGTACGATAGGTCATAGAACGGAAGAGCCATATGGCCGAGTATGTACCGCTGGAACGCGGGGTGGTCGCCTCGGCGAGGAGATGTTCCATGAGCGTCTACGACCTGACCGGACGCAAGGCTCTGGTGACGGGCGGGGCCCGCGGACTGGGTGCCGGAATGGCGCGCGCCCTTGCCCGGGCCGGCGCCGCCGTCGTCATCGGCGACATCCTGGAGGAGCCCGGCAAGGCCACGGCCGAGGCCCTGAGAGAGTCCGGCGCCGACGCCGGGTTCGTACAGCTCGACGTGACCGAGGACGCGGGCTGGGAAACGGCGGTGGCTCGGACGATCGCCGACTTGGGCGGCCTGGACATTCTCGTCAACGACGCCGGGGTCGAGCTGTCCGGTCTGTTCGTCGACCTCGACCCGGCCGACGTCCGCCGGATGCTGGACGTGAACGTCGTCGGCACGGCGCTCGGCGTCAAGCACGCGTTCCGCGCGATGCGGCCCGGCGGCCCGGCCGGCGGCGGGGGCGCGGTCGTCAACGTCTCGTCGGTCGCGGCGAACATCCCGTTCCCCGGCGTCTCGGGCTACTCCGCGTCGAAGTCGGCGGTCGACCGGCTCACCCGGGTGGCCGCGCTGGAGTCCGGAAAGCTCGGCTACGGCGTACGCGTCAACTGCATATACCCAGGCCTCGTACCGACTACGAAGATGGGCACCGAGGTCATGGTCGACATGGAAACCCTGGGCCTCTGGCCCAGCGCCGAGGCGGCTGTCAGCGACGTCGTCGCCCTGACCCCCCTCGGCCGGCTCGGCGAGGTCGCCGACATGGCCGACGCCGTGGTCTTCCTCGCCTCCGACGGCGCCCGCTTCATCACCGGCGCCGGCCTCCCGGTTGACGGCGGCATGGGCATGTGACTCCGTACGGTCGTCCGGCGGGCGAGGAGGGGTGGGTGTGGCTGATGCGGCTCCGTCTTCGGCGGCTTCGCAGGAACGGGGATGCGCGGGGTGCGGTGCAGCCGGCCTCGGTCCACCAAGCACCTGAGCTTGCCGCACACCGGTTCGACCTTCCCTGGCTGGATGCACTTGCCGGGCCATGACCGCTGGAGTCCCGTGAGTGCCGTAATGGTCCGCGATGAGATGGACCTGCGAGTGGGCGGGCACCTCCTGGTCGATCCGGATCAGGAATCGGGTTTCCGGCGATGACGGTGGCGCGTGGGTGGCCCAGCGCGTGGGTGACCCAGGATCAACTCCTGCAGGGCCAGGGCGCACTCGACGGCGCGCGGAGAGCGCGTGCCCGCCGGCAGGTCCATGTGCGCGGTCTCAGGGCGCCCGCCCGCCGGCACACCCCACAGGACCTGCCTGCTGCCAATCCCGGACTTCGCGGGCGGGTTTGACGAGGTGTCATCCCAGCCCCGGCTGGATCGGATTCACCCTGACAGCACCCGAGTCACCCTCTCGCCCGACCCTCCTGGCCCGGCCGATGTCGCCGGTGGCGTTCGCGCCTGGCGCGAGGCCGTCGTCGCGGTCGGCGCCCCGGTAACAGTGCACGTCGGAACGCGGGTCGCCCAGCCTGCCGACGTGCCGGCGCAGCCGTCCTCACGACACCCGATGGTGTCGCCGCCCCGCCCTCCTCTCCACGCGCGTCACACGCCGGCCGCCTCATCCGACATTGCGCATCGATGACAGAGATGTTGCGTGACCCCTTGACGCGCCGCGTTCCACTGCGTAGATATGTCTGCGCAGTCATGGCAGCGCAGTCAGACGAGAGACAGCCGCGTTGCCGACTGCCGGACATCAGGAGAGGCCCATGGCACGACTGGCAGGCCGCAGCCCCGGCACCGCACCGCGCAGCGCCGACGTGGCGCGTCTGGCGGGTGTCTCACAGAAGACGGTGTCCCGGGTCATGAACGGCGAGCAGTACGTCTCCGACGACGTGCGCCGACGTGTCCTGGAAGCCGCCGAAGGGCTCGGTTACCGGCTGAACCACGCCGCTCGGGCGCTGGCCTCCGGGCGGACCCGGTCCATCGGGGTGGTGACGCTCGGAACGGCCCTGTACGGCCCGGCCTCACTGCTGATGGGCGTCGAGCGTGCCGTCCGGGACACCGGTTACGCCCTCCGCGTCGTCAACACGATGGAGGGTGACGCCATGGGTGTGGCCGGCGCCGTCGACTCGCTCCTCGATCAGGGGGTGGACGGCATCGTCATCTCCGAGCCGATCGACGAGGAGAGCGGCGCGGACTTCGCCGTCCGCGCCGACGTGCCGGTCCTGGTCCTCGGCGCGCCGCCGCCGTTCGCCGCTCACCGGGTGGTGACCGCGGGGCTCGTCTCCCACCAGCTGGCACGGGCCGTCACCGAGCACCTGCTCGAGCTGGGACACACGACCGTCCACCACCTCGCCGGCCCCCCGCGCTGGTACGCGGCCAGGGACCGCCTCGAGGGATGGCGGGCGACGCTGGCCGCGCACGGCAGACGAGAACCGCCTGTCGTCGCGGGTGACTGGTCGGCCGCCTCCGGCTACGCGGCCGGTCGCCGACTGGCCGCCGACGACAGCGTGACGGCCGTCTTCGCCGCCAACGACGACATGGCCATCGGTCTGATCCGCGCACTGCTGGAAGCAGGCCGACGCGTACCGGAGGACATCAGTGTCGTCGGTCTCGACGACATCCCGGTCGCCGCTTATGTGTCTCCTCCCCTGACGACGGTGCGACAACCGTTCGACGCCACGGCGCAGGACGGCCTCAAGCGGCTGGTGCACGCGATCGAGAACCCGGACGCGGACCCGATTCCGGCGATCGACCCGCCTGTCAACCTCGTCGTCCGCGCGTCGACCGCACCCCCGCCGAACCGGACGACCCCGGAAGGCGCGCGGGCCACGGCCTGACTCCGCGAGAACCCCGTTTCCCCGATCACGATGGAGGATCCGCCCGCCCACAGTTCGTCCACCCCTGCCACCTGCTGCGACACCCGTACCTGAGTGCACGAGCCGACCGACCGCCTTCACCCGGCCGTTCGCCCCTCCCACTCGCCAGCGCCGCGGCCCGGGCTCCCCCTGCGAGCCGATCACCGCCCAGGCCTCCGCCCCGTCTCACGCCGCCACCGGCGAGAGCCTCTTTTCAGCCAACTCCCGTGATGCGCCCGGCCCCGGAACCGACGAGGAACACACTCGCACCCCGTCGGCCCGGCCTCGCTCCTCACAGCCGGCCCCACCTCCTGGCATCCATACAGCACGCCGTCGCGCCCGGTGCGCGGATCCCTACGCCCTTCTGCGGAGTTCACCATGTCCAGATCTTTCGCGACCCCTTCCTCGGCCGCCCTGAGCCGTCGTGGCTTCCTCGCCGCGACCGGAGCCCTGACGCTCGCGACCACGCTGGCCGCCTGCGGCGGCTCGGACGGCACGAGCGGTGCCGCCTCCGCCAAGCCGGTCAGCCAGGCCGACATCGACAAGGCGATGAAGACGCCCACCGAGCTGACGTTCTGGACCTGGGTCCCGAACATCGACAAGGAGGTGGCCCTGTTTCAGGCGAAGTACCCGGCCGTCAAGGTCAAGGTCGTCAACGCCGGTCAGGGCACCCCTCAGTACACCAAGCTGCGTACCGCGTTGAAGGCCGGCAGCGGGGCGCCGGACATGGTGCAGATCGAGTACCAGGCCATCCCGACCTTCACCATCACCGAAAGCCTGCTGGACCTGCGGCCGTACGGTGCCTCCGCGCTCAAGTCCACGTTCGTGGACTGGACTTGGGGCCAGGTGAGCGGAAGCAACGGCGAGGTCTGGGCGATCCCGCAGGACACCGGCCCGCTGGGCATGCTGTACCGCAAGGACATCTTCGACAAGCACGGCATCGAGGTCCCCACGACCTGGGACGAGTTCGCCGCGGCCTCCCGCAAGCTGCACAAGGCCGACCCGGACGTCTACCTGACCAACCTCGCCGCGAACCAGGCCGCGGCCTGGCACGGCCTGCTCTGGCAGGCGGGCGCGCAGCCGTACGCGATGTCCGGCAAGAGCGACATCACCGTCAGCGTCGACGACGCCGTCTCCAGGAAGCTCGGCGCGTACTGGGGGAACCTGGCGAAGGAGGGGGTCATCGGGGTCGAGCCCGACTTCACCGACTCCTGGTATGCCGGGCTCAACCAGGGCAAGTACGCCACCTGGCTCACCGCCGCCTGGGGGCCGGTCTTCCTCTCCGGGTCGGCCAAGGCCACCGCGGGGAAGTGGCGCGCGGCCCCGCTGCCGCAGTGGGACGCGGCCAAGCCGAGCTCGGGCAACTGGGGAGGTTCGACGACCGCGGTCATCCGGTCGACCAAGAACCCGATCGCGGCGGCGATGTTCGCGCAGTTCCTCAACACCGACCCCGCCAGCGCGAAGATGTTCGCCACCGAGCAGTTCTTCTTCCCGGCGACCAAGGCGCTGCTCACGGACGCGTCCTTCGTCGACCAGGAATCCCCGTTCTACGGCGGCCAGAAGGTCAACCAGCTGTTCGCCGACATCAGCACCACGGTCAACCCCTCGTTCCAGTGGCCGCCGTTCCTCGACCAGGCGGCGACGGACTGGACGGAGACCGTCGGCAAGTCCCTCGCCGACAAGACCGACACCGTCCGCGCGCTCGGCACGTGGCAGTCGCGGCTCACCTCCTACGCCAAGACCCAGGGCTTCACGGTCCACACGGGCTGACGGTTCACCGGGTCCCGCGTGACGGCGCGGGACCCGGCCGCCCCACCAGCGCACTCCCACCCCCTCAGAAAGGCCCGATGATGACTGCCTCAACCGCGGCCTCCCCCAAGGGTCGGCGCCGAGACGGGCCGGCAGGCCCGCGGCGCGGCGGCACGCGCCACCGCCGGTCGGCAGGGCCACTGTTCGTCGCACCCTTCATGGTGCTGTTCCTGCTGCTCTTCCTCGCCCCCCTCGGCTATGCCGCCTACCTCAGCCTCTTCCAGGAACGCCTGGTCGGCGGCACGGCGTTCGTCGGGCTCGACAACTACGTCCGAGCCCTGAGCGACCCCCAGCTCATCGACGGTGTCGGACGCGTCGCGCTGTTCTTCGTGATCCAGGTCCCTCTGATGCTGCTGCTGGCGCTGCTGTTCGCCCTCGCGCTCGACAGCGGCCTGCTGCGGCTCGCGCGCGTGATCCGCCTGGGCATCTTCATCCCGTACGCCGTGCCGAGCGTGGTCGCCGCACTCATGTGGGGCTACCTGTACGGCCCGGACTTCGGCCCGTTCGCCCAGCTGGGCCGGAGCCTCCGCCTGCCGGTACCCGACTTCCTCAGTGACAGCTGGATGCTCGCCAGTCTGGCCAACATCGTGACCTGGGAATTCGTCGGCTACAACATGATCATCCTGTACGCCGCCCTGCGCACCGTCCCGGAGGAGCTGTACGAGGCTGCCGCGATGGACGGGGCCGGCGCCTGGCGGACCGCCTGGTCGATCAAGTTGCCCGCACTCCGGCCGGCGCTGATGCTCACCCTGCTGTTCTCGGTCATCGGCAGCTTCCAGCTGTTCAACGAGCCGAACCTGCTGATGAAGATCGCCCCGGATGTCATCAGCAGCTCCTACACCGCCAACCTCTACGCCTACACGCTCGCCTTCACCGGCCAGCAGGTCAACTACGCGGCCACGGTGTCCTTCCTCCTCGGCCTCGTCATCGTGATCGCCTCCTACGGCGTCCTGCTCACCGCGAACCGCAGGAGGACCCCGTGACGACCACAACTCCCACGGCCGCGACGGCTCCGCCGACGAAACCGGCTACCGCCACTCCGTCGAGACGCCGGCGGCACGGGGCCCGGCGCAGCACCCCGCTGACGATCGCCATGCTGGCAGTCCTCGCCTACTTCCTCCTCCCCCTGTTCTGGCTGCTGATCGCCTCGACCAAGAGCACCCAGGACCTGTTCAACACCTTCGGCCTGTGGTTCTCGCACGCCCCGCAGTTGCTGACGAACGTCAGGGAGACCTTCGCCCAGGGCGACGGGGTCTTCGTCCGCTGGCTGCTCAACACGGCCGTGTACGCGGGAGTCAGCTCCTTCGGCGCCGCGCTGCTCGCGGCCGCCGGCGGGTACGGGTTCGCCAAGTTCCGCTTCCGCGGCGACCGGACCGCCTTCAACCTGGTGCTCGGCGCGGTCATGGTCCCGACCACCGCCCTGGCGATCCCGACCTATCTGCTCTTCGCGCAGGCGGGCCTGGTCAACACGCCCTGGGCTGTCATCCTGCCTTCCCTCGTCAACCCGTTCGGCCTCTACCTGATGCGCGTCTACGCCGAGGACGCCGTACCCGACAGCATCCTGGAGGCCGCCCGCATCGACGGGGCCGGAGAGGTGCGGATCTTCTTCGGGATCGTCCTCAGACTGCTCGGCCCCGGCCTGGTGACGGTCCTGCTGTTCACGCTCGTGGCGACCTGGAACAACTACTTCCTGCCGCTGATCATGCTCAACGACCCGGACCTGTACCCCATCACGGTCGGGCTCTCCTCCTGGGCCGCGCAGGCGCAGAACGGCGGTGCCGGAGCCAGCAGCGACATGCTCGCCCTGGTCGTGACCGGATCCCTGATCTCGATCATCCCGCTCGTCGTGGCGTTCCTGATGCTCCAGCGGTACTGGCAGAGCGGCCTGGCCTCCGGCGGCGTCAAGCAGTAGCGCGCATCCCTCGTACCACCCCTTGTTTCCTCGGAGGTTTCCCTCATGGCGGCTCTGCCTGCCCGCGTCCTGTTCGGCGCCGCGTACTACCACGAGTACACGCCCGCCTACGGGCCCCATATACAGCCCGACGAACGCCTCAAGACCGATCTGGACCTGATGGCCGAGGCGAACTTCACCGTGATCCGGGTCGGCGAGTCGGTCTGGTCGACGTGGGAACCGGAGAACGGACGGTTCGACCTCGACTGGCTCCAGCCGGTCCTCGACGGCGCCCACGAGCGCGGCATCTCCGTCATCATCGGCACGCCGACGTACGCCGCGCCGCCGTGGCTGGCCCGTCAGTACCCGGAGATCACCGCCGAGCACACCACCGGGCAGCGCCTCGGCTGGGGCGCCCGCCAGGAGATCGACTTCACCCACCCCGCGTTCCGGTTCCACGCCGAGCGGGTGATCCGCAAGATGGCGGCCCGGTACGCCGACCACCCGGCGGTCATCGGCTGGCAGGTGGACAACGAGCCCGGCCTGCACCTCTTCCACAACAACGGCGTCTTCCAGCGCTTCGTGGACCACCTGCGGGAGAAGTACGGGGACGTCGAGACCCTCAACCGCGAGTGGGGGCTCGTCTACTGGTCGCACCGCCTCTCCACCTGGGCCGACCTGTGGACGCCGGACGGCAACGAACAGCCCCAGTACGACGTGGCCTGGCGGGAGTTCCAGGCCCGGCAGGTCACCGAGTTCATCGGCTGGCAGGCCGACATCGTCCGCGAGTACGCCCAGCCCGGCCAGTTCGTCACCACCTGCATCTCCTACACCCGTCAAGGGGTGCAGGACGACGAGATGTCGGACCGTCTCGACATCGCGTCTGGCAACCCGTACTACGACATGCAGGACGGCCTGCTGCTGCCCGACCCCACTCCCGACGCCCACGAGCAGAAGTGGAAGACCACCGGGGTCTGGTCGATGTACCAGACGGCGGACTGGATGTTCTCCTCCCGCCAGGAGCCGTTCCTGGTCACCGAGACCAACGCCCAGAGCATCGGTTTCGCGTGGGACAACCGGCCCGGCTACGACGGCCAGTGGCGGCAGGCCGCCTGGGCGCACGTCGCGCGCGGGGCGCGGATGATCGAGTACTGGCAGTGGCAGACCCTGCGCTTCGGCGCGGAGACCTACTGGGGCGGCGTCCTCCCGCACAGCGGCCTGCCCGGCCGTACCTATGCCGAGATCGCCCGCCTCGGCGCGGAGTTCGACGCCGCCGGCCCGCTCGTCGCCGGGCTGGAGCCGGACGCCGACATCACGATGGTCTACTCGATGCCGAGCAAGTGGCTGATGCAGAAGTACCCGCCGCTCGCGACCGCCGACGGCGAACCGGACGCCACCGCCTACCACCGGTTCTTCGACCCCTTCTACCGCGGCGCCTTCGACGCGGGCCGCCAGGTCCGCATCGTCCACGCCCGCCAGCTGCACGACCCGAGCGGCGAGCGGGAGGGAATGACACCCGAGGAGGCCGTGCGACGGCACCCGGTTCTCGTCGCCCCGGCCCTGTACGTCGTCGACGACACCACCCTCGACTGGCTGGAGGCCTATGCCCGGGCGGGCGGTCACCTGGTGCTCGGCCCGCGCACCGGCTACGCCGACCACGAGGCCCGGGCCCGCCACGAGCCGACGCCCGGTCGTCTGATCCCCGCCGCGGGCGTCCAGTACGACGAGTTCGGCAACCTCACCCGCGACATCCCGGTCCGTGCCGTGCCCGGCGGCCCGTTCGAGGTTCCCGCGGACGCCACGGCGACGCAGTGGATCGAGGGCCTCGCGGCCGTCGACGCCGAGGTCCTCGCCGCCTACGACCACCCGCACTACGGCCGCTGGCCCGCCCTCACCACCCGTAGTCACGGCGAGGGCCGCGTCACCTGCGTCGGCACGGTGCCGGGCCGCGGCCTCGCCCGGGCGCTGGCCGAGTGGCTGGCCCCGGCCACGAGCAGCGGGTGGCACGACCTCCCCGCGACCGTCACCGCGACCACCGGGACCTCACCCGACGGACGCCGCGTCCACGTCGTCCACAACTGGAGCTGGGAGCCCACGAGCGTCCCCGCCCCGGCGGACCTCTGCGACGCCCTGACGGGCACCCCCGTCCTGGCGGGCTCGGCGCTGGACCTCGGCGCCTGGGACGTACGCGTTCTCGTCTCCACCGACACCGACACCGACAACGCGCCGGGCCCCGCAACAACCGACCGCCCCTGATCCATCCCCCGATCCATCCCCCGAGGAGGGGCCATGCAAAGAAGCAGACTGGTCCGGACACTGGGCGTCTTCGCCTCGACAGCCGCGATCCTGGCGATACCCATGGTCAACGCGCAGGCGTACGACCCGACCGGCGGGATCATGTACCAGCTCGGCAGCGACCCGTGCCTGAAGGGGCGGAGCAACTGCGCGATCTACCCGAAGTCGGCGGAGCTGCCGAACGGACGTCTGGTGGCGTCGTTCGAGAAGTCCACGGTCGTGACGGCGACGGGAAGCGCCGACAAGCAGACCCTCCCGGTCTACAAGAGCGACGACCACGGGACGACGTGGCAGCCGCTGTCGGAGGTCAAGGCTCCCGCGTACATCTCCAGCGACCCGCAGTACGCGAAGTACACGAGCAACTGGACCAACCCGTACCTCTACGTCCTTCCGCAGGACGTCGGGAACCTGACGCAGGGCACGCTCCTCCTCGCCAGCGTCGTGTCGGGCGACGACTACTACTACAAGGAGCACAAGGCCGCCGACCCGAACTGGACGCCGACCAACGACGGCGACCGCAAGGACATGGCGATCGCCCTGTACTCCAGCACCGACAACGGCGCGACGTGGAACATCCTCAACGTCGTCGCGACCGGCGGCTGGCAGGGCGGCAGCGCGGGCGCGGTCGGCCAGAACATCGCGGCCGCGAACACCAACAACCAGGTGGACCCCATCTGGGAGCCGTACCTGATGGTCTACAAGGGCCAGCTCGTCTGCTACTACTCCGACGAGAACGACTACACCGGCTTCAACGCGACCACCGGCGTCCCGACGCTCGACCCCGCCAACGACACCGCCACGGACTCGCAGGGCCAGATCCTCGTCCACAAGACCTGGAACGGCACCAGCACCGCGTGGAGCGCCCCCGTCGTCGACGTCGCCGGACTGACCCAGAGCATGGGCGGCGGCAAGACGGAGATCGGCGGCGGTCGTCCGGGCATGGCCAACGTCGTCCGCACGACGGACGGCAAGTGGATGCTGACCTTCGAGTACTGGGGCGGAGGAGCCAACACCAGGTACGTGATGGCCGACGATCCGACGAAGTTCTACCTCGGCTCCGCCACGGGCACGGGCGTCAGCGCCCTGCCGCTCGACTCCGGCTCCCACTCCGCCGCGATGGGCGGCAGCCCGGTCCTCATCAGGCTCCCCGGCGGTCGCCTGGTCTACAACGCGGCCGGCAGCGGCAACGTCTGGGTCAACGACAGCGGGCGCAGCGACGGCACGTGGAAGGAGTACCAGACGACCTCGGCAGCCGGCTACAGCCGCAACCTGCAGTACGTCGCGGCCACCGGGCGCCTCGCGATCCTCAACAACCAGGGCACCTCCACGATCGCGTACGCCGAAGCCGACCTCGGCCACTCCGACGGCGCCTACTACCAGCTGGTGAACCGCAAGACCGACCAGGTGATCGGCACCGGGAACAAGACCAACGACGCGAACATCGGCAACGCAAACGTGCCCGACGTCCGGCTCGAGGCCCCGGGCTCGGCCGCGAACGCGGACACCCAGTACTGGCACGTGACGACCGAGCCGAACGGCGGCGTCAGCCTGCTGAACAAGTCGGGCGGCCGTGCGGCGGCCGTCTGGACGGGCAATGCGACGGCCGGCCAGAAGATCGGACAGTGGGTCGACAACAACGACACCGGCAGCTGGAACCTCGTCAAGACAAGCGACGGGTTCTACAAGCTGCAGTCCGTCAAGAACACCAGCCTGTACCTGACAGGTGCGACCACCGGGGCACAGCTGACCCTGCAGAACGCACTCACGGACGGCTCACAGGACTGGGAACTCGTCCAGTAGGTCGCCGCTGGGCGGCGTGCCCACTCACGCCGCCCGGAAGCCCGGGGCCTGGCACCCACGGCCAGGCCCCTCACCCTCACCCACGCGATCGAACGTTGGTCGACATCTCGAACGTCAGGTCCGCTGCACGGCCCTGCGGACGCGTTCGTGCCGGCGATGACCGACTTCCGCGCCCCCAACGCCATGTAACCAGTTATATTGGTTACATGGACCCCTCCGCGACCAAGGGGCTGACGCTGCACTCCCATGCCGGCGCCACCTACCGGTTCGACCCCGGCACGCTGTGCCTGGAACTGCTGACCACCGGCGGCCCCGGCCCCTACCAGCGGTACGAGGTCTTGCACGAGCCCGCCGACCTGGCCGCCTGGGCGGACCGGTCCCGGCTGACGCCGACGCCCGTGCTGGAGATCTCCGAAGCGGAGGTGGCGAACGCGCGAAGGCTGCGCGACGCACTGTTCCGGGTGGTCATCGCCCACACACGCGGCGAACCGCACCCGCCCGGCGACCTGGAGGTCATCAACGAGGCAGCCGCCCGTCCAGACCTGGCACCCGCCATCGCGCCGACCGGGAAGCCGCAGTGGGCGGGAACCTCCTGCGGCACCCACCTGGCGGCCACCGTCGCACGGGACGCCGTCGAGTTGCTGACCGGCCCCTTCGTGCACCGCATCCGCACCTGTGCCGCCGAGGACTGCCACCTCGTCTACGTCGACACCTCACGCCCCGGCCGCCGCCGCTGGTGCTCCATGGAGCACTGCGGCAACCGTCACAAGGTGAGGGCGCTGCGCGCCCGCCACTCAAAGGAAGGATGACCCCGATGCCCACGGGACTCACCAAAGACGCAGGCTGGCAGATCGGCGTGTCCCGCACGCTGCCCCACCCGGCGCCCGTCGTCTGGGACTTCATCAGCGGCCCCGAAGGGCTCGCCCTCTGGCTCGGCCCCGGCGCGGTCCTCAGCCCGGAACGCGGCGCCCCCTACCGGACGGCCGCAGGAGTGACGGGCGAGGTGCGCGGCTACCGCCCGGCAGACCGCATCCGCGTCACCCACGGCACCACCACGATCCAGGTCGCCGTCGCCCCCAGCGCCGACGGGGCCCGGACGATGCTCCGCTTCCACCAAGAGCACCTGGCGAGCGCCGAGGAACGCGAACAGCGGCGGGCGCACTGGCAGCACGTCCTGGACCAGGCGGCCGCCGCCCTCGACCGGCAGTGACGACGGTGCGCGGCACCTGACCGGGGGTCGGCGCACAGACACGGCTCCCCGGCTTACGGCGGGAACCCGGAGGTGACGACCATGTAACGGCTCCCGTCCGTCACGCGGGGACAGGTTCAGCCGGCCGGCGCCGTCACCCGAAGCAGTTTTTTGCAGATACTGCATTTTTGCGTATCATGCAAAACATGGGAACGGGGAGTGCCGCGCGAGGCGGCCTAAGGGAACGCAAGAAGCGAGCCACGCGCGCGGCCCTCACAGAGGCGGCGGTGCGACTCGCGGCCGAGCACGGGGCGGAGAACGTCACCGTGGATGCGATCAGCGAGGCAGTCGGCGTCTCCGCACGTACGTTCTTCAACTACTTCGACTCCCGTGACGACGCTTTTGTGATGGTCGACGCGGAATCGAGTGCCAGGATCCGACACGCCCTGCTCAGGGCACCGTCCGAACTGTCCCCCTTGGAGGCGCTGCGCGACGCCCTGGCGGCGGAGCTGGCGGAGATCGAACAACGGCACGAGCTCTGGAGCCTGCACGCCACCGTGCTGCACAGATCGCCGCATCTCCTGGCCCGCAGCCTGGGTGCCCAGATGGCCGACGAGTTCGGCCTGGCCGAGGCCGTCGCCGAGCGCATCGGCGCCTACCCGCACTCCGCACCCGTGGATTCCAGCGACCGTGCGGGGCGCGCGGCCGCCTCGGCCGAGCAGCGCAGGTCGGCCCTGGGCCTGTATCCACGACTACTGGCCGCCGTCGGCACCTCGGCCGTTCGGGTCGCCGTCCAGCACTGGTCCATCCGGCAGGACGAAGTCGCCTTCGCAGTCGTGTTCCGCGAGACGTTCGAGCAACTCGCCGTCGGGCTGCACGTGCCACCCGAAGAGCCCCACCGCCCCTGACGCTGCTCGCCTCCCCAACCGACTCCGAGAGAGACGTTGTGACCACATCATCGGCGCCGGAACAGGCGCCACCCACCTCCATGTCCGACCGGCAGATACTCCAGGCCATGTCGGGGCTGATGGCCGGCATGTTCGTCTCCATCCTGGCCGGAACCGTCGTCGCCAGCGCACTCCCCCGGATCATCACGGATCTGGGCGCCAGCCAGTCCTCCTACACCTGGGTCGTCACCGCCGAACTGCTCGCCATGACGGCGACGGTGCCGCTGTGGGGCAAGCTGGCCGACCTCTACAACCAGAAGCTGCTGCTCCAGCTCTCCCTCGGCATGTTCGTGGTCGGCTCGCTGCTGGCGGGCTTCTCCCACGACGTGGGGCTGCTGATCTTCAGCCGGGTCGCCCAGGGCATCGGCGCAGGTGGCCTGACCGCTCTGGCACAGGTCGTGATGGCGGCCATCATCCCTCCCCGTCGGCTGGGCAGGTACTCGGGGATCTTCGGCGCCGTCTTCGCCGTCGGCACCGTGGCCGGACCGCTGATCGGCGGCCTCATGGTGGACACCTCGTGGCTCGGCTGGCGCTGGTGCTTCTTCATCGGCGTCCCGTTCGCTCTGCTGGCGATCGTGCTGCTGCAGCTCACGCTGAGGCTGCCCACGACCCGCCGTGCGGCGAAGATCGACTTCCTGGGCGCCTTCCTCATCGTCGGAGGCGTCTGCGCGGTGCTCATCTGGGTCTCACTGGCAGGGAACCAGTTCGAGTGGGCCTCCTGGCAGACCGTCGTCCTGACCACCGGCGGTACCCTGCTGCTGGCGGCGGCAGTCTACGTCGAGTCGCGGGCCGCCGAGCCGATCATCCCGCTGTCCATCTTCCGCAACCGCACCGTGGCCCTGACCACCGTCGCCAACCTGCTGGTCGGTGTGGCCCTGTTCGGCGGCACCGTATTCCTCTCGCAGTTCTTCCAGATCTCTCTCGGTGAATCGCCCACGACCGCGGGCCTGATGAGTCTGCCCATGATCCTGGGCCTGCTGCTCTCCTCCACGGTCGCCGGGCAGGTCATCAGTGCGACCGGCCGGTGGAAGGTGTACCTCGTCGTCGGCGCCGTCATCATGACCGTGGGCCTCGCCCTGCTCTCCACGATCGGCTCCGACACCCACTTCGGCCTGCTCGGCGTCTACATGGCGGTGATGGGCATCGGTGTCGGGATGCTGATGCAGAACCTGGTCCTCGCCGCACAGAACGACGTCCCCGCCGCCGAACTGGGCGCCGCCACCTCGGTGCTGTCCTTCTTCCGCAGCATGGGCGGCACCATCGGTACCAGTGTGCTCGGCGCGATCCTGGCCAACCGGGTCACGACCGAGATCACCAAGAGCCTGCGGGAGTCGGGGACCACCGCGGGCGCCGGGCAAGTGTCGGGGGACGGTGTCCCGGACGTGGCCACCCTGCCGGGACCGATGCGGGCCATCGTGCAGCACGCCTACGGTGTCGCCACCGCCGACCTCTTCCTCATCGCCACCCCCTTCGCACTGCTGACCTTGGTCGCCGTCCTCTTCATCAAGGAGAAGCCGCTCAAGACGACCAGCGGCATGGAACGGCTCGCAGCGGAATCGAGGGCCGCGGAGGCCGACAGCCCGTCGCCTGTCGGAGCGACCTGATCCAGGGAATGACGACGGCCGGCCGGGTACCCCCGGCCGGCCGTCGTCCATTGGCAGACGGCGCCCTGCGCCGGCGCCGGGCTTCACGGGGACCCGCACGACGGGGTGCCGACACCTTGACCGGCCGGATCCGGCCCCGGGACCCGCAGGAACCCGCCGTGGCCCCGTGGTCCGCTCAACAGCCAGGTCTGTCGGGGCCTTTGCCCGAGCGCGTCGAAGCCGCCGCTGTCGACGGCACTCCTCCGGGGTCACCCGCTTCGAGTGGATGCCCGTCGGGGAGAAGACGGGGATGACCGCGCGCAGGTGCGGCGGCTTGAGCGCGGCGGCTCGGTTGGACGTGATGGAGCCGTGGCTCTGGCCCATCCGACCGACGTCGCCGGTCACGTCGGGCTGCCGTGCCGGCCGCTCGATCAGGCCGCGCTCGGCCGGATGGACGCTCCCCGGGGCGGCGCGGCACTTCTGGTACGGCGTGACGTCGACCTTGTCGTCATGGCCCGGCCGACCTGTCGCAGCCGAGCCAGTCATGGACGGCCGCCTGGGGCCCGGCCTCCTGCGGCGTGGCCGAGTGGCGGAGTCCACCGCGTCCGAGACGAATCCGGTCGGGGTCGGCATGGTCCCCATGGCGGCGGTGACCAGTCCCCTCTCTGCGTCGGCGAAGACCATGGGTCACAGCGCCACTCCCCTAAAACGCAACGTGGGTACGTATGTGCGTACGTTAGTACCGCGAAGCGAACCGGTCAACGGTCGCGTCCGGGATCCAGGGACACGATCAGCGCCTGCGGGTTCCTCGCGCACTACGGTTCGCACGCGTCCCACGAGGCTTGCGGTGCGCGCACGTCCGTCCGCCGGCCAGTCGGCCGTCCACACCTTCAGGCAGGGGTTTCCGCGGACGGCTGCCCGTCGCCCGACAGGAGGATGAGGTCGAAGAAGCGGTCGAGCGGCGTGATGATGTCGAGGTCGGGACTGAGCAGCCACTGAAGCTGCAATCCGTGAAGCACGGCGAGGAACAGAGCGGCCGCGCTGTCCGGGTCCAGCCCTTCCGACAGACCCCCCTGCGCCGCACGTTCGCGCATGGCCTCGGCCGTGAAGGAGCGCACACGTTCATTGCGACTGACGAACTCCGCGTGGGCGGGATGGTCGGGACGCGAGGCCGAGGCGGCGAGCTCCGCCCACAGACGCATCAACTCGGGCGTCTTCTGGTGCTGGATCAGCGTCTCCGCGAGATACCGCCTCGGCGAGTCCATGCGGTTGATCTCGACGAAGCTGCGCTCCCACTCCTCGTCGTCGCGGTGCGCGAGGACCGCGGTGAGCAGCTCGTCCTTGCTCTGGAAGTGGTGCAGGAGGCCGGCATGGGTGATGTCGGCCCGTTTCGCGATGTCGCGCAGCGAAGCCCCCGCATACCCGTGCTCGGCGAAGCTGTCGCGCGCCGCACGGACGATGTCCGCGCGGCGCGCCGCCGTCTTCGCATACGGCCCGCGCCGTTTTGCCCGTTCCACGTCGCGCCCCCTTGCTGTCGACCGCACGCGCCGGTGGGCGGTCACGGTCGGTCCTCACTGGCGATGCCCGGCACCCTAGCCCCTGAGCACCAAATCTTTCCACCTGGCCGGTATTGAAAAAATGGCCATCGGAGGGCTGGCGAGACTTCCAACACCCCTGCGACCTGCACCTTCACGACGCGGGGCACTTCATCGCGTGGCGAAAACCCCTACCGCAAAAGATAACGCTCTGGTCAAGAACGCCACACACCCCCTTCCCGGTTGCCGCCACTGACGCCTACGTTCCACAAACGAAATCCAACCGCCTGGTAAGCGTTGTCGAGTTAACACGATCGTGACGCATTGCGTCGGTTCAGGTGATGATGTGCCGCACCTGCAGCCCGACGCCGAGGAACCGACCGCAAGCAGGTCGGCAAGGAGCCCCGGGGCGGTACCGGCCACATTCGACGCACCGGACCCCGAATCGCACGGGACACAAAAGGAATCCACATGACGCGCCTTCGATCCAACGACCCTCAACCGCGGTTCCGAGCACTACCCGCAGCGATCACCGCAGCGGCACTGCTGACATTGACAGCGTGCGGCGGAGGGTCCACGGACTCGTCTTCGCCCCGTGCCAAGACGCTCTCCCTCGCCATCCAGTCCGCTCCGAACTCCTTCGATCCGACCCAGCTCAACGACGGGCAGGCAGCCTACATCTGGAGCTCTCTCTACGACACGCTGCTCTACACCGACAACAAGGGCGAGCTGAAGCCCAACGCGGCCGAGAGCTGGAAGTACTCCGCCGACGGACTGACCCTCACCCTGAAGCTGCGCCAGGGGATGAAGTTCAGTTCGGGCGCGGCGGTGAACGCGGCCGCGGTGAAGGCGACCCTGGAACGCACCATGACCACGCCCGGATCGCAGCAGGGTCTGCTGGCCGCGGTCAAGTCGGTGGACGCTCCTGACGCGAGCACCGTCGTGATCCATCTCAAGCAGCGGGACGGTTCGCTGCTGACCAGCTTCTCGACGGCGGCGGGGGTGATCGGCGATCCGGCGACGTTGTCCGCGAAGAGTACCGCGCTCGACCCGGTCGGTTCGGGTCCCTACGTCCTCGACAAGTCGTCGGTGACCGGCTCGACGTACGTGCTCAAGCGGCGGGACGGCTACTGGAACGTGAAGGCCTATCCGTTCCAGACCGTGACGGTGAAGGTCATCCAGGACCCCACCGCGGCGGCCAACGCGCTGCAGGCCGGACAGATCAACGCCGGTCCGGCCTCTCCCGAGAACTCCACCAAGCTCAAGGCGATGGGCTACAAGATCTCGCCCCTCAGGGCTACGGCGGTGGCGGACCTGGTGCTCGCCGACCGGGCGGGCAGCGTGCTCAAGCCGCTCGGGGACCCGCGGGTGCGACAGGCGATCAACATGGCGTTCGACCGGACGAAGATCGCCAAGCAACTTCTGAAGGGCGCCGCGCAGCCGACGGTCCAGGTCTTCAACCCCGCGGGCGGGGCCTATGACGCCGCGCTCGAGAAGACCTACCCCTTCGACCCCGCGGCTGCGAAGAAGCTGCTGGCCAAGGCGGGGTACCCGAAGGGCTTCTCCGTCACGATGCCGGGCTTCCTCTTCACCAAGGCGTTCGAGCCGACTGTCACCCAGGCGCTCGACGACATCGGGATCAAGGTGAAGTGGACGCCGGTGCCCGCGCAGAACACCATCTCGGCGATCACCTCGAAGAAGTACCCGATGATCCTCTTCATCGACGGGCTGAACACCTCCGCGCGCGAGGCGGGCAACAACTACACCCCGACCGGCTACCTCAACCCGTTCAACTCCACGGACCCCGCGCTCACCAAGCTGCTGGCCCAGGCCAATGGCGAGCTCGACGCGGCGAAGGCGGCGGACGCCTACAAGAAGGTCAACGAGTTCGCGGTCAAGAACGCGTGGAACTCGCCGATCGCCTACCTCGGCAACAGCTGGGCGACCAAGGGCGTCGTGTACCTCGGTGACGGCTCCAACACCTTCAGCACCATCCGGGCGTTCGGCGTCTCCGGCTAGCCCACGTGAGTTCCGGGCTCGCGGCGATGTTGCCGGCGCGAGCCCGGAACCCCCTCCCCTCGGTCCTGGTCCGAAGGAGCCCCACCCATGATCCCCTACCTGTTGCGCCGGCTCGGTACGAGCCTGGTGCTGACCGTCCTCGTATCAATGATCACGTTCTTCCTGTTGAGCACGTCCTTCGACGGCATCGTCCGAAGCATCCTCGGCACCGCCGCCACGCCCGCGACGGTCCAGGCGAAGAAGGCCGAGATGGGCATGGACCATCCGGTGATCGTGCAGTACTTCGACTGGCTGCAGCACGCCGTCCGCGGTGATTTCGGTGTTTCGTACTTCACCAGCCAGCCCGTCGGATCGGCCGTCGCGGACCACTTCACCGTCACGCTGTCCATTGTCGTCGTCGCCCTGTCCCTCACCGCCGCCATCAGCGTCGCCCTCGGCGTCCTGGCGGCGGCGCGCGGCGGCGTGCTCGACCGGATCGCGCAGGTCGCCTCGCTCTTCGGCTACATCGTGCCGAACCTGCTGCTCGCGATCGGCCTCGTCGTGGTCTTCGCCGTCAAGCTGGACTGGCTCCCGGCCACCGGCTACACACCGTTCGCCGAGAGTCCGGGCCGCTGGCTGGCCTCAATCACCATCCCGGTGATCGCCTTGATGGTGGGCGGCATCGCGAGCCTGTCCGCGCAGATCCGCGGCGCCATGATCGGCGAACTGCGCAAGGACTACGTCCGCACCCTGCGCACCCGCGGTATCTCCCCCCGGTCCATCGTGCTCAAGCACGCCCTGCGCAACGCCGCCGGGCCCGCCTTCACCGTCCTGTCCCTGGAGTTCATCGCGATGCTCGGCGGAGCCCTCATCATCGAGAACGTGTTCGCACTGCCGGGGATCGGCAGTTTCTCCTTCAACGCCGCCCTCCAGGGAGACGTCCCGATCATCATGGGCCTGTCCCTCTTCGGTGTCCTGTTCGTCGTGGGCGTCAACCTGATCGTCGACGTCGTCAACGGTTGGCTCAACCCGAAGGCGAGGCAGCAGTGAGCACCGAAGACCTCGCGACCGCGACGGGGCCGAGCGCCCCGCAGCGCAAATCGCCCCTGCGCAAGCTCCTGAAGGACCCCCAGGCCGTCATCACGGTCGGGGTGCTCCTCGTCATCATCCTGCTGGGCGTAATGAGTCCCCTTCTCACCACTCACGGTCCGAACCAGGCGTCGCTGGACGCGATCAACGCCGACCCGGGCAGCTCGGGCTACCCGCTCGGGGGCGACCAGAGCGGCCGCGACATCTTCTCGCGGCTGCTCCACTCCATCAACACCAGCATGATCGCCGGCCTGATCGGCACGAGCGTCTCCCTCACCATCGGCGTCACGGCGGGACTGGTCGGCGGATACTTCGGCCGCCGGGTGCGGACCGCCACCGACTGGGTGTTCAACCTCGTCATGACGTTCCCCGGTCTGCTCCTGCTGATCGTGCTGATGCCCCTGACGGGCGGCGACTACCGGGCCACGATGCTGGTCTTCGGCGTGCTGTCGTCCCCCGGCATCTTCCGTCTCGTACGCGGCCTCGTCGTCGGGGTCAAGAACGAGCTGTACGTGGACGCCGCGCGGGTCTCGGGTCTGACGGACCTGCGCATTCTCGGACGGCACGTGCTGTTCGTGGTCCGTGGGCCGATCATCATCGCGACCGCGTTCCTGATGGGGTCGTCCATCAGCCTGCAGTCGGGCCTGGCATTCCTCGGTCTCGGGTCGAACACCGTCCCCAGCTTCGGTCTGATGATCAGTGAAGGCTTCGTCAACCTCTACGAGAAGCCGATGCAGTTCATCTGGCCGAGCCTCCTGCTCGGCGTCATCAACGCGTCGTTCGTCCTGCTGGGCAACTCGCTGCGCGACGCGCTGGAGATGGTGACCCCGAAGCCGTCCAAGATCACCGTGCCCGCGCGGCCCCGACCCGCCGTGAGCACCGGCACCGACACCGACTCACCGGCCGCGCATCTGCTGACGGTCGAGGACCTCGCCATCGCCTACCCCACGCACTCGGGTGAACTGAGGGAGGTCGTCAGCGGGGTGTCGCTGACCCTGGACGCGGGGGAAACCCTAGGCCTGGTCGGCGAGTCCGGGTCGGGCAAGACCCAGACCGCGTTCGCGATGCTCGGCGTACTGCCGGCGGAGGCGGTCGTCACCCGCGGTTCGATCAGGCTCGACGGACGCGAACTCCTCGGCCTGAGCGAGGGCGAACTGCGCGGCCTGCGCGGAACGTCCGTGGCGTACGTGCCGCAGGAACCCATGTCGAACCTCGACCCGTCGTTCACCGTGGGATCGCAGCTCACGGAGGGGCTGCGCGCCTCGCAGCAGATGTCCCGGAAGGCCGCGCGCGCCCATGTGCTCGCCCTGCTGGAGCGGGTGGGCATCCCCGACCCGAAGCGCGTCTTCGACTCCTACCCGCACCAGATCTCCGGCGGTATGGCGCAGCGCGTGCTCATCGCGGGCGCCGTCGCGAGCAGCCCGAAGCTGCTCATCGCCGACGAGCCGACGACCGCGCTCGACGTGACCGTCCAGGCGGAGATCCTGGACCTGCTGCGGGACCTCCAGAAGCAGCTGAACATGGCCGTGCTCCTGGTCACCCACAACTTCGGTGTGGTCGCGGACAGCTGTAGCCGCGTCGCGGTCATGCAGCAGGGCGAGATCGTCGAGGTCGGGGGCGCGCTGGAAATCTTCCGGACGCCACAGCATCCCTACACCCGCATGCTCCTGGGTTCGATCATCGACGAGAGCAGCCTGCGTACCGATCCTCCGGGCGGCGCGGCCGAGGCACTGGCGAAGGACCTCCCCGTCGACACGATCGAGGTCCTTGAGGAGAAGGCATCATGACGACCCCCCTGCTCGATGTGAGCGACCTGCGTGTGGCCTACCCGGGGCGCGGCTTCCGGGCCCGCCCCGTGGAGATCCTGCACGGGGTCTCCCTGACGGCCCATCCGGGCGAGACCCTGGGGATCGTCGGCGAGTCCGGGTCCGGCAAGACGACCATCGGCCGTGCCGTGCTCGGCCTGGTGAAGCCGAGCGGCGGGCGCGTCCTGTTCGCCGGCAAGGACATCACCCATGTCGCGGGCAAGGCACGGCGCGCCCTGGCACGCGACATCCAGGTCGTGTTCCAGGACCCCTACACCTCGCTCAACCCCTCGCTGACCATCGGTGACATCCTCAGCGAGCCGCTGGTGGTCCAGGGGGCGACGGCGAGTGACGCGCGGGCGCGGGTGCGCGCCCTGCTCGATCAGGTGGGGCTGCCGGGGAACGCGTCGGAGCGGCTGCCGCGCGAGTTCAGCGGCGGGCAGCGGCAGCGCGTCGCGATCGCCCGCGCGCTGGCTCCCGAGCCGAAGCTGATCGTCTGCGACGAGCCCGTCTCCGCGCTCGACCTGTCGACGCAGGCGCGGGTGCTGGATCTGTTCATCGACATCCAGCGGCGCACCGGGGTCGCGTACCTGTTCGTCTCGCACGATCTCGGGGTCGTGCGGCACGTGAGCCATCGGGTCAGCGTGGTCTACCGGGGTGACATCGTCGAGACCGGTCCCGCCGACCTCGTCACCTCCACCCCCGAACACCCCTACACCCAGCGCCTGCTGCTCGCCGCTCCCATCGCGGACCCGGTCGAGCAGGCGCGGCGGCGCGCCGAACGGCGACGCCTGGCCGAGGCCGAGGCCGAGGCGCCCGGCACCGACGCCGCGCAAGGCGTTCGAGCCGGTGCGGCCTGATCACGTACGGGCCCACGACGACCCGGGCCGCGACCGGACCGGCCGCCTTCCGGTGGCCGGTCCGGTCGCGGTGTCTCCGTCGTCAGGGAGCGACGGGGGTGCGCGGTCGCAGGCCGCCGGCCCGGTAGACCGCGTCGATGACCCGCATCGTCGCCGTCGCCTCCCGGGCGTCCGTCGGATTCGGCGCCCCGTCGGTCACGGCGTCGCGGAACGCCTCCAGCTGGAACGAGTAGGTGGTCCGCGGGTCGCCCTGTTCCACGACGGCGCCCGAGTCCGTCGTGAGCGTCAACTCCCCGTACAGGTAGGGGTGGTAGGGCATGCGCACGTGCAGGGTCCCCGCCGAACCGGTGACGCGGAGCTCGGCGGCGTGGCTTCCGGGCCCCTCCATGCTCGCGACGACCTCGCCCGACAGCCCGCCCGCGAAGGCGAGTCGGGCGGTCGTCGAGGCGTCGACGCCGTCGACGTCACGGATCCGCGCCCCGGTCACCTCCGGCTCGCCGAACAGGTGGCGCAGCAGCCGTACCGGATAGCAGCCGAGGTCCATCAGGGCGCCGCCGCCGAGGTCCCGCTGCCACCGGATGTCGGTGGTGTCGGCGTGCGGCACGGTGAACTCCGCGCGGGCCGTGCCGAGTTCGCCGAGTACTCCGGAGTCGACGATCTCGGTCATCCGCGCCCACATCGGGTGGTAGCGCGAGTGGAAGGCCTCCATCACGACGAGCCCGCTCGACTCGGCGAGCTCCGCGATCGCCGCGGCCTCCTCGGCGTTCGCCGTGAACGGCTTCTCGCACAGCACGTGTTTGCCGGCCTCGATGGCGCGGCGTGTCCAGTGTCCGTGCAGGGCGGCGGGTGTGGGCACGTACACGGCGTCGACGGCGGGGTCGTCGACGATCGCGTCGTAGGTGGGGAGCGTTCTCGGGATGCCGTGTTCGGCCGCGAACGCGACGGCCCGCTGCGGGTCGCGGGCGGCGACGGCGGTGACCTCGACGCCGTCGAGTGTCGCGGCGGGCTCCAGGAGCGCCGATTTCACGATGCGGGCGGCGCCGAGTACGCCGATGGAGAGGCTCATCGGGCCAGTCCCGGTACGGCGGACAGCAGGAAGGCGTGGATGGCGGACTCCATCTTCACCGAGTCCCGGTCGAAGAGCCACTGGGTCTGGAGGCCGTTGATGAGGGCGAGCGTCATCGCGGCGAGGGTCTTCGGGTCCGCCGCCGAGCGCAGTTCGCCGCGTTCCGCGAGCGCGGTGTACGCGTCGGTGTAGAAGCGGCGGACGCTGCGGTAGCGCTCCGCGAAGTAGGTGTGCGCGGGGTGGCCGGGAGAGGTCGCCTCGCCGGAGAGGACGCAATGCAGTTCCATGATTCCCGGCTGCAATTCGCTGTCCACGATGATGGTCAGCATGCCCCTCAGGGCCTCGACGGGGTGCGTCACCGGGTCGATCGCGTCGGCCGACCTCAGGAACCGGGCGCTGCGTTCGTCGCGCAGCTCCAGCACGGCGATGAGCAGGTCCTCCTTGCGCGCGAAGTGGTGCAGCAGCCCGGTGTGGCTGATGCCCGCGCGCTTGGCCACGTCCTTCATGGTGGCGCCGTAGAAGCCGGTCTCGCCGAAGGCGTCCACACAGGCTTCGAGGATCCGTCGGCGCACCTCCGCCGACTTCGCGTACGGCCCACGGCCGCTGCTTGCGTTCATGCGCTCTCTCCCGCTGCTGCTGGATGCCGGACCGGTCCGGCGGCCTCATTGTCGGCCACCGCGAAGAGGGCGACCGCGAAAATAGTATCGCGATTCGAATTTCGTGCTAGCGTAGAACCATCGCCGCCGGTCCCCATCGACCGAGCCGCGGCCTCTTCTCCGGTCTCCAGCAAGGATCTCGACGGTGACTGAACTGATTCCCGGCTTCCTCTGGGGGGCCTCGACCGCCCCGCACCAGATCGAAGGCAACAACGTCAACAGCGACTGGTGGGCGAACGAGCCGCACATGCCCGGCATGGCGCGCAGCGGTGACGCGGTCGACAGCTACCACCGGTACGCCGAGGACATGCGGCTGCTGGCCGACGCGGGTCTGAACTCCTACCGCTTCGGGATCGAGTGGGCGCGCATCGAGCCGTACGAGGGGCATGTGTCCCGCGCCGAACTGGCCCACTACCGGCGGATGATCGACACCGCCGTGGACCTCGGCCTCACCCCGGTCGTCACCCTGCACCACTTCACCCACCCCCGCTGGTTCGCCGAGGACGGCGGCTGGATGGGCGACCGCGCCATCGACCGCTTCCGGTCCTACGTGGAGACGGCCACCCGGATCCTCGACGGCGTCGAGTGGGTCTGCACCATCAACGAGCCGAACATGCTGGCCCTGATGGCGACGATGAGCCAGGCGATGGAGGCGCGGTCCGAGGAGGACGCGGCGAAGTGGCTGAGTCCCACGGTCGAGGGGGCCGCGCGCCCGGTGCTCCCCTCCCCCGACCCGAAGATCGGCCGTCGGCTGGCCGAGGCGCACCAGGCCGCCCGCGAGATCCTCAAGGAACGCACGGACGCCAAGTCCGGCTGGACGGTGGCCAGCCAGGCCCTGACCCCGACCCCGGGCAACGAGGAGAAGCTGCGCGAGATCCGGTACGTCCGTGAGGACCTGTACCTCGAAGCGGCCCGCGGCGACGACTTCATCGGCGTGCAGTCCTACTCCAGCCAGGCCGTCGACGCGAACGGCATCGTCCCCCACCCCCAGGGTCCCGACACCACGCTGACCGGGAACGCGTACCGGCCCGACGCGATCGGCATCGCCGTCCGGCACGCCTGGGAGACGACGGGCGGAGTGCCCGTCCTGGTCACCGAGAACGGCATCGCCACCGATGACGACACCCGGCGCATCGCGTACACCTCGGAGGCTCTGGGCCATCTGTTCGCGGCGGTCGACGACGGCATCGACGTACGGGGCTACCTGCACTGGACCGCCCTGGACAACTACGAATGGGGCCACTGGGAGCCCACGTTCGGACTGATCGCGGTCGACCGCGAGACGTTCGAGCGGCACCCGAAGCCGAGCCTCGGCTGGCTGGGAGAGGTCGCCCGCAGCGGCGGCAAGGGACTGGAGGGATCGGCATGACGACGACGGAGAACACGATGGGTCCTTGGGACGCCTCCGGGCTGCACTCCGTGGGCCGGCTGCCGATGCGCGCCCTGCGCCGCACCCCCGACATCGAGCTGGACGGCACGTGGGACTTCCAACTGCTGCCGACGCCCACCGCGCCGCTCGGCCTGACCTGGAAGAAGATCCAGGTCCCGAGCCTGTGGACGATGCAGCCGGACCTCGCGGACGGTGACGTGCCGCACTACACGAACGTGCCGATGCCGTTCGACGAGGTGCCCCCGCAGGTTCCCGCGGACAATCCGACGGGCGTCTACCGCCGGGTCATCCAGCTGGCGCCCGTTCCCGGACGCCGGACGGTCCTGCACGTCGGAGCCGCCGAAGGCCTGTTGCGCGTGGTCGTCAACGACCGTCCGGTGGGCAACAGTTCGGACTCGCACCTGGCGGCCGAGTTCGACATCACCGACGCCGTCGTGCCCGGCACGAACCGGATCGACCTCCGGGTCGCCAAGTGGTCCGCCGCCACCTACCTGGAGGACCAGGACCAGTGGTGGCAGTCGGGCCTGACCCGCTCGGTCTACCTCTACACGGTGCCGGACATCGCGCTGGCCGACGTCTCCGCCGTCGCCGACTACGACCCGGAGACCGGCCGAGGCGACCTCAAGGTGGACGTGTCCACGTCGGGTCTGGACCATCTCTACGACACCGGTGGCTGGTCGGTGCGGATCGACGTGCTCGACCGGTCGATCAGGCTGCCCGTCTCCGCCCGCCTCGTCACCCGCACCCTCCCCAAGCCGTCCCTGGACCGGTCGGTGCGCCCCGAGCCGCTGCTGCCCCCCGACTTCATGGACCTGCTCAGCATCAACGCGGCGGGCGCGCCCGTCCCGCCGGAGTTCCGCGCGATCCCGGCGACCATGACGCAGCTCCCTGCCCCGGCGGCGCCCGCCGGCTGCGCGGCCTTCTCCCTCTCCGACCTCCCCGTCACGCCCTGGTCGGCGGAGACCCCGCACCTTGAGGACCTCCTGGTCCAGCTCGTGTCACCGGACGGGAAGGTCGCCGACGAGGCCCGGATCCGGATCGGCTTCCGCCGGGTGTGTGTCGAGGGCCGCGACCTCCTCGTCAACGGCGAGCGGATCCTCATCCAGGGCGTCGCGCGCCACGACGTCGACCCGCGCACCGGGCGTGTCATGTCCCGCGAACGCCAGCTGGCGGAGCTGTCCCTGCTCAAGCGGTTCAACGTGAACGCGATCCGCACCGCCCACTACCCCAACGACCCGCAGTTCCTGGACCTGTGCGACGAGATCGGGTTCTACGTGGTCGACGAGGCGGACGTCGAAGGACACGCCTTCGCCTCGACGATCGCCGACGACCCCGCCTACCTGTCCGAGATCGTCGAGCGCGTCTCCCGGATGGTGCTGCGCGACCGCAACCACCCGTCGGTGATCTCCTGGTCGCTGGGCAACGAGACCGGCTACGGCGCGGCCCACGACGCCGCCGCAGGCTGGATCCGGCGCTTCGACCCCACCCGGCCCCTGCACTACGAGGGCGCGATCTCCGCCGACTGGCACGTCGGACACGCCGCGACCGACCTCCTGTGCCCGATGTACCCGGCACTCGCCAGCCTCACCGGCTACTCCGCCGACCCGCGCGCCGACCGCCCGCTGATCACCTGCGAGTACGCGTTCTCCATGGGCAACGGCACCGGCGGGCTCTCCGACTACTGGGAGCTCTTCGAGTCGCTGCCCGGACTCCAGGGCGGCTTCATCTGGCACTTCACGGACCACTCCCTCGACCCGGACGGCGACGGGAAGTACCGCTACGGCGGCGACTTCGGCGACGAGACCCACAACGGGCCGATGCTCGCCTACGGCGTGGTGTTCCCCGACCTCACCCCGAAGCCGGCCATGTACGAGGCGCGCGGCCTCTTCAGCCCGGTCCGCGTCGTCTCCGACGCCGACGAAGCGCGGGCCGGAACGCTCAGGATCCGCAACCGCCAGTCGTTCGCGGACCTCGGCGCCTACACGCTGGAGCTGCGTGTCGAGACCCCGGCCGGTCCGGCCGGCGCCGTCGCCGTCGCGACCCCGGAGGTGGCCGCGGGCGCCGAGGGCACGATCGAGATCCCCGCCTCGGTACGGGAACTGGTCAAGAGCGGGCCGCTCGCGCTCACCCTGACCGTCCGTACCCGTGAGGACGCCCTGTGGGCGCCGGCGGGCACCGAGGTCGCGGCCGAGCAGGTCGTCTTCCCGCAGGCACCCGTAGAGCTTCCGGCCGCTCCGGCACAGCGGGCCGCGCTGCCCGTCGACGCCGAGGGCAACCTGAGCCACCCGCTGCTGCGCCGCTCGCCGCAGCTCAGCCTGTGGCGGGCGCTGACCTGCCACGACAAGTCGTTCTCCCTGGACAACCGGTTCGTCCGCTCCGGCTTCTTCAAGCTCACGCCCGCCGACGTCGAGGTCAAGGAGACCGGCGACGGGGCCGTGGTCACCACCCGCTACGAGGCCGCCTTCGGCGACGAGGTCGTGCACCGGCGGACGATCACCGCGCTCGGCGACGGCGACTGGGTCCTCGCCGAGCAGGTGTCCCTGCCGGAGGGCACCGGCGACGGGCTGCGCGTCGGCATGGAGTTCGAGCTCGTCGACGGTTTCGAGGACGCGGGCTGGGTCGGTCTCGGCCCGTGGGAGAACTACCCCGACCGGCGGGCCTCGGCCCTGCTCGGCTCCTGGGAGAGCCCCATCGACGACCTGGCCGTGCCCTACATCCTCCCCCAGGAGAACGGCACCCGGGGCGAGGTCACCGCGCTGACCCTGACCGGCCCCGCCGGCACGGTCCGCACCACCCACCCGACCGCGCTCCACATGAACGTGGGCCGGTACGAGGTGAGCGAGATCGAGGCGGCCGAGCACTGGTGGGAGCTGCAGCCGAGCGGCAAGACCGTGGTGCACCTCGACATCGCCCACCGCGGCCTCGGCACGGCGGTCCTCGGACCGGACACCCACCCGCGCCACCGGCTCGCCGGCAGCGAGTACGCGTGGGAGTGGCGTCTGACGCTCGCCCAGACCGACTGACGGCGCGCTGACACGCACGTCCGCCGGGCCCCCACCACAACACCGCGTAGGAGAACCCTCGATGCTCAAGCCCCGCTCCACCGCCACCCGCGAGCTGGTGAACCTCGACGGGATCTGGCGGTTCGCCGTCGACCGAGGTGTCGCGGAGACCGCCGGATCCGAGCCGTGGTCCGGCCCGCTCGACACACGGCTGGAGGCACCCGTACCGGCCAGCTACAACGACCTGTTCACCGACAGCGCGATCCGCGACCACGTCGGCTGGGTCTGGTACCAGCGTTCGGTGCGGGTGCCGCGCGGCTGGGCGGGTGAGCGGGTCGTGCTGCGGGTCGACGCCGCCACGCACGAGGGGAAGGTGTACGTCGACGACGTGCTGGTCGCCCAGCACGTCGGCGGCTACACGCCCTTCGAGGCGGACATCACCGAACACGTGCGCCCCGGCGGGGAGTTCCGGCTCACCATCGGCGTCAACAACGAGCTGACGAGTGTCACGATGCCGCCGGGCAGGATCACCGTCGCCCACGACGGCCGGCGCAAGCAGACGTACCTGCACGACTTCTACAACTACGCAGGGCTCGCCCGTTCGGTGTGGCTGTACAGCAAGCCGGTGGTCCACGTCGACGACATCACCGTCGTGACCGGCCTCGACGGGACCACCGGGACGGTCGACTACTCGGTCGAGACGAACGCGCCCGCCGCGGTCCGGGTGCGCGCGCTCGACGCCGGCGGTATCGAGGTCGCAGCCGGGGAGGGGACGAACGGCACCCTGCGGATCGACGACGTGACGCTGTGGCGGCCGGGCGCGGCGTACCTCTACGACCTGGTCGTAGAGGTACTGGACGGCGACGGCGAGGTCGTGGACACCTTCACCGAGCCGTTCGGGGTCCGCACGGTCGAGGTACGCGGAACCCAGTTCCTCATCAACGGGGAGCCGTTCTACTTCACCGGCTTCGGCAAGCACGAGGACACGCCCGTGCGCGGCAAGGGGCACGACGACGCCTACCTCGTGCACGACTTCCAGCTGATGGAGTGGATCGGCGCCAACTCCTTCCGTACCTCGCACTATCCGTACGCCGAGGAGGTCATGGAGTTCGCCGACCGGCACGGCATCGTCGTCATCGACGAGACCGCCGCCGTCGGCCTCAACCTGGCCGTGGAGGCAGGGCTTATGGGCACCCCGCCCCGGCCCACGTTCTCCGACGACACGTTCAACGGGGACACCCGCGACGCGCACGCCCAGGCGATCCGGGAGCTGATCGCCCGCGACAAGAACCACCCCAGCGTCGTGATGTGGTGCATCGCCAACGAGCCGTCCTCCAACGAGGAAGGTGCCCGCGAGTACTTCGAGCCGCTCGTCGAGCTGACGCGCAAGCTCGACCCCACGCGACCGGTGAGCTATGCGGCGGTGATGTTCGCGACGCACGAGAACGACCTCATCGCCGACCTCTTCGACGTGCTGTGCATCAACCGCTACTACGGCTGGTACGTCGCCACCGGCGACCTGGCCACCGCGGAGATGTACCTGGAGGGAGATCTGCGCGGCTGGGCCGAGAAGTTCGGCAAGCCGATCATGATGAGCGAGTACGGGGCGGACACCCTGCCGGGGCTGCACTCCGTGTGGGACACCCCCTGGACGGAGGAGTACCAGCTCGCCTACCTGGAGGCGAACCACCGCGCCTTCGACCGCGTCGACGCCTTCATCGGCGAACACGTGTGGAACTTCGCCGACTTCCAGACCTCGCACGGCATCCACCGGGTCGGCGGCAACAAGAAGGGCGTCTTCACCCGCGAACGCCACCCCAAGGCCGCCGCCCACGCGCTGCGGCAGCGGTGGCTGCGGCTCGGCGGGCGCAAGCCTTCGAACGCCTCTGAATCGTCCCGCGAACCTGGCCGCCCGGGGCAGTCGCAGTACGATGAGGCATGATTTCGTACCCGAAGAACTCGTCCCCGGTGGGGAACGGCGCACCCGTGCGTCCCGGCCGGCGCGCGGCCGGCGCCGGCCGCAAGCGCCTCGACGACGACCGGCGGGACGAGTTGCTCGCGAAGCTGCAGGTGATCGTCCTGACGGAAGGGTTCGCCGGGCTGACCGTCGACACGCTGGCCACCCGTCTGCAGTGCTCGAAGTCCACGCTGTACGCGCTCTCCTCCAACCGCCACCATCTCGTGGCGACCGCTCTCAAGCGTTTCTTCCACGACGCCGCCGAGCAGGTGGAGGAGGAGGTCGCGGCGGTCGCGGACCCGGCCCGGCAGATCGCCACCTACCTGGCGGCGGTGGGCAACCAGATGCGCCGCATGTCGGCGGCCTGCTACGCCGACATGCTCGACAACGACACGACCCGGGAGATCTACACACTCAACTCGCTCGCGGCGACGAGCAGGGTCCGCGGGATGATCCACGCGGGCGTGCAGTCGGGCGACTTCCGCTCGGTGCACGCCGAGTTCGTCAGCCAGGCCGTCGGGCTGCTGATCGACGGCATCCACAGCCGTGAGCTGCTCGATTCGACGGGGCTTTCCTCCGGGGACGCGTTCATCGAGCTGAGCGACCTCGTCCTCGGAGCGGTCTCCAAGACGCCTCGCTGACCGGCGGGGAGCCACGGACCGCGCCGACGATCACGCCGTTTTCCTGTTCACCACGATATCCACCTTTCATACTCTTGATGAATACTTAATCGGGTACTAACGTACGCGCAATCGTACCCACACATCACACCCGCATCGAAGGTCGCCTTCGTCGTTCCGTTATGAGGCAATCGATGGCCCTCTCCGATCCCCGCTCTGCCGCCGACCCGCTCGACCGGGTCCAAGAGCTGATCACCCTCTACAGCGACCCGCACGCGAGCGTCGCCCACCTGCTGTGCGACGGGCACCCGTCCGACGCCGTCGCCTACACCGTCATCGAGCCGGACCTGTCGGCCACCGTGCTCACGTACGGGCGGCTGAAGGCGGAGTCCGAGCGGTTCGCCGCCGCTCTCGCCGACCTCGGCGTCGGGCCCGGCGACCGCGTGGCGACGCTGATGGGCAAGAGCGCCGACTACCTCGTCGCGCTGCTCGCGACCTGGCGGCTCGGCGCCGTGACGGTGCCGCTGTTCACCGCCTTCGCGCCCCCGGCGATCGCGCTGCGGCTGCTGGCCAGTGAGGCCAAGGTCGTCATCTGCGACGACACACAGCGCTCGAAGCTCGAACCGGGTGAGGACATCCCGGCGGACACGACGTGGCAGGTCGTCGTCAGCCAGGGCGCGGGCAACGCCGGCGATCTCCGCTTCGCCGAACTGCTGGCCGCTCACGAGCCCGGACAGCCCGCCGCGGTGCTGGGCGGGGACGCGCCGCTCGTGCACATCTTCACGTCCGGAACCACGGGCCGCCCCAAGGGCGTCGTCGTCCCCGCCGCGGCGATCGCCGGCTTCCGCCTCTACGCCGAGTTCGGCTGCGGCGTGAGAGAGGACGACGTCTTCTGGAACGCGGCCGATCCCGGCTGGGCCTACGGGCTCTACTTCGGCGTGATCGCCTCGCTGAGCCTGGGGGTCCCCAGCGTCATGCTGCACTCCGGGTTCTCCGCCGAGCTCACCTGGCGGGTGATGGAGGAGTTCGGGGTCACCAACTTCGCCGCCGCGCCCACCGTCTACCGGTCGCTGCGCGCCTCCGGCGTCCCGGTGCCCGACGCTCTCGCGCTGCGGCACGCGTCCAGTGCGGGCGAGCCGCTGACCCCGGAGGTCAACGCCTGGGCCGAGCAGGCGTTCGGCATCCAGGTGCACGACCACTACGGGCAGACCGAGGCGGGCATGCTGATCAACAACCACCAGCTCCCGGCACTGCGCCGGGAGGTGCGGTCCGGGTCCATGGGGCATCCGATGCCCGGGTGGAGCCTGCACGTCCTGCACGAGGACCGCGACGAGATCGCCCCCGCAGGCACCGTCGGCCGCATCGCCGCAGACCTCACCGCCAGTCCCCTGGCCTGGTTCCACGGGTACGAGGGCGACCCGGTGAAGAGCGCCGAGAAGTTCAGCCCCGACGGCCGCTGGTACTACACCGGCGATGTCGGTCAGGTGGACGAGGAGGGCTACTTCCACTTCTCGTCACGGGACGACGACGTGATCATCATGGCCGGCTACCGCATCGGCCCGTTCGACGTCGAGTCCGTCCTCGTCACCCACCCCGCCGTGGTCGAGTGCGCGGTCGTCGCCGCACCCGACGAGGTCCGCGGCGAGGTCCTGGAAGCCTTCGTCGTCCTCCAGGACGGAGTGGAGGCCTCCGACGCGCTGGCCACCGAGCTCCAGCAGCTCGTGAAGAAGCGCTTCGCCGCCCACGCCTACCCCCGCACGGTGCACTTCGTCGACCTGCTCCCGAAGACGCCCAGCGGAAAGATCCAGCGCTTCGTCCTGCGCCAGCGGCGCCGGACCGACCCGAAGGCCCGCCCGTGACCACCGCAGTGCTCACCGAGCAGACCGGAGCCGTGCGCAGGCTCCGGCTCAACCGGCCCGAGAGCCGGAACTCGATCAATCCGGAGCTGATCCAGGCCCTGGACGACGCCGTCTCGGCCGCGATGCAAGACCCGGACACCGAGGCGGTGGTGATCTCCGGGAACGGGCCGAGCTTCTGCGCCGGTGCCGATCTGCGCCACCTGCTGGAGCTGGCCCGCACGGGCGGGGACCCACTGGGGTTCCTCGGCCAGGTCTCGGAGTGCTTCACCCGGCTGGAACTGGCGCCCAAGCCCGTCATCGCCGCCGTGCACGGCCATGTGGTCGCCGGCGGGCTGGAGCTGGCGCTCGCCTGTGACGCGGTCGTGGCCCGGGCCGGCACGGTCATCGGCGACGGGCACATCCGCAACGGCCTGCTGCCCGGCGCCGGATCGAGCGTACGGCTGCCCCGCAAGGTGGGCGATTCGCTGGCCCGGCGCCTGATGCTCACCGGTGAACTGCTGCCGGCCGAACACTTCGTGCCCAGCGGCTTCGTCCAGGCCGTCGCCGAGGCCGAGGAGTTCGAGGCGACCGTCACAGCTGTGGCGCGGTCCTTCACGGGACTGCCGCCCGGCCATGCGTGGCTCAAGCAGCTGCTCGCCGATCCGAGCGTGGCGGAGGACCTGCTGCAGGAGCTCGACGTGTTCGCCGAGCACTGGCACGAGCAGGACATCGCCGCCAAGCTCACCCGTTTCTTCGACCAGCGAGCCGTGAGGTAGCACCGTGCAGCGTTATACGGACCGAGTAGTCCTGATCACCGGAGCCGGACAGGGGCTGGGCCGCGCCATGGCCCTGCGGTTCGCCGCGGAGGGCGCGCGGCTGGCGTTGTGCGACCTCAACGAGACCTCGGTGAAGGAGACGGCCGAGGAGTGCGGCGGCGACGCGAGCACATCGGTCGTGAACGTGGCCGACCCCCAGCAGGTCGACGAATGGGTGGCCGGCACCGTGGACGCCTTCGGCCGGGCCGACGTACTGGTGAACAACGCCGGCGTGATCCGGGACAACCGGCTGGAGCGGATGACCGACGACGAGTGGGACGCCGTCGTCGACGTCAGCCTGCGCGGCATGTTCCACTGCTGCCGGGCGGTGTTCCCGCAGATGAAGCGGCAGAACTACGGCCGGATCCTGTCCTTCTCCTCGATGTCCTGGCGCGGCAACTTCGGCCAGGTCAACTACGCCGCCGCGAAGGCCGGTGTGGTGGGCATGGCCCGCACCATCGCCCTCGAAGGCGCCCCGCACGGCATCACGTCGAACGCCATCGCGCCCGGCCTCATCAGCACCCCGATGCTGTCCTCGATGAACGACGCCGCCCGGGACAAGCTCGCCTCCCGGGTGCCCATGGGGCACATCGGCGACCCCACGGACATCGCCGAGGCCGCCGCCTA
>NZ_FOFF01000042.1 GCF_900110755.1 Streptomyces sp. yr375
CCCGCGGAGCGGGTCCCTCCGGGCTTCGCCCGGAGCAAGCGAACGGTTGCGCTGCGCGCAACCGTTGCGCTCCCGCTCCGCGTGAGCGCCAGCCGTGCCACTGCGTGGCACGGCATCAACTCACGTGCTGCGCACGCGAGTTGGGCGCGCTGCGCTCCGCGCCACGCGCCAGCGGCCGCGCTGCGGCCACCCTCGCTCCCGCCCGGATCGGGGCCTCCGCTGCGCTCCAGCCCCAACACCCCGGGCGTCACGGGGAACTGTGAGGAAAAGCAGCAGCAGCGAGAGGGGGTGAAGGGCGGGAACACGGGTGCCGGGCCGAATCGGAGGAGAGTGAGGGGAAGTGACGGAAGGTCAGTGAGCAGGGCATTCGTGTGGGTTGAGCCTCGCCGCCGTGACGGCCCTCCGGGGTTGGCATAGGGCAACACTAGCAGGATCAAGCCACGTTCGAGGTACTTTCAGCGTTCCCGATGCTTCAGTTTGAAGCACGAGATAGACTCTGGACTCACACGGCAGCACCGAGGGCGCTGCACCGGCCCGGCCGGAAAGCGAGGAAGAAGCGATGGATTCGAATTCGCTGAGCTTCAAAACGCGCTTTAAAGCGCGTGAGGAAATCCACCGTGAAGTTATCGGAATGACGGCGCAGCAAATCCACGAGCGGTTGGTGGCTGCGGGTGGGCTGGAGAGTCGCGGGGATCTGCCGAGGTCGTTCAGCACGGAGGATCGGCTGGCGGCGGTCCGGCGGAACGAGTTGCGGCGTATCTGGAACCTGATGACCAGCACTGGGTGGGGGACCTACTCCCCCGAGAGCGATGCGGAGGTGCACCGCTGGCGCCAGGAGCTGGAAAGGCGTCAGGCGGGCGAGAGCGGTGCGGAGGGGCCTGGCTCGGAGCTGATCCGCTACCGGGTCGTAGCGCAGCGGACTGATCCGGAGCACCCGGGGGCAGTCACGCTGACGCACTACGCGTATGCGGAGTCGGTGGAGGAGGCCGTGGCGAAGGTGCGTCAGGCGCATGAGAAGCCGGGCGGTGTGTACGGGGACCAGGGTCTGTACCGCGTGGTGGAGGTGGATGAGGAGAGCTGGGACAGCAAGGTGCGGCAGCAGGAGGAAGCCCGCCGGCGGTACCTGACCACCATCCTGGAGAACGCCACCACCACCGTGCGCGGCCGCGAGCTGGAGGACCCGGATGCGGACCTGGTCAGTCGCCTGGACGACTTCTTCACCCGTGCCGTGGTCTTCCCTGATCCGCATACTCCCGGCGTCCATCCCCGGCCCCACCAGGCCACGTTCGGCTGGACCAGCGAACAGCCCTACATCGAGCACGCCAGCGACCCCGGCCGCGCCCTGGCCGTTTTCCTCCTGGCCTACCTGGACCACCACGGCCTGAGCCTGATCCTGAGCAGTAAAAGGACGGCGGACGATGACCGATAATCAGCGCGAGGCGGCACAGCGAGAAGCTATTGACGCTGTTCTGCGTGCTCTGGAATTGCCTGCAAGATCTCTTGTGCCGGAGCGTGGGCTGCGGACTCAGGTGATCATGGCGACCGGGTCGGGTAAGACGCGGGTCGCGGCGCGCAGCTCCGAGGAGCTCCACGCGGGCCGTGTGCTGGTGCTCGTGCCGTCGCTGGATCTGCTCGTCCAGACCGAGGCCGCATGGCGGGAGGCCGGCCGCCGGGGCCCGATGATCGGTGTCTCGTCCCTGCGGGGTGAGGAGGCGTCCTTCCCCAACACCACGGACGTGGTCGAGCTGGTCGACTGGGTACGCCCGTTGGACAAGGTCACGGTGTTCGCCACGTACGCCTCGCTCGGGCTGGGCACGCTGGAGCGCGCCCACGCGGCTGGCCTTCCGGGCTGGGACCTGATCGTGGTGGACGAGGCGCACCGGACGTCGGGGCGGCTGGGCAAGCCGTGGGCGGTCGTCCACGACAACCAGAAGATCCCATCCCTGCGCAGGCTGTACATGACGGCCACGCCCCGGGTGTGGCAGCTGGACGAGGACTCCGAGGAGGCCCCGGGCGAGCTGGTCGCGTCGATGGAGGACGACCCGGACGGGCCGTTCGGTGCCCGCTGCTACACGCTGACGCTGTCGGAGGCGATCGACCGGGGGATCTGTGCGCCGTACCAGGTGGTGTGCGTGGACATCACCGACACCCAGCTCCAGGCCGCGCAGCTCCTGGGCGCTGAAGGGCGTTCGGACGAGGTCCGCGGGGCCCGGCTCGCCGCGCTGCAGACGGCGCTGCTGAAGGCGTCCTCGGAGGAGAACTTCAAGCGCACACTGGTCTTCCACCACGTCGTCAAGGAAGCCGAGGCGTTCGCGGCCGGCCTCCCGCACGTCGCCGCGCAGCTGCATGCCGCCGACCCCGAGCTGTACCCGAAGGTGATCTGGGCGGACTGGCTGTGCGGTGAGCACAAGCCGCTCCACCGTCGGCGTCGGCTGGGTGAGTTCGCCGCCGGTGTCGCCGCGGACGGCACGGTGGTGGAGAAGTGCTTCCTGTGTTCGGTGAAGGTGCTGGGCGAGGGCGTCGACACCAAGCACTGCGACTCCGTCTACTGGGCTGACGTGCGCGGCTCCATGCCCGACCTCGTCCAGGCCGTGGGCCGTGCGCTGCGGATGCAGCCCGGCGAGGGCAAGGTGGCCAGCCTGGTCGTCCCGGTCCTGCTCGGGCCGGGCGAGACGGCCGACAACATGCTGACCTCCCGGGCGTTCGGCGGGCTGGCGAAGCTGCTGGAGGCGCTCAGGGCGCACGACGCCCGGGTGGTGGAGCAGTTGGCGCAGCAGCAGGCCCCGAGCGCCTACAAGCCCGTCCAGAAGGCCGCGCAGGGCCAGGAGAGCCGGGGCGAGGGAAAGCGGTCCGGGGGTCCGTCGGCGCCCGCGCGGCGGCTGCTGAAGTTCAGCACGCCGCGTGACCCGGCTCAGTTGGCCGCGTTCATCAACCTGCGGGTCCTCAACCCGGAGCACGAGCACTGGAGGCGGGGCGTGGAGGCCTCCGTCATCTACGCCCGCGAGCACGGCGACCTCAAGGTCCCGTTCACCTTCCGCGTGCCCACCGTCGACGACCAGGACGCGGAAGCCGAGGGGTGGCCGGCCTCACTCGCGAACTTCCCCCTCGGCCAGTGGATCGCCGACAACCGGCGCTTCTACGCCCGCGGGGACATGGACACCGACCGCATCGAGCAGCTGGAGAAGCTGGGCATGGTGTGGTCGCACTACGACGTCGCGTGGGAGGAGGGCCTCGCGGCGGCGCGCGGGTGGGCTGAGGAAAACGGGCACCTGCTGGCGCCGCTGGACGCCACCTTCCGGGGGGCGAAGGTTGGGATCTTTCTGAAGAACGCGCGGGCCGCCGCGCGGCGGGCTGCCGAGATCGAGCAGCGGCGTGCCGAGGGGCTCCCGGTCGGGTCGTCGGCCGGCGCGCTGTCGGACGACCGGCGCGAGCAGCTGGAGGAGATCGACCCGTCGTGGTGCCCCACGTGGCCGGTGGAGTGGCAGAGGGCGTTCCACCTCACCCGGCTTCACCTCGAGCAGGGCGGCGAACTGCCCACCGAGCCGGGCACGGTGCTCGTGCAGTCCGAGGATCTCGGGCGGTGGGTGCGCGCCCAGCGTCTGGGCTGGGACAAGCTCACCACCGTGCAGCAGTGGATGTGTGAGCAGGTCCTCGGGATCACCCCCGCGGCTGAGGAAGAGAAGCCCCAGCCGCGCCGCACGCAGGCCGACAAGTGGGCCGCCAACCTGGCAGCCGCCAAGCAGTTCTACGAGCGCGAGGGCCACCTGAACGTCCCCCGCAAGCACGTGGAGACCGTGCTCGCAGACGAGGGATGGGAACTGCAGTTCCGACTGGGGGCATGGGTCAGCAACCAGCGCTCGCGCGCGGCGACGCTGTCGGAGGACCGGCGCGAGCAGCTGTCCGCGATCGGGATGCGGTGGGCGTAATCCGCCCAGAACTCAGAATGGGGGCTCGTCCGAGTACCCCTTGGAGGGAGCGGGTGCCTGCGGTTTGGCCCACGGGTCATCCGCAGGAGCTGCAGCGGGGTTACCGCCCCACCCGCCGCCGGAGGCCGGCCGCGGCGGCGGGACGGCGGGCGCCTCTTCTGGCTCGACGCCGTCCACGGCGTCGTTCCACAGACGGCGCAAGTACTCCCGGCACGACGATGGATCGTCCTCGTCAAAGCGATCATCAGGCTCCGACCAGCGCCGTCGGTCAGGGTCCTGATCGGCAAGCTGGCAGAGAACACGCAGCACCGCGTCGACCTTCGCCCACGTGCTCACCGTCTGCCCGGTGAGAAGGCGGCGGATGGTCTCCCGGCTCACCGGCACCGGACTTGCCAGGCGGCCCGTTGCCGCAGCGATATTGGCGAGCGAGGGGCGCCCCGCTTCCCGGAAGTGGACATGGAGTTCGGCGACGAACGTGCGTGTGGGCCCGGGTGGCAAGACGTCTTTGCCAGGCATCCGCAGCATCTGAGGCATCCACCAACTCTCGCACGCCTTAACCCGGTTCGACACATGAAGACACAGCATGGCTCGGCATGACGCCACAGGTGAGCTCAGTCAGGCACGTGCTGCCCCATGAAGACCCGCATGAACCGGCTTTGGCCGTAGTCGCCCCGGACGAACTTCTTTGAGCAATTCACTGTTTCTGCTGGTCAGAGCGGTTTTCCGGGTGCTTTCTTTGTTGTCGTTCACCCCACGAGACGCCAACCGTCTCAAGGGGTGAATGGCGGTGCGGCCGTCTCCGGAAACGGCGACGGCCCCCTGGTGGGCAGGGAGCCGTCTGCAGATGACCGAACATCCCCAGCGAAGGAGAAGCTCATGTCCAAGGGCGAGAGTACGGGCAACAGCGCGGTGCCGGAACCCCACGGCACGTCCTCGATGGCCCGGTGGGCGAGGCGGGTACGGCGGGTCCGCAACGAGGCCGGCCTCTATCTGCTCCGGGGCGCGGCGACCGCCGTCGGCGGTGCCATCGTGGCGTACGGCGGCGTCTGGATGCACGCTCGCTAAGGCCTCCGGTGTGAGCGGGGGCCACCCGTGTGGGTGATGACAGCCCGGCGTTTCGGCGAGACGCAGCATCCTGTGGCGAAAGATTGGCGCTCTGCTGGTCTGTCTCTCTCAGTTTGCTGGCCTGCTTCTCAACAGCCGGTTTCTAGGGTCGTTGTCGTCCCCCGGAGATCCGGTCCCACGGTCTCCGAACTCGCAAGTGATTCCCAGTGTTTGGAGACACCCTGATGCGTGCTCTGCCCCGTCGTGCCCTGCTCGCCGCTCCGGTCGCCGTGATGGCGTTCGCCCTGGTCGCCTGCGGCGGATCCGACTCCGGCTCCGACGGCTCCAAGGGCGCGGACACCCAGCAGCAGGCCCAGAGCGCCGGTGGCGCCGAGGCGGCGGGCGAAGCCGCAGGCGACACCGACGACAAGAAGGAGCCGCCGCTGACCGGGGACATCAAGCAGAAGGCCGAGGCCGCCGCGCTCGCCGCGTACCCGGGCACGGTCGTCAAGTCCGAAGAGGACGCGGAGAAGCCCGGCATGTACGCGGTCGAGGTGAAGCAGTCGGACGGCACCTCGATCGAGGTCTACCTCGACAAGTCCTACAAGGTCACCGACACCAAGAAGGAAGGCACCGAGGAGGCCGAGGACGCCAGCTGACGGCCGGGGCCTGACCCGCGGAAGGGAGAAATCTGATGCCGCCCGAGCCTGAGCAGACCTCTTCGTCGCCCGCGGATGCCGAGGAGACGGCGATCTTGGCTGCGGTCTCCGGCGCCCCCGCGCCGGGCGGCTACGGCGACCGCTTCGCGGAGGACGCCTTCGACTACCCCTCGTCGGCCGCGCGCTCCGAGTCTGCGGACCCGGCCCTGACAGGGGCCGGTGAACCGGTGGCTGAGCCGCAGGCGTCTGCCGGGCAACAAGGGCCCAGGGGAAGGGCAGTGCGGAGTGCGGACGGCTGGCGAGAAGCGGCCGTCCGGCACCGGTCAGTCCTGACGGGCGTCGCCGCGCTCGTGGTCCTGGGCGGTTTCGGGCTCGCTCTGTCCACGGTCAGTGACACGGTCACCTCCCCACCCTCCCCGGGCGGCACCGCCCAGGTCTCCGTGCCGAAGTCGCCGACCACGCAGCCGGTTTCTCCGGCTCCGCCGGCCACCACCGAGCCGCCTGGTGACGCCGTGAGCCCGGCCACTACACCCACACAGACGAGCTTGTCTCCGGGTACCGGCGAGGACCGGGATCGCGGTGAGGAACACGGGCGGGAGGACCAGGAACGCGAGGACGGCGACGATTCCGACGGCTGACTCCCCCGGTCGGCGTTGTCTGCCGTCCCGCCACCGCCGTCCGGCCGACGCCGTCCTCTAGCCCCGTCGGCCGGGCGGCACCTGCTTGTCCACCGTCGTCCCGTACGTCTTACTGGTCTCAGGCGGCTTCCCGTGAACGTTTCAACTCCCCTGGCACAGCTGTGCGAGCCTTGCGCCATGCGGCTGCTGCTCATCGAAGACGACGACCGAATCGCCGGCCCCCTGACCGAGGGCCTGGGACGCTACGGGTTCACCGTGGACCACGTGCGCACCGGCGCCGCCGGGCTGGCCGACACCACGGCCGCACCGGACCTGGTCCTGCTGGATCTCGGACTGCCCGACATGGACGGCCTGGACGTCTGCCGCAGCCTGCGTGCCCGCTCCGCCGTCCCCATCATCATGATCACCGCGCGGGGAGAGGAAGCCGACCGCATCGTCGGCCTCGAACTCGGCGCCGACGACTACCTCGCCAAGCCCTTCGGCGTGCGGGAGTTGATCGCCCGCATCCGCGCGGTCACCCGCCGCTCGGGAGCGCCGGCCTACACACCGATCGAGCCCGCGGAAACCCATCAAGCGCATCAACCTGCTTCCGGCGCCCAGACGCTGGGCCCGCTGACCCTCAACCGCCGCACCCGTGAGGTCCACCTCGACGGCCAGCCAGTCGCCTTGACCCCGAGGGAGTTCGACCTGCTCGCCTTCCTCGCGGATGATCCCGGGACGGTGTGCTCGCGCCAGCAGATCATGGACACCGTGTGGGACCCGCACTTCTTCGGTCCCACCAAAACCCTGGACGCCCATGTGGCCGCCCTGCGCCGCAAGCTCGGTGACCCCGGCTGGATCACCACCGCCCGCGGCGTCGGCTTCCGCCTGACCGTTCCCGGCGACCACACCGCCGCAGAGGCTACCGGATGACCCGCCGCCTGCTGCTCAGCTACCTCGCCCTGGCCCTGCTGGTGCTGGCCGGCCTGGAGATCCCCCTCGGCTACATCTACGCCCGCGGCGAGACCTCCCGCGCCTCCCAGAGCGTGGAACGCGACGCGTCCATGCTCGCCGAAGTCACCGAGGAGAACATAGAGAAGGGCCAGCTCGATGCGCTGCCCGACGTGGTCGGCGACTACGCCACCCGCACCGGCGGCCACGTCGTCGTCACCGACAGACAAGGCATCGTCCTGGCCGACTCCGACCCGGCTGCCCGCACCGGCATCAGCCTCGCCGCCCAGCCGGACATCGCCCGCGCGCTGCGCAACCAGCCCACCGTCACGACTACGACCGACGGCGCCGGCCGCGACGTCCTGTCCGCGACCATGCCCGGCTCCTCCGGCACCACCATCCGAGGCACCTTGCGCCTGACCTATCCCCTGGACCAGGTCAGCACCCGGGTGCACCGCATCTGGGGAGCCCTCGCCCTGGCCGGAGCCTGCATCCTCGCCGCGGTCGCCCTGGTCGCGTTCAGTCTGGCCCGCTGGATCACCCGGCCCCTGCGGACCCTGGAGGCCGCGACCGCCCAGCTCGCAGAGGGACAGCTCACCCACCCGCCCGACGCCACCGCCGGACCGCCCGAACTACGACGTCTGGCCACGTCGTTCACCCGCACCGCCACCCGGCTCCAGCACCTGCTCAAGGCTCAGCAGGCGTTCGCCTCGGAAGCCTCCCACCAGCTGAAAACCCCGCTGACGGGGCTGCGGCTGCGGCTGGAGAACTTCGAGCCCTACCTCGACCCGCGTGCGCACGGCAGCTTGGAGGAAGCCGTCGGCGAGGTCGAACGCCTCGGCCGCATGGTCCAGGGCCTGCTCGCTCTGGCCCGCCTGGAGAACACCGCCACCACCCCCGAGCCGGTCGACCTGGACACGGTGACCGCCGAACGGGTGGCGATGTGGGAGCCGTTGGCTGCCGAGCAGTACGTCGCCCTCGACATCACCGGTCCGCCCGTCGGCCAGGTGTGGGCCATCCCCGGCGCCCTGGAACAGATCATCGACAACCTCCTTGCCAACGCCCTGCGCGTCTCCCCGCCCAGCACCACCATCACCCTCCACCGCGCCCCCGGCACCGAACTCCATATCGTCGATCAAGGTCCCGGCATGAGCGCGGCCGACCGCGAGCGGGCCTTCGACCGGTTCTGGCGTTCCTCCGACTCCCACCACGACGGCACTGGCCTCGGCCTGCCCATCGTCCGCCACCTCGTCGACGCCTCCGGCGGCACCATCACTCTCCACCCCGCCCCCAACACCGGCCTCGACGCCCGCATCCAGCTGCAACCCGTCACCGCGCGCCCGCGTGGGCCGCGCTCAGGCGGGGACGACTCCGGCTCCCGCCGTACCCTCCACCACCGAACGCCAGCCGCCCGGCGCGGCTGAGCTCATGCGAGGCGCGGTGTACGGCACTACGCCCGGGCGCCCAGGGAGAGTTCCGCGGCTGCGGTGTCTTCACCCGACCGAGTGGCGGGCCGTCAGGGGCTGTCGCCGGACCAGTCCCAGCGGGCCGGATCGCCGGGGCGCGGGTCGTACAGCGCCCGGCCCCCAGGGCCGAACTGCCCGAGCTCCGTGAGGAGGGAGACACCATCGTCGATCTCCTCCGGCCTCCAGCCGGTGATGTCGAGCAGCAGTCCGTCCAGCGGTCCGCCTACCAGTTCGGCGTAGCTGCGTCCCGGCTTCGGGCCCGGGTGGTCGTGGTCGGCTCCGTAGATCCGGCCGCGCAGCAGCTGCTCATCGTCGCTGTCCATGCCTTTCAGCCTCGCAGCCGCCACCGACAACGAGGGCTTGCCCAGACCGCCCTGGGCAAGCCCCCGCGCTGCCAGAAGTGGCTTGCCCGAGTCAGCCGCGCCAGCGTCCGAGCCAGCCGCCGGCCTTCGAGTCCTGCGCCGCTTCCGCCTCCCGGTACTCCTGCTCCTGGCGCTCACGTTCGGCCTGTTCCGCCTGCCGCTCCGCCTCGAGCACGCGCGCCTTGCAGTCGTCGCACAGGTGCGGGTGACTGTCCCCGCGGCCCCAGTCGACCGCAATGCTGGCCTTCCACCGGTCGTCGGTGAACTTCTGTCCGCAGTCCCCGCACACCGGACGCTGAGCCTCGCGTTCGGCGGCTTCCTGCGCAAGACGGCGCCGCCCCTCTTCGGCACGGCGGGCGAGGCCAGCGTCCCGGCGAGGGTTGCCGATCGCGTCCCAGAGGTTCTGGTCGACGTCGCGGCCGAAGCGCCGGAACGCGGGACCGGCCGGGCCGTGCTCGCGCAGCAGATCCAGGGTGGTCGCCACGATCGGCATCTTCCCGTTGTAGATGCGGAAGCCGCCTTCGGCCCACTGGCCTTGCCAGTGCTCGCGTGTGAGTTCGGCGACCCGCTCCATCTGCGTCCGCGCGGTCCGCTTGCCGACCTGGTGGAAGACGAGCAGGACCGGCGGGTGCGTCGCGTCGCCCCACTGGGGAGCGGGGGCGGACCAGCGGGTGCGCCACATCGGCTTGTCCTTGCCGTCAGTGTCCTTCACCTTCCGGTGGAAGTGGCGCATGTACTTGTCGAACTTGGCCGCGATGACCGGGGCTTCCTCGGTGCAGTTGTCCGCCTCGATGAACAACAGCGGCAACCCGATCTCCGGGGCGGTGAGGACGATGTCGGCCCACGCACAGCCCACGCCGGGGTTCTTCCAGGTGCCGGTCGCCGGGAGGGCGACCTCGGTGGCGTAGGAGGTGATGGTGCCGATCCCGTCGGGTGCGTCGACCCAGGCCTGGGCGGCCGCGATGGCTTCGGCCGGCTCACCGGCCACCAGGTGAAGGTCGGGCTTCGGTCGGATCATCGCGATGACCGTCTCGTTGACTGTCATCGCGTGCGAGGCACCGGAGCGTCCCGCGCTCTTGGGCATGCCGCCCATCTCATCCGGCCCCCGGTCCAACTCGAGGCCGGCGGCTGCCAGCCCGTCCTTGGTGAGCAGGCGCACCTCCTCCCCGCCTCGGGTGCGGCCGCCGTCGACGGCCAGGCCGTGCCTGCGCAGATCGTTGAGCGCGCCGCGATGGGAGGCGGTGCGCGCCTCCTTCCGCTTGGCCGCCGTTTCCTTGGCGGTGTGCCGGTACGTCAGGTGCGGTGAGGACAGCCGCTGGATCTGGTCCGCCGTCGCGGCCTTGAGCACCCCGAGCACGCGCAGCGCATCGGCACGGTGCCCGGTCGACGATCCCGCCTCGTTCGCCTTGCGCTTCGCCATCAGCCCCGCCCTCCCGTCGTCCGCGTCCGGCCACCGGCCGGGCGCCGGCCCCCGGCCGCAGAGGGCACCAGGCGCGCCCTGAACCCGATGATCGCCTCCACCACTGACACCCCACCCCCACCTATTTCCCAGGGCCTGGTCAGTGAGAGGAGGAGAGAAGAGGGTTGTGACGCCGCGCCACAGCCCCGGAAAGGCGTGGTGGCCAGGGGAAATGCGGTCAGTGCTCGCGCCGGACACGGAAGTGGGTACGGCAGTGGGATCGCAAGCGCCGGCGGCAGGAGACCGCGGCGGCTTGCCCAGCCGACCAGCCCTCCCGGAGCGGGGCGCGCGGCTCGCCGGTCTGCGGCGCTGCCAGGGTACGGCGGGCGCCTGTGTTCGGTCATCATCCCGGGTCTCTCCCTTGCGTCGTGGTGTCCTCCACCAGCCGCGTGACGGCCGGTGGCGCACCCGCGCGAGGGAAGCCGCCCCGATGGCTCGGTGGCCGCTGCATGCCCCTCCTGCGGGCGCGTGGCGGCCATCGTGAACACCCACCCCTTGTCCGCGACCTGACGGCTTCCGGTAGCGAAGTCTGTCAAGGAGAAACGCACGCTCCTGGCGGCCCGACCACGATCGGACAAGGGGTCCGTGGTCGGCCCGACCACGACTCGACAAGGGGTCGTGGTCGGGCCGACCAGACTCGACAAGGGGGCCCGCTTCAACCCATGCAGTACCAGTTCGCCCCGCTTTGGAGACGGGGAGAAATCTCCGGACTTTATCCACAGGGGCGCGGCCTGAGCATCAGGTCAGTCGCCGTGATCGGCACGGCGGCCAGCCTGTTGAGGAGATCCGAATGCCGTACGCGCAGCCCCGCACGCCGCTGACCCCCGAAGAGGTGGAGCTCGCCTTCGACTACCTCCTGGCGATACAGGCCGGCAGCGAGCACGCCCTTGGCACTGTCATCGAACGGACGAAAGCCGCTCCGGCACCGACCGTCCTCCTGCTGGCGCTGGCTGAGGACGTCATCCTGCCCGTCACGGACCTGGCGGCCGATGCCGATCCGTGCGCGGACTCCTTCGCCCTGGAGGAGGTCGGGTGCGTCCTGCTGGCCACGCTGCAGGAGTGGACGCGTGAGTGCGTCCCCAGCGCAATCTGGGGCATCGCCAACACCATCATCCGGTTCACCGAGAACGTCCTCCGGCAGGAAGGCGAGGACACCGTCGACGCCCTGAAGACGATGCGCACCGAGCACCTGGAGCGGGCCCGCGCTGCGCACTGCGCAGACGGCGAGCGCCGGTAACCGCACCTGCGCACCGGCCGGTGCGCACCGTCTGCGCATTCGGTGCGGTGGTGCGCATCCACCCGGTGCGCATCCACTCGGTGCGCATCCACTCGGTGGGGCGGTGCGCACCGGTGCGGGCGGCGGCGCGGGAGTGGTGCGCATCGGGTGGGGTCGGTGCGGTGGAGCCGGTTTGCGGGTGGCGCGTTTCTCCTTGACCTCAGTCGTGGTCAAGGAGAAATGCGGCGGGTGCGCACTGGGTGGATGGACGGCATCGTCCCCGCACGATGTCGTCCACTGTCCGGCCGGTGGGCTCCACTCGGTGGAGTGGAGCCGGGCATCGTTACGGCGGTCGGTGCGCACCACCGCACCGGGTGCGCACCATCGGGTCCACTCAGTGGCCGGCCTCGCGGCCGCGGTGCGGTCCGGGCTCCTGCGGGCGGTGCGCCTGTTGGTCGTCCTGGCGCACCGGGCGCACTACGTCGGCGTCGTGCTGGTCGGTGTGGCGGTCCGCGCGGACGCGGGAGTCGTCGGCCGCCTTGGTGAACGCGTCCTGGAGGTGGCGCAGCCGGTCGGCTGTGAGATCGAGGGCTTCCACGTCCGTGCGGGATTCCCGCAGGGCCCGCAGCGCCGTCATGTCGATCGCCTCCCGGTGTCCGGCCTTCGGCTCCTGGTCGTCGTGCTCGGCTTCGGCGGCCGGGGGCGCGAGCAGCTGCTCGGGCATCGCCGCCTGCTGGTGGGCGACGACGTCGTACGCCCGGCCCCGTACGGCGGTGGTGGTGCGCAGCTTCTCCCGCACCACCGCACCGGCGAGGACGGCACGCTCGTACTGAAGCGGGATGCGGGGGATCTCCCACTCCCCCGCGTCCTGGCCCGGAGGCCGGGACGCAGCCGGCTCGCCGGGATCGGCCGGGGGTTGCCGGTCCGGGTCGGGCGCGGGAGTGGGTGGGCGGGGCCGGGCGGGGAGGTCGGCCAGGTCCCACCGGGCGGTGTAGAGGCGGTAGTCCGACAGCAGGCCGATCGTGGTCTTCGGCTCGCTGATGTCCAGGCAGTGCGTGGAGATGGCGGCGGCCACGATTCTGTCGTCCAGGCCGGGGTCGCGGCGGCGGCCGCGCAGGACGAGGGCGAGGTGGCGGCGGGCTTCGGCGAGCAGGTGCCGGCGGTGGAAGCGGCCGCCGTCGTTCATCACGAACACCGTCGCTGTGACGTCGACGGCCGCCAGGGCGACGTCGACCACGGCGGCGACCCGGGCCCGGATCGCCGCAGCCGCGGCAAGGGCGTACTCGAGGAGGGAGTTGATGACGCCGACGGCCACCCCGGAGGTGAGGATCGCGCTCGCCTTCCACCACGCGCGCAGCTGCGCGAGCGGCCGGGCCGACTGCTTCGGCGGGCGAGTCTTGCGGGCGGCCATGGCGTTCAGCTTGGCGCGGGCCCGCTCGGAGACCACGGGCAGGAACTTCAGCTCGCCGTCGTCGTCGACGGCGGTGACGTACTCGTGCTCCAGCTCGGAGAGGCAGGCGGCGATCTGGTCGCTGCGCCGGGAAGTCCAGCGGATCAGCTCGTGCGGCACCCCGGCAATCTCCATCACCGGCCGGCGCCCCGGCGTGACGGTGCGTGGCTCGGTCGCCAGCCCCAGCGCCTCGCAGACCTCAGCGGCCACGAGCTCGTTGTAGAGCGCAGAGGCGGCCACGGTGTTCTCGTGCAGGGCCAGGGTGTGGATCGAGCCCCACTTCCCGTCCAGGCGCTGCCCCTTCACGGACAGCAGCAGATGATCATGGAGCAAGGGCATCCCCGACCGTGCCTCGTAGTGGCGGAAGCGGGCCGCGACCAGCCCGCCCGGCGGCCGGACCCGGTAGATGCCGTCCTTGCCGTACCGGATCACCGCCACCTCGTCCTCGATCCACTCCAGCACCCGCTCGATCGCGCGCTCGTGCGCGACCTCGATCACCCGCCGGGTCTCCTCATCCCCCAGCGCCCACAACAGGTAGATCGTCGGCTGCGGCCGGAAGACGAAGTCGACGCCCGTGACCATCACGCGGCGTCCGAGGGCGCCGGCCTTGAACGCCTTCTTCGGGGAGTCCCCCTTGGCGAGCCGGTCGGCCTCGATCCGGTCCGCGTACGGGTGCCGTCCCCGCTCGCCGAACAGGTTCCGCAGCTGCGCCTCGGTGACCTCCTCACCCGGCGCCAGTCCGAGCACGGCCAGGCCCCGGCCCATCCATCGCCCCGCCGGGACGCCGGCTTGCTCCTGGGCGGCGCACAGCGGCGTGCGCGCTGGGCGGCGGCCGTCGCCGACAACGGTCTGGCGCAGGTAGTAGCGGTACATCTGACCGGCCCGGATGACCCTGATATCAACTGTCATACAGACCACGCCACACGGCTCTGACCTGCGAGAAAAGGCCGATCAGCGGTACGTCCCGCCAGGCGGGAGCAGTGGCCGAACTTTCTTCTCAGGCGCCCGTCAGGCGGGAAACGGCCCTGGACCGGAAGCGAATGTCATCGCTCTCAGGTTCGTGCCCACAAGTAGCCGTCCAGGTGCCTCAAGAGGGCCTGGTCGGCTCAAAACAGCGGCGAGCGCGAACTCGCTGCAGTAACTGATCGGCAGGTGCTCGGGGACGACCCCGACGCCCACGAACACCGGGTCGGTCGGCGGTGGAACGTGGATCTACCTACTGCCGACGGCCAGCACCGTGTCTACGCGGGCCTCAATCGCCTTCGCGATCGCCCGGTACTTGAGGGCCGCCTTGGGCGAGTTCGGATGAAGCGAGGGGTAGTCCAAGCTGGTGAACCGCAGTTCGATCAACCCGGTGCGGGCTTCGTCGTCCAGCCGGATCCAGTTCTTCATCTCGTGCGGCGGGTAGATCGCGTCGAGGTGGTGGGCCCGTGCGACGGGAAGACCGAACTCGGGGTCGGTCAGTGCGTCAACCAGCTCCTGCTTCCGGTAGGGAATGCCTCTGCGGTGGTCGATGTCCAGGCACCAGCGCACCGGTCCGAGTCCCTCGTAGCCGCGGATGCCGAGGCCCTTGTAGCCGCTGACATGGTCGGCGGGCACGATCGTGTGAAAGAGGGCGAGGCGGCGCAGCAGGCCGCTGCTGCACCAGGCGCCGGCCTGGAAGTTGCGCGCCCACTCTCCCGTGTTCCAGCGCTGTTCGTGGGCCAACTCCTCTTCAGACCAGTCGGCGGGGCCCTTCCACAGTGGCCGCCAGGCGAGTTCGGCGATGATGTCGAGCGCTTCCGCCTCTACCTGCTTCCACACGCGCGGGGGCAAGCCGGTCAGCCACGCTGACGTTGCGCGACGGGACTGGTGGATCTGAATCCCCTTCTTGGTGCGCTGCCAGATCCGTAGGCCGGGCATGCCATGGACTTCGCCGTCCGGCTCGTACGACGGGAGGATGGATCGCAGGATCTCGTGCGCGCGCTGCTCGCTCTCCACCTCGACCTCGATGCTGTCGCTGCCGGGCCGTACGCGGCGGATGCCGAAAGGGTAGATGGTGAAGTCGCGGTGGGAGTCGACGACCTCGTGGAAGAGTTCCGCCTCGAAGCAGAGCTGTTGGGCCGGTGGGGCTGGGATCGGCGGCCGGCCGGGGCGTAGCTGTGAGCGGGCCTGGTCGTACGTCTCGTTCGTGTACAGGCGGCGGCGGTCGGCGAGTCGGCTGATCCGGTCACGACGCATCAGGAGGTCCTGTTCCCCGTACCGTTCGGCCCGCCGGTACGGCGATCGAGCCGTTCCCGAGTGTCTGCTGCGTGTGATCCGTGGCGTGAAGCTGGACTCCTTCGCTCCTCGCAGCGGGACGTTCAGTGGGCCGAGACGTCCGGAGGAGCACGGCCCGACCACGGCCGCAGTCCAAATTGTAAGGACATCGCCCGAGTAGTGGTTCGACCGGCTGTGTCTTGGCGTGTCGAGCGCGTCATCGGGGCAGTTGACCTCGCCCAATGCGGTGATCGCAGCGCTTGGGACTGCTGCAAGCCAGTCCGGACCTAGTAATGTTCGGCGGCATGAGCATCCCTAGTCCCCGGGGGGAGCGAGAGAAGCTAATTACAGCCCTCACTCCCCAGTTGCGTAGGCACTTGAAGATCCGCGCCTTTGAGCACGGAATGGACATCCAGGACGCGGCGGAGCACGCCATCAAGGCCTGGTACGAGGCTGATGGTCTCCCAGAGGTGAAGACCGACGGCGCGAAAACCTGGGGAACGTTTCTCCCCGTCGGTGAGCCCGACAAGTTCAAGAGCGCCTGCTCGGAACGGGGCGTCACATATGTACAGGGGCTGGCCCAAGCGCTCACCTTGTGGCTCAGCAACCACCCGTCCCCTTCTGCCCCGCTGGTGTCCCAACCGGTCGTGCGGGTCATAGTGGCCAACCAGAAGGGCGGCGTCGGTAAGACCTTCCTCTCCTCCGGCATCGCCCAGGCCCTCGCAGAGGCCGGCCATCGCGTGCTGATTGTCGACTACGACCCGCAGGGGCACCTCACCGCAGAGCTCGGCTTTGAGGAGCTCATGTACGAGGACGATGTCGAGACCCTGATGATGCACATGGACGGATCCGCCAAGGGCGACATACACGATCTGCTGGTGGCTCTGGAGGGCGAGCGGTTCGGCGATCGTCTCCACCTGCTCCCCGCATCCGACGACGCGTTCTTGCGCGACGTCGTCTTGTCCAAGGTGAGCTTCAGCGAGGCAGCTCTGGAGCGGGCGCTGGAGCCGCTCGAGGCGGACTACGACGTCATCATCATCGATGGCCCGCCCAGTTTGGGCCTGAACATGGACACTGCGCTGTACTACGTGCGCCGTCGCGACGGGGAACTCGCTGACCGGTCCGGTGTCATCACTCCCGTCTGGGCGAACAAGGCGTCGCACCGTGCCTTCCGGCTGCTCAGCCGACAGATGGACGACCTGTGCGCCAAGGGCCGGATCCAGGTCGACTACCTCGGTCTGATCATCAACGCGTACGACAGCCGCCGCGGCAAACTCGTGAAGCAGAACAAGGACGAGTGGGAGAAGAGCAGCTCCCCGGCGGTCCTGGCCGTCATCGGTGACTTGAAGGAAGGCCGGGAGGCAGCAGACGGCGAGATCCCGCTGCTGGAGTACGCCCCCGACAGTGAACACGCGCAGGTAATGCGCGACCTGGCAAAGGAGCTTGCCGTATGACGCCCCCTCAGCAGCGGGTCACCCGTGGGTTCAGCATGGGTGAGGAGGACGGCGGGGAGAAGCCGCCGGCCCGGCGAATCCGCACTCGGCAGCAGATCATGAACGGCGAGGGCAAGCGGCCTCCCGCCACGGTGGAGCTCAAACTGCTCGCTGGTAACCCGTTCAACCCGCGCGACGAACTCACCGAGATCGAAGAGACAGCGGAGTCGCTGCGCGCCAAGGGACAGATTCAGCCTGTCACCGTGGTGCGGCGCGCGGCCTTCCTGGGCGCTTACCCCGGCCAGGAAGGTGAGCTCGGTGAGGAAGCCGAGTACGTCGTCATCGACGGCAACCGGCGCCTGGCGGCCGCCCCTGTGGCCGGGCTGTCAGAGCTGCGCATCGACGTCAATGACGATCTCGCCGCGAGCGCTGCGGACATCTTGGAGTCCGCGCTGATCGCCAACATCCACAGGGTGGATGTGCCGGCACTCGATCAGGCTCGAGCGATCCAGGAGCTGCTCGCCAAGCACGGCACGCAGGAGAAGGTTGCCAAGCGCCTGGGGAAATCTGGTGCCTGGGTCTCCCAGCGTCTCGCCCTCCTTGAGCTCCCCGAGGACCTGCAGGAGAAGGTGGAGTCGAAAGAGCTGTCAGTCAAGGACGGACGCCGCATCGGGCGTCTGCCCAAGGACCAGCAGCGACCTGAGGCGGCCAAGGCCCTTAACCGGGTTAAGACCCCTCGCAAGCCTCGCGGCAAGACCGCCGCCCCTGTTGAGAGCGGCGCGCCGGCGCCAGAGGCCATGGGCACTGTCCTGCCCCACCAGGCATCTGCCGGAGGGGAGGCACCCGCGACCGCCCTTAACCCGGTTAAGACCCCCGCCCAAGGTGCCGACTCGGGTACGGATGCGACGGCTCAAGGGAAAGCTGACCAGCCGAAGCGATTGCCTTACGACGACGCCTTCTCTGTGGTCACCCACCTGCATCTGAAGATGGAGCCGACGGTCTTCGCTGATGGCGCTCGTGTGTGGCTGAGGATTTTGCGCGAGCAGCATCCCGACGCGTACACCACGCTGCTGGAGGAACTGGCCCAGCAGGAGCAGCAGTCGGCCTGACGCAAACGGCCCGAAACGCAAAAAGCGGCCCCCGCCCCCGGATCGAGTCCGGGTGACGGGGGCCGCTTCGTGGTCAGGGAGCCTTCGTGGCGAGAGTGTCGTCGATGAGTATCTCGGGGGCGGGGTCGGCGGTGGAGCGCGCCGTGGTGGCCTTGTCGATGGCGGGGGCGAGTGCGTCGTAGACCCGGCCGGAGATGGCCTCCTGGTCGGGGAGGTCGGGTCCCATCCAGCCGGGGTGAGCGTCCTGGTCGAGCTGATCGAAGTACGTGACGAGCTGGGCGCCGGTGAGCGTGACGCGGACCATGCCGCGCTGTCCGCGCGAGCCGTCGGCGGAGGTTGTCTCGACCTTCTTCAGCCCGTCCGGGCGAGTGGCCTCCCAGACGTCCTTGTTGCAGACGATGGACAGGGAGCCGATGCCCGCAGCCTTCTTCATGCGGCTGTCGTGATGGGGCGGGGACTGCGTCGACGCGCCGCACGCGGTGAGCGTCAGGACGACGGTCAGGGCGGTGGCGGCCAGGGCGGCGGTGCGGCGGATCTGCTGCACGGAGTCATGCCTCCAAGGTGAGGTCGGGGTCGATGGCCCGTCCGGCGAGGGCGTGGGTGAGGAGCCGGTACGGGTCGGTCCATGCGCCGTGGATCCGGGATCTGGCGCAGTGGAGCGTGCCGGTGAGGGCGGTCTCGGTGTCGGGGTGGATGAGGACCAGGGCGACGGGGTCGGCGTCGGGCTGCTGCCCTTCGATGGGACGCCCGCGCTCCAGGGCGCGGGCGTTGGGGGTGATCCGTACGGCGATGTCGCCGTGACCGGTCCACGGGGCCGGCCTCTGTCTGGCGGTGAGCATCGCGGTGAACTCTGCGACGGCCTTGTGGTCGCCGGGGTGGAGAGGACCGGTGCCGTGGCCGCAGCGTCGGAAGCGGGCGCTCACGCGGCGGGGCTGTCGGCGATGACGAGGAAGCTGTCGGAGCGCAGGTCCATGACGACCCGGGCGGGCTGTCCCTGGGCCTGCTGTTGGGCGGCGTACTCGTCTGCGGGCCAGGAGCCGCGGGGGCCGCCGGCGGGGAAACGCTCCAGGACGGTGCGCGGGGGCTGGTCGGACATCAGGAAGCCTCCTGGTCGGTGAAGGAGAGCTGGAGTGCGGGGCGTGCTGTGCGGGGCGTGGACGGCCGGGGCGGGGCGGGCGGCTCGATGCGTTCGAGGTCGGCGTCGGTGAGGAAGCCGAGCTGTCCGGCGGCGGCCGCGCGGGCGGCGAGGGTGATCGAGCGGGTGATCCGGTGGTGGCCGTGGTCGATGCGCAGGTGGCACAGCTGGCAGGCGGCGAGCAGGTTCTCGTCTCGCACGTCTTCGGGGGTGTGGTTGAGGTGGGCGGTGGTGAGGCCGACCACGGAGCCGGTGTCGGGGTTGATCTGCTCGTGGACGGCGGGGCAGCGGCCGCCCGGGTGCGCCAGGCCGCAGTGGCCCGTGCACTCGCAGCGGCCGCCTGCCCGCTCGAACCGGATCCGCGCGCTGATCTCGTTCCAGTCGCGCGGGTACCGGTGCAGGTTCTCGGGACGGATGGGCACAGCGGCTGTCCTACTCGCCGCCGGCGGCCTGGCGGTGCTCGAAGGCTTCGAGCAGCTCGCCCAGGTCGTTCGGCTCGGGCGCGGTGCCGACCCACGTGCCGCCCTCGGTGAACACCTCCACGTCGGTGGTGTCGGCGTCGAACCAGCAGACGTACGGGCCGTACCGCTCGATGACCGCCGTGGCGACGGCGGCCGGGTCGGACATCGGTGGCGCGGGCTCCAGCAGCTCCAGTTCGGTGACGACCAGCCCCATCGGCTCGTCCGGCGTGCGGGGCAGCCGGAGGTAGCCGGTGACGCGCAACTGGTCGCCGGGCACCATCTCGTGCAGCACCTTGTGCGCCAACGCCGGGTCGTCGACGCTGCACGGCAGGATCATCTCGTCCGTGCGCTCGTCCGTCGGGGAGACCGTGAGCCGGAACCGCGCCGTCGACCCGTGCACGTCGCCGGGCACGGTCTCTTCGTCCAGGAAGCCGTCCAGAGCTATCGGGTCGGTGTCCACGGCTCAGCTGGCCTTCCGGACCGGTGCCTCGTGGGCGGCGTCGTACGCCTCGAGGACCGCCTTGCGGACCATGCCCGCGTCGGCGACCTGGTGGCCGTTCGCTCGCGCCCAGGTCCGGATGACGGTGAGCTCCTCCCTGCTGCGCCCACTGCCCAGGCCGGAGCGGATCGGGGTGGGCGCGACCGTCGCCGCGGAGGCGGTGCCGGCCTTCACGGCGCGCAGGTCTTCCTGTGCCTTCTCCAGTTCGGCCTTGAGGCGGGTGACGCGGTCCTCGGCTTCGCGCTGTGCGTCGTCGGTGGCCCGCCGGGCGGTCAGCTCGGCAAGGTCACCGCGGACCCGGGCGGCCTTGTTCCGGATGCTGGCCGTGGGGTGGCCCTCGGCCCAGGCGAGCAGCTGCTCCACGCCGTCGGTCTCGGTGCTGTCGGCCTCGGTGGCGTCGTCGGTGGGCGTGCTGCGCGGCGGGTCGTTGGTCTCCGCAAGGGCGGTGATCTCGTCCTCGGTCAGTCCGGTGGCGTCCGTGATGGCGGCGGTGTTCGCCCCGTCGTAGTACATGGACAGCGCGGTCGCTTCGGTCACGTTGAGGGGGCGCTCGTTCATGCCGGTTTCTCCTGCGTGGTCGGGGATGAGGGGGAGCAGGGCGGTGAGGGTGTCGTCGTCGCCGGGCAGACCGACGGCGTCCAGGAGGAGGACCAGGTCCTCCTTGCCGCTCGCGTGGCGGGCGACGGTGCGGGCCGCGGCGGCCTGCTGTTCCACGGGGTTGGGGTTCAGGGGCAAGCCCTCGGCTTGGAGGGCCTCCTGCCAGTCGCCGAACATCACGCGGCCGCCTTGGTGGACAGGGCGGCCTTGAGGACCGCCATGTTCTGCGCCTGCCGGGCCGGGGTCATCGGTTCCTTCCACGGCTCGTACGGGGCGGGCCGGGTGGGGATGAGCTCCAGCTCCAGGCGGGCCATCACCTGGTCGCGGACGGGCGGCGGGGCGAGGCGGGCCGCCTCCTGCTTCTCCTGCCGCTGGCGGTCCTGTTCGGCGACCACGCCGACCCAGTCGTCCCCGAGGCGCCGTTTGAGGCCCTTGCGGAGCGTGGCCCGCTGCCGGGCGGTGGTCGCCGCCCACACGCCGGTCGGTGTCAGCTGCCTGTTGGCCAGGGCCCACTTGAGGCAGCCGGTGACGATCGGGCAGCCGGAGCAGGCGAGCTTGGCCTTGGCGAGGGCCTTTTCCCGCTCCATGCGGTCGGCGATGTCCTCGATGGCGAACAGCTTCGGGTCGTTCTGGCAGCGGGTCCGGGTGTCGGTGTGGGGGAAGGGGATCCGGTCGTCGGCCACCACGGACGGGGCGTTCGGGATGCCGGTACGCGCACCGCTCATGACGGGACCTCCGTGAGCTGTGGGGCGAGGTCGGGCAGCTGGACGAGGACCTGCTCGAAGACGGCGAGCGGGACGCGCCACGGTCCGAGCTGGCCGTCGCAGGGCACCGGCAGGGCCAGCGGGTGGACGTCGTCCAGGTCCAGGTGGAAGCAGTCGGGCTGCGCCCAGGGGCCGCACGCCTCGCCGGGGTCGGTGTGGGAGCCGGTGATGCGGACGATGCCGAGGACGGCGCTGAAGTGCAGCTCGTGGCCGCGGATCGTGCGGGCCACGAGCGGGTCGCGCAGGGCGGCCCGGTCCATGGTCTTCTGGGCTCCGGCGTGCAGCAGGCGCCAGCCCGGCGCCCAGGCGCGGGGCCGGTTCTCCACGCGCTTGTCGCCGTGCAGGATGCAGGCCGCCCAGGGCTGCTTGATGGTGATGCCGCGGATGTGGTCCGGGGCGTAGAGCGTCGGCTTCTTCACGCGGCGGCCCCGAGGGTGTCGGTGCCCGGCCGCCCGGCGCGCCGGCCGTTGATGGACGGCACCGTGGCGTGCTGCGCCCCGGCGAGGACCGGACGGCCGGTGTGCTTGCCCGCGTACATCGCGGCGTCGGCGGCCCGCTGGAGCAGGGACAGGTCCGTCGTGCCGAGGATGTCGGGGCAGGCGGCGCCGATCGAGGCGGCGACGTCGACCAGGACGCCGTCGTCGACCTCCACCGGCTGAGCGAGCAGCTGCGTGAGCTGGGCGAGACGGAGCTCGCGGCGGGCCGGGCCGATCCGGACCGCGAAGGCGAACTCGTCCCCTCCGATCCTGCCGACCGCCCCGCGGCTGCCCGCCCAGGCGGTGAGCCGCTGCGCGGTGGCGGCCAGGACGCGGTCGCCGGCGGCGTGCCCGCCGGGTCCGTCGTTGATCTGCTTGAAGTGGTCCAGGTCCACGATGCCGACCAGGGCGTGGTCGCCGTACCGGTCGGTGATCTGCCGGGCCTTGACGGTGAAACCGTCGCGTCCGAGCAGACCCGTGAGCGGGTCGCGTCGGGCGGCGGACAGCTTCCTGTGCAGGCTGACCGCGTGCACGGTCCAGCCGGTCAGCGGCACGGCGAGCGTGGTGATGAACAGGGCGCGTTGCCCGATCGGGGCCTGTACGCGCACGGTGGAGGCCATACTGGTCTCTCCCTCTCGTCTTGTACGGGATGGGTGGCCCGGGGCGGCCGACTGGTTTTCCGGCCTTTGGCGGCCGTCCCGGGGCGGATTCAGAACGTGCGGCGCGTGCCGAACAGGCCGTGGGGGTTCACCCAGGGAGTGGCCGTCGCCTTGTTCCAGTCGAGGTCCCAGTCGGGCCGCAGCCCCCGGGCACCCCAACCGCTGACGAACTCGTGCGGGATCTCCTGTCCGGCCTGGTGCAGCAGCCGCGCCTTGTCGTGTGCGTCGTGCGCGGCGTTGCGGGCAGCGAGGGGGTCGTCGGCCAGGCCGACGAAGATGTGGATGCGCTGCCCTGGCTGGTCGTTGTGCTTGGTCGGGACGTCAACTTCGAAGTAGCGAAGCGGCATGACGCCCATCTCCTTCCATTGCTGGTCGTGGCGGAACACCGCGACCGCCCCGGCCGGGAAGGCCGGGGCGGCACGGAGGAACGCCGCGTCCACGCGGGGCAAGGTCAGCGCTTCGCGGCCTCCGCGACGATCTCGGCGTGGTCGAACGCGAGGTCCGGGAGCGCGTCCAGGGGCCACCAGCGGGCGGCGGTGGCGTCGTCCCCGGCCGTCGGCTGGACCAGCGTGGTCAGGGTGGCGGTGTAGGCGACGCTGACGTACCGGCCGCGCGGGTCACGGTCGGGGGCGTCGTAGGCGCCCACCTGCCGCAGGTCGGCGGCGGGAACGCTGATGCCGGTCTCTTGCTCCAGCTCGCGCGACCCGGCGGCCAGGCTGGTCTCTCCCCTGTCCACGTGGCCGCCGGGCAGGGCCCACCGTCCCTTGAACGGGTCCCAGCCCCGCTCGATCAGCAGGACGTGGCCGGCGGCGAGCAGGACGACGTCGGCGGTGTAGCGGATCGTCTCGTCGGTGGTGTCGGTGATCACCAGATGTCTCCTGGTCTCGAAGAGGATGAAGCAGGCCGCCCCGGCCGGTGGGCCGGGGCGGCACGGAGGAACGCTCGGGGAGGCGGTCAGGCCGGGACGGAGGCCGGGGTGTCGAGTCCGGCTCCGAGCAGCAGGGCGCGGACCGACTGCTCGTACTCGCCGTTGCGGATCCGGTCGAACATGAGCTGACCGGCGACCAGGCAGCGGGCCCGCAGCTGGATCCTGGCGACGGCGTACGGCTCGGCTCCGGCGTCGGTCGCGGCCTGCGCGGCGGCGTCTGCGGCGAGCTGGTTGGCCGTGGCAAGGCCGGCCGAACGGCGGGAGTACCGGGCCCGCCAGTGCACCCAGTCGGTCAGGGCGCGGGTGTCGTCCACCCGCTCCTCCCACTTGGCGTAGGTGCGGCGGGTGCCCTCGGGGTCGGCGGCCCACTCTTCGGCCCACTGCCGAGCGAGGTCGGGCAGCTGCGCGAGGACCGCCAGCACCTGCATGCCGCGGTGCCCGAACGCACGCCACGCCTCGGTCTCCCTGACGACGCGGATCTGGTGGGACATCAGCCAGTACGGGGCGAAGTCTTCACCCCAGTTGCCGGTCTCACCGAGCGGCTCGACCTCCCACAGCCGCACCGGCCAGCGCTCCTCGAGGCGCTCCAGGATCTCGCCGGGCCGGGTGTACATGTGGAAGTACGAGAACGGCTTGTCGGTGTACCACTTCTGCCCGGGGCTGGGGTGGTCGATGGTCTCGCCGATGTGGTTGGCGAGGTTGACGGTCGGGATGGTCTCGCCCAGGTTGCTGTAGTAGCGGGCGAGGTGCTCGCAGGTGGGCGGGACGGTGCCGTCGGGCCGGGTCGCCATGTAGTGGACGACGGGCCGGGCGCTGCGTGCCATGGGGTTCCTCCAGGTCGGGAACGTGCAGGTGGCGGTCGGGTCAGCGGCGGGGGTTCTTGTGGCCGCGCAGCTCGTCCACGCGGGTCGCGGTGTGCGCGAGGCCCTGGGCGAGGGTGGCGAGGCGCTGGGCGTCGTCGCCGACGGGCTGGGACCAGATGAGGCCGGCGGCGAAGTAGGTGGCGTGCGCGGCGAGCTCCTGCGCCTGCTTGGCCAGGTTCTCCCGCTCCGCTCCCAGCGGGTCGTGGTGAGCGGTCCGTTCGGGAAGCGGCTGTTCGACCAGGCGCTCCAGGATGAGGGCGAGGGCGTCGGCGATGGCGTCCAGGTCGCCTTCGGCGAGCCAGGCGTCGATGGTGTCGTGGCCGGTGAGGTCGGGGGTGTACTTCGCGTACCGGCGGCGGCCGAAGTCGTCGGTGTCGGCCGGGGCCAGGACGAAGACCAGCCGGGCGTTCTTGCGCTCCGGGTAGAGCGTGAGTTCGCGGTCGGCGGTCTCGTTGGTGAGTACCAGGGGCCACTCGGGGGCGGCGGGCGGCGTCCACTCGGTGCCGAGGATGCCGGTGACGACGGTCATGAGGCGGTCGGCCGGGATCGCGGTGAGGGTGCGGGGCAACGGGTCCTCCGTGCGGTGGGTGAAGGGGACCGAGCTGCGGTCAGCGCTCCAGCAGCTCGTAGGGGAAGGGCTCGTGCTCGATGTGGACGCCGTACCGGATCCAGTGCCAGTGGAAGGGGAACCGGGGCAGCTCCAGCTCGAGGACGGCGATGGCGCGGTGGTGTCCGTCGGACACGTAGATGTCGCGCCACCGCTCGTTGATGCACAGGAGGATCGGCTTTTCGAGGCCGTCCTCCTCGATGGACGCCTTGAGCTCGTCGACCTTCTGCCGGTCCTTGCCCTGGGCGAACTGGCGGCGGCAGTCGGCCCATCGCCGGAAGTCGGTGGGCATGATCTGCCGGTCGTTGAGCAGCGACGTCCTCATGCGTCCGCGGTACTTCATGCCTGGCTCACAGGCGGCGGGCGAGGTCCGTGGTGATGCGTTCGGCTTCGGCTCCGTCGGCGAGGATCTGCGCCTTGAGCTTGTTCGCCTGCCGCTTGCTGAGCGGCGCCACGTTCATCTCGTGGCGGACCCAGGCGACGCGGTTCTCCCGGGCGCCGGAGCGGATGAGCTGGTCGACCTCGACGAAGCCGCGGAGCAGGCTCAGCCTGAGCTGCTTGGGGTCGCGCATCTTCGGGGCGCTGAGCAGCATCCACATCGCGCCCTTGGGGGCGATCACGGTGGCGACGCGGAAGTCATTGGGCTTGCCGATGATGGCCTGCTGGACGCCCGTCTTCCAGACGTTCTCCGGGACGCCGGCGGCCTCGCCCTGTGCCTCGTTGGCGAGGGAGAGCAGCAGGCGCGGCTTGGTCAGGATGATCGTGACCGCGCCCAGCGGGCGGCGTCCGAAGTGGTCGTGGACCAGGTTGCGGACGGTCGGCGCGTACGAGGTGACGCGCTGTTCGGCGGTGCGGGAGACGAACGCGCCGTAGCGCAGCACGCTGAGCTGGGAGGGCTTGTTCTTGGTCCCGGGCATGGTCGCGGTCCTCTCGGTGGTGACGGCTGGGGATCAGGGGGTGGGCTGATTGGCCACCGCACCGCCCCGGCCGGGAAGGGCCGGGGCGGAACGGGCAGTCCGTCAGACCGCGTGGATGCCGGTGAGGTCGTCGTCCAGGACGTCGTCCTTGTCACCGTCGACGCCGACGTCGACGTCGACGTCGATGTCGACGTCGGCGGTCACCGGGTCGGCGGGAAGGCCGGCGGCGCGGGCGGCGAGGTGGTGGCGGATCTGCTCCAGGCCGGTGATGGCCACCGGCTTGTCGCCGTCGCCGGTCAGCAGCGTGAAGAGCGGATCGCCGTAGCCGTACTTGTCCTTCTCGCTGCGGTGGTGGAGCCAGACGCCGGGGGCGAGGTAGAAGCTGGCCTCCCCGTCCTCGTAGCCGCGCCACCGATCCACGTCCCGCAGGAAGTTGTCGCCGTGGTCGATACGGATCGAGGCGCTGGCGGCGCGGTTGGCAGCGTCGTCCTCGGTCGCCGTGGCGACCTGTGCGAGGGCCTGGTCCAGGGTGTCCGCCGGGGCCGGGGCCGATCCGCGGCCGGTGCTTGCGCCCGCCGTGCTGCGGCTCTTGTACATCAGCCGGCGCATCGGGGCGAGGACGAGTTCGGCGAGCCCGTCGATGGCGACGGCACCGACGACGGCGACCGCTCCGGCGAACGCGATGCGGACCCCGTCGGTCCAGGAGGCGGGGGCGAGCTCGTAGCCGAGGTAGGCGCCGGCCGCGCCGCCGATCAGCGCGGACGCCATGCTGGCGCCTTCGATCATCGAGCTGGCGACGGTGGTAGCCGTCTGGCGCAGGGTTGCGGTCATGATGATGGAGCTCCTTCTTCTTCTCGATGCGCTCTGGGAGGGGGAGGGGTACTGCTCCGGGGCGGCCGGGTTCGATGCCTGCGGCCGCCCCGGGCGTTCAGCTGGCCGCGTGGGCGGCGGCGGTGGTGCGGACGGTGTCCGCGAGCAGCACGGTCAGCTCGTGACCGTGGTCGACGACGTCCTCCAGGCGCTCGATGAGCTCCGGGGGCAGGCCGTTGTTGCGGGCGCCGGTCAGGACGCCCTCGAGGTAGAGGACGTCGGCGAGGACGCGGCCGCGGGCGTCCAGGACGCCGGGCTGCACGGCGAGGACGTCGGTGTTCTTGGCGGTCGCCAGGGCCGCGTGGTCGCCGGCCTTGGCGTACGCGGTCTCGGTCTGCTCGGTGAGCAGCGCGTCGACCTGCGTGGTGTGGCCGTAGGCGCGGCGCCATCCGAAGCGGGCGGCGGCGGCTTCCATGAGGGAGCGGCGGGCGAGGGACACGGTGACCTCCAGGGGAGGGCCGGTCGTCCGGTCTCGGCTGACCGGGCGGACACCGCACCGGCCCCGCCGCACCCGCCCGGGGGCGGTGCGGCGGGGCCGTACGGAGAGCGTCCGGTCAGCGCTTGGGGAAGCGGAGGATCGTGAACTCGGTGCCGGTGCCGTAGGTGCGCGGCTTGGCGGTCAGGATCTCCGGCTTCTCGTCCGCGAGGCGCTGCAGTTCCTCCTCGATCCAGGCGGTGGAGCGCTGAAGGGCGAGGCGGTCCAGGTGGAAGGCGGTGAGGTGGACCGTGACGTCGTGGTCGGAGCGGCGCTCGCGGTGCAGGCGCCGCCCCACGATCTCGCGGGCGGTGGCGTCGTCGGGACGGGGCGGCAGGTCCCGGGGCAGCGCCCGGCACTGCGCGGCGTGGGCGTTGGCGATCTCCCCGGCGGTCTGCTCGGAGGAGATGTAGTGGTCGCCGCCCTTGGAGCGGGTGAGGTACGTGCAGCCCAGGCAACCGACCGCGTAGTAGACGCCGTTGACCCCGGCTTCGGCGGTGTAGACGAGGACGACGGCACCGGCCAGTCCGAGGAAGCGCTGGGAGACGATCACGCCCTCGGGCTTCCAGGTCTCGCCGATCTCCGGCCACGGCTCCGGGGCGAACTCCGGCTCGGTGGCGGTGCGGGTGCGGGAGAAGAGGGGGAGTGCCATGGGTTACTGCTCCTTCTGGTCGGCCTGGGCGTGGATGCGGGCGACGGTGCGGCGGGCGGCGGCGATCACGAACGGGGCGGCGAGCGCGCCGGCGATGCTGGCGTAGCTGATGAAGAAGCTGGCGGCGGTGCTCACACCAGCACCCCGGTCGCGGCGAGGGTCAGCAGGGCGAGCGCGGCGAGGATGACGTCGACCGCGAGGGCCAGGCGCTGGAACTTGCCGACCGCAAGGAGCGACAGCGCCTTGACGCGGGCGGGGCGGGTGTCCTCGCCCATCACCTCCTGGAGTTCGCTCTCCTCCATCTGCGCCCAGCGCGGAAGGCCCTCGCGGACGACGCGGCCACCGCCCAGGTTGGGCCTGACGACCAGGAGGAGTAAGACGGCGGCGACGGCCAGGGCGAGTACGGCCAGGCCGCCGGTGGCCTTCGTGAACAGCGGCAGGTCCTTGTCGGCGACGCTGGCCAGACCGGCCATGACCGCGCCGTCGAAGGCGAGCAACAGCGACGCCTTGCTGTCCGTACGCCCAATCTCGTGGGTGACCGAGGCGCAGGCGGCGTCCAGGTTCTTGTCGGTGGTGAAGACAGGGGCGGTGGTCACGTGCGACTCCCATCCGGGCCGGGCTGTCCGACTCCCCGTCACCACCCGGCCCGCGGTGTGCGGGGCGGGTGGATCAGGCAGCCGTCAGATCAGCGAGCCGGATGGTTGTGGTTGTGGTTGTGGTTGTGCAGGTGGATCAGCGGGCGGAGGGACAGGCCGCGCAGGGCGAAGAGGCTGCCGATCGTCCAGGCCAGGACCGCGAGGGCGGCGGCGACGGGGCGGCCGGCGACGGGAGCGGCGTCCCACACCATGAGGACCGAGCAGGCCCCGTGTGCCGTCCAGGTCAGCCGGGCACCGACGGCGCCGGTGAACCAGGACAGCACCAGCGAGGCGGCTCCGACGCCCAGCCAGATGTTGAACGCGCTGGTCGCCGTCAGCGGCAGGCCGACCGTGTGCGCGCTCAGGTAGGCGTGGACGGGGTCGGCGACGGTGGCGGTCCACTGCGTGAACCACGCCCAGTCCTGGTGGTGATACCAGTCGATGCCCTTGGGGATGCCCCACTTGAGGACCAGCAGCAGGGCGACCATGCCGACGACGCCGAAAGCGGCGATGGCGCCGGGCGGGATGTCATCGGCGGCCTTGATCGGGCGCGGCCGGGGCGGGGCCGGCCGCCGGGGCGGCGGGATGCGCTGGCTGTCGTCGATGGTGTCCAGCGGCGGGACGGCGGGGCCGGGCTCGTGCTTGTCGGGCTCGCTCACCGGGTTCTCCTTCACGGTGGTCGACAGCTGCGGGATGAGGTGGTGCTGTACGTGGGCGGGCCGGGCTCACCGACTCCCCTTCACCACCCGCCCGTCGGGCGGGTGGATCAGGCAACCGGCAGACGCGGTGCGGGGGTTCAGGCCGCAGCGGCGAGGTGCTCGCCGGGCGGGCGCATGTAGCTGCCGGGCGCGGCCGGGGTGCCGTCGTAGCACTCCAAGCAGGACCCGAGGGTTTTGAGAGGGAGGCAGTGGTAGTACCGCCTCGAGCACGAGGGGCATGTCTGCCTCTTCGCCATCGCCTTGTCGAGCGCGACCTCTTTGGCGAAGGTCATCGGCCGTATCGGCTTGGCCTTGTCGATCTCGTACAGCCACGCCTTGCGCTTGCCGCCCCGGCATTCGATGACGGCGACCGGGTCCTGGCCGCCGGGCCGTAACCGTCGCTCCCTGAGCTGCCGCCGGGTGGCGAGCCCTTTCGGTGCCTGCCTCCAGCGGTAGACGGGGAGCGTGCCGGACTCGGTGGCGTAGACGTCGACGTCCCGGACGGCCGGCGGGGACGCAGGTTCAGCGGCGGCGGCCACGGTTGTGCCCGCGGCCGGTGTGGACCTGGACCTTGGCGCGGCCGCGGGCGTTGACGTTGATCGACCGGCCACTGCCGGGGCCGGTCGCCAGCATCTTGATGAGGACGAAGCCGCCCACGACGACGACGCCCAGGAGCACGAGCGCCTTGACGAGCTCCATCAGGGCGGCGGCCAGGAAGTAGATGCCGACGCCGCCGACACCGAGGATGAACGCCACCAGCGCGGCCTTCACCAGGAGCGGGGAGACGTAGGGCTGCGGGGCCGGGGCGGGCGGCGCGGTGTAGTAGGCGACGTGCTGGCCGTTCGGGCCGGGCACCATGACGACGCCGTCGATGCCAGCGGTCGGCGGATAGACGACCGTGTTCTGGGGGAGCGGGACGACGTGCTGGCCGTACGCGGCGGCGGGCGGCTGCCCGTACTGAGGCGGCAGCGGCTCGGGGTAGTAGGTGGGCTGGGGCTGCTCGCCGTAAGACGGCATGATGGGTCCTCTCCTCGTTGGGGAGCTCGGGCGGTGTCATTTGGCGTGAGATTCGCCCGGGGAGGCTTCGGCCTCTTCACCGGCCCCCGAGGTGGCTTCAACATCTCGGGGGTCAGTGGAGCCGTCGAAGCTCGGTGGGTGCGGCGTCAGTCGGTGAGCTGGCGCCACCGCGTGGGCAGCAGCTCGTCGCGACGGAGCAGGATCGTCGGCGGGTGCCCGGGGCCGGCCTTGGGGAGCAGGGCGACCGGCTCGGTGCCCAGGTGGGTGAAGTCGAACTCGAAGTCCGTGTCCACGGTGTCCTCTTCCTCTTCTTCCGGCCGGTGGGTCATGCCGCACCGGCGCTGTCGCTGTCGTCGTCCTCGAAGACGTCCAGGGCGTCGGCGATGACCGACTCCTCGAATCCGTCCTCTTCCGCGAGGCGCTTCTTCGCGGCGCGGACGCGGTCTCCGACCCACGTCTCGCCCTTGCCGTACTGGTTTCCGAGGCGCTCCAGGTCCGGCGCGATGCCGGACAGCGAGCACTTCGCGATGTACCGCTCGGCTTCATCCCGCTGCTTCTCGCGCACTTCGCGAGGGATCCGACCGCCGTTTTCCGAGGCGGTCAGGGCGGGCACCGCGCTGAGCGCGGCCCCACTTTCCGAGGCGCGGCCGGAAGAAATCGAGGTGCGGACGACTGCACTTTCCGAGATTCCGCGAGCCTTGGCGGCGGCCCGCTCCAGGGCGCGCTGCCGCTTGATCTTCTCGGCTTCCTCCAGGGCGCGGGCCTCAGCCTCAGCCTTGATCCGCTCAGCCTCCGCAGCGGCTTCCGCCTCCTTGCGGAGCGCCTCTGCCTGGGCTTCGGCTTCCTTGCGCAGCGCCTCTGCCTGGGCTTCTGCCCTGACGATCTCCGCCTGGCGGGTGGCCTCACGGTCCCGTTCGTCCTGCTCCCGCTCCCACTGCTCGCGGCGGCGGCGGTCCTCGATCTCAGCCTCGGCCTTGAGACGCGTCGCCTCGATTTCTGCGGTGCGCTCAGTCAGTGCGAGCCGCTCGCGTTCCGCCTCGATTTCCTCGCGGCGGGCGCGTGAGGCTGCCTCGATTTCTGCCTGCCGCCGCTCGTTTTCCAGCCTCGCGTTCTCCTCGCGTTCGCGCTGGGCGGCCTCGCGTTCTTCGCGGGAACGCTTCGCGGCGGCCTCGCGTTCTGCCTCCTCGCGCTCGGCTGCCTCCTCGCGTTCTTCCTTCTCGCGGGCTCGCTTTTCGGCGGTCTCGCGTTCCACGACCTTCGCACTCTCGAACCGCGCGATGATCGCGGTCAGTTCGCCGCGCCTCCTGGTCGCGTACTTGCGGTAGCCGGTGGCGGCTTCCGCGAGCAGGATCAGCAGCGCCGGGGCCACGGAGTGGAGCAGGATTCCGCCGGCGTCCGGCTTCTGCGGGACGAAGTGGAAGTGCCCGTCCGGGTAGAGCGACGTCCAGCAGTTCATCACCCAGGTCGACAGGCCGGCGGTCCAGCGCAGCAGGAACGGCCAGCCGCCGGGCTTGTAGTCACCGCCGTGCTCTGCGAGGACACCGTCGACGTACAGGACGGTGATCAGGGCGAGGCTGGCCAGCGGGTCCAGCATCCAGGCGATGTACCAGGGGATCTGGTGGGAGATCCCGAACAGGGTCACATTCACACAAGTGAAGATCAAAGCGCCGCCCCCGAGGGTGAGCAGCGCCTTGGTGACCATGGCCAGGACCTCGTCCAGCTTGGCGATGGACTTCTTGGCCTTGGCGGCGTCGTCCGCGCTGACGGGCGGGGGTGGCGCGGAGGTTTTGGGCGGCCCGGCCTGCTTCGGCCGGGGCACGGTCGGGGCGCTCATTCTGACTACCTTCCGTAGTGTGTGGGGGTGTTCGGGGAGGTGTTCGCAGCAGGTGTTCGCTTGGTTTAAAACGGGATGTTCGCGACTTTTAGGCGCGGTGTGCGCCCAGATCCCTTAGGGAGGGAGGGGTGCGAACTGTTCGCCGGTCACGAACAGTTCGCACCCCACATCCATTACTTTCCGCCACCATCAGCGAGAGGGGAGCGGATCAGGTCGTACGATCCGTAACCGTCCTCGGACTCGTCCTTGGCGATGACGCCGTCCTCCAGGAGCTCCGCCCTGAGCCGGTTCCACCAGGACCGCTGACCGGCCAGGTCGACCCGCATCCACAGGTCGCTCAGCTCCTTGGGCTCAAAGCTGTCTTTGCCTTCGCGCACCCAGGAATCAAGGCGAGCAAAGATGGCGGCCCGCGTGTCCTCAGCGCTCATCCGGTCGCTGTCCGGCACCAAGCCGGGCAGCTGGAAGACCGGGGCGTCGTCGGCCGGGGCCTCGATCTCGGTCTCGACGCTGAGGTGGTCGTACGCGCCGGGCTCGGGGTCGGCGGCCAGGATCTGCCGCAGTTCCTCGTCCAAGTCCTCGGTCTCCTTCGCGAGCAGCTCCGGGTCGATCTCGATCTCCACGTCCTCGTCCTCCTCGTCCTCGCCAGCGTCGGCGTCGTACTCGGAGGCCGGGTCCGCCGCCGGGGCGGCGGGGGCGGCCGGCTGCTGGGGGAAGGCGCCGGCTCCGTCGGCGTCGCCCTCCAGGAGCGGGGTGGTGTAGAACGTGCGGTTCGTCCACAGCGCGCCGAACGCGTTCGCGGTCGTCTCGTCCATGGGGGTGCGCACGTTCATGCCCGCGGTGACGGCGGCCGCCAGGGTGGGGCGGTCGGCGTTGTAGGTGCGGGCGGTCACCGCCCAGCGGTCTTCGGCGATACCCATCCCGGCCGCGTACAGGTAGCCGGGCTTCCTGTTCGCCCAGCCGGGGAAGGCGCCGGCGTCGATCGCCTCGGGCGGCAGGACGTACTGGGCTTCCGCCCCGTCGGACAGGCCGTAGGCCATACCGGCGGGGTGGTTGGAGCGCGCCGTGGTGTCCATCTGGTCGTGCGTGGCGCGCTGGATGGAGGAGAGGAACCAGCCGCCGGTGGAGCGCAGGGTGCGCAGCACCTTGCTGTACGCCTCACCGTCGGCGAAGTCGGCGGCCTCCTCACCGATGATCAGCAGGAAGTTCAGGCCGCAGCCCGGCTTCCACTTGGCCAGGCCCTTGGCCGCGAGGTACTCGCCGCGGGCCTTGATGACCGTGTGCATCTGCTTGAAGAACCGGCGGGCGTCCTTCTCGTTGGTGATCACCATGTCGGCGGCGTGCCGGACGTGCCCGTAGTCCTGCATGAACTTCGAGCAGTTGATGACGATGACGGACACCTCGGTGCGGGTGGCGGCCTCGGTCACGATGATCGAGTTGCCGACCGTCTTGCCCGCGCCGTTGACGCCCTGGGCGACGCAGTGCTCGACGTTCTCGCCGCCCTTGACCTCCTGCGGGTCGTTGAGGATGCCGGGCAGGTTGAGCTTGAGCGTCTCGCCGTCCTCGTACCGTCCGAGGTTGATCGGCATGTCGCCGAACCCGGCGCCGAACGCGCTCGGGCCGGGCCAGGCGAAGCCCTCCTTGAGGAGGTCGGCGACCTGGACCCGCATGGTGATCAGCGAGGCGTCGTCGTCGTCGACGGTGTGGGTGATGCGGCCGTTGCCGAGCTTGAGCGCGGAGGTCATGGCGGGGATACGGCGGGCGAACTCGTCCGCCGTAGCCCCGTCCTTCGCCTCGATCTTGGCGACGACCGTGCCCTTGCCGTTGGACTGGGCTTCCTTCAACTCGTGCTTGGCCAGGCCGATCTCGGATTCGAGCTTGGCCCACTTGCCGCCGGCCTTCTCACCCGAACCCTTCTTGTACAGCGCCGACCAGAGGTGGTTGGCGATGCACAGGCCGGACCCGGCGAGCATCCAGGCGCCCATCGTGGCGCCGGACTCCAGGCCCACCACGGTGCCCAGGGTGACCCCGGCCGTGGTGGCGACGGCGTTGACCTGGTGGAGGTAGCGCACGTCCCTGTCGCGCTTGGCCTTGTGGTCCATGTGGTTGATGAACTTGGCCAGGGCCGCGCCGGTGCCGGCCAGACCGAGCGCGGCGAGCGCCAGGGAGGCCGGGGTGGTGGCGAGCAGCACGTGGGCGGTCTCAGCGACCAGGCAGCCGCCGATGTTGATGCCCCACGGCCCGCCGTAGGTGACCCATGCCTTCCTCGAGGACTCCTGCTCCTCTTCGGTACGGGTGTCGATCTTCTTCGCTCGTGCGGAGATACGGCGTGCCATCACGCTGCCCTTCCGGCCTCGCCCGGACGCCCGGCGGCGCCCTTGGGCTTGTCACCGATGGAGAATCCGGGCTTCTTCGAGCCCTTGCCCTCGCGCGCCTTCCGCTCAGCCTCGATCTCGGGCTGGATGAAGTGCTTGACGAAGGACGCGTACATCTTGACGCCGCTCAGTCCGAGGACCTTCGCGGCGGACGCGCCGCCCTTGAGGTGGGCGGACACCAGCTTCGCGCGGATCTTGGACTGGGCCCCGAACGTCCACCATTTGCCCTTGTACTGGGCGAGGATGGCGCCGACCATGTCCGCGTCCATGCCGATCCGCATGTGGAGCTCCAGGCCGATGGCCCGCAGGATCCGGGCGTACTGGTAGAGGTCGCGGTCGCTCGTGAACTCGATCTTCTCCAGCTGCTTGATGAGCTCCGAGAGGTTCGAGCCGAGCTTCTCGCCGCTGTCGCTGTCGCTCATGTCGGGGTGGGTTCCTTCCGGTGAGGGGGTGGTGCGGGGTCGGGGGCTGTCACCTCCCCGCGGGCCCGCACCTCGCGGTGCGGAGCCACGGGCAAGCGGCAGGAGTCACTTGCTGGAGGCGGTGCTGTCGTTGGCGCTGGAGATCGCGGCGCCGATGCCGGTGCCGATGCCGTCGATCGCGTTCGCGAGCGGCGACGTCGCCAGGGCGTAGCCGCACACGAGCGCGGCGATCAGGACGCCCGCTCGCATGTCGGAGCGCCAGAACAGGTAGGTGAAGCCACCGGCGAGCAGGAAGAGGGGCAGTGCAATCACGAGGTCCTCCAAGGACGGGGAGTCGGGGAAGTGCTCTCCAGCCGCGAGGGCCGAACAGAGCTGGGGAAGCAGGTGCTCCTTCGCTCTCCACCGCCACCGGGCCGCAGGGGCGGGCCGGTGGCGACTGGGCAACGCAGGAAGCGGGGCGGGCTCTTGGTGTCAGGCAGCGGAGCGGGCCCGGTTGCGGGCTGCGCGGCGCTTGAGCGCCCGCCGCTCGTCCTCGGAGAGCCCGCCCCAGACGCCGTCGTGCTGGCCGGTCTCCAGCGCCCACCGGAGGCACTGCTCGATGACCGGGCACCGGCGGTGGCAGACGGCCTTGGCCTCCTCGATCTGCAGGAGCGCCGGTCCGGTGTTGCCGATGGGGAAGAACAGCTCCGGATCCTCTTCGCGGCACGAGGCCTGATGGCGCCAGTCCACGGCGGTCACTTCCCGCCGCGGGCCCGGCGCAGGGCCTCTTCGATGATCGGGTCCGTGGTTTCGTCGTTCCGTGCGACGCTGTGAGCGTTCAACAGGGCCTCCATCCAGGTCCTGGACAGCCCCAGGGGTCCGATCCCTGGGGCTGTCGCGGTTGGTAGAGCGGGCGTCCACCGCGCTCTCCACCGCCCACCGACCGACCCGAAGACCGGGCGGCGGGCGACTGGGCAGCGCGGGGCTGCTGGTTCAAAGGGGCGCGGTAGCGCGCCGGTCGCCTTCTGCAGGCGGTGCCGGGTCGGTTCCCGGTGCGTCATGTCGAGCTGTGACACGCGCCGTGGTTGGTACGGCGCCTCAGCTGCGGCTTCACTCCACCGGATTGGTGGGTGCGACGGGCAAGGTCGGGCCGCGGGGACAAGGCTTCACCCGGCTTGTCTCGGGGGCGATCTGTCTCATCTCGCCACATGCTTTGGGGCCACGCTGGTCGATCCGCTTGCCATCCAGCCGGTGGTGCATCGTGCTGGTCAGCTCCCGGTCCTTCCCCACGTCCCCGGTCGCCCGGAAACGGCTTTGCCTCGCGTAGGGGGAGAGCAGGCGTGCCTCTCGCGCCAGCCCCGCATGATCACTATTCAGTTCTCAAGAGAACGGCCGCTGCCTTTCACACCCCGCGAGCGGGGCCCCGAGATCGGGGGGTCCGGGCGGTACATCGGGGACCGAGGGTCCGGCTCCCTCATCCGGCGCCGCCCTGGGGCGGTTCCGGGTGGGAGAGCCGGGTCCGTGAGGACCCGGCTGGAGCTAGGCCGCGAGCGGCAGGGGCTCCGTGGCGGTGGCCGGCGGCGTGATGCGCAGCTGCGCGGCGTAGGGAATGAGCGCGTCGACCAGGCGCTCGCGGACCAGCTCGGTGATCGAGGGGTCCGCCGCGAGGATGTCCTCGGCAGCCGCCCTGCGCGCCGCGAAGTCGTGGGCGACCTTTGCCTGTGCGGCCTTCCGGCCCTTCTTCAGGCTGGAGGCGGCGTCCCAGCGGGCCAGCTCGTCCGGGGTCACGAACTCGTGCATCTCCAGCGGCGTACCGAACGCGACGGCCAGGTCGACGTCGCCGAAATCCGGCAACTCCACCTCGATCGCGTCCAGCAGCTCCTGCGTCTCAGCGTCGAAGCCCTCGGTGGCGAGGCTGGCGGCGGGGCGGCGGATGACATTCATGGAGTGGTGCTCCTCTCGGAAGTGGAGATCTCGGGAGGCGTCCCGATGGCGGGTGGGCAAGGCGAAGCAGTCACGAGACGGCGCCTCGACAACCACCTCGTTAGCGAGGTTTGATGCGCCTTCAGTACACCGTTCCTCGTTAGCGATGTCAAGAAGCACGTTAGCGAGGTACGATCCTGCCGCGGCTCCCGCTCGGATCAAGGCGTCCCTTCCGACACCTCGGTAACAAGCGGCCGTAGGATCGCTAGCGAGGTAGGGAGACGCATGGCGAGTGAGACGAGCCCGAAGCGGCCGAAGTACCAGCGCATTGCCGATGACCTGAAGGCGGCGATCGAGTCGGGCCAGTACGGCCCCGGCGATCGCTTGCCCGGCGAATCGGCCCTGGCCGAGCAGTACGGCGTGGCCACGCTGACCGCTCGCCAAGCGCTGAAGATCCTGCGCACCGAAGGTCTGGTGGAGACAAAGAAGGGGGCTGGCGCCCGGGTCATTTCTTTCCGCCCGATCCGTCGCCACGGCATCCAGCGGCTGACGCGCGCACAGTGGGGCGCAGGCAAGTCCATCTGGTCCGCCGACGAGGAACGGCCCGTGACGATCGATGTCCGCGTCGACACGATCGAGGCGCCCGATCACATCGCCCGCATGCTCGATCTCGGAGAGGGCGGATCCGTGTGCGCTCGCTCGCGACGCTTCGTCCTGGAACAGCGACCCGTCATGCTCGCCACCTCGTACCTGCCGTTCGCGCTGGTAGAGGGCACTGCCATCACCCGTGTGGACACCGGTGAAGGTGGCACTTACGCACGGCTCGGAGAAATCGGCCACGCGCCGGCCCATTTCCGAGAGGAGATCCGCTGCCGCCTTCCCACGGCCGAAGAAGCCGAAGGCCTCGAGATGCCCCTGGAGCGTCCAGTGGTCAAGTTGTGCCGTACGGCCTTCGATTCCGAGGGGGGCGCTGTCGAGGTCAACGAGATGACGCTCGACAGCGCCGCGTACGTCCTCGAGTACGCATTTGACGCCTGATCGACGTGGCTTATGCACGGCACTCACCGATCCCGCCGGTCAGACGACGCGAAAAGGATCTTGAGGAGGAAGCCAGTGGCGCTACTTCCGGCGACCGCCACGACAATGTCGCGGATCGTCAGGAGCAAGACCGATACGACCAGGCCAGCAGTCAGGATTGCCGCGATGGCTACAGCAGCCTTGGCCCAGTGCCGCGACTTCGGCAGTGGCCCGCGGCCGCCGCACTGGCAACCGGTGACGGGAGCGTTGGTCGTGAAGTCAGTGGAGCGACCGTGCGCGTCGGTCACCAAGTGCCGGTTGTCGGTCACGGTGTCCTCCTCAACTCGCCGCTGGATCGCATGAATTTGCTGATCACAACCGTCTGATGAGGGAGCATGACCAAACGAGGTCCGGCAGCGGCCCCGTACCGGACCAGTCCGGGACATGGAGAGGACCGCTGCCGGACCAGGGCTCTCGCTCTGCTGACTAGCCGTCGTTGCAGCACGACACTGGGCACTGCAGAGCACGTATTCGTGACTCGGGAGGACCGGTGGCCGGCAACGCGCGCAAGGGAGATCCGCGGACGACGTTGGAGTTCCTGCTGCGCCAGCAGCCGCGTACGTACGAAGAGATCGTCCGTGAATTCGGGCGTCTCGCTGACGAGTTGGGTGAGAACGTCACTCTCAGCTCTCGGCATCTGCGTCGGCTGGCCAGTGGGGAACGAGCTGGCACTACCCCAGTCATGCGTCGTGTTCTGCAGCAGATGTTCGGCAAGCCGCTCGATGAGCTTCTGGCGCCGTGGGATGGCGGAGCTTTACCGGCGGTGGACGAATCCACGGGGCTGGTCCTGGCCACAGGGCAGCCAACTGCGGACCGGGAGTTGATTGAAATGGCGGCACGACGCGCTAAGAGCTTTGCACTTGCGGCAGGCCAGACCGAGTTGACGTCCGACGTGATGGAACAGGTGCACGCGGATGTCCAGCGGCTGGCGACCGATTACCCGCAGTTTCCATTGTCGGAGCTGCTGCCGGATCTGATCACGACGCAGGACACCGTCTTCACGCTGCTGGAACAGCAGCGGCGTCCTTCTCAGGCGCGCCAGCTCTACTTCCTCGCCGGTGTCACGGGTGGTCTGCTCGCGAAGGCGTCGCACGACATGGCCGACCCGCACGCGGCGTTGACTCAGGCGCGTACGGCGTTCGTGTGTGCCGACAACGCCGACCACAACGGTCTGCGGGCTTGGATCCGCGGCATCCAGTCGCTGGTCTCGTACTGGGCTGGCCGCACGCGGGAGTCCGTCCGCTACGCCCAGTCCGGCGCGGAGTTCGCGACGACCAACACGTCCAGCGTGTGGCTGCCGATGAACGAAGCCCGTGCCTGGGCGGCCCTCGGCAACGCGAACGCGGCGCGGGCCGCCATCGAGCGAGCCGAGAACGCCTGGGACGGCGTGCAGGAAGACGAGGTCGATGAGCTAGGCGGGCTGTGCAGCTTTGGCCGCACCCGCCAGATCTACTACGCGGCCGAAGCCCTGTCGTGGCTGCCCTCACAGGCCGACGCGGCAGGCGACTACGCCACCCGTGCCGTGGAGGCCTACGGCGACACCGCGTCCCCGGAATGGGCATTCGGCGACCAGGCCGGATCGCACAGCGCCCTGGCCATCGCACGTATCCAGGCCGGCGAACTTGAAGGCGCACAAGAAGCCGTGGCGCCTGTCCTCGGGCTCGCTCCCGAGCAGCGCATCAACGGAATCATCACCTGCACCCAGCGGGTGCACCGCGCGCTTCGGGACTCGCCTCTCGCCGACGCCGGCGCCGATCTGCAGGAGCAGATCGAGGTCTTCACCCGCACGCCCCTGAAGCCCCTGCCCCGTTAGGAGTCCCGTTGACGTATCCGATCCGCATCCCTGGCGCCTCGGTCACCTTGCGCGAGTTCACTCGCGATGACGTCGACGATGTCCTGGCCATCATCGGCGACGACAAGGTCACAGCCTCGCTGTCCTTCGACAGCCGCAACCGGGACCAGGCCGTCGCCATGCTCGAGGGCGCGATTGAGCGCGCTCAACAGGAGCCCCGGACCGAGTTCTATCTCGGGGTGACGAAGCGCGACGACGACAGCGTGATCGGATTCGCTCGGATCGGGCTCAGCGGCGTCCAGGCCGGGAAGTTGGGCTACGCCATCGCAGCGAAGGAGTGGGGCCGCGGCTATGCGACGGACGCGGCCCGCACTCTGGTCACGTACGCGTTCAAGGAGCGCGGTCTCCACAGGGTCACCGCCGCCATCGGGCCGGACAACGTCGCCTCGATCGCCGTCGTGCAGCAGCTCGGGTTTACGCGTGAAGGCACGCTGCGGGACCACGTCTTCACCAACGGAGCGTGGCGGGACAGCGTGCTGTTCTCCGTTCTCGCCCATGAGTGGAGCTGGTGATGTTGACACGGTTCGTGCGCGATGCATCGTTCGGTGCTGGCACAGATCACTCTCGCCCTGTATCTTTCAGGGGTTCATCGATCTTGAGAGGCTGTGCCATGCCCGACGCGGACCCGTTGCAGCGGGTGGATGCCCTACTCGATGACGTCCTGCCGCCGCCGCGTGTGCGGCAGCAGCTGCGCCTTGCCGCGGGCCTCACTCAGCAGGAGGTTGCGGATGCTGTGGGAGTGAAGCGCCTCGCCGTGGCTCGGTGGGAGTTGGGGCAGACCCATCCGCGCCGGCCTCACCGCGCGGTCTACATGCACCTTCTCAAGCGGCTCGCAGAGCGCTTCCCGGAGGCTGCGGAGCCGAATACAGGCACGCCGACGCCAGCCTCGGAATCAAGGGGGTCGGGATGACCTAACGGCCATCGGCCGCGCGCGCCGTAGAGCGGACTTACCACCCGCTGGCCTCGCGCGGCCCGTCTACCGACCGGATTAACCACCCGTGTCGGCCGCTCAGGTCCCGGATTGCAGCCGGTCCTGAGCTGGCGGCTCATCGAGCCGCACATTTCCCAATCGGCCCCTCATCAGGGCCACAGCACGCACCACGGCCGCTGACCACGGCCACCACAGCCGCGCAGCACCCAGTTGCGCTACCAGCAACACCCGGCCGTCAGGCCGGCGCCGGTCGCGAGCCCCCACCACAGGGGCTTCGCGATTCAGCACCACCGAGACGAGAGGAGAAATCTCCCCCCACCCGATCGGTGTCCGCCCGCTTCTCACGAAGGGGGCTTCACCTGACACATCCGCACATCTGGTTCGGCCGGGCCCGAGGGGCTCTGGTCGGTCCAGCTATATGGAAGGTAGGTCGTTCTCATAGTGCCCGAGAGTGGTGTCCCCTGTCAGCCTGACCCTGTCCGTTTCACACCGGTTCAGGCATGGCGGGCTTCCCGTGTGACGGAATCGTCGCCCGAGTCCTCCCTCTTTACGCGGTTCGTACCGGAAGTTGAATTTCCGGTAGGAAGCTACAAGAGCAGTGCTTTCGAGACGTGCCCGATGAGCGCGGTCGCGGTGTCTGCCGCCCCGCTCATGCACCCGCTCTCGGAGGTCATCGACAACTCCGTCGACGACAACGTCCTCAAGGGCGTCGTCCCGTGTGGCGGGACGGGTTCCAAGATTGTTGCCCGCCGTGCGGGAGCGCGGGGGGTGATCGGGGCTGAGCAGAATCTGTCCACAGGCCGTTCGGTGCAGGGTCGGCAGGTGGATAAGGAAACGCAAGTTCTGCCTGCTGAGGGAGGTGTCCGCTTTGGCGTGTACACCGGCCCGATGGCAACACAGGCGACGTTGGGATGTTCGGCACTTGCGGTGTCCACCGCTCCGGTCGGGGCGGTGGGCCGATGAGCGCCGTGGCGGCACCGGCCGCGTTCACACACGCCCGCTCGGAGAGCTCAGTCGGGGCCTCGCGCCGTCGGCTGCGGTCGGTGCCGACGCAGGCCGGTCCGGTCGTTCCGCTGGAGCTGGGCAACCCGCTCCAGCTGTCGAAGACGATGCGGGCCCGGCTGCTCGCCGCGGTGCGTGCGCTGGTGACGTCCCCGGCGCTGGCCGGTGCGTCGGACGGTGCCCGGCTGGCTTCCGTCGTGCTGACGGCGAAGGCGAAGGTCCGTGACGACTACCAGGCGTCCATCTGGGCGGCTGAGCTGGGCCGGTGGCTTGGGGTGTCGCAGTCGACGGTCGCGCACACGGTGCTGCCCGAGCTGCGCGCTGCCGGGTTCCTCGGCTCGAACGTCGCGACGAACGCCTTCGGGCACGCGACGGGCCTGGAGTGCTGGGTGATCCCGATGTACCGGGCGCAGAAGGCCGGCGACCGGCGGCACGCCCTGGCGCTGTCCCGCTCGGAGCTCGCGGTGCTGCTCAGCCTGTGCGAGGTGCTGTTCGGTCCGGGGTGGGCGCCGAAGGACAAGGCGCCGGTCCCGGCCGGGCTGCTCGCCGGGCGCACGGGCCGTGGTGCGGCGACGGATCGGCTCGGGCTGCTGCTGATGGTGCTGACGACGGGTTCGGCGGGCTGGCTGCAGCTGTGCCCCGGATCGGTGGACACGTCCCGGGGGCGTCCGGCGGCGACGGTCGCCCGGCTGCTGGGCTGCACGGCGGCGGCCGGAGCGAAGGTCCTCAAGCGGCTCCAGGAACACGGCGTCGCGGACGTGGTGCGGCAGGAGACCGGCTCGGGTCTGCACGCGAAGTCGCGGGTGCGACTGGTGCCGGTTGCTGAGGCTCACGGCGTGGCCGTGCGGGAGGCCCGCCGGGTCGCGAACGCCGTGTTTTCAGACCTCGCCGGTACTGCATCCGGAGATCTTGAGCCCGGCGTGACCGGCGAGACCCTTGTGACTACTGGGGTGGAGGGCCCCGGGCAGGGCGAGAAGGCGGAATCGGCAGACCTCGCCGCAACTGCACAGCACCACGCTCTCCACGCTTCTGTGGTTACTCCTGGTGGGTCTCTCGCGCTCTCTCGTGGCTTTTCCGGCGAAGGCCGTGGTGGGTCCGGTGATCTGCCGGACCGCGCGTGCGTGCGCGAGGACGGCGGCCCGCTTCGCGGGGAACAGCCGAAGATGTCCCCGGTCGTCGAAGGCGTGAAGAGCGGCCGCGATCCGGTTGCCGATGCTGCGGTGCGGGTCGTGGAGGTTGCGGGTCAGGGCAGGCAGCAGCGGGGGAGGGTGCCTCTGCCGCCGAAGGATCTGCGGGTCGTCCTGGCCCCGGTCGACCTGGTGTGGGCACGGCTGGAGCGTCCGGCCGCGCGCCGCCTGGTGGAGGCTGCCACCCGCAGCGAGCTGACCCTGGTGGAGGGCTTTGCGGGCCGTACGGACGCCCCGCAGGTGCTCGCCGACCGGCTCGTCCGCCGCCTGGACGAGCAGCTGCGCACCGGTGGCCCGATCACCGACCCGGTGGGCTGGCTGCTGGCCCGGGGACTGCCCCAGCGCCAGCAGTGCGGCGACGCCCGGTGCGACGACCGGATCCTGCTCGACTCCGGCCGGGACTGCCCACGCTGCGAGGAGAAGCAGGCCGACCGCCGCGCCCAGCGCAGCACGGTCGCGGCCGATGTCGACGCGGCGATGCCCGGCGCCTCCGAGGCAGAGCGCCGCGCGGCCGCTGACCGGCAGCTGCACGAGCGGGTGACCGCCCAGGCGTGGGCCCGCGAGCACGAGTGGGAGCAGGTCCGCGCCCGGCAGGCCGCTGCCAAGGCCCGCCGCGCCGAAGCCGTGGCCGCGCAGCCGGCCGACGACGTCCCGGCCGCGCCGGTGGCTCCGGTCGTGCTGCCCGCGCCTCGCCCGGCTGCCGCCGTCGTCCCCGCTCCGGAGCCGGAGTTCGCCGACGTCGACGTCGACCAGGAGCTGGTCCTTGAGGAGCTCACCCGGGAGCAGGTCCTGGACTGGCGCAACCGCGCCGCCGCCGACCACCAGCTGGTGTTCGACCACATCGACCGGTACGGCGAGACGTCGGCACAGCGCCTGTTCACCCGGGCGTTCGTCGCCCAGGTGCAGCGCCTGGCCGACCTCGGGCACCTGGACCTCGGCTACACCACCTGGGGGCAGGCATGAGCGGCAGCGAGACGTCCGGCGTCGACCTGGCCCGGGTCGCCCTGCGGGCCGCGATGGAGGCGGCACGCAAGAACGGCGGCGGCCAGAAGGCGAAGCAGAAGCCGTCGGCCGTCACGACGGTGCGGCGCGACGGGCGCGAGCCGATGGGTCTCGGAGCGGCGATCGGCGCGCTGGTCACCGAGCGGGCCTGGGAGCTCCCGGCCGCCGGCGCCACGCTGCGGGACCGGTGGGCGGCGATCGCCCCCGAGCTCGCCGGGCACGTCGCCGCCGTGTCGTACGACCCGAACTCCGGCCAGCTCACTGTGTGCCCGGAGTCGACGGCCTGGGCGACGAAGGCACGGCTGGAGCAGACCCGGGTCATCGCGGTCGCCAACGAGTCGGCCGGCCGCACTGTGGTGCGCGCCCTGCGGATCCTCGCGCCCGGCTCGGTGTCCGTGCCCGACCTCGAGGACGTCGCCCCGCAGTCCGCGGCCGCGCCGCTGGGACTGGTGAAGACCAGGGAGACCGCATGCGAGGGCTACCGTCGGGCGCTCGCCGCGCACCATGAGGCCCGCCCCGCCAGCACCGTCGACCCGGCGATCACTGAGGCAGCCGAGCGACAGAGCCGGGCGATGCGCGAGCTCAGCGCGCGAGCGTTCCCCGAGCCGGAGGCCAGCGCGGACGAGCCGTGCTCGATCGATGCGGCCCGCGCGCAGCGTCGCCGGGATGCCGAGAAAACCCGCCGCCTGGCCCTGGAGCGGGCGCGGGAGGACCGGGCCCGGCGGTCGACGGCGGGGGATGAACAGTCCGGCCGGATGACGAGCGCATCAGAGTTGGGGCGCAGTGCGTAACGGCGGGCTTCGGCGCATGCAGCAGGGCCCGGCGGAATCGCCGGGCCCTGCCTCTTGTGGTACGCCCTTCGGCCCACGAGAGTCGTCATCGTCGGACGGAAGGAAGCCCAGTGGCTGACCTGCAAGTCGTTGCCACCTTGGGGAGGGGCCCTGCTGCAACAGGGTTCCTCCAGCGTTCTGCGGTGCCAGTCCGGAGCATTTGGACCTGCGCCTCTTTCGTACGCGTACGGGCGCGCCGTGGCGCGCGCGTCACGCGCACGTGTGAACAGGTCCAAGGATGAGGGGGATAATTGACCTCCGCAAGCGACTGTAGGCACTTAGTTGCCAATTAAGTCGTCTCTGACGCCTGACCTGCGAGTTCACCGAGATCGAACGTGATCTCGGAGGGTTATTCAATGCGGACCCGAACCATCCTCTGAACAATTGCGTTCCACCCTTTAAATAACAGAGCGGGCTGTTATTTAAGGTTGCCTCCAGTGGGAACTGAAGCGGCGTTGTCAGGCGTAAGCCTGGGTAACGTGGGATTCGCCGTTCTGTGGCTGCAACCGCTGGCGGTGAACTCCTGTGCCCTGCAAGGCACTTGAGCACGTTGTCCGGAGCACTGTCGAACCTGTCGTCTCGTGGTGGGAGTCAACTTCCTTGTCGTTCCTTCTTCCTGAGCCCGTTCCTGCTGAGCAGAACGGGCCGTGCACGCACACCCCGGCGAGCGCCGCGAAGGCCTCGCCGCTCGTCTCCTTACTGCTGCTGGTCATCCTTCTGGCCGCGCTGGTCGTCCTGCTCGCTCGCGGGATGAAGCTGGAGGAGGCTCTCGCCGTACTGGGCGCCGGCAGTCTGCTGGCCGCCGAACTGCGTCAGCGTCTGCTGTGACCTGAAGCCCTGCCGGGGCCCGTCAACACGACGGGCCCCGGCCCTACTTCGGGCTCGGGAAGGAGCAGATGCCGTGGCCCGCCCCATGAACCCCCTGCCGCAGACCGACGACCCGCTCGTGGCCTTCGCGCGCGATCTCCAGGCGCTGCGCAAGAAGGTCGGCGATCCGCCACTGGCGCTGATGGCCCAGCACGCACGCGTCTCGGCTGCGACGCTGTCCAACGCACACTCGGGAAAGAAGCTGCCCACCTGGGCGGCCGTCGTCAGCTACGTACTGGCCTGCGGAGGAGACCCTGACGAGTGGAGCGACCGCTGGCAGAGCCTGCGACTGGCGGAAGCCGGGCCCGCCGGCGACCTGAGCCGCGAGGCACTGCGCCGGTGGGAGCGCACCGGCGTACTGAAACCCATCAGCCCCGCAGACGAAGCCGAGCTGCGCCAGCTACTCCAGACGCTGCTGGACTTCAACGAGCTCAGCCACCGCCAGCTCGCCCGTCAGGCCCCCGGCTACTCGCACGTCACCTACGGCGCCGTGCTGCGAGGCGCCCGCCCGCTGCGCGCCAAGATCCTCTACCAGATCCTGATCGGCTGCGGCGTGTACTCACTGCGCAGCCAGGAAGAGTGGTTCAGGGAGCTGAGCCGCTCATCCTGGAAGGAGGGCGTCGCTGGAGGCAAGCTGCTCGCCCGGGTGGAGCCGAAGCACCGGTACGCCGGCGACATCGACATGAAGCTGCTCAAAGACTTCCTGCACCGGCTCGAGCGCGGCCGGTGGCCCATGGTGGCCGGTGCCGCGCTCTACGAGAACGTCATCGAGCTGCGCAACGCATTCGAGGACATGCTGACGCTGCTGCTGGGCTCGATGCGCAAGGCCGGGGTCCGGCTGCCACAGAAGTCCAATGCCGCCTTCAACCGCGTGATCGGCCAACTCACCAGCAACCTGATCCCGGAGGCCGCCGCGATCGCCGCCCTTGTTCCCCTCGCCTTGCCGTTCCAGCCCCGCCTGCAGACCCGGGTCGCCCTGGCCCTGAAGAACGCGGGCGAAGTGCTGAAACAGGCAGACGACGGCGAGCTCACCATGCGCAACGAGCACGGGGTCGTCATGCCCCGCATGAGCATGTGGCCTTTCCTGCCCCGCGACCAGGCGATGGGACGGGTGAGGGCCGCCTCATAGGAGCCGGCCGGCCACCGCGGTGCTGTGCCGTCCGAGTCTGGCTCAGGCCTGCGCCGCTCACCCTGCCCCCGCTGCGGGGGCGGGCCCCGCAGCGCGGTCGTGGCGCCCCTCCCCGTACGGTCCGCGCAGAGAGGCTGGCGGCGAGGCTGGGGCCAGGGTCAGGCCGCTGGCGGCTGGCCGGACGGGGCGGCCTGGTCGGCGGGCTGGTCCAGCTGCTGCTGGCGGCGTCGCTGCTCGTTGCGGTGCTCTTCGACGCGCTGGGTGAACAGCTTCAGCGCCTTCTGCTCCTGATCCTCGCCGAAATCGCTGTAGGGGCCGACGCCAAGTGTGAAGGCGTTGGCCTCTTCCTCGATGGCGTCGGCGGTCTGGAGTAGGAAGTAGCTACGCTCGCGGTACTTGTAATAGCCGGTGAAGGCGGCCGCCACGGTGACGGTGAAGCCGATGGCGACGATCGTGATGTTCTGCCATGTGAACTGGTTACGGGTGTCCAGGGCGGCCACGGTGGTCGTGGCTGCGGACCCGATCATGATGAGGTTCTGCAGGGCGTTGTGGACGAGTCGGTACTTGCGGCTATCGTCCCGGTGCTGCTCGATGACCCCGGCGACATCCTCGCGGTAGAGATTGCGCCGTTCCTCCAGCGTCGGGTGGTTGCGGGAGTTGAAGAACCGCAGGACGTCGCGGTTGCTGTCGACGATGTCTTCCAGCTTGGCCAGGCTGAGGGAGCCCCGGCGCGGTGCGGCAATCACGACAACTGCCCCGGAGATGAACAGCACAATGCCGCAGATGATGTCGACCCGGAGAAATCTGGAGGGGGAGCCCCAAGACAGCACGGTCCACACCAGGCTCGCCAGAAAGGCAACGCTGGCGACGGCCAGCGCAAGACGCATCACACGGAGCCTCCGCCTTCGCCGCGCCAGGTTCCGTTCCATCCGCTTCACGTCGATCCGGAGCTCGCGCAGCGTGGACTGATCCTCGGCTGCGGCTCGCCGTTGTTCGGCACTGAGCTCTTCCTCGGCGTCGCTCATGCGACGGGGCGCATCGTCGTCGAGACTGCGGGGCACGAACTCCTCCTCTCCTCTCCGTGCCGGGTCAGCGGTCGAACGCTTCGGTCAGGCGCACCCGGTAGCCGTCCTCTTCCATGAGCACGACGGTGACGCCGAACGGGTCGGGGTGGTCCAGCTCGATCGGGGTGAAGGAGTAGTTGATCGCGGCCTGGATCGGCGGCACCAGCTCGCCGCCGGGCTGCGGCGCGGGGGTCGGACTCCAGTCCGGGGCGACCGATGCCCAGCCGTCGGGACTGCGGGACAGGAGCTGCTCGGTGTAGGGGAACTGGTGCAGGACGTGCCCGTCGCGCGTGGCGAGCACCATGTTCAGGCACGGCGCCGGGCCGACGATGGGCAGCTCGCAGGCGGTGGCAATGTCGTGGGTCTCCCAGACCAGAACCACCTCGTCCGCGCGGGCGGCCGCGGCGATGTTCGAGAGTTCCGCGATCCCGGTGAGTGCGTCCTGGCCGACCTTGATCGGGCGGACCCAGATCATCCCGACCAGTTCACCTCGCACCAGCGGCATGATGAGCGGGCGCGGGACCGCGCCCTCACTCAGCCCGGCGGTGTACGCCTTCTTCGCCACGCCGACCAGTGCGTCCCACATCCGCGCTTCCACGGAAGCCCCCTCCGTCTGCCGTACCCGATCACCGCACCCTGGCACGGGTGTTGAGGCCGTGTCAGCGGGATGATCAGCCAGCTCGAGGAAGGGCCGCTGTCTCAGACGGTGACGGGCCGCGAGGCCTTGGCACGGCTGTGCTGCTCATCCCACTCCTGGATCACCGCGCGCAGCATGGCGGCATGGGTCCCCTTGCGGGTCGCGACGCTGCGGAGGTACGCCTCGGCTCCCTGGAGCAGCCCCGAGCGTGGGCTGCTCAGCACCATGGCTCGGTGGGTGCCGGGCGGCGAGACGTGACTCCAGGCGTCGAAGCAGTCCGGGGCGGCGGCGATGTGGCCGTCGACGTAGGAGCCGTCGCGGTTGGTGCAGAGCCAGTGGGTGCGCAGAGCACACCGGGGGCAGGCGAGGGTTCCCGTCATCGAGGGGAAGCGGCGCTGCCACTCCTGGTCCAGCTCGTAGATGTCCTGAGCAAGAGGGATGTTCTTGCCGCACTTGCAGCACCTGATGCGGAACGCGACGGACACGGCGGATCTCCCAATCACCCTGCGGGCCGGACGCGCTCAGCCTGGCAGCCGGCCCCCTTTCCGCACCGTCGCCATGCCGTAGCTGTTGCGCCGCTTGCCCGCCCGCGTGCTGCACTCCAAATCATGAGCGATTCATGCGCGATTGAATGCGCGAACCAATGCGCGATTGATGTAGGGTGTCTAGTGGAGGTGAGCTCTGTGCCCACTGAGAACGAGCTGCTCAGCAACGTGGACGCGTTGCTGGAACAGGTGGCCCAAGACGACCTGCCGCCGCCTGCCGAGCGCAGGCGTCTACGCGAGGCTGCCGGGCTGAGCCAGGCCCAGATCGCGAAGGCGCTCGACACCCGCCGCGAGGCGGTCGGGAACTGGGAGGCCGGCCGGACCGAGCCGCGGCCGCCGCAGCGCGCCGCCTACGCCCGGCTCCTGGAGAAGCTGGCCGAACGCTTCCCCGCCCCCGAGCCCGAGGCGCCCGGCGAGCCCGCTGTGCCGGAGACGTTCACCGCCGTGCCCGCCCCGGAGACTCCGGCTCCGTCGGCGCCGGCCGCCGCGAAGCCGCCCACCCGCCCGGCGTCGACCACGGCGACCAGGCCGCCGTCGACGTCGCGGCGCCCGGGCGCGAAGAAGGCGGCGGCGAAGAAGACCACGGCGGCCGCCGTCGACCCGCGCTTCGAGAACGGCCCGCTCGCGGTCATCGACGCCGACCAGGACGGGCAGGTGTCGGCGTACTGCGTCGGCGGCCTGGTCCTGGACGTGCCCGCCAAAACGATTCCGGCGCTGGTCGACTGGACGCTGACCGAGGCCCGGCTCGGTCAGGCCCGGCTGCACCGCAACGGCCGCGACGCCGACCCGATCCTCGTCCTCACCGCGACCGCACTGGAGCGCTACGGCCTGCCCGCCGCCCTGTCGGAGGAGGAGCGGCGGCACGGACGGATCGCGGACAGCCACAAGGTGGTCAAGCAGATCAAGCGGGCCGGCCTCCAGCTCACCCAGCGCGGATTCGGGCCGTGGGCGCGCGTCTACCGCGAGCCCGAGGGATCCAAGCGGCGCTGCGTCCAGCTGTGCATCCTGCCGTGGAACGCGCTGGACGCCCGGGAGTGGGACAAGAAGGACGACCCGCAGCTGCCGACGATGCACCCGGCCGACCTCGCCCGGTACCTCGGCTTGTACGCGGCGCGGGTGATGACGCCTCGCGGCACCACCGCGACGACCGGCCTCGAGCTGATGGTCGCGCTGCGCCCGCCGACCCGCGCGGAGAAGGACGAGGCCACCGGCGAGTTCAAGCGGGCCTTCAACGACGACGCGCTCACCGCTCTGTATCCCGTGGTGGAGTGCGAGGTCCCCGACGAACACCCGATCCTCAAGGACAAGTTCGCCCGGCATCACCTGCGCACCCCGGCAGAGATGCTGATGGAGGAGCCCTACGACTGGTGCCGGCCGCTGACCGATGAGGAGTGCATGAACCAGTTCCTGGTCACGGTCGACATCAACATGTCGTTCGCCGCGGCCGCGAACAGCCTCACCGTCGGGCTGAACGGGCCGACCCACCTGAAGAACAACCCGAAGTTCGACGCCTCGCTGCCCGGCTCGTGGCTGGTCGACCTGAGCCACGTCGATCTGTCCCGCGTTCAGATCAACGGCCGCACGGTCGACGGCGAACGGCTGCCCTCGCCGTTCACGCCGAAGGGCGACCGCCCCGAGGGGCCGGCCTGGTACGCCACGCCGACCGTCGCCTACGCGGTGGAGCTCGGTTTCGACGTCGCGCCGCTCGAGGCGTACGTGCGCACCCAGACCGGCCGCTACCTGGACGCCTGGTACAAGCGGCTGCGCGACGCGTACGTGGCCACGATGGCCGACCTCGGCGTCACCACCGACCTCACCGGCCAGGAGTTCCTGGACGCGATGGCCCGCTCCAAGCAGGTCGACCCGACGATGGCGCTGCTGGCGACCGCGATCAAGGCGACGGCGAAGGGTGGCATCGGCAAGCTGCGCCAGCGCAGCCGGGGCCAGGTGCCGTACTACGAGGAGTACCCGGCGCTCAAGCGGGAGACGTGGCGTCCCGACATCCGGGCCGCCGTGCTGGCGAGCCAGCGGATCGGCCTGCACCGCAAGCTGATGAAGACGGCGGCCGCCGCCGACCTGTACCCGGTCGCGATCGGCACCGACGCGATCGTCTACCCCTCGCCCGGCCCGTCCCCGCTGGACGTCCTGCCGCACACCCCGGAAGGCAAGCCGGTGCCAGGCACGTTCCGGCTCGGGGTCTCGCCCGGGATGGTCAAGCACCAGGGCACCCAGACCGTCCTGTGGGCGGAAGAGCAGTTCGAGGAACATGGCGCGGTGTTCAACATCGCCAACCTCATCAAGACCGACCAGAGCGCCGGAGAAGGGGAGTAGCCGACCATGCCGGACCTCATCGGGGACAGCCTGGACCAGGCGCTGGAGTCGGCGTTCACCCGCCGCATTCCGCAGAGCGCTCAGGCTCAGATGAAGTACCTGGTCAAGCAGTTCAAGGGCACCAAGGCCGCCGCTCAGGCGCTCGGGGTGTCCCAGCGCACCGTGGAGCGTTACGTCGCGGGCAAGCTCAAGCGGCCCCGCCGCGACCTCCGGGACCGCATAGAGCGTGAGGTCAAGAAGCGGTGGCAGCCGCAGATCCGCGCGAAGGCCAAAAAGAAGGCCGCGAGCACCGGCGGCCTGGTCGTCTCCACCCGGGCCCGCTTCGGCTTCACCGCCGCCCCCGGCACGACCGACGACGCCCGGATCCGCGACCTCACTCAGGCCCTGCCGCCGCGCTGGGCGGACCGCCTCTTCGAGGCCCGCGACGCCGGCGCCAACGAGCAGCAGCTCCAGCGCCTCGCCGCCGAAGGCCTCGCGGAGATGTACTTCCGCAACAACAACACCCGCGCCCACGGTCTGGGCGTGGAGTTCACCGACGTGGAGCACATCCAGATCGAGCTGTAGGCCCGATCAGCGCAGACGCCTCGTCCCCGGCATTGCAGCTGCCGGGGACGAGGCGTCCTGCATTTTACGAGCGAGGCGAGTTCACAACGTCATCGTTCCTGGGTCCCCTGGCCGTCGTCCTCAGCGCTCGGGCTGAGCGCGTCCGCAGCGGCTGCCCAGTCTTCGGGGTGCGAGACAGGCAACAGCCGAAACTGCTGGGGGTGCGTGCTGTCATACGGCGTGGCAGACGTCTTCATTCGACTGTGATCCTTGATGGGTGCAGATCCAATGAGGGTGCTGTCGATCAGGCGGTGGGTATGAACTGGTCTCGGTAGTGCGTCTGGTGGTTGCGGATGAACTCCTGCTGCTGGTGCCAGGTCCAGTAGGTGTCGAAGTCGCCGTTGGCGCGGACGGCACGCAGCTTGAGTACGGCTTCGGCTCCGGACAGGCCCCAGCGGGCGCCGGTGATGTCCAGGCGGTCCTTGACCAGGTGCCGGCATGCTCCCTCGATGATTCCGGTGGCAATCGGCCAGCCGCGTTCCAGGGCGGTGTCGTAGCGCAGGTGTTCGGCCTTGCCGGTCAGGTAGTTCACGGCCTCGTCGATGCCCTTGCGCTGGGCGCCGCGCAGTCCGGCGGTGCGGGCGGCCGCCTCGAGTGCGGCGGCGGTCTGCTGCACGCCGCCGCCCAGCAGGACGCGGGCGTGACGGGCGACCCAGTTCTCGGCGGAGGCATCGCCGCCCTCGTGCAGGCACCATGCCGCTCGCCACAGATATTCGAGCACGTGGATGAGGTCGACGATGATGTGGACGTCCACGCCGCGCTGTCGTGCTTCGGCCTTGATGAGGTCGATTTGATGGCGGGCCCCGTCGACCAGGACGACCCAGGGACGGCGGTGGGCGGGGTCGCGGTACTCGGCCTGGTCGAACACGGCGGCCACGACCTGCGCGGCGGTGTCGCTCACCGAGCCGCACAACCACTTCGACCGGGCCTTCGGCCCCTGGCGGCGCTCGGGCGCCGCGCCGTGGCCGGCGTCGTGCCGGTCGGGGTCGGCGATGATGTCGTCGACTGTGCGAGGCGCGGGTTCGGCATCGTAGACGGCTCCCAGAGTGGCCATCCGTTTCCTGCCGTGCTTCTCACCGGACGCCAGCCGGGTCTTCATCGCGTTGCCACCCTTGGCCGCCGCGGCCTTGGCGGTGTCCTCACGCAGTGCTTCGGGTCTTATGACCACGCCTTTGCCGTCCACCGACAAGATCAGCGGTGTGATGTCGGTGCAGGGAGCCGGCACGAGAGCGTCGTAGAACGCGTCGATGTCCGCCGCGGCGCCGACGGCGAGTTCCTGGACCTGCCGGTGCCCGATACCGGAGCCGGTGTGGGCGTTGATCCGCTCGCAGGCGTCGGCGAAGCTGCCGCGGGCGGACTCGATCGCGGCGAGCCTGGCCAGCCCGTGCGAGTGCATTCCGTCCGGAAGGTTCAGCACCGCATCGGCCGGGTGCAGGTCCCCCACACCAATGCCGCGATAGGCGATCCGAACCACGGTGACCTTGCCGAACACCGTGGCCAGCAACCGGCGCCGGCCCCGCTCGATCCTCGAGCGCCCGACACCGGCGGCGTCCACGACCTCTTCACGACGGGCCTCGTCCCTGGCCCGCAGCGTCAGGTGGTCCTGAAACAACTGCCGGGTGACCTCGCGCATCCGCGCCCCCAGCAGATCCTCCAACTGCGCGTGCGTCATCACCGCCGCCTGAGGGGCAGCCAACTCCGCACACGCCGCAGCAAACAGACCCGCCGAGGCGGCGAACGCGTCCTCACACTCCGCGAGCGCACCCTTGGCCGGCCTCACCACGCTCACCACCCCTGCTTCCTGCCGTCGACCTTGAACAGCCCGGACGAGGGCTCGGCCAGGATCCCGCGCTCCACCAGCCGCTTCAGCTTCGAACGCATCCCCTCGACATGCCGCGGCTCGGTCCCCAGACTCAAGTGCTGGCAGACCTCTTTGCAGCGCATCACCGCCCCCGAGGTCGCGAACAGGGCGATGATCTCCCGGTACTCCGGAGACATCACCGTCACATCCAGCTCTGCCTCAGCCTTCACCAACGCCACAGCGACCCCGCCGACACCCCCACCCCCGGCGTCCGCGTCCGGCACCGGCGAAGACGGCGCGGCCAGCACCTCCTCCACCGTCTCCCGCGCGATCTGCAACCGCGCCAGCCGCTCCTCGGCCCGCGACAACTCTTCGGACAGACCCGCGATCTGCTCACGCAGCCGCTCGGCCTGGCCCAGTACCTCAGCCCGCCTGGCCTCCAACGCCTCCATCAACGACGGCACACCACACCCACCCTCGCTCAGCACCCGCACGCCTCACGGCGGCTCGACCCCGGCGACGGCAGAAGCCGACACGACCAGTCACATCCCGAACCTCTGCGAATCACCCCAACGAGGCACCCTCAGAAGATCTGCACCCATCCTTGATCAGCAGCATCTCGATCACACGTGCAGCGGTCTGCAGATCCTCCGCCGTCGTTCCGGCCGCAATGGCTGTGGAAGACAGGACAGCACCGTTTGCATCGCGGTCGACGTAGAACCCTCGCTGCTTCGCCAAATTGGCCTCCCTGGCCGCGGCCTCGGCTTCCGCCTGCTGCTTCTTGTGGGCCTGTTCCCAAGCCTCGTAGCCGGTCCCCGAGGCCGGCAGAGCGCTGTAGTCACCCCAGAACTCTGCGAGTTCGTCGCCGAAGACGATGGCCTCGAGGTACTTCTTGGTGTGGCTCCGCCCGTGCTGGGTCAGAGAGCCCACGACCCGGGGCGCCTCACCTCCGCGGCTCCAGTCAGCTTGGAAGGTGTCATAGATCCAGAGCGCCTTTCCGAGCTCCTCTTGTGCCAAAACGGTGAGGGAGCGAGCCCGCCCGTAGGACTCTGCAGACAGCAGCGTGTGGGCATCGGCGATCAGTGAAGAGGCGTTGTCCATCAGCGCTTTCCAGAACTCGCGCGCCTGCCCCGGGCTCATCTCGACCATGACTTCAGTGTGCCCTGCCCTCTTCTGCGTGATGGGCGGTACATGGGTCCTTGCCGTCGCCTGCCGTAATGATCAGGAATCTCCGAGATCAGACCCCGCGCTCGGCACCGGCGTCACCGTGGATCGCTCGTTGGGTTGAACACACAGAACCCGCACAGTGCAGTGATCGTTGGTGCGGTTCGACGCACCCTGCCAGGGAGCGCGTGAACGGTAGGGACGGCATGGCGGGCAAGTTCGCCTTCTTGAAGGAAGAATTCCTGATCGACGGGAAGTGGGGTGGCATCGACCTCGACGCGTCGATGCGGCACCTGCAAGCCGGCATCGGGTCCGGGGGGAGCACCATCTCGGAGGCGGCCTTCGCTGCCCTGGGGGCCACCAGCGTGATCCTCACGCCTGTGATCGCGGAGCAGTGCGACGCCATCCGGGTCGAATTCGAGACGGAAGAGGGCCTCTGGACGGCCACCTTAGAGCTCGCCGCCCAGCAGGTCGCCTTCCTTAACAAGTCCACCGGCGAAGTCGAAGAGCTGCCCGTACGCCCTGAAGCCGGCGAACGGGCAGCAGGCTGCTTCTCGCTGGCGCGCATGGGCATCCCCGCCATGGAGACCCCGCGTGGGAATGTCACGATCGACACGGTGCTGGTCCTCGTGTATCTGCAGCAGCACCACGCGGGACGGGACACCTTCGGCTCAGTCAGCGTCGCGGACATGAACCTCACCCTGGAGGTCTGTTTCGGCGTTCTCAGCGAGGAGACTGCACGTCTCAAGGCTCAGGCACGGGCCGCCCGTAGCCGGGCGACCAGAGACGCGACTGCGGTGCGCAAGGCAGTCGAGCAACGCCAGAAGTACGGGCTGCCCACCTCGTTCGACCTCGACATGGAGCAAGAGCGATACGCCAAGGCCGTCGACGAGCATGCTGCCGAGCTGCTGCGCCTCGCACAGGAGATCGAACAACATCAGGGCGTGCTAACGGGAAGGGACGCTGAAGCGGCACGCGGGCTGCAAGCCGTATCGAGCGCTGCCACGGCAGCAGACCGGGCCCACCAGGCGCTCGCCTCGATGTATGAGCGCCGGGGACTGGCCCGCCAGCGCCTTGCAGCCGCGGAGGAGGCTGCGCGGCCCCGCACGCACTGCCCGGAGTGCGCGCAATCTTTGGAGGGCCGCTCAGGTGAAGGCCCTCTGTGCCCGGTGTGCCGCCAACCCGACCCGGGCCTACCCGCACGCCAAGCGCAGCGCGCCCAGGAACTGGCCCGGGCCGGGGAGGCTGCATTGGCGGCAGACGCAGAGCTGCGCGATGCCCAGCACATCGCGCACAAGGCGGTCGACGCCCGGCGCAAGACCGAGCAGGACGCGCAGCGGCTGGCCGGCCGGGCCGCCGCGTACAGGGCACAGGAAATCGCCCCGCGCGAGGCAGCACGCGCCCGAGCCCGTGCGGCCGAGAGCGATGCGCGGGCGAGGCTGGAAGCAGTCAAGGCCCGGCGTCAGGAACTTGCTCAGATCGCCGAACTGGAGAAGAACGCGGCAGCGTCGTCCCTAAGGGCTGACGACGCGGAGAAGGCGTGGACCGCCGCCGAAGGGGACGCGCAGGAGCATCGGCAGCAGACCGCGAAGCAGCTGTCGCAGATCTTCGCGGATATCGCCATCCCCATGGCTCCCGACAAGATCCGCAATGCGGTGATCGATCCCAAGACCTTGGCACCCAAGATCAACAATCGGTCCCTGAAGCAACTAGCCCGATCGGCCGGACTGGTGAGCATCGCCCACACCGCCTACCACCTCATGGCCCTCGAAGCTGCCCGCAGCATGCCGCTTGTCCTGCTGCCCCGCTGCCAGTGGCTCGATGCGCCCCTCGACGGACTGGGCGGCGGCCCCGAAGGCGAACGCCTCGCCAACGCCGTCCTTACCGTTTGCGCAGAGATCGCCGGTGCCGATGCCCAGCTCATCCTCACCACTCCGCAGGCGCTCCCCGCCCGCCCGCAGGGCCTGCGCGCCACCAAGCACGACAGCACCAAGCCGCTGATCCCGCATGCCCGCCCTGAGAGCGACGAACGGTGACCGACCTCGGCAGCAGCCCACCCGCCGTACCCACGCAAGCCCAGGTACAGGCCCACATGCACCATCCACCTATCGTCGAATGCCTCGGCGTCGACGACATGATCCTCACCTATAGCAGCGAACACTGGATCGACCCCCTGGGCGAAGACGGCGTGCAGTATTGGGACGTCGGCATGCACGTCAAGGAGGACGCCGGGCCAGGCACCAGCTTCGGGTCAGCCCGGATCTGCGTGGCCGATGAATACCGGGTCGCCAACATCGTGCACAGCTTTGACACCCTCAGCTCCGACCTTTACCGGATCGGCAGGACCCTCTATGACGAGAAGACGGGCGACCTGCGCGACGACCTCCACGAGCTCCTCGCCTTGCCCGGCAAGGCGACCATCGTGGACGAGGTCACCATCGACCGGCGCCTGCGCGGACATGGCCTCGGCGTCTACCTGACGGGGATGGCCCTGGACTACCTCAACCACGGAGCCGGCGTCATCGCGCTCTTTCCCGGCCCACTGGAACGCGACGACAACACCAACTACGAACAAGCCTGCGCCAGCCTGGGGCGCGCATGGTCACGCATCGGCTTCACGCCGTACAACGACGGCACCTGGATCCTCGACCCCGGCATGACCACCCTCGACAATGCCCTCCGCCGCGAACGCGAGCGACTTCAACATCATCGCTGGAACATGACTTTCTGCTACGAAGAACGCGGCCTCAGCACGATCAGCGCCATCACCATGGTCAAGTCCATTCCGCATCCCTTCCCCAACCGCCTGTCCTGACGTCAAATGCGAGTCTCGGGCGTTGATAGCCGGTGATACCTGTGAGGCCCCGCCCTGCGCCGGTGCGGGGCCTCACACGCGTATCCGCGGGGGATGTTCATACACGCGCTGCCGTGTCCAACGCGGCGAACCGCTGTACGGTCACGGGCTGCCGGGTCGTCCTGCTCCCCGTCGGCCATCTTCTGCTTGAACACAGCTCAGCAGCCTTCCTGAGCGCTTTGCCAGCAGCCTCTTCGTCGTACTCGGACACCCTCTCCCCTTCGCTGTCGCCCGCGCAGGTTCCCCTGCGGGCGCCGGTCCGGGCAATCAGGTGTCGTCCAGCCCGGCCGGGTCCGCACCGGTACGCCGCTCGGCTGCGCGCCGGCGGATGACGTCCGGCATCTGGCGGGAGGCGGCGGCCGGGATGAAGAACAGCCCGATCATGCCGAGCCCGGTCACGGCGGCGCTCAGCAGGCCCACCGACACCGACGGGTCGTCGACCGAGGCCACCCCGCAGAACACCGAGCTGACCGCGACGAACACCAGCGACGCGACGATCCACCCCTCCCGCAGCGACGAACGGGTGCCGGACACCACGCTCAGCCACCACGTCCAGCCCGCCATCACGCAAAACAGCACGGCCGCCGGCGGCAGCAGCACGGGCGGCGCCCACCGCGCGACGTCGCCGCGGGGCAGCTGCTGTCCGGTCAGGTAGCCGACCTCGACCAGCCACACCAGGTACACCGGCACCTCGATGGCGATCACTAACCACATCAAGACCCGCAGACCCCGTAACGCGCCGCGCTCGCTCATCCTTTGGCCCTCCCCCTCGATCATCAAGTCCAGGGAACGTACTGACCCTGCCCCAGCACCGCTAGGGCGCCTCACCCGAAGGAGTGGAGGTCAGTCACCGTCCCGGAAGTGAGCGGAATCGGACGGTGGCGTACTCGTTGCAGTCAGCGAACACCCGGTGCGCCCACCTATTTCAATGGGCCCTAGGATCGGTGGCCATGGCGGGACGACCCACGACGGATGCGCTGCAGCGAGCACAAGGCAAGCGGCTGGCTATGCACCTGCGCCGACTCAGGTCGCAGCGAGACTGGAGCCGCGCGCAGTTGGCGGATCTCGCGGGGATCTCTCCGCGGACGCTGGAGCGTATCGAGGCTGAGACCACGTCCAATCCGGGACTGTTCACCGTGGCGGCCTTGGCCGACGCCTTCGGTGTGTCGGTCGACGAACTGGTGCGGGAGGCGCGGGGCGCCGAAGGAGCCGGGATCGTGTCGGCCGGGTACGAAGGGCGAAACATTGAGCAGTTCGTGGAGCAGCTGCTGGCCCGCAACGTGAGGACGGTGGCCGATGTGCGGCTCACGCCCCTCAGCCGTAAGCCCGGCTTCAGCAAGACCAAGCTGACCGGCGCGCTGGCGGAGGCCGGCATCGGATACCGGCATCTGCGGGCGCTGGGCAACCCCAAGGAGAACCGCCCTCCGTTCTGGGAGGGACGGGCCACGGAGGGACGAGCCGTCTTCCGGAGCCTGCTCGACAAGGACCCCGCACCGCAGGCTCTGGACGAACTCTTCGCCCTGGCGGCGAAGGAGACGGTGGCCGTGCTGTGCTTCGAGCAGGACGAGGACCGCTGCCATCGCAAGGTCATCTGTGACATGGCCCGGGCCGATCACGGCCTGCATGTGGCCGCCCTGGGCTAGAAGAGCTGGAAGCGGTCCATCACCCCGCGCGGCGGGTAGAACGCTCCCAGCAGCATGAACTGGTGGGGCCTTTTGTGCAGGTTGCCGACGAAGAAGTGCAGGTCCCGCTGCGGCCCGGCGATCTCGGTGAACCGCTGCCGGATCTTGTCCTCCAGCACCCCCGGCGCGTACAGGCGGCGCCACTTCAAGTACGCCGCCCCCGCCTCCCAGTCCAGCAGCCCGATCTCGTGTCCTCTGCAGCGCTCGTCATCACAGCGGAAGCTGTAGACGAACCGGTAAGGCAGCGCCTCCAACGCCTTGCGCTCCTGGTCGAAGATGTTCATCTGCGAGGCCATCATGTCCTGCCACGCGGACCGGTCATCGGCCTTGACCAGCCGAAAGCTCTTGATCTCAGCGGGCCGGAACACCCCTAAGGATGTGCCGTTCGCCTCCTGCTCCCGCTTGATCTGGCACAGCGAGGCCGCGACGAGCGGACGTACCCACTCGGCCCGCCGTTCCCAGGACCTGTCGCTGGACACGTGGCCGACGACCTCCAGCGAATCCAGCACCGGTCGCCGGCTCTCAGGCCGGTCATCCCGGGAGTGACCGGTGACGTCGATCTCGATGATGTCGTACTTCTTGAACTGCTTGGACAGCTCCATGTCCCGGAACGGGACCGGGAACAGCCGCACATGCTCCGGCCGCTCGGTGTCCATCCGGACCCCGGCGACGCAGACCGTCTCGTTGTACTGGCGCGACAGCGTCGGGTACGCCTTCACCGTCACCATGACCCGGATGCGTTCGGCCTCCATAGCTCCCCCTCTATGCGCCCCGACACCAGGATCAGTCCCAGCAAGGCCACAGCGAAAGAGCGCCCACCCTCTGTCCACAGGATGACCAGCCGTCTCGTGGGCCGCATATCCGGCCCGGCCGTGCCGGAGCCGTCAGACGCCAAAAGGGTCCCCGAACCAGGGGGGCGGGGACCCTTCACAGCCCATGCGCAGGTCAGCGGGCGAGAGTGACCTCGACGGGCGCATTGGGGCAGGTGTCGAGAATGTCAGAGATAGCCGTCTGTTCGGCGGGGTCGACGGCGAGGCTCCACCTGGTCTTGATGGCGACCCAGTCGGTTGCGTACGTGCAGCGGTAGCCGCTGGCCGGTGGCTGCCAGGTGGCGGGGTCCTGGTCGGACTTGGACCGGTTGCTGGCCGCAGACACTGCGATCAGCGCACGGGCGTCGTCGAGGTCGTTGGCGTACGCCTGGCGTTCAGCGGCGGTCCAGGCAGAGGCGCCGGAGTCCCATGCTTCGGCAAGCGGGACCAGGTGGTCGATGTCGAGGGCGCGGGCCTGGGTGAAGTAGATGTCGTCGTACGGCGAGTACCAGGAGCCGCCGGTCAGTGCGCAGTTCGCGCCCTGTTCGGGGGCGGTGACGGCTTCCTCGATCAGTACCTCTGAGCGGGTGTGGCAGCCGTCGCGGTCGGCGTCGATCCAGTGGCGGAACTTGGTGCGCTCGTAGCCGGTGCGGTCCTCGTCCTGGACGGCCAGTGCGGTGAGGGCGTCGCGGACGGGCAGAGCGACCGTGTCGCCGGGGGCGGCATGCGCGGCTCCCGGGGTGAGCAGGACGGCGAGCGTGGAGACGACGGTGGTCGCGGCACCGATGGCGCGGGGGAGACGCACGGGCGGAGTTCCTCTCGAAGATCACCAACAGGTCCGCGATCTTCGTATCGGTCCGTGATTCCTCCGGTCCGGGATTCGGCCGTCGGCTCACCCGCCCGGGCGGTAAGTCACATCATCCCCCGGCACCTTTCGGCGAAGCCTCAAGGCGCCGGGCGCCAGCAGCGATGCGCCTACTCGAACGGGTGAGGGCGGATCGGTTGTGCGCATACACGGTCGCCTGTGGCATGTGGCACTTCACGCGATGTCCACGCAGTGACGAGCACAGTGTGAGCTATGACACGAATCCGACGATTCTTGAAATGGCAACTTTCGCCCCCGTCTGCATCACCCCAGCTCATGCGTCCTTCTCGAACGCGCAAGCCAACACTGCTATCACGTTCCGTTTATGGAGAAGATCGCAGAGTCACAATTTTCGAGGGTCGTATGAGTTTCAGGACTCGAAAAACGACAGGGTGGTGCGTGAGAGCCCGACCCAACGAGGCACTCACGCGGGCCAGTTGGCGCGCGTCCGAACCCGCCGGCCTCAACGGAGAGGAACCGGTGTTCACCGCCTGGAGGACTACATGGGCAACGGCGACGTCACCACTGACGTATCGCCTCAGGACGGCGGCCACGGCCAGCCCGTCCAGGCCCCTCCCGAACTTCCCCTGGACTTCGAGGCCTTCTACCTCGGGCACCAGGAGTTCTTCCACGACTTCGCCGAGATCCACCTCGGCAGTCGGCGCGTCGCCGAACAGGTGGTCCACCAGGTCTTCCTGGAGATCCTCGGAGGGTGGTACGACCTTCTGCAGCAGGGCGACCTCGAGCAGCAGACGGTCGCCGTACTGCACCGCGGTGTCACCCGCCAGCTGGAGGGGGACGGACGCCCGCCGGCGTTCCTCATCAACGGGCCCATAGCCCAGAACCTCGAAGCGGTCCGCAGCCAGATGGAGATCAGCAGCAGCACGGGCGGACTGTACGAGGCGATCCTGGAACTGCCCGCCCGGCAGTTCACCGTCATCGTCCTGCGCTACCTGCTCGGGTACAAGACCAAACAGATCGCCCGATACATGGGCCTCGACACCCGCACCGTCGACTACCACGGCCGCAAGGGCAAAGAGCGCCTGCGCATACAGCTGTGCCTGCCGGCCGCCCCCAGCAAGAGCAAGAAGGCGGGACAGTGACCTCCACGACCATCGACGACCTCCTGGCCGGCGCCCTCATCCCGACCTCGCCCCGCGACGGCTTCGACGTCGGCCGGGCCCTGCGCCGCCTCGCAGCGGACGCGACCGCCGCCGCCCCCAACCCGGACATGGTCCGCGCAGCCCAGGCCGCCCAGCGGCTCTCCGTCGTCTGCCGCTGGATCCTCAACAAGCCCGATGCCGCCGACCACGTCGACCGCCTCGCCCAGGAACCCGACGACGCCCCCGCGAGCGAGGACAACCTCGACGTCGACGGCGCCCTCGTGTTCGCCAGCCTCCTCTATCTCACCAACCACCGTGAGAGCGCCCAGTTCTGGTGGCAGCTCGCCGCCGGCGCCGGACACCGCGCGGCCGCGTACTGCCTCCACCTGCACCACCTCGCGCTCGGCGAGACCCGCGAGGCACAGCACTGGCTCCACGAGGTCACCCACGACGTCCTCGACTCCGAAGGACCCGACGCAACCTTCCTGACCTTCCTGGAGACCGTCGCGCAGTACGTCCGCAAGAACGGCTCCAGCCTCACCAGCCCGCCCACCGGAGGCCTCGAGATGGAGGTCGACCGCCTCGCCGCGCACGCGACCGGGCCATGCATCATCGTCCGCCGCCCCGACCAGCGCCTCGCCGAACTCCTCCACGACTTCACCCGCCACTGACCACTAGGGCCACCCCCGGACCCGTGCGCGGCGTCGTCAACGGCCTCTCAGCAACCCGGGTACCGCCCTGTGTGTGCGGAATCAGTGAGGCGGACGTACATTCCGCCGCCCGACCGGAAGGAGGTCTCCAAACACTCGCGACGGCCTAGTGGTGAGGGTCACACCCTTACGGAAAACTGGCTCTTCACCTGCTGTTTCGTACCGCCTTGCATCGCCTCGTACCGGCCTGTCGCGTTGGAAGGCCAACCAGGGCAGACCAGGGCCTACGCTCCGGCGCCGAGGGGCGCCGGGCCCGAAAGTCCCTCACTACACTTCGACACCACGCAAAAGGGAGCCCTGGATCCCCAACTGGTTTCTCAGGCCACGATGTTGGGAGGACTCCCTGCGCGGTGTTCCTGCACGCCTATCAACGGGAGGAACTCCGTATGGACGACAGTAACGCGAAACGCAAGCCCAAGCACCCGTCCCGCTGGGCCAAGAAGCACTCCGACGGTATCCACCGCCTGCGGAAATGGATCGGCGAGCAGGGACGACGCGCCCCGGGCGCGTTCCTGCAGGGCGCGATGCACCAACTCGGCAGCGGCGCCGTGACCATGCTCATCCTGTGGTGGCAGACCCACCGCTGACGCCCGGTCGTGGGCCCGCCCCGGCGGGCCCACGACGTCTCGGCCACCCCAGCCCGAGGGACTGCCAGCGTGGCTCGTTGCACAGCTGGGTTCTAGAAGCCAACAGCGGGAATCACCACATGCGGCTTCATCGGAACGGAGGCAGGGCCGCGCATTCGAAGGCACCTTGTCGCCGGGGCGGCTGGACAGGCCGGTGAGCGTAGGCGGGGGTGTTCATGGAGCCTCTTCGTGGGCTACGGCTTGCCAGTACGCAGCGCATTCTCGGGTGGCGCGGGTGTCGGGGTGGTCCGGTCCCAGGGCGCGGAGGCAGTCTTCCAGCAGCTGAGTAAATGCGACCGCTGCCGCGTTAGCGTCGCCTGCCATGCCTTGGTAGTAGGCGAGGTGGCCTTGTGCGGCGAGGGTGTGGGGGTGGTCCGGGCCCGAGAGGCGCATAAGCCCGGCTGCCAGTTCTGCTGTGGCGGCCGCGGCGCCTTCTGGGTCGCCAGCTTTGGCCCGGGACGACGCCAGATGGTCCCAGGCTGTGATTGAGTCGGGATGGTCGGGCCCCAGTACCCGCACACGAGCCGTCAGTAGCCTCTTCCACGCTGTTGCGGCGCCGGAGTGATCTCCGGCTTCGTCACGCCAGTGGGCGAGGATGCCCATCGTCGTGAGGGTGTCGGGGTGGTCCGGGCCGAGCACGCGCAGGCAGGCCACCAGGAGTTCCTCCTGTATGGCTGCTGCGCCGGCTGGATCTCCGGCCGTACCCGTCTTATAGGCGAGGCGGGCCCGGGCTTGCAGAGTATTGGGATGGTCCGTTTCCGTGACGTGTGTTCGTTCTTCCGACAGCCTTGCAGTGCCGTCGTTTGCGTACACCGCGTCAGCGATCCGAGTTGCCTCCCGCGGGTAAAACCTTGCCACCGCCGGTAGAGGCGAATGCCACCGCCCCACCGCGAATGCCATGCCCAACAAGTGACCAGCCTGCGGTGGACCGACTACCTGTGCCATGTCGATGAGCGCCCACGTCTGATCCACTGGGTCGGTGAGGGTGCGGGCGATCCGCTCGGCCCGCTCATGGTCACCGGCCGCGGCCACCGCCCTAGCCACCCCGGTCAGCGCCCCCACTTGCTGGTACGGGTCGGTGAGGGTCCGGGCGATCTGCTCAGCCCATGCGGCCAGCCCGGCAGCCCGCTCATGGTCACCGGCCTGAGCTGCCGCCCCAGCCACCCCGGCCAGCGCCCCCACCTGCTCGTACGGGCGGGTGAGGGTGCGGACGATCTGCTCGGCCCGCTCATGGTCACCGGCCTCAGCCACCGCCCTAGCCACCCCGGCCAGTGCCTGCGCCTGGCCATGCGGTTCGGTGACGGTGCGGGCGATCTGCTCGGCCTGCTCATGGTCACCGGCCTCAGCCACCGCCCTAGCCACCCCGGCCAGTGCCTGCGCCTGGCCATGCGGGTTGGGGACGGTACGGGCGATCTGCTCGGCCAACTCGTGGTCACCGGCCTCAGCCACCGCCCTAGCCACCTCGATCTCCGCGCTTCCGTACCCCTGCTCCAGGGGGTCGGTGATGGTGCGGGCGATCTGCATGGCGTCTGCGGCCAGCTCGACAGCCCGCTCAGGGTCACCGGCCGCGGCCACCGCCCTAGCCACCCTGGCCAGCGCCTGCGCCTGGTACTCGGGGCCGGTGAAGGTGCGGGCGATCTGCTCGGCCCGCTCAGGGGCACCGGCCTCAGCCACCGCCCCAGCAACCGTGATCACCTCGTACCCCTGTCGCGCAATGTTGGTGATGGTGCGGGCGATCTGTTCGGCGTCTGCGGCGAGACCTGCAGCCCGCTCATGGTCACCAGCCTCAGCCACCGCCCCAGCCACCGCGATCAACGCCCGTGCCTGCTCCTGTGGGTGGGTGATGGTGCGGGCGATCTGCTCGGCCCGCTCATGGTCACCAACCACGGCCACGGCCCCAGCCACCTCGGCCATCGTCCGTGCGAGATCGTCCGGCTCGTCCCTCATCCTGGGGAGATCGTCCGGCACGGTGATGGTGCGGGCGATCTGTTCGGCATCTGCGACGAGACCTGCAGCCCGCTCATGGTCACCGGCCTCAGCCACCGCGATCAACGCCCGCACCTGCTGCCACGGGTCGGTGATGGTGCGGGCGATCTGCTCGGCCCGGTTATGGTCACCGGCCGCGGCCACCGCCCTAGCCACCCCGGCCAACGCCCATTCCTCGTGCAATTTGGTGTGGGTGCGGGCGATCTGCTCGGCCCGATCATGGTCACCGGCCGCGGCCACCGCCCTAGCCACCCCGGCCAGCACCCACGCCTGGTCCGAGTCGGTGAGGGGGCGGGCGAACTGCTCGACGTCTGTGGCCAGCCTGGCGGCCCGCTCATGGTCACCGGCCTCAGCTACCACCTGAGCCACCTCCGCCAGCGCCAGCCCCTGCTGCCACGGCACGGGGGTGGTGCGGGCGACCTGCTCTGCGTCTGCGGCCAGTCCGGCAGCCCACTCATGGTCACCGGCCTCAGCCACCGCCCCGGCCACCACGGCCAGCGCCTTCGCCTGATCGGCCGGTTCGGTGATGCTGCGGGCGATCTGTTCGGCGTCTGCGGCCAGTCCGGCGGCCCGGTCATGGTCACCGGCCTCAGCCACCGCCCTAGCCACCCCGATCACCGCCCGCGCCTGCTCCCGCGGGTCTGTAAGGCCTCGGGCAATCTGCTCGGCCCGGTTGGGTTGGCCAAGGGTGGCCCACAGGGCGGGGAGCTTGGTGGGGACGTGGGCGTTGCGGGATTCGAGTTGTCCGCGGTGGTGGGACAGCCTGGCCAGGGCGTACAGGTCCGGTTCCGGGCAGTCCAGGAGTAGGTCTTGGCAGGTTTTGATCTCGGTGAGGGCGGCGGTGTCGCCACCGGACAGGTCGAGCATCCGGTCGTGGCGTGCCGGGTCGATGGCCAGGGCGGTCAGGCGGTTGGTGTCGCCAGCGGTGGCCAGCATGCGAGGGTAGCCCGTCAGCAGGTATTCGGGGGTGTGCGGCGGCCACGGCGGCTGGCCGTCGGTGGGTGTGCGGTAGGCCTCGGCCCAGGTGTGCAACCGCTCCCGGTAGTGGGCCAGACGGTCATCGCCGAGGTAGTGGCAGGCGGCGTTGTGTAGTTCCTCGTGGCCCAGCAGGTAGACCTGTCGTCCGTCGTCCGGTGTCCAGCCAGCGAGACGACGGGTGAAGGTGCGCCCGGCCACGGTGTGCAGTATCTCCTCGATGGTCACCAGGTCCGCGCCTGTCAGCTCACGCAGGTCGGGGCCGGAGAGGCCGCCCCGGGCGGCGGTGAGCAGGCCCAGCAGATCCTGCTCGATGGGGCTGCCGGCGAGCAGACGTTTGAGTTCGGACTGGCCGAGTCGTTGCAGATCCCGGGCCTGCGGGGAGTCGCCGAGCAGGTGGATGACGCCCGGGTCACGTAGTGGGTGCCAGTCGGGCACGTCGTCGGGGATCGGGGGGTTGGGCCGTCCGGCGACGATGATCCGCATCCCGGCCGGAGGCCGGCTGGGCAGCAGTCCGGCGATGCTGTGTGCCTTCGGCCCGGTTGTCACGCCACGGTCTTCGTCCAGCCCGTCAACGACCAGCACCAGCCGGCCACCTGCCTGCTGACTCACGGCCGCGGCTTGGGCGAGCAGATCCATCATTGCTGCTTCCCGGGCTGCCTCATCGCTGCTGGCCGGTAGGTCCTGGTGGAGCAGTGCACACAGCTGCTCTGTCAGTGCGGTGGTGAAGGCCTCCCGTGTGTCCTGCGAGGCCAGCCGGGCGGTGATGAAGAACGACACCAGCCACACTCCGCCGGCGGTGGGCGGGGCAGGCGGGTTGAGCACGAAAGTGGACAGCAGCGCGGACTTGCCCGCCCACGGCCCGGCCTGCCACCACACGTAGGGACCGCGACGCTCATCCAGGCAGAAACCTGCCAGCTCGGCCAGCTCAGCCTCCCGGCCCAGCAACTGCGGTGGGGCGATCCGCTCCACCTGCCGCTGATACGCCGAGCGCACCGGCCGCGCAGAACCCCGGTATTGGTAAACCGTCACGTTCCCGATGACATGCCCGAAACTGGTACCGCCACGCTCCTCGTGGACGTGCCCAGGTGGCTGGTCGGCTGGCCACTGCATTGCGGCTGTACCACCGGATGCTCCGGGTACGGTCAGGGGCGCGACCGCCCCGGCTCGGAAGGGTCCGGCCGCTCTCCGTTCGCAGCGCCGCGGTTCATGTGCACGTCCCCGGCGACCTGCCCGAAAGCGAACCCGTCACCACTGGCCTGGGCGTGAGCGTCTCCGGTGAACACCGCCGACCCGGCGCCGGTCACCACTGAGATGCCACTCGCCTGCTCAGCGGCACGCAGTTGGGCAAGCAGCGTACGGAGTTGATCGGCAGCCTGCTCGCGCTCCGGCTCGTCCAGGCGTTCCAGCGCTGACTCGATGCGAGCATGCCAGGCGGCTTCCGAGCTGACTCGCACCCTATCCACCTCGGTCGCATCAGCGCTCTCCAAAGCAACGGCGGTCTGGTCAAGCCGCTCGAGTTCCGCCTGCTCTCGCTGGGCGTCGCCTCTTGCGAACCAGCGCGCCACCGCCTGCCGGAACCCGGCCCAGGCGTCCGTGCCCGCAGCCTGCACCACAGCCGTGCCGCCCGCTGCGGCCAACGCCATTAGCGTCTCCACCAGCATCTTTTCGGCCTCCTCACCTGAGTGGCCTCTCTCAGACGGTAACGCCACACGAAACGTCCCGCAGCTCCAGCGCCTACAGAACACCCTCGAGCCCATTGCCAGCGGGCCTCCACCCGGGAGGCTCGGTTCCACTCGCTCCCCAGCCCTCCAGTAACCGCCACCACCGCAGCAGGTCCATCCCGTACGAGCGGATCATCGAAGGTGGACGCGCCCACGCCTGCAGTTCGGCGAAGAACGCGGACACCGGTTCCACCACCGCCCCTGTGGCGTTCAGCAGTAGACCACCTCCAAGATGGCGGAGCAGAAGACCCCGGCCGGGAAGACGGCGAAGCCCGCGAAGACCGCCGCCAAGAAGACCGCGTCGAAGCGGCCTCGTCGCAGTGCCTGAGGTGGGTCAGTCGAGGATGCCGAGGTGCTGGTCGGGGTAGCAGTGGGTGCAGGCGGGCAGTCCGGCGGCGAGCAGCCGGCGGGCCTCGTCCCGGTCGACAGAGCGGCGGCGCTGTCCGGCGGCGTAGCAGTCGCCGGTGTGGACCGCGACGGGCGGGCGTCCGGCCCCTATGCCGAGTTCGACGATCCAGTCCGGACGGGGCGGCCGGGCGCGCCGTCCCTGCTCCCGCTCGGCTTCCCGCTGCCGCAGAGCGGCGATCTTGCGGTCGATGCGCTCCAGCCACATCACGTGCCACACCCGCAGGGTGCGCAGCCGCTCCAGGTCCGGAGGCAGGTCGTCGAACACGTCTCGTCCAGTCGTTCGCGCGGGGGCCCACCCCTCACATGTTCGAATTCTAGTTCGATAACGTGGGGAAGGAGGAGGTGGGTGTGCCATGGGAGCCGATGAGACGGCCCGCGAGGTGTCCACGGTCATGCACGTGCGCTGCCCGGACCAGGTCCCGGAAGCCGTCTACCGCGAGGTCCTGGAGCAGCTCGCGGAGCTGTCGCCGGTGGTGCAGGCGCTGCCGCCGTCGGCCGCGCTCGTGGAACTGCGCGGGGCGCTGCCGTACTTCGGCGTCGACGCCCACCGCCTCGGCCAGACGCTGCGCGTGAGAGTCGGTGCCCGCCTCGGGATCGATCTCCGGATCGGGATCGGACGGACCATCACGGTCGCGGCCACAGCCTCCAGCCAGATCGACGGCCCCGGCGGCGTCCTCGCCATCGCTCCGGACGAGGTCACCGACTGGCTCGGGCCGCTGCCGGTCGAGGCCCTGCACGGCATCGGCCCCAGGCAGGCGGGCGTGCTGCGCGACTACGGCATCCACCGCGTAGGCCTGCTCGCCGCCGTCCCGCAAGCCACCGTGCAGCGCCTGCTCGGCGGCCGGGCCGGACGCCAGGCCGCCGACCGCGCCCGCGGCATCGACCCCCGAGCGGTGGTACCCCGGGCCCTGCCCGCCTCCGCCACGACCCGCTGCACCTTCCCCCGGCACGCCCTCGACGGCGCCGAAGTCCGCACCGCTCTACTCGCCCTGGTCGTCCAGCTCGGACAGCTCCTGCGGCGGCGGGACCAGGCCGCCCGGGCACTCCGGCTGACGCTGACGTTCGCCGGCGGCACCACGTGGGAGACCGTGCGGCGGCTGGCCGCGCCGTCCGCGCACGACGAGGATCTGCGGGTGCTGGCCTACCGGCTGATGGACGCGGCCGGGCTCCAGCGCGGCCGCCTCACCGGCCTCGCCCTCAAGGCTGAGGACCTCGTCGACGCCGACCAGGTCGCCGAGCAGATCAGCCTGGACGAGGCGCGCGAGGCACGTCTGACCGCCGAAGCCGTCACCGACCGCATCCGCGCGAAGTACGGGCCCGGCACGATCGGCCCGGCCGCCGCCTTCCGGAACGTCTCCTGACGCCCGCGTACGGGCTGCCGTCCGCATGCGGGAGCGGCTGCTCAGACGTAGCGGTCGAGCGGCTCCGCGACGTAGGTGCCGTCACCCATCGGGGTGTTGGTCAGCTCGAAACGCTCCGGCCCGCGGCCGACGTCGCGCCGGATGACGGTGCCCGCCCGCCGCGTGGTGACGTGCAGGACCGGGTTGCCGTCCGCGTCCACGCTGTTGAGCAGGGTGTACCGGAGCACCCCCCGCCGACGTCGGCGGACCACCCAGGTCACGACGGTCACGACGACGATGACGGCCAGCCCGCCGAGGAACTCGGCAAGAGACGCCTCGAAGAGCGGCGCTACGCTCTCCGGCTCCTCGACACCCAGCTGCGCGGTCAGGGGTGACAGAGCGGTGTGCAGGTTCAACGCAGGCCCTTATGTCCGTGGGCCTAGTCCAACTAGAGGTGGGTGTCTAGGCCCGAATTTCTACGGGGAGCCCATCGACGCGTTGCCAACCCCAGGAAGTGGGGAGTCGCAAACCCAGAAGTGTGTTAGTGACGTGAATCACAGTCGAAGGGCTTTTTTTTAAGCCCCCGCAGGGCGGCTGTCACTGGATACAGATACGCCTGCTTCTCACACCTGGGCGAATCTACAGCATCGCGGTGGGAGTTGGCGTACGCGCAGTCGGGCGAACACGCCCGCCGCGCCGTCAGCTCCGTCCAAGCCGTAACAGTCTGGCCCTGACGCGGACCATGCCCGGTCAGGCGTCCGGTCAGGCCGGTTCACCGCGCAGCAGGTCCGGTCGGGCGTCGGCGAGGGCGAAGGCCCGCTGGAGGCCGGCCACGAGGACGTCGTCGATGCGGTAGCGCCGTGCTCGTTCGTCCCGCTGGAGGAGCGGGGTGGCGCCGTCCGGGCCGACCCGGCGCTGTACCGCCCTGACGCTGGTCAGGGTCCCGCCGATCCGCGAGATGGGGATCGGATGCGTCGGGTGGTGGGCGAAGTGCTGCTGGACGTCGTCGTACGAGGCGGTGCCGCCCAGCTCGGTGATCCGGCGCAGGACTGCCCGGGCCCCGGGCATCAGCGCCGCGGTCAGCTGGAACAGCAGCTGGTCCGTCCAGCCGTCGGCGAGGTCGTCGTCGGCGAGGTCCTGCGGGCCGGGGCGCGGTTCCGCGGCCGGCGCGTCCGGCCAGGCGGCCGGGACGTCCGGCCGTAGCCCGTACGCGGCCTGGACCGCGGCGATCGCCTGCTCGTAGGTGTCCGTCCCGGTGTCGATCGTCAGCCGCACGACGCCCCCTCCCGTGATGATGCACTCGCCGCCCATCCTTCCCGGCGGTCGGCGGCCGCTGTCCACAGGGGAGGGGCCCGACCCTGCCGGTATGGATGATCAGCACACCAACCCGGCGTCGGCCATGCTCCGGCGGAAGCTCTTCGACGGCCTCGGCCGGGCCGAACGGACCCTGTTCCCCGTCCCGCGCCGAAATCCGCGCGCGCCCAGATGAAATTCCTTCTCACGCGCGCCAAGGGCTCCACGACGGCCGTAGCCGAGCGGCTGGGCGTCTCCCGCCGCACCGTGGAGCGCTACCGCTCGGGCGCCATGAAGAAGCCGCAGAAGCGCCTCCAGGAGGCTCTGGTGCAGGAGACCGAAGCGCAGTGGCAACCGCAGGTCAAAGCACAAGCGCGGCAGCGCGCGGCTACGACCGGAGGCCTCGTCATCTCCTGCCGCGCCTTCTTCGGCTTCGGCCCGGAGGGGACCTCGGACGCGGGCCGGATGCGGGACATCATGACCGCCGTCTCGCCCATGGACGCCGACCTGATCCTGGCCGCGCGGGAGAGCGGAGCGACGGACGATGATCTGCACGAGCTGGTTGACGAGGTCATCGCCGACGCCTTTTTCCGCCGGGAAGGCGGCGGGCATGCAGGCCTGCACGTGGAATTCAAGGACATAGAACGGCTCGATATCTCGTTTTAGCCGCACGGAATTAAGGACTGCGATAAACCTGTCTACGGCTGCCGCGCCCACCGCGTGGCAGCCGTAGTTCCTGTCACCGTTTCCGCGACGATTGGGAGGCTCGTGTGAGCACCCCCGCCCCCCGATCCCACCGGCGCCCGCGCGTGCCCGCCCACCGCGCGGCCGCGCCCCGCGAGCCGATCGACTGGGCGAAGGTCGGGCGCCGCTTGGTCCGCCGACGGGCCCGCGGCATGACCCACCCGGAGGCGGCGGCCGCCCTCGAGGACGCAGAGCTGCAGCAGCACATGGTCCGCGACCATGAGGACATCGCCGGCGATGACCGCGGCCCGGCCGAAGTCGCGGAGTGGGCGCGCATCGTGCAGCTGCTCGCCGACTCCGGCGGCGTGTACGACCCGGACTCCGACGCCGTGGTCCAGGACGAGCTCGCGGCCGACGCCGAACACGAGCGCGCCCGGCAGCTGGAGGACGAGCGGAGCCTCCAGGAGGAGAAGGCCGAAGCCGCCCGCCGCGCCGCGCTCGCCCCCGACGTGCTACGCCACGCCCTGCTGCGCACCCTGCTCCGCACTGGCCTGCTGGACGGGTTGAGCGAGGACGAGCGGGGCGCCATCGACCGGCTGCCCGAGGCCGACCCCGCGGCCGCTCTCGCCGTCAACGCGTTGCTCGCCCGCGCCCACGAGGCCGGCCAAGGATCGCGTCCGGGAGCCGCGTCGTGACCGGCGACCCGGACACGGTCGTTGCCGTGTGGACGGAGTCGACCTGGTGCGGCACCCGGTACGAGACGCTCACCGCCGACGGCCAGGTCCACGTCGACGGCAGGCCCCCGCTTGGCGAGCCGTGGTTCGAGGGCGAGGACGCCCCGGACTACAACCCGATCTGCGGGTGCCCGTGCCTCCCGAAGCAGTTCGTGGCGAGCGCCGTGCTCGGGGCGAAGAGCGGCAGGGCATGATTGTTCAGCTGTGGGCGTGCGCTCTGGTGGCAACGGCGTGAGCATGAGGGCATGGACATGCCTCTCAAGGTGTCCCGCACCGCCGCCGGGGCTGTACTGCTCGTGGTCATGGCCGCCTGCTCCGACAACTCCGACCAGGCTTCCACGGAAGGCACCTCAACCCCAATCACCCCCACAGCCCCAAGCGCCCCCACCGAGGGAGCGCCGCCGGGGGCAGAGGTGCTCGGCACAGTACGGACAGGGGAGCCGTTCACCGTGACGGTCGTGTACAGCGATCCCGCCGACGATCCAGACCGCTGGCAGTTCACCGTACGCAGCGTGACCTGCGGCAAGCCGCTGGACCCCGCCGTCATGGCCCATGCAGCCGAGTCGGTCGGTTCACCCACCCCCACTCCCACACCCGAGGCTGGCAAACAGTTCTGCGTGGTGGCCATGGACGCGCTCAACGTCGGCAAGAGCGAGGCGGTCTGGAACGCCGACAACTCGGTGAGCCTGAACGTCGGCGACACCCGTTACACCCAGTCGCAGCAGGACTCCGCCTATGCCTCGGACTACGCGCAGTACTTCAGCAGTAAGGGACAAACTGGACCGACGTTCGGGCTCAACCCGGGCAGCCGGGGGCCGGAGCACGGGATCTTCCAGATCCCTCCAGGACAACAGCCGACCAGCATCTGGGTCACCTCCGGCACAGCCATCACAACGGTTGACGGCGTGGAGCCGGGTTATCTAGTGCTCCTCAAGTGAGGCGCATTTCGTCACCTTGCTAGCCCCATTTCGTGTTCCTCCACCTGGTCCTCGGTGAGCTCCACCGTGACGTGGCTCGTGGAGGCCATCCGCACGCCCTGGGCGGTACGGGCCTCGGTGTCGACGTCCGTGACGGACAGCGGGAAGTACGTCCCGCGCAGCCAGCTCAGCACCCACCAGGAGTCACCCATCGTCTCCGGCCGGTACCGCCGGTACGGCAGCGCGAACGGCACCTCGCAGCGGTACGTCTGCCCCACCCGGACGTCCTTGGTGCGCATGACTCCAGGGTGCGCCCCGCCGCCCGCGACGTCACGGCCCGCCCCCGCCCGCGCAGGCCTCGCTCACCCGTACCCACCACATCCCTGACCTGCGCGATCAAGCCAGGAGGGCCGCTTTGCCGCCAACCCCCGTCAACCCCGGCACGGTCTTGGTCACTTCGCGCTACACAAGAACACCGGAGTGAACGTGCGGTGCTCGCAGGGGAGTTGTGGACTAACGGGAGGTCCGGGCACGTGATCGTGACCATCAACGTGGCGGTGCTGCTCGCCATCATCATCGTGTTACGGCTGCGCCGCCGAACGCACGCCCGGAGCCGCTTCGACGAGAAGATGACCGTGGTCATCTGCCTCACGTTCGGGGTGCTGATCGCGCCGACCGCGTTCGGGAAGTCGATCCTGGACGTCGTCACCCAGCTCGTGGAAGGCCTGTCGCAGGCTGGCCAATGACCCCGGCCTGACCCGCCCGCCGGGACCCAGCTCGCCGTACGAACCTGGGTCCAGCTGGGTCTGCTGGGTCCTGGGTCCGGCGTTTTTCCAGGTGACTACGCGAACCTGGGTCCACCTGGGTCCTGGGTCCAGCTGGGTCCGCGGATCTGTGTCATCAGCGCCGATCTGTGTCATCAACTCCCTGTTTTCCCAGGTGGCCGTGACCATCTGTGTCACTGTTCAGCTGTGTCATGAGGGCAGGTTTCGTCCGTACCGCAGACCGGTGCCACGCCCCGGCGATACCGTGGGGAGACACGCCAGATGACGCCCCGGGAGCCCTCGATGAGCCAGGAGCCGGCCGCCGCGCCCGACCGCCAGCCGCTCGACGAATCCGCCGCCGAATCGGTCCGCAGGTACGCGGCCGACCAGCGCGCGCGGGTCGATGTCCTCGCCTCCGTGCTCGAGGACATCGCCGAGAACGGCTACCCCTCGCCGGAGGCCGGCGTGCCGTGGGAGGTCGCCCGCGACGCCCACCTCGCCCGCCTCGCCGACGGGCAGGTCCGTGTCGCCTGAGCACGGCGCGCGGCGCTCCCGGGTCATCCTGGTGGAGCCCGCGCTCACCCAGCTGGCGAAGCTCACCGCATCCGAGACGCACCGCCTAGACCGCGCGATCGTCGCGATCAGCGTCAACCCCGAACTCGGCACCGAGGTGCCCGGCACCCTGCTGCGCGACTACGTCGACGAGATCGACGGCGTACGGGTGATCTACTACGTGACCGCCCTGGGGTCGATCACGATCGTCGCGTACGTCGAAGCCTGACTTGAGCAACACTGCACGTGACGGGCCAGTGCCAAGTATCTAGGGCAGTTGTGTTTCTGGGATCGTGACGCGTGAGGGCTCTTCGGCAGACACCCATTCGCCCCTGGTTCTCACCGGCCAGACCATCCACCACCGCCCTCCCGCGCTGCACCTTGGCCGAAGGCTTCGCCAACTCCACTGCCACTGCTCCCAGGCCGGGGACTCCCCATCAGCCAGCGCCCGGGCGTCGACGCGTTGTCCGAACGTCTGATACGGGCGCAACCTGACCCAGATGACCTCGATGTAGACCTTCCCTTCGTTAGGGAAGAAGACGACGAACTCGATCGGCTTTGAGCCGACACTCATCGTGGGCCGGTACAGGCTGCGCCGCTCTTCAGCCTCTTTGGCCGTCTCGTTCTTCTCCGGTTTCCCGACATGAAGGTTCCCCGGCACTCTCACCGTCACGGCATGCACGACAGCTGTGCCAACGGCGTGCACGGAAAAAGTAGTCCGGTGACGTCGGTAGGTCCTCTTGCCCGTTTCGGGATGGATTTCGTCCGTCCCGCGATCACGCTCAACATGGATGTTCCACCCGTGCTGAGGTCGATCGAACCATTCCCAGCGGGCCACAACGATGGAAGCAAGGGCTGCCAAGATGGCGGCAACCAGAGTCCACAGGTCCATCTATGGAACGTAAGCGCCTCTTGCACCCGGCGCCAGGCAAGCGGTCCGCGGCTGCGTCAAACGCTGGAGAGCGTTGACACTCGGGGCCGGCGGTCGGGCGGCACAAGGGGGATGTACGGGCAGCGGGCCCCTTGCTGTACACAGCAGCGCCGTGCAGGAAACGAACGGTTGTTTGCTGCACGGCCCTCTACCGCCATCGACGAGCCACGCGCACGATGACCCTGTGATCATTCCTTCCCCCATGGCCACCTTTACGGACGCGGAGCGACGGTTACGCGCCGACGGCACCGCTCTGAACATGACGCCCGTGTTGATCGAACGGGTCCTCATGGCCAAGAGGCTCACTGATCGCTACCGCTCGAACCGGTGCCGTGGGAGTCGCGACTTTTCCTGTCGCAACGGAACCATCGATGGGGTCCCAGCCTGTCTGCGCCACCTGTCTGCTGACGAACTCAAGGCCGTGGAACTACTCCTTCGGTGGGCTCAGCCGCTGGTTGACCGTTGGTTGTCCCATCTCCCCCCTGCCTGCTGGTTCTGGCCCGCACCAGAAGCAGGGCAGCCTCGGTATGTGGACGCTGTGACCTTCATGTTCGACTGGCAGCAGTCCCGCTGCGCGATCTGCGGGCGGCCTGGTCGATGTGGTGGGACCCGTTCCGACTCTTTGGTCCTGGACCACGATCACAAGTCCGGCACCGCCCGCGGGTTCCTTTGCCACCCATGCAACAAGCGCGAAGGACTGGACCGGCCGGGCGATGGCCGCTACGCGAACTACCGTCGACGGCCGCCCGCTGTTGTGCTCGGCTTCTCCGTCCCGTACGGCCAGCGGCGCCCCAGACCTCCCTACGCGCGGGGATCTTTGTCCACGCTGGCGCGGACCTCTGGTGTCGACGCCGACACCAGACACACGAACGGCGCTACACCGTGGGGTGCAGCGCCGGAGTGTCAGCCCGGCCGGGCCGGGCGGCAGGTCAGGAGACGGCTTTGAGGTTCTGGCGACGCTTGGCGTCTTCCCGGCGCCGGCGCTTCTCGGCGAGCTGGTCTTGGTAGGCGGTGACGGCCCTGCGGTAGCGGTCGACGAAGTCGGTGGAGTTGAGGCGCTCGTTCTTCGGCATCGCCTTGACGGCCGCGATGGCGTCCTCTGGGGAGGCGTAGGCGGCGAGCATGGGGTTGAGCTGGTAGACGCCGGCGCGCTGCTTCTTCACCAGCTGCGCCAGGTCCAGGTCGCGCAGGGCCGCGTTGACGGCCGTCCGGCTCAGGTTGAGCATCTGGGCGATGGTGCCCTGGTCGATCTCGATGCGGCCGCCGGGCTCGCTGTGGGCGCGCAGCTTCAGCAGCACGCGGTAGGCCGCGGGCAGCAGGTCGAGATCGGCGACGATGCCTTCCGCGTTGACGGCGGCGAAATGCAGACCGCTCACTGTTCGGCCCCCTTCTCCTTCAGCTGCGCCCGCTCACGGCGCCGGCGAGCTCGCTCGTCTGCCCGTTCCTTGCGCAGCTGCTCGATCTCCTGCCTCATCTTCTCCAGTGAGGGGAAGCGCACCAACTCGGGCAGGCTCTGGTCCGCGCGGATCTGCTTGAGGGTGACGTGCTGGTCAACCTTGATGTACTCGGGCTCCATGGTCTCGGTGCCCGGGATGAACTCGGCTACGCGGTAGCTGTAGGGCGGGTTGAACTGGTAGACCCCGCGCTTCACCCGGAAGACGATGCCGTGCGACATGATCTCGCCCAGGGCCTCGTTCACCTTGGTGCGCGACACGTCCAGAACGGTCGCCATCTCGTCCTGCGTCAGGGGGATCCGCCCGCCGGCCTTCTGGCAGGCGATCATCAGCAGGATCAGCCGCAGCGGCAGCGCCTCACGGAAGAACTGCGCGATGACGAGGAAGAACTCCAGGCTGTCCATGGAGAACGCGTTCGGCTGCTCCTCCGTGCCGTAGAACTCCATGGGCTTGCGCTTCTCGCCCAGCGAGAGCTTCCGGCCCGGGTACTGCCGTGCAACGTCGTCCAGGTCCTTGACGGGCCGTAGCGGCCGGTTCCAGGCGTCGGCGGGGTCGTCCAACGGCAGCTTCGGCTGCGGCGCCTCCTTGGCGCTCGGACGGCGGCGCTGCGGCTCAGTCGACACGAAGCTGCTCCCACGTTGTTGATCTCCGACGCGCAGCAGTATGTCAGCTCTGCTTGAAACCGATGTCGCTCCGACACGACATGCCGCGCAAGTTGTGTCCCCCCAGGGGGGACAGATCTCCCCCCCCTGCCCGCCCAGCGGTCGGCGCGCCCGACACATCCCCCCAGATGTCGCCTCTGCTTGACACGAGCGCTCGAAACGTGTCGCCTCTAGTTGACATTGAACGGTCGATGTGCCCCCTCAGTCGGGACAGATCGACCGCGATACGTCCCGTCAGCCGGTGCATATCGCGCGATCCACAACGCGCTGACCTACGGCTTCTTGATCTCGGTATGTATCAAGTGGCTGAGGTCTACCCGCAGGCGCCGACCGGACCTCTCGTGGCTGAGGCGGCTTCGCGTGCGGGCCCGTGGGCCCGCGCAGACCGTAGTCGGCACCAGCGGCTCTGAGTCTCGGGTGGTACCGACCGTGACGAACAAGTAGCAGCAAAGGCATGGCGGGTGCCGTGGGGGGTTCCGCCACCCGGCCCAGGGGGCCGTTTGGCTCCGGTACCTCTGCACGCCGAATTTCGAGTTTCCCATTTATGGGCTTCCGTTCTGTGGTTAAGGTCAGTCCAGCAGAGGTGAATTTGGCGTCCTCTATCTGTGCTGGCTTTCGGCGAAATGCAAAGGGAAACTCACGGGGCCTTTTCTCTCGTGCAGCGGTGCGCTACAACAGTTCCAGAGTCTATCTAGTGCTTCAAAGTGATGCACGCGAATCTCTGCCCGATCACTCGATGGGGGGAGCTCCCCCTGACCGTTCAGGCTCACCCGACCACCAGTCACCTCCCCTCCTCTTGCTGCTGCTTGTGGCGTGAGCCCCACTGGTGGGCCGCGCGGAGCGTGGCACGCCTTGCCCGCACGGGAGTTGGCGGGTCCGCCGTGAGTAGCTGGAGCGCAGCGGGGGCCACCGGTCGGCCGCGCCCCGCAACGCGGGGCGCCTGCCCTGCGGTTGGCGGTCGCGCGCCGCGCGTGCCGCCTGGCGGTGAGCGAAGCGAGCCGCCTCCGCTCACGCGGAGCGGGAGCGGTCAGGGAGCGTAGCGACCTGACTCTCTGTGACGGGCGCAGCCCGGAGGGACCCGCTCCGCGGG
>NZ_FOFF01000037.1 GCF_900110755.1 Streptomyces sp. yr375
TGGGGTCGGCGGTGGACGTCGTCGAGGGGCGGGTGCGGGAGCGGGGCTGGCGGTGTTCGCGGTTGCGGGTGAGTCATGCGTTCCATTCGCCGTTGGTGGAGCCGGTGTTGGAGCGGTTCCGGGAAGCCATCGCCGGTGTCGCCTTCGCTGCCCCGCGTATTCCCTTCGTGTCGACGGTGGAGGTCGGGGCGACGCCCACGACTGCGGATTATTGGGTGCGTAACGTCCGGGAGACGGTCCGGTTCGCCGATGCCGTGGCGCATCTGCATGCGCAGGGTGTGACGAGGTTCGTGGAGGTCGGGCCGGACACCGCGCTCACCGCCGCCGGGCCGGACTGTCTGCCGGAGGACGACGCCACCGCCGTATTCGTCCCGTTGATGCGTCGTGACCAGCCGGAAGTCCGCACTCTGGCGGCCGGGTTGGCCCGCTTCCACACGCACGGTGGCACGGTCGACTGGGCGCGGTACCTGCCCGCCGCGCCCCGGGCCGAACTGCCCACCTACGCCTTCCAGCGCCGCCGCTACTGGCTGGAATCGGCCCAGGGCGGCAGCCTCGGTGCCGTCGGGCTGCTTCCGGCGGGCAACCCGTTGCTCGGCGCGGCCACCGCGCTGGCCGGGTCCGACGCCTACCTGCTCACCGGCCGGCTGTCGGTGCCGTCCCAGCCCTGGCTGGCCGACCACCGCGTCTCCGGCGCGATCGTGCTGCCCGGCGCGGCGTTCGTGGAACTGGCCGTGCAGGCCGCCGACCGGGTCGGCTGCGACCAGGTCGAGGAGCTCGTGCTGCGAGCACCGCTCGTGCTCACCGACACCGGTGCGGTCCGGCTGCAACTGGCCGTCCGTGAGGCACAGGACTCCGGCCGCCGCGCCGTCGACATCTACTCACTGGCCGAGGACGCGTCCGAGGACGAGCCATGGACGCTGCACGCCACCGGCACCCTCGCCCTCGGCCCGAACGAACCCGTCGCCGCTGAAGAGGCCTGGCCGCCGCGGGACGCCACCCCGCTGGCCGTGGACACCGCCTACCCCGACCTCGCCGCCCGTGACCTGGACTACGGCCCGGCGTTCCAGGGCCTGCGCGCTGCTTGGCGGCGCGGCGCGGACATCCTCGCCGAGGTCGCCCTGAGCGACGAACACCGCGACCGGGCCGCCGAGTTCGGGCTGCACCCCGCGCTGCTGGACGCCGCCCTGCACGCGCTCGCGCTCACCGACGACACCGGCACCGCGCGGCTGCCGTTCGCCTGGGCCGGCATCCGGCTGCACGCCGCCGGAGCGTCCGTCACACGGGTCCGGCTCACTCCGACCGGTGACGGCACCGTCGCGCTGGACCTGTTCGACGCCACCGGTTCGCCGGTCGCCTCCGTCGCATCGCTCACGCTGCGTGCCGCCCCCGGCCGGCCCACCAGCCGGGTGCCCCGCGACTCGCTGTTCCGCCTGGATTGGGACACCGCCCCGGCCCCCACCACACCGGCCACCGGCCGCTGGGCGCCGCTTGGCGCCCTGCCCGAGGCCCTGGCCACCGACCTACGCGCCGCCGGAGCCGACCTCACCGGCGACCGTGTCCCCGGCGACCGTGTGCCTGGCGATGACGCTGCCGCCGACGTCACCGTGCTGTCCGTTCCCGTGGGGGAGCCCGTCGAACAGGTCGCCTCCGCCGTGCTGCGGCAGGTGCAGGACTGGCTCGCGGCCACCGCCGAGCCGGCTCGGTTGCTGGTGGTCACCACCGGGGCGGTCGCCACCGAACCCGTCGACCAGCCAGCCGATCCGGGCGGTGCGGCGGTGTGGGGGCTGCTGCGCGCCGCGCAGGCCGAACAGCCCGACCGGATCCTGCTGGCCGACGTCGACGACACCACCGCGTCCCGTCGCGCGCTGCCCGCCGCGCAGGCCGCCGGGCAACCCCAGGTGGCGCTGCGCGCCGGCGTGCTGCTCACCCCCCGCCTGGTCAGGCCCGAGCTGGTGCCGCCCGTGGACCCGCACTGGCGGCTGGCCGTCACCCGCCCGGGCACCCTCGACAACCTCGCGCCGGTGCCCGCCCCGGCCGCCGCCGCCCCACTGGCACCGGGCCAGGTGCGCATCGCGGTGCGCGCCGCCGGACTGAACTTCCGCGACGTGCTCATCGCCCTGGGCATGTACCCGGGCGAGGTGGCCCTCGGCGGCGAGGGCGCCGGCGTGGTCACCGAGGTGGCCGCCGACGTCACCGACCTTGCCCCGGGCACCCCGGTCACCGGCCTGTTCGGCGACGCGTTCGCCCCGTTCGCGGTGGCCGAGCGGGCCGCCGTGGCGCCGATCCCGGACGGCTGGACGTTCGAGCAGGCCGCCGCCATGCCGATCGCGCACCTCACCGCCCACCTCGGCCTGGTCGAACTCGCCGGGCTGCGGGCCGGCGAGAAGGTGCTGATCCACTCCGCGGCCGGCGGCGTCGGCACGGCCGCCGTGCAGTTGGCCCGGCACCTCGGCGCCGAGGTCTACGGCACCGCGAGCGAGGGCAAGTGGCAGGTGCTGCGCGACCTCGGCCTGGACGACGCGCACCTCGCCTCCTCCCGCGACACCGGCTTCGCCGAGAAGTTCGGCCCCGTCGACGTGGTGCTCAACTCGCTGTCCGGCGAGTTCATCGACGCCTCGGCGGGACTGCTGCGCCCCGGCGGCAGGTTCCTGGAGATGGGCAAGACCGACCTGCGCGATCCGGCCGACTTCCCGGAGATCGACTACCGGCCGTTCGACCTGATGCAGTCGCCGCCGCACGAGATGCAGCGGCTGCTGGTCGCCGTACTGGACCTGTTCGCCGCGGGCGCGCTGACCGCGCCGGCGCCGCAGGTGTGGCCGATCGCCCGGGCCACGGACGCCTTCCGGTTCCTCAGCCAGGCCCGGCACACCGGCAAACTGGTGCTCACCCTGCCCCGCGCGCTCGACCCCGACGGCACCGTGCTGATCACCGGCGGCACCGGCACCCTCGGCGCGCTGGTCGCCCGGCACCTGGTGCGCGAGCACGGCATCCGGCACCTGCTGCTCACCGGCCGCCGCGGCAGCGCCCCCGAACTCGCCGCCGAACTCACCGAACTCGGCGCCGAGGTGCGCGTGGCGGCCTGCGACGCCGCCGACCGCGACGCGCTGGCCGCGCTGCTGGCCGGCATACCCGCCGAACACCCGCTCACCGCCGTGATGCACGCGGCCGGAGTCGCCGACGACGGGCTGTTCACCACGCTGACCCCGCAGCGCCTGACCGCGGTGCTGCGGCCCAAGGTGACCGCCGCGACTCACCTCGACGAGCTGACCCGCGGCCACGACCTGGCCGCGTTCGTGCTGTTCTCCTCGGCCACCGGCACCCTCGGCGGCCCCGGCCAGGCCAACTACGCCGCCGCCAACGCCTGCCTGGACGCACTGGCAGGTCAGCGGCGCGCCGCCGGGCTGCCCGCCCAGTCGCTCGCCTGGGGACTGTGGGCCCCGCCCAGCGGCATCACCGGCGACCTGTCCTCGTCGGACCTGGCCAGGATGGCCCGCGCCGGAGTGCAGGCCCTGTCCGCCGACGAGGCGCTGGCACTGCTCGACACCGCGCTGGCCATGGACGACCCGGTGCTGATACCGGCCAAGGTCCGGCTGCGCACCGCCGACCCGCTGCTGCTGCCACCGCTGCTGCGCGGCCTCGTCCGCACCCGGCGGCGGGCCGCCGCACAGACCGGGCCGGGTACGGCCGCGCCGACCGCCGAGGAACTGCTGACGCTGGTGCGTACCGAGACGGCCGCCGTCCTCGGGCACACCGGCGCCGCCGCCATCGACCCGCAGGCGGAGTTCCGCGCGCTGGGCGTGGACTCGCTGTCCGCCGTGGAACTGCGCAACCGGCTCGGCGCGGCCACCGGCGCCAGCCTGCCCGCCACCCTGGTGTTCGACTACCCGACGCCCGCCGCGCTGGCCGGATACCTGCGCCAGGACCGGCCCGAGGACACCGCCCCGGCCACGAGGCACCCCGCCCGTACCGGGGCCGCCGTCGACGAGCCCATCGCGATCGTCGGCATGGCCTGCCGGTTCCCGGCCGGGATCCGCTCCCCGGAACACCTGTGGCGGTTCCTGCTCGACGGCGGCGACGGCATCACCGAGTTCCCCGCCGACCGCGGCTGGGACCTCGACTCGCTGTTCGACGCCGACCCCGACCGGCCCGGCACGTCCTACACCCGGCACGGCGGATTCCTGCGCGACGCCGCCGACTTCGACGCCGAGTTCTTCGGCATCAACCCGCGCGAGGCGCTGGCCACCGACCCGCAGCAGCGGCTGCTGCTGGAGACCACCTGGGAGACCTTCGAACACGCCGGGATCGACCCGGCCACGGTGCGCGGCAGCCGGACCGGCGTGTTCGTCGGCGTGATGCGCCAGGACTACGGGCCGATGCTGCACCACGCCGCGGAAGGCGTGGAGGGCTACCGGCTCACCGGCAGCGCGGCCAGCGTCGCCTCCGGCCGGCTCGCCTACGTGTTCGACCTGGAAGGTCCCACGCTGACGGTCGACACCGCCTGCTCGTCCTCGCTGGTCGCGCTGCACCTGGCCGCCCAGGCGCTGCGCCGCGGCGAGTGCGACATGGCGTTGGCCGGTGGCGCCACCGTGATGGCCACGCCCGGGCTGTTCGTGGAGTTCTCCCGGCAGCGCGGCCTGGCCGCCGACGGCCGGTGCAAGTCGTTCTCCGCCGACGCGGACGGCACCTCGTGGTCGGAGGGCGCCGGGATGCTGCTCGTGGAGCGGCTGTCCGACGCGCGAGCCGCCGGGCACCCGGTGCTGGCCGTGGTGCGCGGATCCGCGGTCAACTCCGACGGCGCGTCCAACGGGCTCACCGCGCCCAACGGCCCGTCCCAGCAACGCGTGATCCGCACCGCGCTGGACGCTGCCGGACTGTCCACAAGGGACGTCGACGCGGTGGAGGCGCACGGCACCGGCACCACCCTCGGCGACCCCATCGAGGCCCAGGCCCTGCTGGCCACCTACGGCCGCGACCGGGACGGCGACGCGCTGTGGCTCGGCTCGGTCAAGTCCAACATCGGGCACACCCAGGCCGCCTCCGGCGTCGCCGGGATCATCAAAATGGTCCTGGCCGTCCGGGAAGGACTGCTGCCCCGCACCCTGCACGTCGGCGAACCCAGCCCGCACGTGGACTGGACCTCCGGCGCGGTGTCCCTGCTCACCGAACAGCGCCCCTGGCCGCAGACCGGCCGGGCCCGCCGCGCCGCCGTGTCCTCGTTCGGCGTCAGCGGCACCAACGCGCACATCATCATCGAACAGGCCCCGCCGGAGGAGCCCGCGGCGGCCCCGGGCCCGGCGGCCCTGCCGCTGCCGGTCGTGGTCTCCGCACGCACCGAACCCGCCCTGCGCGCGCAGGCCGCCCGGCTGCTGACCCACCTCGGCGAACACCCCGACGTCGAACCGGCCGTACTGGCGCACGCGCTGCTGACCACCCGGGCCGCGCACCCGCACCGGGCCGTCGTGACGGCCGACCCGCGCACCGGACTGGCCGCCCTCGCCGAGGGCGCCCCCGACGCCGACCTGGTCACCGGCTGCGCCGCCGACGCCGGGAAACTCGCCTTCCTGTTCCCCGGCCAGGGCTCCCAGCGCCTCGGCTCCGGCCGCGCACTGGCCGCGGAGTTCCCCGCCTACGCCGCCGCGTTCGACGCGGTGTGCGCCGCACTCGACCGGCACCTGCCCCGGCCGCTGCGCGAGGTGCTGTTCGCCGCCGAGGGCAGCCCCGAGGCCGAACTGCTCGACCGTACCGACTTCACCCAGGCCGCCCTGTTCGCCGTCGAGGTCGCCCTGTTCCGGCTCGTGGAGAGCTGGGGCCTGCGACCGGACCTGGTGGCCGGCCACTCGGTCGGCGAGATCGTCGCCGCGCACGTCGCCGGGGCGCTGACCCTCCCCGACGCCGCCACGCTGGTCACCGCCCGCGGCAGGCTGATGGCACGCGCCACCCCCGGCGGTGCAATGGTCGCGATCCAGGCCACCGAGGCCGAACTCGCCCCGCTGCTCGCCGAGCACGCCGGACAGGTGCGGCTGGCCGCGGTCAACGGCCCCGGCTCGGTCGTCGTGTCCGGCGACGCCGACGCGGTCGCCGAGATCGGCGCGCACTGGCGCGAACAGGGCCGCCGCACCCGGCAGTTGAGGGTCACCATGGCCCCGCACTCCCCGCACGTCGACGGCATCCTCGCCGAGTACCGGGAGGTCGTCACCGGCATCCCGATCACCGCGCCGCGGCTGCCCGTCGTGTCCACGGTGACCGGGGCGCCGCTGTCGGAGCGGGAGATCACCGACCCGGAACACTGGGTGGCCAACGTCCGCGACAGCGTACGGTTCCTGCCCGCGATGCGCGCCCTGGCCGACGCCGGGGCCACCGCGTTCGTCGAGATCGGCCCGGCCGCGGCGCTGACCGCGATGGCCCGCGACTGCCTGCCGGCAACCGAACCCGGCACCGAGCACGGCACCGAAACCGTCACCAAGCACGTCACCGAGCCCGGCACCGAGTCCGCCGCCGTCGAACGGGTCGTACTGCCCTCCCTGCGCGACGGCCGGGACGAGATCCCCGCCCTGCTGGACACGCTGGCCCGGCTGCACGTGCACGGCATCTCCCCGGACTGGGCCGCGGTCACCGAAGGCCGCGCACCGGCACTGGTCGCACTGCCCACCTACGCGTTCCAGCACCGGCGGTTCTGGATGACCGGCGAGAGCGCCGCCGACGTCGGCGCGGCCGGCCTCGGCCCGGTCGGGCACCCGCTGCTCGGCGCGGCCGTCGCGCTGGCCGACGGCGCCGGGATGCTGTTCACCGGACGGTTGTCCACCACCACCCAGCCCTGGCTGGCCGACCACGTGGTGGCCGGCCGGATCGTGCTGCCCGGCACCGCGTTCGTCGACCTCGTCGCACGCGCCGGCGACGAACTGGGCTGCGGCCGCATCACCGAACTGACCCTGGACACCCCCCTCGTGCTGGCCGAGCGGGGCAGCGCCGCCCTGCAACTGGTGCTCGGCGCGCCCGACGAGCAGGGCCGCCGCGCGGTGACCCTGTACTCCCGGCCCGAAGCGGGCACCACCACCGACGAACCCTGGACCCGGCACGCCGCCGGCACCGTCGAACCGCCCGCCGACGCCGCGCCGCCGCAGGGGGACTGGCCCCCGGCCGACGCGGCCGAGACCGAGCCGGGCGAGCTGTACCAGCTCCTGGCCGACCGCGGCCTCGCCTACGGACCGGCGTTCCGCGGGCTGCGCGCCGCCTGGCGACGCGACACCGCCACCGGCACCGAGGTGTACGCCGAGGCGGCACTGCCCGCCCCCGCCGAACCCGGCGGCTTCGGGGTACACCCGGCGCTCCTGGACGCCGCGTTGCACGCGCTGGCCACCGACCCCGACGCGACCACGGCCGCCCTGCCGTTCGCCTGGGCCGGGGTCACCGTCCACCAGCCCGGCGCGGACACGCTGCGGGTGCGGCTGACCCCGGCCGACGGCGGCGTCGCGATCGCCGCGTACGACCGCTACGGCGCTCCGGTGCTCACCGTGGACAGCCTCGCCCTGCGCCCGCTCCCGGCCGAACTGCGCGCCGCCCACCTCGGCACCGAGGCGCTGCACACCGTGGACTGGACGCCGGTGCGCACCCGCGCCGACGGACCCACGCCCACCGAACTCGGCCCGGACCTCGACCTCACCGCCGTGACCGAACCGGGAGAATGGCTGCTGGCCGCGTTGCCGGCCGCCGCCGACGACGACCCGGCCGCGATCGCCACCGCCGCCCATCGCGTGCTGGCTCTGCTGCGTGAGTTCCTCGCCCAGGAGCGGTTCGCCGCCACCACCCTGGTGCTGCGCACCCGAGGCGGCACCGACGGCACCGACCTGGGCGCCGCGGCCGCCTGGGGCCTGGCCCGCTCGGCCCAGTCGGAGAACCCGGACCGGATCGTGCTGCTGGACAGCGACGGCAGCGTGCCCGACCCCGTCGCCCTGGCCACCGGCGAACCCCAACTGGCCGTCCGCGACGGCGCGGTGCTCGTCCCGAGGCTGGTACGCGCCGCCGCCGGCGAACCCGCCGCGTGGCACCCCGAGGGCACCGTGCTGATCACCGGCGGCACCGGCGCGCTCGGCTCGGTGCTGGCCCGCCACCTGGCCGCCGAACACGGTGTACGGCACCTGCTGCTCGCCGGCCGCCGCGGCCCCGACACCCCGGGCGCCGCCGAACTCCTCGCCGACCTCGCCGCGCTCGGCGCCACCGCCGAGGCGGTGGCCTGCGACGTGGCCGACCGTGACGCGCTGGCCGCGCTGCTCGCCGCCGTCCCCGACGCGCACCCGCTCACCGCCGTGGTGCACACCGCCGGCGTACTGGACGACGGAATGCTCAACGCCCAGACCCCCGAACGCCTCGACCGGGTGCTGCGGCCCAAGGTGGACGCCGCACTGCACCTGGACGAACTGACCCGCGGGCTGGACCTGACCGCGTTCGTGCTGTTCTCCTCGGCCGCCGGGATCCTCGGCAGCCCCGGGCAGAGCAACTACGCCGCCGCCAACGCCGTACTGGACGCCCTGGCCACCCGCCGTCGCGCCGCAGGCCGGCCCGCGGTGTCGCTGGCCTGGGGCCTGTGGGCCGGCGCAGGCGGCATGGGCGACACCGCCGACGGCACCGCCCGGCAGCGCATCGAACGACTCGGTGTGGTGCCCCTCGAACCGGCCGAGGGCATGCGGCTGTTCGACGCCGCCGTCCCCGGCGACACCGCGCTGGCCGTCCCGGTCCGCCTGAACCTGCCCGCGCTGCGCGAACAGGCCCGCACCGTGCCGCCCGCCCCGGTGCTGCGCGGCCTGGTCCGCGTCCCGGCCCGCCGCGCTACGGCCACCGGCGCGCTGGAGGCCGCGTTCGCCGGGCTCGACGAGGCCGCCCGCGGCAGGCTGGTGCGCGACACCGTACGCACTGCCGTGGCCGCCACCCTCGGCCACGACAGCGCGGAAGAACTGGGCGACCGGCGCGCCTTCACCGACCTCGGCTTCGACTCGCTGACCTCGGTGGAACTGCGCAACCGGCTCGCGGCGGGCACCGGACTGCCGCTGCCCGCCACACTGGCCTTCGACCACCCGAGCATCGCGGCCACCGCCGCGTACCTGCTGGCCAGGCTCAGCGCGGCCGCCGCCCCGACCCGGGGCGAACCCCGCCGCACCGGCCCGGCCGACGAGCCCATCGCGATCGTCGGCATGGCCTGCCGCTACCCCGGCGGAGTGCGCTCCCCGGAGGACCTGTGGCGGCTGGTGGCCGGGGACGGCGAAGCCATCTCGCCGTTCCCCACCGACCGCGGCTGGGACACCGAACGCCTCTACGACCCCGACCCCGACCGGGCCGGACACACCTACCTCACCGCGGGCGGCTTCCTGCACGACGCGGCCGAGTTCGACGCCGCCCTGTTCGGGATCTCACCGCGCGAGGCACTCGCCATGGACCCGCAGCAGCGGCTGCTGCTGGAGACCTCCTGGGAGGCACTGGAACGCACCGGCATCGACCCGCTGTCGCTGCGCGACACCGACACCGGCGTGTTCGTCGGCGTCATGTACCACGACTACGCCACCCGGCTCCCCAGCACCCCGCAGGACGTCGAGGGCTACCTCGGCGCGGGCACCGCGGGCAGCGTCGCCTCCGGCCGCGTCGCCTACGCCTTCGGACTCCAGGGCCCGGCGATGACCGTGGACACCGCGTGCTCCTCCTCGCTGGTCACCCTGCACCTGGCGGCGCAGGCGCTGCGCGCCGGGGAATGCTCGCTCGCGCTGGCCGGCGGCGTGACGGTGATGTCCACGCCGGGCACCTTCATCGAGTTCTCCCGGCAGCGCGGCCTGGCCGCCGACGGCCGGGTGAAGGCCTTCGCCGCCGCCGCGGACGGCACCGTCTGGTCCGAGGGCGTCGGCCTGCTCGTGGTGGAACGGCTGTCCGACGCGCGCCGCAACGGCCACCGGATCCTCGGCGTGCTGCGCGGTTCCGCCGTCAACTCCGACGGCGCGTCCAACGGGCTCACCGCACCCCACGGCCCCTCGCAGGAACGGGTCATCCGCACCGCGCTGGCCGCCGCACACCTGTCCACCTCGGACATCGACGTGGTCGAGGCGCACGGCACCGGAACGGCGCTGGGCGACCCCATCGAGGCGCAGGCGCTGCTGGAGACCTACGGACGCGGCCGCGAGGACGACCCCCTGTGGCTCGGCTCGGTCAAGTCCAACATCGGGCACACCCAGGCCGCCGCCGGTGTCGCCGGGGTGATCAAGGTCGTCCAGGCGATGCGGCACGGAACGCTGCCGCGCACCCTGCACCTCGACGAACCGACCCCGCACGTCGACTGGTCGGCCGGCGGGGTACGGCTGCTCACCGAGGCGCAGCCCTGGCCGGAGCGCGACCGGCCGCGCCGGGCCGGGGTGTCCTCGTTCGGCATCAGCGGCACCAACGCACACGTCATCATCGAGCAGGCCCCGGAGCTCCCGGCCCCGCGACCGGCGCCCCGGCGGGTCGTACCGGTGCCGCTGTCCGGCAACACCGAGGCCGCGCTGCGCGCCCAGGCCAGCCGGCTGCACACCTGGCTGGCCGCCGACCCGGACGCCGGAGTGACCGAGCCGGCCGCCGCCCTGGCCACCGGGCGCTCCGCGCTCACCCACCGGGCGGTGGTCGTCGCGGCCGATCGCGAGGACCTGCTCACCGGCCTGACCGCGCTGGCCGCCGGGGACGCCGCCCCGCACGTGGCCACCGGAACCGCCGGATCCGCCACCCGCACGGTGTTCGTGTTCCCCGGCCAGGGCGCGCAATGGGCGGGCATGGCGGTCGAGTTGCTGGACTCGTCGGAGGTGTTCGCGGCGCGGATGGCCGAGTGCGCGTCGGCGCTGGGCGAGTTCGTGGACTGGTCGTTGGTGGGTGTGCTGCGGGGCGAGGCGGGTCAGCCGTCGTTGGACCGGGTGGACGTCGTACAGCCGGTGTCGTTCGCGGTGATGGTGTCGCTGGCGGCGCTGTGGCGGTCGTTCGGGGTGGAGCCCGACGCGGTGGTCGGTCACTCGCAGGGTGAGATAGCGGCTGCCTGTGTCGCGGGGGCGCTGTCCCTGCGCGACGCGGCGCTCGTGGTCTGCGTGCGCAGCAGGCTCATCGCCGAGGAACTGACCGGCCACGGAGGCATGGCGTCGGTGGCGCTGCCCGCCGACGAGGTGACCGACCTGCTGCCCGCCGGCGGCGAGGTGACCGTCGCCGCGATCAACGGCCCCGCCTCCACCGTCATCTCCGGCGACTCCGCCGCACTGGACCGGCTGCTGGCCGACTGCGAGCAACGCGCGGTACGGGTCCGTCGGATCGCGGTGGACTACGCCTCGCACTCCGCGCAGGTGCAGCGCATCGAGACCCGACTGATCGAGGCCCTCGCCGAGATACGGCCACAGGCGGCGAACGTACCGATGTTCTCCACGGTCACCGCCGACTGGGCCGACCCCGCCGCGCTGGACGCCGGCTACTGGTACCGCAACCTGCGCCAGACCGTCCACTTCGAACAGGCCGTGCGCGCCCTGGCCGCACAGGGCCACCGCGGGTTCGTCGAGGTCAGCCCCCACCCGGTGCTGGTGCCCGGGATCGACCAGACGCTGGACGAGGTGACCGTCGTCGGTTCACTGCGCCGCGACGCAGGCGGCCTCGACCGGTTCCTGCTGTCCGTCGCCGAGGCGCAGACCGCCGGACTGCCGGTCCGGCTGGCCGCCGCCTTCGACGACCGGAGGCCCGCCCCGCTGGACCTGCCCACCTACGCCTTCCAACGGCAGCGCTACTGGCTCGCCGCCCCCGAGCGCACCGGCGCCGACGCGGTGGACGGCGCGTTCTGGGCGGCCGTCGACGACGCCGACCCGGCCGACCCGAAGGCGCTGGCCGGCCTGCTCGGCGTCGCGGCCGAACCGCTCGCCCAGGTGCTGCCCGCACTGGCCGCCTGGCGCGCCGCCCAGGAGGCGACCGCCACCACCGACGGCTGGCGCTACACCGTCGGCTGGCGACCGGTCGAGGCGGCCGAGGCGGTGCTGACCGGCGACTGGCTCGTCGTCAGCCCGGACGGGCTGCCCCTGGCCGAGGAGTGCGCCGCCGCGCTCACCCGCGCCGGTGCCCGGGTCCGCGTACTCGGCCCGGACGCCGTACCGGCCGAGGTCGGCAGCGCGTCCGGGGTGGTCTCGCTGCTGGGCCTGACCGAGGGCCCGCACCCGGAACAGCCCGCCGTACCCGCCGGACTCGCCGCCACGCTGGAACTGGTACGCGCCCTGGCGGACACCGACACCGAAACCGACAACACCGAGCCCGTGCTGTGGCTGGTGACCAGCGGCGCGGTCGCCGCCACCCCGGCCGACCGGCTGCCGCACCCCGAACAGGCCATGCTCTGGGGCCTGGGCCGCACCCTCGCGCTGGAACACCCGAAACTGTTCGGCGGCATCGTCGACCTGCCGACGGACCCGAGCCGCGGGCTCGACCGGCTGGCCGCGCTGCTGGCGGGCGCACAGGACCAGGCGGGTGTCGAGGACCAGGCGGCGGTGCGCGACAGCGGGGTGCTGGTGCCACGGCTGGCGCACGCCCCGCTGGGCGGACGCACCCCGGTCCGGCTGTGGCAGCCCACCGGCACCGTGCTGGTCACCGACGGCCTCGGCCCGATGGGCCTGCCGGTGGCCCGCTGGCTCGCCGCGAGCGGCGCGCAGGCGCTGGTGCTGACCACCGACGACCCGGCCGCCACCGCACCGGACGACCTCGGCGTCCCGGTCACCCTGAGCACCTGCGACGCGGCCGACGAGACCGCCCTCGCCGAACTGCTCGAAGCGATCCCGGCCGACCTGCCGCTGACCGCCGTGGTGCACACCGCGGGCGAGCTGCGCTCCGGCCCGCTGACCGGCACCGACCTCGCCGACGTCGCCGCCACCCTCGACACCAAGGTGCGCGGCGCGGCCAACCTGGACCGGCTCACCGGCGAGTTGGACGCGTTCGTGCTGTTCTCCTCCGTCGCGGCCACCTGGGGCGGCAGCGAACAGGGCGCGTTCGCCGCGGCCAACGCCTACCTCGACGCGCTGGCCCAGCACCGGCACGCTCGCGGACTGCCCGCCACCGCCGTCGCCTGGGGCCCCTGGGAGGGCGCCGGGCTCGGCGCGGCGGACGCCGCCGCCGAGGCCGAGCGCCGCGAACAACTGCGCCGCCGCGGTGTGCTGGCGCTCGCCCCGCAGCAGGCACTCGCGGCGCTCGCCGACGCGGTACGGCACGCCGACACCACGGTGACCGTCGCCGACGTGGACTGGGCCGGCTTCGCGCCCGCGTTCACCGCCGCCCGGCCCAGCCCGCTGCTCGGCGAACTGCCCGAGGTGCGCGCCGCTCTCGCCGCCGGCACCGACGGACCGGCCGCGTCCGACTCCGGGCCCGCCGCCCGGCTCGGCTCGCTGCCCGAGGCCGACCAGCGGCGCGAACTCGTCGCACTGGTACGCCGGGAGGTCGCCGTCGTGCTCGGCCACGACGACCCGGACGCACTGCCCACCGGGCGGCCGTTCACCGACCTCGGGTTCGACTCGCTGGCCGCCGTGAACCTGCGCAACCGGCTCGGCACGGCCACCGGCGTACGGCTCGCGGCCACCGCGGTGTTCGACCACCCCACCCCCGCCGAACTCGCCGATCACCTGCGCAAGCAACTGGTGGTGCCCGCCGAGGCGGCCCTCGGCTCGCTGGACGAGGAACTCGACCGGCTGGCCGGGGTACTGGCCGAGGTGTCCGGCGAGGACGACCGGCGGCGCGCCCTGACCCGGCTGCAGAGCCTGGTCGGCCGGCTGACCCCGAGCCCGGACGGCGACCGCGAGTCGGTCACCGAGCAGCTCGGGGCCGCCAGCGACGAAGAGATCTTCCGGTTCATCGACTCGGAGTTGAGCTGATCATGAGTGATGTCACCCGTCTCCGCGACTACCTGCGCAAGGTCACCGTCGACCTGCACGAGACCCGGCAGCGGTTGCGCGAGTACGAGCAGCGCGACGCCGAACCGGTCGCCGTCGTCGGCATGGCCTGCCGCTTCCCCGGCGGCATCGCCTCGCCCGATGACCTGTGGGAGGTGGTCGCCGCCGGCCACGACGTGATGTCGGCCTTCCCCGGCAACCGGGGCTGGCCGCTGGACCGCCTCTACGACCCCGATCCGGACCGCCCCGGCACCACCTACGTCAAAGAGGCCGGATTCCTGCACGACGTGGCCGACTTCGACGCCACGTTCTTCGGGATCTCGCCCCGCGAGGCGCTGGCCATGGACCCGCAGCAACGGCTGCTGCTGGAGACCTCCTGGGAGGCGCTGGAGCACGCCGGCATCGACCCGCTGTCGCTGCGCGGCAGCCAGACCGGCGTGTTCGTCGGCAGCGGCGCGCAGGACTACGGGATGCTCGCCGCGCAGGCCGCCGACGACCTGGAAGGCTTCCTGCTGACCGGCAACGCGATCAGCGTGCTGTCCGGCCGGGTGTCCTACACCCTGGGCCTGGAGGGGCCCGCGCTGTCCGTGGACACCGCCTGCTCGGCCTCGCTGGTCGCCCTGCACCTGGCCTGCCAGTCGCTGGCCCGCGGCGAGTGTTCGCTCGCGCTGGCCGGGGGAGCGTCCGTGCTGTCCACCCCGGCCGGGTTCGTGGAACTGTCCCGGCAGCGCGGCCTGGCCCCCGACGGCCGCGCCAAGGCGTTCGCCGAGGCCGCGGACGGCACCGCCTGGTCCGAAGGGGCCGGGGTACTGGTCGTGGAGCGGCTGTCCGACGCGCGCCGCAACGGCCACCGCGTGCTGGCCGTGGTACGCGGCTCGGCGGTCAACCAGGACGGCGCGTCCAACGGGCTGACCGCCCCCAACGGGCCCTCACAGGAACGGGTCATCCGCGCCGCGCTGGCCGACGCGGACCTGACCGCCGCCGACATCGACGCGGTCGAGGCACACGGCACCGGCACCGCGCTGGGCGACCCGATCGAGGCCAACGCGCTGCTGGCCACCTACGGCCGCAACCGGCCCGCCGACCGCCCCCTGTGGCTGGGCTCGCTGAAGTCCAACCTGGGCCACTCCGGCGCGGCCGCCGGGGTCGGCGGCGTGATCAAGATGGTCATGGCGCTGCGCGGCGACCACCTGCCACGCACCCTGCACGTCGACGCCCCCACCTCCAAGGTGGACTTCTCCGCCGGCAACGTGGCACTGCTGACCGAGCCCCAACCCTGGCCACAAACCGGCCGCCCACGCCGCGCCGGCGTCTCCGCCTTCGGCATCAGCGGCACCAACGCCCACGTCCTCCTGGAACAGGCCCCGGAGTTCATCACCCCGGACCCCGACACCCCCGACGGCCGGCCGACCTCGCCCGGCACGACTGCCCCGGCGGGCACGGCCGTTCCGTCCGCTCGGGCAAGCACGACCGCCCCGGCCGCTACCACTGCCCCGGCAGGCGCGACCGCCTCGTCCGCCCCGGCGGACACGACTGCCCCGGCGGGCACGACTGCCCCGGCGGGCACGACTGCCCCGGCGGGCACGACTGCCCCGGCGGGCACGACTGCCCCGGCGGGCACGACTGCCCCAGCCGGTACCGCCGCCCCGGCGGCCACAACCGCCCCGGCCGGCACAACCGTTCCGACCGCCCCGCCCGCCCCCGTACCCATAGCGGTGTCGGGTCGCAGTCGGGAGGCGTTGCGGGCTCAGGGCGATCGGCTGTTGCCGTTGGTGCAGCGTGGGACGCCGTTGCCCGATCTCGCCGCCGCCCTGCTGCGTCACCGTTCCGCCCTCGAACACCGTGCCGTGGTCGTCGCCGACGACGCGGACACCGTCGCTGCGGGACTGCGCGCGCTGGCCGAGGGGCGGCCGCACGACGCGGTGGTCAGTGGCACCGCCGTGCCGACCGACCGGGTCGTGTTCGTGTTCCCCGGTCAGGGCTCGCAGTGGGCGGGCATGGCCGTCGAACTGCTCGACTCCGCCCCGGTGTTCGCCGCGCACCTGGCCGAGTGCGACAGCGCGGCCCGCGCCTTCGTGGACTGGTCCATCGCCGACGTGCTGCGCGGCGCGCCCGGCGCTCCCTCCATGGAGCCCATCGAGATCCTGCAGCCGGTGCTGTTCGCGGTGATGGTGTCGCTGGCCGAGCTGTGGCGCTCCTACGGCCTCACCCCGGCCGCGGTGGTCGGCAGCAGCCAGGGCGAGATCGCCGCCGCCTACACCGCGGGGGCGCTGTCCCTGCACGACGCGCTGAAGATCGTAGTGCTGCGCAGCCAGTTGTTCGCCGACGAACTGCGCGGCAACGGCGCGGTGGTGTCCGTGGCCGCGCCCGAGCAGCAGGTCCGCGCCAGGCTGGCCGCCCAGGGCGACGACACGCTGCACATCGGCGGCGTCAACGGCCCCAACGCGGTCACCGTGGTCGGCCCGCCGGCCGGTCTGGACCGGTTCGTCGCCGAGGCCACCGCCGACGGGCTGCGCGCCCGGCTGGTCGGCTCCACCGTCGCCTCGCACTGCGACCAGGTCGACCCGCTGCGCGAACGCATCCTGGACATGTTCGCCGACATCCGGCCCACCGCCACCACGGTGCCGTTCTGCTCCACCGTCACCGGCGAGTTCACCGACCCCGCCACCCTGGGCGCGCCGTACTGGTTCGACAACGCCCGCCGGCCGGTGGCCTTCGACCCGGCCGTGCGCACCCTGCTGGCCGCGGGGCTGCGATTCTTCGTCGAGGTCAGCCCGCACCCGGTGCTGGTCACCGCCGTGCAGGACATCGCCGAGGACGCCGGGGCCGACGCCGCCGTGGTCGGTTCGCTGCGCCGCGACCAGGGCGGCCTGGACCGGTTCCTGCGCTCGGTCGCCGACGCGCACACCCGCGGCGCTCCGGTCGACCTCGGCGTCGCCCTGGCCGGCCGGGACACCGCCTGGGTGGACCTGCCCACCTACCCCTTCCAGCGGCAGCGCTACTGGCCCGAGGCCGACGCCACCGCCGTATCCGACCCGGCGGCCCCGGCCGACGCGGTGGAGTCCGGCTTCTGGGAAGCGGTGGAGAACGCCGACCTGGCCGGCCTCACCGAGACCCTGGAGCTGGACGCCGAACCACTGGCCGCGGTGCTGCCCGCGCTGTCCGCCTGGCGGCGGCAGCGTCGTGAGCAGTCCGTCGTGGACTCCTGGCGCTACGCACTGGACTGGCGGCCGGTGCCCGACCCGGCGAGCCCCCGGCTGTCCGGCGACTGGCTGGTCGCCGTGCCACCCGGGCACACCGGACCGGAACCCGATGCGCTGGCCCGGCACGGCGCTCGGGTGATCCGGGTCGAGGTCACCGCCGACCCGTCGGCCCCGGAAGCCCTGCGCACCGCGCTGGCCGGGGCGCGGCCGGACGGCGTGCTCGCCCTGCTGGACTGGCCGGCCGCCGTGTCCCTGGTCCGCGCCCTGCTCGAGCTGGGCGTGGCGGCCCCGCTCTGGTTCACCACCACGGAAGCGGTGGCCCTGGACGCCGCGCCGGACGGCGACCCGGACCGGGCCGCACTGTGGGGCCTGGCCCCGACGGTGTCCCTGGAACACCCCGATCTCACCGGCGGCATCGTCGACCTGCCCGCCCGGCCCGACGAACGGGCGCTGACCCGCTGGTGCGCGGCGCTGTCCGGGCGTACCGGCGAGGAACAGCTCGCCGTCCGCCCGGCCGGGCTGTTCGCCCGCCGCCTGGTGCGCAGCCCACTGACCGCGCCGACCGGCGCCGCCTGGCGGCCCACCGGCACCACCCTGGTCACCGGTGCGGACACCGCCGTGGGCGCGGCCGTGGCCCGTTCGCTGGCCGCCGCGGGCGCTCCCGCGCTGCTGCTGACCGTCGACCCCGGCGGCGACGCACCGGCCGAGGACGCCACCGCCGAACTGCGTGAACTGGGCGTCGAGGTGCGCACCGTCGCCTGCGATCTGACCGACCGTGCGGCGGTGGCCGCGCTGCTCGCCGAACTGCCCGCCGGGCAGCCGCTCACCGCCGTCGTGCACACCGCCGTACCGCTCGACGAGACACCGCTGAGCACCCTCGACGGCGCAGCCGCATCCGCGCCGCGCCGGGGCGTCACCGCCGCGTGGCATCTGCACGAGCTGACCCGCGACGCCCCGCTCACCGCCTTCGTGCTGTTCTCCTCGATCTCCGGCACCTTCGGCGGCATCGGCCAGGCCGCCTACGCGGCGGCCACCGCCGGGCTGGACGCGCTGGCCGAGCACCGTGCCGCGGCCGGGCTGCCCGCCCTGTCGGTGGCCTGGGCCCCCTGGGCGGACCCGGCCGACACCACGGGTGTCGCGGCCACCCGCCGGGAACGGCTGGCCAGTCGTGGCATCGGGGTGCTGGACGAGCACCGCGCCCTCGCCGCGCTCGGCGACGCGCTCACCGCGGGCGACACCCGCCTGCTGCTGGCCGAGGTGGACTGGCCGCGGTTCAGGGGCGCGTACACCCTCACCGGCCCCCGCCCGCTGATCGCCGAGTTCACCCCCGACCGGGGCCGCCGTACGGCCACCGGCCCGGCCACCCCGGTCGTCGGCGAACTGGCGGCGCTGCCCGCCGCGGAGCGCTTGGGCGTGCTGCTGGCGGCGATCACCGGGCAGGCCGCGGCCGTTCTGGGCTTCCCGGACAGCTCCGCGATCGACCCGGCCCGCCGGCTCCTGGAACACGGCTTCGACTCGCTGACCACACTGGAACTGCGCAACCGGCTGACGGCGGCCACCGGGGTGCGGCTGACCGCGGCCACCCTGTTCGAGCACGACACCCCCGAGGCGCTGGCCCGCCACCTTCAGGGCGAACTCGGCCCGGACCCGGTCGCCACCGCCGTGGCCGAGCCAGGCCTGTTCGCGGCCTTCCAGCACCGGGCGGCCGAGGCCGGGAAGACCGGCGAGTTCGTCGAACTGCTCGCCGCCGCCGCCAAGCTGCGCACCACCTTCGGCTCCGCCGAGGAGGCCGGCGCCCTGCCCGAACCGGTGGAGCTGACCGCGCACGACGAGGGCCCGGTGCTGGTCTGCCTGCCCACCGTGCTGGCAACCTCCGGCCCGCACCAGTACGCCCGGTTCGCCGCCGGACTGCGCGAGCGGCGCGCGGTCTCCGCCATCGCGCTGCCCGGCTACCTGGACGGCGAACCGCTGCCCGCCGACCGGCCCGCCGCGATCGAGGCCGCCACCCGCCAGGTGCTGGCGGCGGCGGGGGAGCGGCCGGTGGTGCTGGTCGGCTACTCCTCGGGCGGCCTGCTGGCCGACGGCGTGGCGGCCCGACTGGCCGCGCTGGGCCGCCCGGCCGCTGCCCTGGTGCTCATCGACACCTTCGTGTTCGGCGCCGAACTGCCCACCAGCGGCGCCGCGTTGTTCGAGCAGATGTTCGCCCGGCTGGCCGACAGCGGCGCGGCCACCGACGCCCGCCTCACCGCGATGGGCGGCTACCTGCGGCTGCTCACCGACTGGGAACCCGGCGCCTGCCCGACGCCGATCCTGGTGGCCCGCGCCACCGAGCCCCTCGCCGGGTTCGACCGCCCGCCGGCCACCTGGGCCTACCCGCACGACGCGGTGGAACTGGTGGGCGACCACTTCACCGTCCTCGAAGAGCACGCCGACCGTACTGCTCAGGCGGTGCACGAGTGGCTGGAGAAGCGATGACGCAACGTACTACCGTTCTGGTCGTCGGCGCGGGCCCCTGCGGCCTGGCCATGGCCGCGCAGTTGAGCCGGCTCGGCGTCGAGGTCACCGTGGTGGACGCGGAGAGCCGGCCGCACACCGGCTCCCGGGCGATCCTGCTGTGGCCGCCGGTGCGCGAGGTGCTCGGCGAACTCGGCCTGGCCGAGCGCGCCGCCCGCGACGCCGTACGGCCCGCCGCGCTCCACTACCACCTGGGGACCGGCGGCAGCGTGCGGGTGCCGCTGAGCGAGGTCAACGCCCCGCTGGTGCTGCCCCAGGAGCGCACCGCGCGGCTGCTGGCGGAGACGCTGGCCGACCGCGGCGTCGACGTCGCGTGGGGCACCCGGGTCACCGACGTCGTCCCGGGCGAGCACACCGTGACGGTCACCGCGACCCGCGCGGACGGCGGCACCACCGAGATCGAGGCCGACTGGGTGGTGGGCGCGGACGGGCTGCGCAGCCAGGTGCGCGCCCAGTTGGGCATCGACTTCTCCGGAGCCCGGTTCCCGGCCACCTTCCTCCTCGCCGAGGGACGCATCGCCGGGAAGACCGGCACGGGGGAGACCGGCGACGGGGGGAACGGCACGGGGGAGAGCGGCACCCAGGGGATCAGCACCGAGGAGATCCACTACTTCCTCGCCGACGCCGGAGTCGCGCTGCTCGCCCCGCTGCCCGGCGGCGAGTTCCGCCTCTCCGGCGCCGTCCCGGCGGGCACCGAGGCCACCGCCGAACACGCCCAGGCACTGCTGGACGAACGCGGCCCCGGCGGGCTGCGCTTCACCGAGGTGCGCACCGTGACGCTGTTCTCCAGCGACGAGCGGGTGGCCGGCGCGCTGCGCTCCGGCCGCTGCTTCCTCGTCGGCGACGCCGCGCACGTGCACAGCCCGATCGGCGGCCAGGGCCTCAACCTCGGCATCCCGGACACCCGCAACCTGGCCTGGAAGCTCGCCGGCGTGGTGCACGGCCGACTGCACGAGTCGATCCTGGACAGCTACGACCCCGAGCGGCGCGCCGCGATCGCGCAGACCCTCCAGGCCACCGGCCGGATGGCCCGGCAGGCCGTGGCCGGCCCGCTGGCCCGCCGGATCCGCGACCTCACCTGGCGGCTGCTGGCGGGCTCCGGCGCGCTGGCCCGCGGCTACGCCCCGATGCTGGCCGGCTGGCGCAGCCACTACCCGGACGTACTGTTCGGCGCCCCCGCCGACCGCACGCAGCGCTCCAGGCCGCGACCCGGAACCCGGGACCCCCGATGGATCCCCCGGCCCTCCGACGAACTGGCCGGCCGCTTCCAGTTGCTCACCTACGGCGGCCCGACCGGCCAACTCGCCGCCACCGCAGCCGAGTTGGCCGACCGGCTGCCCGAACTGGTCGCGCACTTCCCGCTGGACGGCCCAAAACAGCGGTTCGTACTGCTGCGCCCGGACGGCTACGTGGCCGCCTCCGGCGGCGCGGACCGGTTCCCCGGCGTCGCTGCGCAGCTCGCCGCGCTGGCCCCCGCCCCGTCATCCCCGGCCGCGACCGCTCGGTGACGGCCGAGCACCCACGATGAGAGGACACGACATGCCCAACCCCGACGGTGAGGTGGCCACCGGCTGTCCCGTGCACGCCGACGCCCCGGCGGGCCCCCGCCCGTGGACGCCCGGCCTGCCCGAGCCCCGCCCGGTGGAGCGACTGCTGCTGCCCGACGGCAACCCGGTCTGGATGATCACCCGCTACGACGAGGCGCTCGCCGCGCTCAACAACCGCAAGCTGAGCAAGAACTGGGACAACGCGCTGCCCGAGCTGTGGCCCTCGCTGGGCTACGACGGCCGCAAGTCCATCCTCAACCAGCACATGAACCTCGCCGACCCGCCCGAGCACACCCGGCTGCGCGGACTGGTGTCCAAGGCGTTCACCCCGCGCCGGGTGGCCGACCTCGGCGAGCGGATCCAGCAGATCACCGACGAACTGCTCGACGCGGTCGCCGAGGCGGGCACCGCCGACCTCAAGGACGCCTTCATCTCGCCGCTGATATCGACGGTGCTGTACGAGATGCTCGGCGTGCCGCTGGCCGACCGCGAGGAGTTCGAGCGCAACACCTACATCTTCGTCGGCCTGGGCAACTCCTCCAGCCCTGAGGAGGTCGTCGCCTCGGTCGGCTGGTTCGAGGAGTACCTGACCGACCTGACCGCGCAGCGCCGCGCCGACCCCGGCCAGGACCTCATCTCCGGTCTGGTGCAGGCCAACGAGGACGGCGACGCCCTCGCCGACCTGGAGATCCGCTCCACGGTCATGCTGCTGCTCCTGGCCGGCGCGGAGACCACCATCAACCTGCTGTCCAACGGCATCCTCGAACTGCTGCGCCACCCCGGGCAACTGGCCGAGGTCAAGAACGACCCCGAGGCGCTCGGCCCGGCCGTCGAGGAACTGCTGCGGCTGACCAGCCCGGTGTTCACCGCGGTGTACCGCTTCGCCACCGAGGACATGGTGCTGGGCGGCGCGCAGGTCCGGGCGGGCGAGCACGTGATGATCTCGCTGGCGGCGGCCAACCACGACGCCGGGCAGTTCAGCGACCCGCAGACGCTGGACATCCACCGCGACGCGTCCAGGCACCTGGCGCTGGGCCACGGCACGCACTTCTGCATCGGCGCCCCGCTGGCCCGGCTCAAGGCCCGGATCGCCCTGCGCACCTTGTTCGACCGTTTCGAGGACCTCCAACTCGCGGTTCCGGAGGAGAAGTTGACTTGGACGCCCAGCCTGGTGGCCAACAGCCTCGACCACCTCCCGGTGACCTTCACCGCAGCAACCCCGGTCGGCCCGGCCACCCCGGTCGCCGCGGGCTGACACCCGGCGCGGCACCACCCCGAACACCCCGAGACGAGACCTTTCCGCGCGGCGACCGCTATCCCGCGCGGGGTTGGGAACGACCAGTCATGACCGAAGCACCGATGCTCGACCCGGAATTCATCGCCCAACTGCTGCCCTTCGACCCGTTCGACCCGGCCTTCCTGGCCGACCCCTACCCCAGCTACACGCAGGTCCGTGACAAGGGCCCGGTGACCCGCACCCCGCTGGGACTGTGGGCGGTGACCGGGCACGAGGCCTGCTCGGCGGTGCTGCGCGACCAGCGGTTCGGCTGGGGCGACGGCGCCACCGTCGCCGACCACTTCCGCACCGAGGCCGACGGCTCGGTGGTCCGGCCGTTCATCTTCGCCGACCCGCCCGAGCACACCCGGATCCGGGCCCTGGTCGGCAAGGCGTTCTCCGCGCGCCAGGTGGACAGGATGCGCGCCACCGCCGACCAGATCGTGCGCGAGCTGATCGAGACCGCCCGCGCCGAGGCGGGCGACGGCCCGATCGACCTGATGCGCGCGGTCGCGCACCCACTGCCGGGCCGGATGCAGAACGCGCTGCTGGGCGTCCCCGCCGAGCACGCCGCCCGCTTCGACGAGCTGTCCGGCGACATCGCCCGCGGCCTGGACCCGAGCTTCCTGCTCGCCCCCGAGGACGTCGCCAAGCGGGACAGCGCCCGCGCCGAGCTGTACGAGTACATCGGCGAGCTGGCCGAGCAGCGCCGGGCCGCCCCGGGCACCGACCTGATCAGCGAACTGGTCGCCGTCGAGGAGGGCGGGGACGCCCTGACCCCGCACGAGCTGGAGGTCACCTGCACGCTGCTGCTCTCGGCCGGGTACGCCACCACCGTCAACCTCATCGGCAACGGTATGTTCGCGCTGCTCAGCCGCCCCGAACAGCGGGACTGGCTGCGCGCCCACCCGGACCGGGTGCCCGCCGCCGTCGAGGAGATGCTGCGCTTCGACGCGCCGGTGCAGATGATCGCCCGGGTCGCCCTGGCCGAGGCCGAGATCGCGGGGCAGACCGTCCAGCCGGGCGACCAGATCATGCTGATGATCGGCGCGGCCAGCCACGACCCGGCGGTCTACGACGACCCCGACGACCTCAAACTGGACCGCCCCGCCGGCCGCAACCTGGGCTTCGGCCTCGGCATCCACTTCTGTGTCGGCGCACCGCTGGCCCGGCTCACCGCCCAGGCCGCGATATCCGCCCTGACCGCACTGAACCTGGAACTCCTCACCGACACACCGCCCCGGGTCCCCAACATCATCATGCGCGGCCTGTCCGAACTCCCCGTCCGCATCACCGACTGAACCCACCGCCGCGCCCACGGGCACGGCGTCCGACATCGCAGACCGACGGACGCCGTGCCTCGCTCGCCGCGCTCAGCGGTCGAGGCCGAACAGCGCCGCCGCGTTGCCGGAGGAGAACTTCCGGCGCTCCTCGTCGGAAGCGAAGTGCCCGAGGAGACGATCTCGACCCTGCGCACCATCGAGACCCGACTGATCGCCCGCACCCGCCCCAGGGAGTCGCAGCCGACAACGCGTCAGCCGCCTCGTACCCCCCGTGCCTGACCGCCTCTGGCCGATCTTGATCGGGTCGTGTTACGAAGAGGCATGCGTGCACACGAGGGACATGAAGGAACCGAGGGGCATGAGGGAGCCGAGGGTGGCCGCGCCCCCGGGGGACACCGTGCCTACGACGTCGTCATCGTCGGCGGTGGGCACAACGGGCTGGTGGCCGCCGCCTATCTGGCCCGGGCCGGGCGGTCCGTGCTGGTGCTGGAGCGGCTGGACCACACCGGGGGCGCCGCCGTCTCCACCCGCCCGTTCGCGGGCGTGGACGCCCGGCTGTCACGCTACTCGTACCTGGTCAGCCTCCTCCCGCAGAAGATCGTCCGGGACCTGGGCCTGCGCTTCCGCGTCCAGGGCCGCACCATCTCCTCGTACACCCCCGTGGAACGCGGCGGGCGGCCGACCGGACTGCTCGTGGGCGGCGGCGAGGCGCGCACCCGGGAGGCCTTCGCGCGGCTGACGGGCGGTGAGCGCGAGTACGCGGCCTGGGAGCGTTTCTACGGCATGACCGGCCGCGTCGCCCAGCGCGTGTTCCCCACCCTCACCGAACCGCTGCCCACCCGCGACGCACTGCGCCGGCGCGTCGACGACGAGGAGGCGTGGCGGACCCTCTTCGAGGAGCCCATCGGCGTCGCCGTCGAGGAGCGCTTCACCGACGACCTGGTACGCGGCGTGGTCCTCACCGACGCCCTCATCGGCACCTTCGCCGACGCCCACGACCCCTCCCTCCAACAGAACCGCTGCTTCCTCTACCACGTCATCGGCGGCGGCACCGGCGCCTGGGACGTCCCCGTCGGTGGCATGGGCGCCCTGACCGACGCCCTCGCCGCCGCCGCCCGGGACGCGGGCGCCGTCCTCGCCACCGGCCACGAGGCGCTGCGCATCGCCACGGACGGCCGTACGGCCGAGGTCACCTACCGCACGGCCGACGGCGAGGGCGTCGCCGCCGCCCGCCACGTCCTCGTGAACGCCTCCCCGCAGGCCCTCGCGGCCCTCACCGGCGACGCGCCGCCCGCCCCCGCCGAGGGCGCCCAGCTCAAGGTGAACATGCTGCTCAAGAGGCTGCCCAGGCTGCGCGACAGCGCCGTCGACCCGCGCGAGGCGTTCGCCGGCACCTTCCACATCGCCGAGGGCTACGAGCAACTCGCCGCCGCCCACGCCCAGGCCGCCGCCGGTGAACTCCCCGCCGCCCCGCCCTCCGAGATCTACTGCCACTCCCTGACCGACCCGAGCATCCTCGGCCCGCACCTCGTCGAGCAGGGCTACCAGACCCTGACCCTGTTCGGCCTGCACACCCCCGCCCGGCTCTTCGCACGGGACAACGACGCCGTCCGCGAGGAACTCCTCAAAGCCACCCTCGCCCAACTCGACGCCCACCTCGCCGAACCCCTCGCCGACTGCCTGGCCACCGACGCCGACGGCCGCCCCTGCATCGAGGCGAGGACCCCGCTGGACCTCGAACGCGACCTCGGACTCCCCGGCGGCAACATCTTCCACCGCGACCTCGCCTGGCCCTACGCCCAGGACGGCACCGGCCGCTGGGGCGTGGAGACCCGGCACGCGAACGTCCTGCTGTGCGGCGCCGGCGCGGTCCGCGGCGGAGGGGTCAGCGGAGTGCCCGGCCACAACGCGGCGATGGCGGTACTGGAGACCCCGGCCGACTGAGACCCCGCGGCGACCGAACACCAGCCCCGGCGCAGGAATCTGACGGTGTATCAGAAAAAGCCTTCCGTCGGCCGGCCGGCTGGGGCATCCTGCGCCCATGCAGACGGAGCTGAGCAAGCAACTGGGAGTCGAGCACGCCGTCTTCGGGTTCACGCCGTTCCCCGCCGTCGCCGCGGCCATCAGCCGCGCGGGCGGCTTCGGCGTGCTCGGCGCGGTCCGCTACACCGCCCCCGACGACCTCAAACGCGACCTCGACTGGATCGAGGCGCACGTCGACGGCAAACCGTACGGGCTCGACGTCGTCATGCCCGCGAAGAAAGTAGAGGGGGTGACCGAGGCCGACGTCGAGGCGATGATCCCCGAGGGGCACCGGCAGTTCGTGCGGGACACCCTCGCCAAGTACGGCGTCCCGGAACTGGCCGAGGGCGAGGCGTCCGGGTGGCGGATCACCGGCTGGATGGAGCAGGTCGCCCGCAGCCAGCTCGACGTCGCCTTCGACTACCCGATCCGGCTGCTGGCCAACGCCCTCGGCTCCCCGCCCCCCGACGTCGTCGCCCGCGCCCACGAGCACAACGTCCTCGTCGCCGCGCTCGCGGGCAGCGCCCGGCATGCCCGCAAGCACCAGGACGGCGGCATCGACATCGTCGTCGCCCAGGGCTACGAGGCGGGCGGGCACACCGGCGAGATCGCCTCCATGGTGCTCACCCCGGAGGTCGTCGAGGCCGTGCACCCGCTGCCGGTGCTGGCCGCCGGCGGCATCGGCAGCGGACGGCAGGCCGCCGCCGCCCTCGCGCTGGGCGCCCAGGGCGTATGGCTCGGGTCGGTCTGGCTGACCACCGCGGAGGCCGACCTGCACTCGCCCGCCCTCACCCGCAAGCTCCTCGCGGCCGGCTCCGGCGACACGGTCCGCTCCCGCGCGCTGACCGGGAAACCCGCCCGCCAGCTCCGCACCGAGTGGACCGACGCCTGGGACGCCCCCGACGGACCCGGCACCCTCCCCATGCCCTTGCAGGGACTGCTCGTCGCCGAAGCCGTCTCACGCATCCAGAAGCACGAGGTGGACCCGCTGCTCGGCACGCCCGTCGGCCAGATCGTCGGCCGGATGAACGACGTCCGCAGCGTCCAGGCCGTCTTCGACGACCTCACCCGCGGCTTCGAACAGGCCGTGGACCACGTCAACCGCATCGCCGGAAGGAGCGGCCAGTGACGAGCACCGGCACACCCCCCACGGGCTTCTGGGCCCAGGCGACCGCCGACCCCCACCGCACGGTCCTCATCGCACCCGACGGCGAGCAGTGGACCGCCGGACGCCTGCACGCCGCCGCCAACCGGCTCGTGCACGGCCTGCGCGCCGCCGGACTCGAACGCGGCGACGCCTTCGCCGTCGTGCTGCCCAACTCGGCGGAGTTCTTCACCGCCCATCTCGCCGCCACCCAGGCCGGCTTCTACCTCGTCCCCGTCAACCACCACCTCGTCGGCCCGGAGATCGCCTGGATCGTCTCCGACTCCGGCGCCAAGGTCCTGCTCGCCCACGAGCGTTACGGCGACCAGGCGCGCCGCGCCGCCGACGAGGCCGGCCTCCCCGCCACCCACCGGTACGCCGTCGGCGACGTCGACGGCTTCCGCCCGTACGCCGAACTCCTCGACGGGCAACCGGAGTCGGCGCCCGCCGACCGCACCCTCGGCTGGGTCATGAACTACACCTCGGGCACCACCGGCCAGCCACGCGGCATCCGCCGCCCGCTGCCCGGCAAACCGCCCGAGGAGGCCTACCTCGGCGGTTTCCTCGGCATCTTCGGCGTCCGGCCGTTCGACGACAACGTCCACCTCGTCTGCTCGCCGCTCTACCACACCGCCGTCCTCCAGTTCGCGGGCGCGTCCCTGCACATCGGCCACCCGCTGGTCCTGATGGACAAGTGGACGCCCGAGGAGATGCTCCGCCTCATCGACGCCCACCGCTGTACCCACACCCACATGGTCCCCACCCAGTTCCACCGCCTGCTGGCCCTCCCGGCGGCCACCAGACAGTCGTACGACGTCACGTCCATGCGGCACGCCATCCACGGCGCCGCACCCTGCCCGGACCATGTGAAGCGGGCGATGATCGACTGGTGGGGCACATGTGTGGAGGAGTACTACGCGGCCAGCGAGGGCGGCGGGGCCTTCGCGACCGCCGAGGACTGGCTGAAGAAGCCCGGCACGGTCGGAAAGGCCTGGCCCATCAGCGAGTTGGCGATCTTCGACGACGCAGGCGACCGCCTCCCGCCCGGTGAACTCGGCACGGTCTACCTGAAGATGACGACCGGCGGCTTCGCCTACCACAAGGACGAGGACAAGACCCGCAAGAACCGCATCGGCGACTTCTTCACCGTCGGCGACCTCGGCGTCCTCGACGAGGACGGCTACCTCTTCCTCCGCGACCGCAAGATCGACCTGATCATCTCGGGCGGCGTCAACATCTACCCCGCCGAGATCGAGTCCGCGCTGCTCGCCCACCCCGCCGTCGCCGACGCCGCCGCCTTCGGCATCCCGCACGACGACTGGGGCGAGGAGGTCAAGGCGGTCGTCGAACCGGCCCCGGGACACGAGCCCGGCCCCGCCCTCGCCGCCACGCTCCTCGACCACTGCGCCGAGCGGCTCGCCGGGTACAAGCGGCCCAGGACCGTGGACTTCATCGCCGAGATGCCCCGCGATCCCAACGGGAAGCTGTACAAACGGCGGTTGCGGGAGCCGTACTGGGAGGGGCGGCAGCGGCCCCTGTGACGGCGGTCAGTGCCGGGCCCCGGGGAAGTCGGCCAGGGCCGCGGCGAGATCGGTGGCATCGGTGCCGATCTTGCGGTAGACGGACGAGAGCAGTTGCCGCACGCCCTGTTCGGTGAGCCGCAGTTCCTTCGCGACGACGGCCACCGGCTGCCCCTGGACGGTCAGTTCGGCGGTCTTGCGCTCCTGGACGGTGAGCGTGTCCGTCTGCCCGTAGCGCAGCGGCAGCGGGCGCAGCCCGGCTGCCGACAGCTCCTCCCTGGCGCGGGCGGCCAGTGTCTCGGCACCGCAGTGGACGGCGCTCTCCAGCCCCTGGTAGAGCCGGTTCGCGGCCTCCTGGAGCAGGCCGTTGCGCGACAGCGCGGCACCGTGCCCGACCAGCGCCCGGGCCAGCTCGTACGAGGCGGGCGACCCCTCCAGATGCTCGACGGCCTCCGCGTGCACGTCCAGCGCCGCCGGCCCGGCGGTCACCTCCGCCTCGACCCGGAGCGCCTGACCGATCACGGAGGCCGCGCCGAAGTCCCGGGCCCGCTTGACGGCGTCCCGGGCGAGCGGGACCGCCCGCTCGGGATCGGTGGCGGCGACGGCCTGCGCCAGGTTCAGTTGCCAGCGGCACCAGGCGGGGTTGCGCCAGCCCCGCGAGTCCAGCCACTCCCCGAGGCCGGACAGCAGGCGCTCCGCTTCGCCGTGCCGTCCCTCCGCGATGAGCAGTTCGGCGTACACGGAGCGCGGGTCGGGGTAGATGACGGCGTTCGGGACCATCTCGCCGTAGCGGTACTGGTCCGCGATCTTGCGTGCCTCGGGGGTGCGGCCACGGGCCAGCAGGGTCTGGATGAGGATGCCGACGGCGAACCACTGGGCGGGCACGGCCCCTTCCACCTTCTCGGCGGTGCGCAGCCCCTCCCGTGCCAGTTCCTCCGCGTCCACGAGAAGGCCGCGTCGGTAGCAGATGTAGCCGTAGAGGGTCTGGCCCAGGGCGAGGTGGGAGCCGCGCCACCCCTTGGCCTCGCACTCGGCGATGCCGTCGGCGAACAGCTCCTCGGCCCGTCGTGGCTGGTCGCAGTACATGAACACGAGGGCGACCGAGACCGGCACCTCGAAGCCTCGGTTCTCGTCGGTCCAGCTCAGCCCGTCGCGCAGGGCCTCCTCGGCGGTCGCCAGGACGCCCTGCCGCGGCTCGCCGCGCAACACCCCGTCCCAGGCCCGCAGCCCCAGGATGCGCCGCTCCTCCAGGCCCCGTCCGGTCAGTTGCCTGGCCAGCTTCGCCAGTCGGCGCGAGCGGGCGGGCGCATCGGGCTCGTCCGTGCGGAACGAACTCCAGACGAAGTGATCGGCCTGCATGCGCAGCCGGATGCGGGCATTGGTGGTCTGGCGTGACTCGTCGTCGGCGACGGCCGCCGCCTCGGCCAACTGGTCGGTGTGGGCCAGTGCCTGGGTCAGCCGGTAGACGATGGAGGCGCGCAGAGCGGGATCCATCCCGGTCTGGGCCAGTGCCTCCTTGAGCAGGGTGACCGTGGCCGTGGGCTCGATCAGGAAGGTCGCGCCGGCGAGTTCGTGGAGGAGTACGGCACGGTCCTCCGGGAGCGGCGGCTCCAGCAGCGCACGGGCCAGGACGCGCCGGGCGGACTCCGGGGCCCCGGCGCGAAGGAACTCACGGGCCGCCTCCCGGAGACACTCGACCACCTCGGTCTTGCCCTCGCACGGGAGTTCCAGCAGGTGGCGCGAGGTCTTGGCGGCACTGAACCCCGCATCCCGGACGGCCAACGCGGCCGTGTTGTGCATGAAGACGCGCAGAGCCGGCTTGATGTGCCGGTAGATCGTCGTCGGGATCAGCGAGTGGACGAAGTCGAGGCTCCCACCGGGCCCCTCGCCGTCGGCCACGATCCGGGCGACACGCAGTTTCTCGATCGCCTCGATGCTGTCCTCCCTGCCGATCACCGCGACGGCGGCGGCGAGCTCCGGTGAGAAGGGCGCGCCCAGGACGGCCGCGGCCTGCGCGAAGCGGACGGTGGTCGGGCCGAGCTTCAGCAGCCGTTCGATCAGTCCCGGGCCGCTGACCGCCGAGGCGATGTCCCGCATGAGGGACAGGTCGTCGTCAGTGCCCTTCACCTTGCGCTGAGCGAGGCCGATGGCGAGTTCCACGGTGTTGAGCGGGCTCCCGTCGGTCGCCTTGAAACACTTCTCGCAGAAGTCGTCCTCGGCCCCGTCCCCCACTTCGTCCCTGATGATGCGTGCCACGCCGGCGCGGGTCAGTGGCTCCAGAACGTACGGACGGTTCCCGTGATGCGTGACGAGAGTGCGGAAAGCGGCCGCCTCGGGCGGCAGTTCGTCGGGCCGGTAGGCGACGACGATCAGCAGCGGCAGGTCCGCGGCCCGCGGCGCGAAGGACGCGAGCCAACTGAGCGACTCTGCGTCGGCCCAGTGCAGGTCGTCCAGAAGCAGGACGACGGGAGACTCCCTCATCGTGAGACGGGTCATGACCCAGTCGAGACCGTCCCGCACGCCGGTCGGGTCCGGCGCATGGGCGGTGTCCGTCGCTTCGAGACCGAGCGCGCCGGCGACGATGTCGTACCAACTCCCCAGGAACGTACGGAGTTCCGCGTCGTCCATCGCCGCCAGTGCGGGCTGGACGAGTTGGCGCACCACGCGGAACGCCACCTCCTGTTCCCTCTCGCCGCCCCGGCCCGAGAACACCGTGAACCCCAGTGCCTCCGCTCGTGCCCGCGCCTGCGTGATGAGCGCCGTCTTGCCCAGCCCGGCCGCGCCGGTGAAGGCGAGCAGCCCGCCCGCGCGCGCCTGCGGCATGCCTTCGACGGCGCGGTGCAGCTTCGACAAAGTCGAGTCGAGCGCATCGAGTTCTCGGCGTCGCTCGAGCAAGGGGCGAGATTCGGTCATCGGCTGCCGCGGCTCATACGCCATGTGCCCTACCGCTTCCTGTCGTCGATCCTCGGAGGACTGCGCCGAGCGTACGCCCCCGATACACACCCAGTGACGGCGTTGAGCTCCGATGATGACCAGGAAGGATGAATCATGCGCCGAGCTGGTTAGGCGGTCTGTTCTGCTGGGTATGAGGTGCCGAATAACTCACTCCGAATCTCCCTCTCAGAGGTGGGCGGGCACCATCGAGGTGTCCGCGTAGCGCGGCACGGTGAGGGACCAGAAGTAACACCCGCGGATCCAGCCGATCATGCCGTCCACGTAGCCGACCCCGGCGGTGCTCAACTCCGGTTTGATCTCCTCGTAGAGCCGCTCGATCTCGCTGATCGTGCCGTTGATCTGCCGGATGGCCAGCATCACGGCCGCAGGCAAGGAGCACTGGTGGGTGCGCTGGTGGGCGAGGGCCAGATTGATCATTCCGCCTGTCTGATGCTCCTTCACCGCCGAGAAGAGGTCGGGAATCCACACCGCCGCATCGGCCGACAGCCGGCTCAGGCGCTGTATCACGGGGTGACCGAGCACCTCGGGGGCCAGTTCGCACGGGTGCGCGGCCTCGCACAGCGGGTAGAAGGGCTCGACGCCCGCGATGAGCGAACGCACCGAACTGCACAGTCCGATCCCCATGGGGACGGGATGCGCCTGGGCCACCGCCTCGTACAGCAAACCGTGCACATACTCGCGGCTCTTCCACGCCCACCGCTCGGCCTGCGCGGGTGTGCACCGCGCGCGGACTCGGCGGTGGAGGTCGGACAGGGCCGCGCCCAGCGGGGTGTGGGGCGGGTCGCCGTCGCGCAGGATTCCGATGCTCTCGCTCAGCATGGGCAGCAGCAGGCCCGGGGACTCCCGGCCGACCTCCTCCGCCCGGTCGTCGAAGACGAATTGATAGGCGATCTGATCGGCCACGAGCTGGAGGATGTCGGCGTCCACGGTCGGGCTGTTGTACGACGCGAGCTCGGCGGGCCGGGTGTAGCCGATCATCGCCGCCACCCCCGGTTCGTCGGCCAGCCCCGACTCGCGCAGCCAGGTGTCGACGCCGGTGACCGCTGCGGCTTCGTGGCTGTTCCGCACGAACGGGAAGGGCATGTAGAGGTGGGTCTCGATCAGTTCTTTGAGGCTGGAGGCGCGCATTTCGCACTGCGCGGCGAGCGTGGCTTCTTCATGCGTGGTCGACACTGTCGTCACCGGCCTTTCGGGAATCCTGTACGGGGCTCGCAGATCATCACCAGGGACCTCGGTCCCAGCGTCGCCCCGGGGCGCGGTGGTGCGACGGGGCCGGGCAGATGGGTCAGGCGCCAGCGGGCGGCGACGGTGGCCACGGCCACCGTGATCTCCGCCATGGCGAAGGCGTCGCCGATGCACTTACGGCTGCCCGTGGCGAACGGCATCATCGCGCCGGGCGGTGCGGCGGTGGCCCGTCCCGGCAGCCAGCGCTCGGGGCTGAACCGGTCGGGGTCGGGGAACGACGCGGGATCGTGCTGAAGCAGGTAGGGGCTGTACAGGACGGTGGCCCCCCGGGGGAGACGCTGCCCGGCGAGTTCCGTCTCCGTGGTGGTGATACGGGTGAAGAGCCAGCCGGGCGGTGAGTGGCGCAGCGTCTCGTGGACGACGCTTCGGGTGTAGGGGAGGCGCGCCAGATCCTCGGGATCCGGCCGCCGCCGTCCGTCGAGCACGCTGTCGACCTCCGCGTGCAGCCGGGCCTCCGCCTGCGGATCCTGCGACAGGAGACTGAACGCGGAGGCCATGGCCAGGGCGGTGCTCTCGGCGCCGGTGAGCAGAAGCGAGACGAGGTGGTCGTGGACCTCCTGATCGGTGATCGCCGCGTCGGCCGAGCCAGCTCCGTTCGCCGAGTCGGCCCCGTCCTCCGCCTCCGAGCCGGTGGCGCGCGCGGCCTCCAGCAGGGTCCCCAGCAGGTCGTCGCGGGGAGTGCCGCGCCGGCGCTCGGCGATGGCCGCGTCGGTGATCGCGTGCACGCGGGCGACCGCACGCCGGTAACGGCGGTTCGCGGGCGTGGGGACGCGGAACAGGGCGTCGACCGGCACGACGGTGCGGACGAACAGGCCACGGACGATGTCCGCCAGACACTCCCGCACCTCGGCGGACGTCGCCGCGTCGAGCGAGTCGGAGAAGAGGACGCGGCTGATCATCCGCGTCGACAGCGCCATCATGGCCGCGCTGACGTCGACCCGCTGCCCCGGACGCCAGTCGCCGCACACCGCCTCCGCCTCCTGGGCCATCAGCTCCGTCTGATCCGGGAGCCGGGACGGGAGGAACGCGGGCTGCACCAGCCTGCGCTGGCGCCGGTGCTCCGCGTGGCGGCTCGTGACCAGACCGTCGCCCATCAGCACACGGAGCCGGTCGAACAGCGGACCCCCCTTGTCGAAGGTGCGCGCGTCCTTGAGCATCCGGTGGACCAACTCCGGATGACACACCATCCAGGCCCGCTGCGGACCCAGCCGGATCTCGACCAGATCTCCATGGCCGGGCAAAGAATTCAGAAAAGCCAACGGGCGACGGTACAAGGCGATACCGTGGCCGAGGAGTGGGAATATGCCCGGCGCAGTACCCACCTTCCATAGGCGTTCTCGTTCCGGCACAGCGCTACTCATTCCATACCCCCTGCTTCATACGGCACTTGCACACCAAATGGACGCCGCACTGACTTGGCGCCCGAGTCAGGTTCTGCCCAGTCCGAACCCTTTCCCTTTGCCGCGAATCCTTTCTGCAGGGGGGCGCAAAGGAGCGCGGAGAAGCAGAAGAAGCATTTCGCTGCGAATTGTTCCCGACGGCTCACCCCCTTTCGGGTCTTTCCTCGGGGTTGCGTCCAGCACTTGACGTGCCCCGGCCGCCGCCTGAGGATCATGAGCCATGACGCCCGGACATGGCAGTACGGTCGACGGGGTGCTGCGGCGCAGCGCCCGTCGCACTCCGGCGCGCGTCGCCGTCGAGTACCGCGACCGCACCTGGACCTACGAGGAACTCGACGAGGCCGTCTCCCGCGCGGCGGGCGTCCTGCTCGGCGCGGGGCTCGCCCCCGGCGACCGGGTCGGCGCCTACGGGCGCAACTCCGACGCCTACCTCATCGCCTTCCTCGCCTGCGCCCGCGCGGGCCTGGTCCACGTCCCCGTCAACCAGAACCTCACCGGCGACGACCTGACGTACATCGTCGACCAGTCGGGCAGCGCCCTGGTCCTCACCGATCCCGACCTCGCGGACCGACTCCCCGACCGCGTCAGGACGTTGGCCCTGCGCGACGCCGACGACTCCCTCCTCGCCCGCCTCCCCGCGACCCCCCTGTACGACGGCCCCGAGCCGCGCGCCGAGGACCTGGTCCAACTGCTCTACACCTCGGGCACGACGGCCCAGCCCAAGGGCGCGATGATGACCCACCGGGCCCTGGTGCACGAGTACCTGAGCGCGATCACCGCCCTCGACCTGAGCGCCGGCGACCGCCCCGTGCACTCCCTCCCGCTGTACCACTCGGCACAGATGCACGTGTTCCTGCTGCCGTACCTCGCGGTCGGCGCCACGAACATCGTGCTCGACGCGCCCGACGGCGACCTGCTCTTCGACCTCATCGAGGAGGGCCGCGTCGACAGCCTCTTCGCCCCGCCCACCGTGTGGATCGGCCTGGCGAACCGCCCCGACTTCCCGACCCGCGACCTCGGCGCGCTGCGCAAGGCGTACTACGGGGCGTCGATCATGCCGGTGCCCGTCCTGGAGCGGCTGCGCGAACGCCTGCCGAAACTCGGGTTCTACAACTGCTTCGGCCAGAGCGAGATCGGCCCGCTCGCCACCGTCCTCGCCCCCGACGAGCACAAGGGCCGCATGGACTCCTGCGGGCGCACGGTCCTGTTCGTGGACGCCCGGGTCGTCGACGAGGACGGCACGGAGGTCCCCGACGGCACACCCGGTGAAGTCGTCTACCGCTCCCCGCAGTTGTGCGAGGGCTACTGGGACAAGCCCGAGGAGACCGAAGCGGCCTTCCGCGACGGCTGGTTCCACTCCGGCGACCTCGCCGTCCGCGACGCCCACGGCTACTTCACGATCGTCGACCGGGTGAAGGACGCCATCAACTCCGGTGGCGTACTGGTCGCTTCACGCCAGGTCGAGGACGCGCTGTACACCCACGACGCCGTCGCCGAGGCCGCCGTGATCGGCCTGCCCGACGAGAAGTGGATCGAGGCGGTCACGGCCGTGGTCGTCCCGCGCGGCGAGGTCACCGAGGAGGAGCTCATCGCCCACACCCGCGAGAGACTCGCGCACTTCAAGGCTCCCAAGCGCGTGCTCTTCGTGGACGAACTGCCCCGCAACGCGAGCGGCAAGATCCTGAAGCGGGAACTACGGGACCGGTTCAGCTCATGACCGCACGGATGTCACGACTCCCGGCCCTCATGACGTCCCCGGCCCTCATGACTCCCGTGGACGTTCGTCCACGATCCGCCTGATCTTGCCCACCGACCGCTCCAGCGTCTCCGGGTCCACGATCTCGACCGCGACCGACACCCCGATGCCGTCCTTCACCGCCGCCGCGATGGCCTGCGCTGCGGCGACGCGGTCGGCGGGAGCGGCGTCGGGGCGGGCCTCGGCGCGGACCGTGAGGGCGTCGAGGCGGCCCTCGCGGGTCAGACGGAGCTGGAAGTGCGGCGCCACGGCCGGGGTGCGCAGCACGATCTCCTCGATCTGTGTCGGGAAGAGATTCACCCCGCGCAGGATGACCATGTCGTCGCTGCGGCCGGTCACCTTCCGCATCCGCCGGAAGACGCGTGCCGTGCCCGGCAGCAGCGCCGTCAGGTCACGCGTGCGGTAACGGACGATCGGCATCGCCTCCTTGGTGAGCGAGGTGAACACCAACTCGCCCTCCGCGCCCTCCGGAAGGACCTCGCCGGTGAACGGGTCGACCACCTCCGGAAAGAAGTGGTCCTCCCAGATGTGCAGGCCGTCCTTCGTCTCCACGCACTCCTGCGCGACCCCCGGCCCGATCACCTCCGACAACCCGTATATGTCGACCGCGTCGATCGCGAACCGCTCCTCGATCTCCTGACGCATCGCCTCCGTCCACGGCTCGGCGCCGAAGACGCCCACCCGCAGCGAGGTCGAGCGCGGGTCGACGCCCTGGCGTTCGAACTCGTCGAGAAGGGTGAGCAGATAGGAGGGGGTCACCATGATGATGCGCGGCTTCAGGTCCTGGATCAGCAGGACCTGACGGGACGTCATACCGCCGGACGCGGGGATCACCGTACAGCCGAGGCGTTCGGCGCCGTAGTGGGCGCCGAGGCCGCCCGTGAACAGGCCGTAGCCGTACGCCACATGGACCGTGTCGCCGGGTCGGCCGCCCGCCGCGCGGAGCGAACGGGCCACCATGTCCGCCCACATGGACAGATCGGCGTCCGTGTAGCCGACGACCGTCGGGCGGCCGGTGGTGCCGCTGGAGGCATGGATGCGGCGGATCCGGTCGCGGGGGACGGCGAACATCCCGTACGGGTAGTGCTCGCGCAGGTCCGCCTTGGTCGTGAAGGGGAAGCGGGACAGATCGGCGAGGTCGCGGCAGTCGTCGGGGTGGACGCCGGCCTTGTCGAAGGAGTCGCGGTAGAACGGCACATGGGCGTACGCGTGCCGCAACGAGGCGCGCAGGCGCTCCAGTTGCAGCGCGCGCAGGGCGTCCACGTCGAGACGCTCGCCCTCGTCCAGCAGGTTCCGCGCATCCCTCATGGGACTACTCCCTCGCCCAATCGTGTCAATACGGGCGACCGATCATTCGGTCGATCTCCTTCGGGATCAGTAATCCAGGCCTGCGGGCATCCGGCAAGAGCCCGGTCGGGAATTTCGCCCGGGAGAACCCGGTTGCGGGCGGCTGCGACCCGCGCCGAGGATCGGGGCATGCCGATCTTCACCGCACCGGACGGAACCCCGCTCGCCTACCATGCGCGGGGCGCGGGCGAGCCGCTCGTCGTGCTGCCCGGCGGCCCCATGCGGGCCTCCCGCTACCTCGGCGACCTCGGCGGACTCACCGCCCACCGCCGGCTGATCCTCCTCGACCTGCGCGGCACCGGCGACTCCGCCGTCCCGGCGGACCCGGCGACGTACCGCTGCGACCGGCAGGTCGACGACGTCGAGGCGCTGCGCGTCCATCTGGGGCTGGAGCGGATCGACGTGCTCGCCCACTCGGCGGGCGGCAGCCTCGCGCTGCTGTACGCGGCCCGGCACCCGCACCGCGTGTCCCGGCTCGCGCTGATCACCGCCACACCCTGGGCGCTGGGCCGCCCCGCCACGGCCGGGGACCGGCTGGCGGCGGCCCGGCTGCGCGCGGACGAACCGTGGTTCGCCGCCGCCTTCCCGGCGTTCGAGGCATGGCTCGCGGGCGACGACGATCCCGACTGGGCGCTCGTCGCCCCCTTCTTCCACGGCCGCTGGGACGACACCGCCCGCGCCCTCGAAGCCGCCGCTGACGACGAACAGACCAACTCCGAGGCGGAGCACCGCTTCCTCGACCCGGCCGCCTTCGACCCGCCCGCCCTGCGCACCGCCCTCGCGGCCGTCACCGCCCCGGTCCTGGTGCTCGCCGGCGAACTGGACGGCGGACCCCGGCCCGCCCTCGCCCGGCTCGTCGCCGACGCCTTCCCGAACGCCGAGTTCACCGTCCAGCCCGGCGCCGGCCACTACCCGTGGCTGGACGACCCGGATTCGTTCGTCGGACGCGTCGGTTCCTTCCTCTGACACCCGGGAACCCGCCCGCCCCCCGGAAAGCTCACTGGTCCTGTGCGACCGCCACCTCCCGCGCCCACCGGTAGTCCGCCTTCCCGCTCGGCGAGCGGCGGATGGACTCGGCGAGCACGAGCTGACGCGGGATCTTGTAACCGGCGAGCCGGGTACGGCAGTGCCGCTGGATGTCCTCCAGGGAGGGCAGCGGGGCACCCGTGCGCACCTGCACCACCGCCGCCACATGGTCGCCCCACGTCGCGTCCGGCACCCCGGCCACCAGGGCGTCGTACACGTCCGGATGCGACTTCAGGGCCTGCTCGACCTCCTCCGGGTACACCTTCTCGCCCCCGGTGTTGATGCACTGCGAGCCACGGCCGAGGACGACGACCACACCCTCCTCGTCGACGGTCGCCATGTCGCCGAGCAGCACCCAGCGCTCGCCGTCCTTCTCGAAGAAGGTCTCGGCCGTCTTCACCGGGTCGTTGTAGTAGCCGAGCGGCACATGGCCGTACTGGGCGACCCGGCCCACCTCGCCCGGCGCGACCCGCTCGTACGTGGCCGGATCGACCACCCTGGTACGGGAGTTGACCCGGACCCGGAAACCGCGCTCGGGCCCGGAGTCGTCCGTCGCCGTGCCGTTGAAGCCCGACTCCGAGGAACCGAAGTTGTTCAGCAGCATCGCGTTCGGCAGCAGCGCCCGGAACTGCCTGCGGACCGTGTCCGACATGATCGCCCCGGACGAGGACACACTGAACACCGACGAGCAGTCCGTGCCCCTCATCGGCCCCTCGAGCGCGTCGATCAACGGCCGCAGCATCGCGTCGCCCACCAGGGAGATACTGGTGACCTTCTCCTTCGCGACCGTCCGCAGCGCCTCCTCGGGCACGAACTTGCGGTGGATCACCACGCGTTGGCCGAAGTTGAAGCCGATGAACGCGGTGAGCGTGGACGTGCCGTGCATCAGCGGGGGAGTGGGGAAGAAGGTGATCCCCGTCCCCCCGGCCGCCACCCGCTCGGCGATCTCCTCCGGCTTCTTCACCGGCTCCCCGGTCGGCGAGCCACCGCCCAACCCCGAGAAGAACAAGTCCTCCTGACGCCACATCACCCCCTTGGGCAGACCGGTCGTGCCGCCCGTGTAGATGATGAACTGGTCGTCGCCCGAGCGCGCCGGGAACCCGCGCCCGGCGGAACCGCCCGCCTCGGCCTCCGCGAACGACACGATGCCCTCGCCCGCCGGGCCCACCCGGATCAGATGCCGCAACGCAGGCGTCTGCGGCAGCGCCCCCGCCACCCGGTCCGTGAACTCCGCGTCGAAGACGAGCGCGACCAGATCCGCGTCCCGGTAGAGGTAGACCAACTCCTCTTCCACATAACGGTAGTTGACGTTGACCGGCACGATCCGCGCCTTCAGGCAGCCCAGCACCGTCTGGAGGTACTCGACGCCGTTGTACAGATGCAGGCCGAGATGCTCGCCGGGCCGCAGCCCGCTGTCGAGCAGGTGATGGCCGATGCGGTTGGCGGCGGCGTCCAACTCGGCGTACGTCAGCCGCCGTTCCGCGCCCGTGCCCGGGTGGTCGACGTACACGAGCGCCTCACGGTCGGCCGCCACGTCGACGACCGACTCGAACAGGTCGGCAAGGTTGTACTCCACCGCTCCTCCTGACCTCGCGGGGCCCGCTTCTCCCGACGGTTCGCCGGTCATCACAGCAAAGGGCGCGGTAAGTGGGAAGGGCTCCCACGAAGAAATCTGACTGACTGTCAGAAAACCCTTGAACTGCCATCACGCCTCCTGCAACCTGTTCTCGTTCTTTCCGAGGGGAGATGTGCGATGGGCGGTACCGAACACCTCACGGTGCGGCGCGAAGGCGCCACACTCGTGCTCACGCTCAACCGGCCGGAGGCCAGGAACGCGCTCTCGATCGCCATGCTCGTCGGCCTGTACGACGGCTGGCTGGAGGCCGACGCGGACGACACGGTCCGCTCGATCGTGTTCACCGGCGCGGGCGGCGCGTTCTGCGCCGGCATGGATCTCAAGGCCCTCGCCGGGCAGGGCATGGAGGGGGAGCAGTACCGCGACCGGCTGAAGGCCGACCCCGACCTGCACTGGAAGGCGATGCTGCGCCATCACCGCCCCCGCAAGCCGGTGATCGCCGCCGTCGAGGGCCACTGCGTCGCGGGCGGCACGGAGATGCTCCAGGGCACCGACATCCGCGTCGCCGGCGAGTCCGCCACCTTCGGCCTCTTCGAGGTGCGGCGGGGCCTGTTCCCGATCGGCGGCTCCACGGTCCGGCTGCAACGCCAGATCCCGCGCACCCATGCCCTGGAGATGCTGCTCACCGGGCGGCCGTACAGCGCGCGGGAGGCTGCCGCCATCGGGCTGGTCGGGCATGTCGTCCCCGACGGGACGGCCCTGTCGAAGGCGCTGGAGATCGCCGAACGGGTCAACTCCTGCGGGCCGTTGGCGGTCGAGGCCGTCAAGGCGTCGGTGTACGAGACCGCCGAGCTCACGGAGACGGAGGGGCTCGCCTCCGAACTCGCCCGGGGCTGGCCGGTGTTCGACACCGACGATGCGAAGGAGGGTGCCCGGGCCTTTGCGGAGAAGCGGGCGCCTGTCTATAAGCGGGCGTGATGTTCCGCCGGTGCGCCCGTTCGTAAGCTGCGGGCCGTCCGTCGCTGGTCGCGCCCACGCGGCGGAGCCGCAAATGTCACAGCCCCGCGCCCCTTTGGGGCGCGACTCACCGATGCTGCTCAGGAGGCAACCCCAGATGCCTGAAGTTCTCAAAGCGCCCCTGGTTGTCGAGTTTCCGTTTACTCGGTCTCTTGGGCCCGTTCAGAGTGCGTTTCTTACCGGGTTGCGGGAGCGGGTCGTTCTCGGGGTGCGGGCCGGTGACGGGCGTGTTCTCGTGCCGCCCGTCGAGTACGACCCCGTCACCGCCGAGGAGATTCGCGACCTCGTGGAGGTGGCCCCCACCGGGACGGTCACCACCTGGGCCTGGAACCACGCGCCCCGCCGGGGTCAGCCCCTCGGCACCCCCTTCGCGTGGGTGCTGGTGCGGCTCGACGGGGCCGGCACCGCTCTGCTGCACGCCCTCGACGCCCCCGGGCCCGACGCCGTCCGCACCGGGATGCGGGTGCGGATCCGCTGGGCCGAGGAACGTACCGGTGCCATCACCGACATCGCCTGCTTCGAGCCGTACGACGGCGCGCCGGGCCAACCGACCGGCAGCGACGGGGAGTTCGAGGGCGAGCCGGTGACCGGCATCGTCGCCCCCGCTCGGCTCGACTACACCTACTCGCCCGGCCGCGCCCAGTCCGACTACATCGCCGCGCTCGCCACCCGGCGCACGGTCGGCGAACGCTGCCCGTCCTGCCGCAAGGTGTACGTCCCGCCGCGCGGGGCCTGCCCCACCTGCGGTGTGCCGACCGCCGAACAGGTCGAGGTCGGGCCGGGCGGCACCGTCACCACCTTCTGCATCGTCAACATCAAGGCGAGGAACCTCGACATCGAAGTCCCCTACGTGTACGCCCACATCGCCCTCGACGGGGCCGACCTCGCCCTGCACGGACGCATCGGCGGCATCCCCTACGACCAGGTGCGCATGGGCCTGCGCGTCGAACCCGTGTGGACGGAAGGCGCCCGCTACCCCGACCACTACCGGCCGACCGGCGAACCCGACGCGGACTACGACGCCTACAAGGAGCTGCTGTGACCCGCGAGGAATCCTCAGGCCTCCGCGACGTCGCGGTGGTGGCCTTCGCCCAGACCGACGTCCTGCGCACCACCGACGAGCTCTCCGAAGTGGAGATGCTCATGCCGGTCCTGCACAGCGTCCTAAACCGGACCGGCCTGAAGACCGCCGACATCGGCTTCACCTGCTCCGGCTCCAGCGACTACCTCGCCGGCCGCGCCTTCTCCTTCACCCTCGCCCTCGACGGCGTCGGAGCCTGGCCGCCCATCGCCGAGTCCCACGTCGAGATGGACGGTGCGTGGGCGCTGTACGAGGCGTGGACCAAACTGCTCACCGGCGACGCGGACACCGCGCTCGTCTACTCCTACGGCAAGTCCTCGCCCGGCTCCGTACGCGACGTGCTCACCCGCCAACTCGACCCGTACTACGTCGCCCCCCTGTGGCCCGACTCCGTCGCCCTCGCCGCGCTCCAGGCCCAGGCCCTGATCGACGCGGGCGACACCGACGAGAGCGCCCTCGCCGCCGTCGGCGCCCGCAGCCGACGCGTCGCCACCCTCAACTCCCATGCCCAGCTCCGGGGTTCGGTGCCCCAGGGGGATTACGTCGTACGGCCGCTGCGCACCGGCGACTGCCCGCCGGTCGGCGACGGGGCCGCCGCCGTGATCCTCGCGGCGGGGGAACGGGCCCGCGAACTGTGCTCCCGGCCCGCCTGGATCCGGGGCATCGACCACCGCATCGAGGCCCACGCGCTCGGCGTGCGCGACCTCACCGACTCGCCCTCCACCCGCCTCGCCGCCCAGAAGGCGGGCGTTTTCGAACGGCCCGTCGACACCGCCGAGTTGCACGCCCCGTTCAGCGCGCAGGAGGTCGTCCTGCGCAAGGCGCTGCGGCTGGACGACAGCGTGCGGGTCAACCTGTCCGGCGGCGCCCTCGCCGCCAACCCCATGATGGCCGCCGGCCTCGTCCGCATCGGCGAGGCCGCCGCCCGCATCCACCGGGGCGAGTCCGACCGAGCCCTCGCCCACGCCACCTCCGGCCCGTGTCTCCAACAGAACCTGGTCGCCGTACTCGAAGGGGAACCGCGATGAGCAAGGAGCCCGTGGCCGTCGTCGGCATCGGCCAGACCAAGCACGTCGCGGCCCGACGGGACGTCTCCATCGCCGGGTTGGTCCGCGAGGCCGCCCGACGCGCCCTGGCCGACGCCGAGTTGACGTGGGCCGACATCGACGCCGTCGTCATCGGCAAGGCCCCCGACTTCTTCGAGGGCGTCATGATGCCCGAGCTGTACCTCGCCGACGCGCTCGGCGCGGTCGGCAAGCCGATGCTGCGCGTGCACACGGCCGGCTCCGTCGGCGGCTCCACCGCGCTGGTCGCCGCGAACCTCGTCGCGGCCCGCGTCCACGGCACCGTCCTCACCCTGGCCTTCGAAAAGCAGTCCGAGTCCAACGCCATGTGGGGACTGTCCCTGCCGATCCCCTTCCAGCAGCCCCTGCTCGCCGGGGCCGGCGGCTTCTTCGCACCCCATGTGCGCGCGTACATGCGGCGCAGCGGCGCACCCGACACCGTCGGCTCGCTGGTGGCCTACAAGGACCGCCGCAACGCGCTCAAGAACCCCTACGCCCACCTCCACGAGCACGACATCACCCTGGAGAAGGTCCAGGCCTCGCCCATGCTGTGGGACCCGATCCGCTACTCGGAGACCTGCCCCTCCTCCGACGGGGCCTGCGCGATGATCCTCACCGACCGCGCCGGAGCCGACCGCGCCCCCCGGCCGCCCGCCTGGATGCTCGGCGGCGCGATGCGCAGCGAACCGACCCTCTTCGCCGGCAAGGACGCCGTGTCGCCGCAGGCCGGCAAGGACTGCGCCGCCGACGTCTACCGGCAGGCCGGCGTCACCGACCCGCGCCGGGACATCGACGCCGTCGAGATGTACGTACCGTTCTCCTGGTACGAGCCCATGTGGCTGGAGAACCTCGGCTTCGCCGACGAGGGCGAGGGCTGGAAGCTGACCGAGGCCGGGGTGACGGAGCTCGACGGCGACCTCCCCGTGAACATGTCGGGCGGCGTCCTGTCCACCAACCCCATCGGCGCCTCCGGCATGATCCGCTTCGCCGAGGCGGCGCTCCAGGTACGCGGACAGGCCGGGGAACACCAGGTGGAGCGGGCCCGCACGGTCCTCGGACACGCCTACGGCGGCGGCTCCCAGTTCTTCTCCATGTGGCTCGTGGGCGCGACGCCCCCGCAGTCCTGAAAGGTCCCGCTCACGTGCTCTGTCGGCCTCCCGAACCGGTCGCTAGGCTGACCCGCGGACGACGAACCGGGAGGAGCACGGACGTGGCCGAGAGCACCATCCAGCAGCAGCCGCTCACGGGCTGGGACAAGCCCGAGCTGGACCTCAGCAGCGCCGAGTGGCAGTCCAGCAGCCAGGGGCGGGGGGATGTCCAGATCGCCTTCGTCGAGGGATTCATCGCGATGCGCAACAGCGGCCGTCCCCAGAGCCCTTCGCTGATCTTCACGCCCGCCGAGTGGGGCGCGTTCGTGTCGGGGGCGCGGGAGGGGGAGTTCGACCTGACCTGACCCCGCCCGCCTCGCAGCAGGCCCGTCGACCGCCCCGAGCCCGCGCCGACGAGCCGCGTCCCGCCGGTGCGCCCGGCGCCCGCCGCCAGGTGGTCGCCGGCGTCCCGCCCCGGGGACGTGATCGGCCGTCCCCGACCCGCGCCCGGCGGCGAACCGCAGCCCGCCCAGGCGTCACCGGACGCCGGTGGCCACGTACCATGGCCGCATGTCGTTCCTCCGCCGCCGCAGTGCCACTCCCGCCGGGCCCGACTTCGACGTACTGGCCATGGATCCGGGCGACTGGCCCGGCAATCTGGGCGCCGGCCTGCTGCCCGCCCCCGACGGTAGCTGCCAGGGCGTCTTCCTGCGCTACGACCTCTTCGGCGGCCGCGGCCCCGCGATGATCATCGGCAATCTGCCCGAGGGCTCCCCGGCCCGCGAGGTGGCGGAGGACGAGATCCCCTTCGAGGTCGCCCAACTGCTGCTCGCCCTGGAGAACGACGAGGAGGTGACCGTCGTCGGCACCGAGGACATGCCGGTGATGCAGGGCGACAACCTGCTGATCGTGCGCCGTCTCAAGCTCTCCGAGGGGCGGATCTCCTGCGTGCAGTTCGACCGCAGCGACCAGGTCCTGGTGACCATCGCCGCCTGGGACCGCCCCATCACCGACGACCTGTACGCCCTGCTGAAACCGCTCCCGGCGGAGCTGTTCCAGCAGGGCTGAGGCCCGGCTAGAAGGCCGACGAGGCCGACGACATCACCTTCACGTCCGCCGCCCGCACGAACGCCACCCGGTGGCCGTACTGGATCTCGTAGTACTGATCGTCCCCGATGACGACCTGGTGCGAGGCGGTGGAGAAGGTCACCGCGTAGTAGTACTCGCCCGGCACCTTGTCCCCGACCACGTACTTCTGGCCCTTCGGCAGGGTGTACGGCAGCGCTGCGAGCCCCTGGTCGGGGACGCCCGCCGGGTAGGCCGACGCCTCCGGGTAGGCGCGGCCGTACAGCGGCACGCTCGCAAGGCCGTCCTTGGGCGTCACCACCTGGCCCGCCGCGGGCACCGCCGTCGGCTGGCCCTCCGGGTTGCGGAACCAGGCCTTCTGACCCAGGTACCAGATCGCCGTCCAGTCACCCCACTGGTCGGCGACCGCGTACTGCTGGCCGGTGGACACCCGCGAGGCGAGGTCGTTCACGCCCGTCGTCGGCGCCGAGCCGTCGCCGACGTCCTTGATCAGGGCGGACTTCTCGTCGTGGTCGGAGTACAGCCGCACCTCGCTGGAACCGTGCGCCGCGCACGGCTGCCCCTTGACGGCGCAGTCCGTGTACACCGGCTGGTTGGCGGCGTAGTCCGGCCGGATCGTCACCAGGCCGCCGCTGCCGCCGCTGCGGGCCGTCGCCGCGAAGGGCCGCCCGAGCAGCTCGAAGTAGTGCCGCCAGTCCCAGTACGGGCCCGGGTCGGTGTGCATCCCGGAGACGGCCGCGGCGGTCGGACCGGGCACGTTGTCATGGCCCAGGATGTGCTGCCGGTCCAGCGGGATGCCGTACTTCGCGGCCAGGTACGTCACCAGCCGGGCCGACGAGCGGTACATCGCCTCCGTGTACCAGGCGTCCGGCTGGGCGAGGAAACCCTCGTGCTCCAGACCGATCGACGTGGAGTTGATGTACCAGTTGCCCGCGTGCCAGGCCACGTCCTTCGCCTTCACATGCTGGGCGATGTGGCCGTCGGTGGAGCGCAGCGAGTAGTTCCAGGACACGTACGTCGGGTCCTGGACCAGGTCCAGCACCCCTTCCCAGCGGCCCTCGGTGTCGTGGACGACGATGTACTTGATGCCCGGCGCGGCGGGCCGGTCGGCGAGGTCGTGGTTGCCGTAGTCGTTGTCGCCGAACTGCTCGTAGGGCGCCGGGATCCACTCGCAGGACACCGTCGCCGGGCACTCGGTGCCCGCCGCCGAGACCGTGCGCAGACCGGTCTCCCGCAGTTGGGACGTGCGCGGCGCGAGGTCCGGCTGCGCGGCCAGGGCGACCGGCCCGCCCGCGTCCGTCATCCGCTCCTCGCCGGTGCGCAGCACGTCGTAGACGTCGTTCGCGTAGGCGGCGGCCGTCGCGGTGTCGTCCGCGCCCGAGAACCGCGCCACCGCGCCGTACCAGCCCGCCGGGCCGGCGCTCAGCGGCTCGCCCAGACTCCGCTGGGCGGCGGCGAGGAGGGCCGCGCCGCCCGCGATGTTGGCCGCCGGGTCCGTGCGCAGTTCCTCGGGGCTCAGCCCGGTCAGCTCCGCCGCCCTCGGCAGGGTCCGCAGCCGGGCCGGGAGCTCTTTGTCCGACGGGATCCGCGCGGCCGGGGGCAGGGCCGGGCGGGCCGAGTCGCCCCGGGCGTCCTCCGTGCCCTCGCTGTGGTGCGGGGCCGTCGCGAGCGCCGTACGCGCGTCGGTGAGGTGCATCGGGCCGTAGCCGCCGGTCACGCTCGGCGCGCCGTCGTGCGTGTCCCAGCGGGACTGGAGGTAGGAGACGCCCAGGAGCACGCTCTGCGGCACGTGGTACTCGGCGGCAGCGGCGGCGAACGCCCGCTGAAGGCTGCTCGCCGAGGACTGGGCGGTGGCGGGCGCCGCGCCGAGCAGCGGGAGCAGCAGAGCCGCCGACGCCATCGCGCCTGCGGCTCTACGGGTACCTCGGGTACATCTGGGGGATCCGGAGTGAGTGACGGGTTTTCGCAACGCGGCCTCCTGGGCGAGCGGGCGGGCATACAACCCGTCAATCATGCGCACAAACAGGAGATTTCCCTCGTCAAGACACCGCTCTCGCACCGACGGAGGTCCGCGGTGCGCCGCCGTTCAGGCGCACCGCGGACCTCCGTCGTCTTCGGCCGGTCCCCGCCGACAGGCTCCTTCAGCGTGTGCCGACCGCCGCGCGTACGGCCCGGCGAGCCATCTGGCAGTCGTCGTGCAGCCGCCGCAGCAGCAGGCGCTGCTCCTCGCCGGTCGGTACGCCGCCCGGGTGGGCCGCCCCCGGGACGGTGGGGGCCGGGTCCTGCATCGAACGCTGCACGGCCGTCTCGTAGGTGCGGATCTCGCGGGTCAGGACCAGCATCAGGTTCACCAGGAAGGCGTCCCGCGAGGCCGGGCCCGCCGACTGGGCGAGCTGGCTGATCTGACGGCGCGCCACCGGCGCGTCGCCCAGCGCCGACCACAGCGTCGCCAGGTCGTAGCCCGGCAGATACCAGCCCGCGTGCTCCCAGTCCACCAGCACTGGACCGGCCGGCGAGAGAAGGATGTTCGACAGGAGGGCGTCGCCGTGGCAGAACTGGCCCATGCCCTGCCGGCCCGCGGTGGCCGCGATGCCGTGCAGCAGCTTCTGCAGGTCACCGAGGTCCCGGTCGGTGAGCAGACCCAGCTCGTGGTAGCGGGAGATCCGGGCCGCGTAGTCGAGCGGCGCGTCGAACGTCCCGGCCGGTGGCCGCCAGGTGTTCAGGCGGCAGATCGCGCCGAGCGCCGCCCTGATGTCGGCGCGCGGCGGGGCCTCGGTGGGGTGCCGTTGCAGGGCCGCCACGCGCCCCGGCATCCGCTCGATCACCAGGGTGCAGTTGTCCGGGTCCGCCGCGATCAGTCTCGGCGCGCGCACCGGGGGGCGCTGCCGGACGAACGTGCGGTACGCGGCTATTTCGTGCCGGATCCGCTCGGCCCACACGGGGGAGTGGTCCAGTAAACACTTGGCGACGGCGGTGCTGCGCCCTGTCGTGCCGACCAGGAGCACCGAGCGGCCGCTGCGGCGCAGCACCTGGACCGGGGCGAACTCCGGGCAGATGCGGTGCACCGAGGCGATCGCCGTGCGCAGTTGGGCGCCCTGGGGGCCGGACAGGTCGAGTCTTCCGCTGAGCGGTTGGGTGCCGAGGCCCGCGGGGCGCCGGGTCAGTCCCGCGCCGAGCGCGGGGGCCGCCGACCGTGCGGGGGCGAGGTAGGGGCCGCCACCGCCCGGACGGGGGTGCAGCGACCGGGGCGGGGCGGACACGGAGGACGATGCTGCGTACATGGGGGAAACAGATCCCTTCGTGTGCCGGACGTCTGACGCTGCCCCGACCGGTCCCCCGCGTACACCCTGGGGAGTGTTCCTGGGCGACCGGGTCGGGGTGGCGCGTTCCTACCTGACACCCATGGCCCACTGGCACACCATGTGGCGGACCCTGGCGAAACCCTGGCGAATAGTCGCCCGGCAACTTTCACCGGGCTACTGTCAACTCAGCCGAGAACCTGGGGGCTTGATGTGAGCGGACAACCCAACACCCGCCTCTCGGACTTGTTCGGCCTGGCCGGCTGGTCCAAGGGCGAACTCGCGAGGCTGGTCAACCGGCAGGCGGCGGCCATGGGCCACCCCCAGTTGTCGACCGACACCTCCCGGGTTCGGCGGTGGATCGACATGGGAGAGATCCCGCGCGATCCGGTGCCGCGGGTACTGGTAGCCCTGTTCACCGAGCGTCTCGGTCGTGTCGTGACCATCGAGGACCTCGGTCTGGTCCGGCAGGGGCGTTCCGGGAATCGGCCCGACGGCGGGAGTGTGCCACACCCCGACGGTGTGCCGTGGGCGCCCGAACGGACTGCTGCGGTCCTCACCGAATTCACGGGAATGGACCTCATGCTCAACCGACGCGGCCTTGTGAGCGCGGGTGTCGTCCTCACGGCGGGATCCGCACTCAGCAGTGCCATGTACGAGTGGCTGCACACCGATCCGACCCTCGCCGCCGACGCTCCCGCCCTCGACCACCCCCTCCTCCACCATGCCGACCCCGCCGGGTTCGACCGCTACGAGGCGGCCCCCATCGGAACGGAGGAGGTCGACGAACTGGAGCGCTCCGTCGAGGTGTTCCGCGCCTGGGACGCGGCCCGCGGGGGCGGGCTGCAACGCAAGGCGGTGGTGGGACAGCTCAACGAGGTGGGCGGCATGCTCGCCTACCATCACCCCGCCCATCTCCAGCGGCGCCTGTGGGGCGTCGCCGCCAACCTCGCCGTCCTCGCGGGCTGGATGTCGCACGACGTGGGTCTGGAGCCCACGGCCCAGAAGTACTTCGTCATCGCCGCCCACGCCGCGCACGAGGGCGGCGACCGGCCCCGGGCCGGCGAGGCGCTCTCCCGGGCGGCCCGCCAGATGGTCCACCTCGGCCGGCCCGACGAGGCCCTGGACCTGATGAAGCTCGCCCAGTCCGGTGCCGGTGACAACGTACTGCCGCGCACCCGGGCGATGTTCCACACCATCGAGGCCTGGGCGCAGGCGTCGATGGGCAAGGGGCAGGCCATGCGCCGCACCCTCGGCCGGGCGGAGGACCTCTTCGTCGCCGACCGGGGCGATGTCACCCCGCCGCCCTGGATGCAGACCTTCAAGGACGAGGATCTGTACGGCATGCAGGCCCTGGCCTACCGCACGCTGGCCGAGTTCGAGCCGCAGGCGGCCGTGCACGCCCAGTACTACGCGGAGAAGGCCCTCGCGCTGCGCGTCGACGGGCGTGAGCGGTCGAAGATCTTCGACCATCTGTCCATGGCGTCCGCCTGCTTCATCGCGGACGACCCCGAACAGGCGCTCCGGTTCGCCCGGTTGGCGCTGGTGTCGATGGGGTCGAACTCCTCCCGGCGGACCTGGGACCGGCTGAGCCAGATGTACCGGCTCACCGCGCAGTACGCCGACTACCCGAGCATCAGGGAACTGCGCGAGGAGATCAAGCTGGCGCTGCCGAAGCAGAAGGGGGGCAGGGGCGGCAACAGCGCCCCGGCATAAGGGAGTCGGTCAGCAGGTGACGCGGGCGACGAGCACGCAGGCGTCGTCCTCGCGGGCGCTCTCGCCGCACTCCGCCACGACCATGCGCACGCAGTCCTGTGCGGTGCGCGCCCCGTGCAGGCGGGGGGCGAGGCCGAGGAGGCGGTCGACGGGTGCCAGGGCGTCGGTGTGCAGCAGGAGCAGGTCGCCCTCTTCGAGGGTCGCCTCGGCCTGCCCGTAGGCGGCGCGTGAGCCGGCTCCGAGGAGCACGCCCTCCGGCGCGGTGAGCCGGCGCCCTGTCCCGTCGCGGAACAGCAGCGGGGAGGGGTGTCCGGCCCGCGCCCACGACAGGGTGCGGGTGTCCGGCCGGTAGCGGCAGCAGACGGCGCTGCCGAGGGAGGGTTGCGCGGCGGCGTCCAGTAACTGGTTGAGCCAGGACAGCAGTTGAGCCGGCTGGGTGCCGGCCATGGCCATGCCGCGCAGGGCGCCCAGCAGCATCGCCGTGTTCGAGGAGACGGCCGGGCCGTGTCCGGTGAGATCGCCGACGCTGAGCAGTGTGTGGCCGTCGGCGAGTTCGAGCGCGTCGTACCAGTCGCCGCCGATCAGCGAGGTCGTCGCGGCCGGCAGGTAGTGGGCGGCGACGTCGAGTGGGCGGGGGCCGGGGCCCTGGTGCGCGAGGTGCGGGGAACCGTGCCACGGCGGCAGCACGGCCTCCCGCAGTTCGACCGCGAGCCGGTGTTCGGTCTGCGCCCGGTGCCGCTCGTGCTGGAGCGAGTCCCGGCTCTCGCGCACCGCCCGCTGGCTGCGCCGCAGTTCGCTGACGTCCCGCACCACGGCCCACATCGCGGCGGTGCCGCCGTCGCCGTCGAGCACGGGCTCGCCCATCATGTGCACGGTCCGGACCTCGCCGCCCGGGCGGACGACGCGGAACTCCCCGTCGATGGGCCGGGCGTCCACCAGACAGTCGGTGACCATCGCGGTGAGCTTCGGCCGGTCCTCGTCGAGGACGAGCGAGGGCAGTTCGTCGAGGGTGAGCGGGGGCGCGGCGAGGTCGCGGCCGAGGATCCGGTACAACTCCTCGGACCACACGGCCCCGTCCGTCAGCAGGTTCCACTCGGCGGTGCCGACCCGGCTCAGCAGCGCACCGCGCCGGGCGGTCGCCGGTGCGGCCGGCACCGGTGGCGGGCCGTCCCGTAACTGGGCCAAGTGGGTGTCGAGGTCGTCGAGTTGGTGCAGCGCCAGATCGCAGAGCGCGCGCTGCCAGCGGCCCTGCGGGTCCGCCGTGTCCCCCTGCGCGTCCTGCCGTACGGCGTCCATGTCGCCCTTGAGGCGCCGGGTCTGCGTGATCAGCGCGTCGACCGGGCCGCGCCCGGGCGGCGGGGCGGCCGAGCGGTCCGCGGAGACATGGGGCGGCATGACGCACTCCGATGCGGGAACGGTGAAGCGAAGGCTGAGCAAGGGCTGTGACGACTGTTGCACAGCGCGCGACGCCGTGTAAGGGATTTGGCAACACACGATTCGGTGGTGCTTCTGGCATATGCCAGTGTCTTCGCGGAGGGTCGGCGGACGACGGTTGACGTGCGTCGCGAAGGGGTCAAGTCGTAGGTGGCGTACGTGACTTGGGGGACTCGTGAGGGGGCTGAGGTGACTGCCGGTCGTGTGTTCTACGGCCTTGTGTTCCCTGGTTCCGGCAGTGTGAGGCAGGTCACATGAATTCGATCCCGGTATCCCGTAATGCGAACGGCCCCAGAGAGGTCGTACATGCATGGACATCACTCTTGAACAACCCGTCCGCGCCCGCCTCATCACCGCGGAGGACCAGGAGCTGCCCGTGCCCGCCACGCTCCGCTACGACGCCGCCGACCCGTTCGCCGTGCACGTCGACTTCCCGCCGGAGGTCTCCCTCGCGGGCGAGGCGGTCACCTGGACCTTCGGCCGGGCCCTGCTGGAGCAGGGCGTGGACGGTCCGGCGGGCAGCGGTGACGTGCACATCTGGCCCTGCGGACCGGCCCGTACGGTGATGGAGTTCCACTCCCCGCTGGGACTCGCCCTGTTGCAGTTCAACACGGGCGCCCTGCGCGGCTTCCTGCTGCGCAGCTACGCCGTGGTCGCGGCCGGCCGGGAGGACGTCGACGCGGCGGTCGACCGGGGTCTGCAGGCCCTGCTCGGCAACGTCTGAGGCCCGCCCGGTGTCAGCGACCGCCCCCGGCGTACAGGCCGGGGCGCGGGGCGAGTTCGACGGGGACGCGCGCGCCGCTCTCCAGCGACCGGACCCCGGCCTCGGCGACGACGGAGGCCGCGTACCCGTCCCACGCGGTCGGGCCGGTGACCCGGCCCCGCCGGGTCGCGTCGACCCACGCCTGCACCTCGCGGTCGTAGGCGTCCACGAACCGCACCAGGTAGTCCTGGGGCACCCGCGTCCCGGCGGTGCCCCGCGTGGTGACGAGCACCCCGTGCTCGTCGCCGATCCGCGCGCTGCCCGCCTCGCACACGGCCTCGCACCGCACCTGGTAGCCGAAGCCGCAGTTGACGAAGACCTCCACGTCGACCAGCGCGCCATCGGAGGTCTCGAAGAGTACGAACTGCGGGTCGAGCAGGCCCCGCGGAGCGCCGGACGAAGGGCGCGGGCGCAGCACGGTGACCGAGGTCAGCTCCTGGCCCAGCAGCCAGCGGGCCGCGTCGATCTCGTGCGACACCGAGCTGTCGATCAGCATCGCGCTGGTGAAGTCCGGCGGCGCGCTGGCGTTGCGGTGCGTGCAGTGCAGCATCAGCGGCCGGCCCAACCGCCCGTCGTCCAGCAGGGACTTGAGCCTGCGGTACTCGGCGTCGTAGCGCCGCATGAACCCGATCTGCGCCAGCCGCCGCCCGAGCCGGGCCTCCGCCTCCAGCACCCGCAGCGCCCCGGCGGAGTCCGGCACCATCGGCTTCTCGCACAGCACCGGAAGCCCCCGGGCGAAGGCCGCGAGCAGCGCCTCCTGGTGCGCGGGACCGGGCGAGGCGATCAGCACGGCCTCGACCCCGGGGGCGTCGAGCGCGGCCGCCGGCTCCGTGTGCGCCGTCGCCCCCTCGATCCCGGCCACGGCCTCCTTCGCCCGCGCGGCGTCGGGATCGGCCACGGCGACGACCCTGGCGCCGCTCACCACCTGGTCGAGGCGGCGGATGTGGTCGGCGCCCATGTGTCCGGCACCCAGTACGGCAACGCCCAGCAGGTCACCCACGAGCGCTCTCCCTCCCGGTCGGCGATCACGCCGTAGCGTACGCCGGGGGGAGCGGGCGGTTCAGGGGAGGGAGTCGGGTTTCAGTAGCGCAGCACGCCCGCGATCGCGGCCGCCTCGCCCAGCGCGCCGTCCGGTACGAACCGCACGTCCGCGCCGGTCTCCAGGCACTGTTCGACGATCTCGTCCACGATGTCCTCGCGGGCGTCGAGGTCGCCGCTCACGGCCGGGACGAGATGGGCGCCGTCGTCGCGCACCGTCACCCGGTAGTTCTCCTCGACGGCCAGCAGCCGCACCCGGCCCTCCCGGGCGTTCTGCCAGACCTCGTCGACGCCGGCCGCGAACATCCGGTGGCCGCGGGCCGAGTCGAGGACCCGGGCCAGCGCGGACGTGTCCCGGCGGGCCTCGGCGTCGTGCCGCGGACGCACCGCCTGCCACACGGCGTCCGGCGCGGCGTGGGAGAGCCCGCCGTGCAGGATGTGCACCGCCTCCCGGGTGACCGAGCCCAACTCGTCGAGGCAGGACAGCGCCGCCTGCGTGCCGGTGACGTACAGCGGCCGCGGATCCTCCCGCAGCAGGCGGGCCACGGCGGTGTCGGCGTCGCGCAGGAAGTGCCGGGTGTCCTCGTCGCGGAAGGTGCTGGGCGGGTCGCCGATCCGCTCCTGGCGCTCGGCGTCGAAGTTCTCCCGGTCGCGGGTCAGCGGGAAGCCGCCCGCGTGCTCCTCGGTGACCCGGTCCGCGCCGCCGTTCCACAGGGTGACGCGGTCGGCGGAGACCGCCAGCACCCAGAACGGCCGTTCGGCGGCCTGCGCGGAGACCAGGTTGCGGGTCAGGAAGGTGTCGGAGAGCACGACCCGCTCGGGGACGGCGCGGGCCAGCGACCACACCTGGTGCTCGCCCGGGGCGGCGTAGATGACCAGGCCGTCCTCGGGGTGCGCCAGGTCGATCTCGGCGAGGGCCCGGTCGAGCTGCCCGGCGACGTCGGCGCGCCGCTTGCGGGTCACCGCCGGGTCGCTGTCCAACTGTTTCTTCGCCTCGGCCACGACATTGCGCAGCCGGACCCGGTCCTCGGCGTTCCCGGGTTCGCGGCGATGGGTCGGCGTCAGCACGGACACCGCGGGGTAGGGACGCGGGCGGCGCAGTTCGGAGAGGGTCGCGGGGCTCAGTGCGTGCTCCATAACAGCACGATAGGTCCGAATCGTCCGGCGGGCACTTCCCGAACTCCCCGGCGCACGACGGTGACGGCGGCCTCGCGGCCGGTTACGGTACGCGTCAGTAACCGGGACCGGACCGCACCGCACCGCAGGAGGCACCCATGCCGCAGCTCGAAGTCGACGGCGCAGCACTCACGTACGACGACGAGGGCCCGCGCGACGGCGACGGCGTGCCCCTGGTCTTCGTGCACGGCTGGACGGCGAACCGGCACCGCTGGGACCACCAGGTGGCGCACTTCGCCGAGCGGCGCCGGGTGATCCGGTTCGACCTGCGCGGGCACGGCGAGAGCGGCGGGGCGGGCGTGAAGACGGTCGCGGAACTGGCGAACGACCTCCTCGCCCTCCTCGACCACCTGGGCGTCGAGCGGTTCGTGCCGGTCGGCCACTCGATGGGCGGGATGATCGCGCAGACCGTCGCCCTCTCCCACCCCGAGCGCGTCGAGCGCATGGTCCTGGTGAACTCCATCGGCCGCATGACGTACAGCCGCGGCCGGGGCCTGCTGATGGGGGCCTCGACGCTCGTCCCGTTCAAACTGTTCGTCGCCGCCAACATCCAGCGCGCCTTCGCCCCGGGCTACCCCCGCGACGAGATCCGCGCGTACGTGAAGGCGTCCGCGGCCACTCCGCGCGAGGTCGTCATGACGCTGTACGGCGCCATGCGGGCCTTCGACGTCCTGGACCGGGTCGGGCAGATCCAGGCCCCCACGCTGATGATCCACGGCTACCACGACATCCAGCTCCCGGTGCGGCAGATGCTGCGGATGGCCAAGGCGTACCCGGACGCCACCGTCCGCATCCTCGACGCCGGCCATGAACTCCCCGTCGAGAAGCCGGCCGAGCTGACCGCGGCGATCGACGCGTTCGTGAGCGGCCCGTCCGCGTAACCGCCTTGGCGTCAGCGGAAGTTGTCCGGATCCGCTCCCTTCCAGTCCGCCGCCCACGACTGCGGGGGCCCGGCGAGGAGTTCGCCCGGCGCGAGCCACTCGTACAGCTCCGCGTACGAGCGCGGCGGGCCCGGGTCCGCCCGCCGGACCAGATGGGCGGGGGTCAGCTCGCCCGGCGCGCGGACGCCCATCGCCGCCATGACCGCGACGGCGTCGCGCACCGTCTCCCGCTGGTAGCGCCGGACCCGGTCGGCCCCGGCGGCCACGTCCACGGCGCGCTCCCGCAGCGGGTCCTGCGTCGCGACGCCGGACGGGCAGTCGCCGGTGTGGCAGCGCCGGGCGCGGACGCAGCCGACGGCGAGCATCATCGCGCGGGCCGCGTTCGTGTAATCGGCGCCCTGGACAAGGCGTTTGACGAGGTCCGGGCCGGTGGCCACCCAGCCGCTCGCCCCGATCCGGACCCGGCCGCGCAGTCCGACACCGACCAGCGCGTTGTGCACGGTGATCAGCCCCTCGGTGAGCGGCATGCCGAGGCGTCCGGCGAATCCGGTGGGCGCTGCGCCCGTGCCGCCCTCCGACCCGTCCACCACCACGAAGTCGGGCGTCACGCCCTCCGCCAGCATCGCCCTGCACACCGCGAGGAACTCCTGCCGCGACCCCACGCACAGCTTGACCCCGACCGGCTTGCCGCCCGCCGACTCCCGCAACCGGCCCAGGAACAGCACCAGTTCCCGGGGCGTCGAGAACACCCGGTGGCAGGGCGGAGACACCACCGGCTCACCCACCGGCACCCGCCGCTCCCGGGCGACCTCGGCGTTCACCTTCACCCCCGGCAGCACCCCGCCGCCGCCCGCCGCCGCCCCCTGGGACAGCTTCAGCGACACGCACTTCACCTCGGGCAGCGCCGCCTTGTCCGCGAACTCCCGTACGTCGAAACCCCCGTCGGCGGTGCGGCAGCCGAAGTACCCCGTCCCGATCTCCCAGATGAGATCGCCGCCGCCCCGCAGGTGGTACTCCGACAGTCCGCCCTCCCCGGTGTCCTGCGCGAAACGGCCCAGCGCCGCACCCCGGTTGAGGGCGAGGACCGCGTGCGAGGACAGTGCCCCGAAACTCATCGCGGACACGTTGAGCAGCGCCATGTCGTACGGCTGGACGCAGTCGGGCCCGCCCACCCGCACCACCGGCGCCTCCTCGGCCGCCTCGACGGGGTGCAGCGAGGGCACCAGGAACTCGTCCCGGTCTTCCTCGCCTTCGTCGAGCACCCGCGCCGCCGGATACCGCAGCCGCCCGGTCAACGGGTGGCCCCGCAGTACGGGGCGGCGGCGTTGCAGCAGGTCCCGGCCGCCCAGGCAGGTCAGCGCCAGCGCCGGGACGGCTGCGAGCCACCACCGGGCGGACAGGGCGCACGCGGCGGCCGTCGTCCCGGCGGCGGCGAGGGCGACGAGCAGCAGCGGCAGGAACCGGCGCACTCAGCCGTCGTCCTCGTCGGGCCCGCAGGAACTGCCGCTGGGCGGCAGGGAGCCGTACAGCAGGAAGTCGTCGACCTTGCGGTGCACGCACTTGGACGACCCGTAACCGGTGTGCCCCTCACCCTTGTTGTCGAGCACCACGGCCGAGGAACCGAGCCGCTTCGCCGTCTCCACGGTCCACCGGTACGGCGTCGCCGGGTCGCCGCGCGTGCCGACCAGCAGCATCTTCGGCGTGCGCAGGTTCTTCACCTCGTCGCGGATGAAGTCGGTGCCCTTGGGACGGCCGTAGCACATCAGGACCTCGGTGAGGCGGTACTGCCCGAACACCGGTGACGCCTTGTCGTACGCGGCCCGCAGCCGTCGCAGGTCCGACGTGAACTGCCCGGCGCTGGGACGGTCCGGGTCGTCCGCGCAGTTGATCGCCATCAGCGCCGCGGGCAGGTTGTCGAGGGGCACGTCCTCCGCGTCGACCAGCGCCCCGGGAGTCGGCTCGACGCGGCCCGGCGCCCGCAGCGGGAAGGGCAGCGGATGCGGCAGCGGGAGTGGGTGGAGGAGCGGGAAGGCGAAGCCGCCGGCCGCGAAGCCCATCACCCCGCTGGCGTCGCCGCTCTCGATGAGCTGGGCCAGCGCCCGCTCCAGCAACGGCCACAACTGCCTGCTGTACAGCCCCTGTCCGAGAGCGCCGACGAGATCCTGACCGGAGAAGTCGGCGCCGAAGTCCGTCGGCACCGGATCGTCGTCGAGCGAGCGGACGAGCCGCACGACCTCCTCGCGGGCCACGCGCGGATCCTGCCCGAACGGGCAGGCGATGTCCTTCACGCACCAGCCGACGAAGTCGTCCAGCGCCACCTGCTGCCCCCGCGCGCCCGCGATCCCCTGCTCCGTGAGCGGTTCGGTCAGCGTGTCGACGCCGTCCAGGACCAGCCGGCCGACCCGGTCGGGGAACCGGGCGGCGTAGACCGCGCCGAGCCGGGTGCCGTACGAGAAGCCCAGGTAGGTGAGCTTCTTGTCGCCGAGCGCCTGGCGCATCACGTCCAGGTCGCGCGCCGCGTCGACGGTGCCGATGTGCGGCAGGACCGGGCCGGAGTGCTCCACGCAGTCGGCGGCGGCCCGCTTCAGGCGGGCGAGGAGGGCCCGCGGATCGGCGCGCGCCGACTCGTCGTCCAGCGAGGCCAGCCCGCTGTCCTCGCCGTCCCCGCAGCTCACGGGGGAGGAGCGGCCGACGCCCCGGGGGTCGAAGGTGACCACGTCGTAGGCGTCGGTCAGATCCATGAACTCCTTGCCGCTGTAGGCGAGTTCAGGGACGCCCGCGCCGCCGGGGCCGCCGAAGTTGAGCACCACCGAGCCGCGTCTGTGGCCGGTGGCCCGGTAGCGGGCGAGCGCGAGGTCGAGCGTGCGGGCCTTGGGGCGGGCGTAGTCGAGGGGGACGGTCAGCTTGGCGCACTGGAGGTCCTTGGGCATGCCCTCGCCCTTGCACGCCGACCACACGATCTTCTGGCCGTAGAACCGGGACAGGTCCGGGCGGTCGTCGGCGTCGGTGGCGCGGTGCGCGGTGGCCGTCGGCAGGCCCGCGCCCAGCAGGGTCAGTGCGGCGGTCGCGGCGAGCGCGCAGCGTCGCAGCCCGGGCCCGGGCCGCCTCGGCAGCTTGGCCAGCATCAGTGCCTCCAAGGACGCCCGCAGCGGTCCGGGAACGGCGCCCTCGATCACGATAAGCGGCCTCCGCACGACCCGCCTCCGGGCGGCCTGGACACCGCCCGGCAGCCCCTTCGGCGGCCCCTGCGCCGGGGGGTGACATCAGTTCGACGCAGCGGGCACCCAATGGGGTGAAAGGGGGTTCAGGCATAACGCGGGATGCCTCGCGGGCGTTCTATCGGGTGCGGGCGAGTGCCCGCGATCCATGTCTGGAAGGCAGGGACCCCATGAGACGGGTTACCCGAACCGGTGTGCTGGCCGTCGCCGCAGTCTCCGGCGCGATGGCCGTGACACTGCCCGCACACGCCGACTCGGCGGCGAACGGCTCCGCGGCCGGCTCACCCGGGCTGATCTCCGGCAACGGTGTGCAGCTCCCGGTGAACCTCCCGGTGAACCTGTGCGGGAACACGGTGAACGTGGCGGGACTGCTGAACCCCGCCGCGGGCAACACCTGTGCCGACAAGGGCGAGGCCGCCGCCCCCGGGGCGCACGGTGCCGCGTCGGACGGCGGCGCCACGGCTAACGGCGGCGCGCAGGACTCGCCGGGCGTCCTGTCCGGCAACGGGGTCCAGTTGCCGGTCCACCTCCCGGTGAACGTCAGCGGCAACAGCGTGAACGTCGTCGGCATCGCGAACCCGGCGTTCGGCAACGAGTCCGTCAACGCCTCCGGCGAGGAGCCCGCGCGGCCCGTCGAGCCCGCGCCGCAGCCGCCGGTGCGGCACGACAACCCGCCGTCCGAGCCCCAGCACCCGGGCCCGAAGCCCGCCGCGCACACCCCCGCCCACGCCCCCGCCCTCGCGGCCCAGGCCAAAGCGCCCGAGGCCGTGTCCTCGCTGGCCCGCACGGGAGCCGACGCCACCCTGCCCGCCCTCGCCGGCAGCACGGCCATGGTGCTCGGCGGAGCGGCCCTCTACCGCAGGTTCCGCCCGCGCACGGAGCGCTGACCGCCGTCTCCTGCCGTGAGGACGGCCGGTAGGTCGGCCCGGTCGGCCCGCAGGCCCCCGTGGAAGCAGGGGGCCTGCGGCCGTAATCCCCTTGTGAGGGGTGCGCCGGGATGCTGGAGTGGGCCGTATGGATCATGCCGCGGTACTCGCCCTGTACGACCGGGAGATGCGCGAAGGCGCGCGCCCCGAGACCTCCGACGCCCGTGTCGAGCGGACCGGGGGCGTGGTCCGGCACATCGGCGGCGAGGGCGGCTGGAGCGGTGTCCTCTGGTCGGACCTGGACTCCGCCGACGCCGACGCGGCGATCGCGGAGCACGTCGCCCACTTCACCCGGCTCGGCCACGAGTTCGAGTGGAAGCTGTACGGGCACGACCGCCCGGCTGACCTCGGGCAACGGCTCACGGCGGCCGGTTTCACGGCCGATCCGCAGGAGACCCTGATGATCGGCGAGACGGCCGACCAACTCGGCGACGCCGAACCGCCCGAGGGCGTCCGCATCGTCCCCGTCACCGACCGGGCGGGCATCGAGCTCATGGTCGAGGCGAACGAGAAGGCCTTCGGCCACGACGGCTCCTGGCTGCGCGACCTCCTGCACGCCCGCCTCGGCGCCGAGCCCGACGTGTTCGTCGCCCTCCTCGCCATGGCCGGGGACGTGCCGGTGAGTTCGGCGCGGATGGAACTGATCCCCGGCACGAGCTTCGCCGGGCTGTGGGGCGGCGGCACCGTCGAGGCCTGGCGCGGCCGAGGCGTCTACCGGGCGCTGATCGCCCACCGCGCCCGCATCGCCGCCGAGCGCGGCTACCGCTACCTCCAGGTCGACGCCTCCGACCAGAGCCGTCCCATCCTCCAACGCCTCGGCTTCGCGGCCCTGAGCACGACGACGCCGTACGTGTACGCGAAGTAGGCGGTGAGCGGTAGGGGGAGAGAGGGAGGGGCGGGGAGTGGGGCGGGAGGGGCGACGCCGTGGGAGAGGTGCCGGTCCGGCGGTGTCGCCCCGTCCGTCAGCGCCGTCCCTTCGCCCGGTCCAGTGCCGCCACGCCCACCGCGGCGAGGGCGATCTGGATGAGCCACTCGATCCAGTCGACGCCCTTGGTGTCGGCCACGCCGAGCCCGGTGGCGAGCGCCGAGCCGATCAGCGCGGCCACGATGCCGACGCCGATCGTCCACAGCACTCCGATGCGTTGACGGCCCGGGACGACGAGCCGTCCCAGTACGCCGATGATGATGCCGATGAAGATGGCACTGATGAGGCCGTCGATCTCCATCTCCGCCCCTCCGCTTCTCCGTGGGACCCCGATGCAGTGCTTGTGCCCGCTGCGCGCCGGGGCAGTCCGCCGCGCCGGGCGGCGCTCGAAGCGTTGACGTTTCCACGCACGCTCATTGCCCGCGTTTGATGTTCACCGGGCGGGCATGCCATGTACCTTTCAAATCAGTCCACGCGTGTAGAGCCTGCGGAACCCTTCGATGTGGGGTCTACGCGCGCAGATCAGGCGCCCGCACCCGCCTCGTGTCCTTTCGTGTCTTCTTCGTGCCCCCCATCTCACGGAGGTTCGCCGGATGCTCGGATCACAGAGATCCCGCCGCAAGCTCAGCACTCTCCTGGCCGGCCTCGGGCTGCTCGCCACCGGAGCCGCCCTACAGGTCAGCACCAGCGCCACGCCCGCCCACGCGGCCACCCCCCACCGCGTCCTGTTCGACAACGCCCACGCCGAGACGGCCGGCAACGCCGACTGGATCGTCTCCACCAGCCAGCCCGACCCGCTCGGCCAGGACTCCTCCCCGTCCGCCGAGTCGGACTGGACCGGCGCGCTGTCCTCCTGGGGCGTCGCCCTCCAGAAGACGGGCGACTACAGCCTCAAGACGCTCCCGTCGGGCTCCAGCCTCGGCTACGGCGGCTCGTCGGCCACCGACCTGTCGAACTTCGACACCCTGGTCCTGCCGGAGCCCAACACGCTGTTCACCACCGCCGAGAAGACGGCGATCATGAACTTCGTGAAGAACGGCGGCGGTCTGTTCATGATCTCCGACCACACGGGCGCCGACCGCAACAACGACGGCGAGGACGCGGTCGAGATCCTCAACGACCTGATGACGAACAACAGCGTCGACTCCACCGACCCGTTCGGCTTCTCCATCGACTCCCTCTCCATCAGCTCCGGCTACCCGGCCGCGATCAGCGACAGCGCCGACCCCGTCCTGCACGGCTCCTTCGGCACCGTCACCAAGAGCCTGATCGCCTCCGGCACCACGGCCACCCTCAAGCCGGCCGACAACTCCTCCGTCAAGGGCCTGCTGTACCGCAGCGGTTACTCCGGGAACACCGGCGCCTTCTTCGCCACCAGCACCTTCGGCAGCGGCCGGGTCGCCTTCTGGGGCGACAGCTCGCCCATCGACGACGGCACCGGCCAGTCCGGCAACACCCTCTACGACGGCTGGAACGACACCGGCGCCACCAACGCCGCCCTCGCCCTCAACGCCACCGAATGGCTGTCGGGCGCGAGCGGCAGCGGCGGCGGTGACGACGGCGGCACCGACTGCGCCGACACCCAACTGCTCGGCAACGCCGGCTTCGAGTCCGGCGCCACGACCTGGAGCGCCACCAGCGGCGTCATCACCAACTCCACCGGCGAGTCCGCCCGTTCGGGCTCCTACTACGCCCTGCTCGGCGGCAACGGCACCGCCGGCACCGAGACCCTCTCCCAGTCGGTGACCATCCCGTCCGGCTGCTCGGCGACCCTCGCTCTCTACCTCCACATCGACACCGCGGAGACCACCACCAGCACGGCCTACGACACCCTGGGGGTGCAGGTGCTCAACAGCTCGGGCACGGTCCTGGGCACCCTGGCCACGTACTCGAACCTCGACGCCGCCTCCGGCTACACCCAGCGCACCTTCAGCCTCGGCGGCTACGCCGGTCAGACCGTCACGCTCAAGTTCACCGGCACGGAGGGCTCCAAGCTCCAGACGTCGTTCGTCATCGACGACACCGCGCTCAACGTCACCTGACGTCAGGCGGTGCCCCGGCACGGCACCTGACCGTGCCGGAGGCCGCCCACCTGGGCGCGACAGTGCGGCGGGGCCGCTCCGCGTCCGCGGACCGGCCCCGCCGCCTTCCTGTTCCTCGTGACTGGTGGCTGGTGCCTGTCTCCGGCCTCTGGCCGCCGACTCCTTGTTCTACGGCTTCGGGACGCTTCTCGCCGCCGTGAAGGCGCACATCGCCCCCAGGATCACTGCCAGAGCGCCGATGATGATGTTGTTGACGGCGACACCGGCGTCCGGGCTGTCGCCGACGACCCACGGCGCGATGATCATCCATACGCCCAGCGCGCACATGGCCCAGCTCAGGCCGTACATGCGGGCGGGGGCCGCCGTGAACCCGAGGGCCAGCAGACCGATCGCGATGCCGACGATCAGGTTGTGGGTCACCAGTGCCGGCTGGCTGACGGTGTAGTGGAGTATCCACGGGGACACGGCGCAGTACAGACCGAGCAGGAACACCGGTCCGTCCACGAGCGCCACATCACGACCGCCGAGCATCCGGTCGTAGCGGACCCGCATCTCGGATACGTCGGGGTGGGTCGATATGTCACTTCTGCCGGGCGAGACGTTGGCCATGACTCGTCTCCTTTGACTTGCAGGCCTGACCGCGTCGGGTGCGGTGTGCGGTGAGCGCCGCGCACCTTCATTCTGCCCTTATTCGCCCTTTATGTGTAGTGGTGGGAGCCGTTATCCGAGCTTCTTGAGCAGTTCGACGGCGAGCGGGGCGGAGGAGGCGGGGTTCTGGCCGGTGACCAGGTTGCGGTCCACGACCACCTTCGGTGCCCACGGCTCGCCGACCTGGACGTCGACGCCCGCCTCGGTCAGCCGGTCGTGCAGCAGCCACTTCGCCTTCTCGCCGAAACCGGCCTGGATCTCCTCGGCGTTGGTGAAGGCGGCGACCTGGTAGCCCGCGAAGGCGTTGGAGCCGTCCTCCTTCACGGCGGCCAGGAGCGCGGCCGGCGCGTGGCAGACGACTCCCAGCGGCCGGCCCGAGCCCAGGGCGTCGATCAGGAGCCGGCCGGAGACGGCGTCCACGGCCAGGTCCTCCATCGGGCCGTGCCCGCCGGGGTAGAAGACGGCCGCGTAGTCGTCGAGGTCCACGTCCTCCAGGCGGATCGGCCGCTCCAGCTCGGTCATGTCGGCGAGCGTGGCGGCGATCCGGTCGGCGCCCTCCTGCCCGCCGTTGACCTCGGCGGCGAGGCTGCCCTTGTCCACCGTGGGGACCACGCCGCCGGGCGTGGCGACGACGACCTCGTGACCGGCCGCCCGGAACGCCTCGTACGGTGCGGCGGCCTCCTCGGCCCAGAAGCCGGTGGGGTGCTTGGTGCCGTCGGCGAGCGTCCAGTGGTCGACGCCGGTCATCACGAAGAGGATCTTGGCCATGGTGGTGCTCCCGGTGCGTTGTGTGAGGGGGGGTTGGGTGAGGGGTTCTGTGCGCCTGCTGCGCAGGGGTGTTGCGGGCGGTGCGCCCCCGACCGGACATGATCGCATCGATCGCGGGCAGGCGCATCTCTGACGGCAGTTGTCCGCTACCCGGCTGGAGGTGCCTGCCGCGATGCGTGCGAAGGTGTTGGAGCGGTTCTCTGCGGGAGGTCCGCGTGGATCGTGGCCGGCGGAGGAGTACGCGGCGCGCCGCAGGGCGGAGGGACAGCCCGCGACCGTGGTCATGGACCTGAAGTCGGACGCGTTCCTCGTCGTGGTCCCGGCATCGCCCGACGAGGACTGACTCGGCCGAGGGTCGAGCGTGATGGGTTATTCGACGGCTATTCGACGGCCGTTCAAGGGTTTCCCGGTCTCGCCTTCGTGGAATTCCATGGTCCGCGATACGAGACCGGTCGGGTTTTCCTTGACTGCCGTCGTCGGCGACTGCCACGATCGACGGCATGAAGATGCGACTGGACCTCACGCGGCGACGCCATGTCGACCTCGCGCGCGTTTCCAGCGCCTCCTGTTGCGCCGCGGCCTGATCTCCGTCATCCCTCTCCTGTGATCCGCCGCGTTCTCTCGTTCACTCCCCGCGCCTCCTGAATTCCGCACCGCCTTTTTGTGTGCGTGGAATTCGGCGTGCCCGAAAACTCCGCAACAGGAGTTCCGGGTGTCCGCCGTGCCCGTGAGATTCGCCTCCTGGGTCCCCGATGTCGTCGTCGAGGGCGAACTGCCCCGACCCGCCTGGTATTTCCGACCGCTCCCTGCCGGGGCGCCCTTTCCTCCGAGGGCGTCCCGGGCTCCTTCGAAAGAGGACCCATGGCCACCGTCCTGTCCGTCTCAGGCAGCCCCTCCGACTCCTCCCGCACCGGCCGCCTGCTGCGCCACCTCGACCAGCGGCTCGCCGCGCAGGGGCACGAGGTGATCCCGCTCGACGTCCGTACGATCCCGGCCGAGGCCCTGCTCGGCGCGGACTTCCGGCACCCGGCGATCGTCGAGGCGACCGAACTGTTCGCGCGCGCCGACGGCGTCATCGTCGCCACCCCCGTCTACAAGGCGTCCTACTCCGGGGTCCTCAAGGCGCTCCTCGACCTGCTCCCGCAGTACGCGCTGGCCGGGAAGACGGTCCTGCGGCTGGCCACCGGCGGCTCCACCGCCCATGTCCTGGCCATCGACTACGCCCTGCGTCCCGTGCTCAACTCCATGGGCGCGGCCCACATCGTGCAGGGCTGGTTCACCCTCGACAAGGACATCACCGCCCACGAGGACGGCTCCGTCACGGTCGCCCCGGCCGCCGTCGACGCGCTCGGCCAGGTCGTCGACCAGTTCTCGGCCGCGCTCGGACGCACGCCCTACCTGGCCGTGGCGAGCTGAGCGAGGTGACCGACCCCGACACGTCCCCGGTGGCCGCGCACGTCATCGCCGACGCCGCCGAGGCGCTCGCCGTGGCCGCCGCCCTGGCCGCCGAGTTCCGTACGGGAGCCGCCGCGCGGGACGCCGAACGTCGGCTGTCCCGCGAAGAGTTGGACCGGCTGTCCGGCTCCGGACTGCTCGCCGTCACCGTCCCCGCCGACCACGGCGGCGCGGACGTCGACGCGCAGACCCTCGCGGAGATCTTCCGCCTGCTCGCCACCGCCGACGCCAGCCTCGCGCAGATCCCGCAGAGCCACTTCGCCTACGTAAACGTGATCCGCCGTCAGGGGACCTCGGAACAGCGGAAGTTCTTCTTCGCCGAACTGCTCGCAGGGCGGCGCTTCGGCAACGCCAGTCGGAGGCGGGCACGAAACACGTGCAGGACATCAGGACGCGCCTGGAGCCGCAGCCCGACGGCTCGTACGTGCTCAACGGGGTCAAGCACTACTGCACCGGAGCCCTCTTCGCCGACTGGATCCCCGTACTGGCCCGCGCCGAGGACGGCCAACTCCACGTCGCCTACGTGCCGTCCGACGCCCCAGGCCTCACCGTGATCGACGACTGGGACGGGCTCGGCCAGCGGACGACGGCCAGCGGCACCGTCCGGCTCGACGGCGTCCCGGTGCCGGGCGACCGCGTCCTGCCGCACCACCTCACCTTCAAGGGGCCCCAACTCCACGGTGCCGTGGCCCAGTTGCTGCATGCCGCCATCGACGCGGGCATCGCGGCGGGCGCCCTCGCCGAGGCGGCCCTGTTCGTGCGGACGAAGAGCAGGCCGTGGTTCGAGAGCAACGTGTAGACGGCCGCCGAGGACCCGCTGCTGATCCAGCGGTTCGGTGAACTCGCCCTCCAGGTAAGGGCGTCGGCGGCGCTGCTGCGCGAGGCCGCCCGGGCGGTGAACGCGGCGCACGCCGACCTCACCGACGACACGGCGGCCGAGGCGTCCATCGCGGTCGCCGCCGTGAAGGTGACGGCGGCGCAGGCGGCGGTGGAAATGGCGAGCGCCCTGTTCGAGGTGTCCGGCACCCGGTCCGCGCTCAACTCGCTCAATCTGCACCGGCATTGGCGCGACGCCCGCACACACACCCTGCACGACCCCACCCGCTGGAAGATCCGGCACATCGGCCGGTATGTCCTCAACGGCACGCATTCGCCCCGCCACGGCCTGCTCTAGCCAGTGCTTTCGAAGGCCCCTCGACTCGACGCCCCCTCGATCGGAGACCCGCATGTCCCTCACCTTCCACTGGTTCCTCCCCACCAACGGGGACAGCCGCCATGTCGTCGGCGGCGGTCATGGCACCCCCGCCACCGCCTCCGGACGGGACCGGCCGCCGACGGTCGCCTACCTCAGCCAGATCGCCCGCGCCGCGGAGGACCTCGGCTTCGTGGGCGCGCTCACCCCGACCGGGGCCTGGTGCGAGGACGCCTGGCTGACCACCGCCATGGTCAGCCAGCACACCGAGCACCTGAAGTTCCTCGTCGCGTTCCGGCCCGGCTCCGTCTCACCGACGCTCGCCGCGCAGATGGCGTCCACCTTCCAGCGGCAGACCGGCGGACGGCTCCTGCTGAACGTGGTCACCGGCGGCGAGAGCCACGAGCAGCGGGCCTACGGCGACTTCCTGGACAAGGACGACCGTTATCGCCGTACGGGCGAATTCCTGGAGATCGTGCGGGAGTTGTGGGAGGGCAAGACCGTCGACCTGAAGGGCGAGCATCTGCGGGTCGAGGACGCGAAGCTGGCCCGGGTGCCGCATCCGGTGCCCGAGGTGTACTTCGGGGGGTCCTCGCCCATCGCCGGTGAGATCGCCGCGCAGCACGTCGACGTCTACCTCACCTGGGGCGAGCCGCCGGCGCAGGTCGCCGAGAAGATCGCCTGGGTGCGGGGGCTCGCGGCGAAGCAGGGGCGGACCCTGCGGTTCGGGATCCGGCTGCACGTCATCACCCGGGACAGCTCGGAAGAGGCCTGGGCGGAGGCCGATCGGCTGCTCTCCGGGTTCGACGCGGAGACCGTGAGGTCCGTCCAGGCGGGGCTGGCGCGCAGTGAGTCCGAGGGGCAGCGGCGGATGCTCGCGCTGCACGGCGGGGGCCGGGACGGGCTGGAGATCCATCCCAACCTGTGGGCCGGGATCGGGCTGGTGCGCGGGGGTGCGGGGACCGCGCTGGTCGGCAGCCACGCGGAGGTCGCCGAGCGGATCAAGGAGTATGCGGCGCTGGGGATCGAGGAGTTCGTCCTGTCCGGGTATCCGCATCTCGAGGAGGCGTACTGGTTCGGCGAGGGCGTGTTGCCGCGACTGGCCGAACAAGGCTTGTGGCGGCACCCTTTCCGCACCGATGCGGCTTCCTCGCCGCAGGTGCCGTTCACGAGTTGAGTGTGCAGAGATCAGGGTCGGCGGCGGAAACGTAGGAGTCCTGGGCCACTGGACGACACCGGCCGGGGCCGGCGACGGGATTCGAACCCGCGTCACCCGCTTGATAGGCGAAGTATCCGCAGCCTGCGCACCTGCACGACGGAGACATTAGCGGACCGGGCCGGTGTCGGGCATCCGGGTTTCACCGGTCGGCGGTGGCCCGTGGGTCGACCTCGCAGTGATCGATCTCGGCCACGCGCCCCGTACTGGCGACGGGCACCCGGACGGTTGCCTTGTCCTGCGCGGACACCGACACCTGATCGGCGGTGTCGATGATGGTGGAGCCGTGTTCGTCCTTGAAGCTGATCTTCACGGTGAAGAGGCCGTCGCGGCCGTTGGGATTCCTCACCTCGACGGTCGCGTACGGGTCGTCCGTGCTCGCGCACCGCACGAGTACGGCGGTGCCGTCCTTCATGGGCGGGGCGGTGTCGCCGGAGGGGGACGCCGTGGGGGTGGAAGGGGTGGAAGTGCGGGTGGGCTGCGAACGGTACGTACCGCTACTGCTCGGCGTCGACGAACTGTCGTGGTCCTGGCTGGAGTTGCTACAACCGCCCGCGCCCCCGCCCGGGCTGTCCTGGCTGTCGCTCCCCTGACCGTGGCTCGTCGAGAACCCGGTCAAGGCCAGCACGACCATCGCCGAAACCGCTGTGAATCTGAGCCTGCGCCCCCGCGTGTACATGCCGCCACCCTACTCACGGCCGGCAGGGGTCGCTTTTTCGACAGCATGCGGATCCGCACCGGAATTGAGCATCAGCGCCCCCTGCTATGGTGCGCCGATGTCATCGATCAAGCAGTTCCAGGTCACCTTCGACTGCGCGGACCCGGAGCGCGTCGCTCGTTTCTGGTGCGAGGTGTTGGGGTACGTCGTGCCGCAACCGCCGGCGGGGTTCGCGACGTGGGACGACTTCCATCGCGCCCAGTCTCCGGAGGATCGGGGTGCGTGGTTCTCCTGTAGTGATCCCTCCGGTGTGGGACCGCGGTTGTACTTCCAGCGTGTCCCCGAGGGCAGGGTCGTCAAGAATCGGGTGCACCTCGATGTGCGGGTCGGCACCGGGCTCGTAGGGGAAGAGCGTCTCGCCACGCTTCAGGCCGAGTGCGCACGGCTGGTCGCGCTCGGCGCGGTGTGCGTGCAGGTGCTGGTCGCCGATGACGACAACGAGTCCTGCATCGCGATGCAGGACGTCGAGGGCAACGAGTTCTGTCTCGACTGAGCTACTCCCGGACCTGCTGAGAGACCAGGGCCTTGAGATGTGAACCTCGTGACTCTGTTGTCTGGGCCTGGACCATGAGGAACAGGGCCTCCCTCGCCAGGCGTTGGGCCTTGTTGGTCAGGAGCATGGAGCGGCCGCCGCCTGTGACCACCGCTGCCGTGGTCGTCGCCTGCATCACCTCGTAGGCCTGGGTTCTGAGGGCCAGACGTTCGGCCAGGTGCTCGTGGGGTGCGGCCTCGTCGGCCAGGGCGTAGGCCTCGCGGCGTACGTCCGTGAGGCGGGCGCGGAGTGGGGGCGCCGTGGTCTCGTCCAGGAGGGTCAGGGCCGCCTCGGTGATGCCGAAGACCGCCGGGTTGGTGTTCACCGTCTTCAGACGGTCCGTCGTCGACCAGGTGTGGTGCGGGGTGCGCAGGGCCACCGCCTCCTCCGGCAGCCACAGGCCGTCGAGGTGCAGGGACACCGTCCGGGCCGCGGTGAGGGCGGCCAGCCGCATCGGGGGCGACGCCCGCAGGCCCGGCTGGTCCCGGGCCTGAGCGAACGCGAACAGGGCCTCGTCGGCGTCGGTGACGCCGGCGAGGAGCAGCACGTCGTTCAGGCCCCACCCCGTGTACCAGGGGACCGTGCCGTCGAACCGCCAGCCGCCCCGGTCCCGGGTGGCCCGGACGGGGATGCGCGGGTGGGTCCGCAGGTGCGCGTACGCCACCCCGGACAGTAGCTCACCGGTCGCCAGCCGGCCCAGCAGGCGTTCACGCGCCGGGCTCTCGCTCCTGGCCAGCGTCAGCACCGGCGTGTGGTGCTGCGCCTGCACGAACCAGGTCGAGCAGCACGCCCCGGCCAGGATCTCCGCCGTCTCCCGCGCCACCGCGCCGGGTGCCGCGGCCCCGCCGTACTCCCGCGGGGCGTTCAGCCCGAGCAGGCCCGAGCGTCTGATCTCCGCGAGGTGGCCGGCGGGGACCTCGCCCTGGTCGACCTGCTCGGCGTGCGGGGCGAGGACGTCGTCCGCGAGGCGGCGGGCGGCGGTGACGAGGGGGTGCGGTGCGGTCATGGGCCAGATTGTTTCCCGTTTCGCGGTGTGGGATGTCGATCCGAGGGGTCGCCGTTCGTGTAGGAGGTGAGAGAACGGCACGACGCCAAGGAGGACGTCATGAAGAACTACCTGCTCAGCGTGGTCCAGCCGGCCGGCGGTGAGCCGCCCGCCCCCGACGAGCTCGCGGAGATCATGCGCCGCGTGGAGGCCTACAACGACGAACTGCGCGCCGCCGGTGCCTGGGTGTTCGCCGGCGGGCTGAACGGACCGGAGACGGCCACCGTGCTGCGCCCCAAGGACGGCGACGTGCTCATCACCGACGGGCCGTACGCGGAGGGCAAGGAGTACCTCGGAGGACTGTGCCTGATCCGGGCCGCCGACCTGGACGAGGCCCTGGAATGGGGCCGCAAGGCCGCCCTGGCCACCACCCTCCCCATCGAGGTGCGGCCGTTCGTGGACACCCACTGATGGCTGACCCCGTCGACGTCGAGGCCGTCTTCCGCGCGGAGTACGGCCGCGCCGTCGCCGTCCTCGTCCGCTTCCTCGGCGACATCGACCTCGCCGAGGAAGCGGTCCAGGACGCCTTCACCACGGCCGTGCGGCGCTGGCCGCGGAGCGGGGTGCCGCCGAGCCCGGCCGGCTGGATCATCACCACCGCCCGCAACCGGGCCGTCGACCGGCTGCGCCGCGAGTCCACCCGGGACGCCCGGCACGCCGAGGCCGCCCTGCTGTACGCCGCCGACCCGCCCGCGGAGGAGGGCCCCGTGCGCGACGACCGGCTCCGCCTGATCTTCACCTGCTGCCACCCCGCGCTCGCCCCGCAGGCGCAGGTCGCCCTGACCCTGCGGCTGCTCGGCGGACTCACCACCGCGCAGCTCGCCCGCGCCTTCCTCGTCCCCGAGCCGACCATGGCCCAGCGCCTGGTCCGCGCCAAGGCCAAGATCCGCGACGCGCGCATCCCGTACCGCGTCCCGCGCGACGCCGACCTGCCCGACCGGCTGAAAGGCGTCCTCGCCGTCGTCTACCTGATCTTCAACCAGGGGTACGAGGGCGATCCCGGCCTGTGCGCCGAGGCCGTGCGGCTCGGCCGGCTCCTCACCGAACTGATGCCGGACGAGCCCGAGGCCGTCGGCCTGCTGGCGCTGATGCTGCTCGTCGAGTCCCGCCGCGGCGCGCGCGAGGACGCCGACGGCACGCTCGTACCGCTGCCCGAGCAGGACCGCGCGCGGTGGGACCGGGAGCTGATCGCCGAGGGGCAGACGCTCGTCCGCCGCTGCCTGCGCCGTGACCGGCCCGGGCCGTACCAGATCCAGGCCGCCGTCCAGGCCGTCCACAGCGATGCGCGCAGCGCCGACGCCACCGACTGGCGGCAGATCCTGCGCCTGTACGACCAGCTCATGGACCTCGCCCCGAGCCCGGTGGTGGCCCTCAACCGGGCGGTCGCCGTGGCCGAGACGGACGGGCCGCGCCGGGCCCTCGACCTCGTCGACGCGCTGGACCTCGACGGCTACCACGTCTGGCACGCGGTCCGCGCCGACCTGCTGCGCCGCCTGGAGCGGACCGCCGAGGCCGTCCACGCGTACGAGACGGCCCTCGCGCTGAGCCAGAGCCCGGCGGAACGCGCCTTCCTGGACCGCCGCCGACGCGAGCTGCCGGCCTGATCCGAGCCTGATACGACGGGCGGGCCGGTGCCGGTGCCGGTGCCGGTGAGCGAGGGGCTGCCCCGGGAATGTATTTTGGTGCATGAAAGGTTGGCATATACATCGAGCTGTCGGACGGTCGAGCCGACCGCTCGCCCCGAGCACCCGCACCCACCCCGAGCACCCGGCAACCAGGGCCGCAAGGCCCGCGCACCCCAGCGAGGCACCCGTGACCACCGCCGCCACTCCCGAACAGCCCGCCGACGTCGTAGCGCGGCTGCGCGCCACCTTCCGCACCGGCCGCACCAAGCCCGTCGCCTGGCGCACGGACCAACTGCGCCGGCTGCGCGAACTGCTCACGGAGCGCGGCGCCGACCTGGCCGCGGCCCTCCACGCCGACCTGGGCAAGAGCTCCACCGAGGCCTACCGCACCGAGATCGACTTCACGATCCGGGAGATCGACCACACCCTCGAACACCTCGCGGAGTGGCTGCGCCCCGAGCCCGCTCCCGTCCCGGCCCACCTCGGGGCCGACGCCACCGCCTGGACGCAGTACGACCCGCTCGGCGTCGTCCTCGTCATCGCACCCTGGAACTACCCCGCCCAACTCCTGCTCGCCCCGCTGGTCGGCGCCCTCGCCGCCGGCGACGCGGTGGTCGTCAAGCCCAGTGAGCTCGCGCCCGCCACCTCCGCCGCCCTGGCCCGGCTGCTGCCCGCCTACCTCGACACCGACGCGGTCGCCGTCGTCGAGGGCGGGATCCCGGAGACCACCGCCCTGCTGGCCGAGCGCTTCGACCACATCTTCTACACCGGCAACGGCGCCGTCGGCCGTATCGTCCTTCGCGCCGCCGCCGAGCACCTGACCCCCGTCACCCTCGAACTCGGCGGCAAGTCACCGGCGTTCGTCGACCGCGACGCCGATCTCGCCGTCGTCGCCGACCGGTTGGCGCGTGGCAAGTTCCTCAACGCGGGACAGACCTGCGTCGCTCCCGACTACGTCCTCACCGACCCGGAGACGGCCGCCGCCCTCGAACCCCTGCTGACACGCGCGGTCGAGACGCTCTACGGCACCGACCCGCAGACCTCCGGCGCATACGGCCGCATCGTCAACGAACGCCACTTCGACCGGCTCACCGGCCTGCTCGACTCCGGCCGGATCGTGGTCGGCGGCGGCAACGACCGTGGGGACAAGTACCTCGCGCCGACCGTCCTCGCCGACGTCGACCCCGCGTCGCCCGTCATGCGGGAGGAGATCTTCGGCCCGATCCTGCCGATCGTGACCGTCGACGGCCTGGACCAGGCGATCGACTTCATCAACGACCGCGACAAGCCCCTCGCCCTGTACGTCTTCACCGACTCCGCCGACACCCGGGGCCGCATCGCCGCCGAGACCTCCTCCGGGGGCCTCGGCTACGGGCTGCCGCTCGCCCATCTCACCGTCTCCGACCTGCCGTTCGGCGGCGTGGGCGAGAGCGGCATGGGCAACTACCACGGGCGCTACTCCATCGAGACGTTCAGCCACCGCAAGGCCCTCCTGGAGAAGCCGCTGCGCTGAACCGACACGGACACCAGTGGGCGGAAGTGGCCCGCCAAGTGGCAGCAGGGGAAAGGGTATTAGCCCGGAACGGCACGGTCCGTAGTCCAAAGCGGCCAATTCCGGCGGACTTTCGAATCCGGCATGCACGAAACGCCGTCGGCGGACGCCGTGGAGGCAGAGGGTGTAACCGTCGCCTTCCGGGGCCCCTGGGCCCCGTACCGCCAGCGGAAGGACCGAAGGGTCCGTGAACGACCAGCTCGAACAGCTCGCCCGCGACGTGGCGTTGGCCCTGCTCGCCCTGCGGGTCTTCGGACCCGGCGCCGTCACCCTCGCGCGCCGGTCCGTCGCCGCTCTCGTACGGGTGGGCGTCCGTGAGATGGACCGCAGGCTCCCGGGAGGCGACCGGTGACCCAGGAGGAACTGCGCCCCGCGGGAAACCCGCGGGCACCGGAGAAACTGCCCCTGGACTTCAGCGCCTTCCACCAGATGCAGCGCCCGAACTACGTCCGCGAGGCCGAGCGCTGCCTGCGCTGCCGCGCCGACGCCGAGGAGGCCGTGGACGAGGCGTTCGTCCAACTCGCCCGGGAGTGGCCGCAGATACTGCGCGCCGAGAACCCCGCCGCCTACGCCTGGCGGGTGGTCAAGAACCGCGTCATCGACCACGCCCGGGCCCGTGGCCGGCGCGCGACGCTCATCGACACCGCCGTCTTCGAGACGGTGACCCTGCAGAGCGCCGAGGACGCCTTCGACGTGATCGAGCAGAACCTGCGGCTGTTCCACGCGATCTCCACCCTCCCCGAGCGCCAGCAGGACGTCATCCGGCTGCGCTACTGCGAGGGCTACAGCAACGCGGAGGTGGCGGGCCAGTTGGGCATCACCGAGGCCGGGGTGCGCTCCACCGAACGGTATGCCAGGCGTCGGCTGCGGGAGATCTACACATCGAGCGCCGCACAGGAGGCGGAGCGGTCATGACCTTCGACACCGCGAGCGACATCGACACCCTGCTGTCCAGGGCGCGCCTCGTGCCCACCGCCCCCTACAGCCGCTCGGACATCGAGGCCGCCGAGGCCCGGATAGCCGCCCGGGTCGCGGCGGGCGGCGCAGACGAGCCCACCGCGAGGGGAGGCCCGCAGCGCGCCCCTGCGGCCTGCCGTCCGCCGCGCGTCCATCCGGCGGCCCGGGACCTCAGGTCGCTGTGCGAGGCGCTGCTGACCCGCACCGACGCCCTCCAGGGCCTCGGCAACTTCCTCGGCAGCGCCCTGCCCGAGCCGCCCGGCGCGCGCGTCCTCGGCAGCCTGCTGTACCTGGCCAACTGCGAGGACAGCGCCCGCTTCTGGTGGCAGTACGGCGCGGGCGCCTCCGACACCGTCTCCTCGTACTGCCTCTACCTCCACCACCGGTCGCTGGGGGAGGACGCGGAGGCCGACTGGTGGCTGCGGCACACCGAGATCACCCCCGCCACGCTGAGCCGGGAGGCCACCGAACGGGAGATCGCCACGGCGCTGCACGTGCTCAGCGGCCTGCGGCACGGCCGCCGGGGCCTGCCCAAGGCCCTGCGCGCCCTCGTGGAGTACGTGCCTGCGGTGGTCGGCTTCGTCGACGACGACCTCGAACTCCCCCTCCCCGACGGCGATCTGGCCGACATCGTGGAGGACGTCGTCGCCCACGGCGCACCGCCCGCCGCCGAGCGCCGCCGCGCCAGGTCCGGCGCACTGCCCGAGCGCGGGGAGCCGGCCGTGCACACCGTGTCCGCGCCGACCCCCCGCACGGTCCGGCGGTGGAGCCGCGACGTCCAGGAGGCGTTGCGCAAGTGCGAGGAGACCGTGGCCTGTTGAGGGCTTCGGCGAGGCCCGGCGGGGGTCCGCGGTGCGTGCGAAACTGCACGGATGACCACTGAAACGATCACCGCGGACGCCGCGGGCACCTGGCCCCTCGGCGACCTGACCGTCCGCCGCGTCGGCTTCGGCGCGATGCGGCTGACGGGCAGCGCCGCCTTCCACCTCGGCACGCCCAGCGACCGCGAGCGCTCGATCGCCGTCCTGCGCAAGGCGATCGACCTCGGCGTCGACCACATCGACACCGCCGCCTTCTACTTCTCCGCCCTCCGCTCCGCCAACGAACTGATCAACAGCGCGCTGTCCCCGTACCCGGACGACCTGCTTATCGCCACCAAGGTCGGCCCCTTCCGCGACTACACGGGGGAGTGGGGCACCTCGGCGCGTCCCGAGGACCTGCGCGGGCACGTCGAGGAGAACCTGCGCCAGCTCGGCCGCGACCACCTCGACCTCGTCTACCTGCGCCGGATGCGCCAGGAGTCGATCGCCGAGCACTTCGGCGCCCTGGCCGAGCTGCGCGAGGAGGGCCTGATCCGCCACCTCGGCATCTCCGCCGTCGAGCCCCGCCACCTCGCCGAGGCGCAGGCCATCGCCCCGGTGGTGAGCGTGCAGAACCGCTACGGGCTCGGCGACCACGACCCGGCGGGCGAGGAGGTCCTCCGCCTCTGCGGCGAACAGGGCATCGCCTTCGTCCCGTTCTACGCCATCGCCGGCGACGCGGGCCCCGAGGGCGCGACGACCGCCCACGACGACGCCGTCCTCGCCGTCGCCCACGCCCACGACACGACCCCCACCGCCGTCCGACTGGCCTGGACCCTCAGCCGGGGCCCCCACGTCCTGGCCATCCCCGGCACCGGCAACCCCGACCACCTGACGGAGAACGTGGCCGCAGGCGCCCTCCGCCTCACCGACGAGGACCTCACCCGCCTGAACACGGCCCACGGGAAGGCCGGTCAGGCACCCAAAAACTGACTCGACCGGGACGGCACGGTCACCGGATGATGGGCCGATGACCGCGACCCGTCGGGCAGCCAGAAGCCTCCAGGACCACGCCGCCCTCTGGCGCATGGCGGAAATCGACGCGACCGATGTGGTCGACGCCGCCTGCGAAGCGCTCGTCGCCGGACTCGACAGCCCCGGACTGCGGATCCTGGCCGGACTCACCCGAGCCGAGGCGTACTACGAGGTAGCCGACCTGCTCCCCGCCGTGCTGGAGGAGCTCGGCCTGGTTTTTCCCCCGCTCGGCAGCGTCACCGGCCAGGAGGCCTCCGCCCGAGCCGCCGCGCGCCGCCTGCTGGCCGGTGAGCTGACCCCGCGTGCCTTCACCCGCCACATTTACGGGTGCTACGGCTACGAGCTGCCCCTGACCCGACGGCTGGCCGAGCTCGACGACGAGTACGACGAGTACGACGAGTACGACCTGCTCGACCACGCGCCGGAAACAGGGAGAGGGAAGGCGGAGCTCGACGCCGAGGTCACCGCCGAAGCCCACCGCCTCGTGACCGACCTACGCCTCTGACCTACGCCTCTGACCTACGCCTCTGACCTACGGGTCCGACCAGTGGGGGCGGGCGACTGGCGTCCAGGGAGTTTTACGTATAACCTCACCCGTCAATCGCATCTCCCGAAAGCATGCTGAAAGCTTTCTGTGCGTACTTGGAAAGGCCCCGATGAGTCGTATCGCCCTGGTCACCCTCGTCGTCGACGACTACGACGAGGCGATCCGCTTCTACACCGAGGCGCTCGGCTTCCGGCTCGTCGAGGACGAGGCGCGGCCCGGCGGGGCCCGCTGGGTCGTCGTGCGGCCGGGTGCGGGGCAGGACGGGACCGGACTGCTGCTCGCCCGCGCCAAGGGCGACGGCCAGCGCGCCCGGGTCGGGGACCAGACCGGCGGACGGGTCGGGTTCTTCCTGCACACCGACGACTTCGCCGGCGACCACGCCCGGATGCGCGCCGCCGGTGTGACCTTCCTGGAGGAGCCCCGCCACGAGGCCTACGGCTCCGTCGCCGTCTTCCAGGACCTGTACGGAAACCGCTGGGACCTGCTCCAGCCCGCCACCACCTGAACCGCCTGAACCACCTGCCGAGGAACACGCACATGACCGCGCCCCACATCGACACCGACACCCTCCGCCGGCTCCCCAAGGCCGTCCTGCACGACCACCTCGACGGCGGCCTGCGCCCCGCCACCGTCGTCGAGCTGGCGGACGCGGTCGGCCACCCGCTGCCCACCACCGACCCCGACGAGCTCGCCGCCTGGTACTTCGAGGCCGCCAACTCGGGCGACCTGGTGCGCTACATAGCCACCTTCGAGCACACCCTCGCCGTCATGCAGTCCCGCGAGGGCCTGCTGCGCACCGCCGAGGAGTACGTCCTCGACCTCGCCGCCGACGGCGTCGTCTACGGCGAGGTGCGCTACGCCCCCGAGCTGATGCTGAACGGCGGGCTGACCCTCCCCGAGGTCGTCGAGACCGTGCAGGAGGGGCTCGCGGCCGGTATGGCGAAGGCCGCCGCCGCCGGTACCCCCGTCCGGGTCGGGACCCTGCTCTGCGGCATGCGCATGTTCGACCGCACCCGGGAGACCGCCGACCTCGCGGTCGCCTTCCGGGACGCGGGCGTCGTCGGCTTCGACATCGCCGGCGCCGAGGACGGCTTCCCGCCCGCCGACCACCTCGACGCCTTCGCCCACCTGCGCCGCGAGAACGTGCCCTTCACCATCCACGCCGGCGAGGCCCACGGCCTGCCCAGCATCCACCAGGCCCTCCAGGTGTGCGGGGCCCAGCGCATCGGCCACGGCGTGCGCATCACCGACGACATCGTCGACGGCAAGCTCGGCCGCCTCGCGGGCTGGGTGCGCGACCGCCGTATCGCGCTGGAGATGTGCCCGACGTCCAACCTCCAGACCGGGGCCGCCACCTCCATCGCCGAGCACCCGATCACCGCCCTGAAGGACCTCGGCTTCCGCGTCACCCTCAACACCGACAACCGGCTGGTCTCCGGCACGACGATGACGCGCGAGATGACGCTGCTCGTCGAGGAGGCGGGCTGGAGCGTCGAGGACCTGCGCACGGTCACGGTCAACGCCCTCAAGAGCGCGTTCATCCCGCACGACGAGCGCAAGGCCCTCATCGAGGACGTCGTCCTGCCGGGTTACGCCGCCGCGCTCTGAAGCAGCCCGCGCACATAGGCGGCCTGGCCGACGTGCTCCAGATCGTCGGCCAGGACGCTGACCAGCCGTACGCCCAGCGTGACCGGCGGATCCCAGCGCACGTCCACGACGCGCTCCAGGTCCGCCGCCGTCAGCTCGCGCAGCGCCTTCAGGCTCTGCGCGTGCACGGCGTCGTAGTACCCGGTCAGCAGCAGGCCGTCGGCCACCCGCACCTTCGCGACCTGCGCCGCGCTGTGCCCGTACCCGGTGTCCTGGCGCGGCAGGTCCAGGCCGAACCGTTTCTCCCAGTCCTGGGCCAGCCACACCTGGTCGAGCCCGAAGGCGTCGGCGAGATGGTCGTCCTGGACCCGGGTGAGGTGCCAGACCAGCCAGGCGATCGAGTTGGCGGCGGGGGCGGGCCGGGCGTGGAGGCCGTCGGGGTCCAGCCCCTCCACGGCGGCGTGGACTTCTTCCTGGATGCGGTGGTACCCGTCGATGAGAATGTCCTTGGCATGCATACGTCCACCATGGCGCAGCCCGCGCTCACGCGCTCCCCGTTTCCAGCAGCGCCATGAGCGCCCGGGCCGCCGGACTGGTCGCCCGCACCGGCGGCAGCAGCGCGACCGTCTCGTAGGCCGCCTCGCCGGTGCCCTTGAGCGGCAGTGCGGTGAGCGCCTCCCGCTTGTGCCGGAAGTGCCGTGGCACGACCGCCACGCCGAGGTTCTCGTCCACCAGGTCCAGCAGACTGTGCACGTCGTTGACCTCCAGGGCGACCGTGCGCCGCACCCCCGCCCCGGCGAACGCGGCGTCGGTGGCCCGCCGCGGCCCCCAGTCCGGGTGGAAGTCGACGAACACCTCGCCCGCCACGTCCTCGGGCGTCAGCGCCGCCGCCCCGGCGAGGCGGTGGTCGGGATGGCACAGCACGTACATCGGCTCGGTGGCCAGCGGCGCGCAGCGGAGCTGGTCGCTGTCGCTCTGGGTGCGGTAGGCGAACGCCAGGTCGAGCCGGCCGGCCGCCACCTCCTCGCCGAGCGCGCCCGAACCGGTCTGCCGCAGCCGGATCTCCACGTCCGGGTGCAGCCGCCGGAACGCCGCCAGCAGCCCCGCCACATGCACCCCGGCGATGCACTGCTCGGTGCCCACGGCGAGGGTGCCGCGCACCACGCCCTGCACGGCGGCCACCGCCTCGTGCGCCGCCCGCACCTGCGCCAGGATCCGCTCCGCCTCGGACAGCAGCGCCCGGCCCGCCTCGGTCAGCGTCACCCGCCGGGTGGTCCGTACGAAGAGGGGGGCGCGCAGCTCCCGCTCCAGTGCGCGGATCGACGCCGACAGGCCCGACTGGGACACCATCAGGCGTTCGGCGGCCCGGGTGAAGTGCTGGTCCTCGGCGACCGCGACGAAGTGCTGAAGATGGCGCAGTTCCATGATTGAGAAGCCTAGCCGCACAATTCCATCGGATTCTTCTGTTGGACCGCTGTACGACCCTCGGGAACAGTGGACCCGGAAGATCGTGGGCCAACCTTGATGGAGTCGCGTTGTACACCGCACACCCCGACCGTTACGCGGACATGCCCTACCGGCGCACCGGACGCAGCGGCCTGAAGCTTCCCGCGCTGTCGCTCGGCCTGTGGCACAACTTCGGCCCGGACCGCCCGGTGGATACCCAGCGGGCCATCCTGCGCCGCGCCTTCGACCTCGGCGTCACCCACTTCGACCTGGCCAACAACTACGGCCCGCCGCCCGGCGCAGCCGAATCCGCGCTGGGCGCGGCGCTGACGGCCGACTTCGCGCCGTACCGCGACGAGCTGGTCATCTCCACCAAGGCCGGCTACCTGATGTGGCCCGGCCCGTACGGCGAGTGGGGCTCGCGCAAGTACCTGCTGTCCTCCCTCGACCAGAGCCTGACCCGGATGGGCCTGGACTACGTCGACATCTTCTACTCGCACCGCCCCGACCCGGAGACGCCCCTCGAGGAGACGATGGGCGCTCTGCACACGGCCGTCCAGCAGGGCAAGGCGCTCTACGTCGGCGTCTCCAACTACTCCGCCGAGCAGACCCGCGAGGCCGCCCGCATCCTCGGCGAGCTGGGCACCCCGCTCGTCATCCACCAGCCGCGCTACTCGATGCTCGACCGCCGCCCGGAGAGCGAGGGCCTGCTCGACGCGCTGGACGAGCTCCAGGTCGGCTCGATCGTGTTCTCGCCGCTGGAGCAGGGCCTGCTGACCGGCCGCTACCTGGACGGCATCCCGGAGGACTCGCGGGCGGCGAGCGGCAGCCCGTTCCTGAACTCCGACGCGCTGACCGAGGAACTGGTCGGCAAGCTGCGGGCCCTCAGCGACCTCGCCCGCTCCCGCGGCCAGTCCCTGGCCCAGCTCGCCCTGGCCTGGGTGCTGCGCGGCGGCCGGGTCACCTCGGCGCTGGTCGGCGCGAGCAGCGCCCGGCAGCTAGAGGACAGCGTCGGCGCACTGGCCAACCTGGACTTCGACGCGGAGGAACTGGCCGCGATCGACGCGGTGATCAACGGCTGAGCCGCTCCGGCAGGCGGACGGTCCCTCGGCCGCCCGCCTGCTTTCCGGCTTTTCCGCAGGACGGCCGTGAATTCGCCATTCAGCGTTCCGTTTGTGTCTGTGTTCCTGCCGGACCAACGGGCCCGAGGCCTGCCCCATTTCGGCCATGAGCGGCGCTGGATATGCCAACAGACTGGCCGGAAAGCCATGGTGACAGTGTTTCGGTAGTGAACATACTCGAACGTCAGGGTAGTTCACTCAGAGGAGCCGCACGGAAAGCGAGGCACCACCGGCAAGCGAGCACCGGGGGAGAGGGTCGTGCACGACGAATTCCTGTGCCATGTCACCGCGTACGGCGTCTGTGACGGTCGGCGCATCGGCGTACCGCTCGGCACCTACCGGGCGCCGACGCTGGCGCTCGCCCTGTGGTGGCTGCGGGATAGGGCCTCCTGGATGGCCGAGCGGCTGGATCCCCGGCCCGAGAGCGAGCACTTCCCGGCGGGCGCCCTGGTCCCGGTCGCCGCCACCGTGCCGGACGTGCCCGCGCTGCTGCGGGCCTGGTGCGCCGACATGGCCCGACAGGATCTGGTGGCCGACGAGTTGGCGGGCGGGCGGCTGGTGCGGATCGCGGTGAGCGACGAGACCACCGAGTACGAACTGCTCGCCGAGTCCGTCGACGCCCTGCGCATGCAGCGGATGGTCCCGGCCCTCGTCCTCCCCGTCGGCTGACACCGACCGACCGACCGACCGACTGACCGACCGCCCGGTCCCGCGCCGCCCATCGGGCGCACATGGGTACGAATCGATAGAATTCGGTCATGGTTGAGCGGCCGATCTCCTCGACTGAGCCCGAACTCGTGCTGGAGACCGAGACGGGCACCACCGTGCTGATCCCGGGCCACGACTACCACGTCGGCCGGGATCCACTGAGCGACATCTTCATCGACGACACCCGCGTCTCCTGGCACCACGCGGTGTTGCGGCCCGACGGCGGCCACTGGACCATCGAGGACGAACACAGCACCAACGGCACCTACGCCGACGGCCGCCGCGTCCACGAGTGGGGCGTCGGCCCCGGCACCGTGATCCACTTCGGCAGCCCGTCCGACGGGCCGTACGCCGCCCTGTCCGGCCGCCCCGCGCCCGCGCCGCAGCGCCCGTCGGCCGTCTCCATGCCCGCCCTGACCGGCACCTTCCGCCAGCCCACGTCCGTCCGGCCGCTGTCCTCGCGCACCGTCCGCATCGGCCGCGCCACCGACAACGACCTGGTCGTCGACGACCTGATCGTCTCGCGCCGGCACGCCGAACTGCGCGGACTGCCCGACGGCGGCCACGAGATCGTCGACCTGGGCAGCCACAACGGGACCTACCTCAACGGCCTGCCCGTGACCAGCGCCCCGCTCGGCCCCGGCGACATCGTCGGCATCGGCCACTCGGCGTTCTGCCTGGTCGGCGACGAACTCCAGGAGTACGTCGACACCGGCGAGGTCTCCCTCGACGTACAGGACCTGACCGTCGCCGTCGACCGCGGGCGCAAGGTCCTCCTCGACGACGTGTCGTTCCCGGTGGGGGAGAAGTGCCTGCTGGCGGTCGTCGGACCCAGCGGCGCGGGCAAGTCCACCCTGCTGAACGCCCTCACCGGACAGCGCCCCGCCGACCACGGCACGGTCGTGTACGACGGCCGCGACCTCTACCGCGACTACGCCGAGCTGCGCCAGCGCATCGGACTGGTCCCGCAGGACGACATCCTGCACGCCCAGCTCACCGTGCGCAGCGCCCTCGGCTACGCCGCCGAACTGCGCTTCCCCCAGGACACCGCCAAGGCCGAGCGCCGGGCCCGGGTCGAGGAGGTCATCCGCGAACTGGGCCTCGAACAGCGCGCCGACCAGCCCGTGCACAGCCTCTCGGGCGGCCAGCGCAAACGCGTCAGCGTGGCCCTGGAGCTGCTGACCAAGCCGTCGCTGCTGTTCCTGGACGAGCCGACCTCCGGCCTCGACCCCGGCATGGACCGCTCGGTGATGCACATGCTGCGCGGCCTCGCCGACGACGGCCGCACCGTCATCGTCGTCACCCACAGCGTCCTCAGCCTCGACGTCTGCGACCGGCTGCTGGTGCTCGCGCCCGGCGGCCGGATCGCCTACTACGGGCCGCCCGAGGACGCCCTCGCCTACTTCGCCTTCGAGCAGTGGCCCGAGGCATTCGAGGCCTTCGAACGCGACCAGGACCGGGACTGGGCGGGGGACTACCGCGAGTCGCCGTTCCGTCGCCAGTACGTCGTCAACGACAGCGAGCAGCCCCTGCTGCCCCGCTCCGGCCCCGTGATCATGCTGCCGCCGCCCCGGCCGCGCAGCCGGGGCGCTCAGCTCGGCACCCTGGTCCGCCGCTACTCGGCCGCGCTCGCCGCTGACCGCACTTTCCTCGTGATCATGATCGCCTTGCCCTTCGTGATGGGCGCCATGGCCCGCGCCCTGGCCGGCGGCAAGCTCGACCAGGAGCATGTGATGGACGCGCTGCTGATCCTGTGCGTGGGCGGCGTGCTGACCGGCGCGGCCAACGCCGTGCGCGAACTCGTCAAGGAGCGCGTGATCTACCAGCGGGAACGCGCCGTCGGCCTGTCCAGATCGGCGTACCTGCTGTCCAAGGTCGTCGTCCTGGGCACGATCACCGTCGTCCAGGCGGTGGTGCTGACCCTCGTCGCGCTGCTCGGCGTGGACCTCAACGCACCCGGCGGCGAAGGCGTGTTGATGCCACCGCTCATCGAGATCACCGTCGCCGTCGCCCTGTTGGCGTTCACGGCGATGATGCTCGGGCTGCTGGTCTCCGCCTTCGTGCGCAAGGAGGAGGTGACGATGCCGCTGCTGGTGCTGCTCGCCATCGTCCAAGTGGTTTTCTGCGGCGCTCTGTTGAAGCTGCACGACGTGCCCGGTCTGGATCAGGTGTCCTGGCTCGTGCCCTCGCGGTGGGCGTTCGGCGCGATGGCCGGCACCCTCGGACTGGCCCGGATCGTGCCCGGCGACAAGACGAGCGACCCGCTGTTCGAGCACTCGGCCGGCGTGTGGCTGCTCAACATCGGGATGCTCGTCGTGCTGTCGCTGGCCTGCGGGTTCGCCGTCTCCCGGCTGCTGCGCCGGCACGAGCCCGCCGTGATGCGGAAGTAGGGGCGGTGCGATGACGACTCCCGGATTCCGGCCCACGCACGTCGTCCCCCAGCACGGCATGCCCGCCTGGGAGGCCCCCGACCCGGCCCGCCCCACCGTGCCCCTCGACCCGCTGCTGCCCGTCAAGCTCACGGAGCGGCGTGGCGACTGGGGGCGCGTGCTGTGCTCCAACGGCTGGTCGGCCTGGGTGGACGGCCGCCACCTGGTCGCCGTCCCGCAGGACCCGCCCCGCTCCGACGGCCCCCTCGCGCACGCCGCCGACCCGCGCCCTCTCCTGGGCCGCGCCGAACAGGCCCTCGCCCGCTACCGGGCGGCGGTGGAGGAACTGGCCGACGGCGGCCTCGACGGCGAGTCCTTCCGCCGCCGGACCCACGGACTGCGGATCGGCGTGGTCGTCGACGGCGAGGACGTGTGGCTGTACGACCTCGCGCGCAGACGCTGGCTGTACGGCGACGGCAGCCGCCTCAGCACGTACGCGACGGACGAGCCGCCCGACGCGCCCGACCCGCAAGGCCCGGACGGCCCGGCCGAGGACCGGGACTACACCGCCACGCGGATCGTGGACGTCGACGGAGGGCCCTGATGTCGCACGGGACGAGCCCGTTCTCCGGCCGGTCCGCCGAGCTGATCGGCCGCCAGGTCGCCGGCTACCGCATCGAGCGGGAGATCGGACGCGGCGGCATGGCCGTCGTCTACCGCGCCCGTGACCTGCGGCTGGACCGGACCGTCGCACTGAAACTGCTCGCCCCGGAGCTGGCCCGCAACGACACCTTCCGCAAGCGCTTCACCCACGAGTCGCGGGTGGCGGCGGCCATCGACCACCCGCACATCGTGCCCGTCTTCGAGGCGGACGAGACCGACGGGGTGCTCTACATCGCCATGCGGTACGTCGACGGGAGCGACCTGCGCCAGCTCCTGGACCGCGAGGGCCCGCTGCCGCTGCCGACGGCCGTGCGCATCGCCGCGCAGGTCGCCTCCGCGCTGGACGCCGCCCATGAACACGGGCTGGTCCACCGGGACGTCAAACCCGGCAACATCCTGGTCTCCCGGGGCACCGACAGCGACCACCCCGAGCACGTCTACCTCACCGACTTCGGCCTGACGAAGAAGTCGCTGTCACTGACCGGGTTCACGACGGTCGGCCAGTTCGTCGGCACCCTCGACTATGTCGCCCCCGAGCAGATCTCCGGCCGCCCGGTCGACGGCCGCTGCGACGTCTACGGTTTCGCCTGCGTGGTCTACGAGTGCCTCGCGGGCCGCCCGCCCTTCCTCCGCGACGACGACATGGCCCTGCTCTGGGCCCACCAGAACGCCGACCCGACCCCGCTGACCGAGGTCCGCCCCGACCTCCCGCCGTACCTCGACGCGGTGTTCGCCCGCGCCCTCGCCAAGAACCCCGAGGACCGCCACCCCACCTGCGCCGCGTTCGTCGCCGCGGTGCGGGCGAAGGGCACCGGCGGGCACCGGGCGGTCCACGCGCCGACGGAGCTGGTCGCCACCCCGGCGACGAAGCCCACACCGACGCCTCCGCGCTGGGCGCGACCGGTCTTCCCCGGCGACGGGCCTGAACCCTTCTAGAACCCTTCTAGCCGCTCCGGCGGCGCAGCAGCCCCGCCGCCAGCCCGCCCAGGAAACCGGCGACCAGCCCCCACAGCGCGGCGAAACCCAGCGCCGACCACACCTCGGGGCGCAGGAACAGCTCCCCGGACAGATTGCCGCCCAGATCGCCGAGGCCCAGCACGGAGAGGCCGTAGCGCGCGGAGATCCGGCCGAGCAGACAGACCGTCAGCACCGTGAGCACCAGCGCGACCGCCAGGTGCACGGCGTGCTGCCAGGCGCGCATCCGGGGCGGCGAGTGGGCCGCCATCGAGAACCCGGCCGCCAGCAGCAGCACCGCGTTCACGGCGACCAGCCACCACACCCGGCCGTCGTGCTCGGCGAGCGTGCCCAAATTCAGCTCGGCGGTGTCCCGGCCGCGCAGCACCTCGTCCAGGACGTGCGGCATCGGCAGCCCGAACGGCCCCTGCACCCGGCCGTTCCAGGTCGCGCCGAGCCCGATCGTGAACGTCAGCCACATCAGGTTGGGCATGCCGAGCAGCACCACCGCGAGGGTCTCGGCGGCGTGCCCACGGGTCGCCGCGACGACCAGCGCCGCCACCACGCCCAGGGCGACCCAGGCGAGCAGCAGCACGACCATGGCGTGCGCGACCGGCCGCACCGACTCCTGGAAGCGCAGCAGCCGGGGCGGCAGCGGCGCCCCGCGCGAGACCACCAGGGCCAGCACCAGCACCCCGGCCAGCCACAGCAGCCCGATCACCAGGGTGAGCGGCACGTCGGTGGTGAAGCCGACCTCGGGACTGACGCCGAACAGGTCACCCAGGTCGCTCAGCGTGTCGTCGCCGAGGGAGAGCTTGAAGGTCTGGCGGGCGGCGAGGGCAAGACCGAGCAGACCCAGCAGCCACACGACGGCGATCCGGGCCGCCCACCAGGCCAGTTCCGCCGCGCCGGCCACCGCCCGGTGCCGCAGCGGGCGCAGGAATCCGGCGCCGACGACGAGTGCCCCCACCAGGGTGACGGACAGCGGGATCACCGTCAGACCGGCCTGGGTGTCGGCGAGCCCGCCGGCCTTCCCGGAGAGTTCGACCGTGCCCCCGACGGCGGTGACGACGGTCGCCGCGACGACCCGGGGGAACGCGCCCTGCGGCAGGTCCGCGGCACCGGCCGCCCACAGTCCCAGCGCGGCCACCACCCCCATGGCGATCAGCCCGGCCAGCGCCGCGGCGACCGCCTGCACCCAGCCGTGGTGGCGGGAGACTGCCTGGTCATAGGGGGTGGGGGAGCTCACCCTGCCCACGCTAAGCAGCAGTGGCGGAGCGCGCCCGTCGGGAGGGGCCGGGGGAGGGCCGGGGCAGGGCCCGGGCGCATGGCCGGGGGTGCGGCCGGAGGAGCGGCCGAAGGAGCGGGCGTCGGCTCTCGGCTTGCGAGCGATGACGGATCGGAGCACACAATGGGTGCGTTGTGGAATAAAACGGCGCATAGCGACCAGGTCGGTCCGAGTCATCGGCCGGCCGGTGACCCGGTCACCCGGTCGCGTGAAGCGCCGCGGGAAACCCACGTCGGGAGTGCTCGTGAGTGTCGAACCTCCGTCTTCCGGCCGCTCCTCGGGGCCGCCCACGGAACCCACCGGGCGGCCCGCCGGGCGACCGGCCGGCCCGCCCTCCGGCCCGCTGTCGGGTCCCTCCCAGCCGCCCTCGGGCCCGCCGTCCGAGCCGCCGCCCACGGGCGGCTCCCCGACGGGCGGCGACGGCTGGGAACCGCGCAGGCCCTGGTGGAAGTCCGCGCCGAGGGTCGCCCTGATCACCACGGCGGTCGTGGCCGCGACGGCCCTCGCCCTGGTCCTGACGCTGCCCGGAGGCGGCGGCTCCGACCAGGCGGGCGAGGTCTTCATGCAGACGCCCACCGACCCGGGCCCCAACAGCTTCACGCCCAACACCGCGAACGCGGCGGCCGCGTCGAGCGCCTCCGCCACCCCGTCGCCCGCCGCCACACCAGGCAACACCGTCCCCGGGGTCAGCGGCGGGCAGCCCGGACTGTACGGCGGCACCCTCAACGTCTCCAGTTGCGACGTGGAGCTCCAGATCAAGTACCTCCAGCAGGACCCCGCCAAGAACAAGGCGTTCGCCTCCGTCGCCGGGGTCGACCCCACCCAGGTCCCCGACTACCTGCGCTCCCTCACACCCGTGCAACTGCGCCTGGACACCCGGGTCACCAACCACGGCTACAAGGACGGCGCGGCCACCGCCTTCCAGGCCGTCCTCCAGGCCGGCACGGCGGTCATGGTCGACGGGCGCGGCCTCCCCCGGGTGCGCTGCGCCTGCGGCAACCCGCTGACCCCGCCCGTCGCCCAGCAGTCCGGGTACAAGCGGACCGGCCACACCTGGTCCTCGTACAACCCCTCGACGACGGTCGTGGTCAACCCCTCGGTGACGGTGGTCGACGTCTTCGTGCTCTACGACCCGCACCCGGGCCACCACTGGATCGCCCGCAAGCCGGGCGGCAACGTGCACCACGACAAGCCCACCCGGCCGCCGGCCAGGCTGACGCCGTCCATCACCGTCAGCACCCCGGGCCTGCCGACGTGCGTCTCGCCGCCCACCGGCGCCGCGACCGGCAAGCCGGGCTGTCTGCCGCCGTCGTCCGAGTCGCCCTCGAAGTCCCCGTCCACGAAGTCCCCGTCCACGAAATCGCCGTCCTCGGAGTCCCCGTCCAGCAAATCGCCGGCCCCGAAGCCGGAGAGCTCCGAGCCCCCGCCCTCGACGCCCCCGTCCTCGGGACCCGGGTCCGCGGAGTCGGACTCGGGGCCGTCGGAGCCGCCGAGTTCGCTGTCCGACCTCACGGACGAGCCGGAGAGCTCCCTCTCCTCGCTGTCGCAGGCCCCGTCATCGGAGGGCGTCGCCGACCGGTCGTCGGCCGCTCTGTCGTCCGCCGTGTGAGCAACCCCATGGCCGCCGCCCGCACCGGGCGGTGGCCGACGGGGACTGCGCGGCGCGGCACGGGGTACGAGCACAGGTGCACAACAGCGTCCGGCCAGTCCGGCCTCCGAGAGAGAAACGCATGATCGAGCACCTGGACGGGGCAGTGGTACGGACCGGCTTCGACGTACCCGTGGAACCCCTGCGGCGGGCGGCGCACTACACCGGTGAACCCGGCTGCATAGCCGAGGCCCGTTCCTTCGCCGCCCACTTCGTCGACCAGCTCAGAACGGAGTGGTGCGCCACGATCGGCGACCGCGCGAGCGGGGACGTGCTGCTGGTCGTCAGTGAACTGGTCACCAACGCCGACCGGCACAGCAACGGGCCGTACATCCTCGAACTGGAGGGCGCGGACGCCTCGGTCACGGTGTGCGTGTACGACAGCAGCGACGCGCTGCCCCTGCGGTTCCCGAGGGACCCCGAGCGCGTCGGCCGGCACGGTCTGGAGATCGTGCACGCGCTGGCGGCGGAGGTCACCGCCGAGCGCGTGCCGGTCGGCAAACGCGTCCGCGCGCTGCTCAGATTCGACGACTGAGCGTTCGGAGCCGTCAGAGCCCTCAGGCGCAGCCCAGCTCGCCCAGCATCCCCTGGCGCAGCCGCGTGATGATCCGCTTGATCAGCCGGGACACATGCATCTGCGAGCAGCCGAGCCGTTCGCCGATCTCCGACTGGGTGGCCTCCTCCACGAACCGCAGATGGATGATCTCCCGGTCGCGCTCGCTGAGTTCGGCCATCAGCGGGGCCAGCGAGTGGAAGTCCTCGACGAGCCGCAGCCCGTCCTCCTCCACGCCGATGAAGTCGGCGAGAACCGACTCGCCGTGCTCCGGGCCGTCGCCGGTCAGTGCCGCGTCGAGCGAGGAGGAGTTGTAGCCGTTGGCGGCGATCTGCGCCTCCACCACCTGGTTCTCCGCGAGGTTCATCAGCGTGGCCAGCTCCGCAACCGTCGGCTCCCGGTCCAGCCGGGCGGCGAGTTCGTCCCGGGCCTTGGCCAGCTCGACGCGCAGCTCCTGGAGCCGGCGCGGCACGTGCACCGCCCAGGTCGTGTCCCGGAAGAACCGCTTGATCTCACCGACGATGTACGGCAACGCGAAGGACGTGAACTCCACCTCGCGCGAGATCTCGAACCGGTCGATGGCCTTGATCAGGCCGATCATCCCGGTCTGGACGATGTCCTCCATGTCGTCCCCGCGACCGCGGAACCGGCCGGCCGCGAACCGCACCAGCGACATGTTCATCTCGATGAGCGTGTTGCGCGCGTACTGGTGTTCGTGCGTGCCCTCCTCGACCACGGCCAGCCGCTGGAAGAACTGGCGGGACAGCTCCCGGGCGTCGCGCGGAGCCACGCTCCGCGGTGCCTCTATTCCTGGCAGCGGTGCGCCGTCCGTCCTGGTCACGGGGGTGTTCTCGACGGCCTTGGCCTCCGACCGGATCACGGCGGTCTGCATTGCCTCTCCCTCGAACGTCACGGCTCGGCGTCTGGTGCTCTCGGTCCGTGAGCGGACCCGAACACACGAGCCCGCTCAGGGTGCGGGTACCCGGTCCGGGCCGACCCATGCGTACGGGATTCCGGGATTCCGGCACGGATTCCACCGAGGGCGCAACGCCGGGGCCCTCCCGGTCGCGGCCCGCTCTCCTAAGAGCTGTCCCGTAACTGCTGGTCACGGATGAGATGATCTTGCCGTGTCTGGTGTGATCACGGCGTCGGAGCCGTCCTGGATAGCCCCGTTCACCGGGCTGAGCCCGCGTCAGTTCGGCAAGCTGATCACCGCGTTGCGGCGTGAGGGTGCAGACCCGGTCCGCAAGGGCCGGCCGTGGAGCCTGCCACTGGAGGACCGAGTCCTGCTGGTCGCCGCGTACTGGCGGACCAACCTGACCCTGCGCCAACTGGCGCCGCTGTTCGGGGTGTCCAAGTCCGCGGCCGACCGGATCGTCGATCACCTCGGCCCGGCG
>NZ_FOFF01000081.1 GCF_900110755.1 Streptomyces sp. yr375
CGTACCCCCGACCGGATTCGAACCGGCGCTACCGCCTTGAGAGGGCGGCGTGCTAGGCCGCTACACAACGGGGGCGTGAACACTGCGTTTCCGCAGGTCAAAGCTGGTCTACCTGGACTCGAACCAAGAATGACGGTACCAGAAACCGTAGTGTTGCCAATTACACCATAGACCAATGTGGTTTAAACCAATGCGTACCCCCGACCGGATTCGAACCGGCGCTACCGCCTTGAGAGGGCGGCGTGCTAGGCCGCTACACAACGGGGGCCCTAGCAGTCCCGAGATGATCGGAACCAGTACCCCCGACCGGATTCGAACCGGCGCTACTGCCTTGAGAGGGCAGCGTGCTAGGCCGCTACACAACGGGGGCTTTGTGGAGTTGATCTCCACGTGTGCAGATGAGCTCTGCGAGCTGGCCTACCTGGACTCGAACCAAGACTAACTGAACCAGAATCAGTCGTGCTGCCAATTACACCATAGGCCACTGGAACTCAAGCCCCGGAAGGGATCTTGTTCTAGTTTCGCTCCCCCGGTTCCGGCCTTTCGGCCCGCTCTCCGGCGGCGCAGGAAGAACATTACCCGAAGGTGGACTGCGCTCCAAAACGGGTATCCGCGCCGAGAAGCGCGGGGAGTTCGGCGAGGGTGGCGATCCGATGCCGCCCCGCGGGCGCCTCCACGGTCGCCGTGCCGCCGTAGCGGTCGATCCATACGGAGAGCAGTCCGGCGTCGGCCGCGCCCCGGCCGTCGATCTCCGGATGGTCGCCGACGTACGCCACCTGGTCCGGCGGCAGGGACAGGGCCTCGCAGGCGGCGAGGAACGCGCCGGCCTCCGGCTTGGAGACGCCGAGTTCCGCGGCGCACAGGATGGCCTCGAAGCGGTCGTGGACGCCGAGGACGCGCAGTTTGTGGTCCTGGACGTGGATGGTGGAGTTGGAGAGCACCGCGTGGCGGTGGCTGGCGGCGAGCACGTCCAGGGCGGGCAGGACGTCGGGGAAGAGGGACCAGGCGGCCTCGTAGTGGCCGAGGTAGCGCCCGAACCAGTCGTCGACCTCAACGTCGGTCAGCTCCGGGCGGCCCAGGAACACCCGTACCCGGTCCCGGCGCTGGTCCTCGAAGGTGATCCCGCCCGCCGAGAACCGCGCCCACTGCTGGTCGGTGACCTCCCGCCACCGGTCGAGCGCCCGCTCGGCGCCGCCGTACTCGGCCATCAGCCCTTCGGCCATGAGATGCGCCCGCATGCCCTCCCGGTCCGCGGTCGTGTAGTCGAAGAGGGTGTCGTCAACGTCCCAGACGACGGCGCGAATGGTCATGCCTGCGACGGTATCGCGGACTGGAACACGGGGGGCATGATCGAGTACCGCGTCCAGTTCATCTGCTGCTGGAAATCTTCGAAGAGGACGCCTATCTGATCGACGAGGGCTGAACGTCGGAGGGGCGGCACCCGAAGCCCGGGTGCCGCCCCTCGCGTGTGGTCCGGGGGTTAGGCCGTCAGGCGGGACAGGGCCGCGTCGATGCGGGACAGGGTCTGCTCCTTGCCCAGGGTCTCCAGGGACTCGAAGAGGGGGAGGCCCACCGTGCGGCCCGTGACGGCCACGCGGACGGGGGCCTGGGCCTTGCCCAGCTTGAGGCCGTGGGTCTCGCCGGCGGCCAGGACCGCTTCCTTCAGGGACTCGGCGGAGGTCCAGTCGGCCGACTCCAGCTTTTCGCGGGCCGTCGTGAGCAGCGCGTCGCTGCCCTCCTTCATCGCCTTCGCCCACGAGGCCTCGTCGAAGACGGGCTCCGGGAGGAAGAGGAAGTCGACGTTGTCGGTGATCTCCGAGAGGACCTTCAGACGGGTCTGGGCGTGCGGGGCGATCGCCTGCCACTTGGCGTCGTCGAAGTCCGCCGGGGACCACGGGGCGAAGGGGGCCTTCAGCCAGGGTGCGCAGCGCTCGGTGAAGTCCTTCACGTCGAGCAGGCGGATGTGGTCGGCGTTGATCGCCTCGCACTTCTTCAGGTCGAAGCGCGCCGGGTTGGGGTTGACGTCCGCGATCTCGAAGGCGGCGACCATCTCGTCCATCGTGAAGATGTCCTGGTCGGCCGAGAGCGACCAGCCCAGCAGGGAGAGGTAGTTGAGCAGGCCCTCGGGGAGGAAACCGCGCTCCCGGTAGAGGTTGAGGCTCGACTCGGGGTCGCGCTTCGACAGCTTCTTGTTGCCCTCGCCCATCACGTACGGCAGGTGGCCGAACTGCGGGGTGGACTTGGCGATGCCCAGCTCGGTCAGCGCCTTGTACAGGGCGATCTGGCGCGGGGTGGAGGACAGCAGGTCCTCACCGCGCAGCACGTGCGTGATCTCCATCAGCGCGTCGTCCACCGGGTTGACCAGCGTGTACAGCGGGGCGCCGTTCGCGCGGACGATGCCGAAGTCCGGGACGTTCTCCGGGGTGAACGTCAGCTCGCCGCGGACCAGGTCCGTGAAGGTGATCGTCTCGTCGGGCATGCGGAAGCGGACGATCGGGGTGCGGCCCTGGGCCTCGTACTGCGCGACCTGCTCGGTGCTCAGGTCGCGGCAGTGGCCGTCGTAGCCGGACGGCTTGCCGGCGGCGCGGGCGGCGTCGCGGCGGGTGTCCAGCTCCTCCTGGGAGCAGTAGCAGCGGTAGGCGTGGCCGGCGGCGAGGAGCTTGTCGGCGACGTCCCGGTAGATGTCCATGCGCTGCGACTGGCGGTAGGGCGCGTGCGGGCCGCCGATCTCGGGGCCCTCGTCCCAGTCGAAGCCGAGCCAGCGCAGGGAGTCCAGGAGCTGGTGGTAGGACTCCTCGGAGTCGCGGGCCGCGTCGGTGTCCTCGATGCGAAAGACCAGCGTGCCCTGGTGGTGCTTGGCGAACGCCCAGTTGAACAGGGCGGTGCGGACCAGGCCCACGTGGGGGTTACCGGTGGGCGAGGGACAGAAACGGACGCGTACGGGGGAGCCGGGTGCGCTAGCCACGCTTGACAACCTTGTTGGTGAGAGTGCCGATGCCTTCGATGGTGACGGCGACCTCGTCGCCGACAGCCAGGGGGCCGACCCCTGCCGGGGTGCCCGTGAGGATCACGTCGCCGGGGAGCAGCGTCATGGCCTCGGTGATGTTGACGATCAGATCCTCGATGGAGTGGATCATCTCGCTGGTGCGGCCGAGCTGGCGTTGCTCGCCGTTGACCGTGAGCTGGACGGTGAGGTCGGACGCGGTGGCGAGGTCGAGGTCCGTCTCCACCCACGGGCCGAGCGGGCAGGACGTGTCGAAGCCCTTGGCCCGGGCCCACTGCTTCTCGCGCTTCTGCACGTCCCGCGCGGTGACGTCGTTGGCGCAGGTGTAGCCGAGGATGACGTCCGCGACGCGGTCGCGCGGGACCTCGCGGCACATGCGGCCGATGACCACGGCGAGTTCGGCCTCGTGGTGCAGTTCCTCGGAGAAGGAGGGGTACTTGATGGCGTCGCCGGGGCCGATCACCGAGGTGGACGGCTTGAAGAAGGCGAACGGGGCGTCGGGCACCTCGTTGCCCAGCTCGCGCGCGTGCTCGGCGTAGTTGCGGCCGAAGGCCACGACCTTGTTGGGCAGCACGGGCGGGAGCAGTCGGACCTTGCTCAGCGGCACCTTGGTGCCGGAGAGCTCGAAGTCCGCGAACGGGATGCCCTTGATGATGTCGAGGACGAGCTCGTCCGGCTTGTCGCCCTCGACCGCGCCGAAGGCGACGTTCCCGTCGATGGAGAACCTGGCGATGCGCACGGGTTGGTTGGCCCCTTGACTGAATACGACTGAGTATGTGGGTGTGACGCCCCAGGCTAACGCGGAAGGGCGTCCCCGGCCGGGGACGCCCTTGACATCCGTACATCCATGCGTCCGCGTGCCGCCGCCCTGAACGTTCGGCGGCCGGCGCGCGTATCTACTCCGCGACGGAGGCCGCTACCGGCAGCTCCATGAGGATGGTGCGCTTGGGGTTGGCGGTCTGGGCGGGCAGTTCGACGGAGTGCTCCCGCTGCTCCGGGAGTTGCAGTTCGTCGGCGTCCTTGAGGTGCGCCAGCGTCGTGCGCCGCGGGTTGGCGATCTTGTGGAACATCGTCGTGGTCTTCACTGTTGTACTCGACCCTGTCGTGTCGGGGCGCCGGGGAAGCCGTCAAGGGCCTTCGCACAAGCGCGTCTTGTCGGGTTTGCCATCCCTGTAAAGCGTCAGGCTAAACACGCGATTCCCGGTGAACGCGTGAAGGTCGCATGATCGGCGTGTGAGTTTACTCACCACCACATGGGCAAAGCGGTCAATTCAGGCCTTCAACTGACCATTATGAAACGGACATTGCACCCCTGAAGCGTGCATTCCGCTCCTGATCATGGCGACTGGGACACCCCCCATACCCCCTCGCTTCGCCCGCTTATGTCCGCCTTACGTATGATCCCCTTCCACATCCCGTAACTTGACCCTTACGTGGTGTCACAGTTGTCACAGCCTGACCGACGGGCCTTGTTGGAGATCCTGCACTGTGCTGGAATTCCTCGGACCGCCGCGGGATCGAGCCGGCGCACTGGGGGCGCGCACAACGCGCCTGGTGGCGGCGAGACAGGGGGAGCCAGCGCCGGTCACTCACGACCATCCGGGGGGCGTATTTCAGGGCGCCCCTCAACACGCCGACACCGTCCTTCCGTTCACGCGGAGGGGCGCCTGGTCCAGAGGTTGCGACGCTAGTGCAGGGACGTTTCAAGAGGGATGGCAGCGCTTCGGCCGAGCCGGAGCCGCGCGGCGGGACCGGCCCGATGGCAGTCGGCTCCTCGCCCCAGCACGCCCAGAACCCGGGCCCGGCACCATCAGGTGACGGCGGTGAGCGCCCTGGGCGCCCCGGCGGATCCGCGGCGTCGAGTCCGCTCACCGCGACTCCGACCGCCAAGCCGCCGACCAACGCCCCCAGCCCCGGTCCACGCGTCGCGCTGCGCAACTGGCGTATCTCCACCCGTCTGGTGGCGCTGCTGACCCTGCCCGTGGTCGCGGCCACCACGCTGGGCGGACTGCGCATCAACCAGTCGATGGACGACATCCAGCAGCTCGACAACATGAAGCTGCTGACGGACATGACCAAGCAGGCCACCGAACTGGCCGTGCAGCTCCAGAACGAGCGCGACCGCTCCGCCGGCCCGCTGGCGCACGGCGCGAAGGCGACCGACTTCGCCGTCAAGGGCTACCGCGACAAGACCGACAAGGCCGTCATCGCCTTCCAGGACGCCTCGGAGGAGATCGACGGCGCCAGCACGGACGGCAACCTCCAGGGTGTCCGCGACAGCCTCGTCGGCCTCCTCAGCGACCTGGGCAACCTCGCCAAGGTCCGCAGCACGGCCTACGCGGACAAGGGCAACTCCACCCAGACGGTCGAGGCCTACCACCGCCTCATCACCGGCCTGCTCGACCTCTCGCAGGACATGGCGCAGGCCACCAACAACCCGGAGATGATCCAGCGCACGCGTGCCCTGGCCGCCTTCTCCTCCGCCAAGGAGTACGCCTCCGTCCAGCGCGCCGTGCTCGCGGCCGCGCTGCCCGTCGGCAACACCGTCTACGGCGACCTCAAGGAGAACGACCGGCAGTACGCCGAGGCCGCGCTCGAGAACCAGGACTCCGAACTCGCCAGCTTCCGCAGCATCTACGGCGACGACGGCGCCGAGGAGCTGCTCCAGCCCATCGAGAAGGGCAACCCGGTCATCGAGGAGGCGGACACCTACGCCACCCGTGCGCTGAGTTCCCCCACCGGTCTGCAGTCGCTGGACAAGCGGTCGTACCAGGACTGGATCGACGACAGCACCACCAAGATCACGCAGATGAACAACATCGAGCACACGCTGCTCGAGGACATGGAGCAGAAGGCGCGTGAGCTGCGCGCCGAGTCGGAGCGCGAAGCGATCATCTCCGGTGCGCTCATCCTGCTCGTGCTCGGTGTGTCGCTGGTCGGCGCGTTCGTCGTCGCCCGGTCCATGATCCGCTCGCTGCGCCGCCTCCAGGAGACCGCCACCAAGGTCGCCCAGGACCGGCTGCCCGAGCTGGTCAAGCAGCTCTCCGAGTCCGACCCGCAGGACGTCGACACGTCCGTGGAGTCGGTCGGTGTGCACTCCAAGGACGAGATCGGCCAGGTGGCCGCGGCCTTCGACGACGTGCACCGCGAGGCCGTCCGACTGGCCGCCGAGCAGGCCCTCCTGCGAGGCAACGTCAACGCGATGTTCACCAACCTCTCGCGCCGCTCCCAGGGCCTCATCCAGCGTCAGCTCTCGCTCATCTCCGAACTGGAGTCCCGCGAGGCCGACCCGGACCAGTTGTCCTCGCTCTTCAAGCTCGACCACCTCGCGACCCGCATGCGCCGTAACGGTGAGAACCTCCTCGTCCTCGCGGGTGAGGAGCCCGGCCGCCGCTGGACCCGTCCGGTCCCGCTGGTCGACGTGCTGCGCGCCGCCGCCTCCGAGGTGGAGCAGTACGAGCGCATCGAGCTGTCGTCGGTGCCGACCACCGAGGTCGCCGGCCGGGTCGTCAACGACCTCGTGCACCTGCTCGCCGAGCTGCTGGAGAACGCCACCTCGTTCTCCTCCCCGCAGACCAAGGTCAAGGTCACCGGTCACGCGCTGCCCGACGGCCGGGTGCTGATCGAGATCCACGACACCGGCATCGGCCTCTCCCCCGAGGACCTCGCCGCGATCAACGAGCGGCTCGCCTCGCCGCCCACCGTGGACGTGTCGGTCTCCCGCCGCATGGGTCTGTTCGTGGTCGGCCGGCTGTCGCAGCGCCACGGCATCCGCATCCAGCTCCGCCCGTCCGACTCCGGCGGTACGACCGCGCTGGTCATGCTGCCGGTGGACGTCGCCCAGGGCGGCAAGAAGCCGCAGCCCGGCCAGGGCGGTGGCGCGGGTGGTCCCGCGGCCGCGCAGGCCGCTGCGGGCGTCGCCGCCGCGCGTCGCCAGAACGGCTCGCAGGGCGGTGCCCTCGGCGCCGGTCCCGGCGGTGGCGGGCTGCTCTCCTCCGGTCAGGGCCCCCGGGCCGCGCTGCCCGGCCGGGACGGCGGTGGCCGCCCCGGCGGCCAGCCGCCGGCCGCCCCCCAGCACCAGCAGGGCCGGCCCGCTCCGGCCGGTGCGGGCGCCGGCTTCGGCGGCGGCCAGGCGCCGGGTGCGCCGCAGGGCATGCAGACGGCCGGCAACAGCCAGCAGGGCATGGACATGTTCGGCGGCGGACGTCCGCCGCAGCAGCGCGGCAACAAGCCCGAGCAGGGCGGCCGCGGCCGGCAGCCGCAGTTGCCGCCGCGCGGTGGTCCGCGTGCCGAGCTGCCCGGCGGCAACCCGCAGCCCCGCGCGGCGAGTTGGGGTGCCGAGAACGCCCAGCCGCCGGTCCCGCGCACCCCGCTGGACGCCCCGCGCGGCCACGACGAGCCGGATGTCGCCCAGACCTCGCGCATGCCGCGCATCGACGACCGGCAGGGCCCCGCGGCCACCGCCGAGATACCGGCGATCCCCCGGCCCGACGACCGCCACGCCCCCTCGGGTCCCGGCGACTTCGGCCGCCCCGCGCCGAACGGCCTGCAGAGCACGAGCCAGTTCCCCGCCGTGAGCAACGGCAACGGGAACGGCAACCAGAACGGCAGCAGCAACGGCCAGGCGGGCTTCAACGGACGCCAGGACACCGGCCAGTTCCAGCGCCCGGGTACCAACGGCCGCCCGGACGCAGGTCAGTTCGAGCGCAACGGCTCCAACGGCCGCCCGGACGACGGCGCGTTCACCCGCTCCGACGTCTTCGGCGCCCCGGGCGGGCAGAACGCCCCGGCGAGCCCGGACCGGTTCGCTCCGCAGGCCTACGACAACGGCTCCACCGGCCAGTTCGCCCTGCCCGGCTACGACGGCTCCGCGACCGGCCAGCACGCGCTGCCCGGCCGCCAGGACCCCTCGGCCACGGGCCAGTTCCCCACCGCGCAGCCGAACGGCTACGGCGCTTCACAGCAGCCGGCGCTCCCGCCGCGTCCGGCCGGGCGTCCGGACCTGGAGGCGCTGCCGCCCGCCGGTCCCGGTGACGGCCGTACGCCGCTGTACGACACGCTGGAGACCAACTGGTTCCACGGTCAGCAGCCGGGCGAGCCGACGTCCGCTCCGGCACCGGCTCCGGCCGCACCGCAGCAGCAGCCGCAGGCTCCGGCCGCTCCTCAGCGCCCCGCCGCCGCCAGTTCCTCCTGGCGCACCTCGCCGAACGACGAGCTCGTCCGGCAGGCCGAGCGGGTCAGGCAGCCGGCCGCGGGCGGCGTCACCACCTCCGGCCTGCCGCGCCGGGTGCCCCGGGCGAACCTCGTCCCGGGCACGGCTCAGCAGCAACAGCACCAAACCGGTCCGCAGGTCTCGCGTGCGCCTGACGACGTACGCGGCCGGCTGACCAATCTCCGTCGGGGTATCGCGCAGGGTCGTCAGGTCGGCAACGGCCAGACCGGCAGCTTCCCGAACCCCACTCACCAGCAGGAGCACTAGTTGAGCCAGATGAGCCAGGCGGCACAGAACCTGAACTGGTTGATCACCAACTTCGTGGACAACACCCCCGGGGTGTCCCACACCGTCGTGGTGTCCGCCGACGGGCTCCTGCTCGCGATGTCCGAGGGCTTCCCGCGCGACCGCGCCGACCAGCTCGCGGCCGTCGCGTCCGGGCTGACCTCGCTGACGGCCGGGGCCTCCCGGATCTTCGAGGGCGGCAGCGTGGCGCAGACCGTCGTCGAGATGGAGCGGGGTTTCCTCTTCCTCATGTCCGTCTCGGACGGCTCGTCCCTCGCCGTCCTCGCGCACCCCGAATGCGACATCGGCCTCGTGGGTTACGAGATGGCGCTCCTTGTCGACCGTGCGGGCGCGGTGCTCACGCCCGACCTGCGCGCCGAGCTCCAGGGCAGTCTGCTCCACTGACCCGCACCGGCACCACCCACCTCACGAAATCACCGTCCGGCCGACACACTCCCCGCACCGGCTCGACGCGCGGCACGACTGACCGAGAATGCTGTCCCGCCCGGAGGATCCATGACCCCGCCCGCCACCCATCATGATCCGTACGCGGAGCCGTACGGGGACGAGGGCGACCAGCCGCTGGTGCGCCCCTACGCGATGACCGGTGGCCGGACCCGGCCGCGCTATCAGCTCGCCATCGAGGCGCTGATCAGCACGACGGCCGATCCGGCAGCGCTCATGGGCCTGCTCCCGGAGCACCAGCGCATCTGCCACCTGTGCCGCGAGGTGAAGTCGGTCGCGGAGGTCTCGGCTCTCCTGGCCATGCCGCTGGGTGTGGCGCGGATCCTCGTCGCGGACCTCGCCGAGGCCGGACTGGTGGCCATCCACCAGCCGGGTGGCGACGAGAACAACGGCGGCGCTCCGGACGTGACGCTGCTCGAAAGGGTGCTCAGTGGACTTCGCAAGCTCTGACGGTGGCCGTGCCACCACCTCGGCGAAGATCGTGGTGGCGGGCGGCTTCGGCGTGGGCAAGACCACGTTCGTGGGAGCGGTCTCCGAGATCAACCCGCTGCGTACGGAGGCCGTCATGACGTCCGCGAGCGCGGGCATCGACGACCTCACCCACACCGGGGACAAGACCACCACCACGGTGGCCATGGACTTCGGCCGTATCACGCTCGACCAGGACCTGATCCTCTACCTGTTCGGTACGCCGGGTCAGGACCGGTTCTGGTTCATGTGGGACGACCTGGTGCGCGGTGCGATCGGCGCGATCGTACTGGTGGACACGCGGCGGCTGGCCGACTGCTTCCCCGCGGTCGACTACTTCGAGAACAGCGGTCTGCCGTTCGTCGTCGCGCTCAACGGCTTCGACGGCTCGCAGCCGTACCAGCCCGAAGAGGTGCGCGAGGCGTTGCAGATCGGCCCGGACACCCCGATCATCACGACGGACGCCCGGCACCGCTCGGATGCCAAGAGCGCGCTGATCACGCTGGTCGAGCACGCGCTGATGGCGCGGCTGCGGTAACTTTCAAGTAGTCTGTCGCATACGACAGTTGTCGTAGACGCTTCGGAGCCGGCTGTGGGCTTTGACACGGTCGGCTCCGCTGTTCATAACGTTTCGGCAGAGGAATCCCCCACACCGCCACGCGTCGCGGTCACTTGGTCTCACTGTGCATACGAAGACCCCGCCTTATGGTGGGGCTCGTTCTGTTTGACCGATTTATTTGGGGTTTACATCACGCTCAACCAGCCGTTTCCCATGTTTGGAAGAGCGCTGCCAAGCGTGCTGGAATGCGTGAACTGCCCAATAGTCAATGACGTACTCATGGTCGATGGCTGTCCGGGCTCTGAGACACTGCGGCACGACGAAGGTGCCGACCGCCGAGAGGTTGTTGGTCGAGTGAGGCGAAGCAAGAACAGTCCCGAGCCGGCGGCCCGGGGCAACTTCACCCCGCCGCCGCGCGGGGCGGCGGGCGCCACCGTGCCCGGCTCGGAGCCGACGGAACCACCCGCCAAGAGCGGCAGCCGTCTCTCCCCGCGCAACTGGCGGGTGCCGACCCGGCTGAACGCGATCCTGCTCATACCCGTGATGGTCGGCCTGGTCATGGGCGGCTTCCAGGTGAAGAGCTCGATCGACACCTGGCAGGAGGCCGAGGACGCGGAGAACACCGCGCGTCTGGTGCGGGCCGCCCTGAGCTACGGCGACGCCATCTACAAGGAGCGCGACGTCTCCGCCGCGCCGCTCCTCGCGGGCAAGCAGAACGACGCGACGGTCGTCTCGGCCCGCAAGGCCACGGACACCGCCGCCGACGCCTTCGACCTGGCCGCGCAGGACATGCCGGCGAAGGCCGGTCTGCAGCGCCGGCTCCAGATCTTCCGCACCGCGGAGACCAAGCTGGCGCCGCTGCGTGCCGCCGCCTACTCCGCCAAGCTCACCGGCGTGCAGACCGAAGAGGGGTACACGCAGGTCGCGCACCCCCTGATGGAGTTCTCCAACGAGCTCGGTCTGGGCACCGGAAACATCACCTCCTACGGCCGTACCGTCTACGCCATCTCGCTGACCAAGGCCGCGCTGTCCCTGGAGCGCTCGATCGGCATGCACCTGCTGATCAAGCCGGGTCCGGAGGAGGCCGACTTCGCCAAGCAGAAGGTCTCCCTCTCGTCGTACGCCTACCTCGAGGGCATCGCCATCGAGGAGTACGTCGGCGGTGGCACCGAGGGCGACGCGAAGAAGCTGGACGACGCCGAGGCGAAGATCAAGACCGACGGCGCCGCGCAGGCCGCCGCCGCGAAGCAGCAGGACCCGGAGTACGTGCCGCCGCCGTCCGACCCGAACACGATGGTCGGCGCGATCTCCACGATGGAGACGACCGAGGGCGCCGAGCGTGCCGGGCTCGCCGAGAAGGGCATCAGCAAGGAGAACTGGTGGGCGGTCACCACGCTGAAGTACGACGCCTACCGCCAGATCGAGTCGGACATGGCCGACAAGGCCGTGACCGAGGCCTCGGACATCGCCGCTGACGCCAAGACCTCCGCGATCATCACCGGTGCGGCCGTCGTCGTCGCCCTGCTGCTGGCGTTCATCCTCGCCGGCGCCGTGGCCCGCCAGATGAGCCGTGCGATGCGCCAACTGCGCAACGCGGCCTTCGGCATCGCCGAACAGCGGCTGCCGATGCTGGTCGACCAGCTCTCCCGCACCGACCCGGGCCGGGTCGACACCCGCGTACAGGCCATCCCGATCACGACCACGGACGAGATCGGCGAGGTCGCCCGCGCCTTCGACCAGGTGCACCGCGAGGCCGTCCGGCTGGCCGCCGAGCAGGCTCTGCTGCGGGGCAACATCAACGCGATCTTCACCAACCTGTCGCGCCGCAACCAGTCGCTGATCGAGGGCCAACTGACCCTGATCACCGACCTGGAGAACAACGAGGCCGACCCGGACCAGCTCGAGAACCTCTTCCGGCTGGACCACCTCGCGACCCGTATGCGCCGCAACGGCGAGAACCTCCTGGTCCTCGCCGGCGAGGAGCCGGGCCGCCGCTGGGACCAGCCGGTCCCGCTGGTCGACGTGCTGCGCGCCGCCTCCTCCGAGGTGGAGCAGTACGAGCGCATCGAGCTGTCGGGCGTCCCGGAGGCCGAGATCCACGGCCGCGCGGTGACCGACCTCGTGCACCTGCTCGCCGAGCTCCTGGAGAACGCCACGACGTTCTCCTCGCCGCAGACCAAGGTTCGCGTGACCGCCACCCGGCTCCCCGACGGTCGGGTCATGATCGAGATCCACGACAAGGGCATCGGCCTCACCGCCGAGGACTTCGCGGACATCAACCACAAGCTGGCCAACCCGCCGACGGTGGACGCCGCGATCTCGCAGCGCATGGGCCTCTTCGTGGTCGGCCGGCTGTCCGACCGGCACGGCATCCGCGTCCAGCTCCGCCCCTCGGGCGAGCAGGCCGGCACGACCTCGCTGGTCATGCTGCCCGACGCGATCACGCACGGCGGCGGTGGCGGCGAGAACCAGCCGAACCGCGACGAGTTCACCGTCTCGCAGATCATCCCGGAGCAGAACTTCGGCGGCCGCGGCGAGGACTTCAGCAACGGCCTGCCGATGCGCACCGCCGCCGAACTGGGCTTCGACGACAGCCAGTACGCGGTCCCCGACGACATCAGCGAGCTGGACCCGGTGGGCCGCTCCCTGATGCGCGACGAACGCCGTACGGCCCTGGAGGGCCCGGGTCAGCCGGGCGACCGGCCCGGTCTGCCCGCCGCGCAGCAGCAGCCCGCCGACGGCTTCGCCCCGTCCGGCCAGCAGCCGCAGCAGCCGCAGCCCTCGTACGACACGGGCTACGACACCGGCGCGACCGGCTACACCGGGCAGCCGGCGGCGTACGACCAGCAGACGGCGTACGAGGAGCAGCAGCGCCCGGCGTACGACGACCAGTACTTCGCGCCGAACGGCGGGGTGCCGCAGGCCGACGCGTACTCCGCGAACGGCGGACTGCCGCAGAACGACGGCTTCGCGGCGAACGGCGGCTACCCGGACCCCGCGTACGCGGAGCCCGTCCAGGAGGAGCGGACGGCGCCGCCCGCGGCCGCCCCGGAGAGCTTCCAGCCGTACCAGGAGCAGCAGCCCTACCAGGACGACTGGCCCCAGCAGAACGGCCACGCCAACGGGCACGCGAACGGGCAGACCAACGGCCACGCGAACGGTTACCGGAACGGTTACCCGGACCAGTACGCTCCGGAAGCGGAATCCGCGCAGGTCGCTGACGCGGGTGAGCGGAACGGCGTAGGCTTCGACCGTCCGGGACCGACCCCCTCCGCCGCCTCCCACGCGCTGACCGACGCCGGTCTCCCCCGCCGCGGCTCCGCCGCGAGCGGTGCGAACGGCTCGGGACCCGCGAAGCAGGAGGCGCCGGCCCCCGCCGCGGAGAGCAACGGCAGCGGCAACGGCAGTGGTGGCGCCGACTCCTGGCGTTCGTCGAACGACGAGCGGTGGCAGCAGGCCTCCGCTCTGAAGAAGCCCAAGGCGGGCGGGGTCACCTCCTCCGGTCTGCCGCGGCGGGTGCCCAAGGCCAATCTGGTCGAGGGCGCCGCCGAGAGCACCCCCCAGGGAGGCCCTCAGGTCTCCCGCGCCCCGGAGGACGTCCGAGGCAGGTTGAGCAACCTGCGTCGGGGCGTCCAGCGGGGACGCAACGCAGGAAGCAGTGAAACGAACGGTCAGGGTCTCGGTCCTGACAGCACCTACAACCAGGAGCGTTAGTGTGAGCCCGATGAGCCAGGCGGCACAGAACCTGAACTGGGTGATCACCAACTTCGTGGACAACACCCCGGGGGTGTCCCACACGGTGGTGGTCTCCGCCGACGGACTCCTGCTGGCCATGTCCGAAGGCTTTCCCCGCGACCGTGCCGACCAGCTCGCGGCCGTCGCCTCCGGTCTGACGTCCCTGACGGCGGGCGCCTCCCGGATCTTCGAGGGGGGCAGCGTGAACCAGACGGTTGTGGAGATGGAGCGGGGGTTCCTCTTCCTGATGTCCATCTCCGACGGCTCCTCGCTCGCGGTGCTCGCTCACCCGGAGGCGGACATCGGCCTCATTGGGTACGAGATGGCCCTTCTGGTGGACCGCGCGGGCTCGGTGCTGACGCCCGATCTCCGTGCGGAGCTCCAGGGCAGCCTTCTCAACTAACAGACGGGCGGTGCGTTTTGGCGTCCCGAGGCCGTAGGGTTTCGGGACGCGGCTCCACGTATTGGGTGCCAGGCACAGTCGGAGGAGGAGAGAAAGTGGCAACACCCCCAGGCGGTTCCCATTCGGGCAACTGGTCGTACGGCCCTGCCCAGGGCCAGGGCGACGGTTCCCAGAACCCGAACCGTTACAACTTCCCCTCCGCGCCCAGCCAGCAGCGGCCGTACGCGCCGCAGGGCCCCGGTCCGTCGCCGTACGACCAGCCGCAGGCCCCGCGCATCCAGCCCGTGCAGCCGCATCGCCGCACGCCGGAGCCGGCGCCCGCGGGGGCCGCGAACAACCCGCTGGTGCGTCCGTACGCCATGACCGGTGGCCGGACCCGCCCGCGTTACCAGCTCGCCATCGAGGCGCTGGTGCACACCACTTCGCAGCCGCACCAGATGCAGGGCCAACTGCCCGAGCATCAGCGGATCTGCAACCTCTGCCGAGAGATCAAGTCGGTCGCCGAGATCTCGGCGCTGCTGACCATCCCTCTCGGCGTAGCCAGGATCCTCGTCGCCGACTTGGCGGAGGCGGGCCTGGTCGCCATCCATCAGCCCGGCGGCGACGAGAGCGCCGGCGGCCAGCCAGACGTGACACTGCTCGAAAGGGTGCTCAGTGGACTTCGCAAGCTCTAGCGGGGGTCCCTCCCGCTCCACCACTTCCGCGAAGATCGTGGTGGCGGGCGGCTTCGGCGTGGGCAAGACCACGTTCGTCGGGGCTGTTTCGGAGATCAATCCGCTGCGTACCGAGGCCGTCATGACGTCCGCGTCGGCGGGTATCGACGACCTCACCCACACCGGCGACAAGACGACCACGACGGTCGCCATGGACTTCGGCCGTATCACCCTGGACCAGGACCTGATCCTGTACCTGTTCGGTACGCCGGGCCAGGACCGCTTCTGGTTCATGTGGGACGACCTGGTGCGCGGTGCGATCGGCGCGATCGTCCTGGTGGACACGCGGCGGCTGGCCGACTGCTTCCCCGCGGTCGACTACTTCGAAAACAGCGGTCTGCCGTTCGTGATCGCCCTCAACGGCTTCGACGGCTCGCAGCCGTACAACCCGGACGAGGTCCGGGAGGCGTTGCAGATCGGCCCTGACACCCCGATCATCACGACGGACGCCCGGCACCGTGCCGACGCCAAGTCGGCGCTGATCACTCTCGTGGAGCACGCGTTGATGGCGCGCTTGCGGTAGGTGGTCCAGGTACGCGGAAGGGCCCCTCTCTTCGGAGAGGGGCCCTTCTCTTTGTCGCTGTGCGGCTCAGTGCCAGCTATGGGGGGCTCGGAAGCCGCCCTCGCGTTCCAGGCGGCGCCAGCCGGCCTTGGGGCGGCCGTGGCGCGCCGGGGTGGGCTCTGCGGAGCGAGCGGCGGCGCGGGCCAGGAGGACCGCCGTGATGGCGGCGACTTCCTCGGGCTCGGCGTGGCCCTTCTCGACGCGGATGTCGGGAGTGTTCATGGGTGTCAGTCTCCGTGGATGAGGTTTCCGCAGGGGTACCGCGAGGGATCCGCCGGGTTACTACTGCGGGGGGTTGCCGTGCTTGCGCGAAGGCAGGTCCGCGTGCTTGGAGTGGAGCATGGCGAGGGACCGGATGAGGATCTCGCGGGTCTCGGCGGGGTCGATGACGTCGTCGACGAGGCCGCGCTCCGCCGCGTAGTACGGGTGCATCAGCTCGGACTTGTACTCCTTGACCATGCGGGCCCGCATGGCCTCGGGGTCCTCGGCCTCGGCGATCTGACGCCGGAAGATGACGTTGGCGGCGCCTTCGGCGCCCATCACGGCGATCTCGTTCGTCGGCCAGGCGTAGGTGAGGTCCGCGCCGATGGACTGGCAGTCCATGACGATGTACGCCCCGCCGTACGCCTTGCGCAGGATCAGCGAGATACGCGGCACGGTCGCGTCGCAGTAGGCGTACAGGAGCTTCGCGCCGTGGCGGATGATTCCGCCGTGCTCCTGGTCGACGCCCGGGAGGAAGCCGGGGACGTCCAGGAACGTGACGATCGGGATATTGAAAGCGTCACACATCTGGACAAAGCGCGCAGCTTTTTCCGACGCCTCGATGTCCAGGACACCGGCGAGGGACTGCGGCTGGTTGGCGACGATGCCGACGACCCGGCCGTCGAGGCGGGCCATCGCGCAGATGATGTTGCGGGCCCAGCGCTCGTGGATCTCGACGTACTCGCCGTCGTCGACGATCTCCTCGATGACCTTGGTCATGTCGTACGGACGGTTGCCGTCGGCCGGGACCAGGTCCAGCAGGACGTCGCCGCGGCGGTCGGCCGGGTCGGTGCACTCGACGCGCGGCGGGTTCTCGCGGTTGTTCTGCGGGAGCAGCGACAGGAGGTAGCGGACCTCCGCGATGCAGGTCTCCTCGTCGTCGTAGGCGAAGTGGCACACCCCGCTCGTCTCGGCGTGCACGTCCGCGCCGCCGAGGCCGTTCTGGGTGATCTCCTCGCCGGTGACCGCCTTGACGACGTCC
>NZ_FOFF01000046.1 GCF_900110755.1 Streptomyces sp. yr375
GGCGGCACCGCACGGTCCGCGAGGCGGTCGGTGAGGTTGCCGGGTGCCCGAGAGCCGGGCGGCACCGCACGGTCCTCGAGGCTGCCGGGGGCCCAAGGGCCGACCGGCGCGACGCGGTCCGCCTCGGCGAGCAGTGCCCAGTCGTCCCGCAGCCGTGACTTCTCCGCGCCGCCGCAGATGGCCGTATCCGCGCCCTCAGCCGCGTCGAGCACGGCACGCAGCAGGAGCAGCCGCCGGGTGTCCTGGTCCCGGACGAGGAGCGCGAGCGTGTCGGCACCCCCCTCGGACCGCCCGAGTTCGGCGAGGACCCGCTCCCAGACCGCCGGAAGAATCACGGGGCGCCCCCTCGGGGTGAGGCCGGGACGGTGGCGGCGTTGGTGGCGGCGGGTACGGCACCGGATCCAGCTTCCGCGAGTCGGGTCGCCGCGTGGCGGATGAAGCGTTGTAGGTCGGCGCAGTACACGGAGGGGTTGCGGAAGCCGTGGCCGGTCCGGTAGCGGTGGGCGTAGTGGCCGGCGCCGCAGACCTGGAGGAGCGGGCAGGACCGGCACCGGTCGGCGAGGGACGCTGTGCCTGCCTGTCGGGCGGCCACCCCGGGATGCCGTAGCGCCTCGTCGAAGTCGTGTCGGAAGACGTCCAGGCCGGTGTGGGCCGCGCCCTGGTAGGCCGATTTCAGGGCGTCCACCTGTTCGATCGACCCGTCCGTCTCGACGACCACGGCGTCGAAGGGCGCCGGTCCCAGCGTCTCCGAGTTCGCCGGCAGCCCGAGCAGCAGCGCGACGCACTCCTCGAAGAGCCGTACCCGTGTCTCCCGCCGCCCGGCCTGCCACCAGCGGTCGAAGACGGCGCACAGCCAGTCGCCGTACACCGACGCCGTACGGTCCCAATGGGGCGGTGGGGCCGACCAGTTGCCGTGCGGCAGCAGCAGGTCCAGGGCCGGTGGGCGCAGGGCGAGCAGCGACTCGTACGTCCGTACCGGGTCCTGCGTGACGTCGACGACCGCCAGGATTCCGGCGTACGTCTGCGGGAAGCGGTCGGCGAGCATGCGTGCCCCGCGTGCGGCGGCCGGCCAGGACGGGCGTCCCGCGTGGTCGACGCGGCGCGCGTTGTGGGCGGGGAGACCGCCGTCGAGGCTGATGCCGACGCCGACCCGGTGCCGAGCCAGGGTCGCGAGGCGCTTCTCGGTGAGCAGGGTCGCGTTGGTCTGGACGACGGCGCGGACCGTGCAGCCGCCCGGGACCCGGTCGCGGACCAGCGTGGTGAACCGGCCGAGCGTGTCCGCCCCGGCCAGCAACGGTTCGCCGCCGTGCAGGATCAGCGAGAGCGCGGTCAGGCCATGGGCTCGGGCGTGCTCGGCGATGCGGTCGGCGGTGCGGTCCAGGACCTCGGGGGACGCGGCTGCGGGACGCCCTCGCCAGGTGTCGTCGGGACCCTCGTAGAGGTAGCAGTACGAGCAGGCGAGGTTGCAGCGGCCGTGCACCTTGACGATGAACTGCCGGAAGGGCACGTGCTGTTCGGACACATCAGCACCCCCCTGTCGGATCCCCGCGGCACGACCCCGCTCCCACGGGAACCGCTTGCCCGCCCCGGGGGACACCCCAAACCCGGACTGTTCGAGGCTGTCCGATTCGGTGGACGATACGACCGAAACCGATGTCAGAAGGAACTCCGGAAACGGCTTCAGAAGGAGCTGCTGAAGCCCCAGAGCACCTCGCTCGGGCGCTTGGCCCGCTCCCGCAGGTCCGCCAACACCTCCTGGAGCAGCGGGTGCCGGATCGACCCCAACTCGGCCAGCCCCAACGCCGTCAGGTCAAGCAGTTCTGATAGATCCGGCAGATCTCCCGTCACTTCTGTGTCCGCCGTCGGCTCCACGTGTGCGTCCATCCCGTTCGCCATCCCGTTCCCCTTCCCCTTCGCTCTCTCACCCCAGCTCGGCCAGCCGCTGCGCCGTCTGCTGTGCCGTCGGCTCGCCCGTGCTCAAGTAGTCGTCCGGCAGCCGTGACCACTCCGTGCGGGCCAGGCGGTACGCCTCCCGGGCGGCGCGCGGCCGGGCCGCCGCTTCATAGGACATACCCCGCCAGTGGTGCGCCTGCGCGCACAGTTCGACGGCCTCATGGCGCCGGTGTTCGGTCTCGGCCACCCCCTCCGCCTCCCGGGCGGCCTCCGTCGCGTCGCGGAACGCGTCGACGGCGAGGTCGAGGCGGGCCGGCCGGCGCAGGCTGCGGTAGGCCTCGAACTGGACCTGGCCGAGGTCCAGACGGCAGCGGGCGGCCAGCAGCGGATCGTCCTCCGCCTCGGCCGCCGCGAGGCCGAAGAGGTGCTCGGCCTCGCGCAGGTCGACGCGGTCCCCGCGGGCCCGGTAGCGCAGCATGAGCGCGCGGCCGAGCAGCAGCAGCCGGTGGGCGACCTGGCGGCTGCCCGCCGGGGTCTCCATCCGGCAGTCCCGCAGGACGCGGATCGCCCGGGACAGCGTGTCCCGCGCGCGCGGCCCGGACTGCAGCCCGGCCAGCCGCAGCAGCGCCTCGCCCCACTCGGCGAGGACGTCGGCGTGCGAGGGCGCGTCCCGGGACATGCGCTGGGCGGCCTGCGCGAAGCGGTCCGCGGCCGCCTCCAGTTCCGCCGGGTCGCCCGACTCGGCGTGGCGGGCGACGGCGATCCGGCCGGCCCGCGCCAGCAGCGCCGCCCGCCGGCCCTGTTCGCGCACCAGGGCGAGGGCCTCGTCGACCCGGGCCTGCGCGTCGTCCAGCGGGCCGCCCGCCTGGAGCAGCGCGTCGACCAGGTCGCCGAGGACGCGCACACGCGCGCGTGCCGACTCGGCGGTGTACGGCGGCTCGGCGGCGGTGTCCAGGGCGTTGCGCAGCGACTGCGCGCCCTGCTCGGCGTAGAGGCGGGCCTGTACGGGGTCGGCGGTGGCGCCGGAGAGGCGCAGCAGGATCCGGCCGTGTTCCAGGGGGAGTTCGGGCGGGCGCAGCCGCCGGTCGGGCCAGACGTCGGCGAAGGCCTCCAGCATGCCGACGGCGCCCTGGAGCAGCGCGCTGTCCCCGCCGAGCCGCCACTGCGCGTCCAGGGCGCGCACCCGTTCCAGGGTGAGTTTCAGCGCCTGGTTCTCGTCGAGGTCGGGGGCCGCGCAGGCGACGGCGTACTCGCGGTCGGCGCGGCGCAGCAGGTCCAGGGCGCCGGTCCGGTCGCCGCGCCGCCTGCGGTCGGTGGCCGCCGCGTGCAACACCCTGGCCAGGACGGCCCGTTCGCGCAGTCGGCGCGGGTGCGCGGTGGCACGTTCGGCGGCTGCCTCGGCCTCCTGGAGGAGGTCGTCGCCGCCCTGGACCTCCCACAGGCGCAGGGTGCAGTGCGCGTACTCGGCCCACAGTTCGGGGTCCGCACCGGCCGGGCGTTCGTGTGCGGTGGCGCCGCGCAGCAACTGCACGGCGTCGATGGCGTCCTGGATCATGCCCTCGCCGTCGAAGCGTTCGATCAGGGCGCGGGCCCGGCGGACCGCCTGGTGTGTCGGCCGGTCGGCGGTCTGCCCGGGGCCGGTGCGGCCGCCGGGGGTCTCGAACTGCTCGGGCAGCGGCATGAACCGGCGCAGCACCCGGGCGGCGACCTCGGCGAACGGCTGCGGAACGGGGGCTTCCCCGCCGCCCGCGCCGTTACCGCCGTGGTCCCCGTTGTAGCCGCTATCGCCGTTGTAGCCGTTGTCGCTGCTGTCGCCGTTGTCCGGGGTGGGGGTGGCGGGTGCGTAGGGGCGGCCCGCGCCGCCGTCGCCGAGCTGGGCCAGGGCGAGGGCCGGGAAGTTGGGGCCGCCCTTGCCGAAGCGCAGCTCGATGTACTCGGAGCAGTGCTTGAGCACGAGCATGGCCTCGTCGCGGCCGAGCCGGGACAACAGGGCGTCGCGGACGTCCGGTTCGATGCGGTACCACTGGGCGCCGTCGCCCGAGTACTCCTCCGAGGCGCGCGTGACGAGGCCGCCGACCAGCACCTCGGCGAGTTCGGCGGGCCCCGAGTCGGGCAGCATCGTGCGCTGCACGAGCTGCATCACGGGCAGGCACAGGGGGGCGGCGGCCAGATAGACGGCGAGGCGGCCGGCGGCCGACGAGGCGCTGGAGCTGAACCTGCTGACCCGCTCGAACGGCGTGCGCCGCCGGTCCGCGCGCGCGGCGGGCGCGGGCGGCTGGTCGGCGCGCACCCAGCCCACGGCGCCCGGTACGGGCCCGGCGCCGGCCCCGGACAGCAGCCTGGCCCAAGCGCCGAGGGCCACCGGCTCGGGCGGCAGCACCGGCACGGGCAGCGCGCCCCGGCGGGCCTCGGCGGGGGTGCCGGCCGGGGTGCGGACGCGCAGCGCGGCCGCTCCGCCGAGGGTCTCGCCGCGACTCAACTCGCAGAAGATCACGGGGAGTCGGGTGCGGTTCCACAGGCGTTGCGGGAGCGGCTGGAGCACGGCGACCGGGCCCTGCCGGGACAGGTGGTGCAGCAGGCGGTGCGCGTGGCCGCTGTGCCACAGGGGGCCCGCGCAGTCGCTGACGACCAGGACGATGCGGCGGCCGGTGGGGTCGCTGAGCCGGTCCGCGGAGTGCAGCGGCGCGGCGTACACGTCCGGGCTGCGGCTGACGGCCGGATCGCCGTCCGGGCCCTGGTGCAGATGGCTGACCTGGATGTCGGAGAACGCGCCCAACTGGCCGAAGACCTGCTGGAGTTCGACGAAGAGCCGGTCCCACACGCGCATCGACGACGAGGCGTCCAGGACCAGTTGCAGCCGGGCGTCGGCCCGGGTGACGGCCCGGTGGACGGGCAGGATCAGGCCGCCGGCCTGCGCGCTGCGCTCCGCCGTCGCCGTCTCGTCCAACTCGGTGCGCAGCGGCGGCGCGGGGCTGCGGTAGCGCTGCAACCGCCGTAATGCGCGCTGGAGTTCGAGCGGCGAGGGCAGTGCCGGGGCGGCGGGCACGCCCACCGGCAGCGCGGTCGCCCGGCCCGCGCCACGGGTTCGGGGCGTCCCGTCCTGCGGCACCGGGTACAGGCTGACCCGCCCGTCGGCCGCCACGTCCCGCGCGGGCGGCGCGGGCCGTTCGCTCTCGGGAGGCGCGACCCCGTTCTTGCCGTGCGAGCCGTCGAGCCGGGGCAGGGGGCGGTCGCCGGTTCCGGGTCCGGCGGGCGGGTCCTCGGGCACCGGGTCGTCCACCACCGGCCGGGTCCACCGCGCCAGCCACAACGCGTCGCACAACTGCGGTACGTCGGGGTCGAGTCCGACGTCACGCAACCGCGCGACGAGCTCGGCGAGCGGATCGCCGCCCCGCGCGCCGGAGTTCGGTGTCTCGGGACGGTGCCCGCCGGGCGGGACGGGACCGTGGCGGGCCGCTGCGTCGGGCATCAGGCCCTCACCTCGGGCGGTCGAGTCGCTGGATGAGCAGGTCGGCCAGCCGGTCGCGACTGGGCGGCGCGGCCGCGTCGGTGAGGTAGATCGCGTTCAACAACTGGTCCGCCGCGAGGAGTTCACTGCGCGACCGCTCCAGGAACCGGGTGATCAGATCGTCCCCGGCACGCGCCGCCTCGGCACCGAGATGCGCGCGGACGAAGGTGGCGAGCCGGTTGTGGTCGGGGCGCCCCAGCTCCAGGTGGATGCAGCGGCGCATCAGCGGGGCGGGGAAGTCGCGCTCCCCGTTGCTGGTGAGCACCACGAACGGGAAGGCGCGGCAGCGCACCCGGCCGTCGCGCACCCGGACCTTCACCCCGTCGGCGGTCAGCACCTCCGCCTCGCCGTCCGGCAGCCGGTCGGCGATCCGCTCCAGCTCGGGGATCGCGAACTCGCCCTCCTCCAGGACGTTCAGCAGGTCGTTGGGCAGGTCGATGTCGCTCTTGTCCAGCTCGTCGATGAGCAGCACGCGCGGGGTGTCGGAGGGCAGCAGCGCGGTGCCGAGCGGGCCCAGCCGGATGTAGCTGCCGATGCCCTCGACCGCGCCCGGCAGCCCCGCCGCCGCCCCGAACCCGCCCTGCGCGGCGATCTGCACGTCCTGAAGCCGGGCGATCGCGTCGTAGTGGTAGAGCCCGTCCTGAAGCGCGGAACGGCTCACGATCGACCAGCGCAGCACGCTGCCGAGGCCGAGTTCGTACGCCACCGAGTGCGCGAGCGTGCTCTTGCCCGCGCCGGGGCTGCCCGTGACGAGCAGGGGGCGGCGCAGATAGAGCGCCGCGTTGATCATCTCCAGTTCCTCGGCGCCCGGCCGGTGCAGTTCCGCAAGGTGCCGGTGCGCGCCGAGCCTGCGGTCCTGGGAGCCGTCGCCGGACCCGGCCGCGTCCCGGCTGGTGAAGTCCCGCCAGGGGGGCGGGGCGGGCAGCCGCTCCAGACCGTCGTGGGGTTCGCCGGCGCCTCGGTAGATGAGCCACTCACTGGATTCGGTCATGATCCGGTCCTCGTCACTCGTCCACCGCCGCGGCCGTCCGAACGTGCATCACGTTATCCATCCTGGGGTGCCTGGGTAAGGGGCCGAAAGCGCCGACAAGCCCTGCGCGCGGGTGAGTTCAAGGGGCCTCCAGGAGGTCCCCGGTACCGGGGAGGGGCTGGTGCGGATCGTCGTAGAGCAGGGCGACGCCGTCCGCCCAGAAGGACTCGGTGCGGCCCGCGCGCAGCCGCATCCGCAGATCGTGCACGGCCTCGGGGAGGTGGTGGGCGCTGGCCGGTTCGGCGATCTCGTCGATCGTGCCGCGGTGGAACTCCCCGCACACGACGTCGGGCCGGCCGCGCCGCCTGCGCCACAGCGCCACGCCGTAGCCGCCGAGCACGATCCGGGCGAGCGCCTCCGCGTCGTCCTCGTACCGCAGATCGCCGTACCGGCAGAGCACCGGGACGGTGCCGTGCGACAGCGCGCGCAACTGCTCCACGGTCGGCACGGGTTTACGCAACCCGTCGTCGCAGTCCAGGACTTCGGCTTTCGCACGGTGCGCATGCAGCCACCGCCAGCGAGCGCGCCGCTCGACGTCCAGATCGTCCAGATCGTCCAGATCACCATCACTGGCGTCGACGTCTTCGTCCTCTTCGCCCTCCTCGTCCTCGCTCTCGAACAGGCCGAATCGTGCCGTCGGGTCGTACGACGCGTCGAACGCCTCGTCGGACAGCCGGTCGCGGTCGGCGCAGCGCACGACGACCGGCCGCAGGGCGCCCAACTGCTCGGCGTCGGTGGGGAGTTGCCAGGTGTCCACCGCCAGGCCGAGGAGCGCGTGGGGCAGCGCCACCTGGAGGAGCGCGGGCCGGCCTGGCTCGTCGCACTGCCGGAAGGCCTCCGCGAGCGGGCCGGCGACGTGGGCGGACAGGTCGGCCAGGGGCGTGCGTTCGGCCTCGTGCAGCCGGACCGCCTCGCCGCCGGGCGCGGCCACGGAGACGGACCAGTCGCAACGGTCCGGCTCCCAGCCGCGCCGCACCAGTTCGAGCAGGGCGGACGGCCGGCCCGCACTGCCGACGGCACGGGCACGCGCACGTGCGTCGACCGCGGTACGGCGCTGCTGCCGCCGGTGCTGCTTGCGTCCGCCGGGTTTACCGGACGGCCCGAGGACGAGGTCGGGGACGTCGGCCTCGTCCCGCTGGCGCAGCCGTTCGACGCGCTGTTCGGCGAGGCCGGACCGGTAGCGGGCGCTGAGCCGCTGCGCGGCCTGCCACACCCACACCCACAGGGCCTTCTCCGCGTCCGGGGTGCTGGGCACGACGAACGGGCGCGGAGCCGACATCGCCAGCATCGCGTAGTCGAGTACGAGTTCCAGCGCGCCGTCGTCACTCGCGCTCTCGTACAGCGCCCCGAGGCCGTCGCGCCAGCCGCGTGGTGCGGGCAGCGGGGTGGGGGCCTGGAGGTCGGGGAGCGCGTCGAGGATGTCGAGCAGGCCGCGGGTGCTCTCGGGCGGCGGGAGTTCGGCGAGCCGGCCCAGCAGTTGGATCCGCTCGTCAGGGGTGAGGGTGCGGCCCGGGCGGGCGCCGAGCCTGGCCTGCACGTCGGTCCAGGTCTGACGCCGGGAGGCGGGGTGGCGCTGCCGGTCGCGGTGGTAGCGGTCGTGCGCGTGGAACACCGCCTGGTAGAGGTCGCTGTGCTCGGCCGGCACCGCCGCCGCGGGCACCCGCAGGGTGCGCAACTGCTCGATCCCGGTGGACGTGCCGCCGGGCCGGTGGTCCGAGCGGGCCTTCAGGACGCCGATCACCTCACCGCGCACGGGGTCGATCACGGGGCCGCCCGAGACGCCGTACGGCAGGTCGTTGTCGCCGAGCCGCATCTGCACGTCCGAGGACCAGCCACCGATGGTGCCCTGCACGGTGAGCGTCCCGTCGATGACCTGTAAACGCCCCTCGTTCTCGGTCCACCCGGCGTACAGCACCCGCCCCTCGCCGTAATAGGCGGCCGGCCGCTCGGAGACGTACACACACTCGTGGTCGTCGACGGGTTCGGTGAGCTGAACGAGCGCAAGATCCGGAGTAGGCCAGTTACCGGACGACACCGCCGCGGTCCGTCGCTCGGCCCACTCGGTGCGGTCGATCATCCCTGTGTGGTCGGTCATCCCTGTGTGGTCGGTCATCCCTGTGTGGTCGGGGAGTGTCGCCACCACCCTGCCGGGCGCGGTCGACGTGCCGCGCCCCGGCGCTGTCTCGTACACCACCGCGACCTCGCCCCCTTCCCCGCCGCAGGCCACATGTGCGCAGGTCAGAACCCAGTTCGGGGCGATGAAGAAGCCGCTCCCGAGGAACGTGCCGGGCTCCTCCAGGGCATACCCGACCACCGGGCGATGAATGCGTACGGTCGCCGCCACGACGAGTCCACGCAGCGCACGGCGGGCCGCATCGAACGCATTCGATGCGCCCGGGGCGTGCCCGCCCGTCACGCCCCACCCCCACCAACACGGCCCCCAACGCCCCCATGCACCGACGCGCCGGGAGACGCGCCCGCGCACCAACCGCGCCGCGCGGCGGACGTGTCGGACGTGGCGGACGTGGCGGACGTGGCGGACGGTGCTGCGCTGGGGGGTGGGGGGGTGTGGGGGATTGGGGGTGCGGTGGGGGCCGGTTGGGTACCGGGGGGTGGGGGTGCGGAGGGGGCTGGGGGTGTGTGGAGGGCGAGGGGTGCGGTGGAGGCCGGTTGGGCACCGGAGGCAGGGGGTGCGGAGAGGGCTGGGGGTGCGTGGAGGGTTACAGGCGCGGTGGGGGTTGGTGGTGGGGTGGGGTTCGGGGGTGCGTGGGGGGACAGGCGGGCGGTGGGGGCTGGGGGTGCGTCGGGGTTTAGGGATGTGTGCGGGGCCGGTGACGCTTCGGGGTTGAGGCGGGCGTGGGGTGCCCGTGGCGCTTCGGGAGCCAGGGGTGCGTGCGGGGCCAACCGTACGGGCGGGGCCGGTGACGCTTCGGGGGCCAGGCCTGCGGGCGGGGCCGGTAGCGCTTCGGGGGCCAGGTGGGCATGCCGGGCCAGTGGCGCATCGAGGTTCAGGGGTGCGTGCGGGGACAGGCCTGCTGCGTGCGGGGCCGGTGACGCATCGAGGTTCAGGCGGGCGTGGGGTGCCCGTGGCTCGGTGGGGTTCAGGGGCGCGTGCGGGGCCCGTGGCGCGGTGGGATCCAGCGGTGCGGGCGGGGCCAGGCGCGCATGCGGTGCCAGTGACGCGTCGGGTCCCGAAGGCAGGCCAAGATCCGGAGGCGCTTCGGGAGCCAGCGGCGCGAACGGGGCCAAGCACGCATGCAGAGCCGGTGGCACGTCGGGGGCCAGGCGGGCGTGTGTGGCTGATCGGGCGTTGGGGGCCGATGGTGCGCCAAGGTTCAGGCGGGCGCGGGAGGCCGGGCGCGCGTCAGGTGCCGAGGGCAGGCTGAGGTTCGAAAGCCCTTCGGGATCCGGTGGCGCACCGAGGGCCGGTGCCGCGCCGGGAGCTGGCGGTGCGAGCGGAGCCAAGCACGCAGGCGGCGCCGGTGGCACGTCGGGCGCCAGGCGCGCGAGCGGGGCTAAGCAGGCGTTGGGGGCCGATGCCGCGCTGGGGTTCAAGCATGCGCGGGAGGCCGGTAACGCGTCGGGCACCGAGGGCAGGCTGAGGTCCCGAGGCTCTCCGGGATCCGGTGGCGCACCGAGGTCCGGTGACGCGCCCGGAGCTGGCGGCGCAACGGGAGCCGGTGGCACGTCGGGAACTGGCGGCGCGTCGCGAGTCGGTGGCGTGGCTGGAGCCGGTGGCGTGGCTGGAGCCGGTGGCGTCTCTGGAGTTGGTGGCGTCTCTGGAGTTGGTGGTGTGGTGAGGTCTGGGGGGCCGCTGGTCCAGGTGAGGGTTACCGTGATGCCGGCCTTGGCCTCGCCGTCGGCCAGTAGGCCCACTACCTTTCCGGCCTTTGCGGTCAGCTCGATGCCGAACTCGACGCTCACCTCGTCGGGCCGCACCGCGCGCAGCGGTTCCGCCAGGGACCGCGCGACCCCGGTGACGAGCGCGTGCAGGCTCTCCACGCTCGCCTCCACCCGCTCGGCGAACCCGGTGTCGCTGTACGACAGCCGCCCCGACGGCGCGGCCAGCTCCCCGGCCCCCGAGATCCGCGCCCACACGGGCGTCCCGTCCGGCAGCGCGATGCGCGCCACGCGCGTCACGTCCTCACCACTCATGACACTCCCCCGTCGTCCCAGTCCCCCAGGCCCCAGTCCCTGAGCCCCGGTCTCCTCGGCCCTCTCGATCCCCTCGGTCCCGGCGGCCCACAGGGCGCCGTCCCCGTGCACCTATCCTTTTCCTGTCCCCTCCCTCACCGGAGAGCGGACCTCTCCCTCCCCTCGCAGGAACAAGGGTCCTTCCCCCGAGGCGGGATGCCTATCCCTGCGACCGACCCACGGAGCACGATCCATGTACTTCACCGATCGCGGAATCGAGGAACTCGAGAAGCGGCGCGGCGAGGAGGAGGTCACCTTCGAGTGGCTCGCCGAGCAGCTACGGACGTTCGTCGACCTCAACCCGGACTTCGAGGTGCCGGTGGAGCGCCTGGCGACCTGGCTCGCACGGCTGGACGACGACGAGGACGACGAGTAGGTCAGCCGGGGCGGATGCAGCAACGGCAGCAGCGACAGCGGCAACGGCAGCCACGGATCTGCGGCATCTGCGGCATCTGCGGATCCTGAAGGGGGCGTCCCTAGTGTGATGCGCCAGAAATCCTGAGGGTTATTTCTGCTCTGTTCTCGAACCGGTGGTTCCGACCTTGGTGAGGTAGTCGGCGAGGGAGTTGAGGATCTCGTCGGCCGTCTTGGTCCAGGTGAAGGGCCGCGGGTTCTCGTTCCACGTGTCGATCCACGCAGTGATGTCGTCCTCCAGTGCCTTCACGGAGGTGTGGACGCCACGGCGGATGAGCTTGTCGGTCAGCAGGCCGAACCACCGCTCCACCTGGTTCATCCAGGAGGAGCCAGTGGGGGTGAAATGGACGTGGAAGCGGGGGTGTTTGCCGAGCCACGTCCTGATCTCGGCGGTGTTGTGGGTGGCGTAGATGCCCCTATGTTTCGTCAAGTGGCGGGAGAGGGAGTTGGGGTGACTGTCTTCGGCTGGATGTGGCGGTAGATCTCGCGGGCGACGTAGCGTTTGAGGCAGCGGATGATCTCACGCTTCGACAGGCCCTGTTCGGTGCGTCGCTCCAGGTAGGAGCGGGTGCGCTCGTCCCAGCGGATGCGGGTCATGACGATGCGGTAGAGGGCTGCGTTGGCCTGCCGGTTGCCCCCGCGGTTGAGCCGTCGGCGCTGGGTCTTGCCGGAGGACTGTTCGACCGGGCTGACGCCGCACAGAGCGGCGAATGACGCCTCGGTGGCGATCCTGTCGGGGTTGTCGCCGGCTGCGATGAGGAGGGCTGCGGCGCTGTCGGGCCCGATGCCGACGATCTCCAGCAGCTGTGGGCGGTGTGCGCGGACGGCCTGGGTGACTCGGCGGGCGAGATCCTTAACCTCGCAGGTCAAGTGTTGGATGCGGCGGGCCAGGAGCCGGAGGGTGAATGCGGCCGCGTCGTCGCTGTCGGCGAGGCCGTCCGCGCACCGCGCGATCAGCGCCGGGTTCCTGAGTCCGGACAAGGACTCGCGCAGGACGGGGTCGATGCCCAGGAGTACGGCTTTGAGCTGGTTCATCGCCTGGGTGCGGGCCTTGACGGCCGATTCCTTGGCCAGTCTGAGGACGCGCAGGTCCGCGGCCGGGCCTTCACCCGTCTTCGGCGTGGTGGTGGCGCGTCCGGACAGAACGGCGCGGGCGGCGGCGTCCGCGTCGACGGCGTCGGTCTTGCCCCGCTTGCGCCGGGTGGCGCGGTCGGGTTGGTTGACCTCGATGACGTGGATGTTCTCCTGCCGCAGGAAGCGCGCCAGGGCGGCTCCGTAGGATCCGGTGCACTCCACTCCGGCACGGTGCAGGATGCCGAAGGAGCGGGCCCAGGCGAGGAGTTGGCGGTATCCGGCAGCGGTGGTCGGGAACTCCTGGTGAGCCAGCAGTGCACCGAGCACGGTGATCACTGCGGCGACGTGTACGTCCTTGTGGGTGTCAACCCCGAGGATCACGTCCTCTGCGGGCTGTGCTGCCCGCTGTGCGGGCAGGGTCGGCTGGGGCATGCTGGTGACGGTCACGCGGCTCCTTCATCGGCTGGGGCTGATGGCCGACGCCGGGCCGGGTGGGCGGTCAGAACTGTGATGGTGCCTTGTAGGGCAAGGCCCCTATCGGGACACGCCCGCCGGTCCGGCGGCAGCAAGCACCGCCCGGGGCCGGAGCCGACAGATCTACTCCAAGGCATCTGCGGCCAGTTGTCGCACGGGTCAGGCTCCGGCCCCCGGCGGCACCCCAGGAGTCTCACAGTTGTCGCAGACGAGGTGCACGTCGAGTCCGGCGGGCACGGCCTTGTCGATCCGGACCAGGAACTTCTTGAACTCGATCGCCCGGTGACGGCGGTGCAGTGCCGATATGACGGTGCCGTCGGCGATGTTGAAGGCGGCGAACAGGCTGGTGATGCCGTGCCGACAGTAGTCGTGGGTGCGGCGTTCGAGCATGCCCGGCATCATCGGGAGCACCGGCTGGGACCGGTCCAGTGCCTGGATCTGGCTCTTCTCGTCCACGCAGAGCACTACCGCCTTCTCGGGCGGGTGGTGGTAGAGGCCGACGACGTCGACGACCTTGGCGACGAACTGCGGGTCAGTGGACAGCTTGAAGGAGTCCTGCAGGTGGGGCTTGAGGTCGAACCGCTTCCAGATGCGCCCGATCGTCGACTTCGACAGGCCGGTGCGCTGGGCCATCGAGGCCCGTGACCAGTGCGTGTCCTGGCCCGGGAGCGACTCCAGGGTGGCCACGACGACCTCCTCGACCTGGTCGAGGAGGATCGAAGGCGGCCGGCCCGAGCGCGGCTCGTCCTGCAGACCATCGAGGCGTTTCGCGATGAACCGGGCCCGCCAGCGGTCCACGGTCGACCTGTCGATGCCGAGGTCGGCGGCGGCCAGCTGGTTCGTCCCGCCCTCCGCGCAGCGCAGCACGATCTTGGCTCGCAACGCGAGGAACTGGGCGGTCTTGGCCTGCCGCGCCCACTGCTGCAGCTGCCTGCGCTCAGCATCGTCGAGGATCAGGTCGGCCTTCGGCCGGCCGATCCAGCCGGCGTCCTCAAGCCCGGCCATCCGCTCTGCCGCGAAAGCCCGACGCCACTTGCCGACCGTCTTGGCCTGGACACCGACGAGCCGTGCGACAGCCGCGTTTGACATGCCATCAGCACACGTCAGGATGATGCGGGCCTTCTCGGCCGAGCGCCGGTGCGGCATTTCCGTCCGGCGCACCAACTCGGCACGCTCGGCCTCGGACAACGTGATCGCCACAGCAGCAGGCCCCGAATGCGACATGACAACAGGGTACTTACTAACCCTCAGGATTTCTGGCGCATCACACTAGGGGGACGCCCCCTTTCGTGTGTCTTGACTTTCCCCGACCGCGATATATCGTGTTTCAGGAAGACGCGATATGGCGTGTCGTGTCGTTGCCGTGGAGGAGGTCCGCACCATGTCCGAATGGTCCGTCGCCGAGCCGAGGAAGCTTTCCTTCGACGAGCCCGTGAGCGAACTGCACGTACGCATCGTCAACGGCACTGTGAACGTGGTGGGCACCGAGGAAGGTCCCGCCCGCCTGGAGGTCTCCCGCATCGAGGGCCCCCCTCTGGTGGTGAGCCATCTCGACGGAAGCCTGACGGTGGCGTACGAGGACCTGCCCTGGAAGGGCTTCCTCAAGTGGCTCGACCGCAAGGGCTGGCGCCGCAGCGCCGTCGTCTCGCTCGCCGTCCCCGCCGGCACCCGCGTGGAGGTGGGCGTGGTGAGCGCTGGCGCGGTCATCTCCGGCATCGACGGCCGCACCGAGGTGAAGGGGGTCAACGGCGACACGACCCTCGTGGGCCTCGCCGGCCCGGTCCGCGCGGACACCGTCTCCGGGAATCTGGAGGCCCAGGCCCTCACCGGCGACCTGCGCTTCAACTCCGTCTCCGGCGACCTGACCGTGGTCGAGGCGGGCTCCTGCGTGAAGGCCGACTCGGTGAGCGGGTCGATGATCGTCGACCTCGACCCGGCGAGCCGCCCCACGACCATCGACCTGACCAGCGTCTCGGGCGAGATCGCCATCCGCCTGCCCCACCCGGCGGACGCGCAGGTGGAGGCCAACACCGCCAGCGGCTCGGTCTCCAACGCGTTCGAGGATCTCCGGGTCAGCGGCCAGTGGGGCGCCAAGCGCATCACCGGCCGCCTGGGCGCGGGCAACGGCAAACTGAAGGCGACGACGATCTCCGGCTCGATAGCCCTCCTCCGCCGCCCCCCGGTGGACGACGAGGCGGGGGAGGATGCAGGTGAGGCAGGTCAGCCATGGGAGGCGCGTTCCGGGCAGCCCTCCGACTCGGGGGACAATGCCGTTTCCGGCCAGAGCGGCGAGAGGTCCTCCGCCGACCCTGCCGACAGCACGACGACGACCGACAAGAAGGTGCTCTGACATGCCTCCCGTCTTCGCCCACGGCCGTCTCCGCCTCTACCTGCTGAAGCTCCTGGACGAAGCGCCGCGCCACGGCTACGAGGTGATCCGCCTCCTCGAAGAACGCTTCCAGGGTCTCTACGCCCCGTCGGCGGGCACGGTGTACCCCCGGCTGGCCAAGCTGGAGGCGGAGGGCCTGGTCACCCACACCACCGAGGGCGGCCGCAAGGTCTACGCCATCACCGACGCCGGCCGGGCCGAACTGGCCGACCGCAGCGGCGAGCTGGTCGACCTGGAGCTGGAGATCCGCGAGTCGGTCGCCGAACTGGCCGCGGAGATCCGGGCCGACGTGCGCGGGGCGGCGGGCGATCTACGGCGCGAGATGCGGGCGGCGGCCTCACAGGCCCGCCAGGGCGGTCGGCCGGGCACCGCAGAACACGCCACGGACGGCCAGTCCGGCGAAGCCGAATACGGGGAGTACGGCGACAAGGAGGCGTGGCGCGCCGCCAAGGAGGAGATGCGTCGCGTCAGGCAGGAGTGGAAGGAGCAGGCGCGCCGCGCCAAGGACGAGAGCCGTCGCGCCCGCGAGGAGGCCCAGCGCGCCCGCCGCCAGGCCAGCGAGGCGCAGGAGCAGGCCCGGAGCCAGGCCCAGGAAGAGGTGCAGCGCATCGCGCGCCGGGTCCAGGAACAGGTCCAGGACCACTTCACGCGCGGCGACTGGCCGACCGGCGTCCGCGAGGGCCTGACGGAACTCGCCAAGGAATTCGGCGAGTTCGGCAAGGACTTCGGCAAGGAGCACGGCCGCGACTTCGGCTTCGGCCGCCCCCGCACGACGACCAACACGACAGCCGACACGACGGCCGACACAACAACCGACACGAGAACCGGCACCACGGCCACCCCGAAGTCCGCCCCCGCCTCCGCCTCTACCCCCACCCCCACCCCTGCCCCCGCCCCTGCCCCTGCCGCCGCCTCGCCCTCGGAGCCGGAGTACTCCCGCACCCCGGAGGACTTCCCCGCCGAGTACGAGCCGAGCTGGGCCCACGAGAAGTCCAGCGGCGACCCGACCCGCGACCTGGACCGCCTCCTCGACCGCTTCCGGGACGACATCCGCGACGCGGCCCGCGACAACGGCGTCACCGGCGACCAACTCCGGGAAGTCCGCAGCCACTTGTCGACGGCGGCGGCCCACATCGGGGTGATACTCCGAGCCCCGAAACCCTGACCCGGCAGGGGGTTGGGAAAGGGGGGACACGACCTCAGCCGGCCGTGCCCAGCACCCGGGTAACAGAGGTGTACGTAACCCCGTGGTCGGCGAGGATCTCCGAAGGGGCGCCGCGGCGGGCGGTCAGGGCGAGCAGGAGATGCTCGTCGCCGATGGACCGTTCATGGCGGCCCAGGGCGATGCGCAGGGTGTCGGTGAGCAGGTCCCTGGCCCCGCGATCGAAGGGCCTCCGCCCAAGAAAGCGCGAGCCGAACCTACCGCCACCCTCACCCTTCCCCCGCCCCTCGCCCTCACCCTCGCAGTCGCTACGGCCCCCACCCTCGGCCGCCAACGCGCCCTCCCCATGCGCCTCTTCGACCCGCGAGACGATCTCCGAGACGTCGATGCCCAGCCCCGAGAGGGCGTCCATGTCGGCGCGGGAGAGACCGCCCCGGCGGCGGACCTCGACCAGATCCCGGACGACCCCGTCACGCCCGCCCGACGGCAGCCCGAGCGAGGCGAGCGCGAACGAGCCGCGGCTGCCCTCACGGTCGAGCAGGGCGAGCAGCACATGCGTCTCCTCGACCCGCTCCGCCCCCGCCCGCTCGGCATGCGCCACCGCCGCCCGCACCACGGCCCGGGCGTCCTGGGTGAACCGCTCGAACATCACTGCCTCCCGTACTTCTTGTGCACGGCCTGCCTGCTGACGCCGAGTTCCGCGGCGATCTCCTGCCACGACCAGCCCTGATTGCGCGCACTGCGCACCTGCACCGCCTCCAACTGCTCCAGCAGCCGGCGCAGCGCGGCGACGGCGCGCAGGCCGACCCGTGGATCGCGGTCGCCGGCCCGCGCGGCGAGATCCGTTGCTTCGGTCATGATGTCAACGTACGTTGACACGCCGGACAACGTCAACCCTAGTTGACGACCACGTCACGGGTGACGTCAGCCGTTGGTGAGCACGATCTTGCCGAACTGGTCGCCGGACGCGAGCCGTTCGAAGCCCTCGCGGGCGCGGTCGAGCGGCAGCACCTCGTCGATGACGGGGCGGACACCGGTGGCGGCGCAGAAGGAGAGCAGGCCCGCCAACTCCTCCTTGGTGCCCATGGTGGAGCCGACGACCTTCAGCTCCAGGAAGAAGATCCGGGTGAGTTCGGCGTGCGAGGGCCGGTCACCGCTCGTGGCGCCGGAGATGACGAGCGTGCCGCCGGGCCGCAGCGACTTCACCGAGTGGGACCAGGTGGCCGCGCCGACGGTCTCGATGACGGCGTCCACCCGCTGCGACAGCCGCGCACCGGGCTCCACGGCCTCGACGGCGCCGAGTTCCAGGGCCCGCTGCCGCTTGGCCTCGTCCCGGCTGGTGGCGAAGACGCGCAGCCCGGCCGCCCGGCCCAGCACGATGGCCGCCGTGGCGACACCGCCGCCCGCGCCCTGGACGAGGACGGAGTCACCGGGCCGCACCCCCGCGTTGGTGAACAGCATCCGGTACGCCGTCAGCCACGCCGTGGGCAGACAGGCGGCCTCCTCGAAGGAGAGCTCCCTGGGCTTGGGCAGGATGTTCCAGGTCGGCACGGCGACCTGCTCGGCGAAGGTGCCCTGGTAGCGCTCGGTGAGGATGGAACGGGGTTCCCCGGGCCCGACCCCGTGCCCGGTCTGCCCGATCACGGAGTGCAGGACGACCTCGTTGCCGTCCGCGTCGATCCCGGCGGCGTCACAGCCGAGGATCATCGGCAGCCGGCCCTCCGGGAGCCCGACGCCGCGCAGCGACCAGAGGTCGTGATGGTTGAGGGAAGCGGCCCTGACCTGGACGGTGCTCCAGCCCGACCGGGCCTCAGGGGCCGGACGCTCCCCCAACTCCAGCCCGGAAAGCGGCTGGTCGGGAGAGATACGGGCGGCGTAGGCGGCGAACATAGACGCAACGATAGACGCCCACCCCGAGAGCCCGTCCGACGTTTGAGGACAAGACCGACGCCACCCCGAACCCCCCCACCCACCCGCAGGAGGCACCGGCCGGTGCAATTCAGCCCGTTGGGGGTGCCCCTCCGGGGGAGCTTGAGGACAAGGCCCATGCCATCCCAAACCCCCACCCACCCGCAGGGGCCACCGGTCGGTGCACTCCCCCACCCACCCGCAGGGAGCGCCGCCCCCAGCGCCGGCCGGTGTATTTCAGCCCGTCCGGCGTTTGAGGACGAGGCCCCTTCAGGGCCGACAGCGGGGGTCCGGGGGCGGCAGCCCCCGGGGAGGGCGCCCGGTCATCACCCGAACGGGCGGGTGGGTGGGCAAAGAAAGGGGAAGTGGCCCCGCCCCCGAGGGACAGGGCCACCACAAACACACCTCAGCGGCGGGCGACGCCCTCCGCGCGGGCAGCGGCAGCAACCGCCGCAGTCACCGCGGGAGCAACCCGCTCGTCGAACGGCGAGGGAATGACATAGTCGGCGGCAAGATCCTCACCGACGACCCCGGCCAGCGCCTCGGCCGCCGCCAGCTTCATCCCCTCGGTGATCCGAGAAGCCCGCACCTGAAGCGCACCGGCGAAGATGCCCGGGAACGCCAGCACGTTGTTGATCTGGTTCGGGAAGTCGGAGCGCCCGGTGGCGACGACCGCCGCGTACTTGTGGGCGACGTCCGGGTGCACCTCGGGGTTCGGGTTGGCCATCGCGAAGACGAACGCCCCCTTCGCCATCGAAGCGACCGCCGCCTCCGGGACCGTACCGCCGGAGACGCCGATGAAGACGTCGGCGCCGTCCAGCGCGTCCTCCAGCGACCCGCTCAGCCCGGCCTTGTTGGTGAGGGAGGCCAGCTCGCGCTTGACGTCGGTGAGATCCCCCCGGTCCGCCGAGACGACGCCCTTGCGGTCGGCGACCGCGACGTCCCCGATGCCGGCCTCGACCAGCATCTTGGCGATGGCGACCCCGGCCGCACCGGCGCCGGAGATGACGGCCCGCAGCTCACCGATGTCCCGCCCACTGAGCCGCGCCGCGTTGCGCAGCGCCGCCAGCGTCACGATCGCGGTGCCGTGCTGGTCGTCGTGGAAGACCGGGATGTCGAGCGCGTCCTGCAACCGGCGCTCGATCTCGAAGCACCGCGGCGCCGAGATGTCCTCCAGGTTCACTCCGCCGAACGAGGGCGCGAGCCGCACCACCGTCTCGACGATCTCGTCCACGCCGGTGCAGGCGAGCGCGATCGGCACCGCGTCCACCCCGCCGAACTGCTTGAACAGAATCGCCTTGCCTTCCATGACCGGAAGGGAGGCCTCGGGCCCGATGTCCCCGAGCCCGAGGACGGCCGTCCCGTCGGTCACGACGGCGACGACGGACGACTTCCAGGTGTAGTCGTTCACCAGCTCCGGCTGCTCCGCGATCGCGGTGCACACGCGCGCGACGCCGGGCGTGTAAGCGAGGGACAGGTCGTCCTTGTCGCGGACCGGGACGGTGGCCTGCACGGCCATCTTGCCGCCACGGTGCAGCGCGAACACCGGATCGAACGGATCGAGGGGTTCCGCACCACCCTCCGGGCCCGTTCGGTCGGCGCTCTCGCTGCGAGGATTGACGATCTCCGCTGCCACTGTGTCTTACCCCTTAGGTGTTCATGGTTTCGAGGGTGGCCACTCCTGATTGAGAAGTGGGCGGGCATCGCACAGGGCCCAGAGGTGATGCGTACGGGCCTGCGCGTCGGGCGCGCCGCACACGCGCCCTGAGCCCCGGATGAGGGGTGTTGAACAACCTTCTTACCGGACGGACACCACAGCCGACGAGTCCGATCCGTGCAAGGTCACATCCCTCGGCCTGTTGACCTCCGACAGAGATGATCACGAGTGACATGACTCATGCGCGAAGACGCGCCAAGCTGCCGGAGCCCCTTGACACGGACTTCCGACGCGGACTCGGGACGACGGCCGGGACGGAACCCAAACGATCACATGCCGAGATGAACCGAAGATCTTTCGGCCGGAACGGGAGAATCCCGCACATGGTCCGGCTCCGCCCGGTCGTGATGTACCGGACTGATGCGGTTCGGGGGTGGCCCGTTATCCGATTTTGACATGGCCGCGCCCCTGGTTGCAGTAGTCCGAATGGCAAGATGCCGTCATCACACGAGGTCGCGACACCCGAAGGTGTGTGTTCTCGTCGACCTCATCGGCATGTGCCGACCCATCGGCAACTCCATCCATCCGCCGGAGGAACCCACCATGACCGCAAGCTCCACCCGACGCCCGACCGCCGCCGCGCGCACCCGCCTGGCAGCGGTCGGATCCCTCGCGGTCGCGGGCGCCCTGCTGCTCACCGCCTGCGGAGACCAGACCAACGGCGGCGGCGGCACCTCCGAGTCGTCCGGCAGCGCGAACGCGGCGCCGCTCTTCTCCAAGCTCCCGGCGAACATCCAGAAGGCGGGGGTCATCAAGGTCGGCACGAACGCCGAGTACGCCCCGATGGAGTCCGTCGAGGGCGGCAAGATCGTGGGTGTCGACCCGGACATCGCGGCGGCGCTCGGCAAGCAGCTCGGCGTCGACTTCACGTTCACCTCCGGCTCCTTCGACGGCCTGATCACGGCGGTCAACACCGGCCGCTACGACATCGCCATGTCGTCGATCACGGACAACAAGCAGCGCCAGGAAGGCCTGGACGACAGCGGCAAGAAGCTGGGCACGGGCGTCGACTTCGTCGACTACTTCACCGCCGGCACCGCCATCTACGTCAAGAAGGGCAACCCGAAGGGCATCAAGTCCATCGAGGACCTGTGCGGCCAGACGGTGGCCGTGCAGCGCGGCACGACGTACGAAGAGGCCCTTCAGGCGCAGTCGAAGACCTGCACCGGCGGCGGCAAGAAGGCCCTCAAGATCGAGTCGTTCGACAACGACACCGAGGCCCAGACCCGCGTGAAGTCCGGCGGCGCCGTGGCCGGCGTCAACGACTACCCGGTCGCGGTGGACCTGGCCCGCAAGGCCGACGGCGGCAAGACCTTCGAGGTCGTCGGCGAGCAGTACGAGGCCGCCCCGTTCGGCATCGTCGTCGACAAGAAGAACACCCAACTGCGCGACGTCCTCAAGGAGGCCGTCGACGCGATCATCAAGGACGGCTCGTACCAGAAGGTGCTGGAGAAGTGGGGCGCCGAGAGCGGCGCGATCAAGGCTGCCGCGATCAACGGCGGCAAGTGATCCACCCGCACCTTTTGAAGCCTTTTGAAGGGCAGTCCCCATGACTGACAAGCTCGAGAAGTCCTCCGAGGGCCCCGGGGGCGCCGGGGGCGCACCACCCGAGGACACCCCGCCCGTCGCCAAGGAGGACGCGTTCTCCGGCCCGCCGGAGGCCATCAAGGCCATCCCGGTGCGCCACTGGGGCCGTTGGGTCAGCGCCGTGGTCGTCATCGCGCTCCTCGCGCTGCTCGTCAACGCGTTCGCGCACGGCGACATCCAGTGGCACGCGGTGTCCGACTCGCTGTTCGACTCGACGGTCGTCGCGGGCGCCGGCCGCACCCTGCTGATCAGCATCCTGGCGATGCTGCTCGGCGTGGTCCTGGGCGTCGTACTCGCCGTGATGCGGCTGTCGAAGAACCCGGTGACCAGCACGATCGCGTGGCTGTACATCTGGTTCTTCCGCGGCACCCCGGTCTACGTGCAGTTGCTGATGTGGTTCAACCTGGCGCTGATCTTCCCCGTCCTGAATCTCGGTCCGATCTACAAGGACGAGATGGTGGACGTCATGACGCCGTTCATGGCCGCCCTCCTGGGTCTCGGTCTGAACGAGGCCGCGTACATGGCCGAAATCTGCCGGGCCGGCCTGCTGGCCGTGGACGAGGGCCAGACGGAGGCGTCGCACGCGCTGGGCATGAGCCACGCCAAGACGCTGCGCCGGATCGTCATCCCGCAGGCGATGCGGGTGATCGTGCCGCCGACCGGCAACGAGTTCATCAACATGCTGAAGACGTCGTCGCTGGTGTACGTGGTGACGTACAACGAACTGCTGCGCTCCACCTCGGTGATCGGCTCCTCGTCGTACGCCGTGATGGAGCTGCTCTTCGTCGCGTCCATCTGGTACCTGGTCATGACGAGCGTCTTCAGCGTCTTCCAGTACTACCTGGAGCGTTACTACGCCCGCGGCAGCAGCCGCAGCCTCCCGCCCACGGTCTTCCAGAAGATCAGGGCGAACCTGTTCGGATCCTCGAGGAGCACGGCATGACCGCGATGGTGAAGGCCGAGGGCGTCCACAAGTCCTTCGGCCTGGTCCAGGTGCTCAAGGGCATCGACCTGGAGGTCAAGAACGGCGAGGTGTTCTGCCTCATCGGCCCGTCCGGCTCCGGCAAGTCGACCTTCCTCAGGTGCATCAACCACCTGGAGAAGATCAACGCCGGCCGCCTGTACGTCGACGGGGAGCTGGTCGGCTACCGCCAGAAGGGCGACAAGCTGTACGAGCTGAAGGACAGCGAGGTCGCGCTGAAGCGCCGGGACATCGGCATGGTGTTCCAGCGGTTCAACCTGTTCCCGCACATGACGGCGCTGGACAACGTCATGGAGGCCCCGGTCCAGGTCAAGGGCGTCAGCAGGACGGACGCCAGGGAGCGGGCCAACGAGCTGTTGGACCGCGTGGGCCTGGCCGACAAGGCCGGCAGCTACCCCTCGCAGCTCTCCGGCGGCCAGCAGCAGCGGGTGGCGATCGCCCGGGCGCTGGCCATGGACCCGAAGCTGATGCTCTTCGACGAGCCGACCTCGGCCCTCGACCCGGAGCTGGTCGGCGACGTCCTCGACGTCATGCGCGACCTCGCCGAGTCCGGCATGACGATGGTCGTCGTCACCCACGAGATGGGCTTCGCCCGCGAGGTCGGCGACAGCCTGGTCTTCATGGACGGCGGCGTGGTCGTCGAATCCGGCAACCCCCGCGACGTCCTGACCAACCCTCAGCACGAGCGGACCCAGGCCTTCCTGTCCAAGGTCCTGTAACACCACGGCAAGTGGAAAGGGGCGGTACGGAGTCTCCGTACCGCCCCTTTCCCAACCCAGCCCGTCCGAGGGGGAACCCTCTTACTTCAACGCCAGCAGCATCGTGTCCGACGGTGACGCCCACACCGCCCGAGCCTCGCCGAACCCCTTCTCCTTCAGCACGCGCGCGTGCCACGCCGGGGAGGGCATGTCGCCGTCGGCGTGTTCGCCGTAGATCTCGTAGCGGCGGGCGGTCGGCCCGGCCAGGACCGGGTCCTGGGCGGCGGCCTGCCACCACTCGGCCCAGTCCAGGACCCGTTCCGTGACCAGGTCCGAGTCCCCGCCCGCTTTGGCCTGATCCATACGGGTGTGGCGCTGCGCGCGCTCCGCCGCGTTGATCCGGGGCGTCGTCTCGTCGATCATGTGGTCCGCGTTCATGAAGACACCGCCGTCGCGGACGAGTTCCGCGACCTGACCGTAGAGGGCCGCGAGGGGTTCGCTGTGCAGCCAGTGCAGGGCCGTGGCGGTCAGGACGGCGTCGTAGGAGCCGTACGGCAGCCGGGCGGGCCACTGCGGGTCCTTGAGGTCGGCCGCTACGAAGGTGACGCGGTCGTCGCCCGCGAAGGTGCCCTCGGCGATGGCGAGGAGCGCCGGATCGAGGTCGAGGCCGGTACTGGTGGCCCCGGGGAGGCGGGCGAGCAGCCGGGCGGTGATGGTGCCGGTGCCGCAGGCGAGGTCGAGGACGCGCGGGGCGGGTCCGACGAGCGCCTCGACCATGTCCAGCATGATCCGGAAGCGTTCCTCGCGGTCGGGCATGTACCACTCCTGCTGGCGGTCCCAGCTCCGCTGCCAGCCGCTCCAGTCGGCACCGCCGGCCGTCGTGGTCGTCGTCCCCACGTCAGTCATCGCAACCCTCCACCACGTATGTCACGCATGTCACGTAATACCCTGGAAGCACGAACGGCCGTTACCCCGCCTGCACCCCGACCCTAGAGCAGCCCCCGTAAGGACTACAAGTGGAACTGGCCTATTACTCCGACTACGCCGTGCGCCTCGTCAACAGCGAGGAGCCGGCCCGGGGCAAGGACTCCCTGACCTCGGTCGAGGCCGTCCGCGCCCTCTTCGGCGGCAACCAGTCGGCGGGCCGCCGGGCCACCGACGCCGACGTCACCCGCTTCCGCTCGGTCCGGGGCCGGCTGCGCGCGGTCTTCGAGGCGGCCGACGGCGGCGACGAGACCCTCGCGGTGGACCTGCTGAACTCGCTCCTCCTGGAGTTCCCGGTGAGCCCGCAGATCTCCGGCCACGACGTCCGCGACGACGACGGCCGCCCGCTGTGGCACATGCACCTGGCCGACCACCCGTCGAACGCGACGGCGGGCTACGCGGCCATCGCCGCGATGGGCCTGGCCTTCCACCTCACCGAGTACGGCGTCGACCGCCTGGGCCTGTGCGAGGCGAGCCCCTGCCGCAACGCCTACCTCGACACGTCCACGAACCGCTCCCGGCGCTACTGCTCCGACCGCTGCGCGACCCGCGCCAACGTGGCCGCCTACCGCGCCCGCAAGCGCCTGGAGGCGGACCGCACGGAGCGCCTGGCCGCGGACCGCACGGCCGGCACGGGCCGCGCCGCCGACAGCGCCCAGCGCACCAGCGCCAGCGGCGAGCGCTGATCCGGCTTCAGCGGGCGGTAGCGCAGCCGCACCTTGCCGAGGACCAGTTCGTCGGGCACGGCCCCGTAGTCGGTGCTGTCCCCGCCGGCGTACGTGTTGTCCCCGCGCACCCACCACCCCCCGTCCCGCCGCTCGACGGCCCGTTTCACGACCAGCAGGTCCTGCTGGAAGGGATGCCGCAGCACGACGACGTCACCGGGTCGCACCCTGGCCCCGTACTGCACCACCAACTGGTCCCCGTGGCGGAGCGTGGGCACCATGGACGGCCCGGTCACCTCGGCCAGCCCGAAGGGCGCGACCGCCCTCCCCCGCTCGGTCTCCTGCGACAGCTCCGGCATGGCCGGCACCTCCCCGGTCCGTTCGTCCACCCGTCTCGGCAGTCTCAGTCTGACCCCGGACTTTTGTCCTAAGCCCATGGGGGCACCCGTCGAAAGCCGTCCCTCAGGGAGTAATGTCCCACCTGAGAAGACGATCACGAGGAAGGAATGCTCCATGCTTTCCCGCCTGTTTGCCCCCAAGGTCAAGGTCAGCGCACACTGCGACCTGCCCTGCGGTGTGTACGACCCGGCCCAGGCCCGCATCGAGGCGGAGTCGGTGAAGGCCGTCCAGGAAAAGATGGCCGCCAACGACGACCCGCACTTCCAGGCGCGCGCCACCGTCATCAAGGAGCAGCGCGCCGAGCTGGCGAAGCACCACGTCTCCGTGCTGTGGAGCGACTACTTCAAGCCCCCGCACTTCGAGAAGTACCCGGAGCTCCACGTCCTGGTCAACGACACCCTGAAGGCCCTCTCGGCCGCCAAGGCGTCGACGGACCCGAAGACCGGCGAGAAGGCCCTCGAGCTCATCGCCGAGATCGACAGGATCTTCTGGGAGACGAAGAAGGCCTGACACAAGCCTTCACCCGATCCGCGGTCAGCACACGACCGCGGCCCGGAGAGCCACGAGGGGCCGGTCCAGTACAGGGCCGGCCCCTTTCGGCGTCCGGTGTCGGAAACCTCACCCTCCGCCCGCCCCCTCGCACCCCCACCACGCCAACTCGCTCCCCGTCCAGCCGAGTTGGAGTGGTCGCTCGCTGCCGCCCTCTCCGGCGGCGGCAATATTTGGCCTGAGCATGACTGACGGTGTCTACACTCCGAATCATGGACGACCACTCTCCCTCCCCCGTGGCCCGTACCGCCGTCGACGCCATCGAGCGCGTCAGCGGCACGTACCCCGGGCACCGGCGCGTGCACGCCCGGGGTCTGTGTTTCGACGCCACCTTCACCCCTTCCGGCGAGGCCGCCGCCCTCACCACGGCGGCCCATCTGCAGTCGGAGCCGACGCCCGTCGTCGTGCGCTTCTCGAACTCCAACACCAACCCGACCGTGCCCGACGGGGTCCGGGCCGGCCGTGGTCTCGCGGCGCGCTTCCTGCTGTCGGACGGCACCGCCACCGACCTCGTCTCCGTGAACATCCCGGTGTTCTTCGCGGCCACCCCCGAGCAGTTCCTGGAACTCCTCGACGCCCTTAAGAAGGACCCCGGCACCGGAGCCCCCGACCCGGCCAAGGTCCAGGCGTACGTCGCCGCGCACCCCACGGCAGCCCTCGGCCTGCACGAGGCGGGCCGGATGCCGATCCCGGTCAGCTACGGCACCGCCCGCTACTGGGCCGTCCACGCCTTCGTCTGGGTCGACGCCCAGGGCGAGCGGCACCCGGTGCGCTACCGCTGGGAGCCCGACACCGGGCTGCGGGAACTGTCCGTGGAGCAGGCGGCGGACGAAGACCCCGAGTACCTCGCCGAGGAGCTGGTGCAGCGCCTCGCCGACGGCCCCGTCGGCTTCACGCTCCGCGTCCAGCTCGGCCAGGACGGCGACCCCACCGACGACCCGACCACCCCGTGGCCGGCCGACCGTCCCGAGATCGTCGCGGGCCACCTGCGCGTCACCGCCCCGGTCGCGGATCAGGAGCACTGGGCGGCCCAGGTCTACGACCCCACCCGGCTCACCCCCGGCATCGAACTCTCCGACGACCCGGTCCTCGCCTTCCGCAGCCAGGCCTACGCCGCCTCCTACGAACGCCGGGCAGCAGGCCGCTGACCCGTCCCCGTCTCCCACCTCCCTCTCGCCTCGGCCCCAGGAGACCCATGACCGCCGTACGGCTGCACGCGCCCGCCACACCTTCGGCTCCCGCGCTCCTGCTGCGCCCCTGGGACCCGGCGGACGCCGACGAGCTGGTGGAGCTGTACCAGGACGACGCCATGCGGCGCTGGACCGATGCGGACGTGGCGGACGTGGCGGGGGCGGCGCGTTGGGTGCGGGAGCGGCAGCGGGGGTGGGAGAGCGGGGACCGTCTCGGGTTCGCCGTCGTGGAGAGCGGGGCGGATGGTGGGCACGGTGAGCGGTTGGCGGGGCATGTCCTGCTCAAGCGTGCCGTGCCCGGCGGCCCGTCCGCCGAGGTCGGCTACTGGACCGCGGCACGCTCCCGTGGCCGGGCGGTCGCGCCCAGGGCGCTGGAGACGCTGACGGACTGGGCCTTCGCCGCCTTCGGCGACGACGGGCTGGAACGCCTTGAGCTCGTGCACCAGTTGGACAACACGGCATCCTGCCGCGTGGCACAGAAATGCCGGTACGAGCTCACCGGACGGCTGCCCGCGGCACCCCCCGCCTACCCGCTCGACGCGCACGTCCACACCCGGATGCGCGAGCCCGCCGTATGAGCACGGGAGGACCTGGGGGCGGCCTCCCCGGGATGCGCCGTCAGGTGCCGTCGGCCGTGTCGTCCTCCCCCGCCTCCAGCAGCCCCGCCGCCTCGCCCACGACGCGCGGGTCGGCGGCGGCGACGACCTCCTCGTCCTTGTCGGCGTAGTCGAAACGGGCGAGGACGCTGCGCATGGCCTCGACCCGGGCCCGCTTCTTGTCGTTGCTCTTGACCACCGTCCAGGGCGCGAACGCCGTGTCCGTCTCGCGGAACATGGCGACCTTGGCGGCGGTGTAGTCGTCCCAGCGGTCCAGCGAGGCGAGGTCCATCGGGCTGAGCTTCCACTGCCGTACGGGGTCGATCTGCCGGATCGTGAAACGGGTGCGCTGCTCGCCCTGCGACACCGAGAACCAGAACTTGATCAGGTCCACACCGTCGTCCACGAGCATCCGCTCGAACAGCGGCGCCTGGCGCACGAAGCGCTGGTACTCGTCGTCGGTGCAGAAGCCCATCACCCGCTCGACGCCCGCCCGGTTGTACCAGGACCGGTCGAAGAGGACTATCTCGCCCGCGGTCGGCAACTGCTCGACGTACCGCTGGAAGTACCACTGCCCGCGCTCGCGCTCGGTCGGCTTCTCCAGGGCCACCACCCGCGCGCCGCGCGGGTTGAGGTGCTCCGTGAACCGCTTGATGGTGCCGCCCTTGCCGGCCGCGTCACGGCCCTCGAAGACGATGACCAGCCGGCGTCCCGTCTCCTTGATCCAGCTCTGCAGCTTCAGCAGCTCGATCTGCTGGAGCCGCTTGTGCCAGTCGTACTCCTTGCGCTCCATGCGCTGCCCGTACGGGTAGTTCTCCCGCCAGGTGTCGACCAGGCTCCCGTCCGGCCGGACGAGCACGGGGTCGTCGTGGTCGCTGTAGTCGACCCGCAGGTCGGCCAGCTCGGACAGCAGCGGCGGCGTCGCCATCGTGTACTCCCCTTCCGATTCGGTTCAAGCCGGTTGAAAGCTGCTTCATCAGGTTCAAAGCGGCTTCATCAGGTTCAGTGGAACTGCGGCACGATCAGGTAGATCCCGTACGCCACCACGGCCGCGCACGTGAGGAAGCACAGCCCGGCCTGCGCCAGGCCGAGCGACGACGCCGCGCTGCTCCCCGTGTCGCGGGCCCCCTCCAGACGGGCGAGGCCGAGCACGCCGAAGGCGAAGACGACGACCACGGCGACCGTGACGCCGATGCTCACCGCTGTGACCTGGCCGAGTGCGGTCCAGTCCAGTTGCATCGAAACTCTCCCTGCCTCAGGCGGCCGTGCCGACGGCGGCCGGCGGCGCGGTGCGGACGGCGACCTCGTGGGTGTCGTTGACGTTGTCGGAGTGCACGGGGTTGCGGCGCGAGAGGACGACGATGCCCGCGGCGACGGCCGCGCCCACCAGGGCGACGACGACCGTGCCGAGGTTGCCGCCGTGTTTGACCACGCTCGCAGAAACACCGCCGACCAGCGCGGCGGCGGGCAGCGTGATCAGCCAGGCGGCGACCATCCGGCCCGCGACGCCCCAGCGGACCTCCGCCAGCCGCCGCCCGAGGCCCGCGCCGAGGATGCTGCCGGAGGCGACCTGGGTGGTGGACAGCGCGAAGCCGAGGTGGGCGGAGGTGAGGATGACGGTCGTGGAGGCCGTCTCGGCGGCGAAGCCCTGCGGCGACTGGATCTCCGTCAGGCCCTTGCCCATGGTGCGGATGATTCGCCAGCCGCCCAGGTAGGTGCCGAGGCCGATGGCGAGACCGGCCGAGGCGATCACCCACACCGGCGGTCCGGCGTCATGGCCGAGCGCGCCCGCCGAGATCAGGGTCAGGGTGATGACGCCCATGGTCTTCTGCGCGTCGTTCGTGCCGTGCGCGAGCGAGACCAGCGAGGCCGAGGCGATCTGGCCGAGCCGGAAGCCCTTGGTGACGGACTCCTTGCGGGCGCGGGCGGTGAGCTTGTACGCGAGGTAGGTCGCGAGCAGCGCGGCGACACCGGCCACCAGCGGCGAGGCCACGGCCGGGATCAGCACCTTCTGGGCCACCTTGTCGAAGTGCACGCCGTGCGAGCCCGCGCCGACCCACACCGCGCCGATCAGCCCGCCGAACAGCGCGTGCGACGAGCTGGACGGCAGCCCGACCAGCCAGGTCAGCAGGTTCCAGAGGATCGCCCCCACCAGCCCCGCGAAGATCATCCCCGGGCTGACCAGGGTGTCGTCGACGATGCCGCCGGAGATCGTCTTCGCGACCTCGGTGGACAGGAACGCCCCGACGATGTTCAGGGCCCCGCTGATCAGCACCGCGGTTCTCGGCTTGAGCGCGCCGGTCGCGATGGAGGTGGCCATCGCGTTCGCCGTGTCGTGGAATCCGTTGGTGAAGTCGAAGGCCAGGGCCGTGACGTGACGACCGCCACGAGGAACGTGATGTGGTCCATTTCCTCATGGGAACAAGCGCTTGCGTACGGGAGGCGAACTGGAGGCAAAGCCTGTTCCACGTCCCCGCGCCCGGCGGGTGCGGGCCGTGCGACGATGCTGGCGTGATGACCCTCGAGGATCTGGTACGGCTGCGGCGGGCACGCGACCGGATGGACCGCGAGTACGCCGAACCGCTCGACGTCCCCGCGCTCGCGCGCACCGCGCTGATGTCCCCGGGCCACTTCCAGCGCAGCTTCCGCGAGGCGTACGGCGAGACGCCGTACGGCTATCTCATGACCCGCCGGGTCGAGCGCGCCAAGACCCTGCTGCGCCGCGGCGACCTGTCCGTGACGGAGGTGTGCATGGCGGTCGGCTGCACCTCGCTCGGCTCGTTCAGCTCCCGCTTCACCGAGCTGGTCGGCGAGACCCCGAGCACGTACCGGGCGCGGTCGCACGAGCCGAGCGCGGTGATCGCGCCGTGCGTGGCCCGCACGTACACCCGCCGCAAGCACGGCCGACGTGCCTAGGCTGGACGGCATGGACCTCAAACTGCACCAGTGTTTCGTCGCCGTCGACGACCATGACAAGGCGCTGCACTTCTATGTCGAGGTGCTGGGCCTGGAAGTCCGCAACGACGTCTCGTTCGAGGGGATGCGATGGGTGACCGTCGGGTCGCCGTTGCAGCCGGACGTGAACATCGTGCTGGAGCCGCCGGGCGCGAACCCGGACTTCTCCCCCGCCGACCGGGAGGCGATGGCCCGGCTGCTCGCGAAGGGCGTGCTGCGCGGGGTCATCTTCACCACCGCCGACTGCGACGCGCTGCACGCGCGCGTGCTGGAGGCCGGCGTCGAGGTGCTCCAGGAGCCGACGGACCAGCCGTACGGCGTGCGCGACTGCGCCTTCCGGGACCCGGCGGGCAACATGCTGCGCTTCATGGAACGGACCGCATGAACCGCATGAACCGCACGGATCACCCGATTCATCCTGTTCAACCTGTTCATCCGGTCCGCTGGGCCTATGCCTTCGTCGACCGGCCCGCCGCGCTCTTCGAGCGGGCCTGTGCCTTCTGGACCGCGGTCACGGACACCGCGCTGTCCGAACTCCGGGGCGGGGACGGCGAGTTCGCGACCCTGCTGGCGGCGGGCGCCGACCCCTGCGTGAAGATCCAGGCGGTCGCCGGCGGCACCGGCGGCGCGCATCTCGACCTCGCCGTCGAGGACGTGCCGGGCTTCGTCGAGGAGGCGCTGAAGCTGGGCGCTGAGACGGTCGCCGTCCACGAGGGGTGGGCCGTACTGCGCTCCCCCGCCGGGCAGTTGTTCTGCGCGGTGCCGTGGCACGGGGAGTCCGTACGACCGCCCGTGGTGTCCGGCAGCCGCCTCGACCAGGTGTGCGTCGACATCCCGCCGACGGCCTACGAGGCCGAAGTCGCCTTCTGGAGCGGCCTGTTGCCCGACTGGTCGGCCCGGCCGGGATCCCGGCCCGAGTTCCACGTGGTCGAGCCGCCGCCCACCCTGCCGCTCCGCATCCTGCTCCAGCGGCTCGACGAAGAGCCCGCTTCGGCCGCCGCACATCTGGACCTGGCCTGCGGCCCGGACGTCGACGCCGTACGCGTACGGCACGAGCGGCTCGGCGCGACCCTGGTCGCCCGCCACCCCCACTGGACGGTCCTGCGCGACCCGGCAGGCGGCCTGTACTGCCTCACCACCCGCGACGCGGAGACGGGCGGCCGTCGGCTGTCATGAGCTGACGTCACGAGCGCCGGCCGCCGGCCGCTCCAGGCCCCTGCCCGGACTCGGCGACATCGGCGGGCTCGGGGCCGTCGGGCTCGGGCGCGTCGGGTCGGGGGCCCGGCTCCACGTATGCGGTGCACTCGGGGTTGTGGCACGGGCCCGGCACCCAGCGCGGCACCCACGCGCCGAGCGTCTTGTGGCGCCGGACGACGGACTGTACGGGCTGCCCGCAGTCGGGGCAGACACGTTGTTCCCTGTCCATGTCCTCAGCGTAGGGCGACCCGCACGCGAACGCCCCCCGCCGTACGCCACCGTTCTCTTCCGTACGCCACCGTTCTCCGCCGTACGTCCGGCTGCGCGGCCTGATGGCCCGCGCGACCCGCCGAACCGAACCCCCCAGTACCCCCGGTACCCCGGCCCCCCGGCACCCGTGCGGAGTCAGGAGCCGCAGGGTGCCGGGGGTACCAGGGGTGCCGGGGCATCCGGTCACCGTTAGTTGCTGCGCCGTGTCACGAACTCCGCCAGGGAGAGGAGGGCGCCCGCCGATTCCGGGTCCGGGATGGCCCGGGCCAGTTCGTGCATCGCGCGGGACATCCGGTCGGCCGCCTGGTCCTGCGCCCACTCCCGGCCGCCCGCCCGCTCGACAGCCAGCGTCGTACGGTCCAGGTCGGCCGGTTCGTAGGGCGCCGCGTACAGCTCGGCCAGTTCACCGGCCGCCGGGGTGCCGGAGGTCAGCGCGGCGACCACCGGCAGCGACTTCTTGCGGACGGCGAGATCCGCGCCGGCCGGCTTGCCGGTGTGCCGCGGATCGCCCCATATACCGATGACGTCGTCGATGAGCTGGAAGGCGAGCCCGGCCTCCCGGCCGAACGCGTCCAGCGCCTCGACGTCCTCCTCGGCCGCCCCCGCGTACAGCGCGCCCACGGCGCAGGCGCAGCCGAGCAGCGCGCCCGTCTTGGCCTCGGCCATGACGAGCACCTCGTCGAGGGTGATGTCGGCGGGGCCGCGTTTCTCCATGGCCGTGTCCGCCTGCTGGCCGGCGCACAGTTCGACCACACAGGCCGCGACCCGGACGGCCGCCGCCGCGGACGCGGGATGCGGATCCCCGGCGAGCATCCCGAGGGCGAGGGCCTGCAGAGCGTCCCCGGCGAGGATCGCGTCGGCGTCGCCGAACACGGTCCAGGCGGTGGGACGGTGCCGGCGAGTGGCGTCCCGGTCCATCACGTCGTCGTGCAACAACGTGAAGTTGTGGACCAGTTCGACCGCCGCGGCCGCCCGGACGGCCGCCGCGCGGGCCGCCGGGCCGCCGAGCGCGGCGGCCGCGGCGAGCACCAGGGCCGGGCGGATCGCCTTGCCCGCGTTGCCCGCCGCCGGTGTGCCGTCCGCGTGCTCCCAGCCGAAGTGGTAGAGCGCGATCCGGCGCATCGAGCCGGGCAACGAGTCGATCGCCGCCCGCAGTTCGGGGTCGACCGACGCCCGCGACCGCTCCAGGATCGCCGCCGCCTCGTGCCCGTCGGCCGCCCCCGGACCACCGTTGCCCGGACTGCCGTTGCCCTGACTTCCGATGGGACTCCGCCTTTCGCGCGCCTCGCCCCGGTACCGCCTGATGGCGGAGGTCACCGCCAGCGGCCGATCTCGACGTTCTCCAGAACGCCCAGTGCGTCCGGCACCAGGACCGCGGCCGAGTAGTAGGCCGTGACCAGGTAGTTGATGATCGCCTGCTCGTTGATGCCCATGAACCGCACGGACAGGCTGGGCTCGATCTCGTCCGGGATGCCGGGCTGGCGCAGGCCGATGACGCCCTGGTCCTGCTCGCCCAGACGCATCGCGATGATCGAGCTGGTCCGGGCCTCGGTGACCGGGATCTTGTTGCACGGGTAGATCGGCACCCCGCGCCAGGTGGGGATCCGGTTGCCGCCGACGTCGATCGTCTCGGGGACGAGCCCGCGCTTGTTGAGCTCACGGCCGATCGCGGAGATCGCGCGCGGGTGGGCGAGCAGCATCTTGGTGCCGCGCCGCCTGCTGAGCAGTTCGTCCAGGTCGTCCGGGCTGGGCACGCCGTCGTGCGGCTGGAGCCGCTGGTCGTACTCGCAGTTGTGCAGCAGCCCGAACTCGCGGTTGTTGACGAGCTCGTGCTCCTGACGCTCCTTGAGCGCCTCGACCGTCAGCCGCAACTGCTGCTCGGTCTGGTTCATGGGCTGGTTGTACAGGTCGGCCACGCGCGAGTGGATGCGCAGGACGGTCTGGGCGATGCTCAGCTCGTACTCGCGCGGCCGGGCGTCGTAGTCCACGAACGTGTGCGGGATGTCCGGCTCGCCGGCGTGGCCCGCGGCCAGGTCGACTTCCTTCTCGCCGTACTTGTTGGTGCGCTGCTCGGGGATCGCGCGCAGTTCCTGGAGATGCGTGCGCAGGGAGTCGGCGCGCTCCGCGACCTGCTCGACATCCTGCCGGGCCAGGATCAGCACCGTGCAGGCGGTGTGGGCGCGGGCGGTGTACTCCCAGATGGCGTCCGCGTCGAGCAGCGCCTGATCGCCGAAGTACGCCCCGTCGGCGAGGACTCCGAGCACCTGGTCGTCGCCGTAGGGGCCGGTGCCGACCTTCTCGACGCGGCCGTGCGCCAGCAGGTAGACCTCGTCGGTCTGGCTGCCGAAGGAGGCGATCAGCTCACCGGGGCCGAACTCCCGCTGCCGGCAGCGCTGAGCCAGCTCCCCGAGCACCTCCTCGTCCTCGTAGGAGCGCAGAGCGGGCAGTTCGCCCAGCTCCGCCGGGATGACCTCGACTCGGTCGCCGGTCTTGACGAATGTGATGCGGCCGTCGCCCACCGCGTACGTCAGGCGCCTGTTGACCCGGTAAGTACCACCCTGTACGTCCACCCAGGGCAGATTGCGCAGCAGCCAGCGCGAGCTGATCTCCTGCATCTGCGGTGCGGACTTGGTCGTGGTGGCCAGGTTCCGCGCGGCCGCAGTGCCGAGACTCTGCTGCGGCTTGCCCGACTCCGTGCGGACCTCTTCGCCTACCGACATGAGAAATGCCCTCCCGATTCATGCAACGGACGCCGAACTGCGCCGGTGCACTGTTCACACGGGTAAGCCTTCCATCACCGAATGTGGTCTTGCTATTACCCGAAAGAGCGGGAATGGATCATCGCGGGCCGGGGAAGAGGCACGTTTCACCGAACGGTGTTCGACAATGGGCGGGTGACCGATCTGCGCCCCCGCCTCCCCTCGCCGCTCCAGGAAGTGACCGACGACCGGTTCGGGCGGCACGGCGTGCGGCTGCTGCTGAAGCGGGACGATCTGATCCATCCGGAGCTGATCGGCAACAAGTGGCGCAAGCTGGCGCCCAACCTGGAGCGCGCGACCGGGCGCACGCTCCTCACCTTCGGCGGCGCCTACTCCAACCACCTGCGGGCCACGGCCGCCGCCGGCCGGCTCCTGGGGCTGCCCACGGTGGGCGTGGTGCGCGGCGACGAACTGGCCGGCCGGCCGCTGAACCCGTCCCTGGCCCGCTGCGCGGCCGACGGCATGCGTCTGCACTTCGTGGACCGCGCGACCTACCGCCGCAAGACCGAGCCGGAGATCCTGAAGCGGCTGCTGAACAGGCTGCTGGGCGCGGCCGGCGCGGAGGGCGTGTACGTCGTCCCCGAGGGCGGCAGCAACGCGGCCGCGGTGCGCGGCTGCCGGGCGCTCGGCGAGGAGCTGCGCGGCCACGCCGACGTCGTCGCCCTCGCCTGCGGCACCGGCGGCACCCTCGCGGGCCTGGCCGCCGGTCTCGCCCCCGGCCAACGGGCGCTGGGCGTCCCGGTCCTCAGGGGCGGCTTCCTGGGCGAGGAGATACGGGCACTCCAGGAGGAGGCCTTCGGGGGCCGGCGGGGCGAGTGGCGGCTCGACGAGCGCTTCCACTTCGGCGGGTACGCGCGCGTGCCCCCGGAACTCGACGCGTTCGCCGAGGACTTCGAGCGGCGGCACGGCGTGCCCGTGGAGCGTCTCTATGTCGCCAAGTCGCTGTACGGCCTTGTCGCCCTGGCCGAGGAGGGCGCGTTCGCGCGCGGGACCCGGCTCGCGGCGGTCGTCACGGGCGCGCCGTTCCCCGCGTGAGACCCCCGCCGCGCCGCGTGGGACCCCCGTGCGGCCCGTTCACGTCGCCTCCCGGAACGCCGCCGCCTCCTCCAGGTCCAGCCGGCGCAGCAGCGTGCGCAGCATCTCGTCGTCGATGTAGCGGCCGTCGCGCAGCCGGACGAACATCTCGCGCTCGGCGCTGATCATCTCGCGCGACAGCCGCCGGTAGGTGTCGTCGACGGTCTCGCCGGTGACCGGGTTGACCTGGCCGAGGCGCTCCCAGACGGCGTTGCGGCGGCGCTCCAGGACATCGCGCAGGCGGTCGGCGAGAGGCGGGGGCAGGGCGTTGCGCTCGTCGGTCAGGAGGGCGTCGAGGCGCTCTTCGGCGACCCGGGAGGCCTGTGCCTGGGCGTTGGCCTCGGCGAGCGTCGCGGCCTGCGGGTCGGGCTCGGGGAACTTCAGCAGGCGGATCAGCGGCGGCAGCGTCAGGCCCTGCACCACCAGGGTGCCGATGACCGTCGTGAAGGTCAGGAACAGGATGAGGTTGCGGTGCGGGAAGGGCGCGTCGCCGTGGTCCGCGGTGAGCGGGATGGAGAAGGCGATGGCGAGCGACACCACGCCCCGCATGCCGGCCCAGCCGACGACGACCGGCCCCCGCCAGGTCGGATTCTCCTCCCGCGCGCGGATGCGCGGCGACAGCAGCCGGGGCAGGAAGGTCGCCGGGTACACCCACAGGAAGCGGGCCGCGACGACCACGAGGAAGAGGGCGATCGCGTACCAGGCGGCTTCCAGGCCGGCGTACGCGCCGAGGCCCCTCAGGACGACCGGCAGTTGCAGGCCGATCAGCGCGAAGACGGCCGACTCCAGGACGAAGGCGACCATCTTCCACACCGCCTCCTCCTGGAGCCGGGTGGCGAAGTCGACCTCCCACGCGCGGTGGCCGAGATAGAGCGCGACGACGACCACGGCGATGACGCCGGAGGCGTGGAACTGCTCGGCGGCCGCGTAGGCGACGAAGGGGATCAGCAGGGACAGCGTGTTCTGGAGCAGGGGCTCCTTCAGGTGCGTGCGCAGCCAGTGCAGCGGGGCCATCAGGATCAGGCCGACGGCGGTGCCGCCGACGGACGCGATCAGGAACTCCTCGATGCCGCCGGCCCAGGACGCGCCCTCGCCGACGACGATCGCGAGGGCCACCTTGTAGGCGGTGATCGCGGTGGCGTCGTTCAGCAGGGACTCGCCCTGGAGGATCGTGGTGATCTTCGAGGGGAGGCCGACCCGGCGGGCCACCGCCGTCGCCGCGACCGCGTCCGGCGGCGCCACCACCGCGCCCAGCACCAGCGCCGCCGTCAGCGGCAGCCCGGGGACCAGCAGGTAGGCGGCCCAGCCGACGGCGAAGGTCGCGAAGAGCACGTACCCGACCGACAGCAGGGCGACGGGCCGCATCTGGGCGCGCAGGTCGAGGTAGGAGCTGTCGGAGGCCGAGGTGTACAGCAGCGGGGGCAGCAGGAGCGGCAGGACGATGTCGGGGTCCAGGGTGTAGTCCGGGACCCCCGGCAGGTAGGACACGACCAGGCCGACCGCGACCAGCAGCAGCGGCGCGGACACCGGGGTGCGCCGGGCCGCGGCCGCGATCGCCGCGCTCCCCGCCACCAGCAGCAGGAGTGGCATCACGTCCATGTCTGACCCGCCCTCGTTTTTCCGCGCGGTCGTCCGCACAGCCGTCGTAATCTGGCAATCATGAAACAGTGCACGCACTCCGACGCGCTGCCCCACCCCGAACCCGTCCCGCTCGGCGAGACGTGTCCGGAGTGCCTGCGGGACGGAACCCACCCGGTGCAACTGCGGCTGTGCCTCACCTGCGGCCATGTCGGCTGCTGCGACTCCTCGCCGAGCCGGCACGCCACGGCGCACCACAAGGACTCCGGTCATCCGGTGATGCGGACCTTCGAACCCGGCGAGAGCTGGCGGTGGTGCTTCGTGGATCACGTCCTGGTGTGAACTTCCGCGGGGGTTCGGCCGTTGAACTCATGAGACGCCCCGGCCGTCCGGCGGGTACGGTTCGACCGTCTGACGTCTGGGTACGTCAACCCGGCGCGCCTTCTTCCCATTTGGGCCGACAGACCTCTAGACACGGAGCGTGTTCACAGCTTTACTGTGAGTGACGCAGGGGGTTGGGGTACCGGGGACAGGAAACCTGAGAGCGCGATAGCGTCACCGCTGCACCACACACGCGTTACCCCGGGGGGCGACCCTCGGCCCCGAAAAGCTTGTACCACCTTGGAGGTGAGGGTGTCCCAGATCGCAGGCGAGCCCGCGACCCAGGACTTCGTGGAAGTCCGGCTGCCGGCTGCGGGTGCCTACCTGTCGGTGCTGCGGACGGCCACGGCCGGCCTCGCAGCCCGTTTGGACTTCACCCTGGACGAGATCGAGGACCTGCGCATCGCGGTGGACGAGGCTTGCGCGATCCTGCTCCAGCAGGCCGTGCCCGGCTCGGTGCTGAGTTGCGTGTTCCGACTCGTCGACGACTCGCTCGAAGTCACTGTCTCGGCGCCGACCACCGATGGCCACGCCCCCGCGCGTGACACCTTCGCCTGGACCGTCCTGTCCGCCCTCGCGGGCAAGGTGTCCTCCGCCGTCGACGAGGACAAGACCGTGTCGATCAGCCTCTACAAACAGCGCGGCGCGGGACCCGGGCCGGCGTGAGGAACGGGGACGGGCCGGTGCGGGACGAAGAGCGCGGCACACGGGAGCTGCCGGCCGGCAGCGCCGGGATGTCCGTCTCTCCGGACGGTTCCCGGAGCATGGCGGACGGCATCGACGGCATCCCCGAGCAGGCCCGGCCGCATCCGGAGGACCACTCGGCCTCCGCGCAGCCGGGGCCGGCGGAAGGTGCCGTGCAGGGCCCACCTCGGGAGAGGCGGCCCGGGGGCGCGCCTCCGGGGCGAGCAGAGGAGAGGGCTCGACAGAGCGCGACGGGCGGGACAATGAGCGAGCACGAGCGAGACGGCGTACAGAGCGTGCCGGGCACGCAGCACGAACCGGCACCGGCCCAGGCAACAGGACCGGCACCGGTGCCGGCACCGGCCCACGCGCCGGTGGACCGCAGCGGGGCACGGGCGATGTTCGTCGAACTGCGCGCACTGCAGGACGGCAGCACCGAGTACGCGGAGATGCGCAACCAACTGGTCCGCATGCACCTGCCGCTCGTCGAGCACCTGGCGCGGCGGTTCCGCAACCGCGGCGAGCCGCTGGACGACCTGACCCAGGTCGCCACCATCGGCCTGATCAAGTCGGTCGACCGCTTCGACCCGGAGCGCGGCGTGGAGTTCTCCACGTACGCGACCCCGACGGTCGTCGGTGAGATCAAGCGGCACTTCCGCGACAAGGGCTGGGCGGTGCGGGTGCCGCGCAGGCTCCAGGAGCTGCGGCTGGCGCTGACGACGGCGACGGCCGAGCTGTCGCAGCAGCACGGCCGCTCCCCCACGGTCCACGAGCTCGCCGAGAAGCTGGCGATCTCGGAGGAGGAGGTCCTGGAGGGCCTGGAGTCCGCGAACGCGTATTCCACCCTGTCCCTGGACGTCCCGGACACCGACGACGAGTCCCCGGCGGTCGCCGACACCCTCGGCGCGGAGGACGAGGCGCTGGAGGGCGTCGAGTACCGGGAGTCGCTCAAGCCGCTCCTGGAGGACCTCCCGCCGCGCGAGAAGCGGATCCTGCTGCTGCGGTTCTTCGGCAACATGACCCAGTCGCAGATCGCGCAGGAGGTCGGCATCTCCCAGATGCACGTCTCCCGCCTGCTGGCCCGCACCCTGGCCCAGCTCCGGGAGAAGCTCCTCGTGGAGGAGTAGTGGCGGCAGGAGTAGCCGAGTAGCGGCTACTCCGATGTGCGGCCGGGCCCCCGGATGCCGAGGGCCCGGGTCGTCTCGCCGTTGACGAGCAGGACGAGCGACGCGATGGCGACGGCCGCGAGCGCGATGCCCGCCGGGATCGCCATGCTGTCGGCCTGGAGCAGGCTGTAGGCCACCGGCAGCGCCATGATCTGCGTGATGACGGCGGGCCCCCGGCTCCAACTGCGCAGGCCCAGCAGCCCGCGGGCGGCGAGCAGCGGCAGCAGCGCCAGCACGATCAGCGTGACTCCCCCGGTGACGGCCTGCTGACGGTCGTCCGGGTCGCCGCCGATGCCGAGGACGAGCATCCACACCCCGCCGACGACCAGCGTCAGCCCCTCCAGGGCGGCGAGCCCGGCGGCGTACGTCAGCCGGCGCGGGCGGGTCGGGGCGGTCTGCGGGGCGGCGGGGGTCTGCTCACTGCTCACCCCCGAAGGGTAGCCCGCGCCGCCTGCCGGGCCCCGATCCCCACCCTCGGCCTGTGACCGGTTCGGCCCAGTAGGTACGCTGCAACTCATGCGTGCACTTCTCGTGGTCAATCCGGCGGCTACCACCACCAGTGCACGGACGCGCGATGTCCTCATCCACGCCCTCGCGAGCGAGATGAAGCTCGAGGCGGTCACCACCGAGTACCGCGGCCACGCGCGCGACCTGGGCCGGCAGGCAGCGGAGAGCGGAAACGTCGACCTGGTGGTCGCCCTCGGCGGGGACGGCACGGTCAACGAGGTCGTCAACGGCCTGCTGCACTCCGGCCCCGATCCGGACCGCCTGCCCGGTCTCGCGGTGGTCCCCGGCGGCTCCACCAACGTCTTCGCCCGTGCCCTGGGGCTGCCCAACGATCCCGTGGAGGCCACCGGCGCGGTGCTGGACGCCCTGCGCGACAAGACCGAGCGGACGGTCGGGCTCGGCCTGGCCGCGGGCACGCCCGGCACGGAGGACGAGGCGGTGCCGTCGCGCTGGTTCACCTTCAACGCCGGGCTCGGCTTCGACGCCGGAGTGGTGGGCCGGGTGGAACAGCAGCGCGAGCGCGGCAGAAGATCCACACACGCTCTCTACATTCGCCAGGCAGTGCGCCAGTTGTTGGGTGAGTCACAGCGCCGGCACGGGTCGATCACCCTGGAACGGCCGGGCGCGGAACCGGTGACCGATTTGGTGCTGTCCATAATCTGCAACACGGCTCCGTGGACCTATCTGGGCAATCGCCCGGTGTACGCGTCGCCTAAGGCCTCGTTCGATAGGGGGCTCGACGTACTCGGTCTCAGCCGTCTGTCGACGGCTTCGGTTGCCCGATATGGCACACAGTTGCTCACTTCGTCCCCCGAACGGGGACCGCACGGCAAGCATGCCGTCGCGCTGCACGACCTGGACCAGTTCACCTTGCATTCGAAGGTGCCATTGCCCCTCCAGATGGACGGTGACCACCTGGGGCTGCGGACGAGCGTGACGTTCACAGGCGTACGCCGTGCACTGCGTGTGATTGTGTGAGCAGAAAGGGCTGAAGTCCTTTCACTCGAACGTTTAGGCCAGAGTCCACCCCATGGAAGTACGGCTGTGACCCAGTAGACACCGAGGAATCAAAAAAAACTTTCCGGTAGGGGTTGTATCCGCCGCTGAGGTTTGCGAGTCTCTACGTGGCGATCGGGACGGCCCGCAACACCAGCCTCCACTGATCACCGGAACCCCTCTTCAATCAACAGGAGCCCGTCGGCGAACCTGACGGGCGGCCCTTCACTTGTTGAGGGATTCGTGAAAGCGTTCACATTCACAAGCAACCTGCACGTAATACCAAGGAGAGGTAGCAGCCATGGACTGGCGTCACAACGCCGTTTGCCGCGAGGAAGACCCCGAGCTCTTCTTCCCCATCGGCAACACCGGTCCTGCGCTGCTGCAGATCGAGGAAGCCAAGGCCGTCTGCCGTCGCTGCCCGGTTATGGAGCAGTGTCTGCAGTGGGCGCTCGAGTCCGGCCAGGACTCCGGCGTCTGGGGTGGTCTCAGCGAGGACGAGCGTCGCGCCATGAAGCGCCGCGCCGCCCGCAACCGTGCCCGTCAGGCGACTGCCTGACAACACCCGCCCCACAGGCCTGAGCTTGGCGGCGCGTACAGCGAGTACGCATCTCCCGCCCCCGAGCCGCAGCGCGCAGTACCCCCGATGCGCAGCACCCGCTGGCAACGAGCATTCGAGCCCCGGACACCTGAACGGTCCGGGGCTTCTTGCTGCGCCCGCACACTCCCACGCGGGTCCGGCTCATGTGCTCCTACTTCTGTACGCGCACCGGGATGTCGAGGAGCACCCGGGTGCCGCGCTCCGGTGCCGGGACCATGTCGAAGGTGCCGCCCAACTCGCCCTCCACCAGCGTCCGTACGATCTGCAGGCCGAGGTTGCCCGAGGTGTGCGGGTCGAAGCCCTCGGGCAGGCCGACGCCGTCGTCCTGGACGGTGACCAGGAGGCGGGCCTCCTTGGTGGTGCCGCCGCGGACCGCGGAGACCTCGACCGTGCCGGTGTCGCCCTCGCGGAAGCCGTGCTCCAGGGCATTCTGGAGGATCTCGGTGAGGACCATGGACAGCGGGGTGGCGACCTCGGCGTCCAGGATGCCGAAGCGTCCGCTGCGCCGGCCGGCGACCTTGCCCGGCGAGATCTCGGCGACCATCGCCAGCACGCGGTCGGCGATCTCGTCGAACTCCACGCGCTCGTCCAGGTTCTGGGAGAGCGTCTCGTGCACGATGGCGATCGAGCCGACCCGGCGCACGGCCTCTTCGAGGGCCTCCCGGCCGCGCTCGGACTCGATGCGGCGGGCCTGGAGGCGCAGCAGGGCGGCCACCGTCTGGAGGTTGTTCTTCACCCGGTGGTGGATCTCCCGGATGGTGGCGTCCTTGGTGATCAACTCGCGCTCGCGGCGGCGCAGTTCGGTGACGTCACGGAGCAGGACGAGCGCGCCGATGCGGGTGCCCTTGGGCTTGAGCGGGATCGCCCGGAACTGGATGACGCCGTCCCTGGCCTCGATCTCGAACTCGCGGGGCGCCCAGCCGCTGGCGACCTTGGCGAGCGCCTCGTCCACCGGGCCGCGGGTCGGGGCGAGTTCGGCGGTGATCAGGCCGAGGTGCTGGCCGACCAGGTCGGAGGCGAGGCCCATCCGGTGGTAGGCGGACAGCGCGTTCGGGGAGGCGTACTGGACGATGCCGTCGCCGTCGACGCGGATCAGGCCGTCGCCGACGCGGGGGGCCGCGTCCATGTCCATCTGCTGGTTGGGGAACGGGAAGGAGCCCGCCGCGATCATCTGCGCGAGGTCGGAGGCGCTCTGCAGGTAGGTGAGCTCGAGGCGGCTGGGGGTGCGCACGGTCAGCAGGTTGGTGTTGCGGGCGATGACACCGAGGACGCGGCCCTCGCGCCGTACGGGGATCGACTCGACCCGGACGGGGACCTCCTCGCGCCACTCCGGGTCGCCCTCGCGCACGATCCGCCCCTCGTCCAGCGCCGCGTCCAGCAGCGGGCGGCGACCTCGGGGGACGAGGTGGCCGACCATGTCGTCCTGGTAGGAGGTGGGGCCGGTGTTGGGGCGCATCTGGGCGACGGAGACGTACCGCGTGCCGTCGCGGGTGGGGACCCACAGGACCAGGTCGGCGAAGGACAGGTCGGAGAGCAGTTGCCACTCCGAGACCAGCAGATGGAGCCACTCGAGGTCGGAGTCGTCGAGTGCGGTGTGCTGGCGTACGAGTTCGTTCATGGAGGGCACGTCTGTGAGCGTACCGGGGGTAGGTGCGGGGCCTGAAAACGGCGGTCCGAAAACACCCGCGGGCCGCGGCGCCTGAGAGGGACCCTCAGCCCTCCCGGCACCGCAGCCCGGAGCAGAATCGGCCGCGGGGTGTGCGGTCCCGTCGGCCGAAGGTGAGGATCCGGGGCAGTCAGGGCAGAGAGCACCGGGTCCTCGGTCCGTCTTCCTGTGCGGGGAAGACGGAAGCCATTGTGGACTAGACCATTAGGCGTGTCCATGCGTGCAGGCTTGTTCGTCGTGGTGAGTATGGGGTGAGCGTGGGGGGAGCGTGCGGACGCCTTATCACGCACAACGCAGCCTAGCCTGTGTGGGTTCCCGTGCGAGGCCAGAGGGAGAGGGCAATTTCGGCGACCGCTTCCAGTTGCTCCCGGCTCGCGCCGTCGCGCGCCTGTTGGGACATGCCCTGGAAGACCGCGCCCAGCACGCGGGCGAGTGCGCCGGGGTCCGCGCCCCGCGGCAGTTCGCCGGCGGCGGCGCCCGCCGCGATGCGGCTCTCGACGGTCGCGAGGGTGGCGTTGCGCTGTCGGCGCAGGGCGTCCTCGACGTCGGGGGTGGTGCAGTTGGTGGCCGCGTGGATCACCAGGCAGCCGTACGGGTGGGCGGGGTCGGTGAACTCGGCGGCGGCCTCGCGCAGCAGCCGCTCGACGGCGGCGCGGGCGGTCGGCTCCTCCGCCAGCGCGCGCCCCGCGAAGGAGCCGTACGTCTCGCCGTAGACGCGCACGGCCTCCTCGAACAGGGACTGCTTGTCACCGAAGGCCGCGTAGAGGCTGGGGGCGCCGATGCCCATGATGCGGGTGAGGTCGGAGACGGAGGTCGCCTCGTAGCCGTGCTCCCAGAACGCCAGCATCGCCTTCTCCAGCGCGGCCGCGCGGTCGAAGGAGCGGGGACGGCCGCGGGGCCGGGAGACGGGCTCGGCCCGGGTCTGTTCGCTACTCACCATGCGTTCATTTTATAACGGACATTAAAGAAACGTTACGACACGTTGCTCTGTTAGATTGAACCCCTAGATTGGTCTAAACCACATGGATCATACGGATCACACGGATCGCACGGCGGATACGAGAACGGCAGGCCAGCGTGGAAGTTGTCATCGTTGCGGACGCCCGGTCGGGCGGCGAACTCATCGCCGAGGCCATGGCGCAGCTCCTGCTGCGCAAGCCGGACGCCTTGCTCGGCGTGGCCACCGGCTCCACCCCGCTGCCCATCTATGAGGCGCTGGCGGCCAAGGCGCGCGCCGGTGCCGTGGACACCGCGCGGGCGCGGATCGCCCAGCTCGACGAATACGTGGGGCTGCCCGCCGAGCATCCCGAGTCCTACCGCTCGGTGCTGCTGCGGGAGGTGCTCGGGCCGCTGGGCATCGGCACGGAGGCGTTCCTCGGGCCGGACGGCACCGCGGCGGACGTACAGGCCGCCTGTGAGGCGTACGACCGCGCTCTGGCCGCGGCCGGCGGCGTGGACCTCCAACTGCTGGGGATCGGCACCGACGGACACATCGGGTTCAACGAGCCGTGCTCCTCGCTGGCCTCGCGCACCCGGATCAAGACGCTGACCGAGCAGACCCGCGTCGACAACGCGCGCTTCTTCGACGGCGACATCGAGCAGGTCCCGCACCACGTCATCACGCAGGGCATCGGGACGATCCTGGAGGCGCGGCACCTTGTGCTGCTCGCGACGGGGGAGGGCAAGGCGGACGCGGTCGCGGCGACCGTCGAAGGGCCGGTCGCCGCTGTGTGTCCGGCCTCCGCGCTCCAACTGCATCCGCATGCGACGGTTGTCGTCGACGAGGCGGCCGCCGGCAAGTTGAAGTTGGCGGACTACTTTCGGCACACGTATGTCAACAAGCCTGCCTGGCAGGGGATTTAGGTTCGGTCTCGGCTGCCTGGTTCGGTTGTTTGCGGGCTGCGGGCCGGCAGTGGCTGGCCGCGCCCACGCGGCGGAGCCGCAAATCGATACAGCCCCGCGCCCCTTACAAGCAAACGGCAGGCGCCGGGCTCCAAAAGGAGCCCGGCGCCTGTCGCGTCGTCTGGCTACTTGCCTGCGATTACCTCTGCCGCCGCTCGGCCGCAGACTCTGGCTGCGCCGTGGGTGGCTATGTGCAGGGTGCCTCGGGGTGGGGCCTGGGGGACGCCCATCTCTACGACGACGGTGTCCGGGCGGGCTGTGAGGAGGGTGTCGAGGGCCGCCGCCATCCAGGGGTGGCGGTGTTCGTCGCGGACCACGGCGACGATCCGCCGCTCCCCCGCCGCGACCAGCGCCGCGTGCCCCGCGTCCGCGCCCGTGAAGCTGCCGGTCTCCGTCCCCGGCAGCAGCCGGACCAGCTCCGCGGCCACGCCCCAGGGGGTCTCGGCGCCGACGGCGAAGTTCGCGACCGGGGTGAACGCGGCGACGTACGGCGCTTCGGTGAGGGGCGCGAAGACCTCCCCGCCGGTGAGGCGCAGGGCCCGGCGGGCGGCAGCCAGACCGACATCGGGCCCCTGTGACGCGGCGGCCGTGGTTGTCGTGGCCGTTGACGCCGTCCAGCGGGCGAGTGCCCGTACCCGGTCCGCCGCGTCCGCGAGGCGTTCCTCGGGGAGGTCGCCGGTGTGGACCGCGGTGATCAGGGCGTCGCGCAGACGGCGTACCGTCTCGTCGTCCGCGAGGCCGCCGCCCACGCAGATGGCGTCGGCGCCGGCCGCGATCGCGAGGACGCTGCCGCGTTCGATGCCGTAGGTCGCGGCGACGGCCTGCATCTCCATGCCGTCGGTGACGATCAGGCCGTCGTAGCCGAGTTCGTCGCGCAGGAGGCTGGTGAGGATGCGGGGGGACAGGGTCGCCGGGCGGGTCGGGTCCAGGGCGGGGACCAGGATGTGGGCGCTCATCACGGCGCGGGTGCCGGCGGCGATGGCCGCACGGAACGGCGTCAGTTCGCGTTCACCGAGTACGGACGCCTCGGCGTCGATGCGCGGGAGCGCGTGGTGGGAGTCGACGGAGGTGTCGCCGTGGCCCGGGAAGTGCTTCGTGCAGGCCGCCACGCCCGCCGACTGGAGGCCGGTGACGTAGGCGGCGGTGTGGCGGGCGACCAGCGCCGGGTCGGCGCCGAAGGAGCGGACGCCGATGACCGGGTTGGCGGCGTTGGAGTTGACGTCGGCGGACGGGGCCCAGTTGAGGTTGACCCCGCACTCGGCGAGGCGGCGGCCCAGTTCGGCGGCGACCTCCCGGGTGAGGGCGACGTCGTCGACCGCGCCCAGGGCGTGGTTGCCGGGGAAGCTGGAGCCGGTGCGCACCTCCAGGCGGGTGACGTCGCCGCCCTCCTCGTCGATCGCGACCAGGACGTCGTCCCGTTCCGCGCGCAACTGGGCGGTCAGGGCGGCGAGTTGCTCGGGTGAGGCGATGTTGCGGCCGAACAGTCCGACCGCGGCCAGGCCCTCGCCCAGGTGCCGCAGCAGCCAGTCGGGGGCGGTGGTGCCGGGGAAGCCGGGTTGCAGGACCGTCAGGGCGTCACGGGTGAGCCGGTCCTTGTCGAACGTGGTGGTGCCGCTGGCGAATGTCGTCATCGGGGGCGTTATCCCTTCACGGCGCCCGCGGTCAGCCCCGCGGCCATCTTGCGCTGGACGAGGAGGAAGAGGGCGACGATCGGCAGCGCCATCATCGTGGCGCCGGCCATCATCGGGGCGTACTCGGTGCCGTGCTTGGTGGTGAAGTTGCCGAGCCAGACGGTCGCCGTCTGGTTCTTCTGGCTGAGCAGCATCAGGGCGTACAGGTACTCGTTCCAGGCCTGGATGAAGCCGTAGACCGAGGTGGCGACCATGCCGGGGGCCAGCAGCGGGAAGACGACCCGGACGAACGCGCCGGTGCGGGAGCAGCCGTCGACCATCGCGGCCTCCTCCAGCTCCTTCGGGATGTTGACGATGAAGCCGCGCAGCGTCCACACCGTGAAGGGGAGGATGAAGGTCAGGTACGTGATGATCAGGCCGGACAGCTTGTCGTACTGGCCCAGGTCGTTCAGGAGCAGGAAGACCGGGATGATCATGGCGACGAGCGGGACCATCTGGACGGCGAGGATGCCGACGATCACGACCTTGCGGCCCCGGAAGGCGAACCGGGAGATGGCGAGGGCGGCGAGCATGCCGACGACGACGCCGATCGCGACGACCGCGAGGGAGACGATCAGGCTGCGGCCGACCGGGCCCCAGAAGTCGGCGATGTCCAGCGCGCGGCGGAAGTTGGCGAGGGTGAAGCCGGTCGGCAGCAGGCTCGGGTCCGGGTCGATCGCGTCCTTCGCCGGTTTGAACGCCGTGTTGAGCATCCAGTAGACGGGGAAGCCGGCGACGGCGAAGACGAGGAGGCCGACGAGGTTCCAGCCGAGTTTCGACCGCCGCGGTGCGGACAGCGTGCTGCTCATTCGACTTCCCCGATCTTCAGCATCTGGCGCATGTACACGGCGACCACCCCGAGCAGCAGCAACACGGTGATCAGGGCGATCGCCGAGCCCTGTCCGTAGTCGTTGACGACGAACGCGCGGTCGTAGGAGTACGTCGTCAGGAGCTGGAACTCGGCTTCCGGGTGGCCGTTGCGCATGACGAAGACCTGCGGGAAGACGCCCATGTCCCAGATGACCGACAGGGTCGTGAGCATCACGATGATCGGCTTGAGGATGGGCAGGGTGACGTACCGGAAGACGCCCCAGGCGCCCGCGCCGTCCAGCCGGGCGGCCTCCTCGAGTTCGGCCGGGACCTGGGTGAGGCCCGCGCCGAGGGTGATGACCACGAAGGGGACCGCGCCCCAGACGACCAGGAGCATGATCACCGCGAGCCCCTGCGGTCCGCTCGCGAACCAGTTGTGGCCGATCAGCTCGACGCCCGGCAGCTTGCTGAGGACCGCGTTGAGGATGCCGTAGTCGGCGTCGAACAGCCACTTGAAGACGGTGGTGGCGACGATGACGGGCATGCCCCAACTGGCCACCAGCGCGATGTTGACGAGGGTCTTCACCCAGCCGGAGACCCGCTGGAGCAGCAGCGCGATCAGCATGCCGGCGACCATCGTGACGATGACGCAGCCGGCCGCGAAGACGATCGTGCGGACGACGACCTGCCAGAACTCGCCGTCGCCCAGCACGCCCGCGAAGTTGTCGAACCCGACGGACTCGGCCGGCTGGAAGCCCCAGAGCTGGGACTGCCCGAACTTCTGGAAGGCGAGGGTGACCAGCCTGACCAGCGGATAGCCCATCACCAGGGCGAGCACCAGCAGGCAGGGGGCCAGGAGCAGCCAGGGGGTGGCGGCGGACGAGCGTCTTCTCGACGGCGCCGGCGCCGGTCCCGGCGGGGCGGACGGTGGCGGCGCCGGCCGCGCGGGCGGCACCTTGGCAGGGGTGGTCGTGTCTGCGGCACTCATCCGCGCGCTCCTCAGCGGTCCCTCGGGTCGTTCGAGAGGCGGCGCCCTGCCGGGGGCGGGGCGCCGCCGTCAACTCACTTGGTGTTGATGACCTTGTCGATCGCGGCGTCCGCTTCCTTGGCGGCGGCCTCGACCGTCTCCTTGCCGGTGCCGATGTTCTGCAGCATCGTCTGGAGCACCTGGGCCTTCTCGACCTGGCCCCAGCCGGGGGCCATCGGGACGAACCAGTTGGACTCGGCGGCGGTGGCCGGGACGACCGTCTTCGGGTCGTTCTTGAGGGTCGCGAGGTCGGTCTTGTTGTTGGGCAGGTTGCCCTTGGCCATCAGGCCCTTCTGGCCGGCGGGGCCGGTGAAGGCGTTGATCCACTCGGCGGCGAGGCCCTGCGCCTTCGACTTCACCGGGACGGCGAGGTCGGAGCCGCCCAGGAAGACGGGCAGGTTCTTGCCGGACGGGCCGGGCATCACGAAGTTCTCGACGTTGCCGGCGAGCTTGCCGGTCTTGTCGTTCTCCTTCGCCGCGGCGGTCGCGCCCTCCCAGGCGGGGGCGAAGATCATGCCGGACTTGCCCTGGCCGTAGACGATGTAACGGTCGGACTCGTCCTTCGTCTTGTCGCCGTGCATGTACTTGTCGACGACGTTCTTGAAGTCGGTGAGGCCCTTGAGCGACTCGGGCGAGGAGAGGTTGGCCTTCCACTGGCCGCCGTCCTCCTTGGCGATGGAGCCGCCGGCGTCGTAGACGAAGGACATGGCCGCGTACCAGTCGCGGGTGGGCTGGTACCAGGCGGAGAACGAGTCGCCCTCCTTCTTCTGGACCTTGTCCAGGGCGGCCGTCAGCTCCGCGTAGGTCTTCGGGGCGGACTTGACGCCCACGGAGGCGAAGAGGTCCTTGCGCCAGTTCGCGACGCGGCCGCCGGCGTAGTACGGGACGCCGTAGGTCTTGCCGTCGTACGTCACGGAGGCCTTGAGGCCGTCGAGCCAGGCGGCGGAGTTGTCGAACTTGGCGGTGTCCAGGGGCGCGAAGGCCCCCTTGACCATGTAGCCGAGCATCTCGGTGTTGCCCATCTCGACGACGTCGGGGGCCTTGTCGGTGGCGAGGACGGCGTCGAGCTTGGTGTTCTTGTCCGGCCAGCCGTAGTACTCGTGGGTGATCTTGACTCCGGGGTGGGCCTTCTGGACCGCCGCGTCGGCCGCCTTGACCAGTTCGGGCCAGTTGTTCTGGGCGTCGACGGTGAGCCAGACGGTCAGCTCCTTGGCGTCGGTGCCCTTCGAGTCCCCGCTACCGCTGTCGCCCCCGCACGCCGCGACGGAGACCATCATGCCCGCGATACCGATCGCGGCTATGAGATTGCGCTTCACGCCATCCTCCTCAGGGATGCCACACCCCCCGCCCATGGACCGGGACCTGAACCTGGACCTGGACCTTGAACCTGGACCAATGGTGTAGACCAGTGCGCAGAGCTTGGCTCAGACCACCAGACCTGTCAAGGGTGGCCGAACCCCCTCCCACCAGCCGTTATGGGACCTACATATGCAAGGACCTTTAAGTAAGAAGGCGTCGAAATCAGCGACCACGGAGTAACCTCTCCGGCTAGACCACTCGCCGTTATGGACTAGACCAGAAGGCGTAGCGGCGGTATACAGAAGGATCACGATGTGATCCTCGTCCGGAGCCGGGAAGGCGGGCCATGAGCACCGACGTCAGCAGTGCGGACAACGAGGGTGGGGCAGCCGTCCGTACCGCGCGTGTGCCCAAGTACTACCGCTTGAAGAAGCATCTCCTCGAGATGACGGAGACCCAGTCGCCGGGCACCCCGGTCCCGCCGGAGCGCACGCTCGCGGCCGAGTTCGACACCTCGCGCACGACCGTCCGCCAGGCCCTCCAGGAACTCGTCGTCGAGGGCCGCCTGGAGCGCATCCAGGGCAAGGGCACGTTCGTCGCCAAGCCGAAGGTGTCCCAGGCGCTCCAACTCACCTCGTACACCGAGGACATGCGCGCCCAGGGCCTGGAGCCGACCTCGCAGCTCCTGGACGTCGGCTACATCACCGCCGACGACCGGCTGGCCGGGCTGCTCGACATCACGACAGGCGGGCGCGTGCTGCGCATCGAGCGGCTGCGGATGGCCAACGGCGAGCCGATGGCGATCGAGACGACCCACCTCAGCGCGAAGCGCTTCCCGGCGCTGCGCCGCTCGCTGGTCAAGTACACGTCCCTCTACACCGCCCTCGCCGAGGTCTACGACGTCCGGCTCGCCGAGGCCGAGGAGACCATCGAGACCTCGCTCGCCACCCCGCGCGAGGCGGGCCTCCTCGGCACCGACGTGGGCCTGCCGATGCTCATGCTGTCCCGGCACTCGCTGGACAAGGACGGCGCGCCGGTGGAGTGGGTGCGGTCGGTCTACCGGGGGGACCGGTACAAGTTCACGGCCCGGCTGAAGCGGCCCGCGGAGTAGACGCGGTAGAGGGTCTGTGGAGGGTCTTCCGCTGGGCCTACCCGTCACTTACATTGCCTGCGCATTACATCTGTGATCAAGCGTCTGTGATCAAGGCGATCAGTGTGAGGGGACGGAACCGCCGATGTCCGACGGAGAAACGAGGGAACCGGTGGTGACGCCGACGCGCGTCGTCATCGCCCTCTGTCTGATCGCGCCCTTCGTGGCGCTGCTGTGGGTGGGTTCGTACGCGAAGGTGGATCCGGCGTTCATCGGGATCCCGTTCTTCTACTGGTACCAGATGCTCTGGGTGCTGGTCTCGACCGCGCTGACGATGACCGCGTACAAGCTGTGGCAGCGCGACCAGCGCGGTCAGCGTGAGCGCGCGGCCCAGGGCGGGGGTGCGGCGAAGTGAAGGACGGCGTGAACGGCGTGGCGCTCGGCGTCTTCGTCTTCTTCTTCCTGGCCGTCACGGCCATGGGCTTCCTGGCCGCGCGCTGGCGCAAGGCCGAGAACGAGAACAGCCTCGACGAATGGGGCCTGGGCGGCCGGTCGTTCGGCACCTGGGTCACCTGGTTCCTGCTCGGCGGCGACCTGTACACGGCGTACACCTTCGTCGCCGTACCGGCCGCGATCTACGCGGCGGGCGCGGCCGGTTTCTTCGCGGTGCCCTACACGATCCTCGTCTACCCGCTGATCTTCCTGTTCCTGCCCCGCCTGTGGTCGGTGTCCCACAAGCACGGCTATGTGACGACCTCGGACTTCGTGCGCGGCCGGTTCGGCTCGAAGGGCCTGTCGCTGGCGGTCGCCGTCACCGGCATCCTGGCGACGATGCCGTACATCGCGCTCCAACTGGTGGGCATCCAGGCGGTGCTGGACGTGATGGGCGTCGGCGGCGGCGAGGACACCAACTGGTTCGTGAAGGACCTGCCGCTGCTGATCGCGTTCGGCGTGCTGGCGGCGTACACCTACTCCTCGGGACTGCGGGCCCCCGCGCTGATCGCGTTCGTGAAGGACACGCTGATCTACATCGTCATCACGGTGGCGATCATCTACATCCCGATCAAGCTGGGCGGCTTCGACGACATCTTCGCCAAGGCGAGCGAGGCGTACAGCCAGACCAACCCGGCCACCGGCAAGCCGCGCGGCGCGCTGGCCCCGGCGGAGGCGGGCCAGTGGACGTACGCGACGCTCGCGCTGGGCTCCGCGCTCGCGCTGTTCATGTACCCGCACTCCATCACGGCGACCCTGTCCTCCCGCAGCCGTGAGGTGATCCGCCGCAACACCACGATCCTGCCGCTGTACTCCCTGATGCTGGGCCTGCTCGCGCTGCTCGGCTTCATGGCGATCGCGGCCGGCGTCAAGGTGAGCAACGGTCAACTGGCGATCCCGCAGCTCTTCGAGGACATGTTCCCGGACTGGTTCGCGGGCGTGGCCTTCGCGGCGATCGGGATCGGCGCGCTCGTCCCGGCGGCCATCATGTCGATCGCGGCCGCGAACCTCTTCACCCGCAACATCTACAAGGACTTCATCAAGCCGGACGCGACGCCCGCGCAGGAGACGAAGGTCTCCAAGCTGGTCTCGCTGCTGGTGAAGGTGGGAGCCCTGGTCTTCGTCCTCACCATGGACAAGACGGTCGCCATCAACTTCCAGTTGCTGGGCGGCATCTGGATCCTGCAGACCTTCCCGGCGCTGGTCGGCGGCCTCTTCACCCGCTGGTTCCACCGCTGGGCGCTGCTCGCCGGCTGGGCGGTCGGCATGATCTACGGCACGTTCGCGGCGTACGGCGTCGCCTCGCCGGCCCAGAAGCACTTCGGCGGCTCGGCGAAGGAGATCCCGGGCATCGGTGAGATCGGCTACATCGGCCTGACGGCGTTCGTCCTGAACGTCGTCGTCACCGTGGTCCTCACCTTCGTCCTGAAGGCGGCCAAGGCCCCGGAGGGCGTCGACGAGACCCGCCCGGCGGACTACACGGCGGACGCGGGCGACCGGGGCGTCCAGGTGGACCTTCCCCCGGCGACCGCCGGTTCCGCCCACTAGAGGGCCCCTGGCGAGCAGCCAGTCACCCGGCAGCGGGCCGTCGGCGGTGCGACCTCCGGCGGCCCGTCGCCGTACCCTCAGTCGTACCCATGAGTTGACGCTCCGACACGCTCTGAAGTCGGCGCGACACAACATCTGGGGGTGGCATGACGGGTGAACACAAGATGTATGCTCGTGCTCGCTGTCGCCGCAGGGGAATCCGGTGCGAATCCGGAACTGTCCCGCAACGGTGTACTCGCGTGCGTACCGCTGTATTTGCGCATGCCTGGCCAGTCCGAGGACCTGCCGACAGTGTGCCCGGTCCAGCAGGTTCCGGGTGCCCTGACGTCCGGGCCTCGTGGAGCGGGCCGGTGGACGCGACGCTCCGTGCGCTCGTGTGCTGCCCCCTGCCCTGCGCAAGGCCCACCGCCGCCGAGCGAGGGAGAGCCCCACGTGACCATCGCGCCAGCCGAACCGGCTTCAGTCACCGAGCTGAAGACCGACGGTCCCGGTACCGCGTTGCTGCGTACCCTGACCGAGCTGACCGCCGATCTGCCCGACGCCGACCCCGGCCGGGTCGCCGCCGCGGCCCTGCGCGGCCGGTCCGCCCGGGCCGACGAGGCGGAGCTGCGCGAGCTGGCCACGGAGGCGGCCGCCGGCCTGATCTCCGAGGACCCCGCCTACTCGAAGCTGGCCGCCAGGCTGCTGACGGTCGGCATCGCCGCGGAGGCCGCCTCCCAGGGCGTCACGTCGTTCACCGGTTCGGTCGCCGTCGGCCACCGCGAGGGTCTGATCGCGGACCGCACCGCCGAGTTCGTGCGCGTCCACGCGGTCCGCCTCGACGCGCTGATCGACTCACAGGCCGACGACCGCTTCGGCTACTTCGGCCTGCGCACCCTGCACAGCCGCTACCTGCTGCGGCACCCGATCACCCGCAAGGTCGTCGAGACGCCCCAGCACTTCCTGCTGCGGGTCGCCGCCGGCCTCGCCGAGGACGACAGCACCCGCGCCCTGGACGAGGTCGCCGCGCTCTACCGCCTGATGAGCCGCCTGGACTACCTCCCGTCCTCCCCCACGCTCTTCAACTCCGGTACCCGGCACCCCCAGATGTCGTCCTGCTACCTGCTGGACTCCCCGCTGGACGAGCTGGACTCCATCTACGACCGCTACCACCAGGTCGCCCGCCTCTCGAAGCACGCCGGCGGCATCGGTCTGTCGTATTCCCGCATCCGCAGCCGCGGTTCGCTGATCCGCGGGACCAACGGGCACTCCAACGGCATCGTGCCGTTCCTGAAGACGCTGGACGCCTCCGTCGCCGCCGTGAACCAGGGCGGGCGGCGCAAGGGCGCGGCGGCGGTCTACCTGGAGACCTGGCACTCCGACATCGAGGAGTTCCTGGAGCTGCGGGACAACACCGGTGAGGACGCCCGCCGTACGCACAACCTGAACCTCGCGCACTGGATCCCGGACGAGTTCATGCGGCGCGTCAACGCGGACGAGCCGTGGTCGCTGTTCTCGCCCTCCGACGTGCCCGAGCTGGTCGACCTGTGGGGCGCGGAGTTCGAGGCCGCCTACCGCAAGGCCGAGGCGGCCGGGCTCGCGAAGAAGACCATCCCGGCCCGTGACCTGTACGGCCGGATGATGCGCACCCTCGCGCAGACCGGTAACGGCTGGATGACCTTCAAGGACGCCGCCAACCGCACCGCCAACCAGACGGCCGAGCCGGGTCACGTCGTGCACTCCTCCAACCTGTGCACGGAGATCCTGGAGGTCACCGACGACGGTGAGACGGCGGTCTGCAACCTGGGTTCGGTGAACCTGGGCGCGTTCGTCGACACGGCGAGCGGCGACATCGACTGGGAGCGGCTGGACGAGACCGTCCGCACGGCCGTCACCTTCCTCGACCGGGTCGTCGACATCAACTTCTACCCGACCGAGCAGGCGGGCCGCTCCAACGCCCGCTGGCGGCCGGTGGGCCTGGGCGCGATGGGCCTCCAGGACGTCTTCTTCAAACTGCGGCTGCCCTTCGACTCCGCGGCGGCGAAGGCCCTCTCCACGCGGATCGCCGAGCGCATCATGCTCGCCGCGTACGAGGCGTCCGCCGGCCTCGCCGAGCGCCACGGCCCGCTGCCGGCCTGGGACAAGACCCGCACCGCCCGGGGTGTGCTGCACCCCGACCACTACGGCGTCGAGTTCACCTGGCCGGAGCGCTGGGCGGCGCTGCGCGAGCGGATCGCGTCGACCGGGCTGCGCAACTCGCTGCTGCTGGCCATCGCGCCGACCGCCACGATCGCGTCCATCGCGGGCGTGTACGAGTGCATCGAGCCGCAGGTGTCCAACCTGTTCAAGCGCGAGACGCTGTCCGGCGAGTTCCTCCAGGTCAACTCGTACCTGGTGAACGAGCTGAAGGAGCTCGGCGTGTGGGACGCCCGCACCCGGGAGGCGCTGCGCGACGCGAACGGCTCGGTGCAGGGCTTCGCCTGGATCCCGGCCGAGGTCCGCGACCTGTACCGCACGGCGTGGGAGATCCCGCAGCGCGGCCTGATCGACATGGCCGCCGCCCGCACCCCGTACCTGGACCAGGCGCAGTCCCTGAACCTGTTCCTGGAGACGCCGACCATCGGCAAGCTCTCCTCGATGTACTCGTACGCCTGGAAGTCGGGCCTGAAGACGACGTACTACCTGCGCTCGCGCCCGGCGACCCGCATCGCCCGCGCCGCCCAGGCGCAGACCCCGATCCCCGTCCAGGCGACGCCCGACGAAGACGCCGTCGCCTGCTCCCTTGAGAACCCCGAGTCCTGCGAGGCCTGCCAGTAATGACCACCGCCGCTGAGAAGAACCTGCTCGACCCGGGCTTCGAACTCACCCTCCGCCCCATGCGCTACCCCGACTTCTACGAGCGCTACCGGGACGCCATCAAGAACACCTGGACCGTGGAGGAGGTCGACCTCCACTCGGACGTCTCCGACCTGGCGAAGCTGTCCGAGGGCGAGCAGCACATGATCGGCCGGCTGGTCGCGTTCTTCGCGACGGGCGACTCGATCGTGGCGAACAACCTCGTGCTGACGCTGTACAAGCACATCAACTCCCCCGAGGCGCGGCTCTACCTGAGCCGTCAGCTCTTCGAGGAGGCGGTGCACGTCCAGTTCTATCTGACGCTGCTGGACACCTACCTCCCCGACCCGGAGGACCGCGCCGCCGCCTTCGACGCGGTGGAGAACATCCCCTCCATCCGCGAGAAGGCCGAGTTCTGCTTCAAGTGGATCGACTCGGTCGACAAGCTGGAGCGCCTGGAGTCCAAGGCCGACCGCCGCCGCTTCCTGCTCAACCTCATCTGCTTCGCCGCGTGCATCGAGGGCCTGTTCTTCTACGGTGCTTTCGCGTACGTCTACTGGTTCCGCAGCCGGGGTCTGCTGCACGGCCTCGCCACCGGCACCAACTGGGTGTTCCGGGACGAGACCATGCACATGTCCTTCGCGTTCGAGGTCGTCGACACCGTCCGCAAGGAGGAGCCGGAGCTCTTCGACGACGCGCTCCAGCAGCAGGTCACCGACATGCTGAAGGAGGCCGTCGAGGCCGAGCTGCAGTTCGGCCGGGACCTGTGCGGCGAGGGGCTGCCGGGCATGAACACCGAGTCGATGCGGCAGTACCTGGAGTGCGTCGCCGACCAGCGGCTCCAGCGGCTGGGCTTCGCCCCGATCTACGGCTCGGAGAACCCGTTCTCCTTCATGGAGCTCCAGGGTGTTCAGGAGCTGACCAACTTCTTCGAGCGCCGCCCGTCGGCGTACCAGGTCGCGGTGGAGGGCACCGTGGACCTGGACGAGGACTTCTGAGACCTCGGGGTCCGGGCGGCCTTGCCGGCCGCTAGCTGACGGTCGATCCGGCGCTCGTGGAGATGTCCCACGAGCGCCGGAGCCGTGAGGAGGAAGAAGAGGGCCAGGGCGGTCAGGTATCCGATGAGTGCGTCCATGAGGTAAGCGTCGTACGCGTCGGACACTCCTGACAGTGGCAGGACTGCCGTACACCTTCAAATTACTGCCACTCTTCGGGCACACTGGCACCATGCTGAAGAACGTGGTCGCGGTCCTCCTCGACGGTGTGCACCCCTTCGAGCTGGGCGTCGTCTGCGAGGTCTTCGGGATCGACCGCAGCGACGAGGGGCTGCCGGTCTACGACTTCGCCGTCGCCTCGGCGGAGGGGCCGACGCTGAGCACGCACGCGGGCTTCACCCTGAGCACGCGGCACGGCCTGGAGCGGCTGGAGAGCGCCGATCTGATCGCCGTACCGGCCGGGGAGACGTACGGGAAGCGGGACTTCCCGCCGGAGCTGCTCGACGCGCTGCGCCGGGCCGTGGACCGGGGGACCCGGGTGCTCAGCGTCTGCTCCGGGGTGTTCGTACTGGGCGCGGCGGGGCTCCTTGACGGTCGGCGGTGCGCGGTGCACTGGCGGCACGCCGAGCAGTTGGCCCGGCAGTATCCGGGCACGACCGTCGAACCGGACGTGCTCTACGTCGACGAGGACCCGGTGATCACCTCGGCCGGCACGGCCGCCGGGATCGACGCCTGTCTGCACCTGGTCCGCAAGGAGCAGGGTCCCGAGGTCGCCAACCGGATCGCCCGGCGGATGGTGGTGCCGCCGCACCGGGACGGCGGCCAGGCCCAGTACATCGAACGGCCGCTGCCCCGCTCGCGCTGCGACACCGTCGGCGACGTGCTCGCGTGGCTGGAGCGGCACCTCGACCAGGAGATCACGGTCGAGCAGCTCGCCGAACGCGCCCACATGTCCCCGCGCACCTTCGCCCGCCGCTTCCAGCAGGAGACGGGCACCACGCCCTACCGCTGGCTGCTGCGCCAACGGGTGCTGCTGGCACAGCAGTTGCTGGAGGCGACGGACGAGACGGTGGACGCGATCGCCTGGCGGGCCGGCTTCGGCACGGCGGGCGCCCTGCGCCACCAGTTCGTGACCGCGCTGGGGACGACCCCGAACGCCTACCGGCGCACGTTCCGCGGCCCGGGCCCGGGCCCGGGTGCCGGTACAGGGAAGGCTCAGTCGTTGGCGACGACGGCGTAGCGGGGCTCGTTCTCGGCCATCTGCCGCAGGGCGTCCTTGCGTTCGCGCTTGGACAGCCGGTCGATGTACAGGTAGCCGTACAGGTGGTCGGTCTCGTGCTGGAGACACCGGGCGAAGTAGCCGGTGCCGCGCACCTTGATCGGGTTGCCCTGCTCGTCCTGCCCGGTCACCTCGGCGTAGTCGGGGCGGGCGAGCGGCGCGTAGGCGGTGGGCACCGAGAGGCAGCCCTCGTTGCTGTCGTCCAACCGCCGCCGGTCGGCGGGGAGTTCGACGAGCTTGGGGTTGCAGACGACGCCGGTGTGCCGGGCCCCCTCGTCGTCGGGGCAGTCGTAGACGAAGACCTTCAGGTCGACGCCGATCTGGTTGGCGGCCAGGCCGACGCCCTCGGCGGTGTGCTGCGAGGCGAACATGTCCGCGACGAGCTGCTTCAGCTCCTCGCCGAACTCGGTGACGTCCTTGCACTCCTTGTGCAGCACCGGGTTCCCGACGACGGTGATCGGCCGCGAGGCCCCGGCCTCACGCCAGGCCAGCTCACGCGCCGCCGTCTCCTCGGTGTCGATGACGAAGCCCTCGTCGTCCACGGGAAGCACGCCCACGTGCTGCTGATCGGTGTCCTGCTGCGCCATGCCGACGATGCCTTCCTGCAACCTTGAGAATTTCTGCGAGTACAGCCTACGGGGGCCGCGCCCCGCCAAGGGGCGCGGGGAACTGCGCGACCAGCCACAACGAACCCGCAGCGACCCACGGCCCTAACAGACTTCTTCGAGATCCCGCCAGTCACGAGAGTCCGGGCTGTCCGCAACCCACCCGTCCAGCAACCCCCTCACCAGCGAGGCAGGGGCGGCGACGCCACATTCCCGCTCCGGCACCCACAACTGCCCGTCGGTCCGATGCCCGAGCGGCCCGGGGTGTCCCGGCTCACTGTGGTCGTGCGGATCGAGATGCTCGCCGTCCCCCTCGTCGGACGGCATCCGCGACTCCGAGCACATCCGGCACAGCAGCCGCACGGACGACGACCAGTCCTCCGCGGCGAACCCCGCGTCGGCCGCCAGTTGCTCCAGCGCGTCCCGGTCCGCCTCGCCGGCCGCCTCCAGGAGGACGACCCAGGTCGGCACGGGCGACGGCGCCCACAGCTCGATCTCGTCGAAGACCGGGTAGGAGTGGCCGGAGGACGTGGTCCGCTCGCCGTGCGGCACCCCGTCGTGCAGGACGACCTCGCCCCAGCGCCGCCCGGAGGAGGGCAGCGGGATCGACAGGACCTCCATGCGGGCGGGGTCCAGCCGCCGCCCCCACACCACCTCGGCCTCGCCCTCGGGCGACAGCCGGACGGCCGCGCTGCCCAGCTCCATGCCGACGGGCTCGCCCGCGCCGGTGGCGTCGCCGGGCACGTGCAGCCCGTACGCCTGCCAGGCGCGGCGGGCCAGCGGCCAGTCCTGGAGGGCGGTGGCGGCGATGCCGACGTTCCACCAGTCGGGGGCGCCGGTCTCGCGGTCGAGGAGGGCGACGGCGCGCAGACCGGCGGTGCGGGCCTGTTCCCAGTCGTGCCGGAACTTGTGCAGCAGGGCGAGGTTGAACCAGGACTCGGACAGCCAGGGTTCCAGGTCGGCGGCGCGGGTCAGCAGCGCGCCCGCGTCCTCGTACCGCCCGTCGCCGATCAGCGTGAACGCGCGGTCGGTGGCCTGCCGCCAGGAGGCGGAGGGCCGGTGCCGTCCCTTGCCGAAGATCCTCACGATTCCCGCCTGCCAGTTCCGTTCTGTGGGCTGGCCAGTGCCCCCGGACACTCTCTCCCTCGCATCCAACCACGTGTGGCCGGAGGGCCGCTCATTACCCATGGGTTACCCACCCGCAGGCAGGGTCAGACAACTCCTCGACAGCACCCTGGCCAGCGCCTCCACCACTTCCGGCGCATACTCCCCGCCGGTGCCGAGGCGCAGCTCCTCCAGGGCCGTGAGGGGTCCGCCGGGGCCTGCGCCCTGCACTTTCTCCTCGTACGCGTTCACCACCCGGACTATGCGGGCGGCCACCGGCTGCTCCGGGTAGGGGTCGGCCTGCCGCTCGACGACCGCCGCGACCTGGGCGCCCGCCCCGGTCTGCCGGACGACGGCCCCGCCGAGCAGCGCGATCCGCCGCTGCTCGGCCGCCGGGAGGCCCGCGGTGGCGCCGGCCGGGACCGGGTCGACGAGGCTGAGCTGCCCGATGTCGTGCATGAGGGCCGCGTACTCCAGGACGGCCCGCTCGGCCTCCGGCAGCCCGAGGTCGCGGCCCACGGCCTGGCTGAGGGCGGCGACCCGGCGGGCGTGCCCGGCCGGGGTGTAGCCGGCGATCTCGGTGGCGCGGGCCAGCGAGGCGATGGTCTGCCGGTAGGTGGCGCGGACGGCCGCGTACCGGCGCAGGGAGAGCTGGGTGAGCAGCAGCGGCACCGAGAACACGGGCAGCGCCCACAGGCCTACGACGGCCACGGCGAGCGCCATCACCGCGCCCGTCGCGCACACCGCCGACCCGATCCCGCGGACGGCCCGCAGCTCGTCCCGCAGCAGCGGGGCGAACGGCCAGTTGGTGCGGGAGTGGGCGAGCGCGGCGGCGACCACGGCGTCGCACAGCACGGTCAGGACGAGCAGCGCGAGCAGCAGCAACGCGTACGCCGGGCCGCTCCAGGCGTCGAAGACGCCGTGGTTGTAGAGGGGCTGGAAACAGACGGCGGCGAACCCGACGGCCAGCACCCGGCGGACCAGGTGGTCGAGGACGGGCCCCTGCCCGCGCGCCAGATGCGGCACGCTGCCCAGCAGGGAGGCGGCGACCATCACCGACACGACCTGCGCGACCCCGTGGTGCGTGGGGTGCCCGGCATGCTCCCCGACCAGCGCGTAGGCCAGCGACCCGGCAGCACCGAGCGGCGCGCCCTCACGCAGCCCGGGCCCGCTCCACCGGGTCAGCTCACCGACGGCGACGAGAACCCCGAACGCGAGCGCGACGGGCCGTTCCTCGACGCCCATCGCGAACGTGACGGCGAGCGAACCGGTGACGAGGAGAGCGGCGGCGGTGTAGAGGGCGGCGAGGGTGCGGGGGACGGTACGGGTACGGCGGAAGGTGCGGATTCGGGTGCGGGTGCGGGTGCGGGTGCGGCGGAAGGTCATCGGCGGGCCTCGGACCGGTCGTCGGGGGCCTGGGCCTGGGCGGGCACGGTGGGGCGGGGTTCCTCGGCGGTGACGATCGGGTGCCAGCCGTCGCGGCCGATGACCCGGGTCAGGGCCGTGACCATGCGGGGGTCGAAGTGGGTGCCCGCGCAGCGCCGCAGCTCCTCCAGCGCCACGCTCACCGGCCGGGCCCTGCTGTAGGAGCGGGTGGACGTCATGGCGTCGAAGGCGTCCGCGACGGCGACCACCCGGGCCGGTTCCGGGATCTGACCGCCCAGCAGGCCGTACGGGTAGCCGGTGCCGTCGATGCGTTCGTGGTGGTGGAGGATCGCCGAGCGGGCCTCGCCGAGGAAGGAGATGCCCCGGGTGATCTCGTGCCCGTACTCGGGGTGCAGCTCGATCACCCGCCGCTCCTCGGGCGTCAGCGGCCCGTCCTTGCGCAACAGGCGGGTGGGGACGCCGAGTTTGCCGACGTCGTGCAGGATCCCGGCGAACCGGAGCACCTCGATCCGCTCTTCGTCCATGCCGAGTTCGCGGCCGATCATCATCGAGGCCTGGCCGACGCGTTCGCTGTGCCCGCGCGTGTAGCCGTCCTTGATGTCGACGGCCTGGACCAGGGCGCGGATCGTGGCCTGGTGGGCGGCGCGCTCCCGGTGGTACTGCGCGAACACCCACCACGACACGGCCGTCGGGAACAGCACGAGCAGCGCGGCGACCGGCCCGTAGGGGCTGCGCCACAGCACGGCCATCATCAGCCCGGCGAGCCCGTGCACGGCGAGGGGCGCGAGGCAGCGCAGGAACAGCCCCCGGCAGGCCTGGCGCAGCGGCAGCCCCTCGGCGAGGGCGAGCATCCCGCCGTCGAGGAGGGCGAGCGCGGCGCAGAACACCAGCACGGCCGCGCCGGCCGGCAGCAGCGCGTACGGGAAGTCGGAGCCGGCCACGGCGTCCCGGCCGCCGAGCGCCCCGTGCGTGTGGGCCGCCGCCCACACGGCGAGCGAGGACTGCGCGGCCCGCCAGAGCCGGCGCAGCAGAAAGGGGCGCTGCTCGACGTGCGAGAACAGCGCCCCGGGCAGCGGGACGAGGGCGGCGGCGGCCGGCGCGAGCAGGAAGGCCCCGGCGAGCAGCACGGGGTGCAGGGTGCCGCCGAACCTGCGCCGGGCGATCTGCTCGCCGCCCGCGTACAGGGCGGCGAGCAGGGCGACGGCCCACCAGGGGGTGCGCACGTCGGGGAGCGGCGGGAGGGCCGTCGGGGCCAGGCAGAGCAGGGCGGCGAGGGCGACGCAGGCGACGTACGCGCGGGCGGGCGCCCCGATGCCCTCCATGACGCCTCCCCCAGCCGTGCCGGTCACAGGCGCCGTGCCTGTCCAGGCCCAGGAGCCTAGGACGGTGGGGGTGGGTCCGCGGGCGTATCACCCGCGGATTAGCACATTCGGGTGACTACGGCAGGGTCACAACGACCGGTGTCAGAACGACTGGCGTCAGAACGACCGGCGTCAGAACGACCCGGGTCAGGACTCCTGCGGTGTGACGGTCACGTCGTGGTCGGGGACGGCCTGGCCGGACCGGATGAGGTCGAGCCGCCCCAGTACCTTGGCGCGCAGGTCGCTCGGCACGTCGTCATGGCCGCAGCACCGCTTGACCAGCTTCTTCACGGCCTCCTCCAGCCCGTACTTCTCCAGGCAGGGGGAGCATTCCTCGAAGTGGTGCTGGAACTTGTCCCGGTCGAGAGGGGGCATCTCGCTGTCGAGATACTCGTACAGGTGGTCGAGGACCTCACTGCAGTCCGTCTCGTGCGGATCTCCGCAGCTCATGAGCCCGAACCTTTCGCTTCGTTCGACTCTCCGGCACCGGCCGGGACCAACCCGCGCTCACGGGCGTAGTCCTCGAGCATGCCGCGCAGTTGACGGCGGCCCCGGTGCAGCCGGGACATCACCGTACCGATGGGTGTCCCCATGATGTCCGCGATCTCCTTGTACGCAAAGCCCTCGACGTCCGCGAGGTACACGGCGATACGGAACTCCTCGGGGATCGCCTGCAACGCCGACTTCACGTCCGAGTCGGGCAGGTGGTCCAGCGCCTGCGACTCGGCGGAGCGCAGACCGGTGGACATGTGCGACTCGGCGCGCGCCAACTGCCAGTCCTCGATCTCCTCGGCCGCACTGCGCTGGGGTTCGCGCTGCTTCTTGCGGTACGAGTTGATGAAGGTGTTGGTGAGGATCCGGTACAGCCAGGCCTTGAGGTTGGTGCCCGCCCGGAACTGGTGGAACGACGCGTACGCCTTGGCATACGTCTCCTGCACCAGGTCCTCGGCGTCGGCCGGGTTGCGCGTCATGCGCAGCGCGGCCGAATACATCTGGTCGAGGTACTCCAGCGCGTCCCGCTCGAAGCGCGCGCTGCGCTCGGTGGTGGACTCGGTGTTCGTCTCCGTGCCCGTCTCCCCGCGCGTGCCCTGGCCCTCGGGCAGCTCCGCCTGGCCGTTGTCGGTCCCTGCGTCGGTACCGGTGACCGGACCCACCTCCTCAAGATCGCGGGCAGGACCGAAACCGATCCCACTCGAATCGGAGGATAGACGACTACCCCTGCCCGCCGCCGCTCGAATAGGGGCCGTCCTGGCCGCGGACAGGACCGTCCAGTCCAGCTCAGCGCGGCTGCTGCGGCCCGGGCAGATGGTCGAACCCATGCGGCGGACTTCCTCTCCCACTGATCTCACTGACTCACTGACTCACTGACTCACTGAGTCTCAACTGATCTCACTGCTCTCGCTGATCCCACCGGCATCGGTGCCGGTCGTTCAGCACTTCTGTCCGCCTCAACAGCGAGCCGCCCCTCCGCATTCCCGGCTCTTACCCGCGCTCTTACCCGCCCCGTCACCCGAGCGACGCGACCCACCGGACGACTTCGGCGGTGACGATCTCCAGCGCCTGGTCCGGCGTGATCCCGGCCCGCTTGGGAACAGCGAACCCGTGGTCGCCGTACGGCACTTCGCACAGTTCGTAGCCGCCCTCGGGGAACTCCCCGGGCTTCCCGAAGGGGTCGTTGCCGCCCTGGACGACGAGGGTGGGCACCCCCGCGCCGAGCAGTTCGGCGGCGCGGGACTTCTCGGGCCGGCCCGGCGGGTGCAGCGGGAAGCTCAGCGCGAGCACGGCGTGGGCGCCGAGCTCGGTCGCCGTACGGCAGGCGACGCGCGCGCCCGCCGAGCGCCCGCCGGAGATCACCGGCAGTCCGGGCCCGGCGACGGCCGGCCAGATCCCGCGCCAGCCGACGTCGAGGGTCTTCGGCGCGGTGGCGACCTTCTTGCCGGCCACCCGCCAGGGCTGCTCGACGAGGGCCACGCTCACCCCGTGCCCGGGCAGCACGGCGGCCAGCGCCTGAAGGTCCCGTGCCTCGATGCCACCGCCCGCCCCATGGCTGACGGCGAGGACGAGCCTGGGCTTTCGCGCCCGGTGCCAGGTGAGACGGGCGGTACCGGCGTCGGTCTCGACGGTTTCGGTCGTTTTGGTGGTCTCGGTGCTCACGTCAGAAGAGTGTGCCCTCCTCGGGCCCCTCCAGCTCCGTCAGCAGCTCCGGGCCGTTGTTGCGGACGTTGCTGACGGCCGAGGACACCGGGTAGGCGCGCATCAGCCCGGCCGGCGGGGGCGCGAGCAGCGACCGCAGGTCCTCGACGTCCGTCCGCGCCGGGTCGAGCCAGGCGTCCCAGTGGTCCGGGGTGAGCATCAGCGGCATCCGGGGGTGGATGTCGGCGAGGGCGTGCGGACCGTCGGCGGGGGCCACCGCGAGCGGGGACGCCTCGGCCTCGGTGGTGATCACCGAGCACGTCACCCACCAGGCGCGCGGATGGTCGTCGGGGAGCGTGCGGTCCCGCCAGAACTCGTACAGCCCGGCCATCGCGAAGACCGAGCCGTCGGCCGGGAGCACGAAGTAGGGCTGCTTGCGGGCCCGCTTCTTCCTCCCCTCGACCTCCAGCTCCCGTTCGTCCTTGCCGGTGACCCACTCGTAGTAGCCGTCGGCGGGCAGGATGCAGCGCCGGGCGGCGAAGGCGCGGCGGTACGAGGGCTTCTCGTGGACGGTCTCGGCGCGCGCGTTGATCATCCGGGCGCCGCCCTCGGGCGTCTTCGCCCAGGACGGCACGAGCCCCCACTTCAGCTTGCGCAACTGCCGAACCGGGCGGTGGTCCACGGCGTCTTTCAACGGACGGTCGAGGACGGCGTACACCTCCTTGGTGGGCGCCACGTTGAAGTCGGGCTCCAGAGTCTCCTCGGGCTCCCACTTCTCGATTTCAAAGACTCCTGCGAGATCCTCGGGCCTGCGACTCGCTGCATACCGTCCGCACATACGTGCCACACTGCCAGACTCCGTACGACCAGAGGGAGCCACCTCAGACCATGGCCAGCATGGACAGCATCGCCGCCACCGCGCTGCCCGACCTGTGGGACCGGCTCGTCGGCACCCAGACCGATCCCGACCTGTGGGTGGTGATCGCCACGGCGGTCGCGGCTCTCGCGGTCGTCGTGCCGCACAGTCTCTGGCGTGTCTCGCGCAACGCCATCACCATCGCCCATGAGGGCGGCCACGGTCTGGTCGCGCTGTTGACCGGCCGCCGGCTCACCGGAATACGCCTGCACTCCGACACCAGCGGTCTGACCGTCAGCCGGGGCAAGCCGCACGGCCTCGGCATGATCCTCACGGCGGCGGCCGGCTACACCGCTCCCCCGCTGCTCGGGCTGGGCGGCGCCGCCCTCCTCGGCGCCGGCCGCATCACCCTCCTGCTGTGGCTGGCGACCGCCCTCCTGGTGGCGATGCTGGTGATGATCCGCAACGCCTACGGAGCCCTGACGGTGATCCTCACCGGCGGCGCGTTCCTGCTGGTGTCCTGGCTGGCCGGCCCCCAGGTGCAGGCGGCCTTCGCGTACGCGGTGGTGTGGTTCCTGCTGCTCGGCGGCGTCCGCCCGGCCTTCGAGCTCCAGACGAAGCGGGCCCGCGGCGGCGCCGGCGACTCGGACGCCGACCAGCTCTCCCGCCTGACCCACGTACCGGCCGCCCTGTGGCTGTTCCTCTTCCACGCGGTGAGCCTGTGCGCGCTGATGGGCGGCGGGCGCTGGCTGCTGGGCCTGTGACCTTCGCGGGCTCCGCCACGGGGCGCGGCCGGCCGCGCCCGCGCCGCACCGGGACGTCGACCGGCGACTAAAGTGGCCGCATGCCCGTGAACCCCGCCCACACCGCCCTCTGGCCCGCCCCGCACGCGAGCGAGGCCGTCGACGCGACAGTCCACGTGCCGGGGTCGAAGTCCGTCACCAACCGCGCCCTCGTCCTCGCCGCCCTCGCCTCCGAGCCCGGCTGGCTGCGCCGCCCGCTGCGCTCCCGCGACACCCTGCTGATGGCGGGCGCCCTGCGCGCGATGGGCGTCGGCATCGAGGAGACGGTGTCGTCCAGCTCCTCCGTCGCGGGCGGCCCCGAGGGCACCGGCGAGGCCTGGCGCGTCCTCCCGGCCGGGCTGTCGGGCCCCGCCACGGTCGACGTCGGCAACGCGGGCACGGTCATGCGCTTCCTCCCCCCGGTCGCCGCCCTCGCCGACGGCCCCGTCCGCTTCGACGGCGACCCGCGTTCGTACGAGCGCCCCCTGCACGGCGTCATCGACGCGCTGCGCGTCCTCGGCGCCCGGATCGACGACGACGGCCGGGGCACGCTGCCGCTGACCGTGCACGGCTCGGGTGCGCTGGACGGCGGGCCGGTGGAGATCGACGCGTCGTCGTCCTCCCAGTTCGTGTCCGCGCTGCTGCTGTCCGCCCCGCGCTTCAACCAGGGGGTGGAGGTCCGGCACACCGGCTCGACGCTGCCCTCGCTGCCGCACATCCGGATGACCGTGGACATGCTGCGCGCGGTCGGCGCCCAGGTGGACACCCCGGAGTCGGGCGGCGAGCCGAACGTGTGGCGGGTCACGCCGGGCGCGCTGCTCGGCCGGGACCTGACGATCGAGCCGGACCTGTCCAACGCCCAGCCGTTCCTGGCGGCGGCGCTGGTGACGGGCGGCCGGGTGCTGATCCCGGACTGGCCGGCCCGCACCACCCAGCCGGGCGACCGGCTGCGCGAGATCTTCACCGAGATGGGCGGTTCCTGCGAACTGGCCGACTACGGCCTGGTCTTCACCGGCTCGGGCTCGATCCACGGCATCGACGTCGACCTCGGCGACGTCGGCGAGCTGACCCCGGGCATCGCGGCGGTCGCCGCCCTCGCGGACTCCCCGTCCACCCTGCGGGGCGTGTCCCACCTGCGCCTGCACGAGACGGACCGGCTGGCCGCGCTGACCAAGGAGATCAACGAACTCGGCGGCGACGTCACCGAGACCGCCGACGGCCTGCACATCCGCCCGCGCCGACTGCACGGCGGCATCTTCCACACCTACGACGACCACCGCATGGCGACGGCCGGCGCGATCATCGGCCTGGCGGTGGAGGGCGTGCAGATCGAGAACGTGGCGACGACCGCGAAGACCCTGCCGGACTTCCCCGACCTGTGGACCGGGATGCTCGGGACGTCCGGGGTATAGGGACTTCCGCCATGCGCCGCTACGGCAAGCACACCGACGAGGACGACATCCGCAGCCGCCCCAACCGCAAGGGCAACCGGCCGCGTACGCATATCCGGCCCAAGCACGAGGACTCCGTCGAGGGCATGGTCCTCACCGTCGACCGGGGCCGGCTGACCTGCCTCGTCGAGGACCGCGTCGTCCTCGCGATGAAGGCCCGTGAACTGGGCCGCAAGGCCGCGGTGGTGGGCGACCGGGTCGACATCGTCGGCGACCTGTCCGGCAAGAAGGACACCCTCGCCCGCATCGTCCGCATCGCGGAGCGCACCTCGGTGCTGCGCCGCACCGCGGACGACGACGACCCGTTCGAGCGCGTCGTCGTCGCCAACGCCGACCAGATGGCCGTCGTCACCGCGCTGGCCGACCCGGAGCCGCGCCCCCGGCTCATCGACCGCTGCCTGGTGGCCGCGTTCGACGGCGGTCTGACCCCCCTCCTGGTCATGACGAAGTCGGACCTGGCGTCCCCGGACAAGCTGCTGGAGCTGTACGGCCACCTCGACATCCCGTACGTCGTCACCAGCCGTGAGGAGCTGGAGAACGGCGACGCGGCGAACCGGGTGCGCGAGCTGCTGACCGGGCGGACCACGGCGTTCGTCGGACACTCGGGCGTCGGCAAGACGACCCTCGTCAACGCGCTGGTCCCGCCGGAGCGGCGGCGGGTGACCGGCCATGTCAACGCGGTGACCGGCCGCGGCCGGCACACCACGACCTCGGCGCTGGCCCTGCCCCTGGCGGGCACGGACGACTGGGTGATCGACACCCCGGGCCTGCGGTCCTTCGGCCTGCACCACGTCGATCCGTCCCGGGTGGTCCTCGCCTTCCCCGACCTGGTGCCGGGCACCGAGGGCTGCCCGCGCGCGTGCAGCCACGACGAGCCGGACTGCGCGCTGGACGCGTGGGTGGCCGACGGCCACGCCGACCCGGCCCGGCTGTACTCCCTGCGCCGCCTGCTCTCCACCCGCGAGCGCACGGACGGCGACTGACCACCGCGTTGTTTGCGCCGCCCCGAGTCCGGTAAGTGCATAATCGCACCGAGCCGGACCGGGCCGCACGGACGGGCAGCCGGTCAGGCAGACGGCCGGGCAGACGGAGGGACAGCACATGGCGTGGCTTCTGGTCGTCGTGGCCGGGTTGCTCGAGACCGGTTTCGCGGTCTGCCTCAAGCTGTCCCACGGCTTCACCAGGCTCTGGCCGACCATCGCCTTCTGCGCCTTCGCCCTGGGCAGCTTCGGCCTGCTGACCCTCGCCCTGAAGAAACTCGACGTGGGCCCGGCCTACGCGGTGTGGACGGGCATCGGGGCGGCGGGCACGGCGATCTACGGCATGGTCTTCCTCGGCGACCTGGTGTCGACCCTGAAGATCGTCTCGATCACCCTGGTGATCATGGGAGTCGTCGGCCTACAACTGTCGGGCTCCGCCCACTGACCGGAGTCCGTCCGCTTCACTGCCCGGCGGACTGCCGTTGCAGCGCCCCCCGCACCAGCTCCGCGACCCCGTCCTCACCGGGCGGCGGCGCGGACACGCAGGACAGCGCGAGCCGGACGGCCAGCTCGCAGGAGCGGGCCAGATCGGCGGCGTCGGCCCGGACCGCGCCCGGCCCGCAGAGCAGCGCCACGGCCCGGTCGCGGACCGCGCCCACCAGGTCGCCGGGCGAGGGCAACGGCCCGTCCGCCCGCCGCTGGGCCGGCACGGCGGACGCGGACGGCACCGCCGAGAGCGTCGGCGACGGCAGCCGCTCGTCCCAGAAGCCGGTCAGGACAGCCCGTACGAGGTCGTTCTCGCGGGCGGCCGACGTAATCCACTCGGCGGTCGCGGTGAGCCGCTCCCGAGCGTCGCCCTGCACGGCGAGCGCCCGCTCGACGCCGGCCAGATACCCGTCGGCCTCGCGCCGGACCAGCGCTCTGGCCAGGCCTTCCTTGCTGCCGAACTCGTTGTACAGCGTCTGCCGGGACACCCCGGCCGTCGCCGCGACGTCCACCATCCGCACTGCGGCCCACGGCCGTAGCGCCAGCGCCTCGAAGGCGGCGTCCAGTAGGGAATCGCGCGCTGCGGGCATCTCGCCTCCCTCGGGCCAGCGGCTTGCGCCCAGGTTTGACGCATGTGCGGGCAGTGTCAAGGGTTTGCGGGGGCGTACGGAGGGCATTCCGAGGCGAACCGTCCGTACTCCGGCCGGGTGTGGCCCCGTCCTCCCCCGCCGGATACGGTTCGTCCCATGCAGGACTACCTCGACGATCTCCGCCTCGCGCACGTCCTCGCGGACGCCGCCGACGCCGCCACCATGGACCGGTTCAAGGCCCTCGACCTCAAGGTGGAGACCAAACCGGACATGACCCCGGTGAGCGAGGCCGACAAGGCCGCCGAGGAACTCATCCGCGGCCAGCTCCAGCGGGCCCGCCCCCGGGACGCGGTCCTGGGCGAGGAGTACGGCATCGAGGGCACCGGCCCCCGCCGCTGGGTGATCGACCCGATCGACGGCACGAAGAACTACGTCCGGGGCGTGCCCGTCTGGGCCACGCTCATCTCGCTGATGGAGGCGGGCGAGAGCGGCTACCAGCCCGTCGTCGGCGTGGTCTCCGCGCCCGCGCTGGGCCGGCGCTGGTGGGCGGCGAAGGGGTACGGCGCGTTCACCGGCCGCAGCCTGTCCACCGCGAGCCGGCTGCACGTCTCCCGCGTGTCGACACTGTCGGACGCCTCTTTCGCGTACTCCTCGCTCAGCGGCTGGGAGGAGCGCGGCCGGTTGAACGGCTTCCTCGACCTGACCCGCGAGGTGTGGCGCACGCGCGCGTACGGCGATTTCTGGCCGTACATGATGGTCGCCGAGGGCTCGGTCGACCTGTGCGCCGAACCCGAGCTGTCCCTCTGGGACATGGCGGCGACGGCGATCGTCGTGACGGAGGCAGGCGGCACGTTCACGGGCCTCGACGGCCGCCCGGGCCCGCACAGCGGCAACGCGGCAGCCTCGAACGGCCTGCTGCACGAGGAACTGCTGGGCTACCTGAACCAGCACGACTGACGCCCACCCCCGCCCCCGGGGGGACCCACAAATGAGCGCGCACGCCCTCAATTGACGACGTGCGCCCCCTTGTTGACCCCCGCTTTGCCTGCGACGCTGAGCACACCCCCACTTGTGAACGTGTGAATCGGAGGTGGCTCCGCACCCATGCTCGTCCGCGACGCCATGAGCACGGTGGTCCTCACCATCGGCCCCGCCCACACCCTCCGTCAGGCCGCCGCCCTGATGTCCGCCCGCCGGGTCGGCGCGGCCATCGTCCTGGACCCGGACGCCGGCGGCATCGGCATCCTCACCGAACGGGACATCCTCAACTCCGTCGGCCTGGGCCAGAACCCGGACACCGAACACACCCACGCCCACACCACCGGCAACGTGGTCTTCGCCGCCCCGACCTGGACCCTGGAGGAGGCGGCCCGGGCCATGGCCCACGGCGGCTTCCGCCACCTGATCGTCCTCGACGGCCACGACCCGGCCGGCATCGTCTCGGTCCGCGACATCATCCGCTGCTGGGTACCGGCACGACAGCAGCCCGTCCTTGGACTGAGTCCAATTCAAGTTTAGATCTAAAGTAACACCTGTTCGTGACCTGGTCCTGGTTGCTGCTAGGCTGAATTCCATGAGTGACCTTCTGGAACGGCTGCGCGGGCGCGGATGGCGAATGACCGCACAGCGGCGGGTCGTCGCCGAGGTGCTCGAGGGCGAACACGTCCATCTGACCGCCGACGAGGTGCACTCCAGGGCCGTCGTCCGGCTCCCCGAGATCTCCCGGGCAACCGTCTACAACACCCTCGGCGAACTGGTCTCCCTCGGCGAGGTCCTCGAGGTAGCCACCGACAAACGAGCCAAGCGGTACGACCCGAACGCCCACCGCCCGCACCACCACCTGGTGTGCGCCCGCTGCGGCGAGATCAAGGACGTCCACCCGAGCGGCAACCCCCTGACCGACCTCCCCGACTCGGAACGCTACGGCTTCGCAGTCTCGGACGTAGAGGTCACCTACCGCGGAATCTGCCCGACCTGCGCAACGACGTAGCCGGGGCCGAACCACAACGCCAAACCACAACAGGGGCAAGACCTACCCCCAGGACGACTAAGGGCAGGAACGGCTAAGGGCCGGAACCCTTTCGGATTCCGGCCCTCGGCCTTCAGTAGCGGGGACAGGATTTGAACCTGCGACCTCTGGGTTATGAGCCCAGCGAGCTACCGAGCTGCTCCACCCCGCGTCG
>NZ_FOFF01000036.1 GCF_900110755.1 Streptomyces sp. yr375
CTCTGCATCATGCACACGGATCGCGGCAGTGAATACACGAGTGACGAATTCCGCACCGAAATAGGCAAGTTGCGCATGAGGCAGTCGATGGGACGCGTCGGCTCTTGTTACGATAACGCCGCCGCGGAAAGCTGGTTCGCCATTCTGAAAGCGGAGATCGGGACGACCGTGTGGGAGACCCGCGAGGCGGCCCGGGCCGACGTTTTCCGCTACATCGAGGTCGAGTACAACCGCAGCCGGCTCCGTCGGCACCCCGACTACGGGTACGTCACCCCGCTCGAAACGAGATCCCTGCTCAGGCAGAACCTCGCCCCGGCAGCGTAAACACCCGCTGTCCAGTTCGCGGGGGGAACTTCAAGGTCTGCGCGACTCGGAAGCTGGTGTGCGACCCAGGGCCGTTGGTCGTATCGGAGCGTCGCGCGAAACGGCACGGAGGCTCGCCGTGCGCTGCGGAACTGGTAGCCCAGACGCGAACCGACACCCGAAGGGAGTGCTTCCGGTCAGGCACGTCCCCGACCTGGCGACCGAGGCCGACCGGTGGCCGCGCTTCGCCGCGCAGGCCGGCGAGCGCGGCTTCGCGGCCGTCCAGGCGCATCCGATGCGGCTGCGGAACGAGGTCGTCGGCGCACTCAACCTCTTCCGCACCAGCCCCGGCCCCTTCGACCCGGTCGACGCACCCGTCGCTCAGGCGTTGGCGGACGTCGCCACCATCAGCCTTCTGCGACAACGCTCCACCGACCGCAGCAGCGTCCTCAACGAACAACTCCAGACCGCGCTGAACAGCCGGGTGCTGATCGAACAGGCCAAGGGAAAACTCGCCGAACGCCTCGACATCGACATCGGCATCGGCATCGGCATCGACAGGGAAACGGTCTTCACAGCGCTGCGCGGCTACGCCCGCGCACACAACCGCCGCCTGTCCGACCTGGCCCGCGCCTTCATCGACGGCACCGAACCCCTCACCGGACTGGTGATCTGACCGATCACGACCGCAGACCCTCGCACACCGCATCGCGCCGTCGAGGCGTCCCGGGGGGCCTGATCACATCGTTCGGGGGAGCAGGCGATTCCGGGGTCCCGGCCTGGCGGGGTGGGCCCCCGGGTTTCGGCGGACCTCAGATACGGCTCAGTATGGACACCAGGTCGGTGGCGACGCTCCGGTCGATGGGCTCGGGGACGGGTTGCACTCCCGAGCTGAGGGACTGATCCGTGGCCGTGGCGAGCGCGGCGAGGCTGCGGGCCTGGAGGGTGAGTCCGAGGTCCATCGCCTGGATCGGGTTGCCCCTGGCCGCCGTGAGGTTGATCATCTTGGTGTCGGCGAGCACGACCAGTTCACGACCGTCGTCGAGGCGGTGGACGGCGCGTTCCTGCCCGCTGGCGCCCGATCGGTGCACGGACCGCGTGCGTTCGGCCAGCGCGTCCGTGTCCAGCTCCCACGGCATGTGTCCGACCCCGGCGATCACCGCGCCGTCCCGCAGGACGTCCAGCTCGGCTGTGCCGATCACTCCCGGGTGGCCGGTGGCCAGGAAGAGCAACTGGGTCCGGGGCAGAAGTTCGCTCAGCTCTCCGACCTGATGGCCCGCCATCACCGCTTCCAGAGCGCGGTATGGGTCGGTGTCCGCCACCGCGACCCGGGCGCCCAGATGGGCGAGTGTGTCGGCGACCCCCCGCCCGCAGGGACCGTAGCCGACGACGGTCGCATGCGCTCCGGGAAGCATGAGGTTGGTGGCGTTCATGAAGCCCTGGACAACGCTCTGCCCGACGCCGAACTCGTTCTCGACCAGCAGCTTGAGCTGGCTGTCGTTGATGACGATGACGGGGAAAGAAGGCGGGGAGCTCCAGGATCGGATGCGCAGGCCGCCGGTGGTGGTCTCCTCGGTGGCCCCGATGAGACCGGGAAGACCCCCCTGGGCCATCACGGCCTCGATCAGGTCCGCGCCGTTGTCGAGGATGAGGTCCGGCCGGGAGTCCAGTACCTGCGCGATGTTCCCGCGGTGCTGGTCGAGGTCGTCGGACCGGTGACCGATGACGGTGACGCCGGCGGCGCGCAGCGCGTCCGCGGTGTCCTCCTGAGTGGTACCGGGGGAACCGGTCAGGGTGACCTGTGCGCCCGCCTGGGCCAGGTAGGACACCAGCACGGCGGTCTTCGGCTCGATGTGCAGACAGATCCCGATACGCCGTCCCTCGAAGGCGGCCGAGTGGGTCTGCATGGTGGCCGCGAGCATCGGCATGTGACGGGCGGCCCACTGGGTGTCGTCGTGGGAGATCGTGCAGCGGACAGGGGCGGGTGTTGTCATGACGGGATTCCTTGACTGACGAGGTCGGTGAGGTGGGCACATCTGTGCCCTGAAGCCGAACCGGTGTGTCAGCCGTAGAACTGGCTGAGGTACGAGTGATCACCGAAGATCCACAGATGGCGGCTCCCGCCAGTCATGATCATCTGGGGGCCTCCTCTCCGGGAACGATCACGGACATACCTGCACAGTTGACGTTATACGCGTAACCCCAGTGCGGCAAGAGACCCTTCGGGTTCGGAAACAGGACCACGGCGCCAGCACCCCGCACCGCGCTCGAAGGTCATCGCCGCAGGCCGGTGAGCGGGCGGCCCGGCGGCAGTCGCGTGGGGACCGGCAGCTCAGGCACCGCCTCCGTCGCGGCGGCCCGCTCGCCGAGCGCGACCAGACGGCAGCGAGGTGCGGGCCCGTCCGTACGAAGACGGCACCGCTGCACGGGGGCTATTCCTCGGCGGTGTTCGGGTCCCGCAGTGCCCGCAGGGCACCGTCGCTGTGCGAGCGGACGATCGGATACCGCCCGTGGAAGTTGATGTGCTCATGCACCAGCGGGGAGAGACGGGAGCGGATCTCCTGGGAGACGGTCAGCCCGCCGGCTTCCAGCTCCTTGACCGCGGCGTCCATGTAGAGGGTGTTCCACCACACCACCGAGTTCATCGCCATACCCAGTGCTCCGAGCTGGTCCTCCATCCCGTCCCTATATCCGTGCCTGAGCTCGCCGAGACGCCCGAAGAAGATCCGGCGCCCGAGCGCGTGGCGGCCTTCGCCGATGTTCAGATGCACACCGATCAAGCGCCGGTATGCCTCGGAGTCGATCTCCTCAACGTCCTCGAAGACGTCATCGAACAGGCCAAACAGGCCGTGCACGACGTTGCCGGAACCGGCTCTTCGCCCGAAGACACCGGCACGACACTCACCGCGATGCTCTGGACCGGATCGCAACTGGGCCTCGTCCACATCGGCGACTCCCGCGTCTACCTTCTGCGCGACGGAGAACTGTGCCAGATCACGCACGACCACACCGTTGTCCAGTCGATGGTCGACGAAGGACGGCTCACCCCGGAAGAAGCCGCTTCCCACCCCCAGCGGTCGCTGCTGGTCCGGGCTTTGGGCCAAGGAGCCGACACGACCACTGACATGCGCCTGCACGACGCCCAGCGGGGGGATCGATATCTGCTCTGCTCCGACGGTCTGTCGACCGTCGTGCCGACCGAAGACATCCACCGAGCGCTCTCCGAGATCAGCGAACCCGAGCAAGCCGTCCGCGAACTCATCACCCTCGCCAACGGCTCCGGCGGCCCGGACAACGTCAGTTGCGTAGTCGCCGACGTCATGGAGCTCCAGCGGTAGGAGCGAGCGGCATGCCGGGCCGACAGCACGTCTTCGCCCCCGAACAACAACTTGACCTGCCCCGGACCCCCGATGTCCGCCGCACCCAAGACCGCTGCCGGCGACTGCGACGACGTTACGGCCCGCCCCTCATCGCCCGCTGCTACGACGCCGCCGGCAAGCTCCGGAGCGGTCCGGCCCACCGCCACTACCCGCTCGTCCACCGCACCGAACTCCCGGCGGCCCTCTGGCCGATCACGGCCGGCTACCCCGAACACATCACGCCGATCAGCCTGTTCGCCTCGGCCCATTGGTGGCAGTCGATCCTCAGTGACGACCTCCCCGTCGCCCCGCAAAACCCTCGCCGAATTCCACCCCCGCCCCCCGATGCAAGCACCCCTACCAGGCACGGGCCGCACACCGCTCAGCACCACCATCGAGACCACTGCCAAACAGATCGAAGCCCTCCTGCACCCCCAACCAGCCTCTGCCGACCGGCTGTTGTTGAATCAGCTCGGGGATCCGGCGAGAGCGCGCATGCATGATGGGCGAATGAGTAATCGCGAGGGACTGCCGGCGGCAGTGGACACGGAGGCGCTGCTCGCGCTGGCGCAGGGCCACCATGAGCGCACCGTACGGGCCGCAGGTACTCGAGAGGCCGGCGGCCACCTGGTGAAGGCCTACTCCCTTCAGGCGCCAGGCCGCACCGTGACGGAACAGGACATCGCCGCCGCCCTGCGGATCACCGCGGCGCACCTGGAACTCGGGCGCGTCCGCGGGTCGCTCGGGCTCGCTGTCCTGATCGTGCACGCCGGCGGCGACGGCGACTACGTCCTGGTCCAGAGCTGGATCGAGGGGCACATGTCCGACCTGGCCGTCTTCACCGGACCGGCCGGACACGCCGACCAGCTCCGCCCGGGCCGCACCGGCCTTGCCCCCTGCGTCTGGGAAGGCGCGATCCTGGCCCACGAACGCGACGCGTTCTCACGGCATGTCCTGGACGGCAGCGGCCCGATCACGAACCGCCTGACCGCCTGGGGTGCCGACACCCTGACGGGAACCGTCCGGTGAACAGCACCCCGAACGTGCGGCACGCCCGCCCCGACGATCTGCCGCGGATCGCCGAACTGGTCGCCGAGCACGCCGCCTACGAACAGGCCTCGCCGCCCGCCCCCGACCTCGCGCACCGGCTCGAAGCCCTGCTCTTCGCCACCCCGACACCACGGCTGCGCTGCCTGGTGGCGGAGCTGCCCGACGGGGAGGTCGTCGGCTACGCCACCTGCGCGCCCGAAGTCTCCACCTGGGAGGGCCGCGAATTCCTCCACATGGACTGCCTCTTCCTGAATTCCGACAGCCGGGGCTCCGGTCTCGGCGCACTGCTCATGAATGCCGTGACGGCCGAGGCACGCAACCTCGGCCTCACCGAGATCCAATGGCAGACCCCCGTCTGGAACAAAGGAGCCATCCGCTTCTACGACCGCCTCGGCGCGAACGCCAAGGAGAAAATCCGCTACAGCCTCACAGTTCCAAGCCACGAGTGAACATCGCCTTCTCACAGGGTCGTACGACGCCCGGAGTCATGTCGAAATGACCATGCACGATGACCAAGTGGGCGTGACCACCGAAATCGTTGCGGCCTTGATCCAAGAACAGTTCCCTCAGTGGAGCGGTAAAGCGATCCGACTCCTACCGTCGACCGGGACGGTCAACGCCATCTTCCGCATCGGGAACGACCTCTCGGCGCGTTTCCCCCTGCGGCTGGCCGATGCCGCCGAGGCGCTGGCGGTTCTGGAACAGGAAGCCCGGGCGAGCGCGGAGCTGGCGCAGGTGTCTCGGTTCCCCACCCCGGAACCCGTCGCTTTGGGCATGCCTGGAGCGGGTTACCCCATGCCGTGGTCGGTCCAGACATGGGTGTCGGGAACGGTCGCCTTTGATGCCGACCCGAGTGGCTCGGACGCTTTTGCCGAGGACCTTGCGGCCTTCATCGCAGCCCTGCGGGACGCCGAGACGCGCGGGCGGCTTTTCAGCGGCGAAGGTCGTGGCGGCGTTCTCGCGCACCACGACGATTGGATGGCGAAGTGCTTCGAAGAAAGCAACGGACTGCTCGATGTGCCCCGGCTGCGCGAGATATGGAGCCATTTCCGGGAGTTGCCACGCACCGGTGCCGACGTGATGAGCCATGGTGACCTGATTCCCGGCAATGTGCTGGTCGCGGGAGACCGGCTCAGCGGCGTACTCGACACCGGCGGCTTCGGACCGGCCGACCCGGCGCTGGATCTGGTCAGCGCCTGGCACCTGTTGCAGCCAGGCCCGCGGGAAGTGCTCCGGCGGAGACTGGACTGCGACGATCCGGAATGGGAGCGCGGGAAAGCGTGGGCGTTCCAACAGGCTATGGGTGTTGTCTGGTACTACATCGAGAGCAATCCGACGATGAGCAGAATGGGGCGCCGGACACTCGACCGCATTCTGGAGTCGATGGAGTGATGTCGGGCTGGACCTGGTCGAAGAGGGTGAGGGCTTCGGTGGGGTCCGGGCTTACGAGGCGTTCCAGGCCGGCGGTCGTGATCTTCGCCCACTTGCCGGCCCGTGCCCACATCTGTTCTTCGAAGGCTCGGACGGCCTCGTCCAGGTCTCCAGGGCCGAGGCCAGGGCCGGAAGCGGTACCGGTGGCGGTGGCGGTGGCGGTCGCTATGGACTCGGCGAGTTCGGCGCCGTCCAGCATCGCGAGGTTCGCGCCCGCCCCCAACGGGGGCATCAGATGGGCGGCGTCGCCCAGGAGCGTCACCCCGGGGACGTGGGTCCAGGTGTGGGACACGGGCAGGGCGTGGAGGGGGCGGTGGACGAAAGCGGTGCCGTGGCGGAGGAGGTCGAGGACGGGAGCGGCCCAGCCGTCGAACAGGGCCAGCAGGCTCGATCGCGCCGCCTCGACGTCGGCCAGGTCCCGGTCCAGGCCCTGGTGCGTGTGCCAGTCCAGCGGTGCGCGGAACTGGGCGTACACCTTGGCGTGGCCGCCGCTGTTGCGCTGAGCGACGAGAGCCCGGTTCACGCCGTACACGGCCACGGAACCGTCGCCGATCAGCCGGGCGAGGTCGGGGTGGCGGGTGTCGACGTCGTCGAGGGAGGTCTCGACCGAGGTGACGCCGGTGTAGTGCGGCGTCGCCGACGAGAGCGCCGGGCGGATCCGGGACCAGGCGCCGTCCGCGCCGACCACGAGGTCGAAGGTCTCCTGCCGCCCGTCCGCGAAACGGACCAGGACACCGTCCCGATCGTCCTGTTCCTTCCCCGGCACCACCTGCGTCACGGCCCGGCCCCACTGGACGTCGAGTGGGCCGAGCAGCAGGTCGCGGAGTTGCCGGCGGTCGATCTCGGGATTGGCCCGGTCGTCCGGTCCCGGTGACCAGTCGCGCAGGACGGTCCCGTCCGTGTCCAGGATGCGCATGGCCTGCCCCTCGGGGCGGGACAGCGCCCGGAACTCCGCGAGCAGCCCCGCCTTGTCCAGCGCGAGCTGGCCGAGCCCTTCATGCAGGTCAAGCGTGCCGCCCGGGGGGCGGGCGTCGGGGGCGGGATCGCGTTCTAAGACGGCGACGGGGTGGCCATGGCGGTGCAGGACGCGGGCGAACGTGAGGCCGGCAGGGCCGCTCCCGACCACTGCGATGCGATGTCTCATGCCGATACACTGTATTGCGCTAATACAGCGCATCGCAACAGTACGATGTGACCATGACTGTGTGGGACCGGCCGGAGCCGCCGACTCCTCCCGTGCCGCTCGACCGGGAGCGGATCGTCGCCGCCGCCGTCGCGCTGGCCGACGAGGGCGGGCTGGAGGCGGTGTCGTTGCGCAAGGTCGCCGCCCGGCTGAACGCCGGCCCGATGCGGCTGTACGGCTACATCTCCACCAAGGAGGAGCTGTTCGACCTCATGGTGGACGAGGTCCACGCCGAGATTCTCCCCCCGGAGCAGCCCGGTGACTGGCGGGAGGCGCTGCGCGTCCTCGCCCACCGCACCAGGCAGGCCGCTCTCCGCCACGAATGGCTGGCCGACCTGCTCGGCGGCCGCCCGACCCTGGGCCCGCACGGCCTCGCCGTGACCGAGGCCAAACTGGCCGCCCTCGACGGCCTCGCCGACATCGACACCGTCATGCGCGCCGTGGAGACGGTCAGCGCCTACTCCACCGGCGCGATCCGGCGCGAGATCGCGAACCTGCGCGCCGAACGCGCCACCGGCCTGTCCAAGCTCGACTGGCAGCGCGCCTCGGGCCCGCACGTGACGAGAATGCTGGCCACGGGCCGCTTCCCGGCCCTGGCCAAGGCCGTGCACGACGGCACGGACGTGGACGCCGAGACATCCTTCACCACCGGCCTGGACTGGATCCTCGACGCCGTCGCCACCAGACTCACCCGCCCACCGGCGTGACGCTCGACTCCGGCCGAATGTGAGCGAGGTCGAGTTCTGCCCCCTCGCCCACTCCCTGACGCGAGGCCCCATCGCGGCTCTAGCGACGGGGCCCATGATCGTATGGCTCAACGGAACCCATGGCGCGGGCAAGACGACGACCAGTGTGTTCGTGCAGCAATTGGTGCCGGATTCACCGGTGTTCGACGCCGAGAAGGTCGGCGAGACGCTCATGTTCGACCAGCTCGGCGCCTGGGACCCGGACGAGTAGGACCGGACGACGCGCAGGGCGCTGCCGGCTCACGCGAAGTCGTATGCGGCCCAGTCCGTGACCGGGCGGTATCCGAGGCGCTGGTAGAGGGCGTTGCTGGTGGGGTTGGCGGCGTTCGTGAACAGCGCGACCTCTGTGGCGCCTGCGGCCAGGGCGGCGCGGCTCACCTCGACCGTCACGGCGCCCGCGTAGCCGTGACCGCGCAGGTCGGACGGGGTGTAGACGGGGTCCACCTGGAGGATTTGGCCCGCGACCATCGGGTTCAGGCCCGCCATGGAGACGGGCGTGCCGTCCGGGGTCTCCCAGAAGGTGTAGCGCTTGTCCGCGAAGCGTGTGCCGGCCCACGAGTCGGCGTCGATGGAGACGTCTTCGCCGACGTCCGCAGCGAACTCCCGGCACCAGCGCATGAGTTGCTCACGGTCCCGCTCACCCACGCGCCGGCCCCGGCCCGCCGGGAACGGCTCCGGCGGGGTGAGCGTACCGAGGCGGTACAGGCGCAGCCGGACGCGGAGGGTCGCCGTCGCGCCCGTGTGCCGCCGCCAGGCTTCGGCGAAGGCGGCCGCGGTGCCGTGGTCCGCGCTGACGTAGGGAAGGGAGTGCCCGAGGGCGGCCAGGCGAGCGGCGAGGGCGTCCGCCTCCTCGGAGGTGAGGGGGGTGAGGCCCAGTCCGCGGGACGGGATGCGGTAGCAGGTCGCACGGACCTCACCCGCGCGCTCCAGCCCGCCGAGGAGAGGAGCTCCGGTGCCGTACGCGGCCGCCCCGCGTCCGCAGCCTCTCGGTCACTGTCAGCGACACGAGGTGCCGGACGGGCCGTGAGCACAGGAACTCCCCGGCTCGGGCGAGAAAGCCGTCGACGTCTTCCGTGAGGTGCCAGTCATCCGGGCGCATCCTTCATGATCCCCAAGGCGTCGTGGTCAGCGGGCGCTCTCCGAGGAAACCACCGTGGCAGAAGGTGTCTCGGTGGTGGTGCGCAAGTTGCGTACCTGGGGGGCGAGGAGGGCTGCTGTGGTGGACAGGACGATCAGGGTCGCGCAGGCGGCCAGGGTCGGGGCGGTGCCTGCGGTGGTGGCGAGGGGGCCGGCGATGAGCAGGCCCAGTGGGGCGAAGGCGAGGGAGCCGAACCAGTCGTAGGAGCTGACTCGGGACAGGACGCGTTCCGGGATCTCGCGTTGGATGGTGGTGGCCCACAGCACGCCGAAGACGTCGCTGGCGATCCCGGCGCCGAACATGGCCGCGGCGATCAGCCAGACCGGGGCTCGGGCGCTGAGCAGGGCGATCGGTACGGCGGCCGGAAACGTGCACAGTACGGCCACCAGCAGGGGGCGTTTCACGCGTACCCGGGTGGCGAGTCCCGCGCCGGCGATGGTGCCCACGGCCTGTGCGGCCACGACGACCGACCACGCCCGTGCCCCGCCGAGGTGCTGTTCGGCGGTCAGGGGGCCGAGCACCCCGAGGTTGGCGTTGAGCGCGGCGACGACGACCGAGTACTGGGCGACGACGACCCACAGCCACTGCCGGGAGGCGAACTCCTGCCACCCCTCTCTCAGGTCGACCCAGCCCGACGCCCGCTTGCGCGGTCGCGCGGCCAGTCGCAGCCGGGCGGTCAGCGCCGCGCTGACGACGAAGGACGCCGCGTTGAGCGCGAGCGCCCAGCCCGCGCCCACCAGCGCGACGGTCACCCCGGACAACGCCAGGCCCAGCAGCAGCGAGCTGTTGGTGCCCATCCGCAGCAGTCCGTTGGCCTGCTGGAGGCGGTCCGCGGGCACGACCAGCGGTACGAGGCCGTCCATCGCCGGGGCGAACAGCGCCGTCGCCGTTCCGGCCGCCATCGCGAGCAGGCACATCGCCGGCAGCGGGGCGTGACCGGTGAGCACCATGGTGGCGAGCCCCGCGTACGCCCCCGCGCCCAGTACGTCGGCCAGGACCATCAGTCGCGACCGTGACATACGGTCCGCGATCACCCCGCCCACCAGGATGAACACCAACTGCGGCAACGCCTGGCAGGCCACCACCAGCGACAGCCGGCCCGCACTGGCCCCCGGCAGCGCAAGCACCGCGAACGCCAGCGCCACCCGCGCGAACCCGTTGCCCAGCACGGAAACGACCCGCGCGCAGGCGAGCAGGACGAACTGCCGGTCACTCCACAGCGACGCCCCGCCCACCGAAGAAACCGTCACAGCCCGGCACCCTACGACGCCCCGGCCCACCGCATCGACGGGTTTTCCGGTTTCCAGACCTACCCCCCTCGCCGCCCGCCGATCCACTCCTCCACGACCACGAAGTCCGCGTCCGTGAGGCCTCGGGCGGGGTCAACGCGGTGCAGGAGCGCGGCGCCGGGGTGATGCGCGGCCGTCCAGACGCGGTCGGCGTCGGTGATCTCGTCGTCGAGCCAGACGAACGGACGACCGGCGGCCCGGGCGACAAGCACCCGCGTCTTCCAGTGCACGCCGCCGCCCCCCGGTGCCGGTACCGCTTCGTCATCCTCGTCCTCCGGCCACCGCACCACCGGCAGCGTGGGCAGGCCGAGTCGTGGCGTCAGGACGGTGTTCGCGTCGTCCAGCCAGGTCGTCGCCCACTCCAACTCGCAGCGCAGGGACAGCAGTCGGGGGCCGAGGGACGGGTCCAGGCGGGACAGCAGCGGGTGTTCGGGGGACGGTTCCCCGTACTCCGGGTGGGGAGCCTGGCCCCCGAACGGGATCAGCGTTCCGTCGACATCGAGATAGAGCAGCATCACCGTCCAGGATGCCCGGTCACATCGCGGCGCGGCACGGCCCGTCTCGTCACGTCCATGGCAGGTCCCGTTCGTGTATCACCTCCAGGCGGGACACCGCGCGGGTCAGGACGACGTACAGGCGGTTCAGGCCGCGTTGTTCCGATTCTGCGATGGCTGCCGGTTCTACGGCGATCACGTGGTCGTACTCGAGGCCCTTGACGAGGGTCGCGGGGACGGTCGTCACGCGGGCGGTGGGGTCGTCCGGGCCGGAGGTGGGGATGCCGGCCGTCGTGAGGGCCGTGCGGACGGCGTCGAGTTGGGTGTCGGCGGCGATGACGCCGACCGAGCCCTCGTGGGTGAGTGCGTCGCGGACGGCGGCGACGACCGCGGCGTGCAGGTCGCAGCCGTCGGCGGTCCGCCGGACGCGTAGTTCGCCGTCCCGGCGCAGGGAGTGGGCGGGTGGTACGTCGGCGTCGAGGCGGTCGAGGAGGCGGGAGGCGAGGGTGAGGACGGCGGCCGGGACGCGGAAGCCGAGGGTCAGGGGGACGATCGTCGCGTCCGGTTTGCCCAGGTGGGCGAGTTGGACCGGCCAGGAGGTCGCCGCCCAGGGGGTGGTGCCCTGGGCCAGGTCGCCGAGGACCGTGAGGGAGCCGAACGGGATCCGGCGGGCGACGGCCCGGCACTCCATCGGGGAGAGGTCCTGGGCCTCGTCGACGACGACATGACCGTAGCCCTGCGGACGGTCGAGGAGGCCGGCGAGCTCGTCGAGGAGGACGAGGTCGGCGGCCGACCAGCGCGCCGACCTCGGTGAGCGCGGCGGACGCGGCCAGAGCAGGGACTGTTGTTCGGCGGGGGAGAGGATGTCGTTCGCCGCCTCCGTCAACTCCTCCTTGTTTGTTAGGAGTTGGGACAGCAATTCCTCCGGGCGAGTCTTCGGCCATACCGCCTCTACGCACTCGCTGACGGCCCGCGCCCGTTCGACCCGGCGGGTCCAGGAGGGCGGGCGGGTGCCGCTTCGGCGTTCGGCACGCTCCTGGAGGCGGCGGACGATCCGGCTGCGTACCCGCTCGCGCCCGGTGTCGTACGGCAGGTCCTCGGCGAGCACCCCGGCGACGATCTCCGTCAGTTCGCGGCCCGCGATCCGCCAGCGGTAGGAGCCGTCCGGGAGGGAGAGGTCCTCGGCGCGGTCGGCCGTCACCCGGCCGTACACCGCGCGGCGCAGCACCTCCGCCATCCGGGCGTCGTGTTTGACGGCGGCGGTGTGGTCGGGGTCCACGGCGGTCACCGGGTGGCGGGCGATCTCGTCGTGGAGCGTCGACTGCCGTACGCCGGTCTCGCCGAGGGAGGGGAGGACCTCCGCGATGTACGTGAGGAAGGCGCGGTTGGGGCCGAGGATCAGCAGGCCGCCGCGCTGGATGCGGCGCGGGTGGGTGTAGAGGAGGTAGGCGGCCCGGTGCAGGCCCACGGCGGTCTTGCCGGTGCCGGGCGCGCCCTGCACGCACACCGACGCGGCGAGGTCTCCTCGTACGAGGTCGTCCTGCTCGGGTCGGATGGTCGCGGCGATGTCGCGCATGGGGCCGACGCGGGGGCGTTCGATCTCCCGGGCGACGATGCCGTCCGGCCGCCCGACCTCGCCGTCCCGGACGTCGAACCGCCCGCCAGCGCCGAGGTGTTCGTCCTCCAGGCCGGTGAGGTCGGTGGAGTCGCCCCGGCTGGCGGGGGCCCAGCCGAACCGGCGCCGGACGGCCACGCCCTGCGGGTCGCGGGCGCTCGCCTGGTAGAAGGCGCGGGAGACGGGGGCCCGCCAGTCGACGACGAGGGGCGGGGCGGCCGGGTGCTCGCTGATGCGGAGGCGGCCGATGTGGTGGGCGAGACCCGCGTGCTCGTCGCCCGTGCCGTGCGCGAAGTCCAGCCGGCCGAAGAACAGCGGGCCCTCGGGCAGCTCGTGCAGGGCCTTGGCGTGACTGCGCAGCCGGTAGCCGAGGACTTCCGCGTCGGCGCCGGACGCGGAGACGTCCTCGCCGGTGACCACCTGGAGGTCGGCGCCCTCGACCATCGCGGCGAGGGCGGCACGGCAGGTGTCGTGGTGGGCGCGTTCCTGGTGGAGGGCGGTGTCGAGGTCGGGTGCCGTCATGCAAGCAACAGTAACGAATAATATTACCGAGTTACATCTTTTACCGAGTGTCGACAATATCCATCGCCATCGGGCGGTTCGGTGATCAGGTCAGGCGTGGCAGTCCCGCTCCCAGCACCGCGAACGCCCGTTCCGCCGCCTCTACCGCCTCGCCCCGTACGTCCTCCAGCCGCTCCCCCGCCGCGATCCGCCGCCAGTTCTCCTCGGCGAGGATCCGCCGGACGGCGATGATCTGGCCGGCCGCCAGCCGCGCATCGAGGGCATCGGGCAGGCCCTCCCCGACGCCGTCCCCCATAGAGGCGACGAGCGCTTCCGCCAGGGCCGCTTCCGAGCGTTCCAGGTAGCCGTACAGGCGGGCTACCAGGGACGGGGTGCCGTAGAGGAGGTCGTAGAAGGCGCGGACGTTCGGGTGGTCGTTGAGGCCGGTGACCGGGTCGTCGGCGGCCAGTCCGTCGAGGAAGTGGCGGCGCAGGGCGGGCAGCGGCGCCACCCCCTCGGCACGCGCCGCGACGACGATCCGCGCCGCCTCCTGCTCGTGATCGGCGATCCGGTGCAGGACCAGGTCCTCCTTGGTCGGGAAGTACCGGAAGAGGGTCGGCTTGGAGATCTCGGCCGCGGCGGCGACCTCGGCGACGGACACCGCGTCGAAGCCGCGCTCCATGAAGAGCCGGACGGCGACGTCCGACACGGCCTGGTACATCCGCTGCCTCTTGCGCTCACGCAGCCCGAGCCCGGTCTCACTCATGAAGCGAGCCTACGGCGGCGGATTCCCCCTCCGGACCCATCCGCCCCCCCCTCCGGCCCCATCCGTCCCGCCTACCCCAGCGCCCGCGCCAGATAAGGGTTCGCCGTTCTCGACACCGGGAGGCCCAGGCAGGCCGTGGCCGCCGCGAGGGTGCCGGCGTAGGAGTCGACGGCTCGGCGGACGTTGGGGGCGTCCAGGCTCGCGCGGGTCGCCAGGCGGTCGAGGTCGATGTACGCGGAGCGGACGATCTCGATCCAGCGGTAGACGGACCAGTCCCTGCCCCAGTCCTTCGTGTACCGCTTCGGCAGCGTCTCCTCCCAGCGCCGGAACATCCGGGTCCGGATCTCCGGCCGGGTCGGTGTCAGGTGCATGTGCCGGACCAGGTCGTAGAGCGGGTCGCCGACGAGGGCCATCTCCCAGTCGATGATGGTCAGGGCCAGCTCGTCGGTGCGGCGGACCAGGTTCCACGGGTTGAGGTCGCCGTGCAGCAGGGCCGGCGCCCGGCGGCTGACCCGGTGCCGGGACAGGATCTCCCGCAGCCGCCGCTCGTCGGGCAGGCCGAGCGTGCGGGCCAGTTGGAGGGACTCCTTCGGCAAGTTTCGTACCAGGCCGACGAGTTGTTCCTTCAGCCAGTCGTTGAAGTCGATGCCCCCGGCCTGCGGGTCGATCAACCGGTGGTCCACGCCGGTGAGTTCGCACAGTTGGTCAACGAGCGCGTCCGCCTCGTGCGGGAGCAGGCCGTTCACCGGATGGCTGGGCGGCTGGTCGATGCGGGTGCCGACGTACGTGTGGATGCTGAAGGCGTCGTCCGGATAACTCTCGCCCAGCGCCAGCACCTGCGGCGCCGCCACCCGCACGCCCGAGGCCTGGATCGCGCGCAGGACGACGTGCTCGCTCAGATAGGAGGGCTCCCGGCGCAGGACGTTGGCCAGTTTGCGGCGTACGACGACGGGGGTTCCGACGCCCGGGACCTGGACCACCGAGTTGAGGTGGCCGGTGCCCTTGAACACCCGGTGCGCGGGGGCGGCGCCCTCGGCGAGCAGGGCGTCACGGACCGCGGACGCGGGGAAGGCGGCCTGTTCGGCAAAGCGCGGGTCGGGACGCCAGTCGCAGGCCTTCGCGATCCAGTGGCGACCGCTGACGTCCCCGTCGCCGCGCGAGGCCAGCCACCGGAACAGCGCGCGCTCGATCTCGTCCTCCGCCGGAACGTTTCTCAGCCGCAGCGGCCCCGCCGCCGTCTCCAGCGCCCGGCGCACCTCCGAGGTGGCCTCGTCCAGGCTTCGCTGGGTGAAGGACCCCTGCAACGACCGTGCGGCGCGCATGACATCGGGGTAGACGGACTGGGCGCGTTCGAAGTCGAGGTAGTGGCGCAGGTCCCTGGCCAGCCCCTTGACCGCGCCGGGCTGAAGTTCGCCCATGGCGTCGGCCCACGCGTCGATCACCTCCGACCACTGGTGCTGCGGGTAGCGCATGCGCACCAGATGGGTGGCGAGGTCGTGCAAGGGGTCGCCGTAGGTGGCCAGTTCCCAGTCCACGCAGACGAGGGGCGGGGCCGCGTCGTAGGACACGATCAGGTTGTCGCGGTGCAGGTCCGCGTGGAGCAGGCTGTAGGGGCGGCGGGACATCGACGGCACCCGCTCGGACAGCCGGACCATGGCGTCGTCGGAGATGCCCAGCGCCTTGAACAGGCCACCGAACTCAGCCCAGTTGGGCGTCCGGATCTGTTCGTCGGCGAGCCGTACCAGGGTCTTGAGGAAGGCCTGGCTGTCGCTGTGGTTGGCGGGCCAGCAGCTCGGCAGGGGCGGCAGCGCCGCCCGCCGCACCTGCGTCATCCGGGCCAGCAGCTCGACCAGCGCCTGCATGAGCAGCGTGTCGACGGGCTTGCCGTTTCCGCAGACCGTGGAGAGCGGGACGCCTTCCACATAGTTGTGGATGGCGTACCCCGGGCGCTTGACCAGGCACTCGGGGGCGTGGGACAGCGCGCTGCGCACGGCGCGCAGGATCGCCGCCTCGTCCTGCCAGGTTCTGATCACCACCGGCAGCGCGTCGGCGCGCGGGATGCGCACCGTCACCGGCGTGCCGGCCTCGCGCCCCAGCAGCCGGGCCAACTGCGGGGTCAGCGGCAGCACATGGTTGCGGTTGTGGTGACCGCTGGTCTCCTTCGTCGCCTCCGCCGCCCGCACGAAGGCCGGCAGCGCGCTGGACACGGCGGCGGCGGACGCGGCAGCAGCGGCTCGTTCCCCCACGACACGTCGGGGTACAAGGGGGTCGACGACCACTGGCCGCTCCGGATACTCGCGCTGACGGGTGGGGCAAAGGGACCTGCGCCGCACGACCGGAGCGAGGATCAGGTGAGCACAACGGGTGGTCTGCCACTCTGCCGCGTCAGGCCGCCGAGACGATGGTCAAGAAGACGTTCGAAACGGTTGTCTAAACGGTTGTCGAGACGGTGATCGAAACGGTTGTTTCTCGCCGTCTCAAACGTGGGGACGGGAGCGGTTGCTCGCGCGATTGGGGAATGCTAGCGCAACGAATGGCCACTATTCGGCCAGTCGATCCCACACCGAGTCGAACCACGACTGCCAGGTCTCGATGAACACGGAGCCCGGTGAGTCCGGGTCGTCGTCCTTCACATGGTGGGTGAGCGTGGCGCCGACGCCCAGCACGTCGTGGGCGATGACGACCTCGCCGGATTCCAGTTCGATGGGCCGCTCGATCACCTCGTAGGGACCGAGCAGCGCCTCCGTGCCGTTGATGACGTACAGCTTGAGGAGGGGGGCCAGGGGCGCGCGCCGGATCCGGACGTCGACGGACGGCACGATCTCCTCGACCTCCAGGCCCTTGAACACCTCGAGCAGCGACTTGGTGTGCCGGGTGGTGATCTCGTTCAGCCGGGCGCGCAGCCGCTGGTCGTCCTTGTCGTCCTTGACCCTCGGGTAGGGCAGGTACACGTCGGGCGCGGGCAGGAGCATCCGCAGGCCGATGTGCCGGGGGGCGATGTCGCCGCGCCGGATCCGCTCGGCCTGGAGCCGGATGTGGGCGTCCAGGGACTCGGAGGTCAGCGTGTAGACGTCCAGGGTGACGTCCGGCTGTTCGAAGGCCTCGCTGAGCAGCGGCCCGAGCGTCGACCCCTGCCGCTGCCGGGTGGCCTTCGGCGTGTACGACCGGATGCGCTGCGTCTTGACCACCGTGTCGCCGACGACCCGGGAGCCGCTGCCCTGCCGGGTCTCGATCCAGCCCTCGTTGGCCAGCTCCCGCAGCACGCGCTGAACGGTGTCGCGGGAGACCCCGAACTCGTCGACGAGCTGGCGCTGCGGCGGCAGGAAGGAGTTCAGCGGATACGTCCCGTCGGCCATCCGGGCGCGCAGCGCGTCGGCGACCCGGTGGAACTCCCTGCCGCCTCCGTCACCACTGCCGCTGCTGCCGCTCTGCTGCGCTCCCACAGGGCGACCGTACCGCCATCCGTCCACCGGCAAACCATTGTCGGTCAAGTCTCGGACAACTCGGCCAGATTAAGGATCAACCAGTCCGGGGAAATCCACTTCAAGTCAACCAGTCCAATTGGACCGACAGTTGACCGCTTCACGGAGACTTCACAGAGACTTGGCAGAGATCAGGCGAGATTCGCGGATATCTCAGAGACTGGCATGGAGGTGGCAGACCGTGCTCCTGTTATCGGCTCTTCTGGAACTCGTCGCGTACTGCGCGGGCTTGACCGTGCAGGCGAAGCTCGGCGCGCTGGGCGTGATGCTCATGTTCACGCTGGCGGTGGCCGTCCGGGCCCGGCACAAACTGCTCACCACGCTGGTGGGCATCATCCTGGTGGTGCTGATGCTCAGGCCGGGTGCCTGACCGTCTCCAGCACCGTCTCCAGCGAGTTGACCACCAGGGTGGCGCCCGCGCCCCGCAACCGCCGCTCCTTGTCCGCGTTGCGCGCGTAGCCGAGGAACGGGACGCCGGCCGCGTCGGCAGCCGCGAAGTCGGACGGGGTGTCGCCGATCATCAGGGCGTCCTCCGGCGCCGAGCCCAGGGCGCGCAGCGCGAGGTGCAGACAGCGCGGGTGCGGCTTGAGCAGCCCGAGATCCTGGGTGCGGCCGTAGATGTGCGGGGCGAAGCAGTCGGTGAGGCCGCGTCCGGCGAGGTAACTGGTCACCACCCGGGGCGAGTTGTTGGTCGTGATCGCCAGCCGTGGGCCGGTCGCCCTCCAGGTGCGGATCAGCGGGTCGGCGTACGCCGTGGGCATCGCCGAGGCCACGGCGCGCAGTTCTTCCTGGGTGAGGCGTTCCTCCAGCTCGGCCACCAGGTCGCTGCCGGGCCGCGCGCGGTCCACCGCGCGCACCACGACGTGCGGGTCCAGCGAGCGCCGCTCGGCCTCGGTCAGCAGCCGGTGCAGGCCCCGCCCCTCCAGCCAGCCCATCAGGTCCTGGGCCACGCGCCGCGCCGAATGCCCCGCGAACAAGCGGCACATCGGCCCGTCGAAGTCCCACAGGACGACCCGCGCCCGCGTGATCGCCTTCCGCCGGTCCGCAGCCTCGTCTCCCCTACTGCTTTCCATGCCGGTGTCTGTGTCTGTGCCTGTTCCCGTGCCGGTGTCTGTGTCGCTGTCGGGTGCCACCTGTTCAGTCTGCGTCGTATGAGAGGTCATTAGGAGAGTGTCAGGTCCGTCGTGATGGTTTCCCAGAGGGCGTCGAACCACTTCTGGGATTCCTCGACGAACGCCGCGTCGCGCTGGCCTGCCGACTTCTCGAAGGAGAAGAGGAGCGACTCGGTGCCGAGCACGTCGTACATGTCGAGTCGCCCGGCGTCGGTGTGCTCCTCCCGCCGCATGACCATGTAGTACGCCATCAGCGCCTCCTGCCCGTTGAGGAGGTACAGCTTCACCGGCGGGGTGAACGGCAGCGCGCGGAAGGTGATGTTGACGTCGATGCCGTGCGTGCGCAGGGTCTGGAGGTTGTGCCGCAGGACGTGCCCCTGGGCGTTGCGCATGGACAGCCAGCGCTCGTGCACCGCGTCGTCGTCGCCACGGCCCTCGACCGGGACCGGGAAGGCGAGGCTGATGTCCCGGGACGGCAGCAGGATGCGGACGTCGATCCGCTCGGGGCGGATCCGGCCGCCGTGGATCAGCCGCAGCGGCTCGGCCAGGGCCGGGATGAGGCTCTCGGCGGTGAGACAGGCCGCGTCGACGCGGACGTGCCGGGCGGAGAACGCCTCGGTGATCCGGGGGGCCAGGCCGACCATCGTGGGCTGCGGCTCGTCGCGGCCCGGGTCCGGCGGCTGCGCGATCCGGGGCGGGCTGCCCTTGCTCACGTTGGTGAGCAGACCGTCGTCCTGGAGGGCCCGCAGCGCCTGGCGTACGGCGCCCCGCTCGACGCCGAACTCGTCGGCCAGCTCGGCCTGGGTGGGCAGCCGGTCACCGGCCCTGAGATCCCCGCCGTGGATGCGTTCGCGCAGGACGGCGGCGATCTGGTCGGGCGAGAGCCTTCTGTTGCCGTTCACTGCCACGTTCTCCTGGGTCACGACCAAACGCTACAACTTCCATCCATCTGACGGGAGTTGTTTGGAAGTTGTTTAGCAGTTGCTGCCAAGTGGGGACAACATAGTTGTAGTTGGTTGCCAACTTAAGCGAGTTGGCGGAAGTTTTGCCTCCCACTCCCGGAAGGGGGGAACCACCATGCCCGTCCTCGTCCTCCTCTGCGCAGCCTTCGTCGTCGGCGTCGAGCAGACCATCCAGTGGAAGTACGGCACCGCCGGCGCCGTCGGTCTGCTCCTGCTCAGCGTCGGCATCAAGGCCAAGAGCCCCGTGATCAGCTCCGCCGGCGCCGTGATCCTGGCCCTCCTCGCCACCGGGCCCGCCGTCAGCTCGTGAGCACCAGTTCCGAACTGATCGTCTCCCACAGCGCGTCGAACCACAGCCGGGACTGCCGTACGAAGGTGGTGTCGCGTGGTCCGGCGCCCTGTTCGAAGGCGAACAGCACCGACCGCGAGCCCTCGGCGTCGTACATCTCCAGGTGCTCCTGGTCGATCGTCTGCGCGCCGCGCTGCACCGTGTAGTAGGCGAACAGCGCTTCCGTGCCGTTGAGCAGGTACAGCTTGACGGGCGGGGTGAAGGGCAGCGCGCGGAACGTGATGTGCACGTCGATGCCGTGCGTGGCGCGCAGGGTGAGCAGGTTGTGCCGCAGCACCTGGCCCTGGGCGTTGCGATGGGCCAGCCAGTGGCGTTGCAGCCGCCCGGTCTCCGAGACGTCCACCGGCGCCGGGAAGGCGAGGTCGATGTTCCGGGACGGCAGCAGGACCCGCACGTCGATCTTGGCCGGATTCAGTTGCCCGGCGTGGATCTGGCGCAGGGGTTCGCTGATCGCGGCCGTCAGCGAGACCGCCGTCAGACACAGCGCGTCGACCTCGACGTGCTCGGCGCCGAACGCCTCGGTGATCCGGGGCGGAAGGCCGACCATCGAGGGCTGCGGCACCGCCCCGGGACCGATCGGGGGGCCGGCCGCACCGGGCCGCGCGGCGACCGTCGCCGGGCTGCCCTTCGAGACGTTGGTGAGGAGCTGCTCGGACTGCAGAATCCGCAGCGCCTGGCGTACGGCACCCCGCTCGACGCCGAACTCGTCCGCCAGCTTGGCCTGGGTGGGCATGCGCTGACCCGGCCGCAGCACCCCGGTTCTGATCCGGGCGCGCAGCTCGTCGGCCACCTCGCGGTGTGACCGCTGCGGCCGCTCCGCCCCCCTCCGCGCAGTGACGGAGGCATTTTCCGGGTCCACGTCCGCACAGTACAACTTCCCGCCATCTTTGGGCAGTTCAAAGAGAGATGGTTATAGGACGCTTCCAAGCGGACATAAGTACAGTGAAGTTGGCAGCCAACTTCAGCAACATGGTCAAACTTTCAGATGGTTGGCCGATGGGTTCCCTTCCGGAGGGGAGCCGGGAGCCCGAACGGTCGACACCGACGTACAGCCACAACTGAACATCGCAGCACAGCCACAACTGAACAGACAAAAAAGCAGAACCGCACAGCCACAACTGAACAGTCACAACGCAACAGCTACGGATGCACGAACGAACACCGAGACCTTCCCCCCGACCGAAAGGAGCCGTCAGAACATGTCCGGGCACCAAGGGCGCCCGGACGTGCGCAGCAGGGCGTCGGCCCGTCGAGCGGCGCCCGCTCGTTCTTCCCGGAGCCTGCCCAGCGCCGCCAGCCGCCCCGCCGACTCGTCACCCAGCCACAGCGTCGCCAACTCGGCGACGTCCAGGGTGAGTTCGGCGCTGCGGGTGGTCGGCGTACAGGAGGCGCCGTCGGGGGTCGCGTCCAGCAGGAAGCGGCCTCCGGCCAGCCCGGCCCGGTCGACGACCTCCACGACCAGCGTGCCCGCCGTGTCGTACGTACGCGCCTGAAGAGCCTGTACGACGTCCAGGATCCGCACCCACAGCCAGTCCGCCTGCGTGCTGACGCGCGCCGCGCGCGGGTCGGGCAACAGCAGCGGAAGCAGGTCGTCCGGGGCCCGCCAGCCCGACTTGACCTGCGTGATCCAGTCGATGGAGCAGAGGTAGTGCCACAGGGCGCGCTCGGCGGCCGGGGTCACCGCGAGCAGCCAGTTCACGGACGCCGTGTTGCGCGGCTGCTTGGCGTCGCTCCATCGGTCGTCCGCCTCGTACGAGACCATGCCCTCGACCGTGCCGTCCGCCGCCCGGTACACCGCGTAGAAGGGCTCGGTCCAGGCGCGGCCGTTCGACTCCAGCACGCCGGTGTCCGTGGCCCACCAGTGCTCGTTGCGGCTGACCGCGCCGGGCTGGGCGAGCCGCAGCCGCTCATGCAGGTCCGGACCGGCCTTGCGGACCTCCTCGGGATCGGCGAGGTCGATCCGGCCGCCGCCCTCCGTGTCCGCCAGGCCGCCGTGGCCCGGTCGGCGCGGGTCGAGGCCGGCCCGGGGGACGTCGATCGTCCACTCGGTCGTCGTGGTGGCCGGGCCGAAGCCGTACCGTCCGTAGATCCGGTACTCGGCGGCGATGAGGGTGGCGACGACGTCCCCGCGGTCCTTCGCGGCCGTCAGGTCGTCGCCGATCAGACGGGTGAGGAGACCGCGGCGGCGGTGGGTGGCCACGACGGCGACGTTGGAGATGGCGTCGGCGCGGACGGGGGCGCCGCCCACCGCCGTCAGCTCCTGGTCGAACGAGCGGAACGTCGCCACGCACCGGCCCGCGTCGAAGGCGCCCGAGGTGCGGGAGCCCGCCATCGCGGTACGGCGGTCGGCGAGGTGCCGGTCGGAGACGGTGGGCGGACGCAGGAAGCCCGTGTTGAGGGCGCGTATCCAGTCGGGAATCTCGGCGTCGGTGATCTGGCGTACGTCGGTCATACGGCCACGGTAAGCAGGTGAGGGGCGGTCGCGCGGAGATTTTCCCGCCCCCGCCCGTACCGCCCCCGCTCGTACCCGTACCGCTCCCGGCGTCACACCAGCAGGTCCTCCACCTGCGCCTCGCCCTCCCGGTACCGGCGCGTGATCTCCGCGCCCGACTCGTCGGCCGTGCGCTGGAGTCGCTGGCGGCGGCTGGAGACCTGCTGTTCGTAGCGCACGAGGCGGGCCATCGCCTCGTGGAGTTCGGGGTCGGTGCGGGCGTCGAGGTCGGACAGTTCGACGTCGGCGAGCATGTCGGCGGCCAGCCGCCGGTACTCCTCGCTGTGCGGGGTGCCCAGCGTGACGTGCCGGGCCGAGGAGCGGTGGCGGGCCGGGGCGTCGGTGAGGATCTCCGACAGCCGGTCGACCACGGACGCCGCACCCGTCGGCGACCGCCGGGCCAGCTCCGCGCGCAGGATGTCGATACGGCCCTGGAGCAGCCGTCGTACATAGCTCAGGTCGGCCTCGTCGCGCTGGGCGTCCCGGCGCAGGGTGCGCAGCTCGGGCAGGCTCAGCCGCAGCAGGTCGTGCTCCGGTGGTTCCGTGGGCAGCACGGGGCTGTCGCTGCGCTGTGCCGGCGGCCGCTGTGTGGCAGGCCGCCCGGTACTCGGTGTGCTCATGTCCCTCTGCCCCGTCCCCTCGGCCGGCGTGTGGTGGAAGCATCGTGCCACCCCAAGTCGCCGCTATGTGACCGAGTCCCCCCGAACGGCCCCAGATAGGGGCTTAAGGATCAAAAATGGGCCCCCGCGCGCCGGTTGCCGGGGACCCGGCATCATGGTCGGCATGCGAGCGGTGGTGCAGAGAGTGGACGGCGCGAGCGTCGTCGTGGACGGCGAGACGGTCGGGGAGATCAGCGGCGAGGGCCTGTGCGTCCTGGTCGGGGTCACCCACGAGGACACCAAGGAGAAGGCGGCCCAACTCGCCCGCAAACTGTGGTCGGTGCGCATGCTGAAGGACGAGAAGTCGTGCAGCGACATCGACGCACCGCTCCTCGTGATCAGCCAGTTCACGCTGTACGGCGACGCCCGCAAGGGCCGCCGCCCCACCTGGAACGCGGCCGCCCCCGGCGACGTCGCCGAGCCCCTCGTCGAGGAGGTCGTCGCCCAACTGCGCGCGCTGGGCGCGACGGTGGCGACGGGCCGGTTCGGCGCGCAGATGCGCGTGTCACTGACGAACGACGGCCCGTTCACCGTCCTGCTCGAGATGTAGCCCGAGATCCAGCGGGACCACCGGGAGGGGAACCAGGGGGGAACTAGGGTTCGACGACGACTTCCTGGGCCGCCGCCGTCGTCCCCGCCACCAGCGGGGCGTCCAGCGGGACGTTGCGCTTCACCAGGGCCAGGGCCACCGGGCCGAGTTCGTGGTGGCGGGCGGACGTGGTGATGAAGCCGATCTTGCGGCCGTCGGGGTCCTCGGTGGCGACGCGGAGTTCGGTGCCGGCCGGCGGGAGGAGCACCTCGCTGCCGTCGAGGTGCAGGAAGACGAGGCGGCGGGGCGGCTTGCCGAGGTTCTGGACGCGGGCGACCGTCTCCTGGCCCCGGTAGCAGCCCTTCTGGAGGTGCACGGCCGTACCGATCCAGCCCAGCTCGTGCGGGATGGTGCGGTGGTCGGTCTCGAAGCCGAGGCGCGGCCGGTGCTGCTCGACGCGGAGCGCCTCGTGGGCGAGGATCCCGACCGGCGGTCCGGCCTGCTCGGCGTACGACTCCAGGTCGGCGCGCGGGAGGAAGAGGTCGCGGCCGTAGGCGGTCTCTCGGACGACGGCGCCGGGCGGGACGGACGCGATCGACCCGGCCGGGAGGTGCACGACCGCGGTGTCCGCGGTCCGGTCGGCGACCTCGACCCGGTAGAAGAACTTCATCGACTCCAGGTAGGCGATCAGCGCGTCCTGCGTGCCGGGCTCGACGTGCGCCCAGACCGTCTCACCGTCGTCCACCAGGTAGAGCGCGTGCTCGATGTGGCCGTGCGCCGAGAGGATCAGCGCCTCGGTCGCCTGGCCGACGGGCAGGTCGGTGACGTGCTGGGTGAGCAGCAGGTGCAGCCAGCTCAGCCGGTCCGCGCCGGTGACGGCGACGACTCCGCGGTGCGAGAGGTCGACGAACCCGGCGCCGTCGGCGAGGGCACGCTGCTCACGGAACAGGTCGCCGTAGTGGCCGGCGACACCTTCGTCCACACCCTCGGCGGGGACGGCGCCGGGCAGGGACAGCAGAGGGCTCTTCATACGCCTAAGCCTACGACTCGGTAGTTGAAGCCTTGGCAGTTGAGGCCTTAAGGGAGCAGTCCTTGCAGCGGCCGAAGATCGCGAAGTGCTTCATGTCGGTCTCGAACCCGAAGCTCGACTTCAGCTTGGCCCGGAACTCGGCGGCCACCTGCACATCCGCCTCGATCACGTTCTGGCAGTCCCGGCAGACGAGGTGGATGTGGTGGTGCCGGTCGGCGAGATGGTACGTCGGCGCGCCGTGCCCCAGATGGGCATGGCTGACCAGCCCGAGCTCCTCCAGGAGCTCCAGGGTCCGGTACACGGTGGAAATGTTGACCCCCGACGCCGTCTTCCTCACTTCCACGAGGATGTCGTCGGGGGTCGCGTGCTCCAGGGTGTCCACGGCTTCGAGCACGAGTTGCCGCTGCGGGGTCAGCCGGTAGCCGCGTTGCCGCAGATCGCTCTTCCAGTCGGTGCTTCCAGTGTTCACCACACCGAAGAGTCTAGGACTACTTGAAGAAGGCGATCCCGTCGTCCGGCATGTCGTCCGGGAGGGCCTTCGCCCAGCGTTCGACGTCTTCCGGGGTGACGACCTTCTTCAGGTGGGCCGACATGTAGGGGCGCAGCTCGACCTCGGGGGTCTGCTTCTCGCCGACCCACATGAGGTCGCTCTTGACGTAGCCGTACAGCCGCTTGCCGCCGGTGTACGGGCCGGAGGCGGCCGTGCGGGCCACCGCGTCCGTGACCAGGTCGATCTGCGGCTTCTTGGCGGCCAGCTCGCCGTACCAGATCTCGACCACGCCGTCGTCGCGGACCATGGTCACCTCGACCTTGCGGTCGGCGTCGATGCGCCAGAAGCCGGACTCCGACTCCAGGGGGCGGACCTTGTTCCCGTCGCCGTCCAGGACCCAGGTGTGGGAGTGGTACTCCAGGAAGTCACGGCCGTCGTGGCCGAAGGTGACCTCCTGTCCGAAGTTGCACTTCTCGGAGCCGGGGAAGTCGTGCACGCCCGCGCCCGCCCAACTGCCGAGCAGGAAGACGAGCGGGACGAGGTCCTTGTGGAGGTCGGACGGGATCTCGATCATGAGTGGCAGTTCCTGGACTGGACTGGACGGGGTCGGTCAGCGCTGGCCCTGGTACAGCTTCTTCACGGTCAGACCGGCGAAGGCGAGGACGCCGACGCAGACCAGGACCAGCAGGGCTTCGAAGAAGATCTCCACGGGGTGCTCCTCGGATGAGCGTGGTTCGGTACACGTACAGCTTCGGTACACGTACGACAGGGCCGGGGCCCAGCTTACGGGTCGGCCGGGAAGCGGGCTCTGCAGGGCCACCGTCCGCGTGGGCGGGGTGATTACGATTCGGGCATGGCGAAGAAGCTCGTGATCAAGGTGACGGCGGGCGCCGATGCGCCCGAGCGGTGTTCTCAGGCGTTCACGGTCGCGGCGGTGGCCGTGGCCAGCGGGGTCGAGGTCTCGCTGTGGCTGACCGGGGAGTCCGCGTGGTTCGCGCTGCCGGGCCGGGCCGCCGGGTTCGAGCTGCCGCACGCGGCCCCGCTGCCCGACCTGCTCGACTCGATCCTCGCGGGCGGCCGCCTCACCCTGTGCACCCAGTGCGCGGCCCGCCGGGACATCACGGAGAAGGACGTCATCGAGGGCGTACGGATCGCGGGGGCGCAGGTCTTCGTACAGGAGGCGCTGGGGGACGAGACGCAGGCGCTCGTCTACTGAGACAGCCGTCTCAGAAGACAGCGCCGGGGCCGGCTACGGGCGGCGTTTCTTGCCGTCCAGCTCGTCCCACCACTCGTCGGACTTCGGGTCGCCGGAGGGGTCGTCCCACCAGCGGTCCTCGGGGCCGCGCCGGTTGGCGACCATCGCGGCGACCGGCGGGATGACCATGGCGACCACACACATCCCGACGGCCACCGGCACCGACCAGAGCCGCACGACGGCCCAGGCCAGGACGAACAACCCGATGCAGGTGCCCATCATGGCGAAGTAGACGTGCCTACGGCGGGCGTACATACGTCCAGGGTAGGCCCGGGTACCGGGCACGGCGAAGGGCCGTACCCCGGTGCGTGGGGTACGGCCCTTCGGCGCGGCGCTGTCGTCAGACGGCGATCGCGACCTCCGCGAGGCCGCCCGTCTGGGCGACGACGGTACGGTCCGCCGTGCCGCCCGGAACGAGGGCGCGGACGGTCCAGGTGCCTTCGGCCGCGTAGAAACGGAACTGTCCGGTCGCCGAGGTCGGGACCTCGGCCGTGAACTCGCCGGTCGAGTCCAGCAGGCGGACGTATCCGACCACCGGCTCGCCGTCGCGGGTCACCTGACCCTGGATGGTGGTCTCACCGGGCTTGATCGTCGAGGCGTCCGGGCCGCCGGCCTTCGCTCCACACATGTCTTGGTTTCCTTCAGGTCGCAGCGATTACGCGGTTACTTGTTGGCGCCGAGCTCGATCGGGACGCCGACCAGGGAGCCGTACTCGGTCCAGGAGCCGTCGTAGTTCTTGACGTTCTCCACGCCGAGCAGCTCGTGCAGCACGAACCAGGTCAGGGCCGAGCGCTCGCCGATGCGGCAGTACGCGATCGTGTCCTTGGCCAGGTCGACCTGCTCGTCGGCGTACAGCTCCTTGAGCGCGTCGTCCGACTTGAAGGTGCCGTCGTCGTTGGCGTTCTTCGACCACGGGATGTTGCGGGCGGACGGGACGTGGCCCGGACGCTGCGACTGCTCCTGCGGGAGGTGGGCCGGCGCGAGCAGCTTGCCGCTGAACTCGTCGGGCGAGCGGACGTCGACCAGGTTCTGCGTGCCGATGGCCGCCACGACGTCGTCGCGGAAGGCGCGGATGGCGGTGTTCTGCGGCTTGGCGGTGTAGGACGTCTCGGGGCGCGCGGGCACCTCCTCGACCAGCTCGCGGGCGTCCAGCTCCCACTTCTTGCGGCCACCGTCGAGCAGCTTGACGTTGTCGTGGCCGTACAGCTTGAAGTACCAGTAGGCGTACGACGCGAACCAGTTGTTGTTGCCGCCGTACAGGATCACCAGCGTGTCGTTGCCGATGCCCTTGGCCGACAGGAGCTTCTCGAAGCCCTCCTGGTCGACGAAGTCACGGCGTACCGGGTCCTGGAGATCCTTGGTCCAGTCGATCCGGATGGCGTTGCGGATGTGGTTCTTCTCGTACGCGGACGTGTCCTCGTCGACCTCGACGATGGCGATGTCGGCGTTGTCGAGATTGGCCTCGACCCAGTCTGCGTCGACCAGGACGTCGCTGCGGCTCATGCTCGTTCTCCTCCGGGGCAGGTGCGGCGGGGGTGTGCAAGAAAGAGGGGTGCGCGGCCGGGTCTCGCCGGCGGCCGGCGCACGGATGCCCTTGGGTGAGGGCGCCGGGAGGCGCGGAAGGCCGGCGGCGCTTCCGCTCAGAAGGGGCGACAGAGCATGGCGGCGACGCGGCACAGGTCTACTGCCCGCCGCTTCGTGAGATCCGCCTGTCGCTGCATCATGCCGTCGATCGTAAGGACGGACAGGCGGCCGTGTCACCAGGGCTCCGCATGGTGAGACGCGATCGTCCGGATACTGGGACATGCGAAGCGCCCGGGCCGTCGGTGTGCGGCTTCCGGGCGCTTGTATCCGCCATCACGGCTACGGTACGGACGGCGGCGTCTCGCCTGTCGGACGGCGCCTGTCCAGCAAAGGTCACTGAAGGTCGGCCAGAGGTCGGCCAGAGGTCAGGCCTACCCGGCCAGCTTGACGTTCGAACCCTTCACCGAGATCTCCACACCGTTCTTCCCCGCCACGACCTTGTCGAGCTGGATCCCGCCGGGCAGCTCGTCGATCTTCTGCTGGAAGTCGGTGATCGAGCGCACCTCGTTCTCGGCGGCCTGGACCCCGCCGAAGCTGGGCAGCGAGTCCGCGTGCACCCGGACGGTGTCGCCCGCGACGGTGACCGTGCTCAGCACGTACACGGGCTGCGGCAGCCTGGTGCCGAGGACGGTGGCCTCGACGGCGACCTTGATCTTGCCGTTGCCGCCGTCGGAGAGCCCGACGACGCTGGCGGTGACGCCCGGCATCACCTGCGTCGGCTCGGACTTCGCCGTCTTCAGCAGCTCGGCGTAGGTGATGGACGCGGTGCCGGTGGCGCTGGTCGCGGTGGCGGAGCTGTAGTCGCCGGAGAACTCGACGCCCTTCATGTCCGCCTGGAGGTCGTCGATCCGTATCGACCGACCGCTGGTCCCGGTCGCCGCCTCGTAGTCCTTGATGCCGATCTCGACGTCGTCCAGCGAGCCGCCCACGACCTGGGTGAGGAACGGGAAGCCCTTGATGGACACGTCCGGGGTGGCGGCGAGGCCCTCGCTGGTCTTCAGCTTGTCGGCGACCTCGCCCTGCGCGAAGTTCACGGCGAGCCGGTCCGCGAGGGCGAACAGGCCGCCCAGGATCACGACGACGACCAGCAGTATTCGAAGCGCACGCATGCGGTGGTTCCCCCTGACATCACTGACGACGGTTCAAGGTAACCCGCACGGCAAGGGCCGTCGCCGAATTGTCGATCACCTGTGACAGACCCTTGCCTCGACTTGAAGTCCCTTATGCCAGCGCCCGACCCAGCACGTACACCGCCGGTGCCGCGGCGGCCAGCGGCAGGGCCACGCCCGCCGTGAAGTGGACGAAGCGGGAGGGGTAGTCGTAGCTCGCGACCCGGTGGCCGATGAGCGCGCAGACGCCCGCGCCCGCGCCGAGCAGCGCGCCCTTCGCGCCCATCCCGGTCATCCCGCCGACCGCGATGCCCGCGCCCGCCGCGGCGAGCAGCGCCACGACGACGGAGGCGGGGGTGGGCAGCGGCAGCGCGCGGGCCAGCACGGCCACGGCCACGGCAGCCGCGCCGACGGTCACCGCGTCCGGTTCGGCACCGAGGTGTCCGGTGGCCAGGACGGCCAGCGCGGAGGAGGCGACGGTCGCCATCAGACCGGCCATGCGCTCGTCCGGGTCGGCGTGCGAACGCAGGTTGAGGACCAGGCAGAGCAGCACCCACACGCCGAGGGTGCCGAGGATCGCGGCGGGCGCGTTCGCCCGGCCGGCGACGAGGAGTACGACGTCCGAGACCAGCGCGCCGAGGAAGGCGAGGGCGATGCCCTGCCGGGCCGGCCACATGCCGTTCAGCCGGAACCAGCCCGCCGCCGTGACGGCCTGGAGGACGACGAGCGGGACGAGGAGCGCGTACGAGCCGATCGCCGCCCCGCCGGAGAGCAGCAGTCCGAGCAGCGCCGTGAGCGCGGCGGGCTGCATCCCCGGCTCGATGATCGGCGACCGCCCCTCCAGCCGGGCCCGCTGGGCGTCGGTGAGACGGGCGTTGCCGGGTGCCGATTCAGGTGCGGGCGCGGGCACGGATGCGGGTGCCGACACCTGTGCGGCGGCCGGGGACACGTACGGCGTGTAGGCCGCGGGAGCGAGCGTCGGCTGCACGCTGGTCTCCCAGGTCTCGCCCTGCCACTGCTGCGTGTGCTGGGCGTCCTGGGCGTACTGCGGGTGGGCCTGCGGGTCGTCGTACCCCGGCTGCTGCCCGGGCCACTCCCGCTGGTCGTAACCCTGTTGCCCCTGCTGCTCCTGCTGCCCCGGGTACCCCTGGGCCTGCGGATACGGCTGGTACCCCTGCTGGCCCTGTTGCCCTTGGTACGGCTGATACGGCTGATACGGCTGATACGGCTGCTGGTCGGACATCGTCACCCTCCTGCGAACGGCGGGAGCACCTCGACCGTGCCGCCGTCGGCCAGCCGTACCGTCTCATGTGCGCGGGTGCCCACGGGGTCACCGTCGATGAGGAACGAGCATCGCCGCAGGACACGCACCAGTTCGCCGGGGTGTCGCGTACGCGCGGCGTCGAGGGCCTCGGCGAGGGTGTCCGCGTCGTGCGGCTCCTCGGCGACCCCGGCCGCGGCCTTGGCGGCCGCCCAGTAGCGCACCGTGACCTTGGGCATCGGTTTCCTCAATCGATCGGCTGTGTACACGGTCAGGCTAGCCCGCCCGGGTGGCCGCCCAGTCCCCGATCCGGGCCAGCAGCCGATCGTCGGCCGCGTGCTCGGCGTGGCCCATGCCGGGCTCCAGCCAGAGTTCGCCGTGGTCACCGGCGGCCTCGGCGAGCATCCGGGGATGGTCGAGGGGGAAGTAGCCGTCCTGGTCGCCGTGCACGATCAGCAGCGGGGTCGGCGCGATCCTCGGGACCGCCTCGACGGGCGACAGCGGTACGGGGTCCCACTCGCGGCGGTCGATCCGGGTCCGGAAGCCGTAGCGGCCGACGAGGCGGCCCTCGGGGCGGGTGACCAGCCAGTGCAGTCGGCGCATGGGGGCCGTGCCCCGGTAGTACCAGCGGGCGGGGGCGCTCACGGAGACGACGGCGTCCGCCGCCCCCGCCTGCAGCGCCGCGTGCCGCAGGACGACCGAGCCGCCCATCGAGAACCCGACCGTCACCACGCGCGCGTGCCCGAGCGAGCGCGCCCACTCCACCGCGGCGGCCAGGTCGAGCACCTCGCGGTCGCCGACCGTCGAGTGCCCGCCGGAGCGGCCGTGCCCCCGGAAGGAGAAGGTGACGACGGCCCCGTACCGGCCGAGGGCGGACGCGATGCGCCGCACGTGCGGGCGGTCCACGTCCCCCGTGAACCCGTGCGCGATCACGAACACGGTCGCGGACGCGGACGCGGACGCGAACGCGGGATGACCGGCGGGTGACGTACAGGCGTCGTATACAACGCGACCCGGTTCGTATACGGAATCGATCGAAATGCCATCGCCGGTGGGCAGAAACGTCCGCAATGGTGCGTGCGTGCCCGTCTCGGTATCCGGACGAACGGTGGAAGGTGCCGCATGACCTGCCGGACTGCTGCTCATGTGGGCTATTCTGCTGGACAGAGGACTCGGGCAGCGTAGCCCCCGGGTCCTTTTGTGCTTTCGGGAGCGTTGTATACGAAGTGGCGACCGGGCGGGAAACGCCAGGTGACCACGGGTGTACCGGGCCTTCGGGAACGCAGAAGCCGTGCCGTAGTACCGCAGTGCCGCAAACGTCCTCGCAGGGACCGAGGAGGAACCAGACGTATGAGTTCTCTGCTGCTCCTGACCAACGCTCTCCAGCCGTCGACGGAGGTGCTCCCCGCTCTCGGCCTGCTGCTGCACAACGTGCGCGTGGCTCCGGCGGAAGGCCCCGCCCTCGTCGACACCCCTGGTGCCGACGTCATCCTGATCGACGGTCGCCGTGATCTGCCCCAGGTCCGCAGCCTGTGCCAGTTGCTGCGCTCCACCGGCCCCGGCTGTCCGCTCGTCCTCGTCGTGACCGAGGGCGGCCTCGCCGCCGTCACCGCCGACTGGGGCATCGACGACGTCCTCCTCGACACCGCGGGACCGGCCGAGGTCGAGGCGCGTCTGCGGCTGGCCATGGGCCGCCAGCAGATCGTCAACGACGACTCCCCGATGGAGATCCGCAACGGCGACCTGTCCGTCGACGAGGCGACCTACAGCGCGAAGCTGAAGGGCCGGGTCCTCGACCTCACCTTCAAGGAGTTCGAGCTCCTGAAGTACCTCGCCCAGCACCCGGGCCGCGTCTTCACCCGCGCCCAGCTCCTCCAGGAGGTCTGGGGGTACGACTACTTCGGCGGCACCCGCACGGTCGACGTGCACGTACGACGGCTGCGCGCGAAGCTCGGCCCGGAGCACGAGTCGCTGATCGGCACCGTCCGGAACGTGGGTTACCGATTCGTTACCCCCGAGAAGGGGGAGCGCGCCGCGGACGAGTCGAAGGCCAAGGCGGACCGGCCGGAGCAGGCAAACACGGAGGATGCGGACAACGCGGCCGCCCTGGACGCCGAAGGGATCCCGGCGGAGCCGAGTACCCGCCAGTAGGCCCTCTACCTGCTCGGACAGGGTGCCGCTTCCGCACGGGGAAGCGAGGCGGAAGCGGCAGAGAAGCTTCCTTACGCCCTGCCCAGAGCCGGTCCATCCGCGTAGACTCCGTGGGTGGCCAAGGTGACTCGGGATGATGTGGCGCGGCTGGCGGGGACATCCACCGCCGTCGTGAGTTATGTCATCAACAACGGACCTAGGCCGGTAGCACCGGCCACGCGCGAGCGTGTCCTCGCCGCCATCAAGGAACTGGGGTACCGGCCCGACCGGGTGGCCCAGGCGATGGCGTCCCGGCGCACGGACCTCATAGGCCTGATCATTCCGGACGCCCGTCAGCCGTTCTTCGGCGAGATGGCGCACGCGGTCGAGCAGGCCGCCTCCGAGCGCGGAAAAATGGTGCTGGTCGGCAACACCGACTACGTCGCCGAGCGCGAGGTCCACTACCTGCGGGCGTTCCTCGGCATGCGCGTCTCGGGCCTCATCCTCGTCAGCCACGCGCTGAACGACCTGGCGGCGGCCGAGATCGACGCGTGGGACGCCCGCGTGGTGCTGCTGCACGAACGCCCCGAGGCGATCGACGACGTCGCCGTCGTCACCGACGACCTGGGCGGGGCCCAGCTCGCCGTCCGTCACCTCCTGGAGCACGGTCACCCGTACGTGGCCTGTGTCGGCGGCACCGCCGAGACGCCGTCGGTCGGCGACCCCGTCTCCGACCACGTCGAGGGCTGGCGGCGCGCGATGGCCGAGGCCGGGCTGAGCACCGAGGGCCGGCTCTTCGAGGCCCCCTACAACCGCTACGACGCCTACCAGGTCGGTCTGGAGATCCTCGCCGGGCCGCACCGCCCGCCGGCGATCTTCTGCTCCACCGACGACCAGGCGATCGGCGTGCTGCGCGCGGCGCGCGAGCTGCGCATCGACGTGCCGGGCGAGCTGGCGCTCATCGGCTTCGACGACATCAAGGAAGCGGGCCTGGCTGACCCGCCCATGACAACGATTGCATCGGACCGCTCGGCGATGGCCCGCGAGGCCGTCGACCTCGTCCTGGACGACGGCCTGCGGGTCGTCGGCTCCCGGCGCGAGCGGCTGAAGGTCTTCCCGTCGAGGCTGGTGCTCCGCAGGTCCTGCGGCTGCGCGTAGGCCTCCCGGGCTCCAGCGAGGCTTTATTTCGGGCATACGAGGTTCTGCCGGGCTTCTCAGGGAGCACTCAGGGAGCTCTCATGGTTGAGCGGCAAGCTTCTTTCCATGACCGAGAGCATCCGCCGCAGCGGCGAGTACGAGAACTCCACCTCCCCCATGGGTTCCTCTCCCGTGAACCCCGAGTGGCCGCCCCCGCCGGCGTACCAGCCGGAGTACCAGGCGGCGGCCGGCAGCCACGGTAACTACGCCGGTCACGGCGGCTACGGTGACGGCCACGACGGCGGAACCGCTCTCCTCACCCCGCCTGCCGGGGAGCCCGCGCACGGCGCTCCCGGCAAGAAGAAGCGCACCCGTGGCCCGCTCGCGCTGCTCGCCGCCGTGGCGATCGTCGCGGCGGCGATAGGCGGCGGCACGGCGTACGGCATCCAGGAGCTGACCGGCAAGAACGAGGTGGTCTCCTCGTCCACCACGACCAGTGTGGTGCCGTCCAGCAAGACCGGTGACGTCGCCTCGATCGCCGCGGCGGTCAGCCCGAGCGTCGTCGAGATCAGCGCCACCCTCAGCAACGGGTCGTCCACCGGCTCCGGCGTGATCATCACGACCGACGGCGAGATCCTCACCAACAACCACGTCATCTCGGGCGCGAACTCGATCAAGGTGACGACCAGCGCCGGCACGTCGTACACCGCCAAGGTCGTCGGCACGGACAGCAAGAAGGACCTCGCGCTGATCAAGCTGGAGAACGCGTCCGGTCTGAAGGCGGCGACCCTCGGCGACTCCGACGGCGTCAAGGTCGGTGACACGGTCGTGGCGATCGGCTCGCCCGAGGGCCTGTCCGGCACCGTCACCAGCGGCATCGTCTCCGCCCTGAACCGGGACGTGACCGTCTCGACGGACGAGAGCCAGAGCCAGAGTCAGAGCCAGCAGGGCGACGGCAGCGGCAACTGGCCGTTCCAGTTCGGCGGCCAGCAGTTCAACGGCGACACGGGTACGTCCACGACGACGTACAAGGCGCTCCAGACCGACGCCTCCCTCAACCCCGGCAACTCCGGCGGCGCGCTCATCGACGCGGGCGGCAACATCATCGGCATCAACTCCGCGATGTACTCCGCCGCCGCGGGCTCCTCGTCCTCCGACGCCGGCAGCGTCGGCCTCGGCTTCGCCATCCCGATCAACACCGTCAAGGCCGACCTCGCCACACTGCGGGCCGGCGGCTCCGACAACTGAACGTCCACCGAACATCCACTGACCGCGTAGGGAGTACGTCATGATCAAGCAGGTTTCGCACCAGGTGACCGGCTTCGGCGCGGCCGACCTCGCCCTGGCCCTCGACGTGGCCCACGAGCTGCACGCGCCGGTCGCGGCGGTGGAGCGGACGGTGGTGCGCGCCCCGGAGGTGGCGGCCCCGCATCTGACGACGGCCCCGCAGTTGATGGGCCTGCGCGTCACGGCGGCCCGCCCGCACCTGCGCAAGGTTCCGTTGAACCGGCTCGCGGCGATGCGCGGCTGATCACACCGCGACCCGCTCTTCACGCGCACACCGGGAACCGTGCGAGGCTGAAGCCACCCAGCACGTTCAGCAGGCCCCAGCCTCCCGTCCGTCCCACCGCACCCGAGGAATACACGCCCATGAGCCCCGCCGAAGGCGACCGTGACACCCAGCGCATCCTGATCGTCGACGACGAGCCGGCGGTGCGCGAAGCACTCCAGCGCAGCCTGGCCTTCGAGGGCTACGACACGCAGGTCGCGGTCGACGGCGCGGACGCCCTGGAGAAGGCCACGTCCTACCACCCCGACCTGGTGGTCCTGGACATCCAGATGCCGCGCATGGACGGCCTCACCGCCGCCCGCCGCATCCGGGGCGCGGGCGACACGACGCCCATCCTGATGCTGACGGCCCGCGACACGGTCGGCGACCGCGTGACGGGACTGGACGCCGGTGCGGACGACTACCTGGTCAAGCCCTTCGAACTCGACGAACTCTTCGCCCGCGTACGGGCGTTGCTGCGCCGCAGCTCCTACGCGGCGGCGGCCGGAGTGGAAGCGCCGGCGGACGACGCCCTCACCTTCGGCGACCTGCGCATGGACCTCGCGACGCGCGAGGTGACGCGGGCCGGTCGCCCGGTGGAACTGACCCGCACGGAGTTCACGCTCCTGGAGATGTTCATGGCACACCCGCGCCAGGTCCTCACCCGTGAGCAGATCCTGAAGGCGGTCTGGGGCTTCGACTTCGAGCCGTCGTCCAACTCGCTGGACGTGTACGTGATGTACCTGCGCCGCAAGACGGAAGCCGGCGGCGAACCGCGCCTCGTGCACACCGTGCGGGGCGTCGGGTACGTCCTGCGACAGGGCGGCGCGGAGTGAACAAGCTGGTACGCCGCTTCCGGACCCTCCCGATCCGGGCCCGCCTGTCGATGCTGGTCGCTGCCGCTGTGGCGTTCGCGGTGGCGGCGGTTTCGGTGACGTGTTGGTTCATCGTGCAGGGCAAGTTGTACGACCAGGTCAACGCGGACCTCAACAAGATGTCGCAGCCGCAGCGGTGGAGCGACGTACAGGGCCTGCTCAGCACCTGCCCGCAGAAGCCTGTCGAGACGGATCTGAGCGGCCTGCGGGCCCACGGCTCGTACTACCTCCAGCTCGTCAAGAAGGACGGCACCGCCTGCGTGTCCGCGACCTCCACGGGCGTGGTGAAGGTCTCTGACGAGGACAAGGACGTCATCAAGAACGCGGACAGCGGTGAGGGCACCTACCGCAACGGCACGGACTCCGAGGGCAATTCCGTCCGCGTGCTGACCATCCCCCTGATGGTCAGCGAGGGCATGGGCTCGCCGCCACAGCAGTACCCGGACACGGCACTGCTCATCGCCACCCCCCTCAAGGGCACCGAGGGCACCCTCAACGATCTCGCGCTGATCCTTCTGCTGGTCTCCGGCGTCGGCGTCCTCGGAGCCGGGGCCGCCGGACTCGCGGTCGCCCGGGCCGGCCTGCGCCCCGTCGACAAGCTCACCGAAGCCGTCGAACACGTGGCCCGCACCGAGGACTTGAGCATCCGCATCCCCGTCGAGGACGAGAGCGACGACGAGATCGCCCGGCTCTCCCGTTCCTTCAACTCGATGACCTCCTCCCTCGCCAACTCCCATGAGCTGCAACAACAACTCATCGCGGACGCCGGTCACGAACTCCGCACCCCCCTGACGTCCTTGCGGACGAACATCGAGCTCCTCACCCGAAGCGAGGAGACGGGCCGTCCGATCCCGGAGGCGGACCGCAAGGCGCTGCTGGCGTCGGTAAAGGCGCAGATGACGGAACTGGCTTCCCTCATCGGCGACTTGCAGGAACTGTCCCGCTCGGAAGGCCAGCGCGGCGAACGCGTTCAGGTGGTGTCGCTGGAGGACACGGTCGAGTCGGCGTTGCGCCGAGCCCGCCTGCGCGGCCCGGAGTTGACGATCAACGCGTCCCTCGATGCCTGGTACACGAGGGCCGAACCGGCCGCGTTGGAGCGGGCGGTGGTCAACATCCTGGACAACGCGGTGAAGTTCAGCCCCGAGGGCGGCACGATCGACGTCCAGCTCACCGAGGGCACCCTGACCGTCCGCGACCACGGCCCCGGCATCCCCGAGGACGAACTCCCCCACGTCTTCGACCGCTTCTGGCGCTCCCCCAGCGCCCGCGCCCTCCCCGGCTCGGGCCTGGGCCTCTCGATCGTCGCCCGCACGGTCGAACAGTCCGGCGGCCAGGTCACCCTGGCCCGCGCGGACGGCGGCGGCACGGTGGCGACGATACGGCTGCCGGGGGCGGCTACTCCTCCGCCGGAAGCCCCGTAGCGGGATCGGCTTCCTGCCAGAAGACCTGTTCCACGACGATCTGGGGGTCTTCCACACGTGGCACGAAGGTGTAGGTGAGCCAGCCGTTTCCATGGTCGAAGAAGAGGATGCGAGCACCCTTCGGCCGACTGGACAGCGCTGGCTCGACCGTCATGCCGTCAGGCAGATTCGCATCGGTTTCGATGCCTCGGAAGTACGGATCCTTCACCGTGACCAGTTCGGCACGGACGGCGTAGACCATCTCCTGCGCATGCGCAGGCAGCGCTTCGAGGACCGCGAGAGCATCGAGCCGCCAGTCCATCTGCCAAGGCGGCCCCATAAAACCATCGGTCACTCGCCGGGCTCCAGTTTCTGCACCCGGTGGCGGATCTTCGACGCCTCTTCGAGGAGGGCCTTCGCCTCGGCGAGGTCGGTGGATTCCGAGGCCCGGAGTTCGAGATCGTGTACGTGTTCGTCCAGCTCGGGGTCCCTGGCCAGGGCATACTCACCCCACCAGCGGGCCATGAAGGCGAGCACGGGGCTCAGGTTGTAGGCGTCGGCGATCGCCCACTTCCAGTGCTTGTCGAAGTCGGGCAGCAGCAGCGGAGTGTCTGCGGCGATGGCCTCACGCAAGGCCAACGGGGTCCGCTCGGGCATCGGGGGGATGGTCTGGTCGTTTTCCGTTGCGTGAGCAGTCATGGTCAATGCCCTCTTTCGACGCGCCGTCTTTACGACCATAGCCGCCTCGCACTCCGTGGATCTGTCGTTCGTGTCGTGGTCACGAGATCCAGCATGTCGGCGGCGATGCCTCGACCATCAGGCCTTCCGGCATATGTCACCCGAACGTGCACCCACCGGCTTCCCCCTTCACCCCCGCAACGAATCCGGCCCAGGAGCGGCCCGAGAAGACCACCGGCCGGGCGGCGGGCACCTTGCTGTCCCGCACGGGAACGACCCCGGCGTAGCCGTCGGCGACCTCGACGCAGTCGTTGGCACCCCCGCCGCTGTAACTCGACTTACGCCACACGGCGCTGCTGAGGTTTGGGGGTCATCGCACATCACCCCTGATCTTCGTCACGAACGGAGTCCACGCGGTGGCCCCGAATACGAGCTGCGGGCCGTCCGGCACCTTGCTGTCCCGCACGGGAACGACCCCGGCGTAGCCGTCGGCGACCTCGACGCAGTTGTCGTCTCCTCCGTCGCTGTAGCTCGACTTACGCCAAGCGGCAGCGCTGGGATCGGAGGTGTGGTTCATGATCTGTGCTCCTCAAGTACGTTCCTGAGGAACGCCAGCGAGTCCGAGGGGGACAACGCCAGGTCCCGGAGCCGATCGTAGGCGAGGCGACGCAGTTCAATGTCCTCCGGAGCTTCGAACAGCTCTCCCCGGGTGTTGCCTTCCGAGTAGGCAACACAGCTTCCGTCCTGCTGCCAGAGCATCGACAGCGTTCCCTGCATGAGGTGGTGCGTCCCGGCAGAAAAAGGCACCACCTGGAAGGTCACGTTCGGCCACGTCGCGACGTCCTCGATGTGCCGCAACTGCTCCTCCCAGACCTTCGGGTCGGGCACCGGACGTCGAAACGCGACCTCGTCCACGAGGAAGCGCACGACAGGTCGCGGATTCCGCCGCAGCAGATACTGCCGTCCGAGACGACCTGCCACACGTTCCTCTACCAGATCGTCGTCCTTCTCAGGTGTTGTCAGGAACCAAGACAACACCCATCGGGCGAAGTCCTCGGTCTGAAGAATCCCCGGCACACCCAACGAGAACTTCCAGATGGTCCGCGCTGTCTCTTCCAGTCCCATGAACCGCTTGTACTGGTTCCTGAACGCGTCGAGCCGAGCGACCCTCCAATGCCGAACCAGCAGCTCACCGGCACCGTAATACGTGTCCAGGTCCTCCATCACCGTCACCTTGGACAACCGCTCGCCCGACTCCAGGCGACTCAGGTAACTCTTGTCGTACCCGGTCTCGTCGGCCAATTGCCCCAGCGACTTCCCAGCCCTCTCCCGCAGGAACTTGAGGGTGTCGGCGAGCACCGCCCGCCCGGAATCGCCCTGCGCGTCAACCTGTTCAGCCACGTCACTCCTCCCCGTTGTCTGGCGCCCCAGACAACACCGAACCCCTTCCGCAGAGTACGTCGCATCAGTGACGATCGAGGCACGAACGGTAATCACCGCTCGTCAGACCAGCACCACGACACCACGACAGAAAAACCCCCGCGGTCGACTGCAATCGACCCGGGGGCGTGGCCGACGTGCAAGAGAAGGAGACCGCCAGCATGAGGGAACGTATCGCGGGTTTCCGCGAGTCGCTACTGCGCACACTCGCGCGAATCCTGTGGCCCGCCCGACACCGCGCCGCCGTCCAGCCCGAACCGCCCCGTCAGGAGCCGCCGCCGCCCCCGGTCGACGCCCCGCCCAAACGCGTCCCGCACCTCCTCAGCATGGCGCGGCTCCAGGAGCTGTACGCGATCGACCGGCTTCGTGAACTCGAAGAAGAGGAGGCCTCCAGGTGAGCAACGCCCCTGAGTCACCGGCGACTTCCGCCGGCGGGCTCCGGCTGCTGCCCTGGACCAACCTCGACGGCAAGCCCTGTTACCTCGACACCGACGACGACCAGAGCCGCCTGTCGCTCCTCGCCGACAACGTGGAGGCATCCCAACTCGCCTCTGCCGAACACGTGTTGGCGGGAGCCAAAGCCGTCCTCGCGGACACCAAGGCCGGCGAACGGGCCGTACGCTTCGCGCTCACGCGGGCCGCCGAGTCGCTGGCGGACGTCATGCGGATCGCGGTCAGCCGGGGCGAGCGGATCCCGGCGGGTGTCTCAGGCGACGGGTCGTGGTGATTTCCTCGGTCGCGGAGCGGAAAGGATCAGCTCCGCGACCGAGGCATTCCCCCGTTGCGGGAACAACAATGCCCGGACGCCGTCCCGATGTCGTTCGCAGCCGGTCCACAGTTCCTTGGCTCTGCGTCTACTCCGGCCTACTCGCCCTCGGACAAGGCCTGTTGGCGGTAGTCCTTGGGGGAGAGGCCGTAGGCGGCGCGGAAGGACCGGGTGAAGTCGGAGGCGCGGGGGTAGCCCCAGCGGGCGGCGATGGTGTGGATCGGCGTGCAGCACAGCGAGGGCGTCGCCAGGTCCCGGCGGGCGCTCTCCAGGCGTCCGCGACGGATCCGGGCCGCGACCGTCTCACCCTGCGACTGCTGCTGGAAGATGCGGTGCAGGTAGCTGACCGAGATGTGGTGCGCGGCGGCGATCAGCGGGGGCGACAGTTCTGGGTCGTGCAGGTTCTGCCGGATGAACGCCTGGATGCGTTCCGCCGTGGCCCGGCCGCGGGTCTCGGGCTCCAAAGCCGCCTCCGCCTCCAGCAGTTGGGCGAACCAGGCCGACAACAGGTCCAGTACGACCGTCCCCAGGCGGGGCGCGTCGGACGGCTGGAGGACGTCGGCCTGCCGCTCCAGCCCCAGGAGGAACTCCGCCAGCAGCACACCGATCCCGTCCTGCCCCGGCAGCCCCCGGCCCAGCAACTCCCGTACCCGGTGCGGCGGCAGAGGCAGCAGCACCTTGGGGAAGTCCACGGCCATGCCCCCGACGACAGGGCCCTGACGGTCGTCCGCCGCCGACCTGACGTCGTACGGCTGCGAGCTGTCGGCCAGGTGCAGGTCCCGTGGGGTGAACGTGCTGGCCCGCCCGGCGTGGTCGAGGGCCAGCCCGCCGTCGGTCAGCAGCGTCAGGTGATACAGCTCGGGGTCGGACCGGCGCACCATCTGCGGGGTCCGCCGGTAGCGCGTCGGCCGGAACGACATCCGGCTCACGGTCACCGGGCCCAGTTCCATCAGCCGGTGCTCCGCCCAGAAGTCGGCGGCGTGGTCGCTGATGATCTCGCTGGAACGCGTCCGGCCGACCAGTTCCCGCCAGTAGTCGAACCTGTCCTCCGCGGGCACGTCCTCGCTCCGGAACACCGTCCCGATCATTTCGCTTCCTCTCCGGTCGCCGGTCTCCGGCTCTCCGTCTCTTCCGCCCCCTCATCGCGGCAACCTTTCCTCCTCCGGCTGCGACACCCAAGTGACCTGGCTGGACCTCCAGTTACCCCCCACTTGATCGGAAGCAGCCGTGAGCGAAACCCGCAGCACGTCCCGTCGCCGACGACGTCACCACCGCCGCAGGAACGCCCTGCTGGTCGGGATCCCCCTGGCGCTGACCACCGCCACGGCCTCCGCGACCTCCGCGACGGCCACGACCACCCACCTCGCGGGGGTCATCGCTGTCACCGACGTCGCCGACGGCTTCGCCTCCGTCAACGCCCTCGGCCAGAACGGGACTTACGGCGGCCGGGACGGCAGGACCGTCACCGTGAAGACACTCTCCGAACTGGAGAAATACGCGACCGCGTCCGAGCCGTACGTCATCGTCGTCGCGGCCACGATCACCGTGGATCCCGTCGGGAAGGAGATCAGGGTTCAGTCCGACAAGACCATCATCGGGGCCGGGACCACCGGGCAGATCGTCGGCGGCGGTTTCTTCCTCGGGCAGGGCGTCCACAACGTCATTATCCGGAACCTGACGATCCGCGACGCGTACCAGGGCGTCTGGAACGACAAGGAACACGACCTCGACGCCGTCCAGTTGGACGGCGCGCACCACGTCTGGATCGACCACAACGACCTGCGGCACATGGCCGACGGGCTTATCGACAGCCGGAAGGACACGACCTACCTGACCGTCTCCTGGAACAAACTGAGCCAGGACAACAAGGCGTTCGGCATCGGCTGGACCGACAACGTCACCGCCGACATCACGATCCACCACAACTGGATCCGCGAGACCGAGCAGCGCAACCCGTCCACGGACAACGTCGCCCACGCGCACCTGTACAACAACTTCCTGGAGGACGTGGCGGGGACCACCATCCAGTCCTCGTACGGGAATTACTCGCGCGGCAGGACCAACATGGTCCTGGAGAACTCCTACTTCCAGGGCATGACCAACCCCGTCGTCCGGGACGCCACCGCCACCCTCGTCCAGCGCGGCAACGTCTACTCCGGCACCAACGGCAGGAACGAGAGCGGGGGTTCGGGCGCGGCCTGGGATCCGAGGACGTACTACCCGTACACCCCGGACAAGGCCGCCGACGTCCCCGCGCTCCTCAAGTCGGGTGCCGGTCCGCGCGGTTCGGCCGCCGCCGGAACCTCCGATGGAACCGCCGGCAAAACCGCCGCCGCCGTCACCACGCTCACCGTCGCCAAGGACGGCAGCGGCCAGTACGGGACCGTGCAGGCCGCCGTGAACGCCGTACCGGCGAACAACCCCTCGCGCGTCGTGATCGCCGTGAAGCCGGGCACGTACCGCGAGTTGGTGAAGGTCCCCGCCAACAAGCCGCACGTCACCATCCAGGGCACCGGCGGCAGCCGTACGGACACCACGATCGTCTACAACAACGCGTCCGGCACGCCGAAGCCCGACGGCTCCGGGACGTACGGCACCGGCGGCAGCGCCACCGTCGCCGTCGACGCGGACGACTTCCAGGCCCGCAACCTGACCCTCTCCAACGACTTCGACGAGGCCGCCCACCAGGACATAGCCAACCAGGCGGTCGCCCTGCGCACCTCCGCCGACAAGGTGTTCCTCGACGGCGTCGTCGTCAGCGGCGACCAGGACACGCTACTGGTGGACACCGCGTCCAAGGACCGGCTGGGCCGCGTCTACATGACCGACTCCTCCGTCATCGGCAACACCGACTTCGTCTTCGGCCGCGCCACCGCCGTGATCGACAAGTCCGTCATCACCCTGAAGAAGCGCTGGAACGGCACCTCGGCCGGCTACGTCACCGCCCCCAGCACGGCCGCGAACCGCAAGGGCATCCTGATCGCCAACTCCACGGTGAACGGGGCCGTCTCCGACCGCAGCTTCTACCTCGGCCGGCCCTGGCACGCCGGCGGCGACGCCACCCTCGACCCGCAGACCACCATCCGCAACACCTCCCTCGGCGCCGCGATCAAGACCACACCCTGGACCGACATGAGCGGCTTCTCCTGGAAGGACGACCGGTTCGCCGAGTACCAGAACACCGGCGCGGGCGCGGGCCCCGCGAGCGGCGACCGCCCCCAGCTCACCGCCGCCCAGGCCGCCGGCCAGGAGGTCGCGGACTGGCTGGGCGACTGGACGCCCAGCGCGTCCTGACGGGTCGGGCGCCGTCCTACTTGCCGGCCGCGTAGACGGCGCCCATCACGATCATCATGATCGTCATCGACGTGGCGAACCACACCACCGCGCCCTTGCCGGCCTTCGTCGTCGGGTCCTCGACCCACCGGTAGTAGTCCCGGGTGATCGTGCCGCGCACGGGGGCCAGCGTGAGCGGGAACATGACCATGACCGCCGCGTAGAGATAGAGGGTCTCGGGCAGCGTGTCGTGCTGAACCAGGCCACGCACGCCCAGACCGATGACGCCGATGACCGGCATCCAGAACTGCTTCTTCTTGTACTTCGGTATCTGGATGATCCACTGCATCGCGGCGAGGTTGACGATCGTCGCCCCCGCCGCGATGAGGATCCAGACGCTGGTGGACAGCGACAGGAACATGGGGAGTCCTAGAAGATTGAGTCCCAACCATCGGAAATGGTGTCCCCGATGTCCGACACGGCGTCACCGGCCGAGTCCCACGCAGTGGTCGCGTAGGTGACCGCCGGGCCCACCATCTCATGGCCGATCCGCGTGGCGGTCAGGGTGCCACTCTTCAGGCCCTGCGCACCCCACTCGATGGCTTGGGACATGCCCGGGACCTTGATCTTGCCCAGGGCGAAGCCGCCGGTGAGGGCACCGACCGCCAGACCCGCGACGGAGCCGAAGAACGCGTCGGAGGTGAACCCGTCGGTGAAGCCGGTGATGACGGCCGAGCCGATACCGGTGACCCACGAGATGGTTCCGAACACGCCGGCGGCCGCCTCGCCGAAGGGCGGCGGAATGAGCAGGCTGAACGCGGCCGCGGTTCCGGAGAAGGCGCTGACCGCGTTCAGCACCTGCGCGAAGTTCTGCCAGTCCTTCTTGCTGCCCCAGCCGTCGGGGCTGTCGACCTTGTCGTTGCCGCTGCCGCTGGAGGGGTCGACGCCGTTCTGCTTGTTCTGCTTCGCCGTCTCCGCCGCCTTGCGCGCGGCTTCGGCGAGCTCCTGCTGCCGCTTCTGCACCGCCGTCGCGCGAGCCTCGGTGGCTGCCTTGGCGGCGGCCGCGGCGTCCTTGCCGGCCGCGTCGGCGGAGGCGCGGGCCGCGTTCGCCGACGCCTGCGCCTGGCTGGCGGACACGACGGCGGCAGCGGCGGAGGCCACGGCCTGGTTCGCCGAGTAGTTCGCCTGCCGTGCCGCGGTGCGCGCGGACGCGGCGGCGGCCTTCGCCTTGTCCGCGGACGCCTGCGCGTCCTTCGCGGACTGCTCGGCGGCGTCCGCGTTCGCGTCGGCCTGCGTGGCGTATTCGCCGGCCTTGGCGGCGGACGCCTTCGCCTTGTCCGCCCACTTCGCCGCGTCCGCCGACGCCTTGCGCGCCTCGGCCGCGGCCTTCGACGCCTCGTAGGCGTCCTTCTGCGCGTCCTGGGCGATCTTCGCGGCGCGTGCGATGGAGGCCCTGATGGCCGCGACGTGCGTGGCGGCGTCGTAGTCGAGCTGCGCCGTGCGGTGGCACACGGTGGTGACGAAGTCGCGGCGCATCCACGTCGGGCCCTCGAGGGCCACCTGGGCGGCCGCCTTGGTGTAAGGGCCGGCCGTGTTGAGGATGGTGAAGACGGCGACCTCGTCGTCCTGCTTGACGTTGTCGACGTACGTGGTGAAGAAGCCGTGCAGGGCCTGGGGCGAGCCGTCGTTCAGCGCGGCCTGCGCCGACGCCGAGACCGCCTTGCCGGGATTGCCGTTGAGGATCCTCAGGACGGCGACGCGGTTGTCCTCCGCGGCGGCTGCCTTGATCCCGGTGGTCAGGAAGGTGCCCACGGCGCCCGTGTCGGCGGCGCCCAGTGCCGCCGAGGCGGCGTTCGCGACGTTCTCGGTGGACACCTTCGCCACGGCGAGGACCGTTTCGCGGTCGTCCTGGTTCTGCGCGATCTGCCGGTCGGCGGCGACCCAGGCCAGGACGTCCTCGTCGGCTCCGGCGAGAGCGTGCTCGGCGGCGTCCCGGCTCCAGGTGCCGATCGTGGTGGAGATCAGGTTCATCGCGGCCTGGCGGCCGACCGAGACGGCCTGCGCGGTGTCCCCGGCGGCGTACGCCTTCTCGGCCTTGGCGATGAGGTCCCTGGTCGCGGTGTCGAGGGCGTCGGACTGGGTGGTGGCCTTGCGGGCACTCTCCCGGTCCTCCGCCTCCGCGCGGGCCATCTCCCGGGCCTCGGCGAGGGACTGCTCGAGGTCCTCGGCCAGCTTCTTCGCCTCGGACTCGCGGGCTGCCTTCTCGACGGCCTCGGCGTCCTGGACGGCCTTCACCGCGGCCTCGGCGGCCGTGACCGACTCGTTCGCCCACTTGGTGGCCGTGGCGGCGAACTCGGCCGCCTTGACCGCGCCGTCCGCCGCGGCCTTGGCCGCCTTCGCCGCGTTCTCGGCGTGGGTGGCGGCGGAGTTGGCCGCGTCGCGTGCGGCGGCAGCGGCCTGCGCGGCGGTGTTGGCCAGCGACTGCGCGGTGTTCGCGGCACTGGTGGCGCGGGCCGCCTGTGCGTTGGCCTCGGCGGCGGCCGCCTTGGCGGCGGCGGCCTCGGACTGGGCGGCACCCGAAGCCGCGGCCGCGGTGGCGGCGGCCTGGGCCGCGGCGGCGGAGTCGCGGGCCGCGCCGGCGGCGGCCGAACCGGCCGCCGCCGCCTGGTTGGAGGCGGTCGCCGCCGCATCGGCGGCCTTGGCGGCCGTGCGGGCCTGGCTCGCCGCCTTGTTCGCCCCGTCGGCGGCCAGGCGCGCGGCCTTGGCCTTGGAGGCGTCGTTCGCCGCGGCGATGGCGGCGGAGTAGGCGGCGGACGCGGCCCGTCCGGCGGTCGCCGCGGCCTGGGCGGCCGCGGTGGCGGCGTACGAGGCGCGGCGGGCGGCGGAGTGCGCGGCCGCGGACGCCTGGATGGCGGTGCGGGACGCGGCGGCGGCGCCCTGTGCGGCGGACGCGGCCTTGCGGGCCGCCTTGCCGGACTTGACGACGTCGTCGCGGGCCGCGGCGGCCTCCGCGGCGGCTTCCTCGGCGGCCTTTTTCGCCTGGGCGGCGGCCTCCTTCGCCTTGGCGGAGGCGGCGACGGCCCGGTCGGAGGTGAGCTGGGCCCGCCTGCCCTCGCGTTCCACGATCGCCACGAGCTGTTCGATGGTGGCGGTCTCCCGGTCCCGGGCGCGCGCGATGTACTGACCGGTGTTCAGGAACCAGTGGATCGCGGAGGGGCTGCCGTCGTCCAGGGCGCGCTCGGCGTACTTCTTCACCTCCGGGGAGGCGTTGTTGAGGATGGTGAAGACCTCGGCCCGCTCGTCCTCCCGGCGGGCGGTGATCTGGGTGTTCAGCAGGAAGTCGGTCAGGGCGTCGCCGGTGCCGGCGTCGAGGGCCTTCTGCGCCTCGCGCTTCACGCCCGTGCCACCGCTGTTCAGGATGGTCAGGGTGGTGACGCGGAGGTCTTCCAGCTCGGCGGTCCTGAAGCCGCCGGACAGGAAGGCGGTGACGGCGTCGTCGCCGGCCGTGAGCGCGGCGGCGGCATCGCGGGCGGTGCCCTTGCCGGTGGCGGGCAGCGCCTTGAGGAGGGCGAAGCGGTTGTCCTCGGCGGTGGCGCGCGCCAGATCCCCGGCCAGGAAGCGGTCGATGTCGGCGGCGGAGCCGGTCAGCGCCTGGGTTGCCGCGCTCTTGACGGACCGTCCGCCGATCTTCCACGCGGTGACGACCTTCGCGCGCGCGGTGTCCGGGAGTTGAGGGAGCCTCGGCAGGTCCGTGGACCCTGCGGAGGCGGCGGTGGCGGCGGTGGCGGCGGCCAGAGCTCGGGAGGGCGCCGCGAGAGAGACCGCGGTGGCAGCGGTGGCGGAGCCGGCGACGGCGAGAATCCGGCGCCTGCTCCAGTAAGTGGTGTCCAAGAATCCCCCATGGATATCCACCCGGTGGCGGTGCGCCCTGGTCAGAGGCGGCCTCCCGGGTGTGTCTTTTGGAACGGGGGTGAACCTATGGGGCCTCTGTGGACATTGGCCAGTGATCGACCGTGCGGTGAAGCCGTGAGAAACACCACACCGCCGGTAAGTCCCCGTGCAGTCAAGGCTCTTCGGCATATCGGTGGCACATGGCGCGCACGCCTGTTTGAATGCATCGTCCTCTGCGGCCGTCTGACCCACGGTCACACGCCGGATGCCCTCCCGGCATTCCTCAGGCGCTTCACGGACTCAACCCCCCTTTCACAAGGGGCTTTCGCAAGGGGGAACTCATGAATCTCGTACAGCGAATCATCGCCACCGGTGCGGTCACCGCGACCTGCGCCGGCGCGGTCGCCCTCGCATCGACCTACAGCACCTCCCACCACACCTCCGCCGAGCGCACGGCCACGGTCGTCGACGGCGCACCCGGCTACCTGGTCGAGGACTACAACTACCCGGGCGCCGACGCCATCAAGGCGCAGAAGGGCATCGTCCTCAAGCGTGGCGACGGCCACATCACGCTCGCCGACTGCGCCTCCAGCACCGGTCTGATGGAGGTGTACTCCCGCAAGGGCGAGAAGATCTGCTTCCGCGCCACCGGCCCCTCCGGCTACCTCAGCCTCGAAATCCCCTCCGTCTACGGAGTGAAGGGCGAAGCCGACCACGAGGCGGCCGTGCAGCTCACCACCGACGGGGCCACGCAGAGCATCGACGTCGGCAAGGGCGAGTGGAAGGCAGCCGGTGAGGCCGCCGACCCGGAAGGACGCGCCTTCGTCCTGGTCGAGATACGCACGAGCAAGTAACACCGAACCGCCTAAACGGGGAAGACGACCACACCACCATGACCACAACCGGCAAGCGATCCATCGCGCTCGCAGCCCTCGTGACCGCCGCCGTCATCGGCGCACCGGCCCTGTCCGGGCATGCCGTGTCCGGCAAGCCCGAGACCGACACCAGCCACGCCTACACCGCCCGCCTCGACATAGGCGGCGGCGCCAAGGCCTGCTCCGCGGCCCTGATCGCCCCCCAGTGGGTCGCCACCACAGCGTCCTGCTTCGCCGACAACCCGGCCCAGTCCATCAAGATCCCCGCCGGGGCGCCGAAACTGAAGACCACGGCGACCATCGGACGCACCGACCTGACCAGCACCGCCGGCACCGTCCGCGAAGTCGTGCAGCTCGTCCCGCGTGACGACCGCGACCTGGTCCTGGCCCGGCTGTCCGCGCCCGTCGCCGACATCGCCCCGCCCGGCCTCGCCACCGCCGCGCCCGCCAAGGACTCCGCCGTGTCGGTCACCGGCTACGGACGCACCAAGGACGAGTGGGCGCCGCTGAAGCTGCACGGCGAGAGCTTCCAGGTCGACCAGGTCAACACCACCGACTTCGCCGTCCACGGCACCTCCGGCGCGGCGATCTGCGCCGGCGACTCGGGCGCGCCCGTGTTCACCTCCGCCGGCCTGCTCGGCGTCGCCTCCCGCTCCGACCAGGGCGGCTGCTTCGGCACCGACGCCGCGCAGACCTCCACGGCCGGTGTCGTCACCCGCACCGACGACATCGCTGCCTGGGTCAAGTCCACCACCGAATCGGCCCCGTTCGCCGACTTCAACGGCGACGGCGTCGAGGACACCGCCGTCGGCGACCCCAAGGCCACCATCGGCGGCGACGCCGAGGCCGGTGCCGTCCACGTCGTGTACGGCGGCGGCAAGGGCACCACCGAACTGGACCAGGACCAGGACGTCGTGCCCGGCGGCGCGGAGGCCGGCGACCGCTTCGGCTACGCCCTGGCCACCGTCGACTACAACGAGGACGGCTACACCGACCTCGCCGTCTCCAGCCCGTACGAGGACGCCGAGTCCATCGCCGACGTCGGCATGGTCTCCGTCGTCTACGGCTCCCCGGCCGGCCTGGGCAAGGGCCGCGCCTCCGACAACTACGCCCAGGGCGAGGGCAACGGCGGCCTGAAGGGAGCGGCCAAGGAGAAGGGCGACCTGCTCGGCTACTCCCTTGCCGCCGGGATCACCCTCAACGACGAGCCGTTCATCGTGATCGGCGACCCGGGCGAGGACGTCGGTTCCGTCGTCGACGCGGGCTCCGTGGTGTACGTGCACGGCAACACCAACGTCTACCTCTCCCAGGACGCCGGCCTGCCGGGCTCCCCGGAGGCCGGCGACAAGGTGGGCACCTCCGTCGCGGCGGACATGACCAACATCGTGGTCGGTGTGCCGGGCGAGGACATCGGCGACAAGGCCGACGCGGGCGGCGTCGCCGTCCTGTCCCACAACCTGGGCCCGAACGGCAGGCCGATCGTGCGCGCGGGCATCGACCAGGACCTCGACAAGATCTCCGGCGGTGCGGAGAAGGGCGACGAGATGGGCAAGTCCGTCGCCATCATCCCGAAGGACCCGAACGACGACTCGATCATCGTCGTGGGCGCCCCGGGTGAGTCGATCGTCCCGTCCGGCGGCAGCACGAACGTGGCGAACGCCGGAACCGTCTTCGTCCTCGACTTCCCCGCCAAGAGCGACTGGTCGCAGCAGGCAGTGATCAACCAGGACCAGCCGAACGTGGTCGGCGGCGTCGAGACCGGCGACCGGTTCGGTGAGACCCTCGCCGCCGTCAACCTCGCCCCCGGCAAGACCGCGCCGGGCTGGGCCGACCTGCAGCTCGCGGTGGGCGTTCCTGGCGAGTCCCAGGGCTCGCTGGCCGGCGCGGGCTCCGTGCAGACCTTCTCCCTGGTGGGCGCGCCCGGCGACCACGACGACGTCCTGTACGCCGGTTTCAACAAGGTGCCGGGCACGCCGGGCGCGGGCCAACACCTGGGCCAGTACCTCGGGGTGTCCCCGACGCACGTCTCCATCGGCATGCCGAACGGCCCGCAGGCCGGCGGCGCGGTCTACCAGGTGCCGTGGAACAACGTGACGTCGCACGCGAGCGGCGTGGACGAGAACGTCACGGTGCTGCGGCCGGGGGCGGGCGGCGTCCCGGCGGGCGGCAAGGCGTTCGGCTGGGTCATCCAGTGACCCGCTGAACCGCACAACGAACAGCCGTACGTCTCTCCCCGCTCACGCGCGTGTGCCGTGTGGGCGGGGAGATGCGCGTGTCGTGGACGGGCGACCGGAAGAAGAACGGCTGAGAGGCCGTCACCGCCCGCGCGGCACCAGCATGTCGTCCGTCGGCCGGGGCCGGGCCGGGCCGGGCGTAGACCGCGCACCGGGTCATCCGCTCGTCGTGCCCTGCCCATGTCCGCAAACCGCCCTCCTCCACCACCAGGATCCGGTCCGTGTCGGGGGCCAGGCTCGGGTCGTGGGTGGTCATGAGCGTCGTACGGCCGTGGAAGAAGGAAAGCCGATTCCGCTGAGACCTCGGTCAAAGGCGACTGGGACGAGTTTTCGGACGGCCATGGGAACCAGGCGAGTACTCACACAGGTTTGGATGCAGAGAGGCGGCCCCGTCAGTGACGGGACCGCCTCGCGCATCGGCGTGGTCGAGGGTTACTGCACGATCGTGACCCGGTTCGCGACCGGCGGGGTGATCGGGGTCGTGGCCGAGGAGTTGGCCGTCAGGTACTGCTCCAGCGCCGTCAGATCGTCGGTGCCGACGAGGTCGCCGGTGCCCTGGCCCAGGGTGGGGAAGCCGTCGCCGCCGCCCGCGAGGAAGCTGTTCGTCGAGACGCGGTAGGTGGCCGTCGGGTCGATCGCCGCGCCGTTCAGCCTGATCGAGTCCGTGACGACCCGGTCGGCGCCGGTCTTCGTCAGGTCCAGGGTGTACGTCAGGTTGGCGGACGGCTGAAGGATCTTCGGCGCGCTCGCGTTCGTACCGGTCACCTGCTCCTTGAGGATCTGGACGAGCTGTGCGCCGGTGAAGTTCTGGAGGTTCACGGTGTTGGAGAACGGCTGGACCGTGAAACCCTCGGCGTACGTCACCACGCCGTCGCCCTCACTGCCCTTGGCCGCGTAGGTGAGGCCCGCCCGGACGCCGCCCGGGTTCATCAGCGCGAGGTCCGTCTCCGGGTCGAGCTCCTTGCCGTACCAGAGCTGGGCGTCCGCGATCAGGTCGCCCATCGGGGACTCGGTGCCCGTGTTCGGGACGTCCCCGGATATGTGGCCGATCGCCCGGTTGCCGATCGGCGCCGCCAGGGTGTTCCAGCGGGTGATCAGCTCGGTCATGTCGGGCGCCTTGGCGACGGTCCGGGTGACCACGTGGTTCGCCGACTTGACCGCCGTCCGCGCGATGTCACCGGTGTACCGGTCGTACGTCAGCGTCGTGTCCGTGTACAGCCGGCCGAACGACGCGGCCGAGGTCACCGTGCGCGGCTTGCCCGACGGGTCCGGGATCGTGCACGCGTACGCGGCGTGCGTGTGGCCGGTGACCAGCGCGTCCACCTGCGGCGTGATGTTCTTCGCGATGTCCACGATCGGGCCGGAGATGCCGTCGCCCGCGCCCGGGGAGTCACAGTTGTAGTTGTAGGAGGACGACGCCGGGAGACCGCCCTCGTGGATGAGCGCCACGATCGACTTCACGCCCTGCTTCTGCAGCACCTTGGCGTACTTGTTGATCGTCTCGACCTCGTCCTTGAACTTCAGGCCCTTGACGCCCTCGGCGGAGACGACGCCCGGGGTGTCCTCCAGCGTCACGCCGATGAAGCCGATCCTGACGTCCTTCTTCTTCCAGACCCAGTACGGCTTCAGGATCGGCTTGCCGGTCTTCTCGTCCAGCACGTTGGCCGCCAGGTACGGGAAGTCGGCGCCCTCGAACTTCTTGTCCGTGTAGCAGCCGGCCGTCGGGTGACAGCCGCCGTTCTGCAGCCGGCCCAGTTCCCTGGCACCCTCGTCGAACTCGTGGTTGCCCACCGACGTGACGTCCAGGTCGAGCTTGTTCAGCGCCTCGATCGTCGGCTCGTCGTGGAACAGACCCGAGATCAGCGGCGACGCGCCGACCATGTCACCGCCGGCCGCCGTGACCGAGTAGGCGTTGCCCTTGCGCGCCTCGCGCAGATGCGTCGCCAGATACTCGACACCGCCCGCGTCGATCGTCTTCGTCGTACCGTCCGCCTGCGTCTCGGTGACCCGGCCGGAGGAACCGGACGGCGGCTCCAGGTTGCCGTGCAGGTCGTTGAAGGACAGCAACTGCACGTCCTGGTAGCGGCTCGGCTGCGGCTTGCCGTGACTGCCGGTCTTGCCGGGCGTGCCGTCGTGCGCGTCCGCCGGGAGCGCGGCGGCCAGAGCGCCGGTGGTGGCGAGCGTGGCGGCCGCCGCGAGCAGGCGGTACGTACGACGTCTGCGACCGCGGTACGGCTGGGATGTGGCTGGCATGCGCCCCCCTGTGGATCGGCTGAAATAGGTGGCCCCGTCCGGCGCAGCCTAGATTCAACGCGCGTAGCGCGACAGGGGTTTCCGGGTTACATCCTGGTTTCCCTTTGGCCTCCCCTTTGCCCGCACTTTGTGCGGCCCTCCCCTTACCCTCGTACGCATGACCAGCGACGACACCGCACGGATCCCCGGCTCCCGATCCATCGAGACCCACTCCGAGCTCACCCCCGGACAGATCGGGGCCGTCCTCGACCTGCTCGCGGAGGCCGCCCGGACGGACGGCCAGCAGGCGGTGTCCGAACAGGGCCGGCTGCAACTGCGCGGAGGCCCCCGCGAGGGCGTCTCCCACCTGGTCCTCACCCTCGGCGACGAACTCGTCGGCTACGCCCAACTCGAGGACACCGACCCGGTCGAGGCGCCCGCCGCCGAACTGGTCGTCCACCCCTCCCACCGCGGCCACGGACACGGGCGCGCGCTCGGCTCCGCCCTGCTCGCCGCCTCCGGCAAGCGGCTTCGGGTCTGGGCCCACGGCGGCCACTCCGCCGCCCGGCACCTCGCCCAGGTGCTCGGCCTGTCCCTGTTCCGCGAACTGCGGCAGATGCGACGCCCGTTGACCGACCTCGAACTGCCCTCGCCGGTGCTGCCCGAGGGCGTGAGCGTCCGCACCTTCGTCCCCGGGCAGGACGACTCCGCCTGGCTCGCCGTCAACGCCGCCTCCTTCGCCCACCATCCCGAACAGGGCTCCCTCACCCAACGCGACCTCGACGACCGCAAGTCCCAGCCCTGGTTCGACCCCGCCGGCTTCTTCCTCGCCTTCCGCGGCGAGCGGCTCGTCGGCTTCCACTGGACGAAGGTCCACGCCGAGGAGCAGCTCGGCGAGGTGTACGTCCTCGGCGTCGCACCCGGTGTGCAGGGCGGCGGCCTCGGCAAGGCCCTCACCACGGTCGGCCTACGGCATCTCGCGGGGCAGGGGCTGCCTACGGCGATGCTGTATGTCGATGCCGACAACAAGGCGGCGGTGTCGGTGTACGAGCGGTTGGGCTTCGTCACCCACGAGACGGACCTGATGTACCGAACGGAGACGTGAGGGGCGCTCTGCGGGGTGCCGAAGTCGGGGTGCCGTCCTCTGGGGTTGCCGTGCCCTGGGGGCTGCGCCCCCAGACCCCCGCTTCGGCCCTTAAGGGGCCTCGTCCTCAAGCTCCCCCAGAGGGGGCACCCCCCAACGGGCTGAAAGCAGACACCCGACCGGCGTTCAAGGCGTCACCCCAGACGAACAGATCTACGCCAACTCCCCATCAACGGCTCCGGGGTCCATATCGCGCTCAGTGTCAGCGTTGCCCCCAATACCGCCGCCCATCTCACCTGGGTGGCGACCCAGTAAGGGTCGTGCGGAGTGCCCAGGAGGCCCCATTTGTTGGGGACCACGAGGGTCACGGCCGCTGCTACTCCCAGCCAGATCGCCATGGTCCTGCCCGCTTCCGGGGTCGCTGTGAAGCGGACGGCGAGGGTGGCGAGGGCCAGGGCCGTGCAGGACATGGCCGCTGCTTCGAGGGTGGCCGGGGCGAGGGCGGGGCGGGTCTGGGCCGGGACCAGGAGGAGGGCCGTCGCCCACCAGAGGGCGGTGAGCGGGGCGACGAGGGCCAGGCGTAGGGCGGTTCGCAGGGGGCGGCCCGCCGGTGTCGTCTCGGTCGTGTTGCGGGCGGGGTCGTCCAGGAGGAAGGCCAGGCCGAGTGCGCCGGTGAGTGCGGTGAGGCGCAGGACCAGTTGTCCCAGGTCGGCGTCGGGTGCGGTGTCCGGCAGCCGTGCCGTGGCCGCCAGCAGCAGGCCCACCCCGCCGGCCGTGGTCAGCGCCCGCCAGGGCAGGCTGCGCCACACCGGCGTCACCAGGGTCCTGAGCAGAGCCGCCGGGGCTCTCCTCGGCTCCACTTCCTCCGCTTCCTCCGCCTCCCGCGCTCCTGCTACTCCCCGCACTCCTCTGCCTCCTTCGGCACCTTGACTCCCAGCAGCTTCGCTGCCTGGGCGGTCGTCGTCTTCGCGGATGTCAGGTCCGCCCAGTGGGCCTTGACCCGGGCGGTCATCTCGGCGCGCGGGCGGTCCAGGAGCTCGCGGACCACCGTCGTCTGCGCCGCCGTCATGCTCAGTCCGTTCGTGGGAGCCAGGACCTCGCCCGAGCCGGAGATGGTGTCGTCCAGCCGCACGTTCTGGAAGGTCGCCAGCGGGGTGGGGTCCGCGCCCAGGACCAGCCACATGACCGTCACCCCGCGGGCGTCGCACATGTTCCGAGTCGTCACGTCCTCCGAACCGCCCACCAGCACCGCGGCCACTCCGACCGCGAACTCGGGGACCCGGTTGCCGCCCCAACGCGTCCCGACCGTCACCAGGCCCGGGGTGGCGGACGGGGTCAGAGCGCCGTCGACCTCCACCCCGCCACTGGTGTCGATGCGCTGGCGGATCGTCAGACGCGCGTCCGCCGCCGCGCCTCCCGCGAGGGACTGGACCCGGTCGACGACCTCCGCCCAGTCGGACCGCACACCGCCCCACTCGGAGAACGAGCAGTACGTCGAGCCGCCGTGCGTCGTGCACGACTGGACCTTCTGAGGCGTCTCGGACGCCGTCCTGCGCGCCGCTTCCAGCGCCGCCGTGTCACGCGGAAGCTGACCGATCACCCCGACCGCGGTGACCGCCAGGGCGAGGGCCGTCGCCGCCTTCACGGCTCGGGTACGGCCGCCGGACACCAGCAGCGCCACGCAGGCCAGCAGGACGCACACGCCCGTCACGTACAGCGCGTGCCAGCCGGCCGGGCGGCCGAGGAGGTCGGCGGGGACCGGGTCGCCGCCGCCCGAGTCGCCGAAGAGGATCGGGGAGAGCCAGCCCGCCCACGTGCCCTCGTTGCCGACGAGGGCGGAAGCCATGATGCTCAGCAGGTACACGGCGATGACGAACAGTATGGGAACGAAGGTGGAGGGCAGCAGACGCGCCAGCAGGACGCCGATGATGCCGGCCACAAGGACGACCAGCGGGCCCACGGCCAGCTCCCCGAACGAGCCGTACCCGATCGCGCCGGGCTTCAGCGCCTCCCAGGTGAACTCGGCCGCGACGACGAGCGCGGTGGCCGCCGCGTACGGGATCACGGACAGCACATGGGCGAGCGTGCGCCGCCAGGGTTCCATGGGCAGGACGCCGAGCTGCTGGACCGTGCCGTGCTTGCGCGAGCGCAGCGCGGCCGAGTTGGCGCAGATGAGCAGGGCGACGGCGAACAGCATCGGCGTCATCTGCGTGCGGCGGTCGACCGTGTTGAGGACGGGGAAGTCGTCCATGCCGTCGTTGCTCATCAGCCGCAGGGCGGCGAAGCCGACGTACAGGGCGAAGAGGAACAGCATCGGGGCCTGGAGGAGCAGCTCGCGGGCCTCGAAGCGGGCCATGGCGAGGACGGCTCCGGTGCGGTGGCCTTCGCGCGGGGGCTCGGTGAGCGTGACGGCGGGGTCCGTGCTCGTCGGGGTCGTGGTGCTCATGCCGGCAGCTCCGCGTTCTCACCGTCGAGGGCGAGCAGGTAGCCGTCCTCCAGGGTGGGTTCGAGGAGGTCGGCGCCCGCCGGCGGTTCGCCGATGTTGCGGAAGCTGCCGGTGCCGGTGCGCCAGCCGGCCAGGGCGTTCGGATCGCGTTGCGTGCTGCTCCAGACCCGGCCGTCCGCGCGGGCGGTCAGCTCGGCCGGGGTGCCCTCGAAGCGGATGCGGCCACGGGCCAGGACCACGACGCGGTGGCAGAGCATCGCCACGTCCTCCGTCTGGTGGGTGGACAGCAGCACCGTGCGCCCCTCGCCCGCCTGGGCGATCAACTCCCGGAACCGCATGCGCTGTTCGGGGTCGAGGCCGACGGTCGGCTCGTCCAGCACGAGGAAGGCGGGGTCGCCGACGAGCGCGGCGGCCAGGGCGACGCGCTGCCGCATGCCGCCGGACAGCCGCTTGATGCGCTTGCCGCGCACGTCCGACAGGTCGACGGCCTCCAGCACCCGCCGCACCTCGCGCAGCCGGGCGGTGCGGTCGGTCAGCTCCTTCAGGATCGCCACGTAGTCGACGAAGTCGAAGGCCGTGAAGTCCGGGTGGAATCCAGGGGTTTGGGGCAGATAGCCGAGGGTGCGGCGCAGGGCGAGGCGTCCGGCGGCGGTACCGGGGTCATGACCGAGGGCCGTGAACCCGCCCCCGTCAGCCGGCACAGCCGTGGCCAGCACCCGCAACAGGGTCGTCTTCCCGGCCCCGTTGGGCCCGAGCAGCCCGGTAACACCACGGCTCAGCCGCAACGACACCCCATCGAGGGCCCGGGTACCGCCAAAACGCAGGGACAGATCGGTCGCCGTCACAGTGACGGGTCCAAGGACCGCTCCGGCACCATGGCCGGTGTTGGACGCGGTGGTCATGCGGGGCTCCTGAAGATGCGGTGGACCGACGAACGGCGGCGAGTCGACGAGGCCGAGGCATGGGCCTGGGCCTGGGCCTGGGCCTGGGCCTGGGCGGGGGAGACAAGGGCGGGGGCAGTAGCGAGGGCGGGGGCAGCCGCGGGTACCGGGACAGTCACGAAAGCCGGAGCAGTCGCGAAGGCCGGGACAGTCGCAGGCTCCAGGGCAGTCACGGCGGCCGGGACAGCCACAGGGGCCAGAGCAGCCATGGGAGTCGGGTAGTGGCTCATGCTGTGCCGCTCTCCTGGAAGCCGGCCAGGGGGCGGGCGTCGAAGCGGTCTCGGGATTGGTAGAGGAGCAGGGCGGCGACGGCCGCTACCGCCGCCGCGGTGGACTGGCCCGCCGCTGTGAAGGGGGCGAGGGTGTCGTGCTCGGGGGTGCGGGTTGCGACCACCAGCAGCAGGGTCAGCCAGCCGCCGCCGACCAGGACGGGGGCGAAGACCGGGCCCAGCCGGGCGGTCAGCGCGAGGCCCGTCGCCGTGAGGGCGAGCGCGGGCAGCAGCCAGGACAGGGCCAGCAGCCCGTACCCCGGGAGGGCCAGCGTCGCCAGGCCGTTGAAGACCAGGCCCGCGGTGAGCACCGCGACCGTACGGATCATCAGCAGCCGGAAGCCGTGCAGCGGGGCGACGACCGCCATCTCGTACGTCGGGTCCAGGGACGGGCCGTACGACAGGGCGACCCCGGCGAGCGGGAGCAGCGGGGCGAGCGCGAGGAACAGCGCGGGCTGGTCCGCCACGCGCACCGCCAGAACCGTCATGACCAGGAGGAACAGCACCGACAGCAGCCAGGAGCGGCGCAGCACCGGCGTCGCCGCGAGCAGCCGCGCGGTGTGGTCGGCGACGCCGAGCCGCACCAGCAGCCGTTCGAGCAGGGCGGGCCGCGGCGCGTCCAGCTCGGCGTCCAGCCGCTCCCAGGCGGTGTCCAGCGCGACCGGGTCGGTGGTCGCCGCGAGCCGGGCCCGGCACGGAGCGCACCCGGTGAGGTGGGAGTCGGCGGACCACAGCAGGGGCGGCGCCAACTCGCCGTGCGCGTAGGCCCGCAGGTCTTCTTCAGCCACGTGCCATGTCATGCCAGGTCCTCCCTCGACTGCTCGTCGCCCGCGCGAGCGCGCAGGTCCACTCCGCTCACGTACCGCCGCGTCATGCCAGCGCCTCCCGCAGTTGCTTGCGGGCACGCAGCGCCCGCGTCTTGACGGTGCCGGGCGGGATGCCGAGCAGAACGGCCGCCTCCCGGGTGGTGAGCCCGTCTATGACGGTCGCTTGCAGGACGGCCCGCAGCTCCGGCGAGAGGCGGACGAGAGCCCCGGCGAGATCCCCGTGCTCCACCCCCGCGAGCACGCGCTCCTCCGCCGAGACCTCGTCGCGGTGGCGCAGCCGGGACAGCGCCTGCCGCAGCCGGCCGCGCGCCCCGTCGCCCCGCACGGCGTCGACCAGGCGGCGCGCTCCGATGCGCCAGAGCCAGCCGGCGGCGTCGCCGGAGGGGCCCTCCTCGCGGTAGCGGGCGGTGCCGCGCCACACCGCGAGGAACGTCTCCTGTACGACGTCGTCGACTATCCCGGCGTCGGCGCAGCGGCCGCGCAGGCGCGCGGTCAGCCATGGTGCGTACCGCCGGTACAGCTCCTCGAAGGCGTGACGGTCCCGGTCCGCCGCGATGGCCCGCAGCAGCTCCCCGTCGCTTCTCGTTTCGCTCACAACCCCTCATCGGACGAGCCCCGCCGATCGGTTCACGATTCCCGACACAATTTTTCCGGCCCGCGGGCGAGGGGCTCGAGCGCCCTTCCCCCACCCCGATCTCCCCACCCCGATCTTGAGATCCCCCACCCCGACTTCCCCACCCTGATCTTGACTTCCGTGCGGACTTGGACCACCCTTTCACTACTCAATTAGTGAAAGGGTGGTGTTCCGAGTGGTCGAATACCGCATCGACCGGCACAGCGGTGTCGCCACCTACGTCCAGATCGTCCAGCAGACCAAGCAGGCCCTGCGTCTGGGCCTGCTGGAGGCCGGCGACAAGCTGCCCACCGCTCGCGAGGTCGTCGAGGCGACCGCCATCAACCCGAACACGGTGCTGAAGGCCTACCGCGAGCTGGAGCGCGACGGGCTGGTGGAGGCCCGGCGCGGCCTCGGCACCTTCGTGCGGCGCGGGCTGCACACCCCGGCCGACTCGCCCCTGCGCGCCGACTCACCCCTGCGCACCGACCTGGACGTCTGGGCCGGCCGGGCCCGTGCGGCCGGGCTCGACCGCGACGACGTGGCCGCGCTCTTCACCGCCGTACTCGACGAACAGTTCGCCGCAGCCACGGCAACAGCCCCGGCAACGGCCACGGCCGTATCCCCGACCCCGACCCCGACCCCGACACCCGCCCCCGGCGACCCGCACACCCCTCAGGGAGACCCCTCATGACCGACACCGCCATGGCGGCAACCGCGCTCGGCAAGCGCTTCGGCCGGCGCGGAGGCTGGGCGCTGCGCGAGTGCACGTTCCACCTGCCCGCCGGACGCGTCTGTGCCGTCGTCGGCCCCAACGGCGCGGGCAAGTCCACGCTCCTCGCCCTCGCCGCCGGGCTGCTGGCCCCCACCGAGGGCCACCTCACCGTCCTCGGGACGGACCCGGCGTCCGCACGCGCGCGTGTCGGTTACGTCGCCCAGGACAAGCCGCTGTACCCGCAGCTCACCGTCGCCGAGACGCTGCTCGTGGGCGCCGACCTCAACCCGGGCCGCTGGGACGCCGAGACGGCCGAGCGGATCGTTTCCGCGGGCGATCTCGACCGCACGAAGAAGATCCGCGCCCTCTCCGGCGGCCAGCGCACCCGCGTCGCACTCGCGCTCGCCCTCGCCAAGCAGCCCGAACTGCTCCTGCTCGACGAGCCGATGGCCGACCTCGACCCGCTGGCCCGGCACGAGCTGATGGGCACCCTGATGGCGCGGGCCGCGCAGTACGGCACGACGATCGTGATGTCGTCGCACGTGGTCGCCGAGCTGGAGGACTCCTGCGACCACCTGCTGCTGGTCGGCGACGGCCGGATACGCCTCGCCGGTGAGCTCGACGACCTGCTCGCCGCCCACGCGCGCGTGAGCGCACCGGCCGAAGCCGCCGTCCCGGACCAGGGCCAAGCCCCGGCCCAGGCCCTCGCCCCGCACACGGTCGTCGAGTCGCGGGTCACCGGCCGGCAGCTCACCGCCCTGGTGCGTCCGGCGGGCCCGCTCGGCGACGGCTGGCGCACCTCGACGCCCTCCCTGGAGGAGCTCGTCCTCGCCTACCTGCGCAACCCGCAGGCCGCCCCGCTCACCCCGGTCGCGCCCGAGGAGGCCGCCGTATGACCGCACTCGCCGTCTCCCCCGCAGCCTCGAAGGACTCCGCCGGACGCCGTCCCGGACCGCGCTGGCTGCTGCGGCTGCACTGGCCCGCCCTGTACGCCTGGACCGGCCTCGTCGTCGTCCTGGCCGCCGTCCTGGGGTGGCTGTGGGGGCCGCTCACCGACAGTGCGGTCGAGGCCTGGCGGCAGTACCGCACGTGCCCCGACCTGCTCCCCTGCCAGTACGACCAGGACGCGATCGTCCGCTACAAGAGCGTGTACATGTACACGACCGGCGCGCTGACCGCGCTGCCCTTCCTGGTCGCCGCGTGGGCGGGCGCCTCCCTGTTCGGCCGCGAGCTGGAGCACGGCACCGCGCAGCTCGCCTGGACGCAGAACGTGTCCCCGACCCGCTGGCTGGCCACCAAACTGGCCGTGCCGACCGTCCTGGTCGCCGCCGGCACGGGCCTGCTGGTCGCGCTGCACCACCTGATGTGGTCGGCGGGCGACGGCCGCATCGACACCGCCAAGACCTGGACCGACGAGCTCACCCTGCACACCAACGGGACCACCACCGTCGCGTTCGCCCTGATCGGAGTGGCCGGCGGCGCCTTCGCGGGCGTGCTGCTGCGCCGTACGCTGCCCGCGCTGATGCTCGCCTTCGGCCTCGTCGCCGCCGCGCGGGTGCTCACCTACCTGGTCATGCCCTCCATGTGGCCGGCCGTCACCCGCGTCACCAGCCTCGCCGAGGGCTACCGCGGCTCGGGCCTCAAGGTCGACTCGGGCCTGGTCACCGCGACCGGCGCGCACATCGCCGACCCCGGCTGCGGGCCGACGTCCGCGGTCCCCGACTGCGCGGAGGTGTACGCCCGCCTCGACGCCACCGGCTTCTACACCAGGTACCACCCCGAGTCCCACTACTGGCCCCTCCAGGCGACCACGACCGCCGCCCTGCTGGCCGTGGCCGCCGCCCTCACCGTCGCCACGTTCGTCATGCTCAGGCGCACGACCGCCACCCGGCCCGGCGCCACCAGGCCCAGCGCCCCTGAGAGCGCCCCCGAGAGCGCCCCGGAGAGCGTCGTATGACCGCCGTCGCCGATGCGCACCCGCGCCCCCGCGCCGCCGTCGACCTCCCCCACCACGCCGCCTGGGGCACCGCCCGCACCGTGCTGCGCGTGCACCGGGCCGCCGTCCGGGTCTGGGCGCTGGTCGTGGTGGTCCTGAGCGGCTGGCTGGTGTGGTTCACCGAGACGGCCGCGAAGGACGCGCGCGCGGAGATGGCGGCCTGCGACCGCGCGGGGCAGGACTTCTGCGACCTGACCGTCGGCATGATCGGCTACAGCGCGACGGTCGACTGGGTCGGCCTGCTGACCTCGTACCTCTTCCTCGCCGTGGCCGCCTTCGCGGGCGGCGCGCTGGTCGGGCGCGAGCTGGAGAACGGCACCGCGCGACTCGCCTGGACCCAGGGCGTGACCCCGGCCCGCTGGCTGGCCGCGAAGCTCGCCGTGCCCGCGCTCGTGGTGACCGCCGGCGCCACCGTCCTCGTCCTCGTGTTCCGCTGGGCCTGGGGCGCCGACCACGAGCTGCTGTACGACGGCTGGATGTCCGACACCGCGTACCTCTCGCGCGGCCCGGCCACCGTCGCGTACGCCCTGTGCGCGCTCGCCGTCGGCGCCGTCGCCGCGCTCCTGCTGCGCCGCGCGCTGCCCGCCCTCGCCGTCTCCGTGGCCGCGACCGGGCTGCTCGGCCATGTCGTCGCACAGTTCCGCGCCTCCTTCTGGCCCGCCGTGACGGTCACCTCGCCGAGCCCGACCGGGGACGTCGACTACCCGGTGTCCGCGTGGGAGCTGGAGAGCGGCTCCATCATCCACGGCCGGCACGTACCGGACTTCCCCTACTGGCAGTGCGACGGCACCGCGGCCGAGACCCGGCGCTGCCTGGCCGACCTGGGCGTCGAGGGCTCCTACGTCACCTACCACCCCGAGTCCCACTACTGGCCCCTCCACCTCGTGGAGACCGGCGTCGTCCTCGCCGTCACGGCCGCCGCGACCGCCGCCGCCTTCTGGCTCCTGCGCCGCCGCACGCCCTGACCTCGCGAGCCCTGGGTGCGTACGTCCCTCATCCCTACGGAGGAGGACGGGAAGGACGTACGCACCCCTCGTCCCCCGGCCTGCCCGGAAAGGCCCGTGACCTCGCGCGACTTCCGCGAGCCGCCCCCCGATATCCCGCACGCCATGTCGCCGTAACCAACGGTTCAGACGACCTTGCGACGCTCTGTGAATGAACCCCGACGTGCCCGAGCCTTCGCCGCCCCCCGAGGGGAATCACCCCTACGGGACGACCGCCGCGCTCCCTCTCGCACGTTCCGACGCGCCCGTCACGCTGTTGGCGCGAAAGAATGGGTCCATGAGCCAGTCAGACGCCCAGGCAGAGGTCCAGCACGCGCAGCCCTCCGTGGGCTCCATAGCCGCGCACCGCCCGCACACCGTGTCGGCCGTGGTGTCCGACCTGGAACCCGACATCGACGCCGACCTCGACGCGTACGAAGAGTCACCCTACGACGGCCCCGAGCTGCCCCAGGGCCGTTTCCTCGACCGGGAGCGGAGCTGGCTCGCCTTCAACGAACGCGTCCTGGAGCTCGCCGAGGACCCGAACACGCCCCTCCTCGAACGGGCGAACTTCCTGGCCATCTTCGCCAGCAACCTGGACGAGTTCTTCATGGTCCGGGTGGCCGGACTGAAGCGCCGTATCGCCACCGGCGTCGCCACCCGCTCCGCCTCCGGTCTCCAGCCGCGCGAGGTGCTGGAGATGATCTGGGCCCGTTCGCGCGAGCTGATGGCCCGGCACGCCGCGACCTACCACGAGGACATCGCGCCCGCCCTCGCGGAGGAGGGCATCCACCTGGTCCGCTGGAGCGAGCTGACGGAGAAGGAGCAGGCGCGCCTCTTCACCCTGTTCCGGCACCAGATCTTCCCGGTCCTCACCCCCCTCGCCGTCGACCCCGCGCACCCCTTCCCGTACATCTCGGGTCTGTCGCTGAACCTCGCGGTCGTCGTCCGCAACCCGGTCAGCGGCCACAAGCACTTCGCGCGCGTCAAGGTGCCGCCCCTGCTGTCCCGCTTCCTGGAGAGCTCCCCCGGCCGCTACGTCCCCATCGAGGACGTCATCGGCGCCCACCTGGAGGAGCTGTTCCCGGGCATGGAGGTGCTGGAGCACCACGCCTTCCGGCTCACCCGCAACGAGGACCTCGAAGTCGAGGAGGACGACGCAGAGAACCTGCTCCAGGCCCTGGAGAAGGAACTCATGCGGCGCCGTTTCGGGCCGCCGGTGCGCCTGGAGGTCGAGGAGTCCATCGACCGCGAGGTGCTCGACCTGCTGGTGCGCGAGCTGAAGATCAGCGAGGCCGAGGTCTACCCGCTCCCCGGCCCCCTCGACCTCACCGGTCTCTTCCGCATCCACGGCCTCGACCGTCCCGAGCTGAAGTACAAGAAGTTCATCGCCGGCACCCACCGCGACCTCGCCGAGGTCGAGTCGGCGTCCGCGCCGGACATCTTCGCCGCCCTGCGCAGCCGCGACGTCCTGCTGCACCACCCCTACGACTCCTTCTCGACGTCCGTGCAGGCCTTCCTGGAGCAGGCGGCGCTGGACCCGGACGTCCTCGCCATCAAGCAGACCCTGTACCGGACCTCCGGCGACTCGCCGATAGTCGACGCGCTGATCGAGGCCGCCGAGTCCGGCAAGCAGGTCCTCGTCCTGGTCGAGATCAAGGCCCGCTTCGACGAGCACGCCAACATCAAGTGGGCGCGCAAACTGGAGGAGGCCGGCTGCCACGTCGTCTACGGCCTCGTCGGCCTGAAGACGCACTGCAAGCTGTCCCTGGTGGTCCGCCAGGAAGGCGACACGCTGCGCCGCTACTGCCACGTCGGCACCGGCAACTACCACCCGAAGACGGCCCGGCTCTACGAGGACCTCGGCCTGCTCACCGCCGACCCGCAGGTCGGCGCGGACCTCTCCGACCTGTTCAACCGGCTCTCCGGCTACTCCCGCCGCGAGACCTACCGCCGGCTGCTGGTCGCCCCCAAGTCCCTGCGCGACGGCCTGATCTCGCGCATCGACAAGGAGGTCCAGCACCACCGCGCCGGACGTCCCGCGCACATCCGCATCAAGGTCAACTCGATCGTCGACGAGGCCCTCATCGACGCCTGCTACCGCGCGTCCCAGGCGGGCGTGCAGGTCGACGTGTGGGTGCGCGGCATCTGCGCGGTGCGTCCGGGCGTGCCGGGGCTGTCGGAGAACATCCGGGTCCGCTCGATCCTCGGCCGCTTCCTCGAACACTCCCGCGTCTTCGGCTTCGGCAACGGCGGCGAGCCCGAGGTGTGGATCGGCAGCGCGGACATGATGCACCGCAACCTCGACCGCCGTATCGAAGCCCTGGTCAGGGTCGTCGACCCGGCCCACCGGGCGTCCCTGAACCGGCTGCTGGAGACCGGCATGTCGGATGCCACCGCCTCCTGGCACCTCGGCCCGGACGGCGAGTGGACCCGACACGCGACGGACACGGACGGCGCGCCCCTGCGCAACGTCCAGGAGATGCTCATAGACGCGCGGAGGCGCCGGCGTGGCACAGCGACACCATGACCTGACGGACCTCACGACCGGGCCCGTGACCACGGGGGACGCCCTCGCGGGCTACCTCCGTGACCAGGCCACGGAATTCCTGCGCGCCCTGCGCCTGCACCGGGAGACGGGGGGCGCCACCTCGCACAGCCCGGCGCACGCCTCGGCGCACGCCCCGGCGCACCGTTCGTCCACCCGCGCGGCCGGGGATGCGGCGGGCAGCGCGGAGGAGCGCGTCGACGCGGTGCGCGCCCTGCGCCGCTCGGCCCGCCGCATCAGCGGCAGCCTGCACACCTTCCGGCCCCTCCTCGACGCCGAGTGGTCCGAGGGCATCCGCCCCGAACTGGCCTGGCTGTCCGGCACCCTGGCCCTGGAGCACGCGTACGGCGCCCGGCTGGAACGCCTGCTGCTGGCCCTGAACCGGCTCTCGGGCGCCACGCCCACACCGGTGCCCACGCAAACGCCCGGCACGAGCACCGGCGACCGGTCCACGGCCTCCGCAGCCGCCCCCCGGCCGGCCACCGCCCCCGACCGCGGCAGCCTCACCGTCGGCGCGGCGAAGGCGGGCGCGCTCCTGGACCGGCAGCTCACCCTCGCCCGCACCCGGGCCCACTCCACCGCCCTCCAGGCCCTCGGCTCCGCCCGCTTCCACGCCGTCGCCGACCAGGTCGCCGTCCTCGCCAGCGAGGTCCCGCTCACCCCCGCCGCGCCCGCCACCGACCTGCGCCCGCTCGCCGGGGCGGCCGAGGAGCGGCTCGGCGACGCGGTCGGCGCGCTCCCGCTGCTCACCGCGGGCAGCCCGTACAACGCGGAGGCCCTGATCCACGGCCTGTCCGCGGAACCGGCCCCGCACCCGCAGGACGCGCCCTGGCACCAGGTCCGGCTGCTGCTGCGCCTGCACCGGTACGCGTACGAGGTCGTCCACGGCCGCGGCACCCCGCTGGACGTCCGCCTGCTGACCGCAGGTCAGGCCCTCGACCGGCACCGCGACGCCTCGGAGGCGGCGTCCGCCGCGGCGCAGGCGGCCCGCACGCCCCGGATCGCGCCCGCGACCGCGTACGCGCTCGGCGTGCTGCACGCGGACCAGCGGCACGAGGTGGAGGCGGCGCGGTACGCGTTCCAGCGCTCCTGGCAGAAGCAGACCATCGGCACCCCCTGACCCCCTCCCCCCTAGGCGGTGAGCACCGAATGACCACGGCGGCAGACAACCCCGACGAGATCACCGTCCAGGCGGCCGGCTGTGTCCTGTGGCGCCGTTCCCCGGCCGGGGGTGAACTGGAGGTGTGCCTCGTCCACCGCCCCAAGTACGACGACTGGTCGCACCCCAAGGGGAAGCTGAAGCGCGGCGAGGAGCCGCTCGCGGGCGCGCTGCGGGAGGTCGAGGAGGAGACGGGCTACCGCGCGGCGCCCGGCACCAGGCTGCCGACGGTGTCCTACGAGGCGAACGGCCGCCCCAAACAGGTCCGCTACTGGGCGGCCGAAGCCGTGTCCGGCGCCTTCGCCCCGAACGACGAGGTCGACCGCCTCCTCTGGCTCCCGCCGCCGGCCGCCCGCGACCGGCTCACCCAGCCGAGGGACCGCACGCTCGTGGACGCCCTGCTCGACGTCCTTCACCTGGCATAACGGGTACGGACAACCGGGCACGCGCGTACGAAGAGACCGGGCGTACCCGGTGCCGACGACCGGGCGCGCACGGCCCCCACGGCCGGGCAGGCGCCGGAACCGGCCCGTGTCCTCGACGTAAGCGTTCCGTGACCTAACCGCACCGTCCCTAGGGGTTCACCCTCCGTTTACCAGCGCCCGTGAGCGCCTTCACTTGATCTGCCTAATTTCGGCCTTACGCGGTGCGGCACGCGGCCAACGGGGACGCGCGCACACCGAGCAGACTTCGCACACTCCGCACGCCGCCGGAATTCAGGCCGACGGCTCCTGGAAGGATCTTCCTCAAGTGAAGCTTCAGCGCATGAACCGGCGGGCTCTCTCCCTCGGTGCTCTCGCCGTCTCCGGCGCCCTGGCCCTCACGGCGTGCGGCTCCGACGACACTGGCTCCAGCAGCAGCGGCAGCAGCAGCTCCTCGGCCACCGCGGCCGCCGGGTCCATCAAGTGCGACGACGCCAAGGGCCAGCTCCTGGCCGACGGCTCCTCCGCGCAGAAGAACGCGATCGACGCCTGGGTGAAGAACTTCACGCAGGCCTGCTCCGGCGTCCAGGTCAACTACAAGGGCTCCGGCTCCGGCGCGGGCGTCACCGCGTTCACGCAGGGCCAGGTCGCCTTCGCCGGCTCGGACTCCGCGCTGAAGCCCGACGCCGTCGCCGCCTCGAAGTCGGTCTGCTCCGGCGGCCAGGGCATCGACCTGCCGATGGTCGCGGGCCCGATCGCCGTCGCGTACAACGTCGAGGGTGTCAAGGACCTCGTCCTGGACGCCGCGACGATCGCCAAGATCTTCAACGGCAAGATCACCAACTGGAACGACGAGGCGATCAAGAAGCTCAACCCGAGCGCCAAGCTGCCGGACCAGAAGATCCAGCCGTACCACCGCTCGGACGAGTCGGGTACGACGGACAACTTCACCAAGTACCTGATCGCCACCGCCAAGACCGACTGGCCCTACTCGGGCGGCAAGGCCTGGCAGGCCAAGGGCGGCCAGTCCGCGGCCGGTTCCTCCGGTGTCGCCCAGGGCGTCAAGCAGACCCCCGGCGCGATCGGCTACATGGAGCTGTCGTACGCCAAGGACGGCCTCGGCACCGTCGCCGTCAACACCGGCGCGGCCGCCCCGGTCAAGGCCTCCTCCGACGGCGCCACCAAGGCCGTCGCCGCCGCCCAGGTCGTCGGCACCGGCAGCGACCTGTCGCTGAAGCTGGACTACGCCACCAAGGCCGACGGCGCCTACCCGATCACCCTGGTCACGTACGAGATCGTCTGCGACAAGGGCAACAAAGCCGCCACCCTGCCCGCCACCAAGGCGTTCCTGCGCTACATCGCGAGCACGGACGGCCAGGGCGTCCTGTCCGGCATCGACTACGCGCCGATCCCCGACGCCATCATCACCAAGGTCCGCTCCACCATCGAGGGCCTGAGCTGATCTGAGCGGTGCGGTCCGGCGCCGGGGAGACCCGGCCCGGACCGCACCCGTCCGGTGCACCGCCGCCAGGGGCCACCCGCAAGCCGGCCCCACCCGAGCCGCCCACCCACTCGCAGGGCGGCTCCGCAAACCGGAGACCCCCATGGACATATCGACACAGAAGTCAGACACGGGCGACACCCCGCCCGCCGCGACCCCGCCGACCGAGACCGCCGAGCAGAAGCGCGCGGCCCGCGGCGCCACCCGACCCGGTGACCGGATCTTCCTCGGTCTCTCCCGCGGCTCGGGCATTTTCCTGTTGGTGATCATGGCCGCCATCGCGGTCTTCCTCACCTACCGGGCCTACCTCGCGATCAGCAAGGACGACGCCAACTTCCTCACCACCTTCGAGTGGAACACCGGCCTCGTCCCGCCTCAGTTCGGCATCGCGGTGCTGGCCTTCGGCACGGTGGTGTCGTCGATCATCGCCATGGTGATCGCCGTCCCGATCGCGGTCGCCATCGCCCTGTTCATCACGCACTACGCGCCGCGCAAGCTGAGCGGCCCCGTCTCGTACGTGATCGACCTGCTGGCCGCCGTACCGTCCATCGTGTACGGCCTGTGGGGCGCGCTGGTGCTCGTACCGCACATGAACGGCCTGTTCGGCTGGCTCAACGACTACTTCGGCTGGACCGGCGTCTTCTCCTGGGACGAGGGCGCCCCGCGCTCCATGCTCACGGTGGGCATCCTGCTGGCCGTGATGATCCTGCCGGTCATCACCAACGTGAGCCGCGAGGTCTTCCGCCAGGTCCCGCAGATGCACGAGGAAGCGGCGCTGGCGCTGGGCGCCACCCGCTGGGAGGTCATCCGCATGTCGGTGATCCCCTTCGGCCGCTCCGGAGTGATCTCGGCGTCGATGCTGGGCCTGGGCCGCGCCCTCGGCGAGACCATGGCGGTCGCCACGGTCCTGTCCCCCGACTTCGACATCCACGCCAGCCTCCTCAACCCCGGCGGCGGCACCTTCGCCCAGAACATCGCCAGCAAGTTCAGCGAGGCGACGGAGTTCGGCCGTGACGCGCTCATCGCCTCCGGCCTGGTCCTGTTCGTCATCACCTTGCTGGTCAACGGCGCGGCACGCATGATCATCGCCCGCCGCGCGGAGTACTCGGGGGCCAACGCATGAGCCACGCAAGCGCAGTAGCCGACAAGAAGCCCAGCACGCTGCAGGGCGCGAGCCTCCCGCGCTGGTCCCCCTGGGCCATCGCCGGCGGTTCCCTCGCCCTCGCGGCCCTCATCGGTGTGGCCGGCGGCCTGGACAGCAAGGTGCAGTGGGGCCTGATCGCCGGCCTGCTCTTCATCGCCGGCACGTACGGCATCGCCGCGAAGATCGAGGGCCGCCGGCAGGCGAAGGACCGGGTGGCGACCAGCCTGGTCTGGGTCGCGTTCATCCTGGCGGTCGTCCCGCTGGTGTCCCTGCTCTGGACGACGATCCAGCGCGGCACGAAGGTCCTCGACGTCTACTTCCTCACCCACTCGATGGGCGTGGTCGCCGACTCCGAGCCCGGCGGCGGCATCTACCACGCCATCATCGGCAGCCTGGAGCAGGTCGGCCTGGCCACCGCGATCGGCGCCCCGGTCGGCATCCTGACGGCGATCTACCTGGTGGAGTACGGCCGCGGCGGCCTGGCGAAGGCGGTCACGTTCTTCGTGGACGTCATGACCGGCATCCCCTCCATCGTCGCGGGCCTCTTCATCCTCAGCCTGATGCTGATGCTGGACATGCAGCCCTTCGGCTTCGCGGGCTCCCTCGCGCTGGCGATCCTGATGATGCCGGTCGTCGTACGCTCGACAGAGGAAATGCTGAAGCTGGTCCCGAACGAGCTGCGCGAGGCGTCTCTCGCCCTGGGCGTCCCGAAGTGGCGCACGATCCTGAAGGTGGTAGTCCCGACGTCGATCGGAGGCATCATCACGGGCGTCATGCTGTCGATCGCCCGGATCGCCGGCGAGACGGCCCCGGTCCTGCTGTTGGTCTTCGGCAACCCGTTCATCAACAACAACCCCTTCGAGGGTGCACAGGCCTCGCTCCCGCTGTACATCTACCAGCAGTACTCGCAGAGCGCGGGTTCGACGGCGGCGTACGACCGTGCCTGGGCGGCGTCGCTCACGCTGATCGCCTTCGTGATGATCCTGAACCTGGTGGCCCGCGGCATCGCCCGCTGGAAGGCACCGAAGACCGGTCGCTGACGCGGCCATACAGCGACTGATCCGTCCGATCCGGAAGTGAAGTAGAAAACATGGCCAAGCGAATCGACGTAAGCGGACTGACCGCCTACTACGGTGCCCACAAGGCGATCGAGGACATCTCGATGTCGGTCGAACCGCGCTCGGTGACGGCCTTCATCGGCCCCTCCGGCTGCGGCAAGTCGACGTTCCTGCGCACGCTGAACCGTATGCACGAGGTGACCTCCGGCGGCCGGGTCGAGGGCAAGGTCCTCCTGGACGACGAGGACCTGTACGGGCACGGCATCGACCCGGTGTCCGTCCGCCGCGAGGTCGGCATGGTCTTCCAGCGCCCGAACCCGTTCCCCACGATGTCGATCTTCGACAACGTGGCGGCGGGCCTGCGCCTGAACGGCAGCTACAAGAAGTCCGAGCTCGCGGACGTCGTCGAGAAGTCCCTCCAGGGCGCGAACCTCTGGAACGAGGTCAAGGACCGCCTGAACAAGCCCGGCTCGGGCCTGTCGGGCGGCCAGCAGCAGCGGCTGTGCATCGCCAGGGCGATCGCGGTGGAACCGAAGGTTCTCCTGATGGACGAACCCTGCTCAGCCCTGGACCCCATCTCCACCCTCGCGATCGAGGACCTGATCGGCGAGCTGAAGGAGCGCTTCACGATCGTCATCGTGACGCACAACATGCAGCAGGCGGCGCGTGTCTCGGACCGCACGGCCTTCTTCAACCTGGCCGCCGTCGGCCAGCCCGGCAAGCTGATCGAGATAGACGACACGGAACGCATCTTCTCCAACCCGTCGGTCCAGGCAACAGAGGACTACATCTCAGGCCGCTTCGGCTAAACCACCCCCCAATCCCCTCGCGGTGCTGCATGGCGGTGCCACCGCGAGGCCCCAAGGAGCCCGCCCCCTGGTCTTCCGGGGGGCGGGCTCATGTTTGGTGGGGGGGGTGGGTCCAGTTTGGTGTGGGGGCGGGCTCAGGTTTGGTGTGGGGGCGGGCTCAGGTTTGGCTTTCGGGGGTTGGGCGGGGGGAGAAGCTTCGGGCGGGGCTTCGTCGAGGGGGGCTCCGCCGGGGGGTGGGGTGGGTCGCGGAGGGGGTGGCTTCGCCGGGGGCTGGAACGCGTGAGCGCGAAGAGGGCAGGGGGCGAGGCCCGGATGGGGTGCAGGGGGCGGAGCCCCGGGGAGGGCGCCCCTTCGACCCACCGAGCCGGACGGGCCGAACCCTGGGACACCGGAGCCCAAGGGCGCAGGAGCGCGGGGGCGGAGCCCTGGACGAAGTAGAGGGGGGCGGAGCCCCGGACACGGGGAAGGGGGCGAAGCCCCCGCCGGGGTAGGGGGCGAAGCCCCGGGGAGGGTGCCCCTTCGACCTACCGAGTCGGGCGGGTGGGTGGGCCATGGCTGGGGTGCAGGGGGCGGAGCCCCCGCCGGGGTTCGGGGCGGAGCCCCGGGGAGGGTGACCCCTCATCCCACCGAGTCGGGCGGGTGGGTGGGCCGGTGGTTGGGGTTCGGGGCGAAGCCCCGGGGAGGGTGACCCATCGACCTACCGAGTCGGGCGGGTGGGTGGGCAGGTTCCCCTAGAGGAATGCCAAGTCCAGCAGCCAGAACGCGCACGCCGCAACAACCGCCGCCGCCGGCATCGTAATAAACCACCCGAGCACAATGTTCTTGGCGACTCCCCACCGCACCGCATTGACCCGCTTGGTCGCCCCCACCCCCATGATCGCCGAAGTAATCACATGCGTCGTGGAAATAGGCGCCTTGAACAAGAACGCCGAGATGAACATGATCGACGCCCCCGTCGTCTCGGCAGCAAACCCCTGCGGCGGATCAAGCTCAATAATCTTCCGCCCAAGAGTCCGCATAATCCGCCACCCACCCGCATACGTCCCGAGCGACAACATCACCGCACAAGAAATCTTCACCCACACCGGAATCGGATCACCGGCCCCCTGAACATCCCCGATGACCAACGCCATCACCACGATGCCCATCGTCTTCTGCGCGTCCTGCAGACCATGCCCCAACGCCATACCCGCCGCCGAAACGGTCTGCGCGATCCGAAAACCCCGCTTGGCCTTGTGCGGATTGGCCCGCCGGAAAATCCACAGAATAGCCGTCATCACCAGATAACCGACGACAAGCCCCACCACCGGCGACACGAACATCGGAATGACGACCTTGTCGAGCACCCCGGACCAGATGACCTCCGTCCCTCCGGCGAGCGCAGCCCCCACCATCCCCCCGAACAACGCGTGCGAGGAAGAGGACGGCAACCCGAAATACCACGTGACGAGATTCCAGACGATCGCCCCGACCAACGCGGCGAACAGAATCCCCATCCCCTTGGACCCCTCAGGGGTCTCGATCAGCCCGCTGCTGACGGTGTGCGCGACACCGCTCCCCAGAAATGCACCGGCAAGGTTCATCACGGCGGCCATGGCCAACGCGGCGCGCGGCGTCAGCGCCCGAGTGGAAACAGACGTGGCAATGGCATTCGCCGAGTCGTGAAAGCCGTTCGTATACGTGAATCCGAGCGCGACGCCAATGGTCACGATCAGAGCAAAGGTGTCCATGAAAGGTTCAGGACTCCTTGACCGCGATGGTCTCCACCGTGTTGGCCACGTGCTCGAAGGCGTCGGCGGCCTCCTCCAGCACATCCACGATCTGCTTCAGCTTGAGCACCTCGATGGCGTCGTACTTGCCGTTGAACAGATGCGCCAGCAGCTTCCGGTGGATCTGGTCGGCCTGGTTCTCGAGCCGGTTGACCTCGATCCAGTACTCGGTGAGGTTCTCCATGGTCCGCAGATTCGGCATGGCCTCGGCCGTCAGCTCGGCCGCCCGCGCCAGCACCTCGATCTGCTGCTCGACCCCCTTGGGCAGCTCCTCCACGTTGTAGAGGACGACCAGGTCGACGGCCTCCTCCATGAAGTCCATGATGTCGTCGAGGCAGGACGCGAGGTTGTAGATGTCCTCACGGTCGAACGGCGTGATGAACGAGGAGTTCAACTGATGGAAGATCGCGTGCGTGGCATCGTCACCCGCGTGCTCCGCGGCCCTCATACGCTCTGCGATCTCGGCCCGGCCGGCGGTGTCCGCCCCGAGCAGTTCCATGAGGAGTTTCGAGCCCGTGACGATGTTGTCCGCGGACGCGGCGAACATGTCGTAGAAGCTCGTCTCCCTGGGGGTCAGACGAAAGCGCACGTGGGGTCCTCAGGATGCATCGATTCGGTCAGGCTGATGCTAGGCGCATCATCCGGCCACGGCTAATGGGCCGTCCAACAGTGTCGCCCATCGGAAAGACCGTCCGGCAGGGGGGCGACCGGCGAAGTCCCCGCTGGGCCCGTGTACCCGCCAAAGTTCGGTACGATATACCCAGTAGGGGTATATGTCAGGAGCAGGAGCCGGAGCGCTGGAGGACAAGATGACGACCACCGAGGCCGGCCCGCAGACCCCCACCCCCAACAGCACCCCGAAGGCCACCCCCACCCCGGAGCACACACCCGAAACAGCGGTCGAGGTCCAAGCCCAGGCCAAGTCGCAGGTCCACGGCTACCACAAACAGAAGGACGAACACCTCAAGCGCCTGCGCCGCATCGAGGGCCAGATCCGCGGCCTGCAACGCATGGTCGACGAGGACACCTACTGCATCGACATACTCACCCAGGTGTCCGCCTCCACCAAGGCCCTGCAGTCGTTCGCGCTGCAACTGCTGGAGGAACACCTGCGCCACTGCGTGGCCGACGCGGCCCTCAAGGGCGGCACGGAAATCGACGCAAAGGTAGAGGAAGCAACAAAGGCAATCGCCCGCCTCCTACGAACCTGACTCACCCGAACCACCACGCGCCGTCGAACCCCGCACCCGGCCGTGCGCCGCACCCTCGCCCCGCTCCCCTTCCCGCTCCTCCCCCACCCGCAACACCAGATCGATGCTCTCCAGGCTGAGCCGTTCCTCCCCCGCCGCCGAGGCCGCGATGATCAGCTCTCCGCACAGTTCGATCTCGGCGAGGGCCACGTTGTCCTGAACTGCCGTACCGCCGCCCGGAGCCACGCGCATCACCTCGTCTCTGCCGTCACCGACTTTCTGGAGTGACTTCCTAGAGTAGGGAGCGCTCTACACCGCGCGCATGGCACGGACGGGCTAGTCCTTGTGCCCACCCTGTGGCTGAATCTGTCCGTTCGGAGCGACTTCACTCCTCCGCGATCCGCCCCGCGTAAATATCCCCGGCGGCCGGCAACCGCACCTCGACCGGCAACCCGAACTCGTACAACAAGGTCGTGGACGCGACAGCGACGACGTCCTTGCGCTGCCCGTTGACGAAACTGAACCGGTGCCGCACCTTCCGGATGCGCCCCTCGTCGTCGAGGTAGACGTCGAACGGCACCCGAGCCGTGGCGAACCCCTTCGCCGCCGCCCGCAGCGCGTCCCGGCCCCCCGCCGACGCGTCCGCGGCGGCCACCGCCAGATCGGCCGTCCCGCGATAGTGCCGCACCGCCGTCCCGGCCACCTCGGTCCGCCCGACGTACGTCGCCGTACGCGCCCCTCGCAGCACCTCGGCGGCGGCGAACGGATCGGTGGCCCCGCCGGTCACCAGGTTCCCGTCCGACAGCGTCGCCGTCTCCACCCGCACCCACTTGTCGGCCGGCACGCCGGCACCCCGGTTCTTCATGAACAGCGCTCCGGGCGCGAGGAGTTCGGTGATCGGCCGGTGCTCACTGACCCCGGACGGATCCTGCGGCAGCAGCACCTTGAACTCCCCGAGCTGCTTGCGGTAGTCGTACACCCCCTGGCCCCGGATGGTCACCCGGGTCCCGCCGGTGGCCATCTCCATCGACGTCCGCGCCTTCGACGTGCCCGCCTCGACGAGGGTGTCGGCGGCCCGGTGCAACGTCTCGACGGGATCGGCCGCCCGGCCGTCCTCCGCGCCGCCCCCAGCCCCGGAACACCCGGCGGCGGCACACGCGCAGACCCCCGCCACCAGCCCCGAAAGGACCGCCGCCGCCACCTGCCGCCGCTGCCGCTCCGCCATGGCCTGCCTACCCCCAGCCGGTACGTCCGTCACGGGCCCCGTGTCGTCCGCTTAACGACGGCTGACTGCCCCCGTCACGCGACACCGCGGCGCGCGACCGGTCTGCGCCCGGCTTGCGACCGCCATACGGGTGGTTTCCCTCAACCTGGGTAGCGTTGTGTCCGTGACACAGCAGGACGGCGCAGACCTTCCCCGCAGCGACGGGGACCACAGCACCACGACCGTCGAGCAGGGCCGCTTCTGCCTGGCCCGCTGCACCTGCGGCTGGCGCGGCCCGGCCCGCAGAGCGAGAAGCCTCGCGAGAACGGACGCGGAGCGCCACACCCACACCTGACCACACCCACACCTGACCACACCCACACCTGACCGCACCCGCATCCCCCCGCACCCGCGCCTCACCGCCCCCACGCCTGCCCCCCCCTCGACGTCACCGTTCCGCCACAGGTCCCGCCACCGCCACCCCCGCCGGAACCTGTGGTCCCCCACCCCCGTCTCGCTCCATGAAGCCGACGAAGCCGACCAAGGCGACGAAGGCGACCGGCGGTCGAGGGAAGGCAGGCGGCAAGGGCATGGAACGGCGTACGTTCATCGCGGGCGGCACGGCAACGGTCGCCGCGGCGGTCACCGCGTGCAGGACCACCGGAGTCACCGGAGCGACCGGAGTCACCGGTGACGCGAAGGCAGCCGGCACCACCACCCCCCTCACCACCACCAGCGTCTCCGCCCCCGCCGACTGGACCGCGCTGGCCCGCGACCTGGACGGCATCCTCGTCCGCCCCGGCGACGCCTCCTGGACGACGGCCCACCAGCTCTACAACACCCGCTTCGACAGCCTCAAACCGGCGGCCGTGGCCTACATCGCCCACGCCGACGACATCCGCACCGCCCTGGCGTACGCCCGCACGCACGGCACGAAGGTCGCGATCCGCAACGGCGGCCACTCCTACGGCGGTTGGTCCTCCGGCGACGGCCGGCTGATCATCGACGTGTCCAAGCTGAACCGGGTCCGGGCGAGCGGCACGACGGCCGTGGTCGGCGCGGGATCCAAGTTGATCGACGTCTACCGGGCGCTGGCCGCGAAGGGCGTGACGATCCCGGCGGGCTCCTGCCCGACGGTCGGCGTCTCCGGTCTGGTCCTCGGCGGCGGCCACGGCGTCGTCTCCCGCGCCTACGGCCTGACCTGCGACAGCCTCACCCGGGCCACGGTCATCACCGCCGACGGCAAACAGCTCACCGCCGACGCGACGACGAACAAGGACCTGTTCTGGGCGCTGCGCGGAGCCGGCAACGGCAACTTCGGCATCGTCACGGAGCTGGAGTTCAAGACCCACCCCGCGCCCCAGGCGGTGACGGGCTACCTCACCTGGCCCTGGTCCAGGGCAACCGCGGTGATCAAGGCCTGGCAGGAGTGGGGGCCGTCCCAGCCCGACGAGATCTGGTCGTCCCTGCACCTCGCGAACTCACCGGGCGGCACCCCGACCATCTCGGTCGCCGCGTTCTGCATCGGCACCTACGGCCAGCTCCAGAACGCCGTGGACCGGCTGGCGGACCGGGTCGGCGCCCCCGCGACGAGCGTCTCGCTGCGCCGCCGTACGTACGAGGCGGCGATGGAGGTCTACGCCGGCTGCTCGTCCTTCTCCGCCGACGCCCAGTGCCACCTGCCGGGCTCGACGCCGGGCCGCTCCCCGCAGGGCGCGCTGGGCCGAGAGACGTACGCGGCCCGCTCGGACTTCTTCGACCGCTCGCTCTCGGCGGCGGGCATCGCGGCCCTGCTGAAGCAGATGAAGGCGGTCCAGGGCGGCTCGGGCAGCATCGCGCTGACGGCGCTGGGCGGCGCGGTGAACCGGGTGTCCCCGACCGCGACGGCGTTCGTCCACCGCCGCTCGCGCATGCTGGCGCAGTACATCGCGTCATGGCGGGCGGGGACCACGGGCACGGCGGCGCAGTCGTGGCTGAATACCGCCCACAAGGCGATGTCCCCGTACGCCTCGGGCGCGGCGTACCAGAACTACGCGGACCCGACCCTGCCGAACTGGCGCAAGGCGTACTACGGCGACGCGCTCCCGCGCCTGACCCAGTTGAAGAAGCAGTACGACCCGACCGGCTTCTTCACCTACCCCCAGGCCCTCTGAGCCCCAGGCCCTCTGAACCGAAAGACGTCAGAGGCTGCCCTGGGGCGAGGCTGCCCGTCGGCTATGCGGCGAGATCCCGCTCCTCCGCGGCGACCTCGCTGCGCGCCCCCGGCGCGAACCCGTCCCGTTCCCCGAGCCGGGCGGCCCGGCTGCGGACGAGCCACCCGAGCCGGGGCGACCGGTCGACGGCCTTCAGCACCGGGGTGAGCAGCATGGAGGCGACGGGCGACAGCAGCAGGGCCACGGCGGTCCCGAGCGCGAAGCCGCCCACCACGTCGGTCGGGTAGTGCACGCCCATGTAGACCCGGCAGAACCCTTCGAGCAGGGCGATCACTATCCCCACCACCCCGAACTTCCGGCTGGCGACGAACAGCCCGACGGCCATGGCCATGGTGATGGTGGCGTGGTCGCTGACGAAGGAGTAGTCGGTCTTGCCGGAGACCAGCACCTCCAGCCCCTGGTGGTCGAGGAAGGGCCGGGGCCGCTCCACGAAACCCCGTATGGGCACGTTCACCAGTACGGCGATCGCGGCGGCGAGCGGCGCCCACACCAGGGCGGCGACAGACGAAGCGGCGTCCTCGGCCCCACCGGGCCGCCTCCGCACCCCCCACCAGCACGCCACGATCAACAGCACCATCGCGAGCAGCAGCCCGTACTCGCCCACGAACCCGACCGTGCGGTCGAGCCAGCCCGGGGCGTCCTTGGCGAGGCCGTTGATGTCGTAGAGCAGGTCGACGTCAGGGTTCGACCCGGATTCGGCGAGTCCAGCCATGGTGCTGCGGCCCCTTCGTCGTGTGCTGCCCGGCGCACCTCACATGCGCCCGCTTCAACAGGAACGCACGGTCCCGGTTGATACGTTCCACTCTCCACTGAATGATCACTCAGACGTTATCGAAGAGAGACACGTCTGCGCAGCTCAGAGGCCCGGTCCCAGCCCGTCTCAGACCGTCGTGGGGAGCGCTTTCGCGCCATCTTCGGTGACCCGGGTGGCCCCGAAGTACTCGGCGGTGTCGATGGGGTCGAACCGGATGACCGCCCCCGTGTAGGGCGCGTTGATCATGTACCCGCCGCCGACGTACATGCCCACGTGGTGGATGGCCCGCGAGTTGCCGGGATCGGTCGAGAAGAACACCAGGTCCCCCGGCAGCAGCTCGCTGCGCTTGGGGTGCGGTCCGGCGTTGTACTGGTCGTTGGCGACCCGGGGCAGCGTGATCCCGACACTCTCGTACGCGGCCTTGGTCAACCCGGAGCAGTCGAACCGTCCGCCCTGGTCAGCGGTGCCGTTGCCGCCCCAGAGGTAGGGCGTGCCGAGCTTCTTCTGCGCGTAGTAGATGGCCCCGGCGGCCTGCTTCGACGGATCCACCCGGCTGACGGGAGCGGCGAAGGACTCCTCCAGCGTCGTGATCGTCTTCACGTAGTTCTGGGTCTCCTTGTACGGCGGCACCCCGCCGTACCTGACGACCGCGTCCGGCCCCGCGTTGTAGGCCGCGAGCATGTTCCTGGTGATGTCGCCGGGCACGGTCTTCACGTACGAAGCGAGCTGGCAGTCGTACGACGCGGCCGATGGAATCGCGTCATTCGGGTCCCAGACGTCGCGGTCGCCGTCCCCGTCGCCGTCGACGCCGTGCGTGGCCCAGGTTCCCGGGATGAACTGCGCTATCCCCTGCGCGGCGGCGGCGCTCTGCGCCCTCGGGTTGAACCCGCTCTCCTGGTAGAGCTGGGCGGCGAGCAGCGCGGGGTTGATGGCGGGGCAGAGGTTGCCCCATTTCTGCACGAGCGTCTGATAGGCGGTCGGCACGGCCCCCTTGGCCAGCGACCTGGTCGCCCCGGCCACGCCGTTGGTGATGTTCCCGCCGACGACGTACACCCCGACGACGAGCGCCATCATGAAGGCGACCCCGGCCCCGACGACAGCGGTCGCTACGATCCATCCCTTACGCACCGTCAACCGCCCCTCACCGCCCAGGAGTCCGCCCCCGACAGTGTAGGGGCGACCCCCACGCGACGGGGTGACCACGCACCAGGAGAGACCCGCACGCGGCGACCCCCTACCCCGCACGGCACCCGGCCCAACCCAACCCGGGCGCCCCACAAGGTGGTCACGCGCAGAACGGTCCCCAGCACCCGGCCTACGCACCCCCGGCCACGGCATACGGCCGGCCCTGATACGGCCAAGACCTGATCGTGAGCGCGGTCGGTCAGCCGGGGACTACGAGCCGGAGGCCGCGTCCCGGTACAGCTCCGCGGCCTCCGCACCCAGCACCACGCTGTACGAGATGTCGGGCGTGGCCCCGCCCTGTTCGTGGCCGCCCAGGATGCCCACGACCTCGTCGTCGCCGTTCACCCAGGGGCTGCCGCTGGTGCCGCCGGTGAAGTCGGGGCAGTCGATGCGCTGCTGGGTGGCGGTGTGGGAGGTGGGCCGGTTCGTGCAGCGGATCGGCACGTCGAGGGAGTCGGGGTAACCGGTGACGGTCACGGCGGTGGCCCCGGTGGTGGTACGGGCCACGAACCGATTGCCGCCGACGACGTCCTCGACACCCTTCCCGTCCCGCTCCCCGAGCACCGCGAACGCCACGTCGCTGTCCTCGTGCTGCCCCTTGGCCCACCCGTCGGGCAGGAAGGACCGCTCGACCTTCCAGATCCCGTAGGGGGCCGTACCCGCCCGGTACCCGGGGACGAACACCAGCGCACCGACCCCGCTGCTGAGGCAGTGCGCGGCGGTGGCGATGAGGTCGCGGTGCGGACTGTGCACGACGGAGGCGGTGCAGAAGTGCTCACCGGTGAGTTTGCCGGCCTCGGCGTCGGCCGCGCTGAACAGCGCGCCGATCCGCGCGGACTGCGCCGTCGCCACTGCGACGGCCGTCACCCCCAGGGGGCCGGGCCCGCCGTCGGCAGCCGCTTCGGAGGCGGAGGTGACGGCCAGCATGACGACCGCACCGAGCAGGGCGTTTCGCTTCATCGGGTTCACTGTGTCCCACGAAGGTGAGAGAAACGTCAGACGCGTGCTTTCCCATACGACGCTACCCGCACTCGGCCCACACAACCTCCCCACCGTTTCCGTTCTCAGAAAGGACGCCCCCGTGGCTGACATCCCCTCCGACCTCACCTGGACCCGCGCGGCCCCGCCGGACGCGACCGGCCCCGGCCCCTGGATCGAGATCGCCTTCGGCGAGGGCGACGACGGCGAGGCGCCCGTCTACCTCCGCGAGACCAGCGACCCGGAGAACGTCGTCACCACCAACCGCCGTAAATGGGACGCGTTCGTCCTGGGCGTCCAAGCAGGCGAATTCGACCACTTCGTAGAAGGCGTGGAGGGCGTATAGGCCCTCCGAAGGAACCTGACCCCACCCCCACACACCTGACACCCCCCGCCTGACGCCCCACACCCCTCACGCGTCACCCCGCACCACCGCATGAAGATGCTGGTCGTGCCACCCGTCGGCGTGCAGCAGAGCGCCCCGCATGGTGCCCTCATACACGTACCCCGCCTTCGCGGCCACCCGGCACGACGCCTCGTTGGCCACGGCGTGGCACAGCCGCAGCCGGTGCAGACCGAGCTCGTCGAAGGCCCACCGGGTCAGCCGCCCGACGGCCGCGACGGCGACGCCGGCCCCCCGGGCGGCCGGCAGCAGCCAGTAGACGATCTCCGCGCTGCCCCCGGCGAGATCGAGGTCGTTCCACCCGACAAGCCCGACGACCTCACCACCGCCCTCATCACTCCCCTCGCCACCGCCGGACGGAGACCGCGCGGCGATCGCCCAGATCGCACCGGTCTCCGCCCGCCACCGCTCCCGCATCCGCTCGATGCGCAGCGCCGCCGCCTCCCGGTCCCGCACGGCGAGCAGGTTCCACTGCCCGATGGCCGGATCCCGACCGGCCGCCACCAAGGCGTCCGCGTCCCCCACCGCCCAGGGCCGCAACTCCAGCCCACCCGGCGAACGCGGGAGCCCGAGCACCGGCTGCTCAGCACAGGCCATCCGACCTGCGGGAACCACGGCGGGCACGCCGGTCAGAGGCACGGCGGGCACAGCGGGCACAGCGGGCACAGCGGGCAAGGGACCGTCGGCGTTCATCGCGGCATCGTGCCACAGGCGTCCCCGGACCACCGGAGGTCAAGTCCCGGCCATCCGCACACCATCCGCCAGCCATTGGCGGGCAATTCTCCAACCCCTTTCAGTAAGGCGGAAGTCAGGATTCCACCGGCCGTCTTGTTGTCGCGTACTCAACAAGCACACAGTGACGGCGGGCCGCCGCCCGCCGCCGGGTCCTCGTACCGGTGGCACGCATCACCCCCCACCCGCACCGCCCCTGCCACTCATCCCCAGGAGCTGTCCGTTGCGTACGACGACTTCCCCCAACACCTCTGCCATATCCGGCAGATGGCGCCGTGTGAGCGCCTCGGCCCTCGGCACCGCAGCACTCGTGCTCGCCGGAATCGGCACCGCGGCCCACGCGAGTGCGGTGCCCACGGCCACCCTCAAGGCCCCGTCGGTCGCCAAGACCGCGGCCGGCAAGGTCACTTGGGCGGCCACCCCCTGCGCCGTCCCGAAGCACAAGGGCGACCTGGCCTGTAACTCCTACCGCGTGACCGGCGGCACCACGGCCTTCCAGAAGGAACGCGCCGCCGTGACCGGCAAGTCCGCCGGCGTCACCCCGAAGGCCGCCTCCGCCAGCCCCACCGGCTACGGCCCCTCCGACCTCCAGGACGCCTACGGCCTGACCGACGCGGCCTCGAGCAACGGCTCCGGCGAGACCATCGCCATCGTCGACGCCTACGACGACCCGAACGCCGCCGCCGACCTCGCCAAGTACCGCGCGCAGTACGGCCTCCCGGCCTGCACCGTCGCCAACGGCTGCTTCAAGAAGGTCAGCCAGACCGGCTCCACTACCTCCCTCCCCACCGCCGACAGCGGCTGGGCCCAGGAAGAGTCCCTGGACCTCGACATGGCCAGCGCGGTCTGCCCGAACTGCAACATCCTGCTCGTCGAGGCCACCTCCTCGTCCATGGCCAACCTCGGCAAGGGCGTCAACGAGGCCGTCTCCCTCGGCGCGAAGTTCGTCTCCAACAGCTACGGCGGCGGCGAGTCCTCCTCCGACACCTCCTACGACTCCTCGTACTTCAAGCACCCCGGCGTCGCCATCACCGTCAGCGCGGGCGACGAGGGCTACGGCGCCGAGTACCCGGCCGCCTCCAAGTACGTGACGTCCGTCGGCGGCACCGCCCTCTCCAGCTCCTCCACCAGCCGCGGCTGGACCGAGAAGGTCTGGAACACCAGCTCCACCGAGGGCACCGGCTCCGGCTGCTCCGCCTACGACGCCAAGCCGACCTGGCAGACCGACACCGGCTGCGCCAAGCGCACCATCTCCGACGTCTCGGCCGTGGCCGACCCGGCGACCGGCGTCTCGGTCTACGACTCCTACGGCGTCACCGCCGGCTGGTACACCTTCGGCGGCACCAGCGCCTCCGCGCCCATCATCGCCGCGGTCTACGCCCTCGCCGGCACCCCCGGCAGCAGCGACTACCCGGTCTCGTACCTCTACTCGGCGGCCGACACCTCGGCCCTGAACGACGTCACCAGCGGCAGCAACGGCACCTGCTCCTCCAGCGCCGCCTACCTCTGCACCGCCGAGTCGGGCTACGACGGCCCCACCGGCCTCGGCACCCCGGAGGGCACGGACGCCTTCACCGGCTGATCCCCCGTCACGCCTCCAGCACACACCTCCAGCACACACAAGCAGCCACAGTGGGGCCGTGGGGGCCACACGTGGTGAACGGCGAGCGGGCCGCGGCATCCAGCCGCGGCCCGCTCGCCGTTCCCGCATGTCCGCCGTTCGTCACGCTCGCCGTTCGTGAGGAGAACCACAGGTCGTGAGAACATCGAACCGTACGCTCACCCGACCAACCGTCAGAACCGGCGCACAGCCGTGAAGTGGGCTAACGACGGAACCACACCACAGGTTCCGCTCCGGCCTCATTGCCCGGCGTGACCTGCCGTGATACACAGAGTGACCGTACGAGCCATTCGTACGAATCCCGCCCATCAAAGACGCCAAGTCGACATACGACGGCGGATTTGTCGGCGAGAATGAGGCGTGACCTCTGCACACCGGCAGAGGAGCGGCAGAACTACCCACCAGGGGCGGTGACTTACATGCTGTTTGCGGCCGACAAGGGCGATATCAACACCATCATCGGCGGGATCGCTCCGGACTGGGGGCCCTTCGGCAGCCTGGGCAACGAGGCGAAGGTGATGATCGAGGTCGTGATGGCGGTCGCCATCCTGCTCTGCCTCGGCATCGCCATCTGGGGCGCGGCCAAGCAACGCATCGGCGCGACCGCCCTACGGGACACCTTCAGTGCGGAACAGGGCAAGGGCCTCATCATCGCGGGCCTGACGGGCGTCTTCATCATCGGCTCCCTCGGGACACTCTTCACGATCGTGTACGGCATGGCCGTGTAGCAGGAGTCCCGCGCACCACCCCGTCCCGTCCGGGCGCGCCCGGCCCGCCGTCCCCACCCACCTGTCGTGCCCACCGGCTGAGGTTGCGTTTCCCTGATGTCCCTGATGTCGAGTCACCACACCGCGCCCGCGCGGGAACCAGCACGGCTACCGTCGTACTTCTACGCGGTCCGGTACGGCAGCAAGGGGGCGTACGCGGCATGACTCCCGGCGACGAACACGACTACGGCGAACCCGCACGCCCCGACGAGGGCCGCGGCTACGGCGGAACCCGCCTGCGCCTCCCCGAGAACGACCCCTACGGCGGCGCCGGCCAAGGCCCCCGCTCCTCCTCCCGGAGCCTGGTCACGGTCGTCGGCGTCGTCGTCCTCCTCATCGCGGCGATCGCCTTCGCGAACCGCGGAGGAGACGATTCCGCATCCACCTCGGCCGACGGCTCCACCCCCGCCAACAAGCCGAAGACGACGAGCACGGCCCCCACCGGCACAAAGCCGGTCGAGTCGAAGACGAACAACATCCCTTCCGGCTTCGCGCACGACGCGCAGGGCGCCCAGAGCGCCGCCTCCAACTACGCCGTGGCACTGGGGTCGGCGGACATGTTCGTCACGGACCGACGGCACCAGATCGTCGACACCGTGTACGCACCCGCCGTCGCCGCCACCCGGCAGTCCGCCCTGGACACCGCGTACGCGAGCGAGACGTTCCTGAGCAACATCGGGCTCGACAAGGACGGCACCGCCCCGGACGGCCAGACCTTCGTCTCCCGGATCATTCCCGTGGGCACCAAGGTCACCGCGTCCGCCGCGAACAACGCCACCGTCGAGGTCTGGTACACGTCGCTCTTCGGTCTCTCGGGCGCGGCCTCGACCAACCCCGTCTCCGAGAGCTGGTTCACCACCACCTACCAGCTCGCGTGGACCGACAACGACTGGAAGGTCACCGACTTCCAGCAGAAGGACGGGCCCGTTCCGGTCGGGCGCGACCAACAGGCCTCCACCGCCGACGACATGACGAAGGCCGTCGAGGAGTTCGGAGGGTTCACCTATGCGCGCTAAGCACCTGCCCCTCAAGGTGACGGCCGCCCTGGCCGCCGTTCAGACCACAGCCGTGCTGCTGGCCACCCGCGCCGTCGCCGCGCCGTCGCCCAGCGCGTCTCCGTCCCCCTCCGCGTCCCCGAGCGACAGCGCCTGCAGCGAACTCATCCGCGGCCCCGCCAGGGACTACTGCGAAAAGGGGGAGAACCCGTCCTCCGGCACCGTCGCCCCCAACGTCTCCGACACCCTCGACCCCCTCTCCTCCCTCGCCAAGGGCTGTGCCGACGCCGCCGCCTGGACCGTCAACAAGCTCAGCGACGCCGTGAAGGACACGGCGAACGTCGACTTCACGAACGAGAAGTTCCTCAAGCAGTACGCCGTCGTCTTCGCCGCCTCGACCGTCCTGACGCTCCTGCTGTGGCTCCTCGCCGTCGCCAAGCGGGCGGTGCGCGGAGTCCCCCTCACCACCGCCATCGGCGAAGCCGTCGGCTTCCTCTGGCTCACCGTCCTCGCCTCCGCCTTCACCCCCCTCATCCTCTACACCGTCGTCTCCGCCACCGACGGCATCACCGACGTCCTCGCGAAGACCACCGGCAACCAGACCGACACGTTCTTCGGCACCTTCTCCGCCGCCCTCGCCAAGGGCGAGGACATCGGCGGCGGCCCGATCATGCTGATCGTCGTCTCACTCGTGTCGATCCTCGCCGCCGGCGTCCTCTGGCTGGAGCTCGTCCTGCGCGCCGCCCTCCTCTACATCGGCGCGCTCCTCGGCACCGTCGTCTACGCGGGCCTGGTCGACAAGCACCTGTGGAGCCACGTCCGCCGCTGGGCCGGCATCATGATCGCCGTCATCCTGGTCAAACCGGTCATCGTGATAGTGCTCGGCCTCGCCGGCGCGCTGGCCAGCGACGACGGCCCCAACGCCTTCTCCGCCGTCGTCTCCGGCCTCTCCATCATCCTGCTCGCCATCTTCGCCAGCGCGATGATCTACCGCTTCGTCCCCGGCTTCGGCGACGAGATCGCCAGCGGCCGCAACAACCGCATCATGCAGGGCGCCGAAGGCAAGGCCGCCGCCGTCATCAGCAGCCCCGCGACCCTCGTCGCCCAGGGCATCAAGACCCACAGCACCCGTGCGGACAACAACGGCGGCGGCCAGTCCGGCGGCGGCTCCGGCGCCCGCCCGTCCAACCCCGTCAGCGGCGGGGTCGCCGCGCACAGCTCGCGCTCCTCGAACGGGGGCGGCGGATCTGTCCCCTCCGCCGCACCCGCACCCCGCGCGAGCAGCCCGGTCAACACCCCGCACGCTGGCAACAACCGCAACAGCAGCCCCAACCGCACGGGAGGTGAAGGGCGTTGACGACCGATTCCCACCTGTCCCACGCGATGACGCCCCGCCGCACATATCTGATCGGCCGCGCCCGGCCGAACGCGATCGTCGGCCGCAACCGCGAGACCGGCGAGATCGCGCTCATCGTCATCGGCGCGTTCCTCGGCATGATGTGCGGCCTCCTCGTCCCCGTCCTCCCCCTGCGCATCGCCACGCTCAGCGGCTTCCCGATGCTCGCGCTGGCCGCCGTCTACGTGCCGTACAAGCACCGCACGTTCTACAAGTGGTTCGAGATCAACCGCAGTTACAAGCGCAGCCTCCGCCAGGGCACCACGTACCGCTCGACCGCCATGGAGGCCGGCACCCGCCTCGACGGCCAGGAGATCGAGATCGGCCCGCCCCCGGGCATCGGCCGCATCAGTTGGCTCGCCGCCCCCTTCGGGCCCGACGAGATCGCCGTACTCCTGCACGCCGACCGGCGTACGGTGACGGCGGCCATCGAGATCGAGGGCCCGGGCGTCGGCCTGCGCGACAGCGAGGACCAAGAGGCCCTCGTCGACCGCTTCGGCACCCTCCTCAAGCATGTGGCCAACGGCGACGGCTTCGTCACCCGCCTCCAGATGCTCGCCCGCACCCTCCCCGCCGACCCCGACGCCCACGCCAAGGACGTCGCCGTACGCGGAGACGAGAAGTCCCCCGACTGGCTGGCCCGCTCCTACGACCAGCTCCAGTCCATGGTGTCCACGAGCAGCGAACAGCACCGCGCCTACCTCGTCGCCTGCATGCACTACACCCGCGAACTCGCCGCCGAGGCCCACGCCATGGCCCGCGCCGCCCGCCCCCGCTCCGGCCGCAAACTGGACCGCGACGCCGGCCTCGCCGTCGTCATGGCCCGCGAGCTGACGGACATCTGCTCCCGCCTCCAGGAGGCGGACATCCGCGTCCGCCAGCCCCTCGGACAGGGCCGGCTCGCCTCCCTCGTCCACTCCATGTACGACCCGGACCACCCCATCGACCACATCCAGGCGATGACCAAGCGCAACGCCTGGCCGGCCGAACTGGACGCCGTACAGCCGACGTTCCTCCAGGCCAAGACCCGCGAGTCGTCCACCCGCGCCCCCTGGTGCCACGCCACCGCATGGGTGAAGGAGTGGCCGATGACCCCCGTCGGCGTCAACTTCCTGGCCCCCCTCCTCGTCCACACCCCGGACGTCATCCGCACGGTCGCCGTCACGATGGACCTCGAACCCACCGAGGTCGCCATCGAACGCATGCTGACCGAGAAGACCAACGACGACGCCGAGGCCAGCCGCGCCGCCAAGATGAACCGCACCGTCGACCCCCGCGATGTCGCCGCCCACTCCCGCCTCGACCAGCGCGGCGAGGACCTCGCCTCCGGCGCGGCCGGCGTCAACCTGGTCGGCTACATCACCGTCTCCTCCCGCACCCCCGAGGCCCTCGCCCGCGACAAACGGACGATAAGGGCCTCGGCCGGCAAGTCGTACCTGAAGCTGGAGTGGTGCGACCGAGAGCACCACCGGGCGTTCGTGAACACCCTCCCGTTCGCCACCGGAATCCGAAGGTAGGGGCTGATGAGCTGATGCGGGATCCGCTGTCCGTCCTCACGGACGCCTTCACCTCCTTCCTCTTCGGCAAGATCGAGACGACCCGGCTGCCGGTACGCACCTCCACGGGCCAGGCCCAGGCGGTCTACCTGCCGACGGCCGCCCCCGGCCTCGGCGACTCCGGCGTCATCATCGGCCGCGAGGTCTACTCCGGAAAGGGGTACATCTACGACCCCTTCCAGCTCTACGGCCAGCAGCTCCCCGCGCCGCACTGGCTGGTCCTCGGCGAGTCCGGAAACGGCAAGTCGGCCCTGGAGAAGACCTACGTCCTGCGCCAGCTCCGCTTCCGCGACCGCCAGGTCGTCGTCCTGGACGCCCAGGGCGAGGACGGCGTCGGCGAATGGAACCTCATCGCGCAGGCGCTGGGCATAACCCCCATCCGCCTGGACCCGACGGCCGCCCTGGACATGGGAATCCGCCTCAACCCCCTGGACCCGTCGATCACCACGACAGGCCAGTTGGCGCTGCTGCGCACCATCATCGAGGTGGCGATGGGCCACAGCCTCGACGAACGCTCCGGCTTCGCCCTCAAGGTCGCCCACGCCTACGTCAACGAGACGATCGTCGAACGCCAGCCGGTCCTGATGGACATCGTCGAACAACTCCGCCACCCCGAACCGGAGTCGGCGGAGGCGATGAACGTCGCCATAGACGACGTACGGGCCTGGGGCCTGGACGTGGCACTCGTCCTCGACCGCCTGGTCGACGGCGACCTCCGAGGCATGTTCGACGGCCCCACCACGGTCGGCATCGACCTCGACGCCCCCCTCATCGTGTTCGATTTGTCCCACATCGACCGCAACTCGATCGCCATGCCCATCCTGATGGCGATCGTCGGGGTCTGGCTCGAACACACCTGGATCCGCCCCGACCGGAAGAAGCGCATCTTCCTGGTCGAGGAGGCCTGGCACATCATCAACAGCCCGTTCGTGGCCCAGTTGTTCCAGCGACTGCTGAAGTTCGGCCGCCGCCTCGGCCTGTCGTTCGTGGCGGTGGTCCACCACCTGTCGGACGTCGTGGACGGAGCGGCGGCGAAGGAAGCGGCCGCGATCCTGAAAATGGCGTCGACAAGGACGATCTACGCGCAGAAAGCCGACGAGGCGAGGGCGACAGGCCGCGTCCTGGGTCTCCCCCGCTGGGCGGTCGAGATCATCCCCACCCTCACCCCCGGCATCGCGGTCTGGGACGTCAACGGCAACGTACAGGTGGTGAAACACCTGGTCACAGAGACGGAACGGCCCTTGGTCTTCACCGACCGCGCCATGACGGAATCCTCCGCCGACCAGGCGGCCGCAGCCGACGACGACGCCCTCCTCGCCGCCGAACTGGAACAGGAACGCCGAGCGGCGGCCTTCATGGAACAACACCTGGCCGACCTGGACGGCTCGTCCGAGTCGACGGTGGCGTAAGGGGGCCGGGGACCGAGGGATGAGACCAACCGACGAACACCACCGCCAGGGAAGGCCCCAAGGGGGCGTCCCCGACGGCCTGCTGGTGGGCATACTCGCGTTCCTGCTGGGCATGACGCTCCTGGTCTGGACGGCGACCGGCCTGGCAGCCCTCTTCTCCCACGGCGCCTGGCCCACCGGCGTCACCTTCACCCGCACCCCCCTGGCCATGCGCCACCTCATCGCCCAACCCCACGACATCCCCGGCGCCTGGCCAGAGGCATCCCCACCCACCCTCTCGGGCTACGGCCTCTTCTGGGGCCTGTTCATCGGCCAACTGATGATCCTGCTCGTCCTGACGGTCTTCACCATGGGCACCGTCGCAAGGTGGCGAGCGGTACGAGCAAGGAGACGAACGGGCGCAACGGAAACGGCCGACGCCACGACTCCGACACCGCTGACAGCACCGGCGACAGGGCACGAGGTACCGGTGCAGAGGACGGAGCCCGGGGTCGGGATCGGACCACGGGGCGAGGCAGAGCCGCCCGCATGGCTGACCCCCAGGCCGCCAGCCCCCGAGCCGACGCCGACCTCTACGTCTCTGTTGCCGGCTGCACAGCCGGATGGGACGGCTGTGGCGGCTGAGGCGGACGCGTGGGAGACGACCCGCCCCGAAGGCTCCGTGCACTACGCCCCCGCGGCAACCCGCCACGCCACCGCGGCCCAGGCCATCCGAGACGCCGAGGGCGGCCCTGCCCTCATCCTCACCTCCAACCCCGTCCTCTGGCAGGACACCAAGGACGCCCGAGCCAAACTGGGCCCGGTCCACCTCTACGACCCCACCCACCGCTGCGACACCCCTGCCCGCCTGCACTGGTCCCCCACTGCGGGCTGCGCGGACAAGGCGACGGCAGTGGCGAGAGCCGCTGCGCTCCTGACCCCCGTCCGCCCCACCGCGCGCCTCGACCAGGCGGTCAGCGACACCGCGGAGATCCTCCTCCGCAGCTATCTCCACGCCGCCGCCATCGACGGCCGCACGATCCGCCACGTCCACCGCTGGTCCCAGGGCACCGGAATCCAGGATGCGGTCCGTGCCCTGCGCACCAACCCGAAGGCGGCCCCGGGCGCGGCCGGCGAACTCGAAGCCGCCCTCACCGCCCACCCCGAACGCCGCGACATCGCCCAGGAACTGACGTCCCGTGCCCTGGCCGCCCTCTCCACGGTGAACATCCGCGAGGCCTGCACTCCCAACCGAAGTGATGCCCTCGCCTTGGATTCCTTCGTGAACGAAGGGGGAACGCTTTATGTGCTCGGTGAATCCATCGAGGACCCCAGGTCGAACCCCGGCGCGATGCCCCTCCTGACGGCCCTCGTCTCCAGCGTGGTCGAGCGCGGCCGGCGCATGGCCGAACGGTCATCCTCCGGTCGCCTCGACCCACCACTGACCCTGATCCTGGACGACGTGGCGGCGGTCGCCCCGATCTCCGAGCTCCCGGACCTCCTGGCCACCGGCACGGACCGCGGCCTCCCCACCCTGGCCCTGCTCCGCTCCCGCGAACAGGCCAAGGCCCGCTGGCCCCACCACGAACTCCCGGTATAGGTCGCCAGAAACGCACTACGGCCGCTCGACGACCATCTCCAACTCACGCTCCTCCGCGTCCCCCAGCAGCACGACCACCCCGGTGGCCACGAACCCGACCTTTCCGTAGAACCGCAGGGCCCGGCCGTTGTCCTCGTGCACGATGAGCCGCACCCGCTCGGCCTCCCGGCTCCAGGCCCATTCGAGCCCCGCGTCGAAGAGCACCTCGGTGAGCCCGATGCCCCGGCACTCCGGCCGCACGAACACGCCGACGATGTGTCCCTGCCGCTGCTCGACCGGGAACCCGGCCCAGTCGGTCGTCCCGGCCTCTTCCAGGAGTACGGTCACGGTCCCGACCCACTCACCGTCCGGCCCCTCGGCCACGATCTGCTGGGCCCCGCCGGCACCCACCGAGGCCCCCACAGCCCGCTCCTGCCAGAAGGAATCCGGCCTGGCAGCGGCAGCGTCGTACGTCTCGAGAAAAGCGAGATGCGCGACCGGATCCCGCAACGCGACGAGCCGCAGCTCCTTCGCAGCGGCCCACTCGTCGGCGCGTATGGAACGGATCTGGTAGTTCATGTGCACCACCGTAACGGAAACGCAGAAAAGCCCCGTATCGATTATTCGATACGGGGATTTTCGCAATATTTGTTCGGCGGTGTCCTACTCTCCCACAGGGTCCCCCCTGCAGTACCATCGGCGCTGTAAGGCTTAGCTTCCGGGTTCGGAATGTAACCGGGCGTTTCCCTCACGCTATGACCACCGAAACACTATGAAACTGTTTCAGCCGCACCACACCCTGTGGCCCAGGGATATGGGGCTGTTCGTGGTTTCAGAACCAACACAGTGGACGCGAGCAACTGAGGACAAGCCCTCGGCCTATTAGTACCAGTCAGCTTCACCCATTACTGGGCTTCCACATCCGGCCTATCAACCCAGTCGTCTACTGGGAGCCTTAACCCCTCAAAGGGGGTGGGAATACTCATCTC
>NZ_FOFF01000035.1 GCF_900110755.1 Streptomyces sp. yr375
CGGCGGTTGCCGAGTGCGAGGCAGCGCTGTCGCCGTGGGTGGACTGGTCCCTGACTGGTGTACTCGCGGGTGATGGGGCTGAGTTGGAGCGTGTGGACGTTGTGCAGCCGGTGTTGTGGGCTGTGATGGTGTCGTTGGCTGCGGTGTGGCGGTCGGTGGGTGTGGTGCCGGTTGCTGTGGTGGGGCATTCGCAGGGTGAGATCGCGGCTGCGTGCGTCGCGGGTGCGTTGTCGCTGGAGGACGCTGCTCGGGTGGTCGTGTTGCGGTCGCGGGCGATCACGCGGCTGGCGGGCAGTGGCGGGATGGTGTCCGTGTTCGCCTCCGCCGATCAGGTGGAGTCGTTGCTGTCGGACGGTGTCGGTATCGCGGCCGTCAACGGGCCTGGTTCCGTTGTGGTGTCGGGGCCCGTGGACGAGCTGGACGCGTTCCTGGAGCGCTGCGAGACAGCGGGGGTTCAGGCGAAGCGGGTCGCCGTCGACTATGCCTCGCACTCGGCGATGGTCGAGGCGCTGGAAGCCGAGATCACCGAGTCGTTGCAGGGCATCGTCTCGCAGGCCCCCGCTGTGCCGATGCTGTCGACGTACACCGGCGAGTGGGTCAAGCCCGGTGAGCTGGACGGCGGTTACTGGTACGGCAACCTGCGTCACCGCGTGCGCCTCGCCGACGCGATCGCCGAACTGTCCACCGCCGGACACGGCTTGTTCGTGGAGGTCAGTCCGCACCCGGTGCTGACGACCGCCGTTCAGGACACGTTGGACGAGTCGCCGGGCGGGAACGGGAACGGTGTCGCGTTGGGCACCCTGCGCCGTGACCAGGGCGGAGCCGAGCGGTTTCTGCGTTCGGTCGCCGAGGCGTTCACTCAGGGGGCCCGGGTCGACTGGGCCGCGCTGTACGGCGGTGTCGAGGTGCCGCGCGTGGAGTTGCCGACGTACGCCTTCCAGCGGCAGCGCTACTGGCTGGAGAACCCGGACAGCGGGCTCGCCGATGCCGCCGGGCTGGGTCTGACGACAGTCGAACACCCGCTGCTGGCCGCCGCGGTGAGCCTGGCAGACGATGACGGACTGGTGCTCACCGGCCGCCTGTCGATCCGTGCCCAACCGTGGCTGGCCGACCACGCGGTGGCCGGCACCGTACTGCTGCCGGGCACGGCGTTCGTGGAACTCGCGCTGCGCGCGGGGGAGATGACGGACTGTCATCTGCTGGACGAACTCACCCTGCACACGCCCCTGGTGGTCCCCGACCGTGCGGCGGTGTGCGTCCAGGTGCGGGTAGCGGCCCCCGACCCCGCCACCGGGCGGCGCGCCCTGACCGTACACGCGCGTCCCGAAGCCACGGACGGTGACGCGGAGGAGCAGGAGCTACAGGGCGATTGGACACTGCACGCCACCGGCGTGCTCGCTGCAACCGTGGCCGAGGCCGCCCGCCCGGTCGACGGTGTGGGGCAGGAGCAGTGGCCGCCGGTCGGGGCGACGGCGCTCGACGTTGGTGACCTCTACCCCCGGCTGGCCGAGGCGGGGTACGGATACGGCCCGGCCTTCCAAGGGCTGCGGGCCGCCTGGCGTACCGCCGACGCCGTGTACGCCGAGGCGGCTCTGCCCGACGGCCACGGTGAGCAGGCGGCGCGTTACGGCCTGCATCCCGCGCTGCTGGACGCGGCGTTGCACGCGGCCGGGTTCGCGGGCTTCCTCGAAGACGACGCGAACGGCGACGCCCGTGGTGGTGGCGTCGGGGTCACCGGCCCCCGGCTGCCGTTCGCCTGGACCGGCGTGACGCTGTCCGCCGTGGGCGCGCGGGCGCTGCGCATCAGGCTCGCGCGCAGCGGCGCGGACACCCTGACCGTCACCCTCACCGACCCGGCGGGCGGCCCCGTCGCCACCGTGGACGCCCTGGTGCTGCGGCCGGTCGACACGGCGCGACTGTCGACCGGCGCCGCCGAGGACCTGTACCGGGTGGCCTGGACCCCGACGCGACTGCCCGACGCCGCGTCCACCGCCGGTTGGGCGGTGCTCGGCGCCGACGATCTGGGCCTCGCGAAGGCGCTGGACCTGCCTCGGCACGCAGACCGGGACGCACTGGCCGCCTCCGGTCCGGTCCCGGCCGTGGTGCTCACCGGCTGGCCCACCCCCGACGGCCCCGCCGCCCCGCAGGCGGTTCGTACCGTTCTGGAGCGGGCCCTGCGCGACGTGCAGGGCTGGCTGGCCGACGACCGCTTCGCGGAGACCCGTCTGGTCGTCGTCACCCGCGACGGCTGCGCGGCCGACGACTGGCAGGACACCGACCCGGTGGCGTCCGCGCTGACCGGTCTCCTGCGCGCCGCGCAGTCCGAGAACCCCGGCCGGCTGGTCCTGGTCGACACCGACGGGCACCCCGCCTCCTGGCAGGCGCTCCCCGCGCTGGTCGCGACCGGCGAACCCCAGGCCGCGCTGCGCCTCGGCGAGGCCCGCGCCCCGCGCCTGTCCCGGGCCGCCGCCGACGCCCCACTGCCGGTACCCGCGAATGCGAACGCGAACGCGGACGCGGACGCGGACTCCCAGGCCTGGCGGCTCGCCGTGACCACCCCCGGCACGCTGGACCATCTGGCCGCCGTGCCGTGGCCGCCCGCCGCCGCGCCGCTGGCCGAGGGCGAGATACGGATCGCGGTACGCGCCTGCGGCGTCAACTTCCGCGATGTCCTGATCACCCTCGGCATGTACCCCGACCAGGCGCTGCTCGGCAGCGAGGGCGCGGGCCGGATCGTCGAGGTCGGCCGCGGCGTCACCGACCTGGCCGTGGGCGACCGGGTCGCGGGCATGCTCACCGGCGGGTTCGGGCCCCTCGCGGTCACCGACCGGCTCAAGGTCGCCCGCATCCCCGACGACTGGTCCTGGGAGCAGGCCGCCTCGGTACCGGTGGCCTTCCTGACCGCCTGGTACGCCCTCGTCGACCTCGCCGAGCTGCGCACCGGCGAGGCCGTCCTCATCCACGCGGCGGCGGGCGGCGTCGGCATGGCCGCCGTACAGATCGCTCAGCACCTGGGTGCGGAGGTGTACGCCACCGCGAGCCCCGGCAAGTGGGACGCACTGCGTCAACTCGGCCTGGACGACGACCACATCGCCTCCTCCCGTGACCTCGGCTTCGCCGAGAAGTTCCCCGGTGTGGACGTTGTACTCAACTCCCTGGCCGGGGAGTTCGTGGACGCCTCGCTGCAACTGCTGTCGCCCGGTGGCCGGTTCATCGACATGGGCAAGACCGACGTACGCGACCCGGAGCAGGTCGCCGCGGACCACCATGGGGTGCGCTACCGGGCGTTCGAGACCGGCGAGAGCGGCGACGGGCGGCTGCGCGAGATGCTGGAGGAGGTCTTCGGCCTCATCGAGAGCGGCGCGCTGCGCCCGCTGCCGCGCCGGTGCTGGGACCTGCGCCGGGCACCGGACGCCTTCCGGCACATCCAGCAGGCCCGGCACATCGGCAAGGTCGTGCTGACCGTGCCGCCCGCCCTCGACCCGGACGGCACGGTCCTGGTCACCGGCGCCACCGGCACCCTGGGCGCACTGGTCGCCCGGCACCTGGTCGCCGAGCACGGCGTACGGCGTCTGCTGCTCGCCAGCCGCTCCGGACCGCAGGCCCCGGGCGCAGACGAACTGCTGGCCGACCTCGCCGCCGCCGGGGCCGAAGCCACCCTGACGGCCTGCGACACCGCCGACCGCGACGCACTGCGCGCCCTGCTGGACGGCATCCCCGCCGACCACCCCCTCACCGCCGTCGTGCACACCGCCGGCGCTCTCGATGACGGGGTGCTGTCCGCCCTCACGCCCGAGCGCTTCGACGCCGTACTGCGGCCGAAGGCCGACGCGGCCTGGCACCTGCACGAACTGACGGCACGTCAAGACCTCGCCGCCTTCGTGCTGTTCTCCTCGGCCGCCGGAGTCTTCGGCAACGCCGGACAGGGCAACTACGCCGCCGCCAACGCCTTCACCGACGCGCTCGCCCAGCACCGGCGCTCCCTGGGACTGCCCGCGATCTCCCTGGCCTGGGGCCTGTGGGAGCAGCGCAGCGGCCTGACCGGCCACCTCGACGCCACCGACGTCGGCCGGATGTCCCGCACCGGCGTCACGGCGCTTGACTCCGCGCGCGGCCTGGCCCTGTTCGACGCGGCACTGACCGCCGGACACACCCTGCTGGCACCGATCCGCCTGGACCAGGCCACCCTGCGACGCCAGGCCGGATCCGGGGCGCTGCCCGCCCTGTTGACCGGCCTGGTCCGCACCGCCCCGGCCCGCCGGACCGCCGCGAGCGCCGCCGCCCCGGACGGCGCGGGAAGCGCGGGCGACGAGCTGACCCGGCGGCTGACCGCCGCCGCGCCCGCCGAACGCGACCGGATCCTCGCCGACCTGGTACGCGGCCACGCAGGCACCGTCCTCGGCTACGAGTCCGCGGCCGCCGTCGACCCCGGCCGCGCCTTCCGCGACCTGGGCTTCGACTCGCTCACCGCCGTCGAACTGCGCAACCGGCTCGGCGCGGCCACCGGACTGCGACTGCCCGCGACCCTGGTCTTCGACCACCCCACGCCGGACCGTCTCGTCGCCCACCTCCGAGACACCCTGCTCGGGGCCTCAGCCGCCTCCGGTACCTCGGCCGCCCCACTCGCCCCTGCCGCCGGTCACGACAGTCATGCCGACGAGCCGTTGGCCATCATCGCCATGAGCTGCCGCTTCCCCGGCGGAATCGGTTCGCCGGAGGAGCTGTGGCGGCTGCTGGACGACGGCGGCGACGCCATCGGCGGCCTGCCCGGCGACCGTGGCTGGGACCTGGCCGGGCTCTACCACCCCGACCCCGACCACCCCGGCACCTCCTACACCCGGCACGGCGGATTCCTCCAGGACGCCGGGGACTTCGACGCCGCGCTGTTCGGGATCTCGCCGCGCGAGGCACTGGCGATGGACCCGCAACAGCGGCTGCTCCTGGAGACCTCCTGGGAGGCCTTCGAGCGCGCCGGGATCGACCCGGCCACCCTGCGCGGCACCCGCACCGCCGTCTACGTCGGCGCCGGTCCCTCCACCTACGGCGGCAACCTGCACGACGCGCCCGACGGCATGGAGGGCCACCTGCTGACCGGGAACGCAAGCAGCATCGTCTCCGGCCGGCTCGCCTACACCTTCGGGCTCGAGGGCCCGGCGGTGACGGTCGACACGGCGTGCTCGTCGTCGCTGGTCGCGCTGCATCTGGCCATGCGGGCACTGCGGTCGGGCGAGGCGTCGATGGCGCTCGCGGCCGGCGTCGCCGTCATGTCCACGCCGGGCGGGCTGATCGCCTTCAGCCGCCAGCGCGGACTGTCCACCGACGGACGGTGCCGTGCGTTCTCCGCCGACGCGGACGGCATGGGCATGTCCGAAGGAGTGGGGATGCTGCTGGTGGAGCGGCTGTCCGACGCGCGGCGGCTCGGGCATCCGGTGCTCGCCGTGGTGCGCGGCTCGGCCGTCAACCAGGACGGTGCCTCCAACGGCCTGACCGCCCCCAACGGCCCCTCCCAGCAACGCGTCATCCGGGACGCCCTCGCCGACGCCCGACTGGCCGCGCACCAGGTCGACGTGGTCGAGGCGCACGGCACCGGCACCCGGCTCGGCGACCCCATCGAGGCGCAGGCCCTCCTCGCCACCTACGGCGACCGGCGGCCGGGGCAGGCACCCGCGCTGGTCGGCTCGGTGAAGTCCAACCTCGGGCACACCCAGGCTGCGGCCGGTGTCGCGGGCGTCATCAAGATGGTGCTGGCCATGCGGTCCGGCGTCGTCCCGCGCACCCTGCACGTCGCCGAGCCCAGCACCCACGTGGACTGGAGCGCGGGCGCGCTGGCACTCGCCACCGAGGAGACACTCTGGCCGGACACCGATGAACCGCGCCGGGCGGCGGTCTCGTCGTTCGGCGTCAGCGGCACCAACGCCCACGTGATCATCGAACAGGCCCCGGCGGAGGCGGAGATAGAGGCCGAAGCGGTGGCAGGGGTGGCAGGGGTGGCAGGGGTGGCCGTCGCGCCGCCGCTGCCGTGGGTCGTCTCGGCGGCCGACGCCTCCGGCCTGCGCGCTGTGGCCGCCCGGCTACGGGACCGGCTGGCCGACTCCGCCGAACCGGACGTGTGGGACGTCGGCTTCTCCCTCGCCACGACCCGTACTCCGCTGGACACCCGGGCCGCACTGATCGGCGACCACACCGACGAACTCCTGTCGGCACTGGCCGCGTTGGCCGAGGGCCGCGAGGTCCCGGGCCTGGTCACCGGCTCGACGACACCAGCGGCGCTCGCCTTCCTGTTCTCCGGGCAGGGCAGTCAACGGGTCGGCGCAGGGCGGGAGTTGTATGACACGTACCCCGTGTTCGCGGATGCGCTGGACGCGGTGTGCGCCGGTTTCGACGGGCTGCTGGACCGCCCGTTGCGCGAGGTGCTCTTCGAGGACGGGGAGCTGATCGACCGCACGGAGTTCACCCAACCCGCGCTGTTCGCGGTGGAGGTGGCGCTGTTCCGACTCCTCGAATCGTGGGGCGTGACACCGGACTTCGTAGCCGGTCACTCGATCGGCGAGCTGACGGCGGCGTACACGGCGGGCGTCTGGTCCCTGGACGACGCCTGCTCGCTGGTGGCGGCACGAGGCCGACTGATGGGCGAACTGCCGTCGGGCGGCGCGATGTTGGCGGTGGAAGCGACTGAGGCGGACGTACTCGCCGAGCTGAACGAGCATGACGAGCGTGTTGTCGTCGCGGCGGTGAACGGTCCGTCGTCGGTCGTGGTGTCCGGTGAGGCGGAAGCGGTCGCGGAGCTGGAGTCCCGCTGGCGTGAACAGGGCCTGCGCGTCAAGCGACTGACGGTCAGTCATGCCTTCCACTCCTCGCTGATGGATCCGATGCTGGCGCAGTTCCGCCGCGTGGCCGAGGGTCTGACGTACGACACTCCGCGCATCCCGGTCGTCTCGAACCTGACCGGCGAGACCGCCACGGCAGAGGAGTTGTGCTCGCCCGAGTACTGGGTCCGGCACGTCCGTGAGGCCGTCCGCTTCGCCGACGGCGTGCGGTCGTTGTACGGCCACGGCGTGCGCACCTTCGTCGAACTCGGCCCGGACAGTGTGCTGGCCGCCATGGCCCGGCAGACCCTGGCCGACGACGATGACGTACGCGCCGTGCCCGTCCTGCGCGGCGGGCGACCGGAGACGCGCGAACTGCGCACGACCCTGGGGCAGTTGTACGTACGGGGCATCGCACCCGACTGGGCGGCGCTCTACGACGGCAGCGGCGCGGTGCGGCTGGAGCTGCCGACGTACGCGTTCCAGCGTGCGCACTACTGGCTGCTGCCCACGCCGCCCAGGCCCGGCCACGGCATCGCGGCCCCGAACGGCCAGGCGGGCGAGGCGGGGCAGGCAGGGGAGGCGTTCTGGGAGGCCGTGGAGCGTGAGGATCTGGCGGCGCTGAGCGGTGTCCTCGGGGTCGACGGCGACCAGCCGCTGTCCGAAGTACTGCCCGCGCTGAGCGGCTGGCACCGGGAACGGCTGCAGCACGCGGTGCTGGACGACTGGCGGTACGCGGTGGTGTGGCGGCCGGCGGAGCGGACGGCGAGGCGGCCCGATGCCCGATCGCTGACCGGCGTGTGGGTGCTCGTCACGGCGGCTGGTGATCCGCTCGGCGGCCCGGTGGAGGCGGCCCTGCGCGGTGCCGGTGCGGCCGACGTGGTCACGGTGCCCTGCGCGCCGGGTACCGACTCGGGCCGGGAGGCGCTGGCCAAACGGCTGCGTACGGTCTTCGACGAGCTGCCGCCCGACGAGCAGCCGACCGGTGTGATCGCGCTGCCCGGCGCGCTGGAGACGCCGCTCGCCGGAACCCTGGCGCTGGTGCAGGCACTCGGCGACACCGGCGCGGAGGTGCCGATGTGGCTGCTGACCCGCCAGGCGGTGCACATCGGTCCGGGCGACGCCCCCGGCAGTCCCGAACAGGCCCAGATCTGGGGTCTGGTCCGGGCGGCCGCACTGGAACACCCCGGCCGCATCGGCGGCCTGATCGACCTGCCCGCCGACCTCGACTCCGCCGCCGACTGGCCGCAGGCCCTCGCCGACGCCCTGTCGGGGTCCTCGAATGTCTCGGACGCCGAGGACCAAGTCGCCGTCCGCGACGGCGGGTTGTGGCTGCGCCGGGTGGTCCGCCGTCCCGCTGCGGCCGTGGCCGCTACGGACGGCTGGCGGCCCGCCGGGACCGTGCTGGTCACCGGCGGCACCGGCGGTGTCGCCGGGCATGTCGCACGCTGGCTGGCGCGCGCCGGGGCCGAGCATCTGGTGCTGGTCAGCCGCAGTGGCGGCGAAGCGCCCGGGGCCGTCGAACTACGCGACGAACTGCTCGCGTCGGGCACCCGGGTGACGTTGGCGTCCTGCGACGTCGCCGATCGGGCGGCCCTGGCCGAACTGATCGCACGGATCGAGACCGACGGCGAGAGCGGCTCCGAAAGGGAGAGTGGTGGCGAGCGGATCACCGCTGTCGTGCACGCGGCCGGGGTCGGTGCCACGGAGGCGTTCGATCTGACCACCGCCGAGGATCTGGCCGCCGTCGGCGCGGTGAAGGTCCTCGGGGCCCGGAACCTGGAGGAACTGCTCGGCGACCGGCTGGACGCGTTCGTCGTCTTCTCGTCGATCTCGGCCATCTGGGGCAGCGGCGGCCTGGCCGCGTACGGCGCGGCCAACGCCTACCTGGACGCCTTCGCCGAGAACCGCCGGCTCGCCGGACGCCCCGCCACCTCGGTGGCCTGGGGACTGTGGGACGGGCCCGGCATGGGTGTGGGCGCCGCCGACCGCCTCGTACGGCAGGGTCTGCGGCCCATGAGCCCCGAGCTGGGCGTCGCCGCGCTCGCCCAGGCACTGGAGCGCGACGAGACCACGCTGACCGTGGCGGACGTCGACTGGCCCGCGTTCCTGCCGCTGTTCACCGCGATGCGCGCCCGCCCGCTGCTGTCCGACCTGCCCGAGGCGCTGCGCGACGCCGCCGCCCCCGACGCCGAACCGGCGGCGGCCGGCGACCCGGCCGACGCGCCCGGCGCGCGGCTGCGTGAACGGCTCGCCGCCCAGACCGCGTCCGAGCGGCGGGCGGGCCTGATCGCCCTCGTCCGCGACCACGCGGCGGCGGCCCTCGGCCATGCGGACGCCGAAGCCGTCAAACCCGGCCGCGCCTTCAAGGACATGGGCTTCGACTCGCTGACCGCCGTCGAACTGCGCAACCGGCTGGTCCGCGAGAGCGGGTTGCCGCTGACCCCGACGCTGGTCTTCGACCACCCCAACCCCACCGCCCTCGCCGATCACCTGCTCGGCGAGCTGGCGGACGGCGAGCAGGATCCCTGGCGGGCCGCCCTCGCCGATCTGGACCGCCTGGAGGCGTCCGTGGCGTCGGCCGCGATCCCCACTCCGGAGGCCCGCGCCTCGCTCGGCAACCGGCTGCGCACCCTGGTCGCCCAACTGGACGGCGTCGGCACGGCGGGATCGTCCGCCGCCGGACCTGCGGACGACGAGGTCGGCGAGGCGACCGCGGAGGAACTGCTCGCGCTCCTGGAGGACGAGTTCGGCGCGAACTGACGCCCCGCCCGCGCCGACGCGAACCGACGACGGCAGCCCCCTCGCCCCCCGGCGGACCTTCGCCCCCTCCCAGCACTTCCCGAACCAGCACTCCCAGAAGTGGCGTGACATGTCCAACGAAGACAAGCTCCTCACCCGCCTGAAGTGGATGACCGCCGAGCTGCGCCAGTCCCGGCGTCGGATCGGCGAACTCGAGTCCCAGGCGCACGAGCCGATCGCCATCGTCGGGATGAGCTGCCGGCTGCCCGGCGGGGTGCGGTCGCCCGAGGAGCTGTGGGACCTGGTGCTGGACGGGCGGGACGCGATCAGCGCGTTCCCGCAGGACCGGGGCTGGGACCTGGACCGGCTGGCCGGGCGCGGCCCCGACCGCAGTGGTGCCAGCGACGCCCTGCACGGCGGGTTCCTGGACGACGCGGGGGAGTTCGACGCGGACTTCTTCGGGATCTCGCCGCGCGAGGCGGTGGCGATGGACCCGCAGCAGCGGCTGCTGCTGGAAGCGTCGTGGGAGGCGTTCGAGCGCGCCGGGATCGACCCCGCCACCATGCGGGGCCGACAGGCCGGCGTCTTCGTCGGGGCCTCTCCGGCCGGGTACGGCGCGGTGGTCCGCGCCGGCGAGGACGGCGGCGACGGGTACGCGCTCACCGGCGACGCGGGCGGCATGGTCTCCGGCCGCATCGCCTACACCCTGGGCCTGGAGGGCCCGGCGGTGACCGTGGACACCGCCTGCTCCTCCTCCTCGGTGGCCCTGCACCTCGCCGTCCAGGCCCTGCGCGCCGGCGAGTGCGGCCTCGCGCTGGCCGGCGGTGTGGCGGTGCTGGCGACCCCGGACGCGTTCGTGGAGTTCAGCCGGCAGCGCGGACTGGCGCCCGACGGCCGCTGCAAGCCGTTCGCCGCCGCCGCCGACGGCACGGGGTGGGGCGAGGGCGTCGGCATGCTGCTGGTCGAGCGGCTGTCCGACGCGCAGCGGCTCGGTCACCCGGTGCTGGCGGTGGTCCGTGGCAGCGCCGTCAACCAGGACGGCGCGTCGAACGGCCTGACGGCCCCGAACGGCCCCTCGCAGCAGCGGGTCATCCGGCAGGCACTGGACAACGCCCGGCTGTCCGCCGCCCAGATCGACACCGTGGAGTCCCACGGCACCGGCACCCGGCTCGGCGACCCCATCGAGGCGCAGGCCCTGCTGGCCACCTACGGCCGCAGCCGCACCGGCGACCGGCCGCTGTGGCTCGGGGGCCTGAAGTCCAACATCGGCCACACCCAGGCCGCCTCGGGCGTGGCGGGGATCATCAAGACGGTCATGGCCATGCGGCACGGAAAGCTGCCCGGGCTGCTGCACCTGGACGCGCCGTCCCCGCACGTCGACTGGTCGGCGGGCGCGGTCTCCCCGCTGTCGGAGACCATCGACTGGCCGGACACCGGCCAGCCGCGCCGGGCCGCGGTGTCGTCGTTCGGAGTGAGCGGCACGAACGCCCACATCGTGCTGGAACAGGCACCGAGCGAGCCCGTCGAAGGATCGGCGGCGGGAACCGAGGGGGGCGCGACGCGTGCCCCCGGCGCTCTGCCCTGGCTGCTGTCGGCGGCCTCGCAGGACGCGCTGCCCGCGCAGGCGGCCCGCCTCGCGGACGCCCTGGCGGGATCGGCCCTCGGCGCGGTCGCCGACGCCGACATCGCCCTCTCGCTGGCCGTCGGCCGGGCCGGGCTGCCCGTCCGGGCCGCCGTCGTCGGCCCCGACCGGGCGGCCCTGCTGTCCGGGCTGCGGGCCGTCGCCGCCGGCACGGCCGCGGCCGGCACACTCACCGGCACGGTCTCCGACGGCGCCACCGCGTTCGCCTTCCCCGGCCAGGGCAGCCAACGCGCGGGCTCCGGGCGGGAGTTGTACGAGGCGTTCCCCGCATTCGCGCAGGCACTCGACGAGGTGTGCGCCGGATTCGACGGACTCCTGGACCGACCCCTGCGCGACGTCGCCTTCGACAGCGACGGGCCGGTCGACCGTACGGAGTTCACCCAACCGGTGCTGTTCGCGATCGAGGTGGCGCTGTTCCGGCTCCTGGAGTCGTGGGGGATCGCCCCGGACTTCGTCGCCGGGCACTCCATCGGCGAGATCGCGGCGGCGTACGTGGCCGGCGTGTGGTCGCTTGCGGACGCCTGCACGCTGGTGGCGGCGCGGGGCAGGCTGATGGGCCAACTGCCCCCGGGTGGAGCGATGCTGGCGGTCGAGGCATCCGAGGCGGACGTACGGCACGCACTACGCGGCCGGGAGTCCGTGGACATCGCGGCGGTCAACGGCCCCACGGCGGTGGTGGTTTCGGGCGAGGCGACGGTGGTGGCCGAGCTGGCCGACGGCTGGCGCGAACAGGGCCTCCGTGTCAAGCAACTGACGGTCAGTCATGCCTTCCACTCCCCGCTCATGGACCCGATGCTCGCCGAGTTCCGGCGGGTCGCCGAGGGCCTGACGTACGACGTCCCGCGCATCCCCCTCGTGTCCGGCCTCACCGGCGAACCGGTCCTGGAGGAGGTGCGTCTCCCGGAGTACTGGGTGCGGCATGTCCGCGACGCGGTCCGGTTCGGCGACAGCGTCCGTACGCTGCACGGACGCGGCGCGCGGACGTTCGTGGAGGTCGGCCCGGGTGCCGTCCTGTCCGCGCTGGTCCGCGACGGCGTACCGCAGGCGGACGCGCCGGTCACCGCCGTACCGCTGCTGCACGTGGGCACCACCGCCCACGCCACCCCTCGCACTGAGACGCACAGCCTGACCGTGGCACTGGCCGCCCTGCACGTGCGGGGCACCGGCATCGACTGGACGGCCGTCCTCGACGGCACCGGTGCCCGCCGCACCGACCTGCCGACGTACGCCTTCCAGCACCACCGCTACTGGGCCGCACCGGCCGCCACCGCACTCCCGGGCGCGGCCGAACCGGCCGCCGACGCCGAGCTGTGGACCGCAGTGGAGCAGCACGACCACGCGGCCGTGGCCCGCGCCCTGCGCCTGGAACCCGACGCCGACACGGTGCACGACCTGCTGCCGGTGCTCGCGGACTACCGCAGCCGCAGCCAGGACCGGACGGCGGTCAGCGGCTGGCACTACCGGATCGGCTGGACCCCGCTGCGGCCCGGCCCGGCAGCCGCCGCCGACAGCCGCCGCTGGCTGCTGGTGGTGCCACGCGAGCACGCCACCGCAGGCCACCACCCGCTCACGGACGCCGTCACCCGCGCCCTGACCGCACACGGCCACACCTACGCGACGGTGGAAGCCGACGCCCTGACGGACACCGGCCCCGCTGCCCTGTCCGACCGGCTGCGCGCCGCCGTCGCGACCAGCGCCTCCAACAGTGCCTCTGGCAGCGCCTTCGACGGTGTGCTGTCGCTGCTCGGCCCGCTGTTCACACACCCCGAGCACCCTGAGCACCCCGAGCACGCCGAACCGCACCTGCCGTCCGGTGCCCTGGCCGTCACCGCGCTTCTGGTACGAGCCCTCGGCGAGGCCGACATCACCGCACCGCTGTGGTGCGCCACCCAGGGGGCCGTCAGCACCGGCCGTGCCGACCGGCTCACCGGCCCCGGCCAGGCCCTGCTGTGGGGCTTCGGCCAGGCTGTGGCGCTGGAGCACCCGGACCGCTGGGGCGGTCTGGTCGACCTGCCACCGGACGTCGACGAGCGGGCCGCCGCCCGGCTGTGCGAGGCGCTGAATGCCTCTGAGCGAACCGGAGTTGAGCAGGCCGGGGCCGAGGATCAGCTCGCCGTCCGCGCTACGGGTGTCTTCGCCCGCCGTCTCGAACCCGCCCCCGCCCCCACGGACGAAGGCACCGCCACTGACGGCACCGTCGGTTGGCAGCCGCGCGGCACCGTACTGATCACCGGCGGAACCGGCGGCATCGGCGCGCACACCGCACGCTGGGCAGCCGGGGCCGGTGCCGATCACCTGGTCCTGGTCAGCAGGCGCGGCCCCGAGGCCCCGGGTGCCGAGCAACTGAGCGCGGAACTGACCGAACTGGGCGCGCGTGTCACCCTCGCCGCCTGCGACGTCGCCGACCGGCAGCAGCTCGCGGCCCTGCTGGACGGCCTCGCCGCCGACGGCGACCCCGTCACCGCCGTCGTCCACGCGGCCGGGCAGCCGCAGTACCGCCCGCTGGCCGAGACCAGCGGGCACGACCTGGCCGACATCACCGCCGCCAAGACCTTGGGCGCAGCCCACCTCCACGAACTGACGCAGCATCAACACCTCGACGCCTTCGTGCTGTTCTCGTCTGTCGCCGGTGTCTGGGGCAGCGCGAACCAGACCGGCTACGCGGCGGCCAACGCCTACCTCGACGCCCTCGCCGAACACCGCGCAGGCCAGGGACTACCCGCGACCGCTGTCGCCTGGGGCCCCTGGGCGGGCGACGGCATGGCGGCCGGCCAGGAAGCCGAGCACCATCTGCGCCGACGCGGCCTCAACCCGATGGCCCCGCACCGCGCACTGCTGGCACTCCAGCACGCGACGGGCCCGTGCGCGGTCGTCGCAGACATGGACTGGCAGCGCTTCGCCCCCGGCTACGCATTCGCCCGCCCGCGCCCGCTGATCACGACGATCCCAGCCGCCGCAGCGGCTCTCACCCCGGCAGCCACAGTCACCACTACAGCTACAGCTACAGCTACAGCTACAGCTACAGCTACCGCCACCGGTAGCGCCCCCTGGCCCGCCGTGCTCGACCGGACGCCGGCCACCGACCGCGCCACCGCACTGCTGGACCTGCTGCGCGCCGAGATCGCGGCCCTGCTCGGCCACGCCTCACCGACCGCCGTCGAGCCGAAGCGCGCCTTCAAGGACCTCGGCTTCGACTCGCTCACCGCCGTCGAACTGCGCGACCGCCTCACCGCCAGGACGGGCCTCGCCGCCCTGCCGGCCACCCTCGTCTTCGACCACCCCACGGCGCACGCCCTGAGCGGCCACCTGCTCGCCCTGCTGCTGCCCCACGGCGACGTCGATGCCGCAGGAAGTGAACAGCCGCAGGACGCAACCGACTTGGCGGACGGCGAACCGATCGCGATCGTCGGCATGGCCTGCCGTTATCCGGGTGGTGTGGGTTCGCCGGAGGAGCTGTGGGAGTTGGTGGCGGGCGGCCGGGACGCGGTCGGGCCGTTCCCCGACGACCGTGGCTGGGACCTCGCCGAGCTGTACGACCCCGACCCCGACCGGATCGGCACCAGCTACGCCCGCGAAGGCGGCTTCCTCGACGCGGTGGCCGACTTCGACGCCGCCTTCTTCGGCATCTCGCCACGAGAAGCCCTCGCGATGGACCCGCAGCAACGGCTCCTCCTGGAGACCGCCTGGGAGACCTTCGAACGCGCGGGCATCGCCCCCGACGCCCTGCACGGCTCCCGCACCGGCGTGTTCGTCGGCACCAACAGCCTTGACTACACAGCCCTCTTGCGCGACTCGGGCACCCCGACCGAGGGACACCTGATCACCGGCAACGCCGCGAGCGTGGTCTCGGGCCGGCTGGCGTACACCTTCGGCCTCGAAGGCCCGGCGCTGACGGTCGACACGGCATGCTCGTCGTCGCTGGTGGCCCTCCACCTTGCGGTGCAGGCACTGCGCCGAGGGGAATGCACACTCGCCCTCGCGGGAGGCGTGGCCGTGATGGCCACCCCGGGCTCGTTCGTCGAGTTCTCGCGTCAGCGGGGTCTTGCGGTGGACGGCCGCTGCAAGGCGTTCGCGGCGGCGGCGGATGGTACGTCGTGGGGTGAGGGCGTCGGGCTGCTGCTGGTGGAGCGGTTGTCCGACGCGGAGCGGCTGGGCCATCAAGTGCTGGCGGTGGTGCGTGGTTCGGCGGTTAACCAGGACGGTGCGTCCAATGGCCTGACGGCCCCGAACGGTCCGTCCCAACAGCGGGTCATCCGGCAGGCGTTGGCGGATGCGGGGCTGACGGCGTCCGAGGTCGATGTGGTGGAGGCGCACGGTACGGGTACGGCGTTGGGTGACCCGATCGAGGCGCAGGCGCTGCTGGCGACGTACGGCCAGGACCGTGAGGCCGATCGGCCGGTGCTGTTGGGTTCGGTGAAGTCGAACATCGGTCATACGCAGGCGGCTTCGGGTGTCGCGGGTGTGATGAAGATGGTGTTGGCGTTGGGTCGTGGTGTGGTGCCGGGGACGTTGCATGTGGATGCGCCGACGCCGCATGTGGACTGGTCGTCGGGTGCGGTGGAGTTGGTGACGCAGAACGTTGCGTGGCCGGAGGCGTCCGGTGGGCCGCGTCGGGCGGCGGTGTCGTCGTTCGGCATGAGTGGCACCAACGCGCACGTGATCATCGAACAGGCCCCCGCGACCGACATCGCCGAAAGCGCAGACCCCGCAGACCGCCCGCTGACATGGCTCCTGTCCGGCCGGACCGAAGCCGGGCTGCACGCCCAAGCGGCACGACTGGCCGAGTTCGTCGACGACCGGGGTGACGCCCTGGCCGCCGCCGACATCGCACTGTCCCTCGCGACGAGCAGGTCCGTCCTGACCCACCGCGCCGCCATCACCGCCGAAACGCGCACCGGCCTGCTGGAGGGCCTCACCGCCCTCGCGTCCGGCGACCACGCGCACCCGGCCGTTGCGCATGGCACGGCTCGGGAGAACGCGCCGACGGCCTTCCTGTTCTCGGGGCAGGGCAGCCAACGGGTGGGTGCGGGGCGTGAGTTGTACGCCGCCGCCTATCCGGTGTTCGCGGATGCGCTTGACGAGGTGTGCGCCCGTTTCGACGGGCTGCTGGACCGCCCGCTGCGCGATGTCCTCTTCGAGGACGCGGCGGGGTTGATCGACCGTACCGAGTTCACCCAGCCCGCGTTGTTCGCGGTCGAGGTGGCGCTGTTCCGGCTGCTGGAGTCGTGGGGCGTGACGCCCGACTTCGTCGCCGGTCACTCGATCGGTGAGATCGCCGCCGCGTACGTGGCGGGTGTCTGGTCCCTGGACGACGCGTGCACGCTGGTCGCGGCACGCGGCCGGTTGATGGGCGAGCTGCCGTCAGGCGGAGCCATGCTCGCGGTGGAGGCGTCCGAGGCGGACGTACTGCCGGAGCTGGACGAGCGCGTTGCGATCGCGGCGGTCAACGGTCCGACGTCGGTCGTGGTGTCCGGAGATGCGGAAGCCGTAGGCGAGTTGAAGTCACGCTGGCGTGAACAGGGCCTACGGGTCAAGCAACTGACGGTCAGTCATGCCTTCCACTCGCCGCTGATGGCTCCGATGCTGGCGGAGTTCCGGCGCGTGGTCGAGGGGTTGTCGTACGAGACTCCGCGCATCCCGGTCGTCTCGAACCTGACCGGTGAGATGGCCACCGCCGACGAGCTGTGCTCACCGGAGTACTGGGTCCGGCACGTCCGCGAAGCCGTCCGTTTCGCCGACGGGATCGCGACGCTGCACGGTCAGGGCGGCGTCCGTACCTTCATCGAGGTCGGGCCGGACTCCGTACTCGCCGCCATGACCCAGAACGCCCTGGCGGCCGACGAGCAAGGCGAGGTCACCGCCTGCCTGCCCGTTCTGCGGCGGGACCGTACCGAGGTCGGGACGCTGACCGGCGCGCTCGCCGCATGGCAGGTGCGGGGCGGCGGCGTGGACTGGGCGGCGTACTACGCCGGATCGGGTGCCCGGCGGATCGAACTGCCCACGTACGCGTTCCAGGGACAGGCGTTCTGGCCCCGGCCCGGTGTCGGCGCGGTCGGCGACGCCGCCGCGTACGGGATCGGTGCCGCCCGGCACCCGCTCGTCGGCGGCCGGGTGCTGGTGGCCGACCAGGGGACGGTGCTGCTGACGGGGGCGCTGTCGCTGCGTACCCACCCGTGGCTCGCCGACCACCAGGTGATGGGCTCGGTGCTGCTGCCGGGCACCGCGTTCGTGGAACTCGCGCTGCGCGCCGGGGACGAGACGGCCTGCGACCGGGTCGAGGAGCTGACCCTGTCCGACCCGCTGGTCATCCCGGACACCGGCACGGTGCAGGTTCAGGTGCGGGTGGACGCGGCCGACGTGCACGGTCGCCGTGCGGTGAGCGTCTACTCGCGCGCCGGTGACACTCTCGCCGCAGCCGATGACGACGAGCCCTGGACCCGCCATGCCTTCGGCACACTGGGCCACAGCGAGACGGCGGCCGGGACCGACAACGCCGACCTGTCAGATCTATCAGACCTGTCCGTCTGGCCTCCCGTCGGTGCGCAGCCCGTCCCCGCGTCTGCCGAGGAGCTGTACGCCGGACTGGCGCGGGCGGGTTACGCGTACGGGCCGGTGTTCCGTGGCCTGACAGCCGCCTGGCGGCGGGGCGACGAGGTCTACGTCGAGGTGGCGCTCCCGGAGCAGGCGGACGGCGACGCCGGGGCCTTCGCCCTGCACCCCGCGCTGCTGGACTCAGTACTGCACGCGATCGGCCTGGGCGGGCTGCTGCCCGAGACCGACGACGGGCGCGGACGGGTGCCCTTCGCCTGGTCGGGCGTCTCGGTGCAGGCGACCGGTGCGACGACGCTGCGCGCACGGCTGCGCGCGGTCGGCACCGACGCGGTGGACGTGATGCTGGCCGACGCGGACGGCCAACTGGTCGCCCACGTCGAGTCGTTGGCGCTGCGCGAGATCTCCGGAGTGCCCGCCCGGCGCAGCGAGCCGCTGTACCGCGTGGACTGGGTCGCGTCCCCCGCCGGGCGGACTGCGGCCGGCGACAGCGCGGAGCTTGTCGTACTCGGCGCGGACCCGCTGGACTGCGCCGGTGCGCTGCCGCTGCTCCGCCGGGCCACGGATGTCGCGTCCCTGAACTTCGACGACGACCTGCCTGGCGTTGCGTTTGCGGTACTGACCTGGGCCGACGGCCCTGTCGACGGCGCACTGGACGTCGTACGCGAGTGGCTGGCCGATGAGCGGCTGGCGGATGCCCGGCTGGTGGTGGTGACGCGGGGCGCGGTCGCGGTGGGTGTGGTGGACGCGGTGCGCGATCCCGACAGCGCGGGCGCGGGCGTCTGGGGCCTGCTGCGTTCGGCGCAGACCGAGAACCCCGGCCGGTTCGTGCTGGCGGACGTCGACGGTACGGCGGAGTCCTGGGCCGCGTTGGCCGGGGCGCTGGCCTGGTCGCTGGGCGCAGGGGAGGAGCAAATCGCCCTGCGTGTGGGCGCGTTGTGGTCGCCCCGGCTGGTGCGGGTCGGTGCCGCAGACGCGCTCACGGCTCCCGAATCCGGTGCGTGGCGGCTGGAGAGCGCCGATCGCGGCGCGCTGGAGGCACTGGAACTGGTGGCCTGCCCCGAGGCCGAGACGGCGCGGTTGGGCGAGAGCCAGGTGCGCGTCGCGGTCCGGGCGGCGGGAGTGAATTTCCGCGACGTGCTGAGTGCCCTGGGCATGTACCCGGGGCCCGCGAGTCCGCTGGGCATCGAGGCAGCCGGTGTGGTGCTGGAGACCGGTCCGAAGACGACCGGCCTCGCGGTGGGGGACCGGGTGTTCGGTCTGGTGCCGGGTGGGTTCGGGTCGATGACGGTGACGGACGGGCGGTTGTTGGCGCGGGTGCCGGACGGTTGGTCGTTCGCCGAGGCGGCGTCGGTGCCGGTGGTGTTTCTGACGGCTTGGTATGCGTGGCGTGATCTGGCTGAAGTGCGGGCTGGGGAGCGGGTGTTGGTGCATGCCGGTGCCGGTGGCGTGGGGATGGCGGCGATTCAGCTTGCGCAGCATTTGGGTGCCGAGGTGTTCGCGACGGCGAGTCCGGGCAAGTGGGATGTGCTGCGCGGTCTCGGCTTGGACGACGATCACATCGCGTCCTCCCGGGACACCGGTTTCGCGGAGAAGTTCAGTGGCATCGACGTCGTACTGAACGCCCTCGCGGGTGAGTTCGTCGATGCCTCGTTGTCGGTGCTGGCCGAGGGTGGCCGGTTCCTTGAGATGGGCAAGACCGATGTCCGTGACGCGGCCGAACTGGCCGTTTCCTACCAGGCGTTCGACCTGTTCGAGGCAGGTCCGGACCGGATCGCGGAGTTGCTGGCCGAGCTGCTGGAGCTGTTCGGCACGGGCGCGGTGGAACTGCTTCCGGTGCGGGCGTGGGATGTGCGGCAGGCCCGTGACGCGTTCCGTTTCGTGAGCCAGGCCAAGCATGTCGGCAAGGTGGTCCTGACCGTCCCGGCACCCCTGGACCCGGACCGTACGGTCCTGGTGACCGGCGGCACGGGCGGTCTGGGCGCACACGTGGCTCGGCACCTGGTAACCGAACACGGTGCCCGGGACCTGCTGTTGGTCTCCCGTCGCGGTTCGGACGCCCCTGGCGCAGAGGAGTTGCGCGCCGAGCTGACCGAACTGGGCGCCGCTGTACGGATCGTGGCCTGCGACGTCGCCGACCGGGACGCCGTAGCGGCTGTGCTCGCGTCGGAGCGCCTGACGGCGGTCATCCACACCGCCGGTGTCCTCGACGACGGTCTCGTCACCGCGCTCACCCCCGACCGTATGACGACCGTCTGGGGCCCGAAGGCCGACGCGGCCCGGCACCTCCACGAACTCACCGTCGGCCAAGACCTCGCCGCCTTCGTCCTGTTCTCCTCCCTCTCGGGTGTGCTGGGCTCGGCAGGCCAGAGCAACTACGCGGCTGCCAATGCCTACTTGGACGCGCTGGCGACGCACCGCCGTGCCAGCGGTCTGCCCGCGACCTCCCTCGCCTGGGGGCCGTGGTCGCAGGAAGGCGGTATGACCGGCGCCCTGGACGAAGCCGACGTTCAGCGTATGGCCCGAGCGGGTATGGCGCCCCTCACGGCGGAACAGGGTCTGGCCTTGCTGGACCGGGCATGGGCCGGTGCGGACGCGGTCGTGGTGCCCGTACGACTGGAGCCGGCGCGGCTGCGCGGGAACGTGTTGCCGGAGACCGTGCCGCCGCTCCTGCGGGCGCTGGTCGCGGTGCCGCCGGCCCGGCGTAACGTCGCTCAGGAGCGGGCCCGTCAGGGCGCGGACTCCTCACTGGTCGACCGTCTGCGTGCCGTCGACCCGGCCGAACGTAAGGCGCTGCTCAGTGAATTGACGTTGAGTCATGTCGTCGCGGTGCTCGGTCACTCGAGCCCGGGAGCCGTCGATCCGCACCAGGCGTTCAAGGACCTGGGCTTCGACTCGTTGACGGCGGTCGAACTGCGTAACCGCCTGAACGCGGCGACCGGACTGCGGCTGCCCGCCACGCTGATCTTCGACCACCCCACCCCGGCCGCACTCGCCGGTCACCTGCGCCTGTCGCTGCTGGGCGAGGAACAGGACTCCGCCCGGTCCGCCGCATCCGCCGCATCCGTCCGAACGGCCCTCCGCACGGCCGTCGGCGCCGACGACGATCCGGTGGTCATCGTCGGCATGGCCTGCCGTTACCCGGGAGGCGCGGACTCACCGGACGCTCTGTGGGACCTCGTCGCGCACGGCACCGACGCCGTCTCCGAGATGCCCGCCAACCGGGACTGGGACCTGGCGAACCTCTTCGACCCCGACCCCGACCACCCCGGCACCAGCTACACGCGCGCGGGCGGGTTCCTGCACGACGCCGACCGCTTCGATCCGCGCTTCTTCGGGATCTCGCCGCGTGAGGCGCTGGCAATGGACCCGCAGCAGCGGCTGCTGCTTGAGACCTCCTGGGAGACCTTCGAACACGCCGGCATCGATCCGCAGTCGGCGCGCGGCTCCCGTACCGGCGTGTTCGTCGGCGCGGCCTTCCAGGGGTACGGTCCGCCGCCCGGGGAAGCGCCCGACGAGGTCGAGGCGCATCTGCTGACGGGTAACGCGGGCAGCGTCGTCTCCGGTCGGCTCGCCTACACCTTCGGCCTGGAGGGCCCGGCGGTCACGGTCGACACCGCCTGCTCGTCGTCCCTGGTGGCACTGCATCTGGCAGGCCAGGCGCTGCGGTCCGGCGAGTGCGACATGGCGCTGGTCGGCGGTGCGGCGATCATGTCGTCGCCCAACATGTTCGTCCAGTTCAGCCGCCAGCGGGGCCTGGCCGCCGACGGCCGCTGCAAGTCGTTCGCGGACGCGGCCGACGGCACCGGCTGGGCGGAGGGCGTCGGCATGCTCCTCGTGGAGCGGTTGTCCGACGCGCAGCGGCTGGGGCATCCCGTGCTGGCGGTGGTGCGTGGTTCGGCGGTCAACCAGGACGGCGCGTCCAACGGCCTGACCGCGCCGAACGGCCCCTCGCAGCAGCGCGTCATCCGCGATGCCCTCTCCGCCGCCGGGCTCGCACCGGCCGACATCGACGCCGTCGAGGCCCACGGCACCGGTACCCGGCTCGGCGACCCCATCGAGGCGCAGGCCCTGCTGGCCACCTACGGCCACGACCGCGCCGAGGACCGGCCGCTGTGGCTGGGGTCCATCAAGTCCAACATCGGCCACGCGCAGGCGGCGGCGGGCGTCGGCGGCGTGATCAAGATGGTCATGGCCCTGCGCGCCGCCGAACTTCCGCGCACCCTGCACGTCGACCGGCCCACCGGCCAGGTCGACTGGACGGCCGGCGCGGTACGGCTGCTGACCGAGCCCGTCGCCTGGCGGCGAGGCGGGCGACCGCGCCGCGCGGGCGTGTCGTCGTTCGGCATCAGCGGCACGAACGCGCACGTCATCATCGAGGAGCCGGCGCAGTCAGCGCCCGAGCCGGTCACCTCCGACGCCGGTCCGGCCGCCGCGCCGACCGGCTGCGTACCGCTGCTGCTGTCCGCGCGGGACGCCTCCGCGCTGACCGGTCAGGCCGACCGGCTCGGCGCTCACCTGCGCCGCCACCCCGACGCCCGCCCGCACGACATCGCACTCTCCCTGGCCACCGGCCGTTCGGTCTGGGACCGGCGCGCCGTCGTCCTCGGCACCGACCACGCCCAACTCGCCGCTGGACTGGTTACTTTGGCGAAGGGCCACACGTCGGCCACTGTCGTCACGGGCCAGCCCGTGACAGGTTCGCTGGCCTTCCTGTTCTCGGGGCAGGGGAGCCAACGGGTGGGTGCGGGGCAGGAGTTGTACGCCGCTTATCCCGTGTTCGCGAATGCGCTGGACGAGGTGTGCGCCCGGTTCGAGGGCCTGGGTGAAGTGTTGTTCGAGGGTGAGGGGTTGATCGACCGTACGGAGTTCACCCAGCCCGCGTTGTTCGCCGTCGAGGTGGCGTTGTTCCGGCTGTTGGAGTCGTGGGGCGTCACGCCCGACTTCGTCGCCGGTCACTCGATCGGTGAGATCGCTGCCGCGTACGTGGCGGGGGTGTGGTCCCTGGAGGACGCTTGCACGCTGGTGGCGGCGCGCGGCCGGTTGATGGGCGCTCTGCCCGAGGGCGGGGCCATGCTCGCGGTGGAGGCGTCCGAGGCGGACGTACTGCCGGAGCTGGACGAGCGCGTTGCGATCGCGGCGGTGAACGGTCCGACGTCGGTCGTGGTCTCCGGTGATGCAGTAGCCGTCGCCGAGTTGGAGGCGCGCTGGCGTGAACAGGGACTGCGCGTCAAGCAGTTGACGGTCAGCCACGCGTTCCACTCCCCACTGATGGATCCGATGCTGGCCGAGTTCCGGTCGGTGGCCGAGGGGTTGACGTACGAGACTCCGCGCATCCCGGTCGTCTCGAACCTGACCGGTGAGATCGCCACGGCCGACGAACTCTGCTCGCCCGAGTACTGGGTCCGGCACGTCCGTGAGGCGGTCCGTTTCGCGGACGGGATCGCGACGCTGCACGGTCAGGGCGGGGTCCGTACCTTCGTCGAGCTCGGCCCCGACGGCGTACTCGCCGCCATGGCCCAGCAGGCGCTGACCGAGGACGCCGAGGGCACTGTCTGCCTCGCCGTGCTGCGTCGGGGGCGGCCTGAACAGTCGTCGTTGGTGGCGGCGTTGGCCGGGGCGTGGGTGCGTGGTGCGGTCCGGCCCGACTGGGGCCGGTACTTCGCGGGCAGCGGTGCGCGCCGGGTCGAGTTGCCGACGTATGCCTTCCAGCGGGAGCGGTACTGGCTGTCGGCCAGGCCGCGACAGAACGCGCCGGTAGCGGTCTCCACGGCGGACTGGCGGTACCGGGTGGAGTGGCGTCCGATGCCGGGCCTGATGTCCGGTGCTGCGGTGAACGGCCGCTGGCTGGTGGTTGGTTGGCAGGACATGGCGGAAGACGCCGACGCCGGGCTGTGCGGCCCGCTCGGTGCCGTCCTGCGGGAGGCCGGCGCGGAGGTGGAGACGCTGCTGCTGGCCGATGCCGACGGCCGTGCGGAGCTGGCCGCTCGTCTCGCGGACCGCGCCGATGTGACGGGCGTACTGGTGGTGCCGACGGGGGCCCCGGGCCGGGCCGAGACCGTCGCCGCCGAGCGCACCCTGACGATCCTCCAGGCGATCGCGGACGCCGGTGTCGGTGGCGATGCCGGTGGTGGCGTCTGGTGTGTCACCCGTGGCGGGGTGTCGGTGGGGGGCTCCGATGGCGGGGTCGTTCTTCCGGAGCTGGCCGCCGTGTGGGGTCTCGGCCGGGTAGCCGGACTCGAACTCCCTGGTCTCTGGGGCGGGTTGATCGATCTACCGGAGGCGTTCGACGCGCGGGTCGCGGAGCGGTTGCTCGGCGTGCTGGGGCAGAGGGGTGAGGACTCCGAGGGCGTTGAGGACCAGGTGGCCGTACGGCCGTCCGGCGTGTTCGTACGGCGGCTCGCGCCCGCGCCCGACCGTGCCCGGAGCGAGGAGTGGTCGCCGTCCGGGACGGTGCTGGTGACCGGTGGCCTGGGTGGGCTGGGTGTACGGGTCGCCCGGTGGGCGGTGGAGCGCGGTGCCGAACGTGTCGTGCTGCTCAGCCGCCAGGGACTCGACGCCCCCGGAGCCGCCGAGGTGCTGGCCGAGCTCGGCTCGGCGGGGGCGCAGGTCTGCGTCGAGGCATGTGACGTCACCGACCGCGACGCACTCGACCGGGTGATCGACTCACTCTCCGACGACATCCCGCTCACGGCCGTGGTGCACGCGGCGGGTGTGGACGACGCGGGCACGCTGCTGGAGACGTCGGCCGAGAGCCTGGCCGATGTGATGCGCGCCAAGGTGGTGGGTGCGGCGAACCTCGATGTGGTGCTGGGCGAACGGGAGTTGGACGCGTTCGTCGTGTTCTCGTCCATCTCGGGTGTGTGGGGCAGTGCGGCGCAGGCGGGGTATTCGGCCGCGAACGCCTATCTCGATGGTTTGGTGCAGGCGCGGCGGGCACGCGGTCTCGCGGGCTGCGCGGTGGCCTGGGGTCCTTGGGCGGGCTCCGGTATGGCGGCGCGTGGTTCCGCCGGGCGGGAACTGGCGCGGCGCGGGCTGCGGTCGATGGAGCCTGGCGCTGCGCTGGGTGTCCTGGCGGGCGTGCTCGCGGGCGGCGAGGCGTGTGTGGTGGTGGCGGACGTGGAGTGGGAGCGGTTCGCCCCGGCGTTCACCTCCGTGCGTCACACGGCGTTCTTCGACGAGATCCCGGCTGCTCGCCAGGCCCTCGACGGTACGGCGTCGTCCGGCGACGGCACTGCCGGTGCGCCGCAACTCGTCGTACGGCTCGCCGGGTTGTCCGCCGACGAGCGGTCGGCGCTGCTGCTGGACACGGTGTGCGCGGAGGCGGCAGGCGTCCTCGGCTACGGTTCGGGCGCGGAGGTGGAGACCGACCGGGCGTTTCGGGAGCTGGGCTTCGATTCGCTGATGGCGGTCGAGTTGCGCAACCGGCTCGGGTCGGTGACCGGGCTGCGGCTGCCGAGCGGCCTGGTGTTCGACTATCCGACGCCGACGCTGCTGGCGGGCTGGCTGCGGGAGCTGCTGGCGGGCGAGGAGTCGTCGGCGCGGGTTGCCACGGGGCTGATCGCGCCGCTGACCGGCCTGTCGGTGGGCGAGCCGGTGCGCGAGCTGATGGACGAGCCGGTGGTGATCGTGGGCATGGGCTGCCGGTTCCCGGGTGGGGTGGGGTCACCGGAGGAGCTGTGGGCGCTGTTGGCGGACGGCGTGGACGCGGTCGACGGGTTCCCCGGTGACCGTGGCTGGGACCTGGACGCGCTGTACGACCCGGATCCCGAGCACCAGGGCACGTCGTACGTACGGGTCGGCGGCTTCCTTGCGGGGGCCGACCGGTTCGACGCGGGGCTGTTCGGGATCTCGCCCCGAGAGGCGTTGGCCATGGATCCGCAGCAGCGGTTGCTGCTGGAGACCGTGTGGGAGACCTTCGAAGGGGCCGGCGTCGCGCCGGACGCCGTACGCGGCACCCGCACCGGCGTCTTCGTCGGCACCAACGGCCAGGACTACGCGGCCCTCCTCTCCCACGCGCAGGACGACCTCGGCGGCCACCTCGGCACCGGCAACGCGGCGAGCGTGGTGTCGGGACGGTTGGCGTACGCGTTCGGGTTGGAAGGCCCGGCGGTGACCGTCGACACGGCGTGCTCGTCGTCACTGGTGGCACTGCACCTGGCGGTGCAGGCACTGCGGTCGGGCGAGTGCACGATGGCGCTGGCCGGCGGAGTGACGGTGATGTCGACTCCGGCCACGTTCGTGGAGTTCTCGCGCCAGCGCGGTCTGGCGGCGGACGGCCGCTGCAAGGCGTTCGCGGCGGGTGCGGACGGCACTGGCTGGGGCGAGGGCGTCGGCATGCTGCTCGTGGAGAAGCTGTCCGACGCCGTGCGCAACGGTCACGAGGTGCTGGCGGTGGTGCGGGGCTCCGCCGTCAACCAGGACGGCGCGTCCAACGGCCTGACCGCCCCCAACGGGCCGTCCCAACAGCGCGTCATACGGCAGGCCTTGGCCAGTGCCAGGCTCGCCCCCGCCGACGTGGACGCGGTGGAGGCGCACGGCACGGGAACCGCCCTGGGCGACCCCATCGAGGCCGGCGCGCTGCTCGCCACGTACGGGCAGGGCCGGGAGGCCGAACAGCCGCTGCTGCTCGCCTCGGTGAAGTCCAACATCGGGCACACCCAGGCCGCCGCCGGTGTCGCGGGCGTGATCAAGATGGTGCTCGCGATGCGGCACGGTGTCCTGCCCCAGACGCTCCATGTCGATGAGCCGTCGCCCAGCGTGGACTGGTCCTCGGGCGCTGTGGAGTTGCTGACGGAGCAGGTCGCCTGGCCGGAGACCGGACGTCCGCGCCGGGCCGCCGTCTCGGCCTTCGGCATCAGCGGCACCAACGCACACACCATCCTCGAAGCGCCCCCCATGCCCCCGGCGGAGCCCGCGCATGATGCGCCGGTCGAGGGGTCGGACGACAACGTGGTCGACTGTCCGATCGCCTGGCCGCTGTCCGCGCACAGCCCGGCCGCACTCGCCGCGCAGGCAGGCCGACTGGCGGAGGATCTCGCCGCAAGGCCGGCGATACCCCCGGTCGAGGTCGCTCACGCCCTGACCACCACCCGAGCCACGCTGAACCACCGAGCCGTGGTGCTCGGCACCACCCCGGACGAACTCCGCACCGCACTCACACAGTTGGCCAACGCGGCCGACACCCTCCCGACGACACCGGCCATCGTGACCGGCAGCGTGAGCAGGGGCCGTACGGCTTTCCTGTTCTCGGGACAGGGGAGCCAACGGGTGGGTGCGGGGCGGGAGTTGTACGCCGCTTATCCCGTGTTTGCGGATGCGCTGGACGAGGTGTGCGCCCGGTTCGAAGGCCTGCGAGAGGTGTTGTTCGAGGGCGGGGAGCTGATCGACCGGACGGAATTCACTCAGCCTGCGTTGTTCGCGGTCGAGGTGGCGTTGTTCCGGCTGCTGGAGTCGTGGGGTGTGACGCCCGACTTCGTGGCCGGGCACTCCATCGGTGAGATCGCCGCCGCGTACGTGGCGGGGGTGTGGTCCCTGGAGGACGCCTGCACGCTGGTCGCTGCGCGTGGTCGGCTGATGGGCGCGCTGCCTGAGGGCGGCGCGATGCTGGCCGTCGAAGCGTCCGAGGCGGACGTACTGGCTGACCTGGACGAGCGGGTTGCCGTCGCGGCGGTGAACGGTCCGACGTCGGTCGTGGTGTCCGGTGATGCGGAAGCAGTCGCGGAGTTGGAGTCGCGTTGGCGTGAACAAGGCCTGCGCGTCAAGCAGTTGACGGTCAGTCATGCCTTCCACTCGCCGCTGATGGATCCGATGCTCGCGGAGTTCCGGCGCGTGGCCGAGAGCCTGGCGTACGAGACTCCGCGTATCCCGCTCGTGTCGAACCTGACCGGCGAGATGGCCAAGCCGGAGGAGCTGTGCTCGCCCGAGTACTGGGTCCGGCATGTCCGTGAGGCGGTCCGGTTCGCCGACGGCGTTCGCACTCTGGACGCTCAAGGCGTGCGGAATTTCGTCGAGTTGGGTCCCGACGGTGTCCTGACCGCCATGGCGCAGGGCGTGCTGGGTGCCGAGGCGTCGCCGTCCTCCGCCGAGATGGTCGCGGTGCTGCGCCGGGGACGCCCCGAACCGGAGTCGTTGCTGCATGCCGCCGCCCGACTCCACGTGCGGGGCGTACGGGTGGACTGGTCTGCGGTGTTCCCCGACTCCGTCGGGCGGGGTCGTCCCGTCCGGCTGCCGACGTACGCCTTCCAGAGTGAGCGCTACTGGCCGCGCCACGTCACCGGGCGGGGCAGTGCCGACGCCGCCGGGCTCGGTCTGCGCGTGGCGGATCATCCGCTGCTGGGCGCCGTGATGCACCGCGCCGACGGTGAAGGCGCGGTGCTCACCGGTGCGTTGTCGCTGCGCCGCCACCCGTGGCTGGCCGATCACCGGGTGCTGGACACCGTCGTCGTCCCCGGTACCGCGCTGCTGGAGCTCGCCGTCGCGGCGGGCGACCAGTTCGGCTGCGACCTGGTCGAGGAGCTGACGCTCAGCTCCCCGCTGACCCTGCCCGAGCGCGGCGAGGTCGATGTCCAACTCACCGTCGGACAGGCCGACGACAGCGGGCGACGGGAGATCGCCCTGTACTCGCGCCCCAGCGGCGACGCGCAGGACAACGGCTGGGCCAAGCACGGCGACGGCGTGCTCGCCGCCGGGGCCGGTGCCCCTGTCGACCATGGCTTGACGGTCTGGCCGCCCGCCGGCGCCGAACCGGTCGCTCTCGACGGCCTCTACGACGCCCTTGCCGCGATGGGGCTGCGCTACGGCGCCGCCTTCCGGGGGCTGACGGCGGCGTGGACACAGGGCGACGAGGTGTTCGTCGAGGTCACCCTTCCGGACGAGGCCGCAGACCGTAAGGGCTTCGGCGTCCACCCGGCACTGCTGGACGCCGCACTGCACGGCGTGGGCCTGGGCGGACTCCTGCCCGCGACCGACAGCGGCCGTGGCCGCCTGCCGTTCGCCTGGTCGGACGTCGCGGTACTCGCCACCGAGGCGTCCGTACTGCGGGTACGCCTCGCCGCCCGCGACGGGCAGGACGCGGTGTCGCTGCTCGCGGTCGACCAGACGGGAACCCCGGTGGTCACGGTCAGGTCGCTGGCTCTGCGCGAGGTGTCCGCCGAGCCCCTGGGCCACCGGACCCCGCTCTACCGGCTGGACTGGGTTGCCGAGCCCGCCGACCAGGCCGTTGACCAAGCCGTAGACCGGGCCCTCGACTGGGCCGTCATCGGTGATGATCTCGACGCCGCCGAGGCGCTGGCCGGCGTCCGGTGCGCGCTCCTCGCCGAGGCGCCCGACGGCGACAGCGCCGTGCTGCTGCCGTGCGCCGGGCCGGGCGCGGTCGGCAGGGCGCTGGACGCGGTTCAGGAGTGGCTGGCGGAGGAGCGGTTCGCCGACCGGCGGCTGCTCATCGTGACCCGGGGCGCGATCGACGGCGACGACGCCGACGCGGCCGCGGTGTGGGGCCTGGTCCGGTCGGCGCAGGCGGAGAACCCGGGCCGGTTCGTGCTGGCGGACGTCGACGGTACGGCGGAGTCCTGGGCCGCGCTGGCCGAGGCGCTCGATGACCGCCCGGAGGAACAAGTCGCCCTGCGCCAGGGCACGGTGAGTGTCGCGAGGCTGGTGCGGCCTGGGGCTGACGAGGTCCTGGCGGTGCCGTCGGGTGTGGGGGCGTGGCGGTTGGACAGTGTGGTGCGGGGGTCGTTGGACGCGCTGGAGTTGGTTCCGTTCGAGGAGGCCACGGCCCCGTTGGGAGTGGGTGAGGTGCGGGTCGCGGTGCGCGCCGCCGGTGTGAACTTCCGTGATGTGTTGAACGCGTTGGGGATGTATCCCGGTGCGGTGCCGCTGGGTATCGAGGCGTCGGGCGTGGTGCTGGAGACCGGGTCAGGGGCCGGGGCCGGTGGTCTGGCCGTGGGTGATCGGGTGTTCGGGCTGGTGCCGGGTGCGTTCGGTCCCCTGGTGGTGACGGACGAGCGGCTGCTCGGACGCGTGCCGGACGGTTGGTCGTTCGCCGAGGCGGCATCGGTGCCGATCGTCTTCCTTACGGCGTGGTACGCGTGGCGGGATCTGGCGCAAGTGCAGCCTGGCGAACGGGTGTTGGTGCATGCCGGTGCCGGTGGCGTCGGCATGGCGGCGATTCAGCTCGCTCAGCATCTGGGTGCTGAGGTGTTCGCGACGGCGAGTCCGGGCAAGTGGGATGTTCTTCGTTCGCTCGGTCTGGACGACGATCACATCGCGTCCTCCCGCGACACGGCCTTCGCGGAGAAGTTCAGCGGCATTGATGTGGTGCTGAACGCTCTCGCGGGTGAGTTCGTGGATGCTTCGCTGTCGGTGCTGGCCGAGGGCGGTCGGTTCCTGGAGATGGGCAAGACTGACGTCCGTGACGCGGCCGAACTGGCCGTCAGTTACCAGGCGTTCGACCTCTTCGACGCGGGTCCGGACCGAATCGCGGTGCTGCTGGCTGAGCTGTTGGAGCTGTTCGGTTCCGGGGTGCTGGAGCTTTTGCCGGTGCGGGCATGGGACGTACGGCAAGCGCCTGATGCCTTCCGTTTCATCAGCCAGGCCAAGCATGTCGGCAAGGTGGTCCTGACCGTCCCGGCGGCGCTGGACCCGGATCGTACGGTCCTGGTGACCGGCGGCACGGGTGGTCTGGGCGCACACATGGCCCGGCACTTGGTGGCCGAACACGGCGCTCGCAACCTGCTGTTGGTCTCCCGGCGAGGCCTGGAGGCCCCCGGCGCGGAAGAGTTGCGTACTGAACTGACCGAACTGGGCGCTGCCGTACGGATCGTGGCCTGCGATGTTGCTGACCGTGACGCCGTGACGGACCTGCTTGCGTCGGAACGCCTGACGGCCGTAGTCCACACCGCTGGTGTCCTCGACGACGGTCTCGTCACCGCGCTCACCCCCGACCGTCTGGCGACCGTCTGGGGGCCGAAGGCGGAAGCGGCGCGTCACCTCCACGAACTCACCGCCGACCACGACCTAGCCGCATTCGTCCTGTTCTCCTCCGCCTCGGCGACGTTCGGTGGTGCGGGTCAGGGCAACTACGCAGCCGCCAATGCCTACTTGGACGCGCTGGCCGCGTACCGTCGCGCCGCCGGTCTGCCCGCGACCTCTGTGGCCTGGGGACCCTGGTCGCAGGCGGCGGGTATGACCGCCGCGCTGGACGCGACGGATGTGCAGCGCATGGCGGAAGGCGGTGTGCTGACTCTGGAGCCCGTCGACGGAATGGCGCTGTTCGACGCCGCGTGGACCGGTGCAGAGGTGAGGCCCGTCGCGGTCAGGCTGGATCTCGACGTACTGCGCCGGAGTCCCGTCGTGTCGCCGCTGCTCAGCGGCCTGGTGCGGCGGAGTGCCGGGCAGCGTCGGGCCCTGGCCCGTAACGCCGTCGTGGCCGCCCCGGGTGGGCTGGCCGAGCGGTTGGCCGGGCTGCGTGGGCGCGAGCGCGAACAGTCGCTGTTCGATCTGGTGCGCGGCCAGGTGGCGGCGGTGCTGGGGCACCGGGCCCCGGAGGCCATCGACGTCGAGCACCCGTTCAAGGATCTGGGCTTCGACTCGCTGACCTCGGTGGAGCTGCGCAACCGGCTCACCGCCGCGACCGGGCTGAAACTGCCCGCGACGCTGGTCTTCGATCACCCGAGCGTCCGCGCGCTGGCCGTTTTCCTGGACGCCGAACTTCCCGGCGCAGAACTCGCCCGTGCCGTCGCGCCGCAGGTCGCTGCTGCTGCCTCTGCCGCCGCGTCCGACGATCCGATCGCCATCATCGGCATGGCCTGCCGCTTCCCCGGTGGGGTCCGCTCGCCGGAGGACCTGTGGCGGCTGGTGGACGACGGGGCCGACGCGGTCGGCGGCTTCCCCGCCGACCGGGGCTGGGATCTGGCCGCCCTCTACGACCCGGAGCTGGCGCAGGCCGGTACCTCCTACGCCGACCAGGGCGGCTTCCTCTACGACGCCGCCGCGTTCGACCCGGTGTTCTTCGGTATCTCGCCGCGTGAGGCGCTGGCGATGGACCCGCAGCAGCGGCTGCTGCTGGAGACCGCGTGGGAGACGTTCGAGCGCGCCGGAATCGATCCGCGCACGGTGCGCGGCAGTCAGGCCGGTGTGTTCGTCGGTGCCGCGCCCTCCGGGTACGGCAGCGGGCAGGCCGTCCTGAGCGGTGGCGGCCAGGGCGGTGGCCTCCCGGGCGATGCCGCCGCGCTCGAGGGTGTGGAGGGGCATCTGCTGACCGGCAACACCGGCAGTGTCGTGTCCGGCCGGCTCTCGTACACCTTCGGCTTCGAAGGCCCGGCGGTGACCGTGGACACCGCCTGTTCGTCCTCGCTGGTGGCTCTGCACCTGGCCTGCCAGTCGCTGCGACAGGGCGAGAGCACGATGGCGCTGGTCGGCGGCGCGGCGGTGATGGCCACCCCGGGCATGTTCACCGAGTTCAGCAGGCAGCGCGGCCTCGCCCCCGACGGCCGGTGCAAGTCCTTCTCCGACGCGGCCGACGGCACCGGCTGGGCGGAGGGCGTCGGCATGATCCTCGTAGAGCCGCTGTCTGAAGCCCGCCGCCTGGGCCACGAGGTGCTGGCGGTGGTCCGTGGCTCCGCCGTCAACCAGGACGGCGCGTCCAACGGCCTGACCGCACCGAACGGCCCCGCCCAGCAGCGGGTCATCCGCCAGGCGTTGGCCAACGCCCGCCTGACCCCCGCCGACGTCGACGCCGTCGAGGCGCACGGCACCGGCACCCCGCTGGGCGACCCCATCGAGGCGCAGGCGCTGCTGGCGACGTACGGCCACGACCGCGCCGAGGACCGGCCGCTGTGGCTGGGCTCGCTCAAGTCCAACATCGGGCACGCCCAGGCGGCGGCCGGCATCGGCGGCCTGATGAAGATGGTCATGGCCATGCGGCACGGCGTGCTGCCGCGCACCCTGCACGTCGACCGGCCCTCCGCGCAGGTGGACTGGACGGCCGGCGCGGTCCGGCTGCTTACCGAGGCCCGGCCGTGGGAGTCCGAAGGCCACCCCCGGCGGGCCGGAATCTCGTCGTTCGGGATCAGCGGCACGAACGTCCACACGATCATCGAGGAACCGCAGCAGGCCCCCGAGACTTCTGAAGCTACCGAGGCTCCTGATGCCCATGGGGCTCCCGGGGCCCCCGGGGCTCCCGAGTCGGGCCGAGCGCTGTCGCCCGTCCTGTGGCCGCTGTCGGCCCGGACCGCCGACGCGCTGCGCGCCCGCGCCCGTGAGCTGCACACCCACCTGCTGGCCCGTTCCGACGCCCGCCCCCTCGACGTGGGCCACGCCCTGGCCACGTCCCGTACCGCCTTCGAGTACCGGGCGGTCCTGACCGGCGGCGACCGTGACGAACTGCTGGAGTCGCTGGCCGCGTTGGCCGACGGACGCAGCCTGCCCACGGTCGTTCAGGCACAGGTCGACGCGGGTGCGGGTGCCGTGGCGGTCCTGTTCTCCGGCCAGGGCAGCCAGCGCGTGGGCGCGGGGCAGGAGCTCTACGCCGCCCACCCCGCGTTCGCCAAGGCGCTCGACGAGGTCGCCGCGTGCTTTGACGGGCTGCTGGAGCGCCCGCTGTGCGAGGTGCTGTTCGCCGAACCGGGTTCTCCGGATGCGGAGTTGATCGACCGGACGGACTTCACCCAGCCCGCGCTGTTCGCGATCGAGGTGGCACTGTTCCGCCTGCTCGCGTCCTGGGGCATACGGCCGGACTACCTCGCCGGTCACTCGATCGGCGAGATCGCCGCCGCGTACGTGGCGGGGGTGTGGTCCCTGGAGGACGCGTGCACGCTGGTGGCGGCGCGCGGCCGGCTGATGGCCGCGCTGCCGGCGGGCGGCGCGATGCTGGCCGTCGAGGCGACCGAGGACGAGGTCCGCAAGACGCTGGAGGACCACGGCGGCCGCCTCGACATCGCGGCCGTCAACGGTCCGACCGCCGTCGTGGTCTCCGGTCTCCTGCCCGTGGTGGAGAAGGCGGCGTCGCACTGGCGCGAACAGGGCTGCAAGGTACGACAGTTGACGGTCAGTCATGCCTTCCACTCGGCGCTCATGGACCCCATGCTGGACGAACTACGCGCCGTGGCAGCACGGTTGACCTACGCGGAGCCCCGTATCCCGGTGGTCTCCAACCTCACCGGCGAGTTGGCGACGGCCGAGGAGTTGTGCTCGCCCGAGTACTGGGTACGGCACGCCCGTGAGGCGGTGCGGTTCGCCGACGGTGTGCGGCTGCTGCACGAGCGCGGCGCTCGCACCTTCCTGGAGGTCGGCCCCGATGCCGTACTGACTGCCATGGCCCGTGAGACCCTGCCCGCCCGCAGCGTCTGCCTGCCGGTGCTGCGCCGGGAGCGCGACGAGACGCGCACGTCGGCGCTGGCGCTGGCCGGACTGGCCGCGCAGGGCAGCGGGCCCGACTGGGCCGCTTACTGCGCGGGCACCGGCGGCGACCGCGTCCACCTGCCCACGTACCCCTTCCAGCGCGAGAACTACTGGCTGCGCGGCGCGCCGCCCGCACCGGTCGCGGCGGCAGCCGCCCCCTCCGACACGGACCACCGGTTCTGGGAGGCCGTGGAGCGGCAGGACCTGGGCGCGCTCGGCGCGGCCCTGGACCTCGACGGCTCCCGGCCGCTCAGCGAGGCGCTGCCCGCGCTGTCCTCCTGGCACCGCCGGCAGCGCGAACAGGCCCGGCTGGACCAGTGGCGCTACCGGACGCGCTGGCAACCCGCCCAGTGGACGCCGACCCCGGCCGGCGCCGGCCGCTGGCTGGTCCTCCTCCCGGCAGGCCACACCGACCAGCCCCTGGCCATGGACGTGATCGCCGCGCTCACCGAGCACGGCACGGACGTCGTACGACTGGAGGCAGGTATCGGCATCGGTGCTGGTGCCGATGTTGGCGCCGATGACGGTGCGGCCCTGGCGCGGCGGATCCGTACCGCCGCCGAGGGCACCCCGCTCACCGGGGTGCTCTCGCTGCTCGCCCTCGACCGGCGTCCGCACCCGGAACACCCCGCGCTGACCGCCGGTCTGGCGCTGACCGTGGCCCTGCCGCAGGCGCTCGCCGACGCCGATGTCGCCGCGCCGCTGTGGTGCGTCACCCAGGAGGCCGCCGACCCCGCAACCGGGTCTACGAACCAGGCCACGGGCCAGGCCGCCGCTCCGGATCCGGCGCAGGCTCAACTGGCCGCCCTCTACCGGGTGATCGCGCTGGAGTACGCCGACCGCTGGGGCGGCGCGATCGATCTGCCCGCCGCCCTGGACCGGCGTTCCAAGGCCTTGCTGCACGCGGTGTTGACCGCCACGCCGCAGTCCAGGCCCGCGGGCGAGGACCAGTTGGCCGTACGCGCCGCCGGACTGTTCGTACGCCGCCTGGTCCGCGCCCCGCATCCGGCGACCGCCGACCCGGCAGGACCCGCGACGGCCTGGCGCCCCACCGGCACCGGCACCGCCCTCGTCACCGGCGGTACGGGCGCGCTGGGCGGCCAGGTCGCCCGCTGGCTGGTCGACCGGGGCGTGCGGCATCTGGTGCTGGTCAGCCGCAGCGGCCCGGCCGCGCCCGGTGCCGGGGAACTGGTCGCCGAGCTCACCGCGGCCGGTGCCCGTGCGGAGGCGGTGGCGTGCGACATCGCCGACCGCCCCGCGCTGGCAGCTCTGTTGGCCCGACTCGACGACGCCGGTACTCCGGTCCGTACGGTGGTCCACGCGGCCGGGGTCAGTGCCTCGGCGTCGCTGGCCGACACCAGGCCGGCCGACTTCGCCGAGGTGCTCGCCGCCAAGACCACGGGTGCCGCCCACCTCGACGCGCTGCTGGACGGGCGGGAGTTGGACGCCTTCGTGCTGTTCTCGTCCATCTCCGGTATCTGGGGCGGCGGCGGGCAGTCCGCGTACTCCTGCGCCAACGGCTACCTCGACGCGCTCGCCGCCGCCCGCCGGGCCCGGGGCCTGCGGGCCACCGCCGTGGCCTGGGGCCCCTGGGCGGGCAGCGGCATGGCCGCCGACCAGGAGCGCACGGAACACCTGCGACGGCGCGGGCTCACGGCCATGGACCCCGACGCGGCGCTCGCGGCGCTCGGCCAGGCCCTGGACCGCGACGAGACCAATGTGACCGTCGCCGACGTCAACTGGGCCGCCTTCACACCGCTGTTCACCTCCGCCCGGCCGTCGGCGTTCCTGGACGGGGTACCCGAAGCCGCCGTGGCGGCCCGGCCCGCACCGGCCGCAGCCCCCACGCACATCGGCGGAACCGGCGGAGCCGACGCGCTGCGCGACCGCCTCGCCGCCCTGCCGGCGGCCGAACGCGACGACGCACTGCTGGAGTTGGTGCGCGAACACGCGGCGGCGGCACTCGGCTTCACCTCCGCCAAAACCATCGAACCCGGCCGCTCCTTCAACGCGATGGGCTTCGACTCGCTGACCGCCGTCGACTTCAGGACCCGCCTGGCCACGGCCACCGGCCTCGCCCTCGCCGCCACCGCGGTCTTCGACCACCCCACCCCGACCGCCCTGGTACGCCACCTGGGAGCCGAACTGCTTCCCGACGGCGGGGCCCCGGCCGACGCGCTGTTGGCCGAACTGGACCGGCTGGAAGCCTCGGTGGCGGTCGGCGAGGCCGACAACCTGCTGCGCACCAAGGTGACGGTGCGGCTTCAGAGCCTGCTGGCCAAGTGGACCGGCACCGAGGAGAGCCCCGGGGCGTCGGTGGTCGACACCCTGGAGTCGGCCAGCGACGACGAACTGCTGGACTTCATCAACCGCAACCTCGGCCGCCCCTGACGGGGCGCCGGGGGGCCGGGGGGTACGGGTGCAGGGGTAGGGGACACGGTAGGGGTTGTTCCTAGGTTGCGGCGCGACCTACTGTCACGAACGGAATCCCCATATCCGGTCCGAGCAGCCCCGAAAAAACAGCCCTGAAAACTCATTCTTCAGGGCATGACCGCGGAATCGATGAGCACCATTCACAGCCGCCGAAGAATCGCCCGACATCGGGCGTCAGCAGCCGTTTGCGGAACGGCCTTTTCCGAAACAGCAGTTTCCGAAACGGTCGTTTCCGGTGGGCGAACGGCTGCTGTCCGGGCTGAGTGTGCTGAATTTCGCTTTTCCTTCTCCTTCCCGCCGCCTGGCGATCTGGCCACGGCGGTAATTGCGGTGCCTTTGGCATTCTTTCCCGAAGAGGTGGTCTTCGATGGCGAGTGAAGAGACGCTCCGTGACTACCTCAAGTGGGTTACGGCAGACCTGCACAAGGCCCGGCAGCGGCTGCGGGAGCTGGAGTCCGGCGAGCAGGAGCCGATCGCCGTCGTCGCGATGAGCTGCCGCTACCCGGGAGGCGCGGACACCCCCGAGGCGCTGTGGCGACTGGTGGCCGACGGCGACGACGCCGTGACGTCGTTCCCCGCCAACCGCGGGTGGGACCTGGACGGCCTGTACCACCCCGACCCCGACCACCCCGGCGCCAGTTACACCCGCGACGGCGGCTTCCTCCTCGACGCCGACCTCTTCGACCCCGGCTTCTTCGAGATCAGCCCCCGCGAGGCGCTGGCGATGGATCCGCAGCAGCGGCTGCTGCTGGAAACCTCGTGGGAGGCGTTCGAACGCGCCGGCCTGGACCCGAGGGCGCTCCAGGGCTCGCGCACGGGCGTGTTCGTCGGCTCCAACGGCCAGGACTACGGCGCCCTGTTCGCCGAGTCCGACGAGAACCTCCAGGGCCACCTGGTCACCGGCAACGCCGCCAGCGTCGTCTCCGGGCGCGTGGCGTACACCTTTGGTCTTGAGGGCCCGGCGGTCACCGTCGACACGGCGTGCTCGTCGTCGCTGGTGGCCCTGCACCTCGCCGTCCAGTCCCTGCGCCGCCGGGAGTGCGACATGGCGCTGGCCGGCGGTGTGACGATCATGTCCACGCCGGGTGCGTTCGTGGAGTTCAGCCGTCAGCGTGGCCTGGCGGAGGACGGCCGCTGCAAGGCGTTCGCGGCTGCCGCCGACGGCACGGGCTGGGGCGAGGGCGTCGGCCTTCTGCTGGTGGAGCGGCTGAGCGACGCCCGGCGCAACGGCCACGAGGTACTGGCCGTGGTCCGGGGCTCGGCGGTCAACCAGGACGGCGCGTCCAACGGCCTGACCGCGCCCAACGGTCCCTCCCAGCAGCGCGTCATCCTGGAGGCCCTGTCCAACGCGGGCCTGACGGCCTCCGACGTGGACGTGGTCGAGGCACACGGTACGGGGACGACGCTCGGCGACCCGATCGAGGCGCAGGCGCTGCTGGCGACGTACGGGCAGGGGCGCGAGGACGGCCGTCCGTTGTGGCTGGGGTCGGTGAAGTCCAACATCGGGCATACGCAGGCCGCTTCGGGCGTAGCGGGTGTCATCAAGATGGTCATGGCGATGCGCCACGGCGTCCTTCCGAAGAGCCTGCACGTGGACGAGCCTTCACCGCACGTGGACTGGTCGGCCGGCGCGGTGGAACTGCTCACCGAGCCGGTCGAGTGGACCGCGCCGGGCGAGCGACTGCGGCGGGCCGGTGTGTCGTCGTTCGGCATGAGCGGCACCAACGCGCACCTGGTGCTTGAGGAGGCGTCCCACGAGGAGCCCGAGGCATCCGACGCGGAGGAAACGCCCGGATCCGAGGCCGCGCCCTCCATCGTGCGGCCGTTCGGTACGGCCGAGTTGGCGCCATGGGTGCTGTCGGGGCGCGGTGTCCCCGCGTTGATCGGCCAGGCAGAGCAACTGGCGACGTTCGTCGGCACCGGACCACTGGACGTCCCCTCGGTGGGCCGAGCGCTGATCGGTCGGCCACTGTTCGCGGACCGCGCCGTCGTGCTCGGCGGCGACCCGAGCGAACGAGCCACCGCCCTGCGGGGGTTGGCGTCCGGTATGGAGGTGTCGGGGGTCGTCGCGGGGTCGGTCGTTGGCTCCGGTGTGGTGTTTGTGTTCCCTGGTCAGGGGGCGCAGTGGGTGGGTATGGGGCGCGAGCTGCTGGCCGTGTCTCCGGTGTTCGCTGCGTCGATCGCTGAGTGTGAGGCGGCGCTGTCGCCGTGGGTGGACTGGTCGTTGACCGGTGTACTCGCGGGTGATGGGGATGAGCTGACGCGGGTTGATGTGGTGCAGCCGGTGTTGTGGGCTGTGATGGTGTCGTTGGCTGCGGTGTGGCGGTCGGTGGGTGTCACGCCCGTCGCTGTGGTGGGTCACTCGCAGGGTGAGATCGCGGCGGCCTGCGTCGCGGGTGCGTTGTCGCTGGAGGACGCCGCCCGGGTGGTCGTGTTGAGGTCCCGCGCGATCACGCGGCTGGCGGGTACCGGTGGGATGGTGTCCGTGTTCGCGTCGGCCGAGCGGGTTGCCGGGCTGCTGGTGGAGGGCGTCGGGATTGCGGCCGTCAATGGGCCGGGGTCGGTGGTGGTCTCGGGTGAGGCTGCGGCGCTGGATGTGTTCCTGGCCGGGTGCGCGGAGGCTGGTGTCGAGGCGCGTCGGGTCGCCGTCGACTATGCCTCGCACTCGGCGATGGTCGAGGCGCTGGAAGCCGAGATCACCGAGTCGTTGAAGGGCGTCGTCTCGCAGGCTCCTGCCGTGCCGATGCTGTCGACGTACACCGGCGAGTGGGTCAAGCCCGGTGAGTTGGACGGCGGTTACTGGTACGGCAACCTGCGTCACCGTGTCCGTCTCGCCGACGCGGTCGCCGAACTGTCGGCTGCCGGGCATGGCTTGTTCGTGGAGGTCAGTCCGCACCCGGTGCTGACGGCGGCCGTTCAGGACACGTTGGACGAGATCCCGGGCGGGGAGGGTGCCGCGTTGGGCACCCTGCGTCGCGACCAGGGCGGAGCCGAGCGGTTCCTGATGTCGGCGGCCGAGGCTTTTTGCCACGGTGCGTCGGTGGACTGGTCGACGCTGCTGCCGGCCGGTGATGCAGCCCCCGTGCAGTTGCCCACGTACGCCTTCCAACGGCAACGCTACTGGCCGACGTTGGGCACCGAGCACCGTACGGGCGACGCCGGGGCCTACGGGCTGGGCGCGGCCGGACACCCGTTGCTGGGCGCGGCGGTGGCCCTGGCCGATGGTGAAGGGCTGCTGTTCACCGGCCGGTTGTCGGTACGTTCGCACCCGTGGATCGGCGACCACGCCATCGGCGACACCGTGCTGCTGCCCGGCACCGCCTTCGTGGAGCTCGCGCTCCACACCGGCGGGCAGGTGGGTTGCGACCGGCTGGACGACCTCACGCTGGAAGCGCCGCTGGCGCTCTCCGACACCGTTTCCGTCGCCCTCCAGGTGTGGGTGGGATCGCCGGACGCCGCGGGATGCCGTCCGCTGACCGTGCACTCCCGCCAACTGGACGCGGACGCCGATCCGGCCTCGCCCGACGCCCCGTGGATCCGGCACGCCACCGGACAACTCGCGCCCGGCACCGCGCCCCAGCCGGGCGCCGACCTGACGGCCTGGCCGCCGCCCGCCGCCGAACCGCTGGACACCGCCGCGCTGTACGACACCCTCCAGGCGTCCGGTTACGGCTACGGCCCCGCCTTCCAGGGCCTGCGAGCGGCCTGGCGTACCGCCGACGCGGTGTACGCCGAAGTGACCCTCGCGGAGGCGGAGAGCGCCGACGCGGACCGGTACGGCCTGCATCCGGCGCTGCTGGACAGCGCGCTGCACGCGGCCGTACTGCTGGCGGCCGACAAGCCGGGACCCGCGCGGATGCCGTTCGCCTGGGAGGGGCTGACGGTGTACGCCGCCGGCGCCGACCTGCTCAGGGTGCGGATCGCCGGGGTCGCGGGCCGGGACGCCGTGTCGGTGACCCTGGCGGACCGCACCGGCGAGCCCGTGGCCGCCTTGGACGCCCTCACCTTCCGCCCCGCCCCGGACGTCGTCCGGAACACCGACGACGCGCTCTTCCGCCTGACCTGGCCCACGCAGCCCGTCCCTGCACTGGCCCAGCCGCACTGGGCGCTGCTCACTTACACCGAAGCCGATGGCGATGGATGGACCGCGCCGGTCGTCGCGGAGCGCCACCGCGATCTCGCCGCTCTCGCCGACCTGACGGACCTGGCCGACATGGCGGGCCTGGCCGGCGCGACCGACCCGGCCGTGCGGATGCCCGACGTCGTGGTGCTGCCGCTCGCCGGGGCACCCGGGGGCGACGACGTGCCGTCGGCCGCGCACCGGCTGGCCGCCAGGGCGCTCGCGGCCGTTCAGGAGTGGCTCGCCGAGGAGCGCTTCGACCGTTCCCGGCTGCTGTTCCTGACCCGTGGCGCCGTGGCCGCCGCCGACGGCGATGCCGTACCCGACCCGGCGGCAGCCGCCGTCTGGGGCATGGTGCGCACCGCGCAGTCCGAACACCCCGGCCGTTTCGCGCTGGTCGACACCGACGGCACCGACGCCTCCTGGACCGTACTGCCCACCGTGGCCGCGGTGACCGTCGCCGGTGAGCCGCAGGTCGCGCTGCGGTCCGGCGAGGTCCACGTGCCCCGGCTGGCCCGCGCCGACCGGCCCGAGCCCACCGACGCCACCCTGGGGGACCCCGACAGCACGGTCTGGGACCCCGACGGCACCGTGCTGCTCGTCGGCGGCACCGGTGTGCTCGGCGGCATCGTCGCCCGGCACCTGGTCGCCCGGCACGGCGTGCGCAACCTCGTACTGGCCGGCCGGCGCGGTGACCGGACCCCTGGCATCGACGCCCTGCTGGCCGAACTCAGCGCGCTCGGCGCCACCGCCACCGCCGTGACCTGCGACGCGGCCGACCGCGACGCGTTGACCGCCGTACTGGAGGGCATCGACGCCGAGGTACCCCTGCGCGGCGTCGTCGACCTGGCGGGAGTGCTGGACGACGGCCTGCTGGAGGCGCTGGACCCCGAGCGGCTGGCCGTCCCGCTGCGCGCGAAGGCCGACACCGGCTGGCTGCTGCACGACCTCACCCGAGACCTGGACCTGTCCGCGTTCGTCATGTTCTCGGCGTTCGCCGGAGTGGCGGGCAGCCCCGGACAGGGCGGCTACGCGGCGGGCAACGCCTTCCTGGACGCCCTCGCCGCGCACCGTCGCGCCCAGGGTCTGCCCGCCGTCTCCCTGGCCTGGGGCTTCTGGGACCAGGCCACCGGCATGACCGGCCACCTCGCCGCCGCCGACCGCGACCGGATGGCCCGCCAGGGCGTCCTGCCGATCAGCGCCGAGCACGGCATGGCACTGCTCGACGCGGCCCTCGCCGCCCCGGACAGCCTGTCGATTCCCGTACGGCTCGACCTGACCGCCCTGCGCGCGGCCGACGCGGCCAGCGTGACCGGCGTGAGCGGTGGGGTCGACGGGGCCGACAGGGCCGATGAACTTCCGCCGATCTACCGCGCGTTGATTCCCACCGCCCCCCGTCGCGGGGCGACTCGCCGTGCCGCCGCCCGGCTCACCGCCGGGCGCGCCGACGACAACGCCTTCGCCGCCCGGCTCGCGCCGCTGGGCCTCGCCGAGCGGGAGAACCTGCTGCTCGACCTGGTCCGTACCGAGGCCGCCGGCGTCCTGGGCCACGACTCCGCCCGCCAGGTCGCGGCGGACCGGGCCTTCAAGGAACTGGGCTTCGACTCGCTGACCGCCGTGGGCCTGCGCAACCGGCTGGCCACCGTCACCGGCGTACGGCTCCCGGCCACCCTGGTCTTCGACCACCCCACCCCCCGCGAACTGGCCGCCGAACTCCTCGACCGGCTCGGCGGCCGCCTCGCCACCGCAGCACCGGGCACACCCGCAACACCTGCCACACCCGCCACGGCGGCCGACGAGCCCATCGCCATCATCGGCATGGCCTGCCGCTACCCCGGCGGCGTCACCACTCCCGAGGAACTGTGGCGGCTCGTCGCGGGCGGCGCCGACGCGGTCGGACCGTGGCCGGACGACCGCGGCTGGGACCTGGACAAGCTGTACGACCCACAGGGCGAGCGGCCCGGCACGAGCTACTCCCGCGAGGGCGGATTCCTTTACGACGCCGACGAGTTCGACGCCGACTTCTTCGGCATCTCGCCCCGCGAGGCCATCGCGATGGACCCGCAGCAGCGGCTGCTGCTGGAGACGTCCTGGGAGGCGTTCGAACGCGCCGGCATCGACCCGCGATCGGCACGCGGCACCCGTACCGGAGTGTTCGCCGGGCTGATGTACCACGACTACGCGTCCCGGGTGTTCGGCGGCCGCCCGGAGGACCTCGACGAGGTCGAGGGCTACCTCGGCAACGGCAGCGCGGGCAGCGTGGCCTCCGGCCGGGTCTCCTACACCCTCGGTCTCCAGGGCCCCGCCGTCACCGTGGACACCGCGTGCTCCTCGTCACTGGTGGCCCTGCACCTGGCCGCCCAGGCGCTGCGGTCCGGCGAGTGCGACATGGCGCTCGCCGGCGGCGTCACCGTGCTGTCCACCCCCGGCATCTTCATCGACTTCAGCCGCCAGCGCGCGATGGCCGCCGACGGCCGCTGCAAGCCCTTCGCCGGCGCCGCCGACGGTACGGGCTGGGGCGAAGGAGCCGGCATGCTGCTGGTCGCGCGGCTGAGCGACGCGCAACGGCTCGGTTACCCGGTGCTCGCCGTGGTCCGTGGTTCGGCGGTCAACCAGGACGGTGCGTCCAACGGCCTGACCGCGCCCAACGGTCCCTCCCAGCAGCGCGTCATCCAAGACGCCCTGGGCAACGCCAAGGTGACGACCGATCAGATCGACGTGGTCGAGGCGCACGGCACCGGCACGACCCTCGGCGACCCGATCGAGGCGCAGGCGCTGCTGGCGACGTACGGGCAGGGCCGCGCGGGCGGTCGTCCGTTGTGGCTGGGGTCGGTGAAGTCCAACATCGGGCACACGCAGGCTGCTTCGGGTGTCGCGGGTGTCATCAAGATGGTCATGGCGATGCGCCACGGCGTCCTCCCGAAGAGCCTGCACGTGGACGAGCCGTCGCCGCACGTGGACTGGTCGGCCGGCGCGGTGGAACTGCTGACGGACAGCGTGCCGTGGCCCGAGACCGGCCGCCCGCGCCGCGCGGCGGTGTCGTCCTTCGGCGTCAGCGGCACCAACGCCCACACCATCCTGGAACAGGCACCGGCCACGCGTCCGCTCGCCGACGCCGTACGGCCCGTACGGCCCGAGCGGCCCGCGCCTTTCGCGGGCGGTTCGCTCATGCCGTGGGTGGTGTCCGGCCGGGGCACCGCGGCACTGGCCGCGCAGGCACAGCGCCTCGCGGAGTACGCCGCCACGGCCGGACCCGCCGTGGACGCCACGTCGATCGGTCTGGCCCTGGCCACCGGGCGCGCACTGTTCGACGACCGCGCGGTGGTGTCGGGCCGGGAGCTTTCCGAACTGACGTCCGGCGCTGCGGCGTTGGCGTCCGGGACGGAGACACCGGAGGTTGTTTCCGGGTCGGTTGTGGGCTCGGGTGTGGTGTTCGTGTTCCCGGGTCAGGGGGCGCAGTGGGTGGGCATGGGGCGTGAACTCCTCGAAGCCTCCCCGGTGTTCGCGGCCTCGATCGCGGAGTGCGAAGCGGCATTGTCGCCGTGGGTGGACTGGTCTCTGGCCGGTGTGCTCGCCGGTGATGGGGCCGAGTTGGAGCGTGTGGACGTTGTGCAGCCGGTGTTGTGGGCTGTGATGGTGTCGTTGGCTGCGGTGTGGCGGTCGGTGGGTGTCACGCCCGTTGCTGTGGTGGGGCATTCGCAGGGTGAGATCGCGGCGGCGTGCGTTGCGGGTGCGTTGTCGCTTGAAGACGCCGCCCAGGTGGTCGTGTTGAGGTCGCGGGCGATTACGCGGCTGGCGGGTAGTGGCGGGATGGTGTCCGTCTTTGCCTCCGCCGAGCGGGTTGCCGGGCTGTTGGTGGAGGGCGTGGGTATCGCGGCCGTCAATGGGCCGGGGTCCGTCGTGGTCTCGGGTGAGGCTGCTGCTCTGGATGTGTTCCTGGCCGGGTGTGTGGAGGCCGGTGTGGAGGCGCGTCGGGTTGCTGTCGACTATGCCTCGCACTCGGCGATGGTCGAGGCGCTGGAGTCGGAGATCACCGGAGCGCTGTCCGGTGTTGTGTCCCAGGCTCCCGCCGTGCCGATGCTGTCGACGTACACCGGTGAGTGGGTCAAGCCCGGTGAACTGGAAGGTAGTTACTGGTACGGCAACCTGCGCCACCGCGTACGCCTCGCCGACGCGATCGCCGAACTGTCGGCCGCCGGGCACGGCTTGTTCGTGGAGGTCAGCCCGCACCCCGTGCTGACGACGGCCGTTCAGGACACGTTGGACGAGTCGCCCGGCGGTGGTGTCGCGTTGGGCACCCTGCGTCGTGAACAGGGCGGAGCAGAGCGGCTGTTGACTTCGGTGGCAGAGGCGTTCGTACGCGGCGCCGACGTCGACTGGACGACCGTACTGCCCACTGCCGGGGCCGGGCATGTAGACCTGCCGACGTACGCTTTCCAGCGGCGGCGCTACTGGCTGGACGCCGCTCAGGCGCGGCCCGACGCGGCCGAGGCCGACAGTGCCGACGTGCGGTTCTGGGATGTCGTGGAGCGCGGCGATCTCCAGGAGCTGGCCACGGCGCTCGGTGTCGGCGGTGACGACCCGCTCAGCGCGGTGCTGCCCGCGCTGACGAACTGGCGGCAGGTTCACCAGCAGGCGACCGCGCTGGACTCGTGGCGCTACCAGGTCACCTGGAAGCCGGTCACCGAGCCCACCAACACCCCGGTGCTTACCGGTGACTGGCTGCTGATCACCCCGGCCGACGGCTCGGTCGACACCGCTTCCGCCGACGAGTGCGCCGCCGCCCTGAGCAGGTTCGGCGCCACGGTGGTCCGTATCGCGGTAGCCACCGAGGACCCGTCCCGCGAGGCCTATGCCGGCCTCCTGCCCGCCGACGCCGCCGACCGTCAGATCGCCGGTGTCCTGTCCCTGCTCGGCCTGGCGAACGACGACCCCGCCGGACTGGCCGCCACCCTCACCCTCGTCCAGGCCATGGGCGACGCCGGACTGCACGCGCCGTTGTGGCTGGCCACGCGTGGCGCGGTCGCGGTCGGCCGGGCCGACGGGCCGCCGGACCCCGGCACTGCGCAGGTGTGGGGCCTGGGCCGGGTCGTCGCGCTGGAGTACCCGCAGTTGTGGGGCGGCCTGCTCGACCTGCCGCCCGTCCTCGACGACCGCGCCGCCGCCCGGGTCTGCGCCGCGCTGGCCGGTCTGCCCGGCGCCGAGGACCAGGTGGCGGTCCGCGCCTCGGGTACCTTCGTACGCCGTCTGGAACGCGCTCCCCTCGGCGACCGCGAGCCCGTCAGGCGCTGGACGGCGCGCGGCACCGTCCTCGTCACCGGCGCCACCGGAACTCTCGCCCCGCACATCGTGGCCTGGCTGGCCACCACCGGAGCCGAGCACCTGGTCCTGGTCAGCCGCCGCGGCCCCCAGGCACCCGGCGCGGACCAACTCCGCGCCGATGCCGAGGCGTTGGGCATGCGGGTCACCATCGAAGCCTGCGACATCAGCGACCTCGACCAACTGGCCGCCCTCAAGCAGCGGTTGGCGCAGGAGGGGACACCGGTCACCGCCGTGGTGCACGCGGCGGCCTCCATCAAGCTGCTTCCCGTCAGCACGTTGACCCCGGACCAGCTCGCGGCCGACCTGGCCGGCAAGGTGACGGGCGCGGCGAACCTGCACGAGGTCTTCCGCGACGACCACCTCGACACGTTCCTGCTGTTCTCCTCCATCGCGGGCATCTGGGGCAGCGGCGACCACGCCGCGTACGCCGCGGGCAACGCCTACCTCGACGCGCTGGCCGAGACCAGGCGCGCCCAGGGACTGACCGCCACCTCGGTCGCCTGGGGCGTCTGGGCGGCCGTCAACACCTGGGAGGAGGGCCGGCTCGTGCCCGAGGGCGTGGACCCGGAGCGGCTGCGCCGCCAGGGCCTGCCGTTCCTCGACCCCGAGACCGCGTTCACCGCGCTGCGTACGGTGCTGGACCACGACGAGACGTTCATCGCCGTCGCCGAGGTCGACTGGGCCCGCTTCACCCCCGCCTTCGCCTCCGCCCGGCCCCGCCCGCTGCTCGACACCATCCCCGAGGCCCGGCAGGCCCTGGCCGCGGCCCGCGCCGACGGCCGGGACGGCGCGCCGGCCGACACCGCCGCCACCGTGCTGCGCGCCCGGCTGGCCCCGCTGACCGGCCAGGAACGCGACACGCTGCTCCTGGACCTGGTACGCGCCGACGCCTCCGCCGTGCTCGGCCACACCTCCGCCGACGCGCTGGAGCCGACCCGCGCCTTCAAGGACTGCGGCTTCGACTCCCTCACCGCCGTCGAACTGCGCAACCGGCTCGGCGCGGCCACCGGACTGCGCCTGCCGACCACCCTGGTCTTCGACCACCCGTCCCCGCTCGCGGTCGCGGCCCTGCTGCACCGGGAACTCATGGGCGACGACGCCCGGGCCACCGACCACAGGGCCCCCGCCTCTTCCTCTATCTCCTCCGCCGACGAGCCGATCGCCATCATCGGTATGGCCTGCCGCTATCCCGGGGGCGTCGAGTCCCCGGAGGATCTGTGGCGGCTCCTCGTCTCCGGTACGGACGCCGTCTCCGGGTTCCCCGACGACCGGGGCTGGGACCTCGACGCCCTCTACGACCCCGACCCGGACCGAGACGGCACCAGCTACACCCGCGAAGGCGGATTCCTGCACCGGGCAGGCCACTTCGACCCCGGCTTCTTCGGCATCTCGCCCCGCGAGGCCATCGCGATGGACCCGCAGCAGCGGCTGCTGCTGGAGACCTCGTGGGAGGCCCTGGAGCGGGCGGGGATCGACGCCGCGTCGGTCCGAGGCCGACAGGTCGGCGTCTTCGCGGGCACCAACGGCTCCGACTACTCCGCGTTCTTCGCGGGCGCTCCCAAGGGCGGCGAGGGCTACCTCGCCACCGGCAACTCCGTCAGCGTCGTCTCCGGCCGTATCGCGTACGCCCTCGGCCTCGAAGGCCCGGCGGTCACCGTCGACACCGCGTGCTCGTCGTCGCTGGTGGCCCTGCACCTGGCCGCGCAGGCGCTGCGTTCCGGCGAGTGCACCATGGCACTGGCCGGCGGCGTCACCGTCATGTCGACTCCCAGCGCCCTGCTGACCTTCAGCCGGCAGCGCGGTGTCGCCGCCGACGGCCGCTGCAAGGCGTTCTCTGCCGCCGCCGACGGCATGGGCATGTCCGAGGGTGCGGGCATGCTGCTCGTCGAGCGGCTGTCCGACGCGGAGCGGCTGGGCCATCGGGTGCTGGCGGTGGTGCGAGGCTCGGCGGTCAACCAGGACGGTGCGTCCAACGGCCTGACGGCCCCGAACGGTCCGTCCCAACAGCGGGTCATCCGGCAGGCGTTGGCGAACGCGCGGCTGACGCCCTCCGACGTGGATGTGGTGGAGGCGCACGGTACGGGTACGTCGCTCGGTGACCCGATCGAGGCGCAGGCGCTGCTGGCGACGTACGGCCAGGACCGTGAGGCCGAACGGCCGCTGCTGCTCGGGTCGGTGAAGTCCAACATCGGGCACACCCAGGCCGCCGCCGGTGTGGCGGGCGTGATCAAGATGGTGCTCGCACTCCAAAGCGGCCTCCTTCCCCGCACCCTGCACGTCGACGAGCCGTCGCCGCACGTCGACTGGGCTTCCGGCGCGGTCGAACTGCTCGCCGAGCCCGTCGACTGGCAGCGCACCGACCGCCCGCGCCGCGCCGGCATCTCGTCCTTCGGCATCAGCGGCACCAACGTCCACCTGCTGGTGGAGGAGGCCCCCGCCGCAGAGACCGCAGAGACCGCCGAGACGGCCGAGACCGGCGAGGGCGACCGGGCCGGGCACCCCCTGCCGGTGGTGCCGTGGGTCGTCACCGGGCGCGGCGCGGCAGCGCTGCGAAGCCAGGCGCAACGGCTGACGGCCTGGTCCGAGACCGACGGCGCGGCAGCCGACGCCACGGACATCGGCTTCTCCCTGGCCGAGGGTCGCAGCGTCTTCGACCACCGCACGGTGGTGTTCGGACGCGACCGCTCCACGCTGGAACGCGGCTTGGCCGCGACGGCCCAGGGCGCGGAAGCGCCGGGCGTGGTCTGCGGCACGGCAATGGAAGGCCGGACCGCGTTCCTGTTCTCGGGCCAGGGCAGCCAACGGATGGGCGCGGGGCGTGAGTTGTACGCCGCCTACCCCGTGTTCGCGGATGCGCTGGACGAGGTGTGCGCCCGGTTCGACGGGTTGCTGGAACGTCCGCTGCGGGATGTCCTCTTCGAGGACGCGGCGGGGGTGATCGACCGTACGGAGTTCACGCAGCCCGCGTTGTTCGCGGTCGAGGTGGCGCTGTTCCGGTTGCTGGAGTCGTGGGGCGTACGGCCGGACTTCGTGGCCGGTCACTCCATCGGTGAGATCGCCGCCGCGTACGTGGCGGGGGTGTGGTCCCTGGACGACGCCTGCACGCTGGTGGCTGCGCGGGGCCGGTTGATGGGCGAACTGCCCTCAGGCGGTGCGATGTTGGCGGTGGAGGCGTCCGAGGCGGACGTACTGCTGGAGCTGGACGAGCGGGTCACGGTCGCTGCGGTGAACGGTCCGTCGTCGGTCGTGGTCTCCGGTGACGCTGTAGCCGTTGGTGAGTTGGAGTCGCGCTGGCGTGAACAGGGCATCAGGGTCAAACAACTGACGGTCAGTCATGCCTTCCACTCGCCGCTGATGGACCCGATGCTCGCGGAGTTCCGCCGCGTGGCCGAGAGCCTGTCGTACGACGCCCCGCGCATTCCGCTCGTGTCGAACGTGACCGGTGAGATGGCCACGGCCGAGGAGTTGTGCTCACCGGAGTACTGGGTGCGGCATGTCCGTGAGGCCGTCCGGTTCGCCGACGGTGTTGCGGTGCTGGAAAGCCGTGGCGTGGTGACGTTCGTGGAGGTCGGTCCGGGCGCTGTGCTGTCCGGGCTGGTTCCGGAGGGTGCCGGTGTGCCGGTGCTGCGGTCGGGGCGGCCCGAGGCGGAGTCGCTGGTGGCCGGTGTGGCCGGGGCGTTCGTGCGGGGTGTGGCGGTGGACTGGGCGGCGTTGTTCGCCGGGTCCGGGGCGCGTCCCGTCGAGCTGCCGACGTACGCCTTCCAGCGTGAGCGCTACTGGCTGGACGTACCGCCGGCACCCGGCAACGCGAGCGCGCTGGGCGTGCGGTCCGCCGAACACCCGTTGCTGGGAGCCGCCGTGTCCCTCGCCGACGGGGACGGCGTGCTCTTCACGGCCCGGCTGTCCGACCGTACGACCCCCTGGCTCGCCGACCACATGGTGCTCGGCACCGTCCTGGTGCCCGGAACCGCCCTGGTGGAGCTGGCGCTCCAGGCCGCTGAACGCACCGGCTGCTCCGGTGTGGACGATCTGACGCTGGAAGCGCCGTTGATCCTCCCCGAGCGCCAGGGCATACGGCTCCAGGTGCGGGTCGGGGCCCCCGACACGGACGGCGGTCGCGCGCTGACCGTGCACTCGGCACCCGACGCCGCCGACCACGGTGACCCCGGCGACCGGGGCCAGGACACGGACCCGGTCTGGACCCGCCACGCCAGCGGCCGACTGGCCCCCGCCACCGAGGCCGCCGTCCAGGCCGCCGCTACGGCGACCCTGGCCGAGTGGCCGCCGGCCGACGCCACCCCGTTGGACGTCGCCGACTTCTACCCGGCGCTCGCCCGCCGAGGCTACGACTACGGCCCCGCCTTCCAGGGCCTGCGCGCGGTCTGGCGGCGCGCTGACACGATCTTCGCTGACGTCGAACTTCCCGAGGCCCTGCGGGACGACGCCCTCTCCTACGCCCTGCACCCGGCCCTGCTGGACGCGGCCATGCACGCCGCCGGGCTCGGCGACTTCATGGGCGAGACCGGCGACGCCCAGGGCCACCTGCCGTTCGCCTGGTCCGGGGTGCGGCTGCACGCCGCCGGAGCTGCCGCCCTCCGGGTCCGGCTCGACGCCGCCGGTACGGACGCGGTGGCCGTCGAGGTCGCCGACGTCGACGGGCAGCCGGTGGCCTCGATCGAGGCGCTGGTGCTGCGTCCGGTCAGCGCCGACCAACTGCGCCCGGCGCAGCCGACGGCCACCGGCGGCGCGCTGTACCGCCTCGACTGGTCCGCCGCCCCGGCCAGGCCCGAACCGTCCCCGGCGACCACCGCTTCCCCCTACCTGCTGATCGGCGACGCCGCCGCCCAGAAGTCGGCCGCCGCAGCCCTGCACGGTGTGGGTGCCGAGGCCCGCGTGACCGCCCCCGACTCGCTCACCGCCGAGGACCTGGCGACCGGTGCCCCGCTGCTGTACGCCGACGGCACCGCCGCACAGGCCGTACCCGACCATGTCCTCGGCACCCTGCGGGACTGGCTGGCCGACGACACTCTCGCCGCCGCGGACCGGCCGCTGACCGTGGTCACCGGCAACGCCGTGACGACCGGTCCGGCCGATGCCGTGGCCGACCCGGGCAGCGCGGCCCTCTGGGGCCTGGTCCGCTCGGCCCAGTCCGAGTACCCGGGCCGCCTGGTGCTGGTCGACGTGGACGGCACCCCGCAGTCGTGGTCCGCCCTCGCCGAAGCCACCGCGCTCGGCGAACCCCAGCTCGCGCTGCGCGCCGGGACGGCACTGCTGCCGCGCCTGGCCGTCGTCCGCGAGGACGACGCACTCACCACCCCCGAAGGCCCGACCGAAGACGTCGAAGGCCCGGAAGCCCCCTGGCACTTGGACAGTGCCGCGCGCGGAACGCTGGACACGATCGAACCGACTCCGTTCCCGGAGGCCACCGCCCCCTTGGCGGCGGGCGAGGTACGCATCGCCGTACGCGCCGCCGGCCTCAACTTCCGCGACGTGCTCAACGCCCTGGGCATGTACCCCGGACCGGCCGGGCCCCTGGGCAGCGAAGCGGCGGGCGTCGTCCTGGAGGTCGGCACCGAGGTCACCGGCCTGGCGGTCGGCGACCGGGTACTCGGCATGGTCGCAGGCTCCTTCGGCCCGGTGGCCGTCGCCAACGGGCGGTTGCTGGCCCGGGTGCCGGACGGTTGGTCGTTCGCCGAGGCGGCGTCGGTGCCGGTGGTGTTCCTGACGGCTTGGTATGCGTGGCAGGACCTGGCTCAAGTGCAGCCCGGGGAGCGGGTATTGGTGCATGCCGGTGCCGGCGGTGTGGGCATGGCTGCCATTCAGCTTGCGCAGCATCTGGGTGCCGAGGTGTTCGCGACGGCGAGTCCGGGCAAGTGGGATGTTCTTCGTTCGCTCGGCCTGGACGACGATCACATCGCGTCCTCCCGTGACACGTCCTTCGCGGAGAAGTTCAGCGGCATTGATGTGGTGCTGAACGCTCTCGCGGGTGAGTTCGTCGATGCCTCGCTGTCGGTGCTGGCCGAGGGTGGCCGGTTCCTGGAGATGGGCAAGACTGACATCCGTGATGCGGCCGAACTGGCCGTGAGGTACCAGGCGTTCGACCTCTCCGAAGCGGGTCCGGACCGTATCGCGGAGTTGCTGGCCGAGCTGCTGGAGCTGTTCGGCACGGGTGCGGTGAAGCTGCTGCCGGTGCGGGCGTGGGACGTACGGCAGGCCCAGGACGCCTTCCGTTTCGTGAGCCAGGCCAAGCATGTCGGCAAGGTCGTCCTGACCGTCCCGGCGGCGCTGGACCCGGACCGCACGGTCCTGGTGACCGGCGGCACGGGCGGTCTCGGCGCACACGTAGCCCGGCATCTGGTGGCCGAACACGGTGCCCGCAACCTGCTGTTGGTCTCGCGGCGAGGCATGGACGCCCCTGGCGCGGAGGAGTTGCGCGCCGAGCTGACCGAATCCGGTGCCGCCGTACGGATCGTGGCCTGCGACGTCGCCGACCGTGACGCCGTGGCGGCCCTGCTCGCGGCGGAACGCCTGACGGCGGTCATCCACACCGCCGGTGTCCTGGACGACGGCCTGGTGACCGCCCTCACCCCCGACCGTCTGGCGACCGTCTGGGCACCGAAGGCCGACGCGGCACGTCACCTCCACGAACTCACCGCCGCCCACGACCTGTCGATGTTCGTCCTGTTCTCCTCCGCCTCCGCGACGTTCGGCGGCGCGGGTCAGGCCAACTATGCAGCCGCCAACGCCTACTTGGACGCTCTGGCGGCGCACCGCCGCGCAGCCGGCCTGCCCGCTGTCTCGCTCGGCTGGGGACTGTGGGCGCAGGGCGACGGCGCAAGCGGCGGGACGGCAGGCGGGGCGACCGGTGGGACAAGTGGCGGGATGACCGGCGACCTTGCGGCTGCGGATCTGAGCCGGATGGCCCGTTCCGGGGTGGCCGCGCTGGCCACCGACGACGGGCTCGCGCTGCTGGACGCGGCCATCGGCCGCCCCGAAGGAGCGTTGTTGCCGCTCCGTCTGGACCTCGCCGCGTTGCGTGCCCAAGCGGCTACCGGTGAACTGCCCAAGTTGCTCAGCGGGTTGGTCCGCGTGACCCCGCGTCGTACCGCGGCGGCGGTCCAGTCGGCCGGCGACACGGCGGCCGGGCAGGACGCCGCCCTGTTCCTGGCGCGGCTGACCGGGCTGGCGGCGGGCGAACGGGAGGCGGCGCTACTGGAGTTGGTGCAGAGCCAGACCGCGCTGGTGCTCGGACACAGTTCCCCCGAGAGCGTGGAACCCCAACGGGGCTTCCTGGAGATGGGCGTGGACTCGCTGGCCGCCCTCGAACTGCGCAACCGGCTCGGTGCCGTCGTGGGCCGCCGCCTGCCCGCCACGCTGATCTTCGACTACCCCTCGCCGGGCGCGCTCGCCGGGCATCTGGACGCCGAACTTCCCCGTGCGGGCGGCTCGCCGGCCCCGTCGGTCCATGCCGAACTCGACCGGCTCGAAGCCCTGTTGGCAACCATCGCCGCAGACGGCGACGGCGACGCCGATGGTGACGGCGGTAGCGGCAGCAGGCAGCGGGATCACCAGGAGCGGGACCGCATCACCTCCCGCCTGCGTCGCCTGCTGACCACCTGGAACGACCTGCAAGGCGAGAACACCGTGACCGCCGACGACATCGAACTCGAATCAGCCACCGCCGACGACCTGTTCAGCCTGCTGGACAACGAGCTCGGCACGTCCTGACCTGCCGCCTCAGCCCCGCCGATCGTCGAACCCCCGAACAAGCCGCGCAAAGGGACCTGTAATGGCCAATGAGGAGAAGTACCTCGACTACCTGAAGCGGGCCACCGCAGATCTGCGGGACGCCCGGCGCAGGTTGCGCGAGGTCGAGGAGGCGAGCCGCGAGCCCATCGCGATCGTCGGCATCGGCTGCCGCCTGCCCGGCGGGGTGCGCTCTCCCGAGGACCTGTGGCGGGTGGTGGCGGACGGCGTGGACGCGGTGGCGGAGTTCCCCGCCGACCGTGGCTGGCCCACGCCGGACGACGGCACGGCCGAGGCCGGCGCGCTGGCCGCCGTACCCACCCTCAAGGGCGGATTCGTCTACGACGCCGGGGAGTTCGACCCCGGGGCCTTCGGTATCTCGCCGCGTGAGGCGCTCGCGATGGACCCGCAGCAGCGGCTGCTGCTGGAGACGTCGTGGGAGGCGTTCGAACGCGCCGGGATCGTGCCCGCCGCCGTACGCGGTCGGCAGGTCGGAGTGTTCGTCGGCGCGGCCGGGCAGGGGTACGGCGCGCTGCGGGGGGTGCCCGAGGGGGCCGAGGGACACCTGCTGACCGGCAACGCCACGAGCGTGGTCTCCGGCCGGCTCGCCTACACCTTCGGCCTGGAGGGCCCGGCGGTCACGGTCGACACCGCCTGCTCGTCGTCGCTGGTGGCGCTGCACCTGGCGGTCCAGGCGCTGCGGTCCGGCGAGTGCGAGATGGCGCTGGCCGGCGGCGTGACGATCATGGGCACGCCGAGCATCTTCGTCGAGTTCAACCGGCAGCGGGGCCTCGCGGCAGACGGCCGCTGCAAGGCGTTCTCTGCCGACGCGGACGGCACCGGGTGGGGCGAGGGCGTCGGCATGCTCCTGGTGGAGCGGCTGTCGGACGCCCGGCGGCTCGGTCACCCGGTGCTGGCGGTGGTGCGCGGCACCGCCGTCAACCAGGACGGCGCGAGCAGCGGCCTGACCGCCCCGAACGGCCCCTCCCAGCAGCGTGTCATCCGGCAGGCGCTGACCAACGCCGGGCTCACCCCGCAGCACGTCGACGCCGTCGAGGCGCACGGCACGGGCACCGCCCTGGGCGACCCGATCGAGGCACAGGCGCTGCTGGCCGCGTACGGGCAGGACCGCACGGAGGACCAGCCGCTGTGGCTCGGCTCCCTGAAGTCCAACATCGGCCACACCCAGTCGGCCTCCGGTGCGGCCGGCGTCATCAAGATGGTGATGGCCATCCGGCACGGGCTGCTGCCCCGCACCCTGCACGTGGCGGAGCCGACGCCGCACGTCGACTGGACGACCGGCGCGGTCAGCCTGCTCACCGAACCGACCGCCTGGCCCGAGACCGGCCGGCCCCGTCGCGCCGGTGTGTCCTCCTTCGGCATCAGCGGCACCAACGCTCACGTCATCATCGAGCAGGAGCCCCCGGCGGCCGACGCCCCCGAGACCCCCGAAGTCTCTGACGTCCCCGGTGCCTCTGTACCCACCCCCGGGAACATCCAGCGCCCTCACACGACGCCCTGGACGGTGTCCGCCGCCACCGCCGAGGCGCTGCCCGGTCAGGCCGCCCGTCTGCTGGCGCAGTTGCGCCGCACGGGAGCGTCGCCCGCGCCGGACCCCTGGGACGTGGCGCTCTCCCTGGCCACCACCCGCACCGGCTGGCCGCACCGGGCCGTCGTGCTCGGCACCGACGGCACCGAACTCCTCGCCGGGCTGGCCCGGTTGGCGGGCGAGTCCGACACCGGCGAGGTGGTCCACGGCAGCGTCACCCGTGGCAAGCTCGCCTTCCTGTTCACCGGCCAGGGCAGCCAGCGCATCGGCATGGGCCGCGAACTGCACGCCACCGAACCGGAGTTCGCCCGCTCCCTCGACGAGATCGCCGCGTGCTTCGACGGGCTGCTGGAACGCCCCTTGCGCGAGGTGCTGTTCGCCGAACCGGGTTCTCCGGATGCGGAGTTGATCGACCGGACGGACTTCACCCAGCCCGCGCTGTTCGCGATCGAGGTGGCACTGTTCCGCCTGCTCGCGTCCTGGGGCATACGGCCGGACTACCTCGCCGGTCACTCGATCGGCGAGATCGCCGCCGCGTACGTGTCCGGGGTGTGGTCCCTGGAGGACGCGTGCACGCTGGTGGCGGCGCGCGGCCGGCTGATGGCCGCGCTGCCGGCGGGCGGCGCGATGCTGGCCGTCGAGGCGACCGAGGCGGACGTACGTCCCGAACTGGACGAGCGCCTCGCCGTGGCGGCGGTCAACGGACCCTCCTCGATCGTGGTCTCCGGTACGGCGGAAGCCGTCGAGGAGTTGGAGTCGCGCTGGCGTGAAAAGGGCTTGCGTGTAAAGCGGCTGACGGTCAGTCATGCTTTCCACTCCCCGCTCATGGACCCGATGCTCGCGGAGTTCCGGCGCGTGGCCGAGAGGCTGGCCTACGACGCCCCCCGGATCCCCGTCGTCTCCAACCTCACCGGTGAACTGGCCACGGCGGCGGACCTGTGCTCGCCCGAGTACTGGGTACGGCACGTCCGTGAGGCCGTCCGCTTCGCCGACGGTGTCCGTACGCTCGGCGCGCGCGGTGTGCGTACGTTCCTGGAGCTCGGCCCGGACGGCGTCCTGACGGCCCTCGCCCAGGAGACCTTCGCCGCGACCGCCGACACCATGGGGGCCGACTGCGCCGCCGTGCCGCTCCTGCGGCGCGACCGGCCCGAACCCCGCGCGCTGGCCCGCGCCCTCGCCGCACTCCACGTGCGCGGAGCCCTGCCGTCCGGCTGGTCCGGCTACCTCGCCCGCACCGGCGCCCGTACGATCACGCTGCCGACGTACGCCTTCCAGCCCGAGCACTACTGGCTCACCGAGGCCCCCGCCGCCCCCGCCGACACCGAGGGCCTCGCCACCGCCACCGCCGGCGAGGCCGGGTTCTGGGACGCGGTGGAACGCGCCGACCACACCGCGCTCGCCGACACCCTCGACCTCGGCCCCGACAGCGCGGACACCGCCGACGCGCTCGGCTCGGTGCTGCCCGCCCTCAGCGCGTGGTGGCACCGCCAGCGCGAGAACTCCGCACTCGGCGGCTGGCGTTACCGCACCACCTGGCAACCGTTCACCCTGCCCGCCACCGCCACGACCGCCGTAGGCCCGCTGACCGGCCGATGGCTGCTCGTGGTCCCCAGCGACCACGCCCACCACCACGACCATGACCGCGCCGAGTCGATCGCCGCCGTCCTGACCGGCTCCGGTGCGAGCTGCACCACCTTCACCGTCCACCCGAACGACGACCGGGCCGCCCTGGCCGCCCGTCTCACCGCCCTCGCCGCCGAAGACGGCGCGCAGCCGCTGACCGGCCTTGTCTCGCTGCTGGCCGCCGACACCGCCCCGCACCCGGCCGTACCCGAGCTGACCGCCGGTTTCGCCGCGACCCTGCTGCTCTGCCAGGCCCTGGCCGACGCCGCCCTGGACGCACCCCTGTGGTGCCTCACGCGCGGTGCCGTCTCGGTCGGCCGCGCCGATGCCGCCGCAGACCCCGACCAGGCACTGCTGTGGGGCCTGGGCCGGGTCGTCGCGCTCGAACAGCCGGGCCGCTGGGGCGGGTTGGTCGACCTTCCGCAGACCCTGGACGACCGCGCGGCGGCCCGGCTGCGCGCACTCCTCGCCACCGCCGGCGCTGACGAGCATGCCGCCGAGGACCAGGTCGCCCTGCGTCCCACCGGACTGTTTGCCCGCCGTCTCGAACACGCCCCGCAGTCCGGCACCCCCGGGTGGCGGCCGCGCGGCACGGTCCTCGTCACCGGCGGCACCGGCGCGCTCGGCGGTCACGTCGCGCGCTGGCTTGCGCACAACGGTGCCCAGCACCTCGTACTGACCAGCCGCCGAGGCCCCGACGCGCCCGGCGCGCGCGAACTCGCCGACGAACTCACCGCGCTCGGCGCGCGCGTCACCGTCACCGCCTGCGACGTCAGCGACCGGGCCGCGCTCGCCGCCGTCCTGGCCGCCGTACCGGCCGACACGCCGCTCACCGCCGTCGTCCACACCGCAGGCAGCGGCGAGATCCGCGCCCTGGCCGACACCACCCTGGCCGACGCCGCCGAGGTCGCCCACGCCAAGACCACCGGCGCTCGCCACCTCCACGAACTCCTCGCCGACCAACCCCTCGACGCGTTCGTGCTGTTCTCGTCGATCGCGGGAGTCTGGGGCAGCGCGGGCCAGGCCGTCTACGCCGCCGCAAACGCCTACCTCGACGCGCTCGCCCAGCACCGTCGCGCCCACGGCCTGCCCGCCACCGCCCTGGCCTGGGGGCCGTGGGCAGGAGAGGGCATGGCGGCCGACCAGGCCGCCCGCGACCACCTCCAGCGCCGCGGCCTGACCGCCCTGGATCCCGCCCGCGCCGTCACCGCGCTGGCCGCCGCCGACGGCCCCGACGCCGGCCTGGTCGTCGCCGACATCCACTGGGACCGTTTCGCGCCCGGCTTCACCGCCGTCCGCCCCAGCCCGCTGCTGTCGGCCCTGCCTGAGGTGCGCGCCGCCCTCACCACCGGCAGCACGCCCCTGGCCCACCCCGCCGAGGGCACCGCGCTCACCCAGCGGCTCGCCGCCTGCCGTACGGACGCCGAACGCACCCGCGCGGTCCTGGACGCGGTGCGCGCCGAAGTCGCCGCCGTCCTCGGCCACGGCTCCGCCGACGGCGTGGACAGCACACGGGCCTTCCGCGACATGGGCTTCGACTCGCTCATCGCCGTCGAACTGCGCAACCGGCTCACCACACTGACCGGCCTGACCCTGCCCACCACCGTGGCCTTCGACCACCCCACCCCGGCCGCGCTCGCCGCCTTCCTGCGCACCCAACTGGCCGACGGGAACACCGAGTCCGCCACTGCCACTGTCACTGGCCGGAGCGCCACGACACCCGCTACCGCCACCGCTGCCGCTGCCGACACCGACGACGATCCCGTCGTCATCGTCGGCATGAGCTGCCGTTATCCCGGCGGCGTCGCGTCTCCCGACGACCTGTGGCGACTGGTCGCCGAGGACGTCGACGCCGTCACCGGCTTCCCCGCCGAACGCGGCTGGGACGCCGGCGCGCTGTACCACCCGGACCCCGACCACCCCGGCACCACCTACACCACCCAGGGCGGCTTCCTCCGCGACGCCGAACAGTTCGACCCCGCGCTCTTCGGCATCTCCCCCCGCGAAGCCCACATGATGGACCCGCAGCAGCGGCTGCTCCTGGAGACCGCCTGGGAGGCGTTCGAACGCGCCGGCCTGGACCCGAGGTCGCTTCAGGGCTCGCGCACCGGCGTGTTCGTCGGCTCCAACGGCCAGGACTACGCTGCCCTGTTGGCCGCAGCCGCCGACAACGGCGGCCCCAGCGGCGAGGGTTACCTCGCCACGAGCAGCGCCGCCAGCGTCGTATCGGGACGACTCGCTTACACGTTCGGTCTCGAGGGTCCGGCGGTGACCGTCGACACGGCGTGCTCGTCGTCGCTGGTGGCCCTGCACCTGGCGGCGCAGGCGCTGCGGTCCGGCGAGTGCGACATGGCGCTGGCCGGCGGCGTGACGATCATGTCGACGCCGGGTGCGTTCGTGGAGTTCAGCCGTCAGCGGGGTCTCGCGGAGGACGGCCGCTGCAAGGCGTTCGCGGCTGCCGCCGACGGCACCGGCTGGGGCGAGGGCGTCGGTCTGCTGCTGGTCGAGCGGCTGAGCGATGCCCGGCGCAACGGCCACGAGGTACTGGCCGTGGTCCGTGGCTCGGCGGTCAACCAGGACGGCGCGTCCAACGGCCTGACGGCCCCGAACGGTCCGGCGCAGCAGCGGGTCATCCGGCAGGCGCTGGAGAGCGCCCGGCTGACCGGCGGCCACATCGACGTGGTGGAGGCGCACGGTACGGGTACGGCGCTGGGCGACCCGATCGAGGCACAGGCGCTGCTGGCGACGTACGGGCAGGAGCGCGAGGACGAACACCCGCTCCTGCTCGGCTCGGTGAAGTCCAACATCGGGCACACGCAGGCCGCTTCGGGCGTCGCGGGCGTCATCAAGATGGTCATGGCGATGCGGTACGGAGTGCTGCCCGCGACCCTGCACGTGGACGCGCCGAGTCCGCACGTCGACTGGTCGGCCGGTGCGGTCGAGTTGCTGACGGAGAGTGTGTCGTGGCCGGAGACGGGCAGGCCACGCCGTGCGGCGGTGTCGTCGTTCGGCGTCAGCGGCACCAACGCGCACACCATCATCGAGCAGCCCCCGGCCGCCGAGACCGCTGAGACCACTGACGGCGGCGGGGACCGCGCCGACGGTCCACTGGCCTGGCTGCTGTCCGGCCAGACCGAGGCCGCCCTGCGGGCGCAGGCCGCACGGCTCGCCGAGTTCGTCGGCGACCACACCGACCTGGCCGCCCCCGACATCGCACTGTCCCTCGCCACCAGCCGCGCCGCCCTGACCCACCGCGCCGCGATCACCGCCGACGACCGCACCGCCCTCCTGGAGGGCCTCACCGCCCTCGCGTCCGGCGACCACGCGCATCCGGCCGTTGCGCGCGGCACGGCTCGCGAAGACGTGCCGACGGCCTTCCTGTTCGCGGGGCAGGGCAGCCAACGGGTGGGTGCGGGGCGGGAGTTGTACGCCACGTATCCCGTGTTCGCGGATGCGCTTGACGAGGTGTGCGCCCGTTTCGACGGGCTGCTGGAACGTCCCCTGCGGGATGTCCTCTTCGAGGATGCGGCCGGGTTGATCGACCGTACGGAGTTCACCCAGCCCGCGTTGTTCGCGGTCGAGGTGGCGTTGTTCCGGCTGTTGGAGTCGTGGGGTGTCACGCCGGACTTCGTCGCTGGTCACTCGATCGGTGAGATCGCTGCCGCGTACGTGGCGGGGGTGTGGTCCCTGGAGGACGCGTGCACGCTGGTGGCGGCGCGCGGCCGGTTGATGGGTGCGCTGCCGGTTGGCGGCGCGATGCTGGCCGTCGAGGCGACCGAGGCGGACGTACTGCCGGAGCTGGACGAGCGAGTCGCGGTCGCGGCGGTCAACGGCCCGTCGTCGGTCGTGGTGTCCGGTGATGCGGAAGCGGTCGCGGAGTTGGAGTCGCGGTGGCGTGAACAGGACTTCAGAGTCAAGCAGTTGACGGTCAGTCACGCCTTCCACTCGCCGCTGATGGACCCGATGCTGGCCGAGTTCCGTCGCGTCGCCGAGAGCGTCTCGTACGACACTCCGCGCATCCCGGTCGTCTCCAACCTGACCGGCGAGATGGCCACGGCCGACGAGCTGTGCTCACCGGAGTACTGGGTGCGACACGTCCGTGAAGCGGTCCGTTTCGCCGACGGGATTGCGACCCTGCACGGCCAAGGTGTCCGTACCTTCGTCGAGTTGGGGCCGGACTCCGTGCTCACCGCCATGGCGCAGTACTGCCTGGCCGACCGGGGCGGGGACACCGCCTGTCTGCCCGCCCTGCGGCGGGACCGTGCTGATCGGCTGGCCCTCACGGCAGCCGTCGCCGGACTGGCCGTGCGAGGCCTGTCGGTGGACTGGCCGGCGTTCCTGGCGGGCACGGGTGCGCGGCGCGTCTGTCTGCCGACGTACGCCTTCCAGCGTGAGCGCTACTGGCCGCAGATTCCCGATGCCGCCGCGTACGGACAGTCGGCCGCCCCGGCCGCTCCGACGGACGCGTCGGACGCCGAATTCTGGGCCGCCGTGGAGCGGGGCGACCTCGCCGAGCTGACCGGTGCCGAACAGAGCGAGGGATGGGCGGAACTGCTGCCGGTGCTCTCGTCCTGGCGGCAGGGCAAGCACCAGCGGACGACCGTGGACGGCTGGCGGTACCAGAGCGTCTGGCAGCCGCTGGCCGACGCCGGGCCGTCCGGCACGCTGCACGGCCGCTGGCTGCTGGCGCTGCCGTCGGACACCGGCCTGCACATCGACACCGACACCGACGTGTACACAGAGACCGAGCGCATCCGTGAGGCCCTGACGGCCGCCGGTGCCACCGTCGTTCCCCTCGTACTCCCCGCCGGGGGCAGCGTCTCCCGCGATGCGGTCGCGGCGGCGCTGGCGGACGCGGGCACCGAGAACATCGCCGGGGTGCTGGCCGTACCCGGGCTCGGGACGACCGGCGACGCGCCGGACGCCGAGAGCGCCGGCGCGCTGCTGGCGCTGTTGCAGGGCCTTGGCGATGCCGGGGTCGAGGCGGCGTTGTGGTGTGCGACGCGTGGTGCGGTGGCGGTCGGTCGTGCCGACCGGCCGGCCGCGCCGGGGCAGGCCGTGGTGTGGGGTCTGGGCCGCGTGGCGGCGCTGGAACACCCGCAGCGCTGGGGTGGGCTGGTCGATCTGCCCGAGTCGCTGGACGAACGTTCCGCCGCCCGCCTCGTACGGGCGCTGGGTCGCCGCGACGAGGACCAGGTCGCGATACGGCCGTCCGGTGTCTTCGTACGTCGCCTGAGTCCCGCGCCCGCCGGAACCGGAAACGGAACCGAGGCCGGGGCCGGGGCCGACTGGAACCCGTCCGGAACGGTGCTGGTCACCGGCGGTCTGGGCGGTGTCGGTGCGCGGGTCGTGCGCTGGCTCGCGGAGCACGGGGCCGAGCGGCTGGTGCTGCTGGGCCGCCGGGGCATGGACACGCCAGGCGCGGCCGAACTGCTGGCGGAACTGGCGGAGCTGGCGGAACTGGGCGACGCACCAGTACCCGTGACCGTGGTCGCCTGTGACGTGGCCGACCGGGAAGCCCTGAGCGTCGTCATCGACGCCGTCCCGGCCGACTGCCCGCTGACCGCCGTGGTGCACACGGCGGGCATCCTCGACGACGGCGTGCTGGAGGCCCTGACCCCCGAGCGGCTGGCCGCCGTCATGGCCGCCAAGGCGGTCGGGGCCTGGCACCTGCACGAGCTGACCCGCGACCTGGACCTCCAGGCCTTCGTCCTGTTCTCGTCGGTGTCCGGCACGCTCGGCGCGGCGGGGCAGGGCAACTACGCCGCCGCCAACGCCTACCTCGACGCACTGGCCGAGTACCGGTCCGCCGCCGGACTGCCCGCCACGTCCGTGGCCTGGGGCCTGTGGGCGGGCGCGGGCATGGCCGCCACCGGCACGGTCGCCGACCGGGCCGGCCGACTCGGCATGCCCGCCCTCGACCCCGAGCTGGCCGTGACCGCGCTGGGCCGGGCCGTCGCCGGTGAGCTGCCCGTGCTCGCGGTCGCGGCGGTCGACTGGGCCCGGTTCGCCCCGGCCTTCACCACCGCCCGCCCGAGCGCGCTGCTCCTGGGCGTCCCGGCGGCCCGCCGCGCCCTGGAAGCCGCAGCCGTGGCGGCCGTCGCCGACGAGCCCGCCGCCACGTCTGCGGACGGCGTCCTCGCCGAACGGCTGGCCGACCTGGCCGACGACACCGAACGGACCCGGCTCGTCCTGGACCTGGTCTGCGCGCATGTCGCAGCCGTCCTGGGCCATGCCTCCGCCACGACCGTCGAACCCGACCGGGCCTTCCGGGAGTTGGGCCTCGACTCGCTCACAGCCGTCGAACTGCGCAACCGCCTCGTCCGCGAGACCGGACTGCCCCTGCCCACCTCGCTGGCCTTCGACTACCCGACGCCGTCCACGCTGGCCGACTGGCTGCGCGACGAGCTGACGAGCGGCGCGGACGACGACACCGCCGACCACCGTCCGGACACCGCCCCTGCCCCCACTACTACTACTGCCCTCGCCCTCGCTCTCGACGAGCCCGTGGCCATCGTCGGCATCGGCTGCCGCTTCCCCGGTGGCGTCGACTCCCCGGAGGCGCTGTGGCGGCTGCTGTCCGAGGGCACGGACGCGGTCGGCGAGTTCCCCGACGATCGCGGCTGGGACCTGGACGCGCTCTACCACCCCGACCCCGAGCACCAGGGCACCTCGTACGTCCGCGTGGGCGGCTTCCTCGAGGAAGCGGGCCGCTTCGACGCGGGCTTCTTCGGGATCTCGCCGCGTGAGGCGCTGGCGATGGACCCGCAGCAGCGGCTCCTGCTGGAAACCTCGTGGGAGGCCTTCGAACGGGCCGGCATCGACCCGCAGTCGGCGCGCGGCTCCCGTACCGGCGTGTTCGTCGGCACCAACGGCCAGGACTACCCGGCGCTGCTCCTCGGCGCGCAGGAGTCCGCCGAAGGCCACCTCGGCACCGGCAACGCCGCCGCCGTCGTCTCCGGCCGCCTCGCCTACACCTTCGGCCTCGAAGGCCCCACGCTGACCGTCGACACCGCCTGCTCCTCCTCGCTCGTCGCCCTCCACCTCGCCATGCAGGCGCTGCGCACCGGCGAGTGCACCATGGCGCTCGCCGGCGGTGCCACGGTCATGACGACCCCTGCCACCTTCGTGGAGTTCAGCCGCCAGCGCGGTCTGGCCGAGGACGGCCGCTGCAAGGCGTTCGCGGCTGCCGCGGACGGCACCGGCTGGGGCGAAGGCGTCGGCATGCTCCTGGTCGAGCGGCTGAGCGACGCCGAGCGGCTGGGGCATCCGGTGCTCGCCGTGGTCCGTGGCTCGGCGGTCAACCAGGACGGCGCGTCCAACGGCCTGACCGCCCCGAACGGTCCGGCGCAGCAGCGGGTCATCCGGCAGGCGCTGGAGTCCGCCCGGCTGACGGCCGACCACGTCGACGCCGTGGAGGCGCACGGCACGGGTACGGCGCTGGGCGACCCGATCGAGGCGCAGGCCCTGCTGGCGACGTACGGCCAGGGCCGCGAGGACGAACACCCGCTCCTGCTCGGCTCGGTGAAGTCCAACATCGGCCACACCCAGGCCGCCGCCGGTATGGCCGGCGTGATCAAGATGGTCATGGCGATGCGGTACGGAGTGCTGCCCGCGACCCTGCACGTGGACGCGCCCAGCCCGCACGTCGACTGGTCGGCCGGTGCGGTCGAGCTGCTGACCGAGGCGCGGGAGTGGCCGCGGACCGGCAGGCCGCGCCGTGCGGCGGTGTCGTCGTTCGGCGTGAGCGGCACCAACGCGCACACCATCCTCGAGCAGGCCCCCGAGGCCCCCGAGGCCCCCGAAACCTCTGGAGCGTCCGCCCTGCCGACGTCTCCGGCCGCCCCGGCCGTCGTCGTCCCGTGGATCCTGACGGCCCGTAGCGAACCCGCCCTGCGCGCCCAGGCCCGCCGCCTGGCCGCACACCTCTCCACCCACCCCGCCGCGCCCCTCGACGTCGCCTACTCCCTGACCACCAGCCGCCGCACCTTCGAGCACCGCGCCGCCGTCATCGGGCGCGAACCCGGCGACCTGCTCGCCGCGTTGGCGTCCCTCGCCGACGGCCACCCCTCCCACCGCGTAGTCCGCACCACCGACCCCGCCAGTGCCCGGCTCCTGGGCCGCATCGCGTTCCTGTTCTCGGGGCAGGGCAGCCAACGGGTGGGAGCTGGACGCGAGTTGTACGAGACGTACCCCGTGTTCGCGGACGCGCTGGACGAGGTGTGCGCCCGTTTCGACGGACTGTTGGATCGTCCGCTGCGTGAAGTGCTCTTCGAGGGCGAGGAGTGGATCGACCGGACGGAGTTCACCCAGCCCGCGCTGTTCGCGATCGAGGTGGCGCTGTTCCGACTCCTCACGTCATGGGGCGTACGGCCGGACTACCTGGCCGGTCACTCCATCGGCGAGGTCGCTGCGGCCTACGTGGCCGGTGTCTGGTCCCTGGCCGACGCGTGCACGCTGGTCGCTGCGCGCGGCCGGTTGATGGGCGCGCTCCCGACGGGCGGCGCGATGCTGGCCGTCGAGGCCACCGAGGCGGACGTACTGCCTGAGCTGGACGAGCGTGTCACGGTCGCGGCGGTCAACGGTCCGTCGTCGGTCGTGGTGTCGGGCGATGTCGTAGCCGTCGCCGAGTTGGAGTCGCGCTGGCGCGAACAGGGCCTGCGGGTCAAGCAGTTGACGGTCAGTCACGCCTTCCATTCGCCGCTGATGGACCCGATGCTGGCCGAGTTCCGTCGCGTCGCCGAGAGCCTGTCGTACGAGGCTCCGCGCATCCCGCTCGTGTCCAACCTGACCGGCGAGATGGCCACGGCCGACGAACTGTGCTCGCCCGAGTACTGGGTGCGGCACGTCCGTGAAGCCGTCCGGTTCGCCGACGGGATCGCGACGCTGCATGACCAAGGCGGCGTGCGTACCTTCATCGAGGTCGGGCCCGACGCCGTACTCGCCGCGATGGCCCAGAACACCCTGGCGGCGGCGGCCGACGGCGAGTTGGACGGCGTCCTGGCCGTGCCGGTGTTGCGCCGGGAGCGCGGTGAGGACGAGACGCTGAACACCGCGCTCGCCGAGCTGCATGTGCGGGGTGCCGCGCTCGACTGGCGGGCCCGGTTCTCGGGCACCGTAGTGCGCCGGGTGGATCTGCCGACGTACGCGTTCGAGGACGTGCGGTACTGGCCCACCCAGTCCCGTACGCCCAAGGCGGCCGGGGCGTCGGACGCGGCCGAGGCGCGGCTCTGGGAGGCCGTGGAACGGGCGGACCTGGACTCGCTGGCAGCGGCGCTGGACCTCGACACCACAGCACCCGGTACGGACGTGGAGCTGGCGGCGGTCACCGCCGCGCTGCCGGTGCTCGCCTCATGGCGCAGCCGCCGCCGTGCGCGCTCGGCCGCCGACGAACGCCGTTACCGCCCGCGCTGGAAGCCGCTCACCGGCCTCGGCTCGGGCCCGGCCGAACTGTCCGGCGGCTGGCTGGTCGTCGCCCCCGCAGGCGACAGCGTTACGGCCGACCTGGTCACCGCCGCTCTCGCCGAGGCGGGCGCGGAACCGATCCGCCTCGAAGTGGACGGAAGCGACGGAAGCACCCGCCAGGAACTGGCCGCCGCGCTGATGGCTGCACCGTCCGGACCGGTGTCGGGCGTGGTCTCGTTGCTCGCGCTCGACGCCACCGGAGAGTGCCCCGACCCCGCGTCGGTCACCGCTTCGCTGACCCTGATCCAGGCCCTGGGCGACGCCTCCGTCGACGCCCCGCTGTGGTTGCTGACCCGAGGCGCGGTCTCCGTGGGCCGTTCCGACCGGCTGTCGGCGCCCGCCGCGGCGGCGCTGTGGGGTCTGGGCCGGGTCGCGGCGCTGGAGCTTCCGGAGCGCTGGGGCGGTCTGGTCGACCTGCCGGAGTCGCTGGACGAACGGTCCGCCGCCCGCCTCGTACGGGCACTGGGCCGGCGCGACGAGGACCAGGTGGCCGTACGCGCTTCCGGCGTCTTCGGACGTCGTCTGGAGCGCACCGCCGCTCAGGCCCCGGCCTTGAACCTGGCCCCGGCCTGGCAGCCCACCGGAACCGTCCTGGTCACCGGCGGCACCGGCGCCCTCGGCGGCCATGTGGCCCGCTGGCTGGTGCGGAACGGCGCGCAGCACCTGGTGCTGCTCAGCCGAAGCGGCCCGGAAGCCCCGGGAGCCGCCGAACTCGTAGCGGAACTCTCTGAACTCTCGGAACTCTCGGAACTGGCGAGCTCGGATGTGCGGGTGACGGTCGCCGCGTGTGACGCGGCCGACCGGGAGGCGCTGGCGGCGGTCATCGCGGCCGTCCCGGCGGAGCTTCCGCTGACCGCGGTGATCCACACCGCCGGTGTGCTGGACGACGGCGTGCTGGACGGGATGTCCGCAGGACAGGTCGGGTCCGTCCTCCGGGCAAAGGCCGAAAGTGCCTGGCTGCTCCACGAGTTGACGCAGCCCCTCGACCTCCAGGCCTTCGTCCTGTTCTCGTCGGTGTCCGGCACGCTGGGCGCGGCGGGCCAGGGCAACTACGCCGCCGCCAACGCCTACCTCGACGCACTGGCCGAGTACCGGCACGGCCTCGGCCTGCCCGCCGCCTCCCTCGCCTGGGGCCCCTGGGGCGGCACCGGAATGGCCGTCGGCGGCGTCGAGGACCGGATGCGGCGCGGCGGCATGAACCCGCTCGACCCACGGCTCGCGGTCACCCTGCTCGCCCAGACGACGGGCGGCCCCGGCGGCCCCGACGACCTCGGCGACCCCGTGCAGGTCGTCGCCGACATCGACTGGTCCCGGTTCGCCCCGGCCTACGCGGCCGTCCGCCGCAGCCCGCTGATCAGCGACCTCCCCGACGTACGGGAGGACGTACGGAACTCGGCGGCCCCCGCCCAGGACGCCACGGCCTCCGCCGAAGCCGCGCCCGCGCCGGGCACCGAACTCACCGCCCACCTCGCCGGGTTGAGCCGGCCCGAGCAGGAACGGGCGCTGAGCCGGCTGGTCGGCGAGCATGTCGCGTCGGTGCTGGGGCACGACTCGGCCGACGCCATCGCGGCCGACCGCGCCTTCAAGGACCTCGGCTTCGACTCGCTGATGGCCGTCGAACTGCGCAACCGCCTCGGAGCGGTGACCGGACTGCGACTGCCGACCGGCCTGGTCTTCGACCACCCGACGCCCGCCGCACTGGCGGCCTGGCTGCGGGAGCGGCTGGCCGGGGCCGAATCGGCGCCGAAGGCCCTGCCTGCCACGACGACACCCACGCCCGCCGTGGCGGACGAACCCGTGGTGATCGTCGGCATGGGCTGCCGGTTCCCCGGTGGCATCGAGTCGCCGGAAGAGCTGTGGGCGCTGCTCGCCGACGGCCGGGACGCGATCAGCGGCTTCCCCGGCGACCGAGGCTGGGACCTGGACGCGCTCTACGACCCGGACCCGGAACGCCAGGGCACCTCGTACGTCCGCGTCGGCGGCTTCCTGACCGGCGCCGACCGGTTCGACGCCGGGCTGTTCGGCATCTCGCCGCGTGAGGCGCTGGCGATGGACCCGCAGCAGCGGCTCCTGCTCCAGACGGCCTGGGAGACCTTCGAGCGCGCGGGCGTCGCACCCGACGCCGTACGCGGCTCACGCACCGGCGTGTTCGTCGGCACCAACGGCCAGGACTACGGCCACCTGCTCGTCGCCGCGCAGGAAGAGGTCGGCGGTCACCTCGGCACGGGCAACTCGGCGAGTGTCGTGTCGGGTCGGCTCGCGTACGCGTTCGGGCTGGAAGGCCCGGCGATGACGGTGGACACGGCCTGCTCGTCGTCCCTGGTCGCGCTGCACCTCGCGGTGCGGGCGCTGCGCTCGGGGGAGTGCGACCTGGCGCTGGCCGGCGGTGTGACCGTCATGTCGACGCCCACGACGTTCGTGGAGTTCTCCCGCCAGCGAGGTCTCGCGGCCGACGGCCGCTGCAAGGCGTTCGCGGCGGGCGCGGACGGCACGGGCTGGGGCGAGGGCGTCGGCCTGGTGCTCGTGGAGCGGCTGTCCGACGCGCAGCGCAACGGCCACCAGATCCTGGCCGTGGTCCGGGGCTCCGCCGTCAACCAGGACGGTGCGTCCAACGGCCTGACCGCCCCGAGCGGCCCGTCCCAACAGCGCGTCATCCGCGAGGCGTTGGCCGACGCCGGCCTGACCGCCGCCGACGTCGACGCGGTGGAGGCGCACGGCACGGGTACAGCCCTGGGCGACCCGATCGAGGCCGAGGCGCTGCTCGCGACCTACGGCCAGGCGCACCCCGCGGGTCGGCCGCTCCTGCTCGGCTCGGTGAAGTCCAACCTCGGGCACACCCAGGCCGCCGCCGGCGTGGCGGGCGTCATCAAGATGGTCATGGCGATGCGCAACGGCGTCCTCCCGCAGACCCTCCACGTGGACCAGCCGTCCCCGCACATCGACTGGGCGTCGGGCGCGGTGGAACTGCTGACCGAGTCCCGCGAGTGGCCGAGCCACGAGGCACCCCGCCGGGCCGCCGTCTCGGCGTTCGGCATCAGCGGCACCAACGCGCACACCATCCTCGAACTCCCCACCGCCACCCCGGCGGCCCCCGGGCCCACCCCCGCAGACGACCAGCCCCTGCCGTTCGTACTGTCCGGCCAGACCCCGGCCGCCCTGGCCGCCCAGGCACACCGCCTCGGAGCCCTGCTGGACAGCGACGCCCACCTCTCCCTCCAGGACATCGCCTACTCCCTGGCCACGACCCGCGCCGCCCTGCCCCACCGTGCCGTACTCGTCGCGGACACCCGCGCCGAACTGACCACCGCCCTGACCACCACCACACCGCCCACCCCGTCCCCGACCACCGCCCGACCGGGCCGCCTCGTTGCCGTCCTCATGTCGGGCCAGGGCAGCCAACGGGTGGGCGCGGGACGTGAGTTGTACGCCACCTACCCCGTGTTCGCGGATGCGCTGGACGAGGTGTGCGCCCGGTTCGACGGGCTGCTGGACCGCCCGCTGCGCGATGTCCTCTTCGAGGACGCGTCGGGGTTGATCGACCGTACGGAGTTCACGCAGCCCGCGTTGTTCGCGGTCGAGGTGGCGTTGTTCCGGTTGCTGGAGTCGTGGGGTGTGACGCCCGACTTCGTCGCCGGTCACTCGATCGGTGAGATCGCCGCCGCGTACGTGGCGGGTGTCTGGTCCCTGGACGACGCGTGCACGCTGGTCGCGGCACGCGGCCGGTTGATGGGCGAGCTGCCGTCAGGCGGAGCCATGCTCGCGGTGGAGGCGTCCGAGGCGGACGTACTGCCGGAGCTGGACGAGCGCGTTGCGATCGCGGCGGTCAACGGTCCGACGTCGGTCGTGGTGTCCGGAGATGCGGAAGCCGTCGGGGAGTTGGAGTTGCTCTGGCGTGAACAGGGCCTCCGCGTCAAACAACTGAAGGTCAGTCATGCCTTCCACTCGCCGCTGATGGATCCGATGCTGGCCGAGTTCCGGTCGGTGGCCGAGGGATTGACGTACGACGCCCCGCGCATCCCGCTCGTCTCGAACCTGACCGGTGAGATGGCGACGGCCGACGAACTCTGCTCACCGGAGTACTGGGTCCGGCACGTCCGCGAAGCCGTCCGCTTCGCCGACGGGATCGCGACGCTGCACGCCCAAGGCGGCGTCCGTACGTTCATCGAGCTCGGCCCCGACTCCGTGCTCACCGCCATGGCCGGGCGCTGCCTGCCCGACGACGAGGACAGCGCGCTGCTCGCCACGCTGCGCGGCGGCCGGTCCGACGTCCGTACGCTGCTCGCCGCCCTGGGCGGGCTGCACGCGGCAGGCGTGCGGGTGGACTGGTCGGCGTACTACGCCGGATCGGGTGCCCGGCGGGTCGAACTGCCCACGTATCCCTTCCAGGAGCACCGCTACTGGCCGGACCTGACCGGTGCCGCCCCCGGCGACGCGACCGGACTGGGTCTGGAGCCGGCCGGGCATCCGCTGCTCGGGGCCGCCGTCCGGCTCGCCCACGACGAGGGCATGGTCCTCACCGGCCGGCTGTCGCTGCGCAGCCACCCCTGGCTCGCCGACCACGCCATCCTGGGCTCGGTACTGCTCCCGGGCACCGCGTACGTGGAGATGGCGCTGCACGCCGCGGCCGAACTCGGCTGGGGTGGACTGGAGGAGCTGACGCTCCAGGAACCGCTGGTCATGCCCGCCGACGGCACCATCGTGGTGCAGGTCCGGGTGTCGTCGCCGGACGAGTCCGAACGCCGTCGGGTGACGGTGTCCTCGCGCCCCGCCGCCCCCGGACGCGGCGAGCCGCACGAGGCGGACTGGACCCGGCACGCCACCGGCGAACTGGCCCCGCCCGACGCCCCGGCCGCGCTCACCCCGCAGCCGCTCATCGAGTGGCCGCCCCCCGGCGCGACGAAGGTCGAGGTCGCCGACCACTACCCGTCCCTCACCGCGCAGGGCTACGGCTACGGCCCGGTCTTCCAAGGTCTGCACGCCGCCTGGCGGCTCGGCGACGAGGTGTACGCCGAGGTCGCGCTCCCCGAGCAGGTCAGGGACAGCGCGGGAGCGTACGGAGTGCACCCGGCGCTGTTGGACGCCACGCTGCACGCGGTCGGATTCGGCGCGTTCATACAGGTCAGCGCCGAGGAGACCGCCGCAGGACAGGGCCGCCTCCCGTTCGCCTGGTCGGACGTCGCCCTGCACGCCACCGGCGCCGGCGCCCTGCGCGCCCGCCTGGCTCCCGCCGGTCCGGACGCGGTACGCATCGACGTGGCCGACGGCACCGGCGAGCCGGTGGCGTCGATCGGCTCCCTCGTCCTACGCCCGGTCTCCGCGGCGCAGCTTCGGCCGCAGACGGTGACGTCGTCCGACGACGGGCTGCTCCGGTTGGGCTGGACGCCGATGCCGATGCCGACGGCTGTGGCGGAGACGATCTTCGTCCCGCGCAGGTCGGCAGTGCTGCACGGCGGACGGCCGGTCGTGGACGCCCTCCGCGAGGCGGGCATCGAGGCCGCAGCGTACGAGCGGGTCGGCGATGTGCCTCTCGACGGCACCGTCCTGCTCGCGGTCGGCGGCGCGGGCGCTGTCGCCGCGACCCTGGCCACCGTTCAGGACTGGCTGGCCGACGACCGCTCGGCCGACACCCCGCTTCTGGTCGTCACGCAGGGGGCCGTCACCGCAGTCCCCGGTGACGCGGTGACCGACCTGGACGCGGCGGCGGTCTGGGGCCTCATACGCTCGGCCCAGGCCGAGAACCCCGGCCGCTTCGTGCTGGCCGACGTCGACGGCACCGCCGAGTCCTGGCGCGCGCTGAGCGGCCTCACGGCCCGGACCGAGGAGGACCAGGCCGCCGTCAGGCAGGGCGCCATGAGCGTCCCACGCCTGTCCCGGACCGCCGCTGACGACACCCTCCCGGTCCCGTCGGACCTGCCCGCCTGGCGCTTGGACAGTGCCGAACGAGGAAGCCTGGACCAGCTCGCCCTGGTGCCGTTCCCCGAGGCGACGGCCGAGCTGGCGGCCGGTGAGGTGCGGGTCGCGGTACGTGCCGCAGGCGTGAACTTCCGTGACGTGCTGAGTGCGTTGGGCATGTACCCCGGCCCCGCCGGCCCCCTGGGCGGCGAAGCGGCCGGTGTGGTGCTCGAGGTCGGACCGGGGGTCGATGGACTCACCGTCGGCGACCGGGTGTTCGGTATGGCCCCCGGCGGCATGGGCAACGTCACGGTGACGGACGAGCGGCTGCTCGGCCGCGTCCCGGACGGCTGGTCGTTCGCCGAGGCGGCAGCGGTGCCGATCGTCTTCCTGACGGCGTGGTACGCGTGGCAGGACCTGGCTCAAGTCCAGTCCGGTGACCGGGTGTTGGTGCATGCCGGTGCCGGTGGCGTCGGCATGGCGGCGATCCAGCTCGCACAGCACTTGGGTGCCGAGGTGTTCGCGACGGCGAGCCCCGCCAAGTGGGACGTACTGCGGGGTCTCGGTCTGGACGACGATCACATCGCGTCCTCCCGTGACACGTCCTTCGCGGAGAAGTTCAGCGGTATCGACGTCGTACTGAACGCTCTCGCGGGTGAGTTCGTCGATGCCTCGCTGTCGGTGCTGGCCGAGGGTGGCCGGTTCCTGGAGATGGGCAAGACCGATGTCCGTGACGCGGCCGAACTGGCCGTGTCCTACCGGGCGTTCGACTTGTTCGAAGCGGGTCCGGACCGGATCGCGGAGCTGCTGGCCGAGCTGCTGGAGCTGTTCGGCACGGGCGCGGTGGAGCTGCTCCCGGTGCGGGCATGGGACGTACGGCAGGCCCGTGAAGCCTTCCGTTTCATCAGCCAGGCCAAGCACGTCGGCAAGGTCGTGCTGACCGTCCCGGCACCCCTGGACCAGGACCGTACGGTCCTGGTGACCGGTGGCACGGGTGGTCTGGGCGCACACGTGGCCCGGCACTTGGTAACCGAACACGGCACCCGGGACTTGCTGTTGGTCTCCCGGCGAGGCCTGGACGCCCCCGGTGCGGCGGAGTTGCGCGCCGAGCTGACCGAACTGGGCGCTGCCGTACGGATCGTGGCCTGCGACATGGCCGATCGGGACGCTGTGGCGGCCCTGTTGGAGACGGAACGCCTGACGGCGGTCATCCACACCGCCGGTGTCCTGGACGACGGTCTCGTCGGCGCCCTCACCCCCGACCGTCTGGCGACCGTCTGGGGCCCGAAGGCCGACGCGGCTCGCCACCTCCACGAACTCACGGCCGGCCAAGACCTGGCGGCCTTCGTCCTGTTTTCCTCCATCGCCGGCACTCTCGGTGCCTCCGGTCAGGCCAACTACGCTGCCGCGAACGCCTCGTTGGACGCGCTGGCCGCGTACCGTCGCACCAGCGGTCTGCCCGCGACCTCCGTGGCCTGGGGTCCCTGGTCGCAGGTCAGCGGTATGACGCGTGACCTCACCGAGGCGGACGTACGCCGTATGGCCGGTGGCGGCCTCGTGCCGCTGGGGGCGGACGAGGGCATGGCGCTGTTCGACGCCGCCTGGACCGGCGTCGAGGCGCGGCCGGTCGCGGTGCACCTGGAGACGGCCACGCTGCGTGCCAATGCCTCGGTGGGCGCGCTGCCGCCCGTCATGAGCGGGCTGGTCCGGGCCTCCTTGCGCAGGGCGCGCGATGTGTCGGCGTCCGCCGAGCAGTCGCTCGTGGCGCGGCTGGCGGGTCTGGAACAGGCCGAGGCCCGACGGGTCGTGGTGGAACTGGTGCGGGCGCACGCGGCGGCCGTGCTGGGCCACGGCGGTGCCGCCGACGTGGATCCGAGCCGGGCCTTCAAGGACCTCGGCTTCGACTCCCTCACCGCCGTCGAACTGCGTAACCACCTCAATACGGCGACGGGCCTGCGGCTGCCGGCGACCCTCGTCTTCGACTTCCCGACCCCGCAGTCGCTCGCGGACTTCGTCCTGGCCGAACTCGCGGGAACCGTCCCGCAGGCGGCGGTCGTCCCGGCTGCCGCCACCACCGGCACGGCCGGCGGCGCGGCGGCGGACGAGCCGTTGGCGATCGTGGGCATGGCCTGCCGGTTCCCCGGCGGGATCGCGTCGCCCGAGGCACTGTGGAACCTGGTGCTGGACGGCGGCGACGCCATCGGCGACTTCCCCGCCGACCGCGGCTGGGACCTGGAGGCGTTGTTCGACGCGGACGGTGAGCGAGCCGGTACGTCGTACGTCAGCCGGGGCGGCTTCGTCGCCGAGGCGGCGGGCTTCGACGCCGGGTTCTTCGGGATCTCGCCGCGTGAGGCGCTGGCGATGGACCCGCAGCAGCGGCTCCTGCTGGAAGCCGCCTGGGAGGCGCTGGAGCGCGCGGGCATGGACCCGGCGACGGTGCGTGGTTCGCGCGCCGGTGTGTTCATCGGCGCCGCCGCCTCCGGGTACGGCACGGGCCTGCTGCGGATGCCGGAGGGCGTCGAGGGGCACCTGCTGACCGGTAACACCCCGAGTGTGGTGTCGGGCCGACTGGCGTACACGTTCGGCTTCGAGGGCCCCGCTGTCACGGTCGACACCGCCTGCTCGTCCTCACTCGTCGCGCTGCATCTGGCGGGTCAGGCGCTGCGGGCGGGGGAGTGCTCGATGGCGTTGGTCGGCGGTGTGACGCTGATGGCGACGCCGGGCATCTTCACGGAGTTCAGCAGGCAGCGCGGCCTGTCCACCGACGGGCGCTGCAAGGCGTTCGCGGCCGCGGCCGACGGCACCGGCTGGTCCGAGGGCGCGGGTGTGCTCGTCGTGGAACGGCTCTCGGACGCCCGACGCAACGGTCACGAGGTGCTGGCGGTGGTGCGCGGTTCGGCCGTCAACCAGGACGGGGCCTCGAACGGCCTGACCGCGCCCAACGGCCCCGCCCAACAGCGGGTCATCCGCCAGGCGCTGGCCAACGCCCGCCTCACCCCCTCCGACGTCGACGCCGTCGAGGCACACGGCACGGGCACGGCTCTCGGCGACCCGATCGAGGCGCAGGCCCTGCTGGCCACCTACGGCAAGCACCGCGAGGCCCAACACCCGCTCCTGCTCGGCTCGGTGAAGTCCAACATCGGCCACACCCAGTCGGCCGCCGGTGTCGCCGGCGTCATCAAGATGGTCCTCGCGATGCGGCACGGTGTGCTTCCGCAGACCCTGCACGTGGACGAGCCGACCCCGCACGTCGACTGGACGGCGGGTGCCGTCGAACTGCTGACCGCCACCACCGAGTGGCCCGAGACCGGCCGTCCGCGCCGGGCCGGCGTGTCCTCCTTCGGCGTCAGCGGCACCAACGCCCACGTCGTCATCGAGCAGGGCGACACGGCTGCCGAGCCGCCGCGCACAGAGGCTCCCGGCCTGGTGGCCCTGCCGCTCTCGGCCCGCAGCGACGAGGCACTGCGAGCCGCCGCCGACCGGCTGCGGCACCACCTCCTGGCCGCACCGGAACTGCGCGCCCAGGACGTGGCGTTCTCCCTGGCCACCCGGCGCGCGGTCCTGGACCACCGGGCGGTCACGCTCGGCACCGACCGAGCCGAACTGCTGGAGGCCCTGGCAGCCGTCGCCGACGGCCGCGAGATCCCCTCGGCCCATGTCGCGACCGCCACATCCGGCACACGCACGGCCTGGCTGTTCACCGGCCAGGGCGCACAGCGCGCGGGTATGGGGCGTGGTCTTTACGCGGCCCATCCGGTGTTCGCGGCTGCCTTGGATGCGGTGTGCGCGGGCTTCGACGGGTTGTTGGACCGTCCGTTGCGTGAAGTGCTCTTCGAGGACGGGGAGTTGATCGACCGGACGGAGTTCACCCAACCCGCGTTGTTCGCGGTCGAGGTGGCGCTGTTCCGGCTGCTGGAGTCGTGGGGCGTACGACCGGACTTCGTAGCGGGGCATTCGATCGGTGAGGTCGCTGCCGCGTACGTGGCGGGTGTCTGGTCCCTGGGCGATGCGTGCACGCTGGTGGCTGCGCGAGGCCGACTGATGGGTGCGCTGCCCGAGGGCGGCGCAATGCTGGCGGTCGAGGCGACCGAGGCGGACGTACGTCCCGAACTGGACGAGCGCGTCGCGATCGCGGCGGTGAACGGTCCGTCGTCGGTCGTGGTGTCCGGTGATGCCGTAGCCGTCAGCGAGCTGGAGTCGAAGTGGCGTGAACAGGGCCTGCGCGTCAAGCAGTTGACGGTCAGTCACGCGTTCCACTCGCCGTTGATGGATCCGATGCTCGCGGAGTTCCGCCGCGTGGCCGAGAGCCTGACGTACGACGCCCCGCGCATCCCGGTCGTCTCGAACCTGACCGGTGAGATCGCCACGGCCGACGAACTCTGCTCGCCCGAGTACTGGGTCCGGCATGTCCGTCAGGCCGTCCGGTTCGCCGACGGCATCCGTACGCTTCACCGTGAAGGTGTCCGCCGTTACCTGGAGTTGGGCCCCGACGGTGTCCTGACGGCCATGGCGCAGGGCACGATCGCGGAAGCGGACGCCGAAGTCGCCCGTCCCACCGCCTCGGTCCTGGTCGCCGCACTGCGCCGCGACCGTGCCGAGGACGCGGCCCTGTTGGCGGCGCTGGCCACCCTCCACGTCCACGGCCCCGCCGTCGACTGGTCGGCGTACCTGACCGGCAACGGCAGCGGTAACCGGAACGGGAACGGCAGCGGTGATCTCCGCCCCGTAGACCTGCCCACCTACCCCTTCCAGCACCAGCAGTACTGGCTGGAGTCCGCCACGCTCACCGCCGCCGATCTGCTGCCCGACGCGGCTGTGGCGCAAGAGGAGGCTCAGCTCTGGGCCGCCATCGAGAGCGGCGACCTGCCTGCGGTCACCGGGGCGCTACGGCTCACCGGGGCCGAGGCCGACGAGGCCGGCCAGACGCTGGCGACCGCCCTGCCGCTGCTGTCGTCCTGGCGTCGCAGGCACCGGCAGGCGTCGCTCGTCGACAGTTGCGGCTACCAGGAGCGCTGGCAGCCCTGGGCCGACGCCGAAGCAGCCGACGCCGCAGCTTCCGGCACCTGGCTGGTAGCCGTACCGACGGCCCGGCCGGACTGGGCCAATGCCTGGCTGGCGGCGCTGCGCGCGACCGGCGTCGAGCCGATCCGCTGCGAGGTCGGCAGCACCGAGGACCGCGCCGCGCTGGCCGACCGGCTCCGCGAGACGGCCGTCGACCACGAACTGACCGGGGTCCTGTCCCTCCTTGGCGGCGACGACTCGCCCGAACAACCTTCAGACACAAATGAGTTGACGCTTCTGCAAGCACTCGGTGATGCCGGGGTCGAGGCACCGCTGTGGTGTGCGACGCGTGGTGCGGTGGCGGTCGGTCGTGCCGACCGGCTGGCCGCGCCGGGGCAGGCCGTGGTGTGGGGTCTGGGCCGGGTGGCGGCGCTGGAACACCCGCAGCGCTGGGGTGGGCTGGTCGATCTGCCCGAGTCGGTGGACGAGCGGTCCGCCGCCCGGCTGGCGCGGGTGCTCGGCCAGCGCGCCGAGGACCAGGTCGCGGTACGGCCGTCCGGCGTGTTCGTACGCCGACTCCGTCCCGCACCCCTGCGGCGCACGGACATGGAAGAGGCCGGCACCTGGCAGCCGTCCGGCACGGTGCTGGTCACCGGTGGCCTGGGTGGTCTCGGCGGCCGGGTCGCGCGTCGGCTCGCGGAGCAGGGCGTGGAGCGGCTGGTACTGCTGAGTCGCCGGGGCATGGACGCGCCCGAAGCCGCCGAACTGCTCGCGGAACTCGCGGAACTGGAGGGCATACAGGACACGGTGACGGTGACCGTGGTGGCCTGTGACGTGGCCGACCGGGAAGCCCTGAGCGCCGTCATCGACGCCGTCCCGGCCGACTGCCCGCTGACCGCCGTGGTGCACACGGCGGGCATCCTCGACGACGGCGTGCTGGAGGCCCTGACCCCCGAGCGGCTGGCCGCCGTCCTGGCGGGCAAGGCCCTCGGCGCCTGGCACCTGCACGAGCTGACCCGCGACCTGGACCTGACCGCGTTCGTCCTCTTCTCCTCCCTCTCCGGCAGCGTCGGCGGCGCGGGCCAGGGCAACTACGCCGCCGCCAACGCCTACCTCGACGCGCTCGCCCGGCACCGGCACGACCTCGGCCTGCCGGCCACCGCCGTCGCCTGGGGCCCCTGGGCGGGCACCGGCATGGCCGCCGACGGTGACACCACCGAGGCCCGGCTGCGCCGCGCCGGCCTGACCCCGCTCACCCCGGAGTCCGCCCTCGACGCCCTGCACCTCGCGGTGTCCGGCGGTGCGCCGTCCGCCGTCGTGGCCGACGTCGACTGGACGCGCTTCGCGCCCGGCCTGGCCGTCGCCCGCCCGGCACCGCTGCTGACCGGCATCCCGGCCGCCGTCCGCGCCCTGGACCACGTGAGCGACACACCCGGCACCCAGCCGCAGCCCGGCACCGGCGGCGACACCCTGGCCGACCGGCTCGCCACGCTGTCCGAGCCGGAACGCGCCGCGCTGCTGCTCGACCTCGTACGGGAGCAGACCGCGCTCGTGCTCGGCCACAGCTCCGCCTCGGCCGTCCCGGAGGAACGCCCGTTCAACGAACTGGGCATGGATTCACTGACCGCCGTGGAACTGCGCAACCGCCTCGGCGCGCGCACCGCGCTCAGCCTGCCCAGCACCCTGGTCTACGACCACCCCACCCCGCTGGCCCTGGCCGACTGGTTCCTCGAACGCCTGCTGGGCGACCGTCGCGCCGCCGAGCCCACACCGCCGTCGGCCACGGCGGCGGCACCGGTGGACGAACCGGTGGCCATCGTCGGCATCGGCTGCCGCTTCCCCGGCGGCATCGACTCGCCCGAGGAGCTGTGGGGGCTGCTGGCCGACGGCCGCGACGCGGTCGGCGAGTTCCCAGACGACCGCGGCTGGGACCTGGACGCGCTCTACCACCCCGACCCCGAGCACCAGGGCACCTCGTACGTCCGCGTCGGCGCGTTCCTCACGGACGCCGACCGCTTCGACGCCGGGTTCTTCGGGATCTCGCCGCGTGAGGCGCTGGCGATGGACCCGCAGCAGCGGCTCCTGCTGGAAACCTCGTGGGAGGCCTTCGAACGGGCCGGCATCGACCCCCGGTCGGCGCGCGGCTCCCGTACCGGCGTCTTCGTCGGCACCAACGGCCAGGACTACCCGGCGCTGCTCCTCGGCGCGGCCAGCGGCGAAGGCCATGTCGGCACCGGCAACGCGGCGAGCGTCGTCTCCGGGCGGCTGGCCTACACCTTCGGCCTCGAAGGGCCGACGCTGACCGTCGACACCGCGTGCTCGTCCTCGCTGGTGGCCCTGCACCTGGCCGCGCAGGCGCTGCGGTCCGGCGAGTGCGACATGGCGTTGGCGGGCGGCGTCACCGTCATGTCCACCCCGGGCGCGTTCGTGGAGTTCTCCCGGCAGCGCGGGCTGTCGGCCGACGGCCGCTGCAAGGCGTTCGCCTCCGCAGCCGACGGCACCGGCTGGGGCGAGGGCGCGGGCATGCTGCTCGTGGAGCGCCTGTCCGACGCCGAGCGCAACGGCCACCGGATCCTCGCGGTGGTGCGCGGCTCGGCGGTCAACCAGGACGGCGCGTCCAACGGTCTTACGGCCCCCAACGGTCCGTCCCAGCAGCGGGTGATCCGCCAGGCCCTGGCCAACGCGGGGCTCGGCACGTCCGAGGTCGACGTCGTGGAGGCGCACGGCACGGGTACGGCGCTGGGCGACCCGATCGAGGCGCAGGCCCTGCTGGCGACGTACGGCCAGGGCCGCGAGGCCCAACACCCGCTCCTGCTCGGCTCGGTGAAGTCCAACATCGGCCACACCCAGGCCGCCGCCGGTGTGGCGGGCGTGATCAAGATGGTGCTCGCGATGCGGCACGGCGTGCTCCCGCAGACGCTGCACGTGGACGAGCCGACTCCGCACGTGGACTGGTCGGAGGGCGCGGTACGCCTGCTGACCGCCGCCACCGAATGGCCCGACCACGACCGTCCCCGCCGCGCGGGCGTCTCCGCGTTCGGCATCAGCGGCACCAACGCCCACGTGATCATCGAACAGCCCGCAGCACCCGCCCCCGAGACCACCGACACCCCTGTGACCACCGAGACCCCCGAGGCCTCCGTGTACGGCGGTGTGGTGCCGTGGATCGTGTCAGGTCGGGGCGAATCGGCCCTGCGGGAGCAGGCAACTCGCCTCTCGCAGTGGATAGGGGGCCCAGGTCATGGGGCTAACGCGGTCGAAGTGGGGTACTCCCTCGCGCACGGCCGCTCTACGTTCGATCACCATGCGGTGGTTTTCGGACGTGACCGGTCTGCGCTGGAGCGCGGGTTGGCAGTGATGGCGCAAGGCGCGGAGGCGCCGGGTGTGGTTCGCGGTACGGCGATGGAAGGCCGGACTGCGTTCCTGTTCTCGGGGCAGGGCAGCCAACGGGCAGGTGCGGGGCGTGAGTTGTACGCCGCCTACCCCGTGTTCGCCGATGCCCTGGACGCGGTGTGCGCCCGCTTCGACGAACTGCTGGACCGCCCGCTGCGGGATGTCCTCTTCGAGGACGCGACGGGGTTGATCGACCGCACGGAGTTCACCCAGCCGGCGCTGTTCGCGATCGAGGTGGCGTTGTTCCGGCTGCTGGAGTCGTGGGGCGTGACGCCCGACTTCGTCGCCGGTCACTCCATCGGTGAGATCGCCGCCGCGTACGTGGCCGGTGTCTGGTCCCTGGAGGACGCCTGCACGCTGGTGGCTGCGCGTGGCCGGCTGATGGGTGCGCTGCCGGTGGGCGGCGCGATGCTGGCCGTCGAGGCCACCGAGGCGGACGTACGACCCGAACTGGACGAGCGGGTCGCGATCGCGGCGGTGAACGGTCCGTCGTCGGTTGTCGTGTCCGGTGATGCAGTAGCCGTTGGGCAGTTGGAGTCGCGCTGGCGTGAACAGGGCTTGCGCGTAAAGAAGTTGACGGTCAGCCATGCCTTCCACTCCCCGCTGATGGATCCGATGCTGGCCGAGTTCCGGTCGGTGGCCGAGGGGTTGACGTACGACGCCCCGCGCATCCCGGTCGTCTCGAACCTGACCGGTGAACTGGCCACGGCGGCAGACCTGTGCTCGCCCGAGTACTGGGTGCGGCATGTCCGTGAGGCCGTCCGGTTCGCCGACGGTGTCGCGGTGCTGGAAGGCCGTGGCGTGGTGACGTTCGTCGAGGTCGGTCCGGGTGGGGTGTTGTCCGCGCTGGTTCCGCAGGGTGCCGGTGTGCCGGTGCTGCGGACGGGGTGGTCGGAAGCGGAGTCGCTGGTCGCCGGTGCGGCCGGGGCGTTCGTGCGGGGTGTGGCGGTGGACTGGTCGGCGTTGTTCGCCGGGTCCGGGGCGCGTCCCGTCGAGCTGCCGACGTACGCCTTCCAGCGTGAGCGCTACTGGCCCGAGCAGGCCCGGCCGCTCGGCGCGCGGAGCGGCGACAGTGGCGGGAGCGGCGAGAGTGACACGGTCGACGCCCGGTTCTGGGAGGCCGTGGAACGAGAGGACCTGGAATCCGTCGCGGCGACCCTGCGGATGGACGACAGCGGCCCGCTCGGCGCCGTACTGCCCGCGCTCACGGCCTGGCGCCGGGGCGGCCGGCAGCGGCAACTGACCGACACCTGGCGGTACCGCATGCGCTGGCAGCCGCTCGCGCCGGCCGCCTCGACTCCGCTGACCGGCACCTGGTGGGTCGTCACCCCGGCCGACGGCACCGCTCCCGAAGCGATCCTCGCGGCGCTGACCGCCCGAGGCGCCGACGTACGACAGGTGGCGGCGGCCGACGAGACCCGGGACGGCCTGGCGGCGGTCCTGCGCGCGACGGCGGCCGACGACGAGGGCAGCGGGCAGCCGACCGGCGTGCTCTCCCTCCTCGCAACCCTGGCCCCGCACAACGCACTTGAGGCAACCCTTCTCCTGCTCCAGGCCCTGGGCGACGCCGAAATCAGCGCTCCGCTGTGGTGTGTCACCGCCGGAGCCGTGGCGGCGGGGCAGGACGACGGCCCCGCCCGGCCGCGCCAGGCCGAGCTGTGGGGACTGGGCCGCGTCGCCGCACTCGAACACCCGGACCGCTGGGGCGGCCTCATCGACCTGCCCGCCGACGAGAACGCGGACGTCAGGGCCGTGACCGTCCTGGACGAGCGCATCGTTGACCGTCTCCTGGCCGTACTCGCGCAGCCCGCTCCCGCCGAGGACCAGGTGGCCGTGCGTTCCTCGGCCGCCTACGGCGCGCGGCTGGAGCGTGCCCCGATCACCACCGCCGAGTCCGCCGAGCCCGCGTCGCCTTGGCGGCCGACCGGAACCGTCCTGGTCACCGGCGGCACCGGCGCCCTCGGCGGTCACGTCGCCCGCTGGCTGGCCCGTAACGGTGCCGAGCGCGTGCTCCTCGCCAGCCGCAGCGGCCCGGCCGCGCCCGGCGCGGCCGAGCTGTGCGCCGAACTGTCGGCGGCGGGCACCGAGCCGGTCGTCGTGGCCTGTGACACCTCGGACCGTACGGCGCTGGCCGCGCTCATCGACTCCGTCCCGGCCGACCGGCCGCTGACCGCCGTCGTGCACGCCGCCGGTGTGCTGGACGACGGCGTACTCGCCGCGCTGACCCCGCAGCGGCTGACGGCCGTACTGGCCGCGAAGACCGAAGCCGCCTGGCACCTGCACGAGCTGACCCGCGACCTGGACCTGACCGCGTTCGTGCTGTTCTCGTCGATCGCGGGCACCCTCGGCGCGGCCGGCCAGGGCAACTACGCCGCCGCCAACGCCGGCCTGGACGCCCTCGCCCAGCACCGCAGGGCCGCCGGACTGCCCGCCACCGCCGTCGCCTGGGGCCCCTGGGCGGGCGGCGGCATGGCGGCGGGCGAGGAGGCGACCGGCGCCCGGATGGAACGCGGCGGAGTCTCCGCCATGGCCCCGGACGCGGCCGTCGCCGCCCTGCACCGGGCGATCGACCACGGCGACACGCTGCTCACCGTCGCCGACGTGGACTGGGAGCGGCTGGTGACCGCCCAGGTCTCCGCCCGGCCCAGCCGACTGATCAGCCGTATCCCCGAGGCCCGCGCCGCCGTCGAGGAACTCTCCCGCAGCGTCGCGGCCGAGGCCGACCGGGCCGCCGTACTCCGCGCCGAACTGGCGGAACGCACCGGCGAGGAACGCGACCGCACCCTGCTGACCCTGGTCCGCACCCATGTGGCGATCGCGCTCGGCCACGCCTCGTACGAGTCCGTCGAACCCGGCCGCAGCTTCAAGGACCTGGGCTTCGACTCGCTGACCGCCGTCGAACTGCGCAACCGGCTCGGCGCGGCCACCGGCCTCGCCCTGCCCGCGACCCTCGTCTTCGACTACCCGACCGCGACCGTGCTCGCCGCCCACCTGCGCGACGAACTGCTCGGCGACGCCCTTCCCGGCGACGGGGCGGACGGCGCGCTCGCCGTCCGGACCGCCGGGTCCGCCGACGACGAGCCGATCGCCATCGTCGGCATGGCCTGCCGCTTCCCCGGCGGCGTCAGCACGCCCGAGCAACTGTGGGAGCTGGTGCTCGGCGGACAGGACACCGTCACCGAGTTCCCGACCGACCGCGGCTGGGACCTCGAAGCGCTCTACGACGCCGACCCCGACCGGCGCGGCACCTCGTACGCCCGCACCGGCAGCTTCCTGACCGCGCCGGGCATGTTCGACGCCGACTTCTTCGGGATCTCGCCGCGTGAGGCGCTGGCGATGGACCCGCAGCAGCGGCTGCTGCTGGAGACCGGCTGGGAGGCCGTCGAGCGCGCGGGCCTCGACCCGACCACCCTGCGCGGCTCCCGCACCGGCGTGTTCGTCGGCTCCAACGGCCAGGACTACATGGGCCTGTTCCTCGGCTCGCCCGAACTGGCCGAGGGCTACGGCAGCACCGGCAGCTCGGCGAGCGTGGTCTCGGGCCGGCTGTCCTACGTCTTCGGCCTCGAGGGCCCGGCGGTCACCGTCGACACGGCCTGCTCGTCCTCCCTCGTCGCCCTGCACCTGGCCATCCAGGCGCTGCGCTCCGGCGAGTGCGACATGGCACTGGCCGGCGGTGTGACGGTGATGTCGACGCCCGGCGCGTTCATCGAGTTCAGCCGCCAGCGCGGGCTGTCCTTCGACGGCCGGTGCAAGGCGTTCGCGGCGGGCGCGGACGGCACGGGCTGGGGCGAGGGCGCGGGCATGCTCCTCGTGGAGAAGCTGTCCGACGCCCGCCGCAACGGGCACCGGGTGCTCGCGGTGGTCCGTGGCTCCGCCGTCAACCAGGACGGCGCGTCCAACGGCCTGACCGCCCCCAACGGCCCCTCGCAGCAGCGGGTCATCCGACAGGCCCTGGCCGGCGCACAGTTGACGCCGGACCACATCGACGCCGTCGAGGCGCACGGCACCGGCACCTCCCTGGGCGACCCGATCGAGGCGCAGGCGCTGCTGGCGACGTACGGCAGGCGCAGGGACGCCGAACAGCCGCTGTGGCTGGGGTCGGTGAAGTCCAACATCGGGCACACCCAGGCCGCCGCCGGTGTCGCGGGCATCATCAAGATGGTCATGGCGATGCGGCACGGCGTTCTCCCCGCCACGCTGCACGTGGACGAGCCGACCCCGCACGTCGACTGGTCGGCCGGCGCGGTCGAGCTGCTGACCGAGGCGCGGGACTGGCCGCGGACCGGCAGGCCGCGCCGTGCGGCGGTGTCGTCGTTCGGCGTGAGCGGCACCAACGCGCACACCATCCTCGAAGCCGCCCCGGAAACCGATGGGGTCACGGATCTCATCGAGGCCCCTGCCTCCCCGGCCGCCGAGAGCGCACCGCCCCTCGCGTTCGCGGCGGGCGACGACGCCCTCGTGTCCTGGGTCGTCAGCGGTCGTACCCCCGAGGCACTGGCCGAACAGGCCGCCCTCCTCGCCGAGTTCGCCGTCGCCGACCCGGCGGCCGACCCGCGTGCCGTGGGCCGCGCCCTGGCCACCGGACGTACGGTGTTCGGCGACCGCGCCGTCCTGCTCGGCCGCGATCTGGCCGAACTGACCGCCCAGGCACAGGCCGTGGCGGCAGGCGCGGAGCCGGCAGCGGGCGCGGTGGGCACCGCCGCCGGGTCCGGCGTGGTGTTCGTCTTCCCCGGCCAGGGCTCGCAGTGGGCGGGCATGGCCCGTGAACTCCTCGCGGAATCCCCGGTGTTCGGGGCCGCGATCGCGGAGTGCGAGGCCGCGCTCGCACCGTACGTCGACTGGTCGCTGACCGGTGTACTGGGCGGTGACGGCAGCGAGTTGGAGCGGGTGGACGTCGTGCAGCCGGTGCTGTGGGCGGTGATGGTGTCGCTGGCGGCGTTGTGGCGGGCGGTGGGTGTACGTCCGTCTGCGGTCGTCGGGCATTCGCAGGGCGAGATCGCCGCCGCGTACGTGGCCGGCGCGCTGTCCCTGGACGACGCCGCCCGGATCGTGGCGCTGCGCTCCCGGGCGATCATCCGGATGGCCGGAACCGGCGGCATGGCCTCGGTATCGGCCTCGGCAGCCCGCGTCACCGAACTGCTCGACACCTTCGCAGACGACGTTTCCGCAGACGGCGACGGAGCTGTGGCCGCTGTCGGCATCGCCGCCGTCAACGGACCGGAGTCCGTCGTGGTCTCCGGCGAGGCCGAGGCCCTGGAGCGCTTCCTCACCCGCTGCGGTGAACTCGGCGTTCAGGCCCGCAAGGTGGCGGTGGACTACGCCTCGCACTCCGCCGGGGTCGAGGTGCTGCGGCCCGAGCTGCTGTCCTCGCTCGCCCCGGTCCAACCGCGCACGGCCGACGTCCCGATGTTCTCCACCAACACCGGCGCCTGGGTCGGCGGCAAGGAACTGGACGCCCACTACTGGTACGAGAACCTGCGCAACCCCGTCCTGCTGCACGACGCCGTACAGGCCCTGGCCGCCGAAGGACACAAGGTGTTCGTCGAGGTCAGCCCGCACCCGGTGCTGACCGCCCCGGTCCAGGACACCCTGGACGCCGCAGGCGGCGGCGCGCATGCCGTCGGCACTCTGCGACGCGACCACGGCGGGCCCGCACGTTTCCTCACCTCGCTCGCCCAGGCCTACGTGCACGGCGCAGAGGCCGACTGGGCCGGACTGCTTCCGGCCGCCGACCGCCGGCACGTGGAGCTGCCGACGTACGCCTTCCAGCGCAGGCGGTACTGGCCGCAGCCGTCCGCCGTCGCCTTCGGCGGCGACGTCTCGGCCGTCGGACTGCGCGCCAGCGCCCACCCGATGCTGGGCGCGGCCGTCGAACTCGCCGACGGCGGGCTGCTGTTCACCACCCGCCTTACCGCTGACGGGCACCCGTGGATCACCGACCACACCGTCATGGGCGCGGTACTGCTGCCCGGCACGGCGTTCCTCGAACTCGCCGGACACGCCGGTGACCAGGCCGACTGCGGCCAGGTCGAGGAACTGACCCTGCAAGCCCCGCTGGTGCTCCCCGAACGCGGCGCGGTGCGCGTCCAGGTCGCCGTCGGCGCCCCGGACGGCAACGGCCGCCGCAGCCTGGAGGTGCACTCCAGCCGCCAGGACCCCGCCGACCTCACCGGGCAGCCGGTCTGGACCCGGCACGCGGGCGGCACCCTCGCGCCCGCGCCGGCCGAGACCGTACCCGCCCTGGACCCGGCCGCCTGGCCGCCGTCCGGAGCCGAACCGATCGACCTCACCGGCCTGTACGAGCGGCTGACCGGCCGGGGCTACGGCTACGGCCCGGCCTTCCAGGGGCTGCGGGCCGTGTGGCGGCGCGACACCGAGGTGTTCGCCGAGGTGGCGCTGCCCGAGGAGCACCGCGAGCAGGCAGCCGCGTACGGCCTGCACCCGGCACTGCTGGACGCGGCCCTGCACACCATCTGCCTCGACGAGCAGACCGGGCTCGTCGACCAGTCCGGCGAACCGCGCGCCCTGCTGCCGTTCGCCTGGACCGGCATGACCCTGTTCGCCACCGGAGCCGCCGAACTGCGGGTCCGACTCACCCCGGCCGGCCCGGACGCCGTCACCGTCGAGGCGTACGACACCACCGGCAGCCCGGTCGCCACCGCCGACTCCCTGATCCTGCGCCCGATCGCCCCCGAACTCCTCACCGCCACCGCCCCCGACCAGGACGACACCACCCAGTCCCTGTACCGCATGGACTGGACCCCCGTAACCACCGGAACCCAGGCCACGGCCCGGACCCAGTCCACGGCGGGCTGCACCGTGCTCGGACCCGACCCGCTCGGCCTCGCCCGGCTCCTGGCCGACGCCGAAGAGACCGGCCCCGTCACCGCCTACACCGACCAGGCCGCACTGTGCGCCGCCCTGGACGCAGGAGACGTACCGGCAGACCGCCCAGCACTCCTGCACTTGACGACTGGCCTGACTGGCCTGGTCGGCCTGACCGGAGGCGACTCCGCCGGCCGTGCTCACGCCGTCACCCGCGACCTCCTGGTCACCCTTCAGCAGTGGCTGGCCGACGACCGGCTCGCCGACACCCCGCTGGTCCTGGTGACCACGGGTGCCCTTGCCACCGGTCCGCAGGACACCGCCCCCGACCCGGCGGCGGCCGCCCTGTGGGGGCTGGCCCGCTCCGCCCAGTCGGAGAACCCGCTGCGGCTGCGGCTGGTCGACCTCGACGCCGACAGCGCCGCGAAGGGGACGGTCCCGTCCGCGCTGCTCGCCGCCCTGCACAGCGACGAACCTCAACTGGCCGTACGCGGCGGCGCTTTGCTGGCCCCGCGGCTGGCCCGTACCGCGACCGCCGGGACACTCGTACCGCCGGCCGGTACCACCGCGTGGCGGCTCACCCCCGCCGCCGACGGCACCCTGGACGGCCTGGCGCTGCTGCCCGTCCCGGCGGACGACGCCCGGCTGCGGCGCGGCGAGGTCCGCGTCGCCATGCGGGCCGGCGGCGTCAACTTCCGGGACGTCCTCATCGCGCTCGGCATGGACTTCAGCCAGGCGCTGATCGCCATGGGCCTGGAGCCGTACGCGGCGCTGATGGGCAGCGAAGGCGCGGGCGTGGTCCTCGAGACCGGGCCCGGCGTCAGCAAACTCGCCCCCGGCGACCGGGTGTTCGGCATGTTCAGCGGCGGCTACGGACCGCTCGCCGTCACCGACCACCGCCTGCTGGCCCGCGTCCCCGACGACTGGAGCCACACCCAGGCGGCCTCGGTGCCGATCGTCTTCCTCACCGCACTCTTCGCCCTCACGGACCTCGCCGCGCTACGGCCCGGCGAGACGGTCCTCGTCCACGCGGGAGCGGGCGGCGTCGGCATGGCCGCCATACAGATAGCCCGGCACCTCGGAGCCGAGGTGTACGCCACCGCGAGCCCCGGCAAGTGGGACGTACTGCGCGAACTCGGCCTGGACGACGACCACATCGCCTCCTCCCGCGACACCGGCTTCGCCGACAAGTTCCTGACCGTCAGCGGCGGGCGCGGCATGGACGTCGTCCTGAACGCGCTGGCCCACGAATACGTCGACGCCTCACTGACGCTGCTGCCGCGCGGCGGCCGGTTCCTGGAGATGGGCAAGGCGGACGTCCGGCAGCCCGAGACCGTCGCCGAGGCCCACCCGGGCGTCGCCTACCGGGCCTTCGACCTCAGCGAGGCCGGACCCAAGCGCATCGGACAGCTACTCACCAAGCTGCTGAAGCTGTTCGGCGACGGAACGCTGCGGCTGCTGCCGATCCGCACCTGGGACATCCGCGAGGCCCGCGACGCCTTCCGGCACATCAGTCAGGCCCGGCACATCGGCAAGGTCGTACTGACGCTCCCGACGCCGCTCGACCCGGACGGCACCGTACTGATCACCGGTGCCAGCGGCACCCTCGGCCGGCTCCTCGCCCGGCACCTGGTCGCCGAACACGGCGTGCGCAGCCTGCTGCTGCTCAGCCGACGCGGCCCCGACGCCCCCGGCGCACCCGAACTGCGCACCGAACTCACCGAGTTGGGTGCCGACGTCACCATGTCGGCCTGCGACACCGCCGACCGCGCCGCACTGGCCGCCGCGCTTGGCACCGTGCCCGACGCGCACCCGCTGACCGCCGTGGTGCACGCGGCGGGCGTCCTGGACGACGGCGTCATCGGCTCGCTCGACGCCGACCGGCTCGCCGCCGTCCTGCGGCCCAAGGCCGACGCCGCCTGGCACCTGCACGATCTCACCCGGCACCTGGACCTGTCCGCCTTCGTCCTGTTCTCCTCCGCGGCCGCCACCTTCGGCGCGGCAGGCCAGGGCAACTACGCCGCCGCCAACTCCTACCTCGACGGCCTCGCGCAGTACCGGCGCGGGCACGGCCTGCCCGGCACCTCGCTGGCCTGGGGCCTGTGGGAGCAGGACAGCGCCATGACCGGCCACCTCGGCGACGCCGACCGCAGCCGGGTCGCCCGCGGCGGCACCCGCACCCTCGACACGCGGCAGGGCCTCGCCCTGTTCGACGCCGCGCTGGCCCGGCCCGAACCGCTGCTCGTCCCGGTCCCGTTCGACCAGGCCGCGCTCCAGGCACAGGCGGCGGCCGGGGCACTGTCCCCGCTGCTGCGCGGCCTGGTCCGCACCCCCGCCCGCCGGGTGGTCCGCCAGTACGACGAGCCCGGCCGCCAGGAACAGCCGCTCGCCGAGCGGCTGGCCGCGCTGGCCCCGGCCGACCGGGACCGCGCGCTGCTGGACCTGGTGCGCGGCCAGGTGGCCGTGGTCCTCGGCCACGCGTCGGGCGACGAGGTCCGGGCCGACCGGCCGTTCAAGGAGCTGGGCTTCGACTCGCTGACCGCCGTCGAACTGCGCAACCGGCTGGCCGCCGTGGCCGGCGTCCGACTGCCCGCCACGCTGGTCTTCGACCACCCCACCCCCGCCGAACTCGCCGCCCACCTGCGCACCGCACTCGGTCTCGCCGACGACACCGCCGACCCGACCGGCCCCGTACTGAAGGAGATCGACGCCTTGGCAGCCTCCCTCGCCGCCATCGACGCGCAGGTCCACGGCGACGACACCGTCACCGCCCGCCTGGAGGCGCTGCTCTCCCGGTGGCGCGACCTGAGCGGCCCGGCCGCGGGCACCGGCCCGGACGCCTCCGACACGGCGGCCATCGACACCGCCAGCGACGACGACCTGTTCAACCTGATCGACGAAGAGTTCGGCCTCTCGTAAACCGTCCTCCGACGACCCGCCCCTCCGACGATATTTCCCGGGCCCGCCCCGGCCCGACCGCCCGATAGGTGAAGCACGTGGAGAACGAAGAGAAGCTCCGGGAGTACCTCAAGCGGGTCACCGCCGACCTGCGGCGCAGCCGGCAGCGGCTGCGCCAGGTCGAGGAGGCCGGCAGCGAGCCGATCGCCGTCGTCGGCATGGCCTGCCGTTTCCCGGGCGGGGTCGGCGGGCCCGAGGAGCTGTGGCGGCTGGTCGTCTCCGAGCAGGACGCGATCGGCCCGTTCCCCACCGACCGCGGCTGGCCCGCCGAGGTCTTCGACGCCGGCCCGGGCATCGGTATGGGGGAGGGTGACGGTACGGACGACGGTGACGGTGACGGCGGCGCGCCCGGCTCCGCGTCCACCGACTCGGGCGGATTCCTCTACGACGCGGGCGACTTCGACGCCGGTTTCTTCAGCATCTCCCCCCGCGAGGCGCTGGCCATGGACCCCCAGCAGCGCCTGGTGCTGGAGACCTCCTGGGAGGCGCTGGAGCACGCCGGGCTCGATCCGCGCACCCTGCGCGGCAGCCGCACCGGCGTCTTCCTCGGGGCCGCCTACAGCGGCTACACCTCGGGCGTCTACCCGCTGCCCGAGGGCGTCGAGGGCCATCTGCTCACGGGCAACGTCACCTCCGCCGCGTCCGGCCGCATCGCCTACACCCTCGGCCTGGAGGGCCCGGCCGTCACGGTGGACACCGCCTGCTCGTCGTCGCTGGTCGCGCTGCACCTCGCGGTCCAGGCGCTGCGCGGTGAGGAGTGCACGATGGCGCTCGCCGGGGGCGTGACCGTCATGACCCACCCCAGCACCGTCACCGAACTCAGCAAGCAGCGCGGCCTGTCCTCGGACGGCCGCTGCAAGGCGTTCGCCGCGAGCGCCGACGGGTTCGGCAGCGCGGAAGGCGTCGGCATGCTCCTCGTGGAGCGGCTGTCCGACGCCCAGCGGCTCGGCCACCGCGTCCTGGCCGTACTGCGCGGCTCCGCCGTCAACCAGGACGGCGCTTCGAACGGCCTGACCGCCCCCAACGGCCCCGCCCAGGAACGCGTCATCCGCCAGGCCCTGGCCAACGCCCGCCTCGCGGCCGACCAGGTCGACGTCATCGAGGCCCACGGCACGGGTACGGCGCTGGGCGACCCGATCGAGGCGCAGGCGCTGCTGGCGACGTACGGCCAGGGCCGTGAGGACGGCCGGCCGGTGCTGCTGGGCTCGGTGAAGTCCAACATCGGCCACACCCAGGCGGCGGCGGGCGTGGCGGGCGTCATCAAGATGATCCTCGCCATGCGTGCCGGTCTGGCCCCCCGCACCCTGCACGTCGACGAGCCGACCCCGCACGTCGACTGGACGGCGGGCGCGGTCGAGTTGCTGACCTCCGCTACCGAGTGGCCCGAGACGGGCCGCCCGCGCCGGGCAGCGGTGTCGTCCTTCGGCATCAGCGGCACGAACGCGCACATGATCCTGGAACAGGCCCCGGCGACCGAAGCCTCGACGGACCCCGCGGCCGGTGAACTCCCCATCCCCCCAAGCCCGTTCGCCGACCCGGTCGTTCTGCCGTGGCCGGTCTCCGGCCACGGCGCCGACGCACTGGCAGGCCAGGCGAAGCGCTTGGCGGATCATGTGGCCGATTACCTGGACGCTGCCGCTCCGCTGGATCCGGCAGCCTTTGGACGGGCCCTGGCCCGCCGTACCGTCTTCGCCGACCGCGCCGTCGTGTTCGGCACCGACCCGGCCGAACGCATCGCCGGACTAGGGGCGTTGGCCTCGGCCACACCGGCCCCCCAGGTCGTCACCGGCGCGGCGACGGGCTCCGGCGTGGTGTTCGTCTTCTCCGGCCAGGGCGGCCAGTGGCCCGGCATGGCCCGTGAACTCCTCGCGGAGTCACCGGTGTTCGCGGCCGCGATCGCAGAGTGCGAGGCGGCGCTTGCACCGCACGTCGACTGGTCACTGACCGGTGTACTGGACGGCGACGGCACCGAGTTGGAGCGCGTGGACGTCGTACAGCCCGTGCTGTGGGCGGTGATGGTGTCGCTGGCGGCGCTGTGGCGGGCGGTGGGCGTACGTCCGTCGGCTGTGGTCGGGCACTCGCAGGGCGAGATCGCCGCCGCGTACGTGGCCGGCGCGCTGTCCCTGGACGACGCGGCCCGGGTGGCGGCCGTACGCGCGCAGGTACTGGCCAAGCTCACGGACAACGGCTGGATGGTGTCCGTCGAAGCGGGCGTGGCCGAGGTCGAGGACGTCCTGTCGGGCTTCGGCGACGGCGCTGGCGTTGGCGTTGGCGCGGTGGTCGCCGCCGTGAACGGCCCCGAGTCCGTCGTGGTGTCCGGCGAGAACGGGCGGCTGGACGACTTCGTCGCAGCCTGCGCCGCACGCGGCCTGCGCACCCGCCGGGTGGCGATGGAGTACGCCTCCCACTCGCCCGTCGTGGAAGCGGTCAAGGACGACATCATCGCCGCCCTGGCCGGCCTCACCCCCCAGACGCCGGACATCCCCATGCTGTCGACCTACACCGGCGGTTGGGTCGCCGACGGCGAACTCGACGCCGCCTACTGGTACGGCAACCTGCGCAACCCCGTCCGCTTCCAGGAGGCCGTCACCGCGCTCGCGGCGGCCGGCCATCAGGTCTTCGTCGAGACCGGCCCCCATCCGGTGCTGAGCGGACCCGTCCAGGACACCCTGAACGCGGCCGGCTCGACCGCCCTCGCCATCGGCACCCTGCGCCGCGGCCAGGGCGACGCCCGCCGCTTCCTCACCTCGGCGGCACAGGCCTTCTGCCACGGTGCGGCCGTCGACTGGCCCGCGCTGTACGCCGGCACCGGCACCGGGACCGGTGCCGACACCACGCCGCTGGATCTGCCCACGTACGCCTTCCAGCGCCGACGCTATTGGATGACCTCCGCCGCCGCCCCGGCCGCTCCCCGGCAGAGCACCGCCGACCCGGTCGGCGAGGAGTTCTGGGCAGCCGTCGAGAACGCCGAACTGGACGGTCTCCTCGACACCATCGGCATGGCCGGCGACCGCCCCGCCAGCCAGGTCCTGCCCGCCCTGGCGTCCTGGCGACGCCAGCGGCAGGCCGCCGACGCCGCCGACCAGTGGTGCTACCAGGACCACTGGCAGCCACTCCCGCCCGCCGCCCTCCACTCCACCGCCCCCGGCGACTGGCTCGTCGTCGCACCTTGCGACTCCGCCGCCGCCGACGCCGTACTCGCCACCCTGGAGACCGCAGCCCCGCGAATCGTCGTGGTACGCCTCGACGCCACCGCACCCGACCGGGAACAGTACGCGCGGGCGCTGGCCGAAGCGACGTCTGAGCAGCAGCCCGAGTTCGACGCCGTCGTATCGCTCCTGGACTTCGACTTGGACTCGGACTCGGACTTGGGCCTTGGCGATGGAGGTCCTGCGGCATCCCTGGCACTGATTCAGGGTCTGGGTGATGTTGGTGTGGGTGCGCGGTTGTGGTGTGTGACGCGTGGGGCTGTGTCGGTGGGTGGTTCGGATCGGGTGGTGTCGCCGGGTCAGTGTGGGGTGTGGGGTTTGGGTCGGGTGGCTGGGTTGGAGTTGCCTGAGCGGTGGGGTGGTGTGGTGGATGTGCCTGCGGTGTTTGATGGGCGGGCGGCTGGGCGGTTGGTTGGGGTGGTGGGCCAAGGGTCCGAGGATCAGGTTGCGGTGCGTGGTTCGGGTGTGTTGGTACGTCGTTTGGTGAGGGTGCCTGTTGAGCGTGGGTCTTCTGGTGATGGCTGGGTGCCGTCGGGGACGGTGTTGGTGACGGGTGGTTTGGGTGGTTTGGGTGGTCATGTGGCGCGGTGGTTGGTGGGGCGTGGGGCTGAGCGGTTGGTGTTGGTGGGGCGTCGGGGTGTGGATGCGCCGGGTGCGGCGGAGCTGGTCGCTGAGCTGGGTGTGCCGGTGTCGGTGGTGGCGTGTGATGTGGCGGACCGTGAGGGATTGCGGGCGGTGATTGACGGTATTTCTTCGGATTGTCCGTTGACTGCGGTGGTGCATGCGGCGGGTGTGTTGGATGACGGTGTTCTGGAGGGGCTTTCTGGTGAGCGGTTGGGTGGTGTGTGGCGGGCTAAGGCAATGGGTGCGTGGAATTTGCATGAGTTGACGCGTGATCTGGATCTGGAGGCGTTTGTTCTTTTCTCTTCGGTGTCGGGTGGTGTGGGTGCGTCGGGTCAGGGGAATTACGCGGCGGCGAATGCGTTTTTGGATGGGTTGGCGGAGTTCCGGCGTGGTCTGGGTTTGGTCGGGGTGTCGTTGGGGTGGGGTCCGTGGGGTGGTGTGGGTCTGG
>NZ_FOFF01000102.1 GCF_900110755.1 Streptomyces sp. yr375
AGATCGAGGCCGCGTTGATCCGCCATGGGGGTGCTGGGCAGGCCGTCGTGGTCATGCGGGAGGACGTTTCTGGTGATCAGCGTCTGGTCGCCTACGTCGTCCCGGGGGTTGAGGCCCTTGATCCGGATGCCTTGCGGGATGCGGTGGCCGGGCTGCTGCCCGCGTACATGGTGCCGTCGGCCTTCGTGGTCCTTGACGCGTTGCCGTTGACGCCGAACGGCAAGCTGGACCGGGCCGCTCTTCCGGTGCCGGAGTACGACACGGGCGCTGCCGTCAGGGGCCGTGGTCCTCGTAACGCGCAGGAGGAGATCCTCTGCGAGCTGTACGCCAACGTCCTCGGGGTCGAACAAGTCGGCATCGACGACAACCTCTTCGAACTCGGCGGTCACTCCCTCCTCGCCATTCGCCTGGTGAGTCGTATCCGTGTTGCCTTGGGCATCGAACTGCCCCTACAGGCAGTCTTCGAGGCACCGACGATCGCCACACTTTCCGGGCGTCTTGCTGGGACGGCCGATGCGCGCAGCGGGGTGCAGCCCATGCCCCGGCCCAAACGGGTGCCGTTGTCGTTCGCGCAGCGTCGGCTGTGGTTCCTGAACCAGTTGGAGGCGGCCGGGGCGGGTTACAACATGTCCTTCTCCGTGCGGCTGACCGGTGAGTTGGACCGGGATGCGATGGCCGCCGCGCTTCGGGATGTGGTGGAGCGGCATGAGAGTCTGCGTACTCGCTTCCCCGATCACGAGGGTGAGCCGTATCAGGCGGTTGTCGGCGACCCGGCGGAGTACCCCGCGCTCACCGTCGTCGAGACCACCCCGGCCGACCTTGATGCCCGTCTCGGCGAGGCCACAGCGACCGGGTTCGTGCTCGCGGACGAACTGCCGCTGCGCGCAACGCTGTTCGCGCTATCGACCACCGATCACGTGCTGCTGCTCGTCGTGCACCACATCGCGGGTGACGGTACCTCCATGGCACCGCTGGCCCGTGACCTGTCGGATGCGTATGCGGCGCGGCGCAGTGGCCGTATGCCCGGCTGGCAGCCGTTGCCGGTGCAGTACGTGGATTACACGTTGTGGCAGCGGGAGTTGCTGGGCTCGGAGGAGGACGAGGAGAGCCTGCTGAGTCGGCAGGTCGGGTACTGGCGGCAGACGCTGGCCGGGCTGCCGGAGGAACTCCAGCTACCAACTGACCGACTCCGCCCAGCAGTTACGAGCACCGAAGGCAGTGGCGCGGCCATCGAGCTGGAGATCGACGGCGCGCTGCATGCTGCCATCAGCCGCCTTGCCCGTGACAACGGGGCGACCGTCTTCATGGTGGCCCAGGCGGCGCTGGCCACGCTGCTGACCCGGCTCGGGGCCGGTACGGACATTCCGCTCGGGACGCCGATCGCGGGTCGTACCGATGAAGCGCTGGACGACCTGGTCGGGTTCTTCGTCAACACGTTGGTGCTGCGTACCGACACGTCCGGTGATCCGACCTTCCGGGAGCTGCTCGACCGGGTTCGCGAGACGAACCTGTCGGCGTACGCCCACCAGGACGTGCCGTTCGAGCGGCTCGTGGAGCTTCTCAACCCGCAACGCTCCCTCGCCCGGCACCCCCTTTTCCAGACGATGTTGGCCGTCGAGAACGCGGGCGAGGCCGACCTCGTACTGCCGGGGGTGGTCACCGCATCGCGTACGCCGGGGACGCCTGTCGCGAAGTTCGATCTGTCGGTCAGTCTCACCGAACGGCGGGTCGGCGACGGGGATCCGGACGGGATCCACTGCGTCGTCCAGTACGCGACCGACCTGTTCGACGAGCGCACGGTGCGGTCGCTCGCCGACCGGTTCACGCGGACGCTGGCGGCGGCCGTTCTGGACCCGGAGCAGCAGCTCAGCCGTATCGAGGTGCTCACCGCCGCCGAGCGGGACGAGGTGTCGGCCTGGTCGCACGGGCCGGTGCGGGCGCTGCCCGAGGCTTCGCTCGCGGAGCTGTTCGAGGCGCAGGCCGCCCGTACTCCGGACGCCACCGCCCTGGTCCACGGCGACACCGAGCTGACCTACGCCGAGCTGAACGCCCGCGCGAACCGGCTGGCCCGGTACCTCGCCGGCCAGGGCACGGGGCCCGAGACGCCGGTCGGGATCCTGATGGAGCGGTCCGCCGATCTGCTGGTGGCGATCCTGGCCGTCGTCAAGGCGGGCGGGGTCTACGTGCCGCTGGACGGCCGGGCTCCGGTCTCGCGGTTGCGGCAGGTGCTGGCCGACGTCGGAGCCGGTCTGCTGCTCACCGACGCGGCGTTCCGGGAGGCCGCGCAGGCCGTCCATGACGGCGCGCTGCTCGTCGCCGAGAGCGAGAGTGGCTGGCCGACTGGGGAGTTGAGCGGGGACGACGACCGTGATCCGGGGGTGGCGGTGCGGCCGGATCAGCTCGCCTACGTGATGTTCACGTCCGGTTCGACCGGCACGCCGAAGGGCGTCGCGGTCCGTCAGCGGGACGTGGTCGCGTTGGCGCGCGACGGCCGGTTCGCCGGTACGGCCCACGAGCGGGTGCTGATGCACGCGCCGCACTCCTTCGACGCGTCGACGTACGAGATCTGGGTGCCGTTGCTGGCGGGCGGGACCATGGTGCTCGCGCCGAACGTCCCGCTCGACGGGGCCGTCGTCGCCCGCCTGATCGAGGACCACGGCGTGACGGCGATGCTGGCCGTCGCCGGACTGTTCACCGTGCTGGCCGAGGAGGCACCCGAGTGCTTCCAGGGGCTGCGCGAGGTGTGGACGGGCGGTGACGTGGTGCCCGCCACGGCGGTGCGTCCGGTGCTCCGCGCCTGCCCCGGCATCACCGTCGTGAGCAGCTACGGCCCGACCGAGACCACCCTGTACGTGACCGCGCACGCGATGCCCGACCCGGGCCGGGTCCCGGACGTGGTTCCGCTGGGCGTGCCGCTCGACAACGCCCGGCTGTACGTGCTGGATTCGGCGCTGCGGCCGGTACCGGCCGGGGTGGCGGGCGAGTTGTACATCGCGGGCGCGGGACTGGCGCGCGGGTATGTGAACCGTCCCGCGCTGACCGCCGAGCGGTTCGTCGCGAACCCGATGGGCGGCCCGGGGGCGCGGATGTACCGCACGGGGGACCTGGCCCGCTGGCACCGCGCCGGGTACCTGGAGTTCCTCGGACGCGCCGACGACCAGGTCAAGATCCGTGGCTTCCGGGTCGAGCCGGGCGAGATCGAAACGGTCCTGGCCCGCCACGAGGACGTCACCCAGGCCGTGGTGACGGCTCGTCAAGAGAGTGGTGGTGTTGGCGGCAAGCGTCTTGTCGGTTACGTCGTCCCCGCCGACCCCGGTCGGAAGCCGACGCCGTCGGCGCTGCGCGAGCATGTGGCCTGCGTGCTCCCGGAGTACATGGTCCCCTCGGCCTTCGTCGTGCTCGACGGTCTCCCGCTGACCGTGAACGGCAAGCTGGACCGCGCCGCCCTACCCGCGCCCGACGCGGCGGCCGGTAGCGGTAGCGGTGGTGGTAGCGGTGGTGGTGGTGGCCGGGGCCCGCGCTCGGAGCGGGAGAAGGTGCTGTGCGAGCTGTTCGCCGATCTCCTCGGCGTCGAGAAGGTCGGCATCGACGACGACTTCTTCGACCTGGGCGGACACTCGCTGCTGGCCACCCGGCTGGTCAGCCGCCTGCGGACCGCCCTGAAGGTCGAACTCCCGCTGCTGGCCGTCTTCGAGACCCCGACCGTCGCGGGACTGGCCGAGCGCCTCAAGGACACCGCGAAGGACACCGCGCCGGTCCGCCCGGTTCTACGGCGGATGAACCGCCCTAAGGAGTTGTCGTGATACCTCTGTCGTTCGCCCAGCAACGGCTGTGGTTCCTCAACCAGTTCGAGGGCGGCGGGGCCGGAAAATCGGGCGGATCGGACCGGTCCGGCGGGGCGTCCTACAACATGCCGCTGTTCGTGCGGCTCAACGGGCGGCTCGACCGTGACGCCCTCGCCGAGGCGCTGCGGGACGTGGTGGAGCGGCACGAGAGCCTGCGCACCCTCTTCCCCGACCGCGACGGCCAGCCGTACCAGCGCATCGTGTCCGACCGGGCCGCCTACCCGGCGCTCACCGCCGAAAAAGTCACTGTGACCGAGCTCGACGTTCGGGTCGCCGAGGCCGCCGACGAGGGTTTCGCCCTGGCCGACGAACTCCCCCTGCGAGCCCGCCTGTTCGTACTCGGCCCCGACGAGCACGCCCTGCTTCTGGTCGTGCACCACATCGCGGCGGACGGCTGGTCGATGGTGCCGCTGGCCCGCGATCTGTCGGCGGCGTACGCGGCGCGGCTGGCCGGAGGAGCGCCCGACTGGGCGGAGTTGCCGGTCCAGTACGTCGACTACACGTTGTGGCAACGGGAGTTGCTGGGCTCGGAGGACGACGAGGACAGCGTGCTGTCCCGGCAGGTCGGCTACTGGCGCGAGACGCTGGCCGGCCTGCCGGAGGAACTCCAGCTCCCAACCGACCGTCCGCGCTCGGCAGTTGCCAGCAACAAGGGTGCCGCCGTCGAGCTGGAGATCGCCGGTGACGTCCACGCGGCCATGGCCCGCCTCGCCCGCGAGAACGGCGCGACGGTATTCATGGTCGCGCAGGCCGCGCTCGCGACGCTGCTGACCCGGCTCGGGGCCGGTACAGACATCCCGCTGGGCACCCCGATCGCGGGCCGCACCGACGACGCGTTGGACGATCTGATCGGGTTCTTCGTCAACAACCTCGTGCTGCGCACCGACACGTCCGG
>NZ_FOFF01000032.1 GCF_900110755.1 Streptomyces sp. yr375
TCAGCCCCTGCCCGGGTCTTAGGTTTCCCGCCTGGGTGTCAGCCCCTGCCCGGGTCTTAGGTTTCCCGCCTGGGTGTCAGCCCCTGCCCGGGTCTCAGGTTCCCTGCCCGGGCCTCAGCCCCCTGCCCAGGTCTCAGCCCCTCGCCCGGGTCTCAGCCTCCCGCCCTGATGTCACTCTCCCCCCGTCGTCACCGGTACCCCCATCACTTCGCGTGCGTGGCGGTCCGGGACCATGCCCAGGCGCCAGGCCTGCCAGCCGGCTTCCAGGTTGACGCCGCGTTCCAGTAGGACCGCGTAGGACTTCGTGCAGTCGGTCAGTTTGCCGTCTCGGGACGGGTGGGTCGCGTGGGCCAGTTGGGTCAGGTCCTGCTGGGCCACCGCCGTGCCGACCTCGACGCCGCCCGGGGACGCGTACGGCAGGAGGGTGCAGCGCAGGAAGCGGGCCCAGTCCTCGCCGCGCCGGTCGCCGTAGGACGCGAAGAGGGCCGTCGCCTCCTCGCACAGGGCGAGCGCCGCCTGCGTACGGGCGTTGCCCGCGTCGACGATCGCGAGTTCCAGGCAGGTCCAGGCCTCGCCGTGGGCGACGCCGATGCGCTGGAAGTCGGCGCGGGCGTCGACGAGGAGCTGGCGGGCGAAACCGGAGTTGCGGAGCGAGCCGGTCTGGGCGGCGCGCTGGTCGCGGGTCACCCGGGCCGAGTGGTGGCGGGCGCAGGCCAGACCGTAGACGTCCCGCATGCGGGAGAACAGGGAGCGGGAACGTTCCAGCTCGCGGACGGCGTGGTCCAGGCTGCCCGTCTCCTCCAAGGCCAGGCCCAGGTAGTAGACGGTCCAGGCCTCGCCGCGCGCGTCCTCGTTGTCCCGGTGACGGGCGGCCGCCCGGCGCAGGTCGTCGGCCGCCGGGCCGGGGTCGCCGGCGATGAGCCGGGCCCGGGCGAGCTGGGTGAGGGCCCAGGCCTCGCCGCGGGCGTCGCGGGTGCGGCCGTACAGGTCGAGGGCGCGGCGCAGGTCGGCCTCGGCCTGCGGGGCGTCGCCGCGGCGCAGGTTGAGCTGGCCCAGTTGGAAGTGGGCCCACGCCTCGCCGTGCACGGAGCCGCCCTCGCGGTGCAGGACCAGGGAGCGGGTGAGCAGGTCGAGGGCCTCGGTGAGGTGCGCCCGGTCGCGCTGCACCGCCGCCAGCGCGTGCATCGTCCAGGCGCGGTCCGTGGCCAGTTCGGGCGCGGCCTGGAGAGCCAGCGCCTCGCGCAGTTTCGCCGCCGCCTCCGTGAGCTGGCCCTGATGGTGCAGGGTGATGCCCAGCGAGCACAGGGCGCGCGCCGCCCCCGCGTCGTGATGGGCCTGGAGGTAGAGGTCGACGACCGAACTGAGCGTCGTACGGGCCTTGTCGAGCTCGCCCAGTTGACGGGCCGCGATGCCCGTACGCCACTGCACGGACCGCACCAGCAGATCCTGGCCGACCGACTGTGCCAACTCGCTGATCTCACCGAGCCGGTAGAGGTCGCCGCGCAGCAGGCAGTAGTCGCACAGCGCGCCCAGCAGGCTCAGTACGGCGTTCTGGTCGACGCCCTCCGCGTGCCGCAGCGTCGCGGTGATGAAGCTCGACTCGTCGTCCAGCCAGCGCAGCGCCTCGTCCAGGGAGGTGAAGCCGTGCGGGGTGAAGCGGTCCGAGCGGGTCGACATGTTGCCGTCGACCAACCGCAGTACGGAGTCGGCGAGTTCGGCGTAGCTGACGATCAGGCGTTCCTGCGCCGCCGCCCGCTCGCTCTGCTCCTCCTCGTCCAGCAGGCGGGCCAGGGCGAAGGCGCGGACCAGGTCGTGCAGGCGGTAGCGGTCGCCGCGGACGTGGTCGACGAGGCCGGCGCCGGCGAGGGCCGTCAGGTGACGGGTCGCCTCCGCGCGGTCCGTGGCCAGCAGCGCGGCGGCGGCCGCCGTGCCGAGGGAGGCGCGGCCGGCCAGCGCGAGACGGCGCAGCAGTCGGCGCGTCACCTCCGGCTGGTCGGTGTAGCGCAGCCACAGCGCGCGCTCGACCGGCTCCACCGGGCCGTACGCCGCCAGGTCCGCCGCCAGTGCGCGCGGTGAACGCGGGCCCAGCGAGGAGCCGACGACGCGCAGCGCCAGCGGCAGCCCGCCGCACAACTCCCCGATCAGGTCGGCGGATTCGGCGTCGTAGGGACCCGAGGCGTCCTGGGCCGCCGCTCCCAACAGCTCCTCCGCGCCCGCCGAGTCCAGCGGCTGTACGGCCAACTCGCGTACCCAGGCGGACAGTTCGGGCGGGAGGTCGAGTGCGGTCCGGGCGGTGACCAGGACGAGGCTGTCGGAGCGTTCCGGGACGAGCGCGCGGACCTGTGCGGGGTCCGAGGCGTCGTCCAGGACCACCGTGACCGGGAGGCCGGTCAGGTGCTGGTGGTACAGCTCGCCGAGCCGTCTGACCTGCTGGTCCGCGGAGGAACGCTCACGGAAGAGGAGCTGTTCGCGGGGCGCGCCGAGCCGGTTCAGCAGGTGCAGCAGGGCGTCGCGGGTGGGCAGCGGCGTCTCCCGCGCGCTGTCGCCGCGCAGGTCCACCACGCACGCGCCGCGGAACTGGTCCCGCAGATCGTGCGCGGCCCGCACCGCGAGGGTGGTGCGGCCGCTGCCGGGCGCGCCGTGCAGCACCACCACCGTGGGCCGCGTCTCCGTACTGGCCCGCGCCGCCTGCACCCACTGCCGGATCTGCGCCAGTTCGGACCGGCGACCCGCGAACGGCCCCGCGGTCTCGGGCAGTTGGGCGAACGACTGCTCCAGCACCGTGCGCCCGCGCGCCGCCGCGCTCTTGTCCGCGCCCCTGAGCTGCGGCCCGGCCGCCTTCTTCGGCCCGGTCGTCGCGCTGATCACCCGCTGCTGGTCCAGGAACGGCCGGATGCCCCGCACCTCCAGCGCCGTGAGCCACTGCAGCCGCAGTTGCTCCGCCCCGCCGGGCTGGCCCGCCTCGCCGGCCCGGTGATGCGCGGCCGGCAGATGTGAGCCCGCGACCTTGACGACGGTCGCCGCCGCGCCGACGACCCCGACGGTCACCCCGGCCCCGAGCGCCGTGCCCGGACCGGTGCCCAGCGCGAGGTCGGCGACCGCCGCAGTGAGGGCGGCAACACCCGCCACCAGCAAGGGAGTTCGCCCGCCCTCGCGCGCGTAGCGCTGCCCGAAACTGATCCGCCGGGCCTCCGACGCGTCCAGCGCGCGGGCATACGCCTCGTACTCCTCCGCCGCCGTCTGCGCCATGGCGTCCAGCGCGCCCCGCGCCCGCGTCATCAACACCTGCCGATCAGCCCGCCCCCCGGACCGCCGCACCTCCTCCTCCACGGCCCGCACCAACAACCGCTCGGCCTCAGCCCTATGGCCGTCCCGCATGTTCCGTCCCCCTCCGGCGGCAACTCCCTGTCCCCTGAGTGTCCTTCGGAGGAGGCGGGAGCGCGAGAGGGGCGACGATCACAGGAAATGGTCAGGTGACCTTCCGACCGGTCGATCGTTTCTTTGTGTGTCGGTCTGGTGGTCGAACGGGAGGGACTGCGGACGGTCTTGTGGTGGATCGGGAGGAGGGAAGGATTCCGGTGGCGTCCTACGCCCGCACATCGGAGGACTCCCGCCGACGGGACGGACATGGGGTACGTCATCAGCTACGGATCAATCAACGAACCGCGTTTGAGCGAGGCTGCCGGGTTGTCGCGACGTACTCCGACAACGGGTGCAGCGCATCCAAGGAGGGATCGGCCAGGCCTGGGTTCAACCGTCTGATCGAGGACCTGGTGCGTGGACACACAGTCGACGGCCTGACGATCCAAGGGGTCGTCTGTGTCGCGGACGACCGGATGTATCGCCGTCCGGAGGATCTGACCCGGTTCTTCGCCGCGCTGACGAACCAGCCTGGTCGCGTGTACATCGATCCGCAAGGCGTCCGGGACCCGTATGCGGCGCACGGTCTGTCGCAGGCTTTGCGGGCGCTGGAGGCAGCGGAGACCGAGACCCGGGTCAGAGGACGGAGGGTGGCGAACTGGCACTGGGCGCGAGCCGTCGAGGGCGTGCCGCACAGTGGGCCCCGTCCCTTCGGATGGCAGGAGGACAGGATCACCCTCCATCCTGTTGAGGCGACACTGGTCGACCGTGCCATCGACGACCGGGTGGGAGGGAAACCGGTCCGTGCCATTGCCCGTGAATGGTGCGATCTCGGTGTGACCGGAACCCGAGGCGGCAGGCCCAACGCGCAGACCGTCACGCAGATCATGACGGCGCCCAGAGTGTGCGGCTACCGAGCCAACAGGGGCGAACTGCTACTGGTGCCCGAGTCGGGGCAACCTGTGCTCGGGCGGTGGGCACCCATCGTCACGCCGGACCGGTGGCAGGCGGTGTGCGCGACGTTCTCCGCAGGCAGTCTGTACATGCGCAGAGGCAGCGGAGCGCCGAGACTCACCGGACAGCGGGTCGCTCCACGGTTTCTCGCCAGTGGCATCCTCCGATGCGGAGTGCCGCGCCACGACGGCACGGTGTGTCACGGTCCGTTGTGCGCCCAGAAGGGGAGAAGCAGAAAGAGCCCCCACGTCTACTCCTGTCGCGACTGCGGACGGTGCAGTATCAGCGGGCCGTTGGCCGACGAAGTCCTGGAGAGGCTCGTGTTCTCCGAAGCCCCGGGGCGCGTGAGGCCGTCGGACGAGGTGCTCCATCGCTGGCGTGCGGGTGAGTTGCGACTTGAGGAGAAGCGAAAGACCATCACGTCCGTCATCGCGTGCTGCGTCGTCCGAGCAGGCGTGAAGGGGAAGCCCACCTGGGACCACTCACGAGTGGTGCCGGTGTGGCGTTGAGGGCTGGTCCCTCCGCCGGTCCGGCGGACCTCTCAGGCAGGATGGACCCCATGCCGAACCGACTGGCCCATGAGACCTCCCCGTACCTGCTCCAGCACGCGGACAACCCTGTCGACTGGTGGCCCTGGTCGGCGGAGGCGTTCGCGGAGGCGCGACGCCGAGGTGTTCCCCTATACCTGAGCGTCGGCTATTCGAGCTGCCATTGGTGCCATGTCATGGCTCGGGAAAGCTTCGAGGACGAAGCGGTCGCCGCTTACATGAACGACCACTTCGTCAACATCAAGGTCGACCGCGAAGAGCGGCCCGATGTGGATGCCGTCTACATGGAAGCCGTGCAGGCTGCCACCGGGCAGGGTGGGTGGCCGATGACCGTGTTTCTGACGCCTGAGGGTGAGCCCTTCTACTTCGGTACGTATTTTCCGCCCGCGCCCCGGCATGGGATGCCGTCGTTTCGGCAGGTGCTGGAGGGGGTGCGGCAGGCGTGGTCGGAGCGGCGGGACGAGGTGGCCGAGGTTGCCGGGAAGATCGTCCGGGATCTGGCGGGGCGGGAGATCTCGTACGGGGACAGTCGGGCGCCGGGTGAGCAGGAGTTGTCGCAGGCGTTGCTCGGGCTGACCCGGGAGTACGACGCGCAGCGGGGCGGGTTCGGTGGGGCGCCGAAGTTTCCGCCGTCGATGGTCGTCGAGTTCCTGCTGCGGCATCATGCGCGGACGGGGGCCGAGGGCGCGTTGCAGATGGCCCAGGACACGTGTGAACGGATGGCCCGGGGCGGGATCTACGACCAGTTGGGCGGTGGATTCGCCCGGTACTCCGTCGACCGTGACTGGATCGTGCCGCATTTTGAAAAGATGCTGTACGACAACGCGCTGCTCTGCCGCGTGTACGCGCACCTCTGGCGGGCCACCGGCTCGGAGCTGGCCCGTCGCGTCGCGTTGGAGACGGCCGACTTCATGGTGCGTGAACTGCGCACCGCCGAGGGCGGGTTCGCCTCCGCGCTGGACGCCGACAGTGACGACGGGAGCGGGAAGCACGTCGAGGGGGCCTACTACGTGTGGACGCCCGCGCAGCTCGTGGAGGTGCTGGGCGCTGCCGACGCCGAGTTGGCCGCCCGTTACTTCGGGGTCACCGAGGAGGGGACCTTCGAGGAAGGTGCCTCCGTCCTTCAACTCCCGCAGCAGGAAGAGGTCTTCGACGCGGAGCGGATCGCCGGTATCAAGGAGCGGCTGCTGACCCGGCGCGGTGAGCGTCCCGCGCCGGGCCGGGACGACAAGGTCGTCGCCGCCTGGAACGGGCTCGCGGTCGCCGCGCTCGCCGAGACCGGCGCCTACTTCGACCGCCCGGATCTGGTCGAGGCGGCGGTCGGCGCCGCCGATCTCCTCGTCCGGCTGCATCTCGACGAACAGGCCCGGCTCTCCCGCACCAGCAAGGACGGGCAGGTCGGGGCCAACGCGGGTGTCCTGGAGGACTACGCCGACGTCGCCGAGGGGTTCCTCGCCCTCGGATCGGTCACCGGGGAGGGCGTCTGGCTGGAGTTCGCCGGGTTCCTGCTCGACCACGTCCTCGTCCGGTTCGCCGACCCTGAGTCCGGTGCGCTGTTCGACACGGCGGTCGACGCCGAGCAGCTCATCCGGCGTCCGCAGGATCCGACCGACAACGCCGCGCCCTCCGGCTGGACCGCCGCCGCCGGCGCGCTGCTGAGCTACGCCGCGCACACCGGCTCCGAGCCCCACCGCACCGCCGCCGAAAGGGCGTTGGGCGTCGTGAAGGCGCTCGGGCCGCGCGTGCCCCGGTTCATCGGCTGGGGGCTCGCCGCCGCCGAGGCCCTGCTCGACGGGCCGCGCGAGGTCGCCGTCGTCGCCACGGACGTGACCGACCCGGCGTCAAAGGCCCTGCACCGCACGGCACTTCTCGGTACCGCCCCGGGAGCGGTCGTCGCGTTCGGTGCGGCGGGCGGCGACGAGTTCCCGCTGCTCGCCGACCGCCCGCTGCGCGACGGCGAGCCGACCGCGTACGTCTGCCGCAACTTCACCTGTGACGCCCCGACCACCGACCCGGAGCGGCTGCGCACCGCGCTGAACGGCTGAAATGCCGTAAGCGGCCGTCTAGTTGGCGAACTCGGCCAGGGCGCGTTCCACGATGGCGACCAGTTGCTCGTGGTGCGCGCCCTTCCAGTAGGCGCGCTTGCAGGAGCGGCACTGGGCGAAGACGTCGTACGACTGCTCGGTGCCCTGGCGGAGTTGGTCGGCGACCTCGTCCTTGGTGGCCTCGCGCAGCAGGCCGTTGCAGGCGGTGCACCGGGTCCAGGGGAGCAGTTCGGGGGCGAACCGGTCGAGGACGTCGCGCAGTTGCTGCTCGGGGTCGGTGCTGTAGACGTACGCGCCGGACCACAGTTCGCGGCGGCGCAGCAGGCCCCGGTCGCGGCTGAGCAGGACGCGCTGCTGGGCGGCCGAGCGGGCGGCGAGCGCCGGGTCGCCGATGTCCGTCGACTCGTACGCCGTGTCCACGCCGAGCAGGCGCAGTCGGCGGGCGAGGGTGCCGAGGTGGACGTCGAGGAGGAAGCGCAGCGGAGCGCCCGGCACCTGCTGGGGGCGGGCGACCGGGCGGACGGTGACGGACTCGCCGGCGGCCGGGATGTGCGCGACCGGGACCTCGCGGCCGTCGACGAGCAGCGCGCCGACCTCGGTGAGGGGCACCCCGAGCGACTCGACGACATGGCCGAGCGTGGAGACGCCGTCGACGGCGAGCGCGGTGGCGCCGGCGCGCCGGGCGTGCGGGACGAAGAGGGCCAGCTCGGGGGCGACTTCGACGTGGATCTCGGGTGCGTTCACCTGGTCAGGATGGCATGGGGGAGGGGGCCCGGTCTCAGGCTTTGCGGCTGGGCAGGCCGTGTTCCAGGACGTCGAGGGAGCGGTTGAGAAGGGTTTCGAAGTCGTCCTGGTGGCCGTTCTCGGCCCAGTACATGGATGTCTGCAGCAGGCCGGCGATGACGGACATCGTGTAGACGCGGACCTCCAGGCTGCCGGGGTCGAGGCCGGTGCGCTCGCCGATGGCCTCGGCGAACATGCGGCCGGTGACCGACATGCTCTCCATCATGCGCGAGCGCACCGAGGGGACCTGGACCATCAGGTGGGTGCGCAGCCGGGCCACCTCCAGATCGTCCTCGATGCCGGTGCGGACGGCCTTCAGCATCACGTGCCGGACTGACTCCGGCCATGGTTCGTCCGCCGGGCGTTCCCGCAGTTCCGCGACGAGGATCGGGTCCCACTCGTCGGTGAGGACGATGTCCTCCTTGGTCGGGAAGTAGCGGAACACGGTCGACGGCGAGACCTCGGCGCGCTCGGCGATCTGGTCGATCGTCGTGGCGTCGTACCCCTGTTCCCCGACCAGTGCGTACATCGCGGCGCGGATCGCCTCGCGGGTCTTGATCTTCTTGCGCTCCCGGAGACCGAGTTGGGGTCGGTCGGCGGGAGCGCCGGTGCGTGCGGCGGTCATGGGCTCATTGTCGGGCATCGGGCCTGGCGGCGACCACGCCGGGAGCGGCGTCGGCGGGGTCGAGGTCGCCAGGGGCGAGGTCGGCCGGGCCGGCGTCGCCAGGGCCGGTGTCGGCGGTCTCGTCGTGCGCGGCTCCCGGCAGGAACGCGGCGGCCAGCAGGGCGGTGACCAGGGCGGCGATCCCGCACACCAGCAGGACCAGGTCCATGCCGTGCACATAGGCGTCGTTCGCGGAGGCGACGAGGCCGGTCAGGTGGGCCTGCTCGGCGACGACGTGGGCGGCGACCACCGAGTCCCCGGCGGTGTCGGCGACCTGGGCGGGCAGACCGGTGACGTCGAGCCGGTCCCGGAAGGCGGCGGACAGCAGGCTGCCGAGCAGCGCGATGCCGATCGCGCCGCCGACCTGGCGCAAGGTCATCAGGAGCCCGGAGCCGCTGCCGGCGCGGTCGCGGGGCAGGGTGCCCAGCGCGCCGTTCATGGCCGGGATGACGGAGAAGCCGAAGCCGAGGCCGGTGACGGACAGCCACAGCGCGGTGAATCCGTAGCCGGAGTCGACCGTCGTCCGGGTGCCGAGGAGCGCGGCGAAGGCCAGCACCACCAGGCCCGCGCTCACCGAGGCGCGCGCCCCGAACCGGGCGACGACCGGCGCGGCGGTCCGCGAGGCCACCAGCAGGCCGCCCATCATCGGCAGCAGCCGCACACCCGTGCCGAGGGCGTCGTGGCCGAGGACGGCCTGAAGGTAGGGCGGCAGCACGAACAGCAGGCCGGACAGTACGAACATCACCAGGGTCGCGGCGATCGTGTTGAAGAGGAAACCGCGGTGGGCGAGCAGGGTCATGTCGAGCATGGGGCGCTCGACGCGCCGTTCGCGCAGCACGAGCGCGGCGATCAGGACGACGGCCGCGCCGAGCATGCCGAGGATCAGCGGGTCGCCCCAGCCGCGCGTGGGGGCCTCGATGATGCCGTAGATCAGGGCGGCGAGCCCGGTCGCGGTGAGCGCGGTGGAGAGGGCGTCGACCTTGGGGGAGGCGGGGTCGCGGGTCTCGGGGAGCAGGAAGAGGCAGGCGGCGATGCCGAGGGCGGCCATCGGGACGTTCACCAGGAAGACCGAGCCCCACCAGTAGTGGTTGAGCAGCCAGCCGCCGATGATCGGGCCGAGCGGCAGGCCGAGCGCGGAGGCGGAGGAGATGACGCCGACGGCCCTGGTGCGCTCGTCGGGGGCGAAGAGCGAGGGCAGCACCGCCAGCGCGAGCGGCGTGACCAGCGCGGCTCCGACGCCCATGACGGCGCGGGCGGCGATCACCGCGTCGACGTCCCCGGCGAGCACGCCGACCAGCGAGCCGGCGAGGAAGATCCCGAGCCCGGTGATCAGCATCCGGCGGCGGCCGAACCGGTCGCCGAGGAGGCCGGCCGGGAGCATGAGCGCGGCGAAGACGACGACGTAGGCGTCCGCCATCCACTGCTGCTGGCCGGTGGTCGCGCCGAGGTCGCGCGCCATCGTGGGCAGGGCGACGTTGAGGATCGTGGTGTCGAAGCCGAGCGTGAGCATGCTCGCGACCAGGGCGCTGAGCGCCCACCAGCGGCGGGGGTCTGGAGTGACAGTGACAGTGTCCATGAAGTGAGAGTAACTCTCAAAACATGTGGACTGTCAATAAGTACCCACTCCAGGTATTCGCTCCTGGGGCTCTCGCAACGCAAACTCGCCACGCAAAAGGGCCACGCAAAAGGGCCACGGCTCGAAAGCCGTGGCCCTGAAGGAGGGGGCGTCCGTAGTGGATCGCCCGTAGGGGACTACCCGTGCTGGTACGCCACCAGGGAGATGCCGACGTAGTGGACGACGAACGCGGCGAGCGTGAGGGAGTGGAAGACCTCGTGGAAGCCGAACCAACGCGGTGACGGGTTGGGCCGCTTGATGCCGTAGATCACGCCGCCCGCGCTGTAGAGGAGTCCGCCGACGACCACCAGGACCAGGACGGCGATGCCGCCCGTGCGCAGGAAGTCCGGCAGGAAGAAGACGGCCGCCCAGCCCATCGCGATGTAGCAGGGGGTGTAGAGCCAGCGCGGCGCGCCCACCCAGAACACCCGGAACGCGATGCCGGCCGCCGCCGCGGCCCAGATGCTCCACAGCAGCCACTGCCCCTTGGCCTCGGGCAGCAGCAGCATCGTCAGCGGGGTGTAGGTGCCCGCGATGATCAGGAAGATGTTCGCGTGGTCGAGTCTGCGCAGGATGCCGTCCATGCGCGGGCTCCAGTCGCCCCGGTGGTACAGCGCGCTCACGCCGAACAGCAGGCAGGCGGTGAAGGCGAAGATGCCGCAGGCGATACGGCCACGGGTGGAGTCGGCGAGCGCGGTGAGCACGAGACCCGAGACGAGGACGGCCGGGAACATGCCGAGATGCAGCCAGCCGCGGAGCTTGGGCTTGATCTCTTGCGACAGGGAGTGCGCGACGGGACCGCGGCCGGCGGCCGGCGTATCCGTGGGCGCGTCGGGGACGGGCGCAGTCATAGGCGGCATCGTACCTACGGAACCGTAGGTTGCGGATCAGTCCGGCGAGATGACGGGTCAAGAGTGGCCATCGTCTCACGGGAGTTGGGTCGGCGCGGTGCGCGGAAGTCAGGTCAACGGACGGTTGTCCGAACGTCATGTGAACGCAAAACGTCGCTTTTACACGTGCCGGGCCGTGGTCATGTGCGTGGTCATCCTCACTCCGCTCACTTGTGAGGCAGTCTGGACAGATGGGCGGTACAGTCGGATGATCAAATGAGTGCGGTCGACACCGGATGAGCGCCAAGGTCACCACCGAGAAGCATCCGGGTCGCAGCCCCCACGGGGCCTCCAACAAAAAACCCTCATTTAGGAGCAATCGTGGCGCGCGACATCGCGGCTCCCCCCGTCATCCCCACCCACCACCAGGAACTCGTCTCCTGGGTGCACGAGATCGCCGAACTGACGCAGCCGGACAACGTGGTCTGGTGTGACGGATCCGAGGCCGAGTACGAGCGCCTGTGCGGGGAGCTCGTCTCGAAGGGCACCTTCCGGAAACTCGACCCGATCAAGCGACCGAACTCCTACTACGCGGCCTCCGACCCGACCGACGTCGCGCGTGTCGAGGACCGCACCTTCATCTGCTCCGAGAAGGAGGAGGACGCGGGCCCGACCAACCACTGGAAGGCCCCGGCGGACATGCGGGACATCTTCGTCGGCGAAAAGGGCCTGTTCCGGGGCTCGATGCGGGGCCGGACGATGTACGTCGTCCCGTTCTGCATGGGCCCGCTGGGCTCCGACCTCTCCGCGATCGGCGTCGAGATCACCGACTCCGCCTACGTCGCCGTGTCCATGCGCACCATGACCCGCATGGGACAGCCGGTCCTGGACGAACTGGGCTCCGACGGGTTCTTCGTGCGTGCCGTGCACACGCTCGGCGCGCCGCTCGCCGAGGGCGAGGCGGACGTCCCCTGGCCGTGCAACTCCACGAAGTACATCTCGCACTTCCCCGAGAGCCGCGAGATCTGGTCCTACGGCTCCGGCTACGGCGGCAACGCGCTGCTCGGCAAGAAGTGCTACGCCCTGCGCATCGCGTCGGTGATGGCGCGGGACGCGGGCTGGCTCGCCGAGCACATGCTCATCCTCAAGCTGACCCCGCCGCAGGGCGAGTCGAAGTACGTGGCCGCCGCCTTCCCGTCCGCCTGCGGCAAGACCAACCTCGCCATGCTGGAGCCCACCGTCTCCGGCTGGACCGTCGAGACCATCGGCGACGACATCGCGTGGATGCGCTTCGGCGAGGACGGCCGGCTGTACGCCATCAACCCCGAGGCCGGTTTCTTCGGCGTCGCGCCCGGCACCGGTGAGCACACCAACGCCAACGCGATGAAGACGCTGTGGGGCAACTCGGTCTTCACGAACGTGGCGTTGACCGACGACAACGACATCTGGTGGGAGGGCATGACGGAGGAGACCCCGGCCCACCTGACGGACTGGAAGGGCAACGACTGGACACCGGCGTCCGGTTCGCCCGCCGCCCACCCCAACGCCCGCTTCACCGTGCCCGCTTCGCAGTGCCCGATCATCGCGCCCGAGTGGGAGGACCCCAAGGGCGTGCCGATCTCGGCGATCCTGTTCGGCGGCCGGCGCGCCTCCGCCGTCCCGCTGGTGACGGAGTCCTTCGACTGGAACCACGGCGTGTTCCTCGGCGCGAACGTGGCGAGCGAGAAGACCGCCGCCGCCGAGGGCAAGGTCGGCGAACTGCGCCGCGACCCCTTCGCCATGCTGCCGTTCTGCGGCTACAACATGGGCGACTACATGGGTCATTGGGTCGACGTCGCCAAGGGCAAGGACCAGGCGAAGCTCCCGAAGATCTACTACGTCAACTGGTTCCGCAAGAACGACGCGGGCCAGTTCGTGTGGCCCGGCTTCGGTGAGAACAGCCGTGTCCTGAAGTGGATCGTCGAGCGGCTGGAGGGCAAGGCCGAGGGCGTGGAGACCCCGATCGGCGTCCTGCCGGCCAAGGGCGCCCTCGACACGAACGGCCTCCAACTCGCCGACGAGGACCTGGAGTTCCTCCTCACGGTCGACAAGGAGGTCTGGCGCGAGGAGGCCGCCCTGGTCCCCGAGCATCTGAACACCTTCGGCGACCACACACCCAAGGAACTGTGGGACGAGTACCACGCGCTGGTACAGCGCCTGGGCTGACGTCCCCCTTGGCCGGAATGGGTCGGGCCGCGTACAACGACGTACGCGGCCCGGGGCCGTTCACGGTTCGCCGCCCGAGCCGACGCGGTGTGTGGCGCCCGGTCCGCGCGTCGCTGCGGGTGCACGCGGACCGGGGCCGTTCGTGGTCCCCCGTAGGGGAGTCCCCTGAAGGGAGGTTTCCTGGAGGGGAGCTTCTTGGAGGGGAGTCAGCCGGCGGTGCTGAGTTCCTTGGTTTCCGCCAGGGCGGCGGCGTGCGCGTCCATGCGCTGGGCCGCCAGGATCGCCGTCGCCGTGTCCGCGCGGGACGCGGCGACGAGGAGCGCGCGGCCCGCCAGGGCGTGCGCCCGCTTGTGCAGGACGATCGCGCGGCGCGACTCCGCGAGGGCGGTGGCGAGCGGCGGGCGGACCGGCGTCCGCCCTTCCCGCAGCCGGGTGACCTGCTGCGCGAGCCCTGCGGCCGCGTTGTCCAGGTCGGCGGAGGGCTCCGTCGCGAGCAGCTCGTCGGTGACGGCGAGCAGCGCCGCGAGATGGCCCGCGAGCTGGATGTCCAGCTCTTCCTCGCGGGAACGGTGGGGGAAGTCCGAGGGCATGCCGGCCATCGTGCTGCTGTGGACCGACTTGGTGCGGATCGGTTCGTACATGAGGATGGCCTCCTGGGATGTCAGGAAACCATCCTAGCTTAGATTCCGTCTAAGATTGTGCTGAGGCTGTGCAGCGGCCGTTCCCTCGGACGTGGCTACGGTTCTCCGCCGGACGTGGCTACGGTTCCCCGCTGGACGCGGTTATGGCTGGCTGTAGCCATCCAGGAAGCGGCCGATCCGGCCCATCGCGTCCCGCAGGTCCGTGGCCGTCGGCAGGGTGACGACCCGGAAGTGGTCCGGCTCCGGCCAGTTGAAACCGGTGCCCTGGACCACCATGATCTTCTCCCGGCGGAGCAGGTCGAGGACCATCCGCCGGTCGTCCTTGATCTTGAAGACGGTGGGATCCAGGCGCGGGAAGAGATACAGCGCGCCCTTGGGGCGGACGCAGGTCACGCCGGGGATCTGCGTCAGCAGCTCGTACGCCGTGTCCATCTGTTCCTTGAGCCGGCCGCCGGGCAGCACCAGGTCCTTGATCGTCTGGCGTCCGCTGAGGGCGGCGACCACGCCGTGCTGACCTGGCATGTTCGCGCACAGGCGCATGTTCGCCAGGATCGTCAGGCCCTCGATGTAGGAGTCGGCGTGCGCGCGCGGCCCGGAGATCGCCATCCAGCCGACCCGGTAGCCGGCCACCCGGTACGCCTTCGACATGCCGTTGAAGGTGAGGGTCAGCAGGTCGGGGGCGACCTTGGCGGTCGGGGTGTGCGTGGCGCCGTCGTAGAGGATCTTGTCGTAGATCTCGTCCGAGCAGACCAGGAGGTTGTGCCGGCGCGCGATGTCGGTCAGCCCCCGGACCATCGCCTCGTCGTACACCGCGCCCGTCGGGTTGTTCGGGTTGATGATGACGATCGCCTTGGTGCGGTCGGTGACCTTGCGCTCGACGTCGGCGAGGTCGGGCATCCAGTCGGCCTGTTCGTCGCACCGGTAGTGCACGGCGGTGCCGCCGGACAGGGACACGGCGGCGGTCCACAGCGGGTAGTCCGGGGCGGGGACGAGGACCTCGTCGCCGTCGTCCAGCAGTCCCTGCATGGCCATGACGATGAGCTCGGAGACGCCGTTGCCGATGAAGACGTGCTCGACGTCGGTCTCGATGCCGAGTGTCTGGTTGTGCATGACGACGGCCCTGCGCGCGGCCAGCAGTCCCTTGGCGTCGCCGTACCCGTGCGCCGTCGAGACGTTGCGGAGGATGTCCTCCAGGATCTCCGGCGGCGCCTCGAACCCGAACGCGGCCGGGTTCCCGGTGTTCAGCTTGAGGATGCGGTGACCAGCCGCTTCCAGCCGCATCGCCTCCTCGAGAACCGGGCCCCGGATCTCGTAACAGACGTTGGCGAGCTTGGTCGACTGGATCACCTGCATGCCTGGAGCTTACGGCCGGGTAACACTTCCCGCGCCGTGTTTTCCACCACTTGAGACGGTCATGGGCGGATCGGTCTCGCCCCCACCGGGGCCCGGCCGCGCATGCCCATTGCCCACCCGGGTAGCCCATCCGGGCTACGGCGGGGCCGCGCTGGCCGTCAGCCGCCGAATTCCCCGCCACCGACTCCGGCGCTGAAGGCGTTCCACTCCGTGGGCGCGAAGAAGAGGACGGGGCCGTGCGGGTTCTTGCTGTCCCGTATCGCGCGGCCTCCGTCGGCGGTGTGCGCGACCTCTACGCAGTCGTCGTTAATGTCCAGCCCGGAAGCCGACGACTTCCTGAAGGCTGTGATGATGTTCCGGTTCTTACGCACTTGCCTCTTCTTCCTGGGGGGCGAGGGATGCGCCGGAGTGGAGTACGGCCTTGGCTGTCAGTCGTTGAATTCCCCGCCCACGACTCCGGCGCTGAAGGCGTTCCACTCCGTAGGCGCGAAGAAGAGGACCGGGCCGTGGGGGTTCTTGCTGTCGCGTATTGCGCGGCCTCCGTCGGCGGTGTGCGCGACCTCTACGCAGTCGTCGTCGTGGTTCATCCCGGAGGCCGACGACTTCCTGAAGGCCGTGACGATGTCCCGGTTCTTACTCACTTGCTGCTTCTTCCTGGGAGATGCCGTCCGCCGTCTGCCGGAGGAACGCGAGGCTCTCCTCGGGGCTGAGCGCGGCGGACCGCAGCGTGTCGAAAGCATGCCCGTAGCGAGCCAGTTCTTCCTCGTCCTCGATGAGCAACATGCCCCCAAGCGCGTCGAGAGCGACGATCTCGGGGGCCCACTCCTCGTCGAAGGAGAAGGCGACGAAAGGACTGGCGATCCTTGCCGCATCCCACTGGCCCTGCGGCAGGATTTGGACCGTCGTGCTCCTCCGTCGGGCGACCTTGACGATGTGCTCGATCTGCTTGCGGTGATCCGAACGGCTCGGCATCGGAGAAGTGAGCGCGTGCTCCCAGATGACGGCGGCGATGCGCGTGCCCGCCTCCTCGACGGTGCGGCGGCGCTCTTGGCGGATCTTGAGACCCTCTTTGACCATCTCTTCCGACATCGCGGCCGGATTGCTTTCGAAGAGCGCTCGCGTGTACTCGGGGGTTTGCAGGATTCCGGGGATGAACATGGTCTGCCAGGTGCGGATGAAGGACGCGTCCGCCTCCAGCGTCACGAAGTCGGTGAAGCCGGCCTTGACCGTCGCCTGGTAGTCCGCCCACCAACCGCGCTTGTTGCTCTGGCGCGCCAGGCTCTCCAGCCGGCCGCGCAGCTCCGCGTCCTGGATCTGGTAGAGGTCCAGGAGGATCCGTACGTCCCCTACGCGCGCCGGTGACAGCCCCGACTCCAGTCGGCTGATCTTGGACGTGGAGCAACCGACCGCTTCGGCCGCGTCCTTCAGGTCGAACCGAAGGCTCTCGCGGTGCTTGCGCAGCGCGGTGCCGAGCCGTCGGCCGCGAATCGCAGGCCGTCCATCTGACGACATGCAGACCCCTTTCTCTGTGCAGCTTCCCAGTCTGCCCGGCAACTCGACGTGACCGCCAGCATGTTGATGCATCTGCTTCAAGCAAACTTGCATGGAGATTCCGTTGCGGGGCTTCCACTTCCCACGATACCTTCGTTGCGTCACTTCGTGTTCCCGGTTGGGTACGGGGGGTGACCTTGGTTCCACGTGTCCACAGATCGCAGACCCAGGGAGGACCTATGTCCGGGCGCACGTGCAACAGGAGGTTCCGGTTGCGTAAGGACTCGGTGCCGGCGGCCCGTGATCATGTGCGCGCGATATTGACGCTGTGGCTCCTCGGGGAGCTGGCGGACGACGCCGTCTCGATCGTGGGGGAGTTGGCGGCCAACGCCGTCGTGCACGCCAAGGGGATCGGCGAGTTCTTCGAGGTGGGGCTGCGCCGTCGCGACGGCGTGCTGATCGTCGAGGTGTCCGACTCGTTTCAGTGGCGGATGCCCGAGAAGCTCGACGCCGACCCCGACGCCGTCGGTGGCCGCGGGCTCGTCATCGTCGAGGGGCTGTCCGACAAGTGGGGCGTGCGGCCCAGAGATGCCGGCAAGACGGTCTGGGCCCACCTCGCCGTCGGCCGTACGGAAGTGCCGTGTTGACCACGCGGCGGGACATGTGCCGCGCCCTGATCCGTCGCCCCGCGTCCGGGGGCCGCCCCGGCTGGTGGTGCGAGTGCGTCGCGCGTACGACGGACGGCGACGGTGACGGCGAAGTGTGGACGGTGCGGGTCCGGATGGGTGCCGCCGACACCCCGGAACGGGCGCTGGTGTGGATGCGTCTCGCCGTGCGCGTGCTGTTGTCGGCGCTCGATCCGGAGGATGTCGAGCGGACGTTCCGGTGGCTCGACCACGGTCAGTGGGAAGCGGTCATGCGGCTCAGGGCCGGGGAGCCGTACGTGTTCGTCGCGGCGTCGGGGAGTACGCGTGTCGAGTGGTCCGCCCGGCCGGTGCTGTTCCTTCCGCTTCTTCCCCGTCGGGGGTGACATCGCGCCAACTCCCGGCCGGAAACAACTCCTTGCTCATCCGCCCCTCTGAACTCAGAATGCACATGACAAGAACAGTGGTGGCCGGAAGATCTCCGGTCGCTTTGTCATCAGAGGGGACCCCCACATGAGAAAGCCTCTCGTTGCCGCGTTCTTCGCTCTGGCCATCGCCGGGGCGGGAGCGGCACCCGCGGTCGCGGCGCCCATGAGCATGAACGTCGCGCCCGCCGACTCGGCTTCCGCGACAGCGGTCAAGGCGGACGCCAAGGCTGCTGCCGCCAAGGCCGCCGCGCCCACGTTGAAGGCCGTCAGCCTCGCCGGAACCGTCGCGCTGAGCAACTGCTCCGGCTCGGTCGTCCGCTTCCCGAACTCCCTGGACACCGACCCGGCGTTGGTGATGTCCAACGGGCACTGCCTGACGACCGGTTTCCCGGAGCCGGGCGAGGTGCTCGTCAACCAGGCGTCCTCCCGGACCTTCGGGCTGCTGAACTCCGCCGGCACCAAGGTCGCGACCCTGCGCGCGAGCAAGCTCGCCTACGGGACGATGACCGACACCGACGTCTCGATCTACCAGTTGACCAGCACGTACGCGTCGATCAAGAGCTCCTACGGGATCTCCGCGCTGACCGTGCAGGACACCCACCCGACCGCCGGTACGGCGATCACCGTGGCCTCCGGTTACTGGAAGAAGCTCTATAGCTGCAACATCGACGGCTTCGTGTACCGCATCAAGGAGGGTGACTGGACCTGGAAGGACTCGGTCCGTTACACCTCCGCCTGCCAGACCATCGGCGGCACCTCCGGTTCGCCGGTGATCGACCAGGCCACCGGCAAGGTCGTCGCCGTCAACAACACCGGCAACGAGGACGGCGAGCGCTGCACGGAGAACAACCCGTGCGAGGTCGACGAGAGCGGCAACGTCACCGTCCACGAGGGCATCAACTACGCCCAGGAGATCTACCAGATCCCGGCCTGCTTCACGACCGGCAACCAGCTCGACCTGAGCGCCAGCGGGTGCACCCTGCCCAAGCCGTAAGGCGAAGTGGTGGGGCCGGTCCGTCACATGGGACTGCGACGGACCGCCCGCCCCGCCAGTACGTCCGTCCGCCGGCCGTCCTCGATCACGAAGCGGCCGTCGACCAGGACGTGCGGGACGCCCGTGGGGAGGGTGCGCGGATCGTCGTACGTCGAACCCGCCGCCACCGTCGCCGCGTCGAACAGCACCAGATCCGCCCGGTAGCCCTCGCGGATCAGGCCCCGGTCCGGCAGGCGCAGCCGGGCCGCCGGACGGCCGGTCAGGTGGGCGACGCACTCCTCCAGGGACAGGATCCCCAACTCCCTTGTGTAGTGGCCCAGATAGCGCGGGAACGTGCCGTATGCGCGCGGGTGCGGCTTCGCGCCCTGGAGGACGCCGTCCGAGCCGCCCGTGTGGACGCGGTGGCGCATGATCGTGCGGACGTTCTCCTCGTGGCCCACGTGCTGGAGGATCGTGGCGGACAGCCGGTCGTCGAGGAGTAGGCGGCGGGCCGTCGTCCACGGGGGTTCGCCGCGCAGTCGCGCCGACTGCTGGATCGTGCGGCCCACGTGGGCCGCCAGGCGTTCGTCGGCCACGCCCGAGATCTCGATCGTGTCCCAGTCGACCGGTACGCCGTGGCAGCCGTCCGCGCCGGTCACCTCCAGGTCGTGGCGGATACGGGCGGCCGTGTCGTCGTCCGCGAGGCGGCGCAGGATCTCCTGCGGGCCGCCCTCGCTCGCCCAACTCGGCAGCAGCGCCACGAGAGTTGTGCAGCCCGGCGTGTAGGGGTAGGTGTCGAGGGTGATGTCGGCGCCGGCGGCGAGTGCCTCGTCGAGGAGAGTCAGCAGGTCCGGTGCGCGGCCCTTGTTCACGCCGAAGTTCATGGTGGCGTGGGCCAGATGGAGCGGGCAGCCCGCCTGACGGGTCAGCTCGATCATCTCCGCGTACGCGGCCAGCGCGCCCGCTCCGTAACTGCGGTGGTGGGGGCAGTAGTAGCCGCCGTAGCGTGCCACCACCCGGCAGAGTTCGGTGAGTTCGGAGTCCGGGGCGTACATGCCGGGCGTGTAGGTCAGGCCGGACGACAGGCCCACCGCGCCCTGTTCCAGCCCCTCCGCCACCAACTGCCGCATCCGGTCCAGCTCTTGGGGCTTCGCCGGACGGTCCTCCCAGCCGACGGCCAGCGCGCGGACGGTTCCCTGGGGGATCAGATACGCCGCGTTGACGGCGATGCCCGCGCCGTCGAAACCGTGGTCCAGGCGGTCCAGGTACTCGCCCACCGAACGCCAGCCGAAGTCGAGTTCGTCGCCGTAGCCGTTCCAGCCGGTGATGGCCCGGCGGACCTCCTCCAGGGTGCGGTCGTCGACCGGGGCGTACGACAGCCCGTCCTGGCCGAGGACTTCGAGGGTCACCCCCTGCGCGGCCTTCGCGCTGTGGTCGGGGTCGCGCAGGAGGGCGAGGTCGCTGTGCGCGTGCATGTCGATGAAGCCGGGGGCGAGGGTCAGTCCCTCCGCGTCCAACTCCCTTACGGCCGTCGGGCGTTGGCAGCCCGCCGCGGCCGCCTCGCGCACGATGGAGACGATCCTGCCGTCGTCGACCACGACATCCGCGCGGTAGGAGTCCGCGCCGGTGCCGTCGATGACGTCCGCGTCCCGGATGACCAGGTCTGCCACGGCCGAACTCCCCTAGAAGAAGGTGCGGATGTAGTCGACGACCGTGCCGTCCGCCTCGGCCAGCGGGATCAGCGGCCACTTGTCGAAGGACGTGCACGGGTGGGACAGACCCAGGCCCACCCAGTCGCCGACCTGGAGATCCGCCTCGTCCGTGGTGCGCAGCCAGGCGTGCTGGTCGGAGAGCGCGGTCACCGAGACGCCGGTGGCGGGGCGTTCCGTACCGTCCCGGCGGACCGCCTGGGCGAAGGGCAGGTCGAGGTCGTAGGCCGCGTCCCGCTTGCCCGCGTTGACGAACGCCTGGTCGGGGGAGGGGCGCGAGACGACCTGCGTCCAGAGCCGGAACGCGGGCTCCAACGCACCTTCCTCCGGGACCCGGTTGAACGGCGTCAGCTTGCGGTAGTGCCCGTCGTCGTGCGAGACGTACGCACCCGAGCGCAGCAACTTCAGTACGGGCAGGGAGAGTTCGGGAATCTCGGCGAAGACGTCGGCGACCGCGTCGAACCAGGCGCTGCCGCCCGCGCTGACCACGACCTCGTCCACACCCGTGCCCGCGAACCGCCCGGCCTTGTCGAAGTCGACGGCAAGGGCGACCAGTTGCCGCAGCCAGGCGCGCACCCGCTCCGGGTCGGCGCGCGGGACCTCGCCCTCGTAACCCGCGACCCCGACCAGCCGCAGGGTCGGCGCGGCGGCCACCGCGTCCGCGACCGCCGCGCACTCCGCCTCCGTACGGACCCCGGTGCGAGCGCCCGCACCGGCGGCCAGTTCGACGACGACGTCCAGGGGGCGGCGCGCGCCGCGCAGGGCGGCGTCCATCAGCTCGACCCCGCGCACCGAGTCGACGTAGCAGGTGAGGCGGAAGTCGTCGTCGGCGTCGAGTTCGGCGGAGAGCCAGCGCAGGGCCGCCGGGTCCACGACCTCGTTGGCGAGGAACACCCGCTGGACGCCGTACGCCCGCGCCACCCGCACCTGGTGCGGGACGGCGAGGGTGATGCCCACCGCGCCCCGGTCGAGCTGCCGCTGGAAGAGCTGCGGGGCCATGGACGTCTTGCCGTGCGGGGCGAAGGCGAGGCCGTGGCGGGTCGCGTAGGTCTCCATGAGCGCGAGGTTGTGCTCCAGGCGTTCGGCGGAGAGGGCAAGGACGGGGGTGGTGAAGCCGCCGGTGAAGAGGTTGCGGCGCTGCGCGGCCAGCTCGCCGACGGTGAGGCCGTCGGCGTCCGGCGGGAGGCCCTTGAAGCGGTGGTCGACGCGTTCCGCGGCCAGTCGGGCGAGCGCCTCGCGTGCCTCGGTCCTCATGGAACCTCCCTGATCAGGAGCGTTGCGATATGTGCAACGTCCATTGCGTATGTCGCTGACTGCTGTCTAACATCTCGGCCACGCGGGGTCAACGGAGCCGCCGACCCGCACCGGCACGGGAGTTACGAGCATCGTGACCGTCACTGGACCCTGCAACGCCCCCCGAGTGGTGGACGTCGTCGCGCTCGGCGAGTCCATGGTGACCTTCCTGCCCTCCCGGCCCGGCCGCCTCGCCGACGTGCCGTCCTTCGACCGGGGCATCGGCGGCGCGGAGTCCAACGTGGCCTGCGCGCTGGCGGCGGCCGGACACGCGGTGCGCTGGGTCAGCCGGGTCGGGGCGGACGGCTTCGGCGACCACCTCGTCGAGGCCATCGGCTCGTACGGAGTGGACGTGGCCTCCGTACGCCGGGACCCGGCCCGCCCGACCGGCGTCTACTTCCGCACCGCCGCCGACCGGGCCACCGCCGCCCACGAGGTCGCCTACTACCGCGCCGGGTCCGCCGCCTCCGTCATGGCGGTGGGGAACGTGGACCTGGCGGCGGCGCGGGCCGGACGCGTACTGCACCTGACCGGCATCACGGCGGCCCTGTCCGGGGACTGCCTCGCTCTCCTGCGCGAGCTGACGGCCCCCCGGCCGGGACGCCCGCTGATCTCCTTCGACGTCAACCACCGCCCCGGGCTGTGGCGCGGAACCGACGGTCCGCGCGTGCTCCTGGAACTGGCCCGCGCCGCGGACGTCGTGTTCGTGGGGGAGGACGAGGCGGAAGTGGCGTGGGGGGTCACGGGCGGGCCGACGGCGATCAGGGAGGTGCTGCCCGAGCCGGCCGTGGTGGTGGTGAAGCAGGGGGCGCGGGGGGCGACGGCGTTCGCCGGAATCGGTGAGGGAGTCCGTGACGGCGAGTGGGGTGGTGCCGCCCGGTCTGCGGGCCTTCGCCTTCGGCGGGACGGGGGCCGAGCGCACCGGCTTCGGCCCACGCCCGCTCCCGCTCCGGGTGTCGCCCCGCCGTCGACGGTCACTTTCGTGTCCGCCCCGGCGGTCCAGGTCAGTGCGGCGGTCGGTGCCGGGGACGCCTTCGCCGCCGGGTTTCTCTCCGCCACCCTGCGCGGACTGTCCGTGCGGGACCGGCTGCGGCACGGGCACCTTATGGCGGCCGCCGCCCTGACCGCCCCCGGCGACCTCGCCGTGCCCCCGACGCGCGCGCACGCCGACCGGCTGGCCGCTCTCGACGATCAGGCGTGGGAGACACTGCGACTCGGCCCTGGCTGGATCCAGACACTCGAGGGGGCCGACGAGGAGGTACGTACGCCATGAGCCAGACCGTCGACCGCGCCCTGAGCATCCTGCCGCTGCTCGCCGAAGGACCCGCCGACCTCGGACAGGTCGCCGACCGCCTCGGCGTGCACAAGTCGACGGCCCTGCGGCTGCTGCGCACCCTGCACGAACACGGCCTCGTCTACCGGCAGTCCGACCAGCGCTACCGGCTCGGCGCGCGTCTCTTCGCCCTCGCCCAGGAGGCGATGGAGAACCTCGACATCCGCGAGATCGCCCACCCCCACCTCGTCCGGCTGAACGAGACCTGCGGACACACCGTCCACCTCGCCGTCCACGAGGAGGGCGAGGTCCTCTACATCGACAAGGTGGAGAGCCGCTACCCGGTGCGCATGTACTCGCGGATCGGGAAGCCGGTGGCCATCACCGTCGCCGCCGTGGCGAAACTCCTCCTCGCCGATCTCCCCGAGGCCGAGCGCCGGGTGCTCGCCGACCAGCTCGACTACCCCCTCTACACGTCCCGTTCCACCCCCAACGCCCCCGCTTTCCTGCGGGAGTTGGAGAAGGTGCGCGAACAGGGCTGGGCCACCGACCTCGGTGGCCACGAGGAGTCCATCAACTGCGTCGCCGCGCCGATCCGGGGCGCCGACGGCCGGGTGGTCGCCGCGATGTCGGTCTCCGCGCCGAACGTCGTCGTCACCGCCGACGAACTCCTCACCCTGCTCCCGCTGGTGCGCCGCACGGCCGACGCCATCAGCGGCGAGTACTCCGGCAGGACACCGATCAAGGAAGCCACTTCATGACCGAGAAGACCGCGACCGAGAAGACCGTGACCGAGAAGGTCGCGCTCACCCCGAAGACGCACACCGCTCCGCCCGCGAAGTTCTCGCACGGTGTCCGCAAGGGCAACATCCTCCAGGTCGCCGGCCAGGTCGGCTTCCTGCCCGCCGAGGAGGGCAAGCCGCCGACGCCCGCCGGACCCACCCTGCGCGAGCAGACCCTCCAGACCCTCGCCAACGTCAAGGCGATCCTGGAGGAGGGCGGGGCGTCCTGGGAGGACGTGCTGATGATCCGCGTCTACCTGACGGACACCGGGCACTTCGCCGAGTTCAACGAGCTCTACAACCAGTACTTCGAGCACCTCGCCGAGGTACCCGCCGCCCGCACGACCGTCTACGTCGGCCTGCCCGCCGGTCTGCTCGTCGAGATCGACGCGCTGGCCGTCCTCGGCTGATCCGTCACTTCCCCCAACTCCCGCACCCCGTAAGACGGTACGACGGTACGGCGCACCCGACGCGTGCGCCGTACCGCGCTCACCCCTGCCCGAGAGCACCAGTGAACCCACCCCGAGGACCCCCACATGCCCACGCCATCCACGCCACCCCACACCGGCGGACTGCTCCTGCTCATCGACGGCACGGCCGGCCTCCTGACCGTCGCCGCGCTCGGCATAGCCCTGCTCCTCTTCCTGATCATCAAGGTCAGGATCCAGCCCTTCGTGGCCCTCCTCGCGGTCTCCATAGCCGTCGGCCTGCTGGCCGGCCTGTCGGTGACCGAACTCTTCGGCACCGTCCAGCGCTCGGACGCCGTCTCCACCATCGAGTCCGGCATGGGCGGAATCCTCGGCCATGTCGCGATCATCATCGGCCTCGGCACGATGCTCGGCGCGGTCCTCGAAGTCAGCGGCGGGGCAGAGGTGTTGGCCTCCCGGCTGCTCGGCCTCTTCGGCGAGAAACGAGCCCCGCTCGCCATGGGCCTGACCGGCCTGATCTTCGGCATCCCGGTCTTCTTCGACGTCGGCATCTTCGTCCTCGCCCCGATCGTCTACGCCGCCGCCAAACGCGGCGGCAAGTCGATCCTGCTGTACTGCCTCCCGCTGCTCGCCGGCCTGTCGATGACCCACGCCTTCCTGCCCCCGCACCCCGGCCCGGTCGCCGCCGCCGGACTGCTGCACGTCGACCTCGGCCGGGTCATCCTCATGGGCGTCCTCTGCGGCATCCCGGCGGTGCTGGCGGCCTGGGCGTACGCCGCGTGGATCGGCCGCCGGATCTTCGTCGCCGTACCGCAGGACATGGTGGAGGCGGCGGCGGAGGCGCGGCAGGCGGTGATCGAGGAGCAGCGGGCGCAGGGCGTGGTGCCGCGCGAGGACCCGGTGCCGCTCGGCACGGTCGTCGGCATCATCGGCACCCCGCTGGTCCTGATCCTGGCGGCCACCTTCTCCTCGATCGCCCTGGACCCTCCCCCTCTCTCTCCGACAAGCTCCGAGCCGGGGGGACCCCCATCCAGCCGCTCGGTGATCGAGTTCTTCGGCAGCCCGTTCGTGGCGCTGACGATCGCGCTGCTCCTCGCCTACTACCTGCTCGGCATCCGGCGCGGCTGGTCCCGCAAGTCGCTGGAGACGGTCTCGACGGCCTCGCTGAAGCCGGTCGGCAACATCCTGCTGGTGGTCGGCGCGGGCGGGATCTTCGGCGCGGTCCTGAAGGCCAGCGGGGTGGCCCAGGCCCTGTCGGACACCTTCCACGACGTCGGGCTGCCGGTGATCGTCCTCGCCTACCTGATCTCGGTGGTGCTGCGGGTCGCCCAGGGCTCGGCGACGGTGGCGATCGTGACGACGGCGGGCATCGTGGCCCCGCTGCTCGCCGAGGGCGACCACTCGCAGTCCTTCGTGGCGCTCGTCATCATGGCGATCTCGGCGGGCTCGATCTTCGCCTCGCACGTCAACGACGGCGGCTTCTGGATGGTGGCCAAGTACTTCGGCATCACCGAGCGCGACACCCTCAGGACGTGGACCGTGCTGGAGACGGTGCTGTCGGTGGCGGGGTTCGCGATGGCGGCCGTATTGAGCTTCTTCGTATAACGAAGTTGGTCCTGGCTGTGCCCGGCACAGGATCTTCGACCATACTTCGCGCTGTGGAGCAGCGTATAGGTTCGAGCAGCCAGCCCCTGGAGGGCGAGCCCCTGAAGGGCGCCGGTTTCGACCCGGCCTTCATCCCCGGGCTCACGACGCCCCTGACGACGTCCCCGACGTCCCCGAAGGCGGCGGAGCCGGAGGACGAGGCCGAGGACGTGGCCGAGGGCACGGTCGAGGTCGAGGACAAGGTCGTCGAGAAGGCGGAGGACGCCTCTTCGGAGGAGCCCGCCGAGGACGAGTCCGAGCCCGTCGACGGTCCCGTCTTCGAGGCCTCCGACCGCCGGGCGCGGATCACCGCCGACGCCAAGGGGGTACGGCTGCGCCTCGACGAGGAGGCGTGCGAGTTCCGCTGGGACGAGATCGGCGCGATCGAGACGGAGGCGCCGCGCTTCGGCAAGCGGTACACCATCACGGTGCACACCCCTGACCGCCGCTGGTACCCGATCGAGATCGAGGCGACGGCCAGGGCGCGCTTCAGCGAGTGGGACGAGCAACTGGACGCGGTCCTCGACGCCTACTTCGACGACGAGGCCGAAGCCGAAGCCGAAGTCGAAGAGGCGGACGCCGAGGCCAAGGACGCCGACTAGCTGCAGTACTGGGCGGCCTTCCCGATCGCCCGGTACATACAGTCCGCGTTCTCGAGAAGCTGAAGCACCGCGTCCCGGTTACGGGAAGTCTCCCGCTCGATGACCTCGTCGGGCGGGTAGAACCCACCCCCGGAGCTGGACGACGGATACATCTCGAACGTGAAGTCGAAGATCTTGTGCGTGCCCCAGAGGTAGTCGTCGATCGACCCGTCCGTGATGTACAGGTCGCTCGACTGCTCCGGCGTGTACCCGTTGCTCGCGGCCAGCTTCTGCCCGATGGCCTTGAACGCCGCGTTGTCGTCCGCCGTCATCCCGGTCGCCGTGTCCGCGTTGGTGTACCCGAGCGGCCACAACACCAGTTCGCTGTACGTGTGGAAGTCGATACCGGCGGTGATCTGCTGCTTCCCGCCCACGACCCGGCTGCGTACGAAGTCGGCGACGACCTTCACCTCGGGCGCCGACTCGGCGGCCGTGCCCCGGTAGGTCTCGGACGACGTCGAGCCCGAAGAGCCGCCGCAGCAGCCCCACTTGTAGCCCCAGTTCCGGTTGAGGTCCGTACCGACGGACGAGGAACCGGAGTTGGGCTGCCGGTTCTTGCGCCACGAGCGGTAGGAGCCGGTGGCGATGTCGTACTCGCCGCCGTCCGGGTTGAGGTCGGGCACGATCCAGATCTCGCGCCCGTCGACCATGCTGGTGACCCGGGAGTCGGAGCCGTAACCGGCGCCCAACTCGCGGATCAGGTACAGGGCCATCTCCACGGTCATGTGCTCACGGGCGTGCTGGTGATGCGTGAACAGCACCTCGGGCTCGGCCTCGTCGGTGCCGACGTTGTCGCTGATCTTCACGGCCACGATGTCCCGGCCGCCGTACGACTTGCCGATGACCCGCTTGCTCATGATGCCCGGGTAGGCGGCGATGCGCTGGTCGATCTCCGCCGTCATCTCGGCGTAGTTGTGGTACTTCGAGTCGGCGGACGGGAAGTCGTAGAGCCGTACCTCGTCCTCGGCGACGCGGTCGGGCGCGGAGCCCAGCAGGGAGACCTCGTACCCCTGCGCGCGCAGCTTCTTGATCTGCTCCGCGCGCCCGGAGACCACCACGGTCTCCTCGTCCGCCTCGTCGACGCTCACTCCCGACGCGGCGATCGCGGTGCGCACGGCGGACGTGCTGTGGGCGATGTGGATCTCGTACTGGCGGATGTCGTCGGCGGAGGCTGCCGTCTTCGGGGCGCTGCCCGCCGCCGCGTCGGTGGCCGTCGCGGTGAGGGGTGCCGCGAGGGCGAGGGCCAGCAGGGCGGCGAGAGCGGCGGTTCGTCTGCCGCCACCTGAGCCAGAGCCTGAGCCGCGAATGCGAAGTCGCATGAACTCTCCTTGTGGGGAGTGGGGTGTGGGGGGCTGCGCGCTTGCTGAATGCGGTGGTGCGGTGCGGCGGTGCGGGTGCCGCTCATCGTCGGCTTATGGCATGAGCAGGTCAAGAGACGACAAAGGGACGGTTGGCCGGAATCATGCGCAACGGTGAGCGGACGGCGGCGGTTGGCGGCGACCGGCCGCGCAGTGTAGTCACGGTCGCATCCCCGGAAGCGATCCCCGGTGAAGTACACCCGCGCGTGTGAGGCGGGGGAGCCTCTGCGCAGCCCCGGGGGAAGGCTGAGGGTTCGCGCAGGATCTGGCTGATCATGGGCGGACCTGCCGGCCCACCCGACCGACCGCCGATGGGGGACCCCGGACCCATGACCGCCCAACCAGCCCGACCAGCCCGACCAGCCCGACCAACTCGATCCATCCAGCCGACGCAGCCCATCCAGCCAGTCCCGCCAGTCCCGCCAGTCCAGCCAGTTGAGCCCGTCCAGCCCGTCCAGTCGGTCCCATGCGCCGCCGCCGGTGCCGGTGCCGGAGCGTTCGACCACCGGATGTCCGTCGCCGCCACGGACGACGCGTTCCTCGCCGCCGCCCTCCCCTTCCTGGCCGAGGGCCTGGCCGCCCCCGACGAGCCCCGGCCCGTCGCCATCGCCGCCCCCGACAAACTGGACCTCCTGCGTGACGCCCTCGGCGCGGACGCGCGGGACGTCGGCCTCGTCGCGCACACCGACTGGTACACCGGCTCCGCCGCCAACGCCGTCGCCCGCCTGGCCGGCCACCTCGCCACGCACACCGGCCCCACCGGCCCCGGCGGCCGGCTCCGCCTCCTCATGGAGCCGGTGTGGAACGGCAGGGCCGGCCGCTCCCCGCGCGAGAGCGCCGAGTGGATCCGCTACGAGGCGCTCGCCAACCTCGTCTTCGCCCCGACGGCGACCACCGCGATGTGCCTCTACGACACCCGCACCGCCGGTTCCGCGCTCATCGAGGCGGCCCGCCGCGCCCACCCGGACACCGGCGTGTACGCGGCCCCCGCACTCCTCGCCGCCGAGCTGGACGCCGTACCGCTGCCCCCGACCCCCGCCGACGCCGTGCGCCTCGCCGACCCCGCCCCGGACGCCGTCCGCGCGTGGGCGACCGGCCGTGGACTCGCCGCCGCCGACGCCGAGTTGTTCGCCACGGCCGTCGCGGAGGCGGCCTCCCTCGCCCCGGTCACCGGCGTGCTGCTCTGGGGCGACGCCCCCGGCTGCGTCTGCGAACTGCTCCTGGCCCACCGCCTCGACGACCCCCTCTCGGGCTTCGTCCCGCCCCCGACGCCCGAGTTGGCCCCTGGCCAGGGCCTGTGGTTCGCCCGCCAGGTATGCGCGTACGTGGACGTCCGCAGGGCCGACCCCGATCCCGACCCCGCTGTCACCGCCGCCGGGACGACCGTACGACTGCAGTACGCGTGAGCAAGGGCTGTTCGGCCGCCCGTTGCTGATGGACACTGGTGGCCACGCTTCGCGGGGGGTGGAGGCTTGGAGTGGCAGGCACTGTTGTCGGGGGCGTTGAGTGTGCTGGCCCCCGGGGCCACGCACCTCACGGAACGGGCGGAGCCCACGGAACCCCCGGATCTCACGCGACGCATTCGCGCCAAGTACGAGGCACTCGGCCCGCCACCCGACAGAGCCGACGACCCCGGCGACCCCAGCAACTCCTACGATCTCGACGCTCCCGACCCCGATGCCCTCACCGTACTTGCCGACGCGCTCGCTGCGGCCGGCCGCTACTCCGAGGCCGAGGCGATGTTCCGGCAGGCCCTCGCCCTGCCGTGGGACCGCCCGACGGCTCTCCGTCCCGTCGCCGGTCTCGCGTGGCTGTTGCGGGCGCGCGACCGGGACGCGGAAGCCGAGGCGCTGCTGCGTCCGGGGCTGACCCCCGACCGGCTCCGGGAGGTGCTGAGCACGCTCGACGCACCCGGCCCCGACACCGCCTACCGAGGACGTGACGGGGTGCTGGAGGAACGGGCGGTGTGGGAGCGGAGAGTCGAGGAACTGCGTGCCTTCGAGCGCGAGCACCGGACGCGGCTGACGAGCTTCCTGGAGAGCCAGTTGCGCCAACTGGACGCGCAGGACGACCTGGCGCCCGCCCCGCCCCCGGCCTCCTCGGGCAGGCACCGTCGCGCGGGGAGGGTGGAGGAGACCCGGAGACTGAACCCCGTCGACGAAGCGGCACTGGCGAGGGTCGCCAGAGCCATGCTGCGGTGGGAGGCCGGTGCGCCGCCGCCGCAGTCGTCGTCCGTGAACAGTCCGTCCGTGAAGAGTCCGGCGAACGACGGGGAGGAGGAGCGGTAATGGCCCCACGGTCGGCGAATCGCTGGGACGGCATGCTGCCCCCGCCGAGGGCGGCTCAGGAGTGGGAGGCGATCAAACCCGGGCTGGCCGCCGAGATCTTCGAGGAGTCGATCGCGGAGGAACGGCACCGCCGCCGCATGGAGACGCTGCGGGTCGGCACGAAGATCCTCGGGCAGTTCCTGGCCCTCGGCTCGGTCGGCCTGATGGTCCTGTTCGCCAAGTACGCGCTGGACGCCGGTGAACCCATCGTCGCGGGCTTCGCGACAGGAGCGCCGTCCGTGTCGCTCGCCGTCATCTTCGCCCTGTCCCGCACCCCGGGCAGACGCCTGGAGGAGGGCGTCGCGCGGGCCGGCCGCCGGGGTCTCACGGCCGTCACCGCCGGCCAGGGCACCCCGGCGCCGGTGATCGCCCAGGCGCCCCCGCCGGGGGCCGACACCGCCCAAATGCCCTGAGCTGTGGGCACATTGAGTGGAGATCGGGCAGGCCCTCTTGCCGGACCGGCTGCTTTAGGCTTTCTTGACCTTCATGGCGGACATCACGGGCAGCCCGAGGGACACCGACACCGACACCGACACCGACCTCAACAACGCATCTCCCCGCAAGTCCAGTTGGAAGTACATCGGCCCCGGCATCGTGGTCGCGGCGACCGGGGTCGGCGCCGGGGACCTGGTGGCCACCCTCATCGCCGGGAGCAACTTCGGCTACACGCTGCTCTGGGCGGCGGTCGTCGGCTGCCTGGTGAAGATCTCCCTCGCCGAGGCGGCCGGCCGCTGGCATCTGTCCACCGGCCGCACCCTCTTCGACGGCTGGGCGAGCCTGGGGCGTTGGACGACGTGGTTCTTCGTCGTCTACGTGGTCGTCTGGGGCTTCGTCTACGGCGCGGCGGCGATGTCGTCGAGCGCGCTGCCGCTCCAGGCGCTGTTCCCGGACGTGATGGACCTCAAGCTGTGGGCCGTCGCCTGCGGGCTGGTGGGCCTGGTGTTCGTCTGGTTCAACAAGTACGCCGTCTTCGAGAAGGTCATGACGGTCCTGGTCGGCGTCATGTTCGTGGTGACGGTGTACCTGGCGATCCGGGTCACCCCCCACCTCGGCGAAGCCTTCGCGGGCCTCCTCCCGGTGCTGCCGGACGAGAAGGACTCCGTCCTCAACACCCTCGGCCTGATCGGCGGCGTCGGCGGCACCATCACCCTTGCCGCGTACGGGTATTGGGTCAACGCCAAGGGCTGGACCAACACCGGCTGGATGAAGGTCATGCGGCTCGACAACCGGGTCGCCTACCTCACCACCGGCGTCTTCGTCGTCGCGATGCTCTTCGTCGGCGCGGAGCTGCTGCACTCCGCGAACGTGGCGATCGCGAGCGGTGACAAGGGGCTCATCCAGCTCAGCGACATCCTGGAGGCGAAGTACGGCACGGCGACCGCCAAGTTCTTCCTGATCGGCTTCTTCGCCACCTCCTTCACCTCCCTGATCGGCGTCTGGCACGGCGTGAGCCTGATGTTCGCCGACTTCGTGTCCCGCTACCGCAGCGACGGCGACGTGAGCGGCGCCGAGGTCGCCTCCGGCGAGCGGGAACGCTCCTGGCCCTTCCGGGCGTACCTGCTGTGGCTGACCTTCCCGCCGATCGTGCTGCTCTTCCAGGGCCAGCCGTTCCGCCTGATCATCCTGTACGGGGTGCTCGGCGCGGCCTTCCTGCCGTTCCTGGCCGGGACACTGCTGTGGCTGCTCAACTCCTCCCGCACACCCAGCCAGTGGCGCAACGGAGCGCTGAGCAACGCGATGCTGGTACTGGCGGGACTGCTGTTCCTGGTCCTGTGCGTGAAGCAGATCTGGGACCAGCCATGGTCGGAGTTCTTCTGACCACGTTCTCCGGCCACGGTTTTCTGACCACTTCCGTTGGGCGAGTCGCGCAATGGTTCGAGTTTCGTACGGGCCTCTCCTAGGCTGCTGATCCCCGAGGAGAGGTACCCCGGCCGTGGCTGTGACCGTGCTGGACGACAAGACCGCGCTCGTGCTGATCGACCTCCAGACCAGCACGCTCGCCGCCGCCACCAGGCCGTACCCGACGGTGGACGTGGTGGCCCGCGCCGCCGAACTCGCCGACGCCTTCCGCGCCGCCGGCGCCCCTGTGGTGCTGGTGCGCATGGCCACCTCGCCCGACGGCGCCGACGCCGTGCCCGGCCGCAGCGAGGCCGTACGACTGGCCGGCGGCCGCGCCCGCCCCTACGACCTGGGCCCCGTCGTCGAACCCCTCGCCGGACACGACGGGGACGTCCTGGTGACGAAACGGAACTGGGGCGCTTTCCACGGCACCGACCTCGACGTCCAACTGCGCCGCCGGGGCGTCACCCAGATCGTGCTCGGCGGCATCGCGACCAGTCTCGGCGTCGAGTCCACCGCCCGCGCCGCCCACGAGCACGGCTACCACCTCACGTTCGCGGTCGACGCGATGACCGACATCGACGAGGACGCGCACCGGCACAGCGTGTCGTACCTGTTCCCGCTGATCGGCGAGCCGGGCACGACGAAGGAGATCCTGGCCCTGCTGGCCGCCGCCCGAGCCTGAGCCCGGGAGGCCTGAGCCTGCGCCGCAGGGCCGGTCCACCACCTTCGCCGCCTTCGCCGACGTGTCTTTTTTTCGAGGTTCCGTCCGTCAGTCCTGGTCGGTCAGCCAGCGTGGGCTGAGGGCGATCGCCCGCAGTTGGCCGATGGTGAGGGCGGGTTGCGCGCGGGTCGCGGCCTCGTTCTGCTGCGCGGCGTTGAAGGCGCTGACGACGACGCGTGCCCCGTCCGCGCGCATGGAGTCGACGGTCCACGCCACGACCCCCGCCCCGCCCTTCTCGCCCGGCCCCTGCCGGACCGCGACCCGTGTCCCGTCGTCGAGGGTCTCGGAGCCGGCCCCGTACAACTGGTCGGCGACGTCGGACATGTCGGGCTGCACGTTGATCTCGACCCGGCTCGCGCCCTTGCCGTCGTCGACGACGACGTAGCCCCACCCGGTCTCCTGGCTGCCGTGCGAGACGCGCTTCAGGTCGGCGGGCAGCAGCAGGGCCAGCTTGCGCAGGATGACCGTGCCGGACATCTCCGTGGGCCGGGCGGACGAGCCCGTCGTGGCCGTCGACTTCCTCGGCTCGGGGATGGCGTCGGCGATGCGCCGCCACTCCGGGGCCGCCGCCAGCGTCTTCAACTGGGCCGGGGTCAGGGGTGGTTCGGGGCGGCTGATTGGCTTCCCCTTCTCCGCCGCCGAGTTCCACTCCATGACGCTCACATGCTGTCCGGCCCGGGTGACCAGGTCCGCGCCCCACGCCTTGGTGTCCGCACGGCGGTCGGGATACTCGTACCCCTGGTAGACGGTGATCGCGGACCCGTCGGGCAGCAGCTCGGTCCTGCAACTGTCGAGGCCCGACTGCTCGCCGTCCGCGCACGGCAGTACGGCGGTGGCCGGATCGACCTTCCCCGCGTCGGCCGGGATCCGGCCCAGGCCCACGGAGACGGCCGCCTCGCCCTTGCCGTCGTCGTACACGCCCAGCGCGAGCGGCGGCAGCTCGCCGTCGGTGCCGCGCGCCTCCGACGTGCTGAACTTCCCCTGGGGGAGCAGTTGTCGGAGCGTACGGATCATGTCGTCGCCGGTGAAGGAGGCGGCGACCGGCGTCGGTTCGGCGCTGCCGGGCACGGCGACGGAGGAGGGCCGCGGGCCGGGCGTACCGCCCCACGGCACCAGCAGCGCCCCGCCCACCCCCACGAGGGCGAGGCTCGCCGCACCCCCCATGACGGCGGCCCGGCGCCGCCGCAACCGCAGCCGCTGCCCCCACGCCTGACCGGCGGCGGCGAGCGCGCCCCCCGGACTGTCGAAGGTGCCGCCGACGTGATGCAGGGCGGCGGAGAGCCGTTCCTCGAAGGGATCGCTGTGCTGATCGGGTGACTGGTCGCCGGGCATGGTGAACCACCGTTTCCGCGAGGTTGGATGAGTCGGTCGTGTGTGGGAGGTGGGAAGACAGGGGAGGCGGCGGCTCAGGGTCTGGCGTACTCGCTCATGTCCTCGCCGAGCAGTTCCCGCAACCGGCCGAGCGCCCGTACGCACCGCGTTCGTACGGCCGCCGAGCTGGCGTTCATCGCCTCGGCGGTCTCCTCGACCGAGCGGTCCTCCCAGTACCGCAGGACCACGACGGCCCGGTCCTTGGCGGGCAGCCGGCCGAGGGCCTGCATCAGCGTCAGCCGCAGCGGGGTGTCGGTGCCGCGGCCGTCGGGCACGTCGGGGAACGAGTCCACGGCCTGCTCGCGGCTGCTGCGTCTGCGCTGGTGGGCGAGGAAGGTGCGGGTGAGGACGGTCTGCGCGTACCCGGCCGGGTTGTCGACCCGCGACACCCGCCCCCAGCGGACGTACAGCCTGCCGAGGGTCTCCTGCACCAGATCCTCGGCGAGGTGCGTGTCCCCGGCGGTGAGCAGACACGCCGACCGGTACAGATGCCGGGCGCGCGCCGCCGCGAACTCGGCGTACTCGTCCGCGCGGACCTGCCTCATGAGTGTTCCCCCGGTTTCGATTGCCCTGCTGCGTACGGTCCGTACTGTCCCTGCCGTCCTCACCTCATTGATGCGGTGAGTCGGGGAAATGTTTCAGGGTGGGATCAGGGTGGGACGGGAAGTGGGCGTCAAGAGGTCCGGTTGTGGAGGGCGGGTGGAGGGGGTGGGTGCGTAACCTGCCCCGGTTTGCCGTGACTTGCGTGATGAAGAGTTGCCTCGTCGTCACGGAAAGCTGTTCTCCGGCCACAGGGGCGTGGATACAGTGCTGACGTAGTCACGCAATGAAGTCACCCCGGCGCACCGGAGTAACGCCGGTGGGCCGGACCGCGGGAATCGGGGAGCTGCGCGTGCCAACTGCCATTGCCGTGACCGGAGCGGATCTGGCGCTGCCGCCCCAGGACGAGCGGACCCTGCCCGCCGCCGTCCTCGCCGACCTCGACCGGCAGCCGCTGGCGGAGGCCCTCGCCGCCGTCCAGAGCCTCGTCGAGCAGTACGGGCATGTGATCGTCGTGTACTCGCGGGCCGTGCCGGCCGCCGTGGAGCAGCGGCTGCACACCATCCGCTCGCTCCTGGAGAGCGACCGCATCGCGCTGTTCCGGCCCGAACTCCCGCCGCTCGCCGTCGCCGTCCTCGCCCGGCAGTTGCGGCAGCTCGCCTCCTGCGACCTCGGCCCCGGCGTGCTGGCCGCCGCGGGCCGGCTGCTCACCCACTATCTGCACGCGGGCGCGCTCCTCGGGTCCGTCGCCCGGCTCGACCGGGTTCCGGTCGTCGGGCTGAAGGCGCATGCCAGGTCGTGGGTTCCGGGTAGTCAGTTCGGTGTGCTGGCCCATCCGCAGGCGGACATGGTGAAGGCGGGTCCCGAAGTCGTGCTGCCAGGGCCCGAGTTCGGTACGTGGATGCTCGTCGCCCGGGGGCAGTTGCAGTCCGACTGGGTCACCGGCACCCTCGCCCCGGCCTGGAAGGCGCAGGGGCTGCGGGAGACGACGCTGCCCGCCGAGTCCGCCGAGTGGTGGGGCACCGGCCGGGTGATCGAGTTCTGCGGGTATCTGCCCGACCTGTCGGTCCTCTACCAACTGGTCACCTCCGTCCGGCAGAGCGTCTGCCATTGGTGCGGCATCGACGTCATCGGCGACCGCTGCGTCTTCTGCTCCGCGACTCCGCCGTCCGCCGCCGAACTCACCGCGCAGCCAGCCCAGTTGGCTCGACAGGGCCGCCAGGGCCGCCCGGACCGAGGTGCTGCCCGCGCGCTCACCACGGGCGACTGAACCAGCGTCACCGACCCGACCCCCGACCCCCGACGAGGTTGTACGGCTCATGAACTCCCGTCAGCGCCGCGGCGTGATCCTCCTGCTCCTGTCGGTGTTGTGCGCCCTCGGCGCCTTCGCCGGCGTCCTCTCCGTCATCGACGACGTGAAGTCCAAGGTCGGCCCCGAGGTCACCGCGTACGAGCTGCGCTCCGACGTGGCGCCCTACACCACCCTGAACGCGGGCCAGTTCAAGAAGATCGAGATGCCGCAGCGCTGGCTGTCCCAGAACGCCGTCACCGATCTCGCCGCCCTCCGCGGCAAGATCGCCGTGACGACCCTCAAGAAGGGCTCCCTGCTGCAGAGCGACATGATCGTCGACCAGCCCGCCCTGCGGCCGGGGCAGCAGGAGGTCGCCATCATGATCGACGCGGCCACCGGCGTGGCCGGCAAGATCACCCCGGGCTCGTCCGTCAACGTGTACGCCACCTTCGAGGGCGCCCGGGAGAGCGACCCCGACCAGTCGAAGATCATCGTCACCAACGCCCGGGTCCTCGACGTCGGCGAACTGACCCCGCTCGAACCCGATTCGAGCAACCGGACCCGGTCCGCGACCGAGGCCGTCCCCATCACCTTCGCGCTGTCCACCCTCGACGCCCAGCGCATCACCTACGCCGAGTCGTTCGCCAAGCGCGTCCGCCTCGCCCTCGTCGCACCCGGCGGCGCCACCACGGTCCCCGACCAGGACCGTACGTACGAACTCACCACGGACAAGTGAGAGGCCGCCGCTCATGCCCACGAGGATCCTCCCGGCCGTCGGCGACGCGGACGCGGTCCGTTCCCTCACCACCCTGCTCAGCCAGCTCCCGGACGCCGAACCGCTCGCCCCGGTCACCGACTCCACCCAACTCGTCGACACCCTCGCGCGGCTGGCCGCCGAGTCGGTCGACGAACTGCCCGAGGTCGTCGTCGTCCACGAACGCATCGGCCCCGTACCGGCGTTGGAGCTGGTCCGCGAGGTCGCCCTGCGCTTCCCGGCGGTCGGCGTCATCCTCGTCACCACCGACATCGGCCCCGGCCTCTTCGCCGCCGCCATGGACTCCGGCGCCCGCGGCCTGGTCACCCTGCCGCTGGGCTACGAGGATCTCGCCGGCCGCGTCCAGGCCGTCGCCCAGTGGTCGGTCGGCGTACGACGCCATCTCGGCCACGGCGCCGACGTGTTCACCGGCGTCGGCGGCACCGTCGTCACCGTCAGCGGCGCGAAGGGGGGCGTGGGCGCGACTCTCACGGCCGTCCAACTCGCCCTCGCCGCCCAGGCGTCGGGCCGCCCCACCGCGCTCGTCGACCTCGACCTCCAGGCCGGCGACATCGCCTCCTACCTGGACGTCCAGTTCCGCCGCTCGGTCGTCGACCTCGCCGCCATCGCCGACATCTCGCCCCGCATCCTCGCCGAGGCCGTCTTCCGCCACGACACCGGCGTGGCCCTGCTGCTCGCCCCCGGCGAGGGCGAACGCGGCGAGGAGGTCACCGACCGCGCCGCCCGCCAGATCCTCAGCGCCCTGCGCGCCCGCTACGAGGTGGTCGTCGTCGACTGCGGCGCGCAGCTCAGCGGGGCCGGTGCGGCGGCGGTGGAGATGGCCGACCGTGCCCTGCTGGTCACCACCCCCGACGTCGTCGCCGTCCGCGGCGCGAAACGCACCGTCCGCATGTGGGACCGGCTGCAGATCCGCAAGGCCGAGGAGACGACCGTCGTCGTCAACCGGCACAGCCGCGCCACCGAGATCCAGCCCCCGCTGATCCAGAAGATCACCGGCACGGCCATCGCCGCGACCACGGTCCCCGCCAACTTCAAGGAACTCCAGGCCGCCGTGGACGCCGGCCGCGTCCACGCCCTCGACGGCAAGGGCACCGTCCGCCAGGCCCTGTGGGCGCTCGCCGCCGAACTGGGGCTGGTCAAGGCACCTGAGGGCGCGGCGGCGCGCCGGGGCGGGGGCCGGGCCCGGAGCGGCGGACGCGCCCGGGGCAGGGACGAGGCCCAGGCGGGGGACCGGTCCACGGTCGGGTTCCGGCGGCGGCGGGAGTGAGGGCCGTGAGACGTGTGAGGCACGTGAGACGTCTGAGGCACGTGAGGTGCGTGAGGAGCTCAAAGGGGGGTCGGTTCACGACGGACCGGGGCCAGGTCACCATCGAACTCCTCGGTATGACACCGCTGATCATCGTGACCCTGGTGGTGGTGTGGCAGTTCGTTCTCGTGGGGTACACGTTCACGCTCGCGGGGAATGCTGCCGACGAGGCGGTGCGGGCGGGGACGGCGGTGCCCGCGGGGGAGCGGCCCGGGGTCTGCCAACAGGCGGGCCTGGACAAGCTGGGGGACGCGTGGAAGGGGAACGCCGAGGTGGACTGCGGCGGCAGCGGCTATGTGACGGCCGACGTCACCCTGCACGTCCCCGTCCTCTTCCCGGGCCTCATCGACTTCCCGTTCCCGGTGCACGGCCACGCGGGCGCAGTCGAGGAAGAGGACGGCGACTGAGATGGCGCACCGACGTCCTCGAAGGCGCGACCAGGGTCAAGTCGCCCTGGAGTACCTGGGGTTCGTGCCGCTTCTGCTGCTGGTCGCGCTGGCCGCCGTACAGCTCGGCCTGATCGCCTACGCCGCCCAGCAGGCGGGGACGGCGGCCCGGACGGGGGCGCGCAGCGCGGCGCTCCGCGAGGACTACCAGGGGGACTGCCAACGGGCGGCGAGCAGTTGGCTGAACGCGAGTTGCGAGCCCGCGTACGTCGGCGACGACGTCCGGGTCACCTCCACCGTCACCATCCCGTCCGTCATCCCCGGCATCGGCGACTTCGGCCAGGCCCACAAGACGGCCACCATGCCACTCGACCACTGAAGCCCATGAAGTCCATGAGGAGGCACCGGAGATGAGTCTGCGGGCCCGCATCACCTCCCCCGAGGAGAACGGCGGCCGGGGCGAGGACGGCCACCTGGTCTGCTCCTACCGGACCAAACTGCTGGAGGAGATCGACCTCGCCGAGATGAGTTCGCTGGCGGCGGCCGAGCGCCGGGCCCGGCTGGAACGGGTGCTGGGGCACATCATCAGCCGCGAGGGCCCGGTGCTGTCGACGACGGAGCGCTCGCAGTTGATCCGCCGGGTCGTCGACGAGGCGCTGGGCCTCGGCATCCTGGAACCGCTGCTGGAGGACGCGTCGATCACCGAGATCATGGTGAACGGCCCCGACACGATCTTCGTCGAGCGAGGCGGCCGGGTCGAACAACTCCCGCTCCGCTTCGCGTCGAACGACCAGTTGATGCAGACGATCGAACGCATCGTCTCGACGGTCAACCGCCGCGTCGACGAGACGAACCCGATGGTCGACGCCAGGCTCCCCTCGGGCGAGCGGGTCAACGTGATCATCCCGCCGCTGTCGCTCACCGGCCCCATCCTCACCATCCGCCGCTTCCCACGCTCCTTCACCCTGCACGAGCTGATGGGCTTCGGCTCGCTGGACGAGCAGATGCTGTACCTGCTGGCGGGCCTGGTGCAGGCGAAGTTCAACGTGATCGTCTCGGGCGCGACCGGCACCGGCAAGACGACGCTCCTCAACGCCCTCTCCGGTCTGATCCCGGACGGTGAACGCATCATCACCATCGAGGACTCGGCGGAACTCCAGCTCCAGCAGTCCCACGTGATCCGCCTGGAGTCGCGGCCCCCGAACGTGGAGGGCAACGGCCGCATCACCATCCGGGACCTGGTCCGCAACTCCCTGCGGATGCGCCCGGACCGGATCGTGGTCGGCGAGGTCCGCGGCGGCGAGTCGCTCGACATGCTCCAGGCCATGTCGACCGGCCACGACGGCTCCCTCGCCACGGTCCACGCCAACAGCGCCGAGGACGCCCTGATGCGGTTGCAGACCCTCGCCTCCATGTCGGACGTCGAGATCCCGTTCGTCGCCCTGCACGACCAGATCAACAGCGCCGTGGACGTCGTCGTCCAGCTCACCCGGTTCGCCGACGGCGCGCGCCGCATCACCGAGATCGCCCTGCTCGACAGCCACGGCGGCGAGCCGTACCGGCTGGCGACGATCGCCCGCTTCAACGCCCGCCCGATGACCGCCGACGGCCGCATCCACGGCGCTTTCGAGTACTTCCCGCTGCCGCGCCGCACCGCCGACCGGCTCTACATGGCGAGCCAGCCGATACCGCAGGCGTTCGGGGTGGCGCGCGACGCCCTCGAACTGACGACAAGGGAAGCCCGATAGCAGTCATGGACATAGCAGTCATGGACATGGATATGGACCTCGACGAGCTCATCACCCTCACCACCGGCGTGGCCCTGCTGACCTGCACGCTGGCCGTCGCCGGACTGCACAGCTACGCCAAGGGCCGGGCCCAGCGCGCGGAGCTGGTGGAACGCCTCTCCTACACCGGCCAGCTCCCGGGCGCCGGACGCCGACGCCGCTTCCGCGCCCTGGACCGCCGACTGCGCCGGACGACGACCGGCCGCAAGCTGGAACTGAAACTGGCGGCGACCGGACTGGACGTGACGCCGGGCGAGTTCCTCGTCGCCATGCTGGCGACGGTGGCCGGGCTGTGGCTGATCGGCGAGGCCACCCTGGCCCCCTTCTTCGGCCCGATCGCCGGGCTGCTGGGCGTCTGGGCGGCCCTTCAGTTCCTCAACTGGCAACGCCAGAAACGTATCGAGAGGTTCATCAACCAACTCCCCGAACTGGCCCGCATCCTGGCCAACGCCACCCACGCGGGCCTCGCGCTGCGCACCGCGGTCGGCATGGCGGCTGAGGAGCTGGAAGCTCCAGCGGGCGAGGAACTGGCCAAGGTCGCCAACCAGTTGGCGGTCGGCCACTCCATGGACGACGCCCTGGGCGAACTCGCCGACCGCCTACCGTCCCGCGAACTCGTCGTCCTCGTCACCACGTTGGTGCTGTCGAACCGGGCGGGCGGCCAAGTCGTAGGGGCATTGCGGAACTTGACGGAGACGCTGGAGGAACGCAAGGAGACCCGACGGGAGGTGCGGACACAGTTGTCCCAGGTGAACATGACCTCGTACGCCGTACCGGCGCTGGGGGTCGGGGCGTTGTTCCTCATGGACAGCGTCGAGGGCGGCACGCTGGAGCGCATGACGGGCTCGACCGTCGGCCAGGCCTGCGTGATCATCGCGTTCGGCCTGTACGCGGTCGGCTTCGTCCTCATCCGCCGCATGTCCCGAATCGACGTCTGAGCAGGAGGTGACGTAGCGGATGGAACTGTTGCTCGCACTCACCGTGGGGATCGCCGTCTGGGGCATGTTCGCCGGTGTCCGCATGTACCGGGCCGACGTGAAACTGCCCAGCGACCTCGCGCTCGCCCTGGAGGTCGGGGCCACCCGCACCAGCGCCGTGGGCTCGGTCATCGACCGCCTCGGCATGCGGTACGCCCCCGCCGTCCTGCGCCTGATGGGCCCCAAGCAGGTCACCCGCTACCGCCGCCGGATCGACCTCGCGGGCAACCCCGGCGGCCTGACCATCGACCGGTACGCGGCCCGGCGCGCCGTCTACGGCGGGATCGGCGCCCTCGGCGCGTTCGCCGCGCTGCTCCAGGGCAGCTACTTCATCGCGCTCATGATGCTCGCGTTCGGCGCGTTCTGGTCCGAGGTCGGCATCTGGTCCGCGATCCGGGTCCGCAAGGACGCCATCGAACGCACCCTGCCGGACTTCCTCGACGTCCTCGCCGTCGTCGTGAGCGCGGGCCTCGGCTTCCGCCAGGCCCTCGACCGGGTGGCGTCCCGGTACGAGGGCCCGTGGGCGGACGAGATCCGCATCACCCTCCGTCAGATGGACCTCGGCGTGAGCCGCCGCGAGGCATTCCAGGAACTGCGCCGCCGCAACGACTCCGAGCAGGTCGCCATGTTCGTCACCGCGCTCCAGCAGGGCGAGGAACTGGGCGCGCCGATCGTCGACACGCTCGTCGCCATCGCCAAGGACATGCGCCGCACGGACGCGCAGAACGCCCGCCGCAAGGCCGCCCGCGCCGTCCCCAAGGCCACCCTGATGATCACAACGTTCATGGTCCCGGCCACCATGCTCCTCCTGGGCGCGGGCATGCTCCTCGGCTCCGGCACCGACTTCAGCTCGATCACGGGCGACTAGGGCCAGGACAGGACAAACGGTCATGACGATCACCACGGAGACCCGGGCAGACCGACGGCCCCACTGCGACCGCCCCAGCGACCGCGATGACTGCGATGACCGCGATGACCGCAGCGAGACTGACGGCCGCGGTGACACGGACGGTCGTCGGTCGGCCGGTGGCGGGGCGGCTGGTGGAGCCCCCATTTCCCTTCAGGTCAATGCCCTGCAAGCGATGTGTCGGCAGGTTTTTGGGTTTCGGTTGGCCATGATCGCCGTTGCCGCGCCTGCCGCTCTGCTCAATGCCGCTCCGGGGATGAGTGTTCGGCTGGTGGGTGCGGCCGTGGTCGTCACGTTCATGGGCTCGTACGTTCTCTTTCGGGACTGGGAGCGGTTCGGGCCCCTTCTCCTGCGCCACCCCTCCCTCCTCGCCGTGGACACCCTGGTCGGCACCCTGCTGTTGATCTCGGCCGGCCCGGACACCACGCTCGCGTACGTCAGCGTCTGCACCCCGCTGCTCGCCGGCATCGTCTACGGCTGGCGCGGCGCGGCCTGCTTCGCCTCCCTCCAGTCGCTGATCCTGCTGCTGGTCCACGCGACCCTCGTACGCGAGTCGGGGACCGGCCTGGCGGAGCGGCTGCTGCTGCCGGGTTTCTGCGTGATCACCGGCGCGGTCGGCTCGGCCCTGCGTCAGCTCATGCTCCGCTTCGGCGCGGCCACCCAGGCCCTGACCACCGTGAAGGCCCGGCTGGCCGTCACCGAGGCGGTCGCCGCCGAACGCGCCCGGCTGGCCCGCGAGATGCACGACTCGGTGGCCAAGACCCTGCACGGCGTGGCCCTCGCGGCGGATGCCCTGGCCCAGTCGGCCGGCACACCCGGCACGGACCCGGCCCTCGTACGGCAACACGCCGAACTGGTCGCCCGCGCCGCGCGCCGCGCCGCCGCCGAGTCCCGCGAACTCCTGACCGACCTGCGCCGCGAGTCGGCCCCCGCCCCCGGCACCGACCTCCTGCCCGAACTCGCCTCCACCGCCCGCGACTTCACACAACGCACCGGCCTGCCCGTCACGTACGACGACTCGTCCCACGGCGGTACGACGCCGCTCCCCGTCCCGCCCGCCGTGGCCCGCCAACTCCTCACCATCACCGCGGAGGCCCTGGAGAACGCCCACCGCCACGCGGCCCCGACCCACGTCGAGTTACGCGCCGCCGTGACCGGCGGACTCCTCACCCTCAGCGTCCGCGACGACGGCCGCGGCCTCCCGCCCGGCACCACCCTCGAACACCTCCGCCGCACCGGCCACTTCGGCCTGGTCGGCATGGCGGAGCGCGCCGCCTCCATCGGCGCCCGCATCCACATCGGCCCCGGCCCCGACGCCCGCGGCACCGAGGTCCGCGTGGAACTCCCGCTGGCCGCCATGACTCCGTACCCCGCCGCACCCCGAGAGGAGGCCGCCTGATGCCGCTGTTCCCCCCGCCGCCCCGGCCCGCCCCCGTCCGCGTGATCGTGGCCGATGACAACCCGGTCGTCCGCGCGGGCCTGACCGCCCTTCTCTCCGCCCGCGAGGACACGACGGTCGTCGCGGAGGCGGCGGACGGCCGCGAGGCCTACGAGTCCGCCCTCCGCCACCGCCCCGACGTCGTCCTCCTGGACGTCCGCATGCCCGGCGTCGACGGCCTCGCCGCCCTTCCCCACCTGGCCAGGATCACCCGCGTCGTGATGCTGACGTACAGCCACGAGGCCGAGATCGTCCAGGCGGCGCTGCGCGGCGGGGCGGGGGGCTATCTGGTCCACGGGGAGTTCACCGTGGAGGAGTTGGCGTCGGCGGTACGGGACGTCACGCGGGGCCGGGCGCACGTCACCCCCACGGCGGCGACGGCCCTGCTGGCACACCTCCAGACCGATGCGACTGCACACGCCGGTGCGGATCCAACTCTCCTATTTTTACCTACTTCTACGGAACCGCTTTCGCAGTTGCAATCAACTGTGGGACAGTCGATGTCGGTAGGCAGGGCGAAGTACCCACTCAGCGCGAGGGAGGCGGAGATCATGGACCTCATCGCGTCGGGCATGAACAACCAGCAGATCGCCGCCACCTGCTTCATCAGCGAGAAGACGGTCAAGAACCACATCAACCGCATCTTCGCCAAACTGCACAGCGCCACCCGCTCCGAGGCCACGGCCAAGTGGCTGGGCACGGCGGTGACTTCATGAGCCCCCGCCGGCCCTCCGACTGGGCCCGCCATTGGGCCCGGGGACCCTTCTCCAAGGCGGCCGCCCGGCCATACGGTGCCGGTCACGCCACCGATGGAGAGGAACGCCATGAGCGACCTGCTGCTGAAGACCGCCGTCGCGGCCAAGGTCCGGGTGAGCGGCTGGACGAACACGACGGCACGGGCCGTACGCCGCCGCGCCACCGGCGACAGGGGACAGACCGCGGTCGAGTACCTGGGCATCATCGCGGTGGTGGTGGCGATCGTGGTCCTCATCGCGAACACCAACCTGGGCCAGACGATCGTCGACAAGCTCAGAGCCCAGATCGCCAAGGTGGCTCCCTGACGCGACTTCGTCTTCGCGCGCACGGCGACGCAGGGCAGGTCTTCCCCATCTACATCACGGTGGTGGCGGGCCTGCTCTTCCTCGCGTTCGCGTACTTCGCGGTCGGCCAGGCCGCGGTGAACCGCAGCGGTGCCCAGACGGCGGCCGACGCGGCGGCACTGGCGGCGGCACAGGACACCAGGGACCAACTGGCGGACCTGTGGGTCGAGGACGTCCTCGACCCGACGAAGTGGCAGCAGATCTTCGAGGGCGTCGGAGCGGCCGAGGACCCGTGCCGACGCGCTGCCGAGCTCGCCGCGCAGAACGACGCCAGTGTGGACGACTGTGCTCCGGACGGCCTCCGCTTCACGGTCGCCGTCCAGACGAACAAGACGGCGGGTGACTCGGTGATCCCCGCCACGAGCACCACGCACGCACACGCCTCCGCCACAGCCGTGATCAAGTCCCTGTGCACGTTCGACCCGCCTGGCGCGGACCCCGAAGGTGCCGTGCTGCCCACGCTCACCTGCAACGACAAGGACGGGGAAAGGGAGTGGGAGCTGGATCCGAAGGATCTCGGGGTGCTTCCCAAACCCGAGGACCTCTTCGACGTCCACCTGACCAACGACTGACGCGCGAACGACAAGCGGTGAAGGAAGCGGAGTGATGAGCATGCGGTTCACGGCGAAAGCCCGCAGGGGGATGGTCGCGCTGGCCGTCGTGTCCGGGCTGGCCCTCGGCGCGACTGCCTGCGGTGGCGGCGGGGGTGACGACGACAAGAAACCACAGCGTTCGTCGTCCGCCTCCAAGAGCGGTGGATCGCAGCCGGACACCCAGGAAGGGCAGTCCGAGGAGCCTTTGGCCGAGCTGAAGGGCCCGAGCGGGCTGCTGCTCCAGATCACGTCAGCCGTACGCGACTCGGGCGGCTTCGTCACCGTCAACGGCGCACTGAAGAACGACAGCGGGACGGAAGCGGTGATCCCGTCCGCGCTGAGCGGCAACGAGACCGAGATCATCAACAACGGGCTGTCCCTCGGCGGAGCCACCCTCGTCGACTCCAAGAGCAAGAAGCGCTACTACGTCCTGCGCGACACCGACGGCCGCCCCCTGACGACCACCGGCTTCTCGACCCTCAAGGCCGGCGACTCCATCGACGTCTTCCTGCAGTTCCCCGCGCCGCCCGCGAGCTCGACCGACGTCACCTTCCAACTCCCGCTGTTCCCCAGCGGGGTCATCAAGATCTCCGGGTGAGGACGGCCATGACCCCACGTCTCACTCTGGCGGTGGCCACGGCCACCCTTGTGATCATCGGCATGGCCCCCGCCGCCCACGCCGACCCCAGCCCCGGCGTCAGCGTCCCGCCCGGCACCGAACCCACCGCCTCCGCCCCCGTGCAGGTCGACCCCAACGACCCCGACCTCAAGCTCCCGCAGGGCGGCACCCTCGCCGAGCCCAAGGTGCTGGACATCAAGCAGGTCGTCGAGGACGAGGCGGGCGACGAACGGCGGGAGGACACCAACGCGGACGTGACGTTCGCCCTCCAGGCCGAGGTCCTCTTCGGCAAGGACAGCGCGACACTCGGTGCGCAGGCGCAGGCCCGCATCGGCACGATCGCCGCCGAGATCAAGAAGCAGCACACCAGCCTGGTCCGTGTCTTCGGCTTCACGGACGACCTGGGCTCCTCCGCCCACGGCGACGTCCTGTCGAAACAGCGCGCCGACGCCGTACAGGCCGAACTCGCCGGCGAGCTGAACGACCCGAGCATCACCTTCGAGGTGCGCGGCTACGGCGAGCAGTACCCCATCTCCGACAACTCCACGGAAGAGGGCCGCAAGAAGAACCGCCGCGTGGAGGTCACCTTCCCCCGGACGGCGAGCTGACCCGTACCTCCACCCGTACCCCCGCCCGCACCCCCCACCCCGCCAGCGCCCCGGCCGCCGCCTCCAGCACATGCCGCGACCGCAGCCGGGGCAGCCCCAGCCGCCCCGGCTGCATGGTGCGTACGGCGATGACGGTGAACCGCCGGTCGAGATAGGCGACATCGATCGGCATCCGCATCCCGAAGGTGTGCACGCTGCCCGCCGGCGTCAACAGCATCGCCCCGGCGACGGACTCCCGCCCGAGCAGCCCCCTCGTACGGGCCCGATAGGAGGCGGCGATCTCCACCGCAACCCGCAGACCACCGAGACCCCCGCCCTCCCCGTCCACCACCACGAGCTCGCCCCGCCCGTCCCGCCAGCGCGCCATCCCCGTCTCCCCTCAGCCGCGTAGCTACCCTCTGCACCGTAGCGAGCCGGGCAGGTCGGGACACGAAGAGGTGGCCGTCGTATGCGGAAGATCGTGCTGATGATGTCGGTGTCCCTGGACGGATACATCGAAGGTCCGGACCACGACATCTCCTGGCACCGCGTCGACGACGAAGTGCACCGCGACGCCAACGACGCCGTCAGGCAGCTCGGCGGCATCCTCAGCGGCCGGGTCACCCACGAGCTCATGGCCGGGTTCTGGACCACGGCGGACGCCGAGCCCGAAGCCTCCGCGCCGGTCGCCGAGTTCGCCGCGATCTGGCGGAACATCCCGAAGTACGTCTACTCCCGCACCCTCCAGCACGCCGACTGGAACACCACGATCGTGCGGGACGTCGTCCCCGAGGAGGTCACCGCCCTCAAGGAACAGGCGGGCGGTGACCTGGGCCTCGGCGGCGCCGACCTCGCCGCGTCCTTCCTCCGCCACGGCCTCGTCGACGCGCTCCGCCTCTACGTCCACCCCGTCCTCATCGGCCGGGGCACCCCCCTGTTCCCGGCCACCACCGCCACCACGACCCCCCTGCACCTCACCGAGACCGAAATCTTCGGGAACGGAGTAGCCCTCCTGCGGTATGACGTACTGCATGAATGACAGGGTCTTCGAACACCTCCTCGCCGAAGGGGCCGCCGTCCCCACCGAAGGGTGGGACTTCTCCTGGTTCGAGGGGCGGGCCACCGAGGCGCGGCCCTCCTGGGGGTACGCGGCGAGGTTGGCCGACCGGCTGGCGGCGGGCGTCAGTGCCGTGCTCGACGTGCAGACCGGGGGCGGGGAGGTCCTGGACTTCGCGCTCGGCCGGATCGCCCCCGCCGCGCCCGTCCTCACCGTCGCCACCGAAGGTTGGCCGGCGAACGTCGCCAAGGCCACCGCCCTGCTCCGCCCGCGCGGCATCGCGGTCGTCGCGTCCCCGGAAGACGGCCCGCTGCCCTTCGCGGACGCCACCTTCGACCTGGTCACCAGCAGGCATCCGGTCCGGCCGCTCTGGGGCGAGATCGCCCGCGTGCTGCGGCCCGGCGGGACGTACTTCGCCCAGCACGTCGGCCCGCGCAGCGTCTTCGAACTCGTCGAGTACTTCCTCGGGCCGCAGCCCGAAGGGGTGAGCGGCGCCCGGCATCCCGACCGGGAGCGCGCCGACGCCGAGGCGGCGGGGCTGGAGATCGTCGACCTGCGGGCGGAACGGCTCCGGGTCGAGTTCCATGACATCGCCGCCGTCGTCCACTTCCTGCGCAAGGTGGTGTGGATGGTGCCGGGCTTCACGGTGGAGGCGTACCGGCCCCGGCTGCGCGCCCTGCACGAGCGCTCGAGGCCGACGGCCCCTTCGCCGCGCACAGCACCCGCCACCTCTTCGACGCCCGCAAGCCGACTGAGTGACTGACGGGCCGCCCCGGAACGCTCGTCGGCGAATTGGCCAGGAACTGTCGTTCGAGGCATCGTGCGGGGCCGCACGTCGAGTGGTTTTCGAGTGATCCTCCAGGTCGTGGCTACGGCGTCAGGCCGCAAAGGGGTCGGAACCTGAGCACTTCGTCGCCCCGCCGTCCCCGGCCGACCGCCGGTTCATCCCCGGAGCCCCTCTCCGGCTACGCTTCCCCCACCCTCCACCTCCACAAGGTTTCCACATCATTACCGTCAACCCTTCACATCTCCTGCCCGCCTCGCGTATGTTCTAGCCCGGGCAATTCGCGTGAGCAAAGCTACGTGGACGTCACCGCGCAGTGGAGGGGGCCGCGCGGTGACGCCCGCGTCCCGGTCGCGTCAAGGTGGCGTTCGCAGTCGGGTTAGCCCATCAGAGGGACAGGCGGGCGAGTGATCGGCCGAGGCTCATGTCGCCGCAAAACCTCTACTTTCCCCGGTAAACGTCCCCGTTCCCCTGGGAATCCGCTGTGTTCAGGCCATGGGTCACCCATGAACAACGCCCCAAACGGCCACCGGGGCGTCGTCGGGCGACTCCGGAGAGTAGTTGTGGCGCGCTGATGCACGCAGCATCACTTACGAAGGGTTATGGTGGAAACCCCCCCTCGGGCCGGTCCGTCTCCCCCCCCACGGACCGGCCCGTTTTTTTGTGCCTCCGGCCCCCGCGCCGCCCCCTCTCCCCGCCCACCCCGCTCAACGGGCCAGGCCCCACAGGGGTAGGCTGCGCCCCGCGGGGACCGCACCGTACGGAGGGGCTGACAATCACGTGAACCTGCGCGACAAGCTGCGCGGCCTTCTGGTCAGGCTGTACGCACGCCGGGTGGAAGGTCACCTGGACCACGCTCAGGTGCCCAAGCACATCGGCGTCATCATGGACGGCAACCGGCGCTGGGCGAAGGCCGCGGGTTCCACCACCGAGCACGGACACCGGGCCGGCGCCGAGAAGATCGAGGAGTTCCTCGGCTGGTGCACCGAGACCGACGTCCAGGTCGTCACCCTCTGGCTGCTGTCGACGGACAACCTCGACCGCCCGCAGGACGAACTCGTCCCGCTCCTCGGCATCATCGAGGACGTCGTACGCACCCTCGCCGCCGACGGCCGCTGGCGCGTCCACCACGTCGGCACCCCCGACATCCTCCCCTCCCACGTACAGACCGCGCTGAAGCAGGCCGAGGAGTCCACCGCCCACGTCGACGGAATACTGGTCAACGTCGCCATCGGCTACGGCGGCCGCCAGGAGATCGCCGACGCCGTGCGCTCGATGATCGTGGACGCGGCGGAACAGGGCACCTCCATGGAGGACCTCGCCGACTCCGTCAGCGTCGACCTGATCAGCCGCCACCTCTACACCGGCGCCCAGCCCGACCCCGACCTCGTCATCCGCACCAGCGGTGAGCAGCGGTTGTCCGGATTCATGCTGTGGCAGACGGCCCACGCGGAGTACTACTTCTGCGAGGTCTTCTGGCCAGCCTTCCGCAAGGTCGACTTCCTGCGGGCGCTGCGCGACTACGCGGCCCGCCACCGGCGTTACGGCGGCTGACCGGCCTGGTATTCCCCAGGGCGCCGGGTGCGCCGGGGGAGCGGCAGAGGGTCGGCAGGGGCGGAAGCGACGGAAGTCGTAACAAGGAGTTCACCGGCGCGCCGTCATATGCCCTGGCATGGTGGCGCATGTTCGAGGGCATAAGCCAAGCAGGTCGACGCCCGAACCACGGGCGTCGAATCTCAGCGGGCGGCACGGGGCCGTCCGCCCGGGAGGCCCTTTTGCACCAGCCCGACCGTGCGGTCACGGCACGGAAGAAGCAGCGGGGGGCCGGTTCTCGGCCCGTGCAGGGCGGCCGACGACCGGTCCAGCTCAACTCCGTCGCTCCCCGACCTCATCCGAGGGGGTACGTCCTTCCGTGGTGACCAGCACAAAGCGCCGTATGCCAGACCGGCGCACCTATGTTCTCGACACCAGCGTCCTGCTGGCCGACCCGAACGCCATGACCCGCTTCGAGGAGCACGAGGTAGTGCTCCCCATCGTCGTGGTCACGGAACTGGAGGCCAAGCGGCACCATCCCGAACTCGGCTACTTCGCCCGCCAGGCGCTGCGCCTGCTGGACGACTACCGGGTGAAGTTCGGTCGCCTCGACGCCCCCATCCCGATCGGGGAACTCGGCGGCACCGTCCGTGTCGAGCTCAACCACTCGGACCCCAGCGTGCTGCCTTCCGGCTACCGCCTGGGGGACAACGACTCCCGCATCCTCGCGGTCGCCCGCAATCTGCAGGCCGAGGGATTCGACGTCACCGTCGTGTCGAAGGATCTCCCGCTCAGGATCAAGGCCTCGTCCGTCGGACTCCTCGCCGAGGAGTACCGCGCCGAGCTCGCCATCACGGGCTCCTCCGGCTGGACCGGAATGTCCGAACTGACCCTGTCCGGCGAGCAGGTCGACATCCTCTTCGAGGAGGGGCACCTGCATGTGCCCGAGGCCGCCGACCTGCCCGTGCACACCGGTCTGACCATCCAGTCGGAGCGCGGCAAGGCCCTCGGCCGGGTCACCGCCGACGGCAACGTCCGGCTGGTGCGCGGCGACCGGGAGGCCTTCGGCATCAAGGGCCGCAGCGCCGAGCAGCGCATCGCGCTGGATCTGCTGCTCGACCCGGACGTCGGGATCCTGTCGATGGGCGGCCGGGCCGGCACCGGCAAGTCCGCGCTCGCGCTCTGCGCGGGCCTGGAAGCGGTCCTGGAGCGCCGTCAGCACCAGAAGGTGATGGTCTTCCGGCCGCTGTACGCGGTGGGCGGGCAGGAGCTGGGCTATCTGCCCGGTTCCGAGGCCGACAAAATGGGGCCCTGGGCGCAGGCGGTCTTCGACACGCTGTCCGCGGTCACCAGCCGCGACGTCATCGAGGAGGTCACCGCGCGCGGCATGCTGGAGGTGCTGCCCCTGACCCACATCCGGGGCCGTTCCCTCCACGACGCCTTCGTGATCGTCGACGAGGCCCAGTCCCTCGAACGGAACGTGCTGCTCACCGTGTTGTCCCGGATCGGGGCGAACTCACGGGTGGTACTGACCCACGACGTGGCACAGCGGGACAACCTGCGCGTCGGACGGTACGACGGTGTGGTCGCCGTCGTCGAGAAACTGAAGGGGCACCCGCTCTTCGCGCACGTGACGCTGAACCGGTCCGAGAGGTCCCAGATCGCGGCGCTTGTGACCGAAATGCTGGAGGACGGGCAGATCTGATGCGGATCTGAGCGAACTGCCCCAAATGATCGGGGTTGTGTGGTAGTTGGCGCCGTCCGACAAAGGCTGTGAGCCTAGTCGGGCGGCGCCGACGCATGTGAGGGTTTCGCTGAATTCCCGGGATCCCGTGGGTGTGAGCTTTCACACTCGGCCCGGAATTGCCCTGCGTGGTTTGGTTACGGCAGAGTCTCAGTCCTGTCAGGCCCCGCATACGACACACGTGTACCCCCAGCGGTACGCAACCACTTGAGCTTCACCCTCAACTCCATACAGACCGTCGTATGCCGCCCGCGTACCATGCGGCGCTCCCGTAGCGGGAGTTGCCCACCGGGCCCGTGTCTCCTGTGACCCCGTAGTTCGGAGACCAGCGTCAAAGGGCACGATTGCGTCCGCCAGGGTCACCGAAGCGGGCGATGCTGGAAGGAAACCGTGTGAGCCGGGTCTCGGTCCGGGGATTCGCAGTGGCCTCGGCCACGGCGGTCACCGCTGTCGGAAGCGTCGTCGGTGTTGCCTCGGGCAGCGTCGCGCAGCCCAACGACGCAGAAGCGACGGCGAGCGACACGACGCTCCTCGCCGACATACCGGTGGGCCAGCAGGCCCAGGTACAGACGGCATCCCTCGCGCAGCAGGCCAGTTTCCAGGCCATCGCCGCGGACGAGGGCGCGAAGAAGGACGCCGAGGAAGCGGCCCGCAAGGCCGCCGCCGAGACGGCCGTCGCGAAGAAGGAGGCCGCCGAGAAGGCGGCCAAGGATCGCGCCGAGGCGAAGGCCAAGGCCAGCCGCAGCGCGGGCGACTTCCCGATCCTGAGCTCCTACTCCATCGACCAGATCCAGGCGATGGCGGCACAGATGGTGCCCAGCGGCCAGTTCCAGTGCTTCAGCAACATCGTGGACCACGAGTCGAGCTGGAACTACCACGCGGTCAACGCCTCCTCCGGCGCCTACGGCCTCTTCCAGGCGCTGCCCGCCGGCAAGTACGCGTCGGCCGGCTCCGACTGGCAGACCAACCCGGCCACCCAGATCAAGTGGGGCCTGAACTACATGGACAGCCGGTACGGCAGCCCCTGCGAGGCCTGGTCGTTCTGGCAGGCCAACCAGTGGTACTGACCGGCCAGTCGTACTGAGTCGGCCCGCACCGCCCCGGCCGATCATCCCCCCTCACCTGACCGCCTGATGACAAACCAGAAGGAATCCGTGTGAGCCGGATATCGACCCGGGGCTTCGCCGTGGCCTCCGCGACCGCAGTCACCGCCGTGGGCGCCGTCATGGGCGTCGCCCAGGGCAGCGTCGCGCAGCCCAACGACGCCGAGGCGACGGCGGACGACTCGATCCTCCTCGCGGACTTACCCGCGGGCGAGCAGGCCGACGTACAGACCGCCGCGATGACGCAGCAGGCGTCCGTCCAGGCCATCGCCGCCGACACCACCGCCAGGAAGTCGGCGGAGGAGACGGCCCGCAAGCAGGCGGCCAAGGACGCGGTCGCCAAGCAGCAGGCCGCGCAGGACGCCGCCGACCAGGCGAAGGCCGAAAAGGAAGCCAAGGAAGCCAAGGACCGCGCCGAGGCGGAGACCAAGGCCGCCGCCGGTTCGAGCGTCGACGCCGGGACCTTCACCCAGCAGTCGTCGTACACCGTCGCCGAGGTCCAGGCCATCGCCCGGCAGATCGTGCCGGCCAGCCAGTTCCAGTGCTTCAGCAACATCGTGGACCACGAGTCCACCTGGAACTACCAGGCCGTCAACGCCTCCTCGGGCGCCTACGGCCTCGTCCAGGCCTACCCCGCCTCGAAGATGTCGTCCGCCGGCGCCGACTGGCGCACCAACCCGGCGACGCAGATCAAGTGGGGCCTGAACTACATGAACGAGCGGTACGACAGCCCCTGCGGCGCCTGGGACTTCTGGCAGGCCAACGGCTCCTACTGACCCGGCGTCAGCACACCGCTCCGCACCCCCCCCCGCTCAACCTCGCGCAGCCCCTCCCCGTCATAGGGGGAGGGGCTTTCGCCCTGTACGGTCGGTACGGCCGTTACGGCTGGGACGGGCCGGGACCGACGACTCCAGGGGGAGTGGTGGGGAGAGACGGGGGAAGAGGACGGATCATGTCGCGAGTGCCAGGGTGGCTCGGCCGGATCGGCGCCGGTCTGAGCGAGATGGGTGAGCGGCTCGACGAACGGCGTGCGGAGGTCGAACGGGAGGGCGAGATCCCCGACCCGGAACCGGCGCCGCCCACCGACGACATCTCCGGTGGCTCCGGCGACTCCGGTTCCTTCGGCACGGTGCCGTCCGGGGCCGAGGAGTTCCCGCGGCCCGGCCCGCGTCCCGATCCCGCGCACGCCGTGCCGTGGGGGGTGCGGGTCGCCGCCGAGGCGAGCTGGCGGCTGCTGGTGCTCGCCGGGACCCTCTGGGTCCTGATCCGGGTCATCAGCGCGGTCCAACTCGTCGTCATGGCCTTCGTGGTGGCCCTGCTGCTCACCGCGCTCCTCGAACCGACGGTGGCCCGGCTGAAGCGGCTCGGGGTGCCCGGCGGGGCCGCGACCGCGATGACGGCGATCCTCGGGTTCGTCGTCATCGGCCTGATGGGCTGGTTCGTGACCTGGCAGGTCATGGCGAACATCGACGACCTTTCCGACCAGGTCCAGAACGGCATCGACGACCTGCGCCGCTGGCTGCTCAACAGCCCCTTCCACGTCACCGACAAGCAGATCAACGGCATCGCCAAGAACCTGCGCGAAGCGATCGGCGACAACACCGACTCGATCACCTCGGCGGGCCTGGAGGGCGTCACCGTCGTCGTCGAGGCCCTCACCGGCATCCTCCTGGCGTTCTTCTCCACCCTCTTCCTGCTCTACGACGGCAAGCGCATCTGGGAGTGGACGCTCAAGCTGGTCCCGGCCGAGGCCCGGCCGGGCGTCGCGGGCGCGGGTCCGCGGGCCTGGGCGACGCTCACGGCGTATGTGCGCGGGACGGTGATAGTCGCGTTGATCGACGCGATCTTCATCGGCCTCGGCATCTACTTCCTCGACGTGCCGATGGCCGTCCCGCTCGCCGTCTTCATCTTCCTGTTCTCCTTCATCCCGCTGGTCGGCGCGGTCGCCTCCGGCGCGCTCGCGGTCGTGGTCGCGCTGGTCACGCAGGGCGTGTTCACCGCGGTGATGACCCTGGCGGTGGTGCTGGCCGTCCAGCAGATCGAGGGCCACATCCTCCAGCCGTTCATCCTCGGCCGCGCGGTCCGCGTCCACCCCCTGGCGGTCGTCCTCTCGGTCGCGGCCGGCGGCATGGTGGCCGGCATCGGCGGCGCGATCGTGGCGGTCCCCCTGGTCGCCGTCACCAACACGGTCGTCGGCTACCTACACGCCTACTCCCGCGAACGGGCACTGCTGCGCAACGCCCCCCGGCCCCGGGGAGCCACAGCCTCCCGCGTCGCGACGGTGGCTGCGCCGACGCAGGGCGACGCCGGGGCAGGGGAGTCGGAATCCCCGGGCGACGACGGTGGGACGACCGCCCGGGAGTGAGAGGCGGGCGGTCGGGAAGGCGGGCGCGCCGGTCGGGCCTGCCCCCACCGCCCGGCAGTGAGGCGGGGCGATGGCGGGGGCGGGGCCGAGAAATCGGGGACCCCCGGCCGACGATGGTCGGACCGCCGCCCGGGAGTGAGAGGCGGGGCGGTCAGGGTGTCGATCAGACGTCGGTGAGAATCGCCTCCGCGTCCAGCGTGACCCCGACTGCCTGGATTACTGAGGCGATCTTGAAGGCTTCCTGGATGGTCTGCCGTTCGACGCCCGCCCCGCGCAGCACCCGCTCGTGTGTGTCGAGGCACAGGCCGCAGGCGTTGATCGCGGAGACCGCGAGTGACCAGAGCTCGTGGTCGACGCGTTCGACGCCGGGGTCGTCGATGACGCTCATCCGCAGACCGGGCCGCAGGTTGCCGTATTCCGGGTCCGACAGCAGGTGGCGGGTGCGGTGGAAGACGTTGTTCAGGGCCATCACGGCGGCGGTGGACCTGGCCGCCGTGTACGCCTGCGGCGAGAGGTTCGCCTTCGCCTCCGGGGCCAGCTCGCGCAGCACGAGGGGGGAGCGCGAGGCGATCGCGGTCGCCAGCACGGTGCCCCACAACTGCTGTGCGGACAGCCCGGATTCGCCGATGACCGAGCCCAGATTGAGCCGCAGATCCTTGGCGTAGTCCGGCATCGCGGACTTCAGCGCATCCAGTGACACGTCGGCTCACTCCCTGGCCGGCTCCCCTAGGGGCGGACGCCACCGATCGTGACACAAGGGGCGCACCCGCACCGCCCGGGACGCGGCCGGAGCGGGTGCCGGGCGGCGACGATCAGTGTCCCTCAATCGGTCAAATGAGCGTCGTACAAAGAGAATTGAGCCCAGGCGTGGAGCAATTTCCGTCAGCCGGAGGCAGGTGGGAAATCCCCCGCTGGAACACGCGCCCCGGCTGATACACATTCCCTCCTCAGCGCTACGCGTCAGGCGTATGTGCGAGAGATCCTGGGGGGAGTGGGGGAGCGATGTCGGGCCACGAACCGCTGGCACGCGCCCTCGCCGCGTGCGGCCGGGAGGGCTTCACCGGGGAAGTGCGCGTGTCGGGCACGCCCGGCGGCACCTTCCATCTGCACGGCGGACTGGTCGTCGCCGTCGAGTCGCCGGGCGCGCCCACACCGGAGGCACTGCTGCTGCGCTCCGGCCGGATCGGCGGCGAGGAGTGGGCCGGGCTGGTCCGCGCGTCCGGCGGGGCGCGCTGGCCGGCCGCCGGGCTGATCGCGCACGGCTACGCGGGGGCCGCACAGCTCCGGGTGGTCTGCGCGATGGCCCTCCAGGACGCCGCGTTCGCGGTCGTCGCGGGCAGTGTCGACGGCTGCGAACGCGGTCCGGCGAGCGGGCCGCCGGCCACCCCACTCGCCCCGGCCACCCCACTCGCCCCGGTCCCCGTGGCCCCCATGGTCCCCGTGGGCGAACCGCCCACCCGGCTGCTCCAGGAGGCGTCCCGCAAGCTGCGCGCGCTCCTGGCGCTGCCCTACCCGGTGCGCCCGGACCGGGAGCGGCCGGTGCCCGCCTCCCTCTCCTACACGGCGGCCCGACTGGGCGTCCTGCAACGGGAGTTGCTCACCCACGCCGACGGCCGGCGCACCGCCCGCGACCTCGCTTTCCGCACCGGGCGCGGGGTCTACGCCGTCACCGTCGAGGTGGCCCGGATGCTGGGTGAGGGACTGCTGGAGTGCGTGGACGCGCCCCACCCGATCCCGGTCCGGCTACCCCCCGACGCCCCCGGCGTACGCCCCCGCGAACCGGCCCCGCCCCCGCCCGTGCCACAGCCCCTGCCGCAGCCGTCGCCTCCGGAACCGGCGACCCTGCCCCGCCGTCGGCCCGGCGCCAGCGGCATCAACGAAGCCCTCACACCGGAACACGGCGGCACGGACACCGGCACGGACACCGGCCCCGGCTGGAAGGAGTTCTTCCGCCTGCGGAACTCGACGCCGAAGTAGCCGAAACGGCCGTTCGGCCGAACGGCCGAAACAGCACACGCCATATATGTCATATATGCCGTCAGAACCAGGGGAGTTGCGCCTATGGACCACGAAGCCCTCGCACGGGAGATGCGCGGCCTGCGCGAGCAGGTGGCCGGTATCACCGACACCGCCCTCGCGGCGGCCGACGGGCTGCTCATCGCCGCCGACACCGCCGACTCCATCGACCCGGAGGGCCTCGCCGCCCTCGCCGCGGCCGGCCTCGGCCTCGCCCGCCGCACCGCCGCGGCCACCGCCCGCGGCGCCCTGCACCGCACGGTGGCCTACGGCAGCCACGGCTGCGCCGCGTTCTACGCGGTCGGCGACACCGCGCTGATGGTCGTACTCGGAGACGAGGGCATCGACGTGGAGCGCCTGCACCGGGCGACCCAGCCGGCCCTGCGCCGCATCGACCTGATCCTCACCGCGAAAACCTCCGCGAAAACCTCCGCGAAAGCCCCCGGAGGAGTCTGAAGGGATGGCGACGAAACGTATGACCCCCGGTTTCTCCGACCAGGTGATGGGCCTGGTCAAGGCACTGCGTACGGACGCCCCGGACTGCGTCGCCTCCGGCGTCGTCGACATGGCCACCGGCATGCTGCTCTCCTACGAGACCGTCGACAACCACCCGCCCGAGGTCCTCGACCTGCTCGCGGGCGCGACGCTCGACCTCTTCCAGGGCCGTACGGTCGTGATGATCGAGGACGTCTTCAAGGAGCGGCGCGGGAGCCAGAGCGACAACCACTTCTTTCAGGAGATCCTCGTCAACAGTGAGAACCTCACTCACCTGTTCGTGAGGATGACCGAGCAGCAGGACGTCGTCGCGGTGGTGGTCTGCCGCAAGTCCGTCAACGTGGGGATGCTGTTCGCGCAGGTGCGGAGGGTGGTGCGGGAGTACCGGCTGTGAAACGCCGACGGTCCCTCCCCGAGCCGATCGGGGAGGGACCGCCGTACCGCGTCGCCGCGTGTCTATGCCGCGTGTCTATTCCGTGCGCAGGCCGTCCGGGCGCAGCAGCCGCATCAGCGGCGGCAGGCTCAGCAGCGTCACCAGCAGGACGACCGCCGCACCGCAGCCGGTCATCGCCAGCACGCTCGACCAGTCGACGGCCACCGTCGTGGCGGTCATCTTCAGCAGCACCGCGCCCAGCGTGAGCCCCACCGCCAGGGCCAGCAGCAGGCCCAGCGCGATCGGGATCGCCGTCTGCCACAGCACCGACAGGCCCAGGGTGCGCCGCCGGGTGCCGAAGGCGACCAGTGACGACAGCAGCTTGCGCCGCTCACGCAACTGCTCCAACTGCGAGACCAGCAGGCTCGCCCCGATCAGCGCCAGCACCGCGGCGGCGCCGACGAGCAGTCCGGTGCGGATGGAGGTGAACGTGCGGTCCTCCTCGGTGCTGGCCCAGTTCATCGGGCTGGCCAGCGGATCCACCTGGTACGCCGTGTTGCGGGCGTACTCGAACGCGTCGGGCACGGACTCGTCGATCGAGAGGTAGAGCTGACCGCGGACCGACTTCTCGGCCGCCTTGGGCAGCGCGCTCGGCGTCATCAGGAAGCCGCCGCGCTCGTAGTCCGTCAGGCCCTGGAACGCCTGGGCCGTGGCGAGGCCCGCGGGGACGGTCCAGACGACGTCCTTGTGGTCCTTGGCGGAGGACGCGTCGAAGTACAGCTTCTTGCCGGGCTTGTTCAGCTCCTGCCCTTCGGGGGCGTAGTCGGCGCCGTCGATCACGAACATGTCGCCGTCCTTGCACGAGGGCAGCTTCGCCACCTCGCGCAGCGCCGAGCAGTCGCCCACGGTCAGGTCGGCGAGCGTGTCCGGGCCGTCCTGGGTGTTCCAGGAGGAGTCGCCGAGGTAGCCCTCCCACAGGGCCGTGACCTTCCGGACGCCCTTGGTGTCGGTGAACTTCTTGGCGGTCGCGGCCGGTTGGGCCCCGTCCGGCACGGTGATCTCGAGCTGCGCCCGGTTGAGGTCCTTGCCGGTGGACTTGGCGTACTCGCTGTCCACGCCCGCGAACAGCATCTGGAGCGCGATCGCCCCGGCCACCGCCACCGCGATGCCGTTGACCATCCGGGCCGCCGTACCGCTGCTCAACTGCAGCCGTCGTACGGCCAGTTGCCAGGCGACACCGCCCGAGCCGAGCCGCGCGACGACCGTCTCCACGAGCCAGGGCAGCAGCGCGGTGATCCCGACGAGGAGCAGCAGGACGCCGCCGGTCACCAGGTAGGAGTTGAAGCCCCCGTTGTCGTGGCCCTGCCCGATCATCGGGTAGAGCATCGCGAGTCCGGCCACCGGCATCAGCAGCCGCCACCACAGCCGTCGGCGCGCGGGCTTCGCCGTGCGCACCACGCCGAGCGGCTCGATCACCACACCGCGCAGCGCGAACAGGGTGACCAGGACCGCGGCCGCCGGCACCGCCACCACGACCAACGCGGCCAGCGCCGGGGAGGGGTTGAGGTAGCTGGGCCACACGCTGATGCCCACCAGCTCGACCGTACCCGCCACCTGACGGCCGATCAGGAAGAACACCGTGCCGAGGACCAGGCCCAGCAGCGCGCCGGCCATCGCCTCGCCGGCCGCGATGCGCCGGGTCATCCGGCCGTCGGAACCGATCAGCCGCAGGGCCGCGAGCCTGCGGTCGCGCCGCTCGCCGCCGAACCGCACGGCCGCGGCGATGAACACGGCCACCGGCATCAGCAGCACCACGATGACGACCAGGATCAGCAGGACCAGCACCGGATCGGTGCTCTCCTTCGTCGGGCTCGGGTTCCCGAACTCCTTCAGCCGGTTCACCCCCGAGACGTCGCGGTACGCGGCCAGCCCCGAGTCGCCCGCGTAGTAGGCGAGTTCCTGGGAGCCGACCAGCCCGCTCTCCCCGATGGTCCCGACGACGCGGTACGGCATCCGCTGCCGCAGCAGCGCCGAACCGTCGGCGGCGAGCAGCTTCCTGAGCGCGGGCGAGACGACCATGTCGCCCTTGGCCGGGAACCGGCTCAGGCCGGGCGGCAGCGGGGCGCGCGCCCCTTCGGGCTCCACCAGCCGGCCGCGTACGTCCTTGCCGCGGAACGTCGTGTCGACGTCCGCGATCAGCAGGGTGTCGTCGCCCTTGGCCAGCGGTTCACCGAACTGCCAGTCCAGCCGGGACTGTTCACGGTCGTGGCGGACCGCGAGCGCGGCCGGCACCGCAGTCGTCAGCAGCAGGACCGCCACGCCGAGCCCGACGCCGACGGCCGTCAGCACGGCCCGGATCCAGCCCTCCCGCCCGCCGGCGAACGCGAACCGGACCCCCATCCCCAGGTCCCTGGACCACTGGCGCAGGCTCATACGACCCGCTCCATGTCCCGCGACTTCCCGTCCCGTACGACTATCTCGCGGTCGGAGTAGGCCGCCACCCGCGCCTCGTGCGTGACGAGGACGACGGCCGCGTTGGCCGTCCGGGCGGCCTCGGTGAGCAGTTCCATCACGCGCTCGCCGTTGAGCGAGTCCAGCGCGCCGGTCGGCTCGTCGGCGAACACCAGGCGGGGGCTGGTGACGAGCGAGCGCGCGACGGCCACCCGCTGCCCCTGCCCGCCGGACACCTCGCCGGGCCGCTGCCTGCCGATGTCGTCGACCTCAAGCCGCTCCATCCAGCCCAGGGCGGTGCGCTCGGCCTGCTTGCGCGGGGTGCCGTTCAGCCGCAGCGGCAGCGCCACGTTCTCCACGCAGGTCAGTTCCGGCACGAGCTGCCCGAACTGGAACACGAACCCGAACTCCGAGCGCCGCAACTGACTGCGCTGTGCGTCGCTCATCGTCGCGAGCTCCCTGCCGTCGTACAGGATCGAACCCGAGTCGGGCGTCACGATGCCGGCGAGGCAGTGCAGCAGCGTCGACTTGCCGGACCCGGACGGGCCCATCACCGCGACGACCTCGCCGGGGTGGATGGAGAACTCGGCGCCGTCCAGCGCCAGCGTCGGGCCGTACGCCTTGCGCAGGTTCTCGGCGACGAGCAGGGATCCCCCGGGGGCGTTCACGCGATCACCGCGGCCTTCAGTTTGTCGAGGCGCGCGGCGGCGAGCTCCAGCCAGCGCAGGTCGGCCTCGAGGTGGAACAGGGCGTGGTCACAGATCAACTGGTCGGCCAGGTCGCCCCGGCGCTTGCGGTCCGTGAGGATGCGCATGCTGCGCAGGTGCTCGGAGCGCTGCGTGTCGAGGATGTCGGCCGCGTCGCGGTGGGTGAGCAGCGCGAGGACGATCTTGGTGTAAAGCGTCGACTGCAGATACGGCTCGGGCTTCTCGGGCGTCCCGAGCCATTGCTCTACGTCGGTGACGCCGGCGTCGGTGATCGCGTACCGCTTGCGCTCGGGACCGCCGCCGGCCTCGATCCCGTCGACCTCGACGAGCCCGTTCTTCAACAGCCGCGACATCGTCGAGTAGACCTGGCCGTAGTGCAGAGGCCGGTCGTGACCGAACTTCTCGTCAAAGGCCCGCTTGAGGTCGTAACCGTGGCGGGGTCCGGACTCCAGGAGTCCCAGAAGGGTGTGACCGATGGACATGAACACGACTGTACACGCGGTGTATACCCGGTGTGTATAGGTGTGAGGTGGGGGTGGTGGCGAGGGTGTGGGGGTGAGGGTGGGTGTGCAGGTGGGGGCCGATTGTCACTGTTCTGCAACAGGCCGGTGGTTGGTATTTCAGCCCGTCTGGGGGCACCCCCTCTGGGGGAGTTTGAGGACGAGGCCGTTCAGGCCGACGGGGGTCTGGGGGCGGAGCCCCCAGGGGGGCGCCCGCGACGAGGCAACGGACCCGTGTCGCCGGGCAGCCGCCCCGCCTCCTTCAAGGCCCTCCGCAGCAGAAACTCGATCTGCGCGTTGGCGGACCGCAGGTCGTCCCCGGCCCACCGCGCCAACGCCTCGTACACCAAGGGATCCAGCCGCAGCAACACCTGCTTGCGCTGCGGCCGCCCTCGCGGAGCGCCTTGTGGGGCCGGCCCCTCAAAGGGATCGGAGGGAACCGTCATTGGTAGAGGGTTCCGGTGTTCAGGACCGGCTGGGGCGCCCGGTCCCCGCACAGCACCACCATCAGGTTGGACACCATCGCCGCCTTCCGCTCGTCGTCCAGCTCCACGATGCCCTGCTCGGAGATCCGTGCGAGCGCCGCCTCGACCATCCCCACCGCCCCGTCCACGATCTCCCGCCGCGCCGCGACCACCGCACCCGCCTGCTGCCGCTGGAGCATCGCCGAGGCGATCTCGGGAGCGTACGCGAGGTGGGTGAAGCGGGACTCGATGATCCGCACCCCGGCCGCCGCCACACGCGCGTGCAGTTCGACGGCGAGCTTCTCGGTGATCTCCTCGGCGTTGCCGCGCAGCGAGAGCCCCTCCTCGTCGTGGGAGTCGTAGGGGTACTCGATGGCGATGTGCCGGACGGCCGCCTCGGTCTGGGTGGCGACGAACTCCAGGAAGTCGTCCACCTCGAAGCTGGCCTGCGCGGTGTCCTGCACGTTCCACACCACGACCGCGGCGAGTTCGATCGGGTTGCCGTAGGCGTCGTTGACCTTCAGGACGGCCGTCTCGTGATTGCGCACCCGGGTGGAGATCTTCGCGCGGGAGGTGAAGGGGTTCACCCAGCGCAGCCCGTCCTCCCGGATGGTGCCCCGGTAGCGGCCGAAGAGCTGCACCACGCGGGCCTCGCCCGGCGCGACCGTGTTCAGCCCGCACATCGCGAGGAACGCGGCGAGGCCGACCAGGATGCCGCCGGTGATCAGCGCGGCCTTGGGGCCGGTCGCGGTCACGGCGCTGGCCGCGGCGATCATCCCGCCGCCCGCCAGCAGCCCGGCCAGCCCGAGCAGCAGCGCGAGCCCGCCGCCCACGCTGTGCGCGGGAAACTCCCGCACGCTCGGCGCGGGCATCTCGGGCACGTCGATGCCGTCGGCGGCTCCTTCGGCGGTGGCCGAGGGGCCGGTCGAGGGATCGGGCGCGGATGTCGGCGCGGAGGTGGATGTGGACATGATGGATCCCCGTTCTGTAGAGCTAGCGACTGCCTAGCTAAGTGATATCACTTTATCGCGTCGCGGCAACCCTGCACCCCTCTCGAACGTCGAATCGGTGGGGACCTTCCGCCGGTTCCACCGGACGGGGTGCTGATTCTCACGCCCCGTTGAGACCGGATCGTGAACGCCCCGTCATAGAGAGCGGTGTTAGTTTTCGAAGCTGACCTGCCCCTGCCCACGGGCACTGGTGTGACTGCCGAGTAGGAAGCGGAGCGAGCGGACTCATGGGACGAGCGGAAGAGAGACGAGCGCGACAGCGCGGTGGCCGCCGCGCGGCGCCCAGGAACCGCTCGGCGGAGACGGAGTCGGTGGCACCCACCGCAGCCGGGCCCGAGACCGGATCCGGGACCAGGACGGGGACCAGAACCGAAACCAGGTCCGAGACCAGGTCGGAGACCAGATCCGAGTCCGGGTCCGAGTCCGGGTCCGACAGCAGACCTGAGACCGGGGGCCGGGCCGCCGCCCGCAGGGGCGCGAAGAAGAGCGGCAAGGCCGGCAAGGGCGGCAAGGCCGGTAAGAAGGACAAGAGCCTCATACGCCGGATCTTCACCTGGAAGAAGATCCTCGGCACCTTCCTCGGCCTGACCGTCGCCGTCATCGGCGGCCTGGTCTGGCTGTACATGAGCACGCCGATCCCCAAGGGCAACCCCGACGCCGACCTCCAGAGCAACGTCTACAAGTACGGCAACGGCGCGATCCTCGCCCGCGACGGCGACGTCAACCGGGAGAACGTCGACCTCTCGAAGGTCCCCAAGGAGGTCCAGCACACCTTCGTCGCCGCGGAGAACAAGACGTTCTACGGCGACAACGGCGTCGACCTCAAGGGCACCGCCCGCGGTGTCCTCAACACCCTCATGGGCAAGGGCGCGCAGGGCGGTTCGACGATCACCCAGCAGTACGTCAAGAACTACTACCTGACGCAGGAACAGACCGTCACGCGCAAGCTGAAGGAACTGGTCATCTCGCTGAAGCTGGACCGCGAGCAGTCCAAGGACTACATCCTGGCCGGCTACATCAACACCAGCTACTACGGCCGCGGCGCCTACGGCATCCAGGCCGCCGCCCAGGCCTACTACCGCGTCGACGCCGACCAGCTCAACGTCGAACAGGGCGCCTACCTCGCCGCGCTGCTCCAGGCCCCCAGCCAGTACGACTGGACCTCCGCCTCCGACACCGGCAAGCGGCTGGTCACGGCCCGCTGGAACTACGTCCTCGACAACATGGTCGGACAGGACTGGCTCGACAAGTCCAAGCGCGACGCCATGACGTTCCCGGTCCCCAAGGACCCCAAGGCCGCCCCCGGCAAGGAGGGCCAGGTCGGCTACCTCGTCGACGCGGCCAACGCCGAACTGGCCAGGCAGCTCGTCGCCAACGGCACCGCCGACGACTTCGAGGCGGCCACGGCCCTGGTCAGCAAGGGCGGCTGGAACATCCAGCTCAACATCGACAAGGGCAAGCAGAAGGCGCTGGAGACGTCCGTCAAGGACCAGCTCACCAGCAAGCTGGACAAGAAGAAGCGCTCGGTCGACGGCGACGTCCAGGCCGGCGCGGTGTCGGTGAACCCGAAGACCGGCGCGGTCGAGGCGATGTACGGCGGTGTCGGCTACACCGAGCACTACCTCAACAACGCCACCCGCGCCGACTACCAGCCCGCCTCCACCTTCAAGCCGGTGATCCTCGCCGCGGCCTTCGACAAGAACGCCGTGACACAGGACGACGACAAGATCACCGCCAACACGATCTACGACGGCACCAGCAAGCGCCCGGTCGTCGGCAGCGACATCGGCTTCGCCCCGGAGAACGAGGACGACCAGGACTACGGCGACGTCACCGTCCAGACGGCGCTGAACAAGTCCATCAACTCCGTCTTCGCGCAGATGGGCGTGGACGTCGGCATGGACAAGGTGCTCCAGGTCGCCGACCAGCTCGGCATGGACACCAAGGACCTCAAGGCGGTGCCGGCCCAGACCCTCGGCACCATGGGCGCGAGCCCCCTCCAGATGGCCGGTGTCTACGCGACCCTCGACAACCACGGCAAGCAGGTCACCCCGGCGATCATCAAGTCGGCCGAGAACAGCCTTTACCCGTCGTTCAAGCACACCCCGCCCGTCGGCGAGCAGGTCATCTCCCGCGAGGCCGCCGACTCGGTCACCTCCATCCTCACCGGCGTGGTCGACGACGGTACGGCCAAGAAGTCCGTACGGGACAACCCGCTGCGCAAGGGCCAGAAGGTCGCGGGCAAGACCGGCACCTCCGACAACAACAAGTCGGCCTGGTTCACCGGTTACACGCCCGACCTGGTGACCTCGGTCGGCCTGTTCGGTGAGGACGCCAAGACGCACGCCCAGGTCCCCCTGACCGGCGCGACCGGTCTGATCAGCGAGGGCGGCGGCCGTATCAACGGTGGCGGCTACCCGGCGCAGATCTGGGCGGCGTACACCTTCGGCGTCTCCACCAAGGTCAGCAAGTTCGACCTGGAGACCGACCAGGGCGCGGCGGTCCAGACGGCCTCGCCGTCCCCGACGACGTCCCCGTCGCCGAGCACCTCCCCGTCCGCCAAGCCGTCGAACACCGTCAAACCGACGGACACGGTCACGCCGACGGACACGGTCACCCCGACCGACACCACGACCCCGACGGACACCCCGACGACCGGGCTCCCGACGGACGGCACACCGACGACACCGAACACCCAGACCCCGTCGACAGGCCCGGCGAACACGGACGGTCCGCTCCTCGGCCAGTAGCGCGCACGGGAACGCGAACGCGACAGTGGGGCGCCCGGTGAACACCGGGCGCCCCACTGTTTGTGCTCTCAGCCGTGCGGGACTGTGTGTCCTACGGCCGATTCAGCTCGAACCACACCACCTTGCCGGTGCTGAGCCGGGTGGCCCCCCACCGCCGGGCGAGCCGGTTGACGAGGTACAGGCCGCGCCCGCCCTCGTCGGTGGCCCGCGCCTGCCGCAGCCGGGGCAGTTGCGGCACGTCGTCCCCGACCTCGCAGCGCAGTACGTCGGTGCGCAGCAGCCGCAGGGTGACCGGCCGCGTGGCGTACCGCACCGCGTTGGTGACGACCTCGCTGACCAGCAGCTCGACGGAGTCGGACATGTCCTCCATGCCCCAGCGGGACAGCGCCCGCCGGGCCAGCCGGCGGGCCCGGCCGGGAGCCGCGTCCTCCGGCTCCAGGACCCAGTACCCGACGTCGCTCGGCGCGATCCCGTCGAACCGGGCGGCGAGCAGCGCGATGTCGTCGTCCCGGTCGCCGGGGCCGAGCATGTCGAGCACCTCGTCGCAGAGGGCCTCGAGGGGCGGCGGATGATCCGGACCGGTCAGCGCGGCGGTCGCGGCGAGCTTCTCGCGGAGCTGCTCTATGCCGGTCGCCACGTCCCGCAGCCGGGACTCGACCAGGCCGTCGGTGTACAGCAGCAGCGTCGCCCCGGCGGGCGCGTCGAGCTCCACCGCCTCGAAGTCGACGCCGCCGACGCCGATCGGCGCGCCCGGCGGCACCCGCAGCACCTCCGCACGGCCGCCCAGGTGCAGCAGGATGGGCGGCGGGTGGCCCGCGTTGGCGATGGTGATGCGATGCGACACCGGGTCGTAGACCGCGTACAGGCAGGTCGCCATGCGGTCCGTGCCCAGCCGCTGGGCCTGTTCGTCGAGGTGGTGCAGGACTTCCTGCGGGGGCAGGTCGAGGCCTGCCAGCGTCTGCGCCGTCGTGCGCAACTGGCCCATGATGGCCGCCGACGTCATGGAGTGCCCCATGACGTCGCCCACCACCAGCGCCACCCGGCTGCCGGGCAGCGGGATGGCGTCGTACCAGTCGCCGCCGACCCGCGCCGTCTCCGCCGCGGGCAGGTAGCGGGACGCCAGCCGTACGCCCGTGGGGCGCGGCAGGGTCTCCGGCAGCATCGTGCGCTGCAACTCGTCGGCGATGTACGCCTCGCGGTCGTACAGCACCGCCTTGTCGATGCCGAGCGCGCTGTGCGTGGCGAGCTGGGCGGCGACCAGCAGGTCGTCGTTCTCGAACGGGAGGCGTTCCGGACGGCGCAGGAAGACCGCGGCGCCGATCACCCGGCGCCGGCCCCGCAACGGGGCCAGGATCGCCCGCTGGCCGCCCGGTACGACCAACGTACTGTCCTCGCCAAGGAGTTCGGGCAGTGCGGCGCGCGCGGCCGGATTGTCCGCGAACACCGGACGCACCCCGCGCAGCACCTCCGCGAGCGCCCCGCCGGGCCGCACCTCGCACAGCTCCGCGATCGCGGCCGACAGTTCGGCGGTCAGCTCCGCCGGCTCGGGGGCCGGCAGCGCCAGCGACGCGAAGCCGTTCTCGGCGTCCCGCTCCTCCGGGATCCGGTCGGTGCGGCGCAGCCGCAGCATGATGCGGTCCGCGGCGGGCCGCTCGTCACCGACGGGCAGCGGGTCGCGCAGATAGACGAGGATCGCGTCGGAGAAGGTCGGCACGGTGGCCCGGCACAGCCCCATCACGATCTCGTCGAGGTCCAGTCCGCGGGCGATCCGCCGGGTCGCGGCGCCCACGAAGCGCAGCCGGTCCCCGTCCCGCCGCATGGGCGTGGGCCGGCCGGGCGTCCCCACGCCGCCGCCGCGCCGGTCCGACCCGCCGACGCCCCGCTCCACCCGCACGTCCGCGCCCGGCTGGGCCGGGATGGACTCGGGCGCGGGGCGCGGCCGGTGGGTGTCGGACTCGGCGGACGCCGACGGCTGGGAGTGCTCGGTGTCGGTGGCGGGACCGGCTTCCGCACCGGCCACCGCATCCTTCCCCGCGGCTCCCGGGCCGCCGCTGCCGCTACCGCCGCCGGTGCCGCTCTGGCTTCCCTTGCCGCCCATGGCGCCCTTTCCGCCCTTGCCGTACGGCGTCGTCGAACCCGAGACGTCGGGCGGTAAGGCGGACGGGCCCACCGCGGGCTCGGGCTCCGGGGTATGCAGGAGTGCCCCACGGGGGTCCGTGGGGTCGACGCCCTGGGGGCGTTCGTAGGAGATGGGCTGCTCCGTCACGCGTGTCGAATCCGTCCGTCCGGGGCTGCGCGCCGCGCGCGCAGTTGGTCCCGCAGGAAACCCGATACCCGGAATACATGTCCCCGGAACGGAATTCCCGCGTGGTCAGAGGTTGTTCCTGTGTCGCCGGTGGACCGCGCGCGACCCTGGGGGCCGACGACGAAGGTCCCGCCTGTGTTGCCCTCGTGCCCCTCGCTCACGTCCTGCCGCCCCTCGGTGACGTTCGGTCAGACCCGGCATCTGATCCGGGAGTTACTGCCAGCGTGCCTTGCGGAGGACGATCCTACGTTTGTTGCCCGGGGGCGCATCAAGGGTCTCATGTGGACATGTGCGCGGGCGTACGGTCCCAGTCCTCCGGCAGCAACGGTACGGCCCAGGACGGATCCGGGCGCCAGTTCTGCCAGCCCTCGTCGAACGGCGGCCCCCAGGCGCCGATCACCTCGACCGCCCTGCGGCCCGCCTCCCGCACCTGTTCGGCGACCGCGGCGTCCATCAGACCGTCCTGCTGGGCCTGCGCGAACTCGTCCTCGTCGCGCCAGCCCCAACTGCGGTTCGGGTAGACGCAGATGTCCAGGAAGTGGTCCTCCGAGTCCACCCCGCCGTCCCAACGGAACAGCGGCTGCTCAAGATTGACGTACCAGTTCTTGAACTGCCAGCCCGGCTCCCAGAACAGCCACACCGACCACGGCTCGCCGGGCCGGGCCAGCTTCAGCACACCGGTGCCGAACCAGTGGTCGCGCTGCACGGTCCGCGGCTTGGTGTACCGGGTGTGCAGCGGCTCTTGGTGCAGCGGTGTGCCGTCCGCGAGCACCGGCCGCACGCACTCCGTGCCGGGGGCCATCCACACGGCCAGCACGTCCTCGTCGTCGCGCACGACGGTGACCGGGCGGGCGATGTGGAAACCCGCCCCGCCGTTCTCCCGGTAGCGCCACAGGATCCGGTCCCCGGGCTCCCAGAAGACCGCCGCACCGCCCGTTCCCACGCGTCTCACCGCTCCACCGTCTGCCATGCACAGATATTAGGTGCCATGGCCATACGACGCTGCGGCGCGCGTCACGGTTCTCGCGCCGGGGGCGCAATGGTTACGGGTGTGTCATCCGCAGGACATCCAGCGCCTCGTCGAGCTGTTCCAGGGTCAGGTCACCGCGTTCCACGTACCCCCCTTCGAGGACGGTCTGCCGGATCGTCTGCCGCTGGGCCAGGGCCTTCTTGGCGACCTTCGCGGCCTCCTCGTACCCGATGTACTTGTTGAGCGGCGTGACCACCGACGGCGAGGACTCGGCGTACTCGCGGGCGCGCTCGCGGTGCGCGACGATCCCGTCGACCGTGCGGTCGGCGAGCAGCCGGGAGACGTTGGCGAGCAGCCGGATCGACTCCAGGACGTTCTTGGCGATCACCGGGAGCATCACGTTCAGCTCGAAGTTGCCGGCGGCTCCGGCGGTGGCGACCGTCGCGTCGTTCCCCACGACCTGCGCGGCGACCATCAGGACCGCCTCCGGGATCACCGGGTTGACCTTGCCGGGCATGATCGAGGAGCCGGGCTGGAGGTCGGGCAGGCTGATCTCGGCCAGTCCGGTACGCGGCCCGGAGGCCATCCACCGCAGGTCGTTGGCGATCTTCGTCAGCCCGACCGCGATGGTCCGCAACTGCCCGCTGGTCTCCACGATCCCGTCGCGCGCGCCCTGCGCCTCGAAGTGGTCGCGCGCCTCCGTCAGCGGCAGTCCGGTGGCCCGGGCGACCTCCTCGATGACGGCGGCGGAGAAGCCGGGCGGCGTGTTGATCCCGGTGCCGACGGCGGTGCCGCCCAATGGCAGCTCGGCGAGCCGGGGGAGCGAGGCGCGCAGCCGCTCGACGCCGTACCGCACCTGCGCGGCGTACCCGCCGAACTCCTGGCCCAGGGTGACGGGTGTGGCGTCCATGAGGTGTGTCCGCCCCGACTTCACGACGTCGGCGAACTCCTGCGACTTGCGCTCCAGGGAAGCCGCCAGATGCTCCAGGGCGGGCACGAGATCGCGCGTGACGGCGGCGGTGGCGGCGATGTGGATCGAGGAGGGGAAGACGTCGTTGGACGACTGTGACGCGTTCACATGGTCGTTGGGATGCACACCGCTGCCGAGCCGCTCGCTCGCCAGTGTGGCGATTACTTCATTGGCATTCATGTTGGACGACGTACCGGAACCTGTCTGGAACACGTCGACCGGGAAGTGGGCGTCCCAGGTGCCCTCGGCGACCTCTTCGGCCGCCTCCTGGATGGCGTCGGCGATGTCCTTGTCGAGCACTCCCAGCCCGGCGTTGACCTTCGCCGCGGCGCCCTTGATCCGGGCGAGGGCCTCGATGTGGGACCGCTCGAGGCGCTGGCCGGACACCGGGAAGTTCTCCACGGCCCGCTGGGTCTGGGCGCGCCACTTGGCCTCGACGGGGACGCGTACCTCGCCCATGGAGTCGTGCTCGATCCGGTATTCGCTCATGTCCCGTTCAGCGAATGGGACGGCCGGAATGTTCCGGGATCCGGCAGGGTCCACCGTACGAGTGACGCTCTGTGACCCAGGTCTCATCGAGGCCGTGCAGCAGAAGCGGGCGGGTCCGCGTCGAGGAGGGGTGACAGGAAGGGAGGAGCGTGTGGAGACGGACTTCCAGGAATTCGTGGCCGCTCGGTCGGCCGCGTTGTTCCGGGGCGCGCTGGTCCTCACGGGAAACCGTGAGGCGGCCGAGGACCTGGTCCAGGAGACGCTGGAGAAGGCCTGCCGCAAATGGCGCACCATCGCTGCGAAGGACGCTCCGGACGCCTACGTCCGGCGGATCATGGTGAACCTGGCCAACGACCGCTGGCGGAGATTCCGACGCCTGACCACGACTCCCCATTCCGAGGGCGGCGACAAGGCCGCCCCCGGGGACGAGTACGGACAGGTCGACAGCAGGGACCAGTTACTGCGCGCACTGCAGCAACTGCCCATGCGGATGCGGACGGTGGTGGTACTGCGATACTTCGAGGATCTCTCGGACGGCGAGATCGCGGCCGACCTCGGCATATCGCCGAGCACGGTGCGCTCCCAGTTGGCCCGGGGCATCGAGAAACTCCGAAGTCAGTTCCCCGCACTCTCCAGCCCTTCACCGATGCGGCACAGGGAAGGAATCCGATGACCTCGTACGGCGATGCGCGGCCTTCCGGCCGCACACCATTCGAAGAGGAACTGACGAACGCCATGAACCGTTTCGCGCACTCCGCCGACGCCCCCGACTTCGACGCGCCGCAGATCGTCCGCAGCGCCCGGCGCCGTCGGACCGCCGGTATCGCCGCCGTCGCCACCGCCCTCATCCTGGCGGGCGGCGGGACGGCCCTGGCCACCTCGGTCGCCAGCAGCGGGAGTTCGACCCCGGCGGCGACCAGCGAGGCCACCGGGAGCGACGCCACCACCATGCTCTACGGAGAGAACCCGACCATCCCGATCGACTTCGCGGGCTGGCGCCTGGACGACGCCAAGACGTACCTCGACAAGACGCAGACCAAGCTCGGCACCGTCACCAGGAAGGCCACCGGGACCTGCAAGCCGGGCTCGGTGATCGGCGTGTCCCCGCATGCCCCGGCGATCGTCCACAACGGCGACACGGTCAGCTTCGTCGTCTGCGCCGGCTGATCTGAGGACGTAGGCCGTCCCAAGACATAGGCCGTCCCACTTGGTAGCGCTGCCGGGTGGGATGGTCATTTTTGTGTTGTCTCGGTCTTGATATGATAAATCCGACTCCGCAACTGGTGAGTAGTGTGCTAGAAATTCCAACATCACTGGGGCGGGTCACCCACCAGAGGCTCCGGTGGACACTCCCCCCACATGGAGCTGTAGTGCCATCCCACTCCGCTTTCCAGTCGCATCACCCTCCAGGCCTGACATCGTTGTCAGTAGCTCTCGTCAGCCGGCACGACACCCAACCGGCCTTCCTCTCCGGCGTCACCGTCCGGCCGGTGCGCGAACCCCACGAGTTCCAGCCGAGCGACGACGTCGTCCTGTTCTACGGCCCCGGCATGGCACGGGAGTTGAGGCGGTTCGCGGACGCGTCGGACGGCCGGCTGCCGCCCGCCGTGGTCCTGGCCCACCGGCTCGACTGGGACGACGTCCGCCTGGCGCTCGACAGCGGAGCCGCCAGCTACCTCCTGGAGAACCGGTACGCCTACCTGCTCGCCGAGGCGCTCCTGTGCACCTCCCGGGGCGCCAGCATCCTGGACCCGGCGATAGCCGCCGAGCAGGTCCGGGTGGCCGCGCGGGCGAGGGCCGAGGAACGGGAGCGGGTGAAGGAGCGAGCGAAGGCCGAGGAGCGAGCGAGGGCCGAGGAGCGGGCGAAGGCCGAGGAGCGCGCCCGCGGTTCGCTGCCGGAGCCCGTGGCGGCCCCCGACCGGCTGTGCCAACTGTCCCGACGGGAACGGCAGGTCATGGACCTGCTGGTCGCCGGGCAGGGGGTCCGTGACGTCGCACAGGAGATGAGCCTGACCGACAAGACGGTCCGCAACTACCTGAGCCGCATCTACACGAAACTCAACGTGCGATGCCGGTCGGAGGCGATCCTGTACTGGCTCGGGCACCTGGACACCAAGGGCGCGGACGTCAGGGCGGACGGAGCGCCGCCCGGCCGGGCGCTGCGCTCGATCTGATCCGGCCGCGGAGAACCTTCGGGCTCTCCGCGGCCGTTCGTTCATCCGCTCGGGGTACGGGCTACGGACTCAGCTATTGATGTTCCACACGCTGGCGACGGGGTCGGGCGCCCGGCGGGTGGCCCACGAGATGGTCCTGCCGCAACCCTGGTTGCGGTAGAAGTTGATGTTGACGCTCGTGCCGTTCTCGACGAAGACGTTGACGCTCGCGCTCTGGCCCGCCCTGACGTTGACGCAGTTGGAGAGGGCGGGGCTGCCGTCCGGGTTGCTGCTCTCGACGTCCACGGAGAGCGTGCCCGCGGGGTACAGCCTGGGGTTGACCACCACGCGGTTGGCATTCGCCGACGCCGGGGCGGCGGCGAGAGCGACCGAGGCCGTTGCGGCGACGATGGCCGCGGGGACGAGCATGCGCGTACGCGCGAGGTTCTTCATTACCGGTCCGTTCTGTGTGGGGGGTGGTCCGGTGTGGGGGTGTGTGGTGCGTGGACGAGAGGGCCGTCCGGCAGAATTCAGCGGCGGATCCGAAATTCCGGGTATTCGAGAATCCGGGGATTCCAGGACCCGCGAATTCAGGGATCCCGGGATGCAAGGATCGTCGAATCCCGGGATCTGAGGCGTCCCCTGCGTTTTCGGATTCAGCCGCCGTAGCTCATGTAATTCAACCGAAGCGCGGTCGTCCTCACCCTTCTCCGGAACCGAGTTTTGCGGTCACCTCGATTATCGAAGGATCGGCCCCGACGGAAATAGAGGCAAATGACCCCAGCCCGTCCGGGGCGCGACACCGGCGGGGTTGAAGGGGCGGAGCCCCTAGAGATGGGATGGGTCGGGTAGGGGCGGCGGGGGCGAGATTCCCCCGGCCGCCCCGAATTGCTAAGCGAGCCCAGGGCCCCGGACCGGAATGGACGTGAACGTCGGCTGGGGTGCGGGGTCTTTGAAGAAGTCGTTGCCCTTGTCGTCGACGACGACGAATGCCGGGAAGTCCTCGACCTCGATCTTCCAGACCGCCTCCATGCCGAGTTCCTCGTACTCGACGACCTCGACCTTCTTGATGCAGTCCTGGGCGAGGCGCGCGGCCGGGCCGCCGATGGAGCCGAGGTAGAAACCGCCGTGGCTGCCGCAGGCGTCGGTGACCTGCTGTGAGCGGTTGCCCTTGGCGAGCATGACCTTGGAGCCGCCCGCCGCCTGGAACTGCTCGACGTAGGAGTCCATACGGCCGGCGGTCGTCGGCCCGAAGGAGCCGGAGGCGTAGCCCTCGGGGGTCTTGGCCGGACCCGCGTAGTACACCGGGTGGTCCTTCAGGTACTGCGGCATCTCCTCGCCCGCGTCGAGGCGTTCCTTGATCTTGGCGTGCGCGATGTCACGGGCCACGACCAGCGGACCGGAGAGGGAGAGCCGGGTCTTCACCGGGTACTTGGTCAGCTCGGCGAGGATGCCGTCCATCGGCTGGTTCAGGTCGATCCGGACGACGTCGCCCTCGGTCTCCAGGTGCTCGTCGGTGGTGTCCGGCAGGAAGCGGGCCGGGTCGGTCTCCAACTGCTCCAGGAAGACGCCCTCGGCGGTGATCTTCGCGACCGCCTGCCGGTCGGCGGAGCAGGACACGGCGATGGCGACCGGGCAGGACGCGCCGTGCCGTGGCAGGCGCACCACGCGGACGTCGTGGCAGAAGTACTTGCCGCCGAACTGCGCGCCGATCCCGATCCGCTGGGTCAGCTCGAAGACCTTCTCCTCCAACTCCTGGTCCCGGAAGCCGTGTCCGAGCGGCGAACCCTCGGCCGGGATCTCGTCCAGGTAGTGCGCCGAGGCGTACTTGGCGGTCTTCAGCGCGAACTCGGCCGACGTGCCGCCGACGACGATCGCCAGGTGGTACGGCGGGCAGGCGGACGTGCCCAGTGAACGGATCTTCTCCTCCAGGAACTTCATCATGGAGGCCTCGTTCAGGACCGCCTTCGTCTCCTGGTAGAGGAACGACTTGTTGGCCGAGCCGCCGCCCTTGGCCATGAACAGGAACTTGTACGCGCCGCCGTCGGTGGCGTACAGCTCGATCTGGGCCGGGAGGTTGGAGCCGGTGTTCTTCTCGTCCCACATGGTGAGCGGGGCCATCTGCGAGTAGCGCAGGTTGAGGTTCAGGTACGCGTCGTAGATGCCGCGCGACAGGGCCTTCTCGTCCTCACCTTCGGTGAGGACGTTCTGTCCGCGCTTGCCCATGACGATCGCCGTACCGGTGTCCTGGCACATGGGGAGCACGCCGGCGGCCGCGATGTTCGCGTTCTTCAGGAGGTCCAGCGCGACGAACTTGTCGTTCCCGGAGGCCTCCGGGTCGTCGATGATGCGCCGCAACTGGGCCAGGTGCGCGGGCCGCAGGTAGTGCTGGATGTCGTGGACGGCCTCCTCGGCGAGCTTGCGCAGCGCCTCCGGCTCCACCTTGAGGAACGTCCGCCCGTCGGCCTCGAAGGTGGAGACACCCTCGGCGGTCACCAGCCGGTAGGGGGTGGTGTCCTCTCCCATGGGGAGCAGATCGGTGTACGCGAACTCAGGCATCTCGCCCATTCCTCACTCGACAGACAGCGGCCGCCTCCATTGGCGGGCGCTCACCAGCGTAGGACCTGCCGCTGACAGCGAGCTTGTGAGGTAAGGCTCAGTTCCGCGACGGCCGGTGGCGATGTCGTCAGCCGACATCGTCGGCCGGTGGGGCTATCGCGATCTATCGTGTGTGGGTACGCTGCTGTCGTGGACCTTCAGAAGCAGACCGCCGCACCCACACCGACCGCCGAGCTGCGCGCCTCGGACGCCGACCGCGACCGGGTCGCCGACATGCTCCGCGAGGCCCTCGCGGAGGGCCGGCTGACCGCCGAGGAGCACGCCGAGCGCGTCGAGGGCGTCCTCGCGGCGAAGACGGTCGGCGACCTGGAGGTGTTCGTCCGGGACCTGCCGGCCCCGCACGAGCGGCGCACGGCCCCCTCCGCCGCCTTCACCGCCGCGCCCGGCCGGCCCACCACCGGTGCGATTCCCGCCGATCCCGACGACAACGTGATCGCGGTCTTCAGCAGCGCCGTCCGCAGGGGCCGTTGGCGCGCGGGCCGCCGTATCCACGCGTACGCGGTCTTCGGCACCGTCGAGATCAACCTCACCGAGGCGCTGTTCGAGTACCAGCAGGTCGTGATCAAGGCGATCTCGGTCTTCGGCAACGTCGAGGTCCGCGTCCCGGAGAACGTGTCGCTGCGCGGCACCGGCGGCGCGGTGCTCGGCAACTTCGAGGTGGACGCGCTCGACTCCCCGCAGCCCGACGCGCCGGTGGTCTACGTCGACGGGTGGGCGGTTCTGGGCAACATCGAAGGCCGGCCGAAGCGGGGCAAGCTCGTCGCGGACATTCTCGATCGGGTTCAGTACAAGGTCGACAAGAGTTTGCGCAAACACTTCGACCGTTGACAGTCGTGAACACGCCATCGCCGGCGGCCGCGGCGCCGGGCGGTTGCGAACCCTGTGCATAGGCGCGCGCACAGCGGGTAGGCCTTGCTGCATCGTCTCTCGCTCGCGAAGCCGTCGTCAGGAGTAGACCCGTGCTGCAACCGCCGCATTCGTCCTTGCAGGTCGCCGCTGTCCCGGCCCAGCGGGTACCAGCGCGCGACAGGGACCAAGATGCTCCCTGGCATACCGAGGCGGTGTGCCGACGCGACGAGGCAGGCCTGTTCTTCGCCCCCTCCAAGGAGCCCACAGCCGCCCGGCTCTCCCGCGAGGAAGCCGCGAAACGCGTCTGCGCGCGCTGCCCCGTCATGGTGGAGTGTCGCGAACACGCCCTGCTGCAACCCGAGCCCTACGGCGTCTGGGGCGGCCTCACCGCCGCCGAACGCCGCGTGGTCCTCGCCCGTCGCCGCCGCCGCGACGTGGAACTGAAGAAGACGGCGGGGGCCGCGAGCCGCATAGCGCAAGCGGGGTAGGCGGCGCGCGAAGCAGCGCAGGGCGCCCCCTCCGCACCGGGGGCGCCCTGCTTCTTCGCTTCAGGCTTCTTCGCTCCAGGCCCCTCGGGGCACTGGGCGGGGAACGCGGGGCCTACTTGGCCCGGTCGAAGTCGACCGCGCTGTAGGCGCGCAGCTTGCTCAGGCGGTGCTCGGAGTCGATCCGCCGGACCGTCCCGGACTTCGACCGCATCACGATCGAGTCGGTCGTCGCTGTCTCCGAGCGGTAGCGCACCCCGCGCAGCAGCTCGCCGTCGGTGATCCCGGTGGCGACGAAGAACACGTTCTCGCCGGTCACCAGGTCCTCGGTGGTCAGCACCCGGTCGAGGTCGTGCCCGGCGTCGATCGCCCGCTGCCGCTCCTCGTCGTCCTTGGGCCACAGCTTGCCCTGGATGGTGCCGCCCAGGCAGCGCACGGCGCAGGCCGAGATGATGCCCTCGGGCGTGCCGCCGATGCCGAGCAGCAGGTCGATGCCGGTGCCCTCGCGCAGGGCGAGGATCGAGCCGGCGACGTCACCGTCGGAGATCAGCTTGATGCGCGCGCCGGTCTGCCGGATCTCCTCGATGATGCCCTCGTGCCGCGGCCGGTCCAGGATGACGACGGTGACGTCCTCCGGCATGGCCCGCTTGGCCTTGGCGACCCGCCGGATGTTCACGGCCACGGGCGCGTCGATGTCGACGAAGTCGGCGGCTTCCGGCCCGGTGACCAGCTTGTCCATGTAGAACACGGCGGACGGGTCGAACATCGCGCCGCGCTCGGTGGCGGCGAGGACGGCGATCGCGTTCGGCATGCCCTTGGCCGTCAGCGTGGTGCCGTCGATCGGGTCGACGGCGATGTCGACCTCGGGCCCGGTCCCGTCACCGACGCGCTCGCCGTTGAAGAGCATCGGGGCTTCGTCCTTCTCGCCCTCGCCGATGACGACCACGCCGTTCATCGACACGGTGGAGACGAGGGTCCGCATGGCGCGCACCGCGGCGCCGTCGGCGCCGTTCTTGTCGCCGCGGCCCACCCAGCGACCGGCGGCCATCGCGGCGGCCTCGGTCACCCGGACCAGTTCGAGGGCGAGGTTGCGGTCGGGGGCCTCGGAGGGAACATCGAGCTCGGACGGCAAGTGATGATGCTCGGTCATCGGAGCGCACCTTTCTGACTGATACGACGACGGCCGGATGAGGGTTCGATCCTCGACTCTATCGTCAGTCTGACAAAATGAGCAGGGGACCCCACGGATGAGCGCACCGGGCACCTGCGACGATAGGGGCGTGGCAGGTTCGAACGGCAAGCAGAAGACGGCCCGGGACATGATCCTCTCCCTGGGGCTGATCATCATCGCGGCATGGGTCATATACCTCTTTGTCCCCCATGACGATCGTCCGCGCGAGGTCGCGCGGGTCGACTACCGCGTCGAGCTCCTCACGGCGCGCCGCGCGGCGACCTACCCGGTGGCCGCGCCGGAGGGCCTGCCCGACACCTGGAAGGCGACCTCGGTGCGCTTCCAGGGCGCCGACTTCGACGCTTGGCACCTCGGCTTCCGCGCCCCCGACGGGGAGTACGTGACGATCGAGCAGTCCACTCAGAAGCGCGCGCAGTTCATCGACGAGGCCAGTCAGGGCTCGACCGCGACCAAGGTCACCGAGCAGATCGGCGGCCGCACCTGGACCCGCTACACCGGCGGCCGCTACGACGCGCTCGTCCTCCAGGACACCGAGGGCTCGACCACGGTGGTCGCGGGCACGGGCTCCTTCGACCAGTTGTCGACGATGGCCGGGGCACTGAAACTGGCCTGATCGACCCCCCCCGACCTGCGAAGAGGCCCCCGGCACTGCTGCCGGGGGCCTCTTCGCACGCGTACGCGTCACGGGTCCGTGTCGCAGGTGCGCGTCACAGGTCTCAGACGGTGGTGACGACCTCGTCGTACGCCAGGCGCGGGGAGCGCGGGTACGAGGCGTTCTCGCCGGGCTTGCCGATGTTGATGACCATCAGCGGGGTGTGGTCGTCGTCCAGGAACTCCTTGCGGACGCCCTCGAAGTCCAGACCGGTCATCGGGCCGGCGGCGAGACCCGCGGCGCGGACGCCGATGATGAAGTACGCGGCCTGGAGCGCGGAGTTCAGCGTGGCGGCACCTTCACGGGCCGGACGCTCGCTGAAGAACAGGTCCTTGGCCTGCGGGAACGCCGGGAACAGGGCCGGCAGCTCCTCGTGGAACTCGTTGTCCGCGGAGAGGATCGCGACCAGCGGGGCGGTGGCGGTCTTGGGCTGGTTGCCCTCGGCCATGTGCTTCACGAGGCGCTCGCGGGCCTCGGCGGAGCGGACCAGGGTGATGCGCAGCGGGGTCTGGTTGAACGCCGTCGGGCCGTACTTGACGAGGTCGTAGATCGCCTGGACCTGCTCGTCGGTCACCGGCTCGTCGGTGAAGGTGTTCGCGGTGTGAGCCTCGCGGAACAGCAGGTCCTGGGCGGCGGCGTCAAGAACGAGAGACATGCGTGAACTTCCTTGGGGTGGCGGCCGGAGGACGGGGTCCGGATCCGGATCCAGGTACCGGACCGTGGTCCGGATAGGCTGACGCGGTTGACGTTACGCGAAGTATGTTCAAATTTCAACAAAGGTGGGGTGGTGATCCGCTTCACAAACACCCACGTCTCGGTCGCCGGGGTCACTCCTCCTCGGGCGTCCCCTCCTCCTCGGCCAGCGCGGCGTCCAGCCGGGCGCGCGCACCCTCCAGCCAGCGCCGGCACACCTTGGCCAGCTCCTCGCCGCGCTCCCAGAGGGCGAGGGACTCCTCCAGCGTCGTACCCCCCGCCTCCAGACGCCGTACGACCTCGATCAGCTCGTCCCGGGCCTGCTCGTACCCGAGCGCTTCGTCCGTCCTGCTCGTCATGCACCCATTCCCAGTCGTCGTTGTCGTCGTACCTGGCCTGTCGTACCTGGCCTGTCGTCCACGGACCGTTGCCTACGGGCCGTTGTCTACGGGCCGTTGTCTACGGGGCCGTCGGCCCGGCTCACCGTGAACTCGCCCTCGGCGACCCGCGCGCGGAGCACCTCGTCCGCCGTCACCTCGCCCGGATCCCGGACCACATGCCCGTCGGCCTTCTGCAGCACCGCGTACCCCCGCCGCAGCGTCGCGGCCGGCGAGAGGCCCACCACGCGCGCGTGCGTGTGCGTCAGCTCGGAGTCGGCGCGGTCCAAGAGGTGGCCCAGGGTCCGCCGGGTGCGGTCGACGAGCGAGGCGACGTGATCGGCCCGCTCGTCGATCATCCGGTGCGGATCCTGTATCGCCGGCCGCGCGAGCGCCTGGGACAGCCCGCGCTCCTCCCGCTCCACGAACCCCTCCACGCACCGCCGCGCCCGCCCGCGCAGCATCCGCACCCGCTCCAGCTCCTCGCCGACGTCCGGTACGACCTTCTTCGCGGCGTCGGTCGGCGTCGAGGCGCGCAGGTCGGCGACATGGTCCAGGAGCGGATTGTCCGGCTCGTGCCCGATCGCCGAGACGACCGGCGTACGGCAGGCAGCGACCGCGCGGACCAACTGCTCGTCCGAGAAGGGCAGCAGGTCCTCCACGCTGCCGCCGCCGCGCGCGACGACGATCACGTCCACGTCGTCGAGCGCGTCGAGCTCCTTGACGGCCTGCACGACCTGCGTCACCGCGTGCACGCCCTGGACGGCCACATTGCGCACCTCGAAGCGGACGGCGGGCCAGCGGTGCCGGGCGTTCTCCAGGACGTCCCGCTCGGCGGCCGAGGCCCGCCCGCACACCAGCCCGATGAGCTGCGGCAGGAAGGGCAGCGGCTTCTTCCGCGCGGGGGCGAACAATCCCTCAGCGGCCAGGGACTTCTTCAACTGCTCCAGCCGCGCCAGCAGTTCCCCGACGCCCACCGGCCGTATCTCCACGGCCCGCAGCGACAACTGCCCCCGTGGCGCGTACCACTCCGGTTTCGCGTGGACGACGACCCGCGCGCCCTCGCCGACGACGTCCGCGACCGCGTCGAAGACCTGCCGGTAGCAGGTCACGCCGACGGAGATGTCGTGCGCCGGGTCGCGCAGCGTCAGAAACACGACGCCCGCGCCCGGACGTCGCGACAACTGCGTGATCTGCCCCTCGACCCACACCGCGCCGAGCCGGTCGATCCAGCTCCCGATGAGCCGCGACACCTCGCCGACGGGCAGCGGGGCGTCCGCGGACGTGTTCACAGCCATGCGCCCGAGAGTATCGGCAGGCACTGACAACACCGGTCAGCGTCAACCGCCGGTCCGGCCTTTGACGAGGAGGACGGGGACGGGGACGGGGAACGAGGCCGAGGACGAGTATGAGGCCGAGGCCGGGGCCAAAGCCGCCCCTTAAGGGCCGAAGTGGGGGGTCTCTTGGGGGCGAAGCCCCCGGGGCCGGGACGAGCGCGGCCTTACGATGGACGCATGTCTGCTTCGCCTGCCCGCCGCCGTGTCCTGCTCGCCGCTCCCCGGGGCTACTGCGCGGGCGTGGACCGCGCCGTGATCGCCGTCGAGAAGGCCCTGGAGCAGTACGGGGCCCCGGTCTACGTCCGCCACGAGATCGTCCACAACAAGTACGTCGTGCAGACCCTGGAGAACAAGGGAGCCATCTTCGTCGAGCGGACGGAGGAGGTCCCGCCGGGCAACATCGTCATGTTCTCCGCGCACGGCGTCGCCCCCGTCGTCCACGAGGAAGCCGCGCGCGGGAGCCTCGCCACCATCGACGCGACCTGCCCGCTCGTCACCAAGGTGCACAAGGAAGCCGTCCGCTTCGCCAATGAGGACTACGACATCCTCCTGATCGGTCACGAGGGCCACGAGGAGGTCATCGGCACCTCCGGCGAGGCCCCCGACCACATCCAGCTCGTCGACGGACCAGAGGACGTCGCCAAGGTCGAGGTCCGCGACCCGTCGAAGATCGTATGGCTCTCCCAGACGACCCTGTCGGTCGACGAGACCATGGAGACCGTCGACGCCCTGAAGGAGAAGTTCCCGCAGCTCATCTCCCCGCCCAGCGACGACATCTGCTACGCCACGCAGAACCGCCAGCTCGCCGTGAAGCAGATGGGCGCGGAGGCGGAGCTGGTGATCGTGGTCGGCTCCCGCAACTCCTCCAACTCCAAGCGGCTCGTCGAGGTCGCCAAGCTCGCCGGCTCCCGCGAGGCCTACCTCGTGGACTTCGCGAGCGAGATCGACGAGGCCTGGGTGGAGGGCGTGACGACGGTGGGCGTCACCTCCGGCGCGTCCGTCCCGGAGGTCCTCGTCGAGGAGGTCCTCGCCTGGCTCGCCGAGCGCGGGTTCGGGGACGTCGAGCTGGTGAAGGCGGCCGAGGAGCACATCACCTTCTCGCTGCCCAAGGAACTCCGGCGGGACCTGCGCGAGGAAGCGGCGGCGCTGGTCGCACAGCGCGGCGGAAGCGGTGCCGAGGGCGGCTCCACGGATGCCTCGGCGGGGTGACTGTCAGTCGGTCGTCGTAACGTAGGGCCATGCAGATCTTCGGCGTGGACATCGGTGGATCCGGGATCAAGGGCGCCCCTGTGGACCTGGACAAGGGCGACCTGGCGGAGGAGCGCTGCAAAGTGCTCACTCCGCGCCCGGCGACGCCCGGGGGCGTGGCCGACGGCGTGAAGCAGGTCGTCGACCACTTCGGCTGGACCGGCCCGGTGGGCCTCACCTTCCCCGGCGTGGTCACCGACGGCTCCCACATCCGCACGGCGGCCAACGTCGACAAGAGCTGGGTCGACGTGGACGCGCGCACGTTGTTCAGCGAGCGGCTGGGCGGGCTCCCGGTGACGGTGGTCAACGACGCGGACGCGGCGGGCGTCGCCGAGGTGGCCTTCGGCGCCGGCCGTGACCGCAGGGGCACGGTGATCCTGCTGACGTTCGGCACGGGCATCGGCAGCGCCCTCTTCGCCGACGGCGTCCTCGTCCCCAACACCGAGCTCGGCCACCTCGAACTGCACGGGCACGACGCCGAGAAGCGCGCCTCCAGCAAGGCCAAGGAGGACGGCGAGCTGACCTGGGAGCACTGGGCCCGCCGCGTCACGAAGTACCTCGCCCACGTCGAGATGCTCTTCTCGCCCGAGCTGTTCATCATCGGCGGCGGCGTCAGCCGCAAGTCGGAGAAGTTCCTGCACCTCATCGAGGGCATCAAGGCAGAGATCGTCCCGGCGCAACTGCAGAACAACGCGGGCATCGTGGGAGCGGCGATGCGCGCGGCGAAGGACAACTAGCACGCCACTGCATGCCGATGCGGGAGACGAAACTAGCGGCGGTTCGCGATATGCCGGCGGGCCGCCGCTCGACGCAGGCCGCGGGCCAGGATGGTCAGCGCCGCCAGGAGCGTCCCCCCGTACAGCCAGCCGGCTTGGGTGGCGAGCGCCGTCACCAGCCCCATCAGCCGCGCCCCGTTCCCGCTCTCGGCGACGGGCAGCAGCCCCACGGCGAAGGCGATCGGCGCGACCACGGGCGCGGCCAGCAGGTCGGCCCCGCGCACCCACAGCGCGGTCAGCAGACACACCGGCAGGAACAGCACGCTGTACACCGTCAACGAGCCCCCGAACACCACCTGGTCCAGACACCCGACCACCACCATCAACACCCCGCTGAACAGCCCCCCGCCAAGCCCGGTGAGCCGGGGATTGGGAACCCGACGTCCACCGGAGCCGCAGGACGAAGCCCCGCCACCCCGCGCCGACACGTCGCCGGTACGCGCCAGACGGCCACCCGGCCCCCGCCCCGCCTGAGGCGGAAGGGGTGGAAGAGGAGGCAGGGGCGGAAGAGCCGGAAGAGGCGGCAGCGCAGGCAGGGCTGGCAGGTCCGGCAGCGATGACGGGGACCGGAGGGCTCGGAAGGACGGAAGGGCTCGGAAGGACGGAACGGATGACGGTGGTGGGTCGCGGTGGGTGGTGGTGGCTTGGTCCGGGGGGCGTGTCCTGCGTGTCCTGTGTTGCTCCACTGGACAAACTTAGGTCGGTTTATGTGCCGAATCGGGTGTCGGACACGCCGTGGGGCCGAGCTTGGCCATGCGTTCGACCGGTCCGCCGGGGCGGGGCCGGGCACGCCGTAAACTGGGGGACCGGCCGGCCCTCTGGCCCCGGCCCGCTCACTACGGGATCCGGCCCCCTGGCCCTCTCACTACGGGAAGTCGCAACGTGTCGCTCACGATCGGAATCGTCGGTCTGCCGAATGTCGGCAAGTCGACCCTGTTCAACGCCCTGACCAAGAACGACGTGCTGGCGGCCAACTACCCGTTCGCCACGATCGAGCCGAACGTCGGCGTGGTCGGCGTCCCCGACCCGCGCCTGACGAAACTGGCGGAGATCTTCTCCTCCCAGAAGATCCTCCCGGCGACCGTCGACTTCGTCGACATCGCGGGCATCGTGAAGGGCGCCTCGGAGGGCGAGGGCCTGGGCAACAAGTTCCTGGCGAACATCCGCGAGTCCGACGCGATCTGCCAGGTCATCCGCGCCTTCAAGGACGAGAACGTCGTCCACGTCGACGGCAAGGTCTCGCCCAAGGACGACATCGAGACGATCAACACCGAGCTGATCCTCGCCGACCTCCAGACCATCGAGAAGGTCCTGCCGCGCCTCCAGAAGGAGTCACGCATCAAGAAGGACGTCGCGGTTAAGGTCGCGGCGGTCGAGGCGGCGAAGGAGATCCTGGAGAAGGGCGACACCCTCTTCTCCCAGGGCGTCGTCCAGGGCTCGGGCAAGGAGGAACTCCTCCACGACCTGCACCTGTTGACGACGAAGCCCTTCCTCTACGTCTTCAACGTCGACGAGGACGAACTGACCGACGACGCGTTCAAGGCCGAGCAGAGCGCCCTGGTCGCCCCCGCCGAGGCGATCTTCCTCAACGCCAAGCTCGAGCAGGACCTCGCCGAGCTGGACGAGGAGGACGCGATGGAACTCCTGGAGTCCGTCGGCGCCGAGGAGCCCGGCCTCGCCACCCTCGCCCGCGTCGGCTTCAACACCCTCGGCCTCCAGACGTACCTCACGGCCGGCCCCAAGGAATCCCGCGCCTGGACCATCAAGAAGGGCGCCACCGCCCCCGAGGCCGCCGGCGTCATCCACACCGACTTCCAAAAGGGCTTCATCAAGGCAGAGGTCATCTCCTTCGCCGACCTGGTGACCACCGGCTCAGTCGCCGAAGCCCGAGCCAAGGGCAAGGCCCGCATGGAGGGCAAGGAGTACGTGATGCAGGACGGGGATGTCGTGGAGTTCAGGTTCAACGTCTAATTGAAGTTTCATCTAAATTGCCTGCCCTGTAAAGTCGCAGGTCAAGAGGGGCCCGTCAATCCAAGATGGGCCCCTCTTGCGGCTCGTTGAAGGTCTGATGGTGCCGCTGGTGCCGGATGCTGTCCCGGAGGGCCGGAAACGATCACCCCGTGAGCCCGCGACCCGGCATGTGTACTTCGCCAGGTCGGTCAAGTAGCTGGAAATTCACCCCCCGGCTGCCGTGAGTGCGACGCCTTGGCGTGCGTCGTGCTCGCAGCCCCCGGAGCAACCCCGGACGCTCTCATGGTCGCGATCCCTCTGCTGTGGTTGCGTGTGCTCCTCGGCTCTGCAGATGTGAGGCGGTGGTGAGCCGTGAAGCTCTATCTAATTCGAAAGAAATTTCGTCAACTTCTAATGTAATCATCATTCGCAAGCGGCAATTCTGAGCAGATCTAGCATTCATTTGTTCTCAGGTCGAACGACCGCTCGGCACGTCATACCCTGCTGAACCTCAGAGATTGAACTTTGGAGGACAGATGGTGCCTGACGTCTTCGACTGCGTAGCGGCGTATGTCCGTGATGTTTGCGGTGAAGGGCCGGTCTGTGTCCACGTGGACGACGCGCGAGAATGTCAGATCAAGCGGCACCCGGACTATGCGAAGTTCCACTTCCGGGCTGTAGCCGCACGAGCGGCGCGGAAACCTTCTCAGCTAGCGCCGCGGAAGCCGTCTCCGCTATGGGAATCAATGGTCGCCATGGGGCGAATGTCTGACATGCGCGGTGAGAACAAGTGGCGGATGATCGTTGTGGACTGCCTCATCCCTTTCCTTCGCAAACACTCTTGGTCGATCTCCCGAGAATTTTATTATGATTCAGGGGACGTTCGATCGGACATGTTCGAAGCCGCCCTAGATGTTTGGGATGAGACGGCGAAAGGTGTTCCCCCTCGAGAGGTCCCGACGTTGATGGTCAAGGCGGCCATCAATGCCGCCTATGGGCGTGCGAATATCCATAAAAACGAAAGTTCGACCAGTGACGTAGAAGCCCTGTTGATGTTCGAAGAAGCCGCTATGGATTCTGTGCTGAAGGCATCCTCGATTATTCATGACGCCGACCCGAGGGATCCCGCCGTCGTTGAGCAAATTAGGGGGGAGCGCACTGGGTCGCTATGGCAGATGTGCGGCCTCACTGAAGAAGTTAACCGCTATCACGAGGACCTTCGGGCGGGCCGTCGCCAGGGCCTGCGAGGCGTCCTCGCGACAGAAGCGATGCTGGCCGTACGTGGGTTGCGGGCTGCAATTACTATTACTATATCTCCGACTTTTACCCCAAATTCGTTGCTCTTCCGGCTGCTGCCGAAGCGTTGGGAATCGCCAAGACCACTGCTTACCGAATGGTGAGAGCGGGATCTTTTCCCTGCCTAACTACACGCATGGGGAGCGGTATTCAGGTTCCTACGAAGGCCTTGATGAACTCGCTGTCCATTGCAGATGTTATCGTTCACCTTGATGACGTGGAAAACGGGGCGGATCACGCTGGAGGAAACTGAACTCGCCTTCATGTCATGAAACCGGCCACGAATAGCTGGTGGCCTACTTCCGTACATCCATGACGGTCAGCTTCGAACGGGATCGCCAGACGAGTTCACCTGCTTACCTGAGCGAGGTCCGTGGCAACGGCGTTCCGCTTACGAGGTCTCGTGGGCCATCACTCCGTCAAGATCCCGATCGACTTCTACGGGAACCCTCGGGAATTATGCCTGTCGTCCAGCACGTGGGCCCGCTGCCGGGAGGTCGCTGCGATATCTGGGCCCGCAGGGGTTGGTCGTCGGAGATTATCTGTGGTCAGACGGTGCGGATGACAGGGGCCGGTTTGATGTCCTGGGCGTCGATGAGGGCGCGGATGTCGTCCGGGTCCGAGGTCCAGATGATGGCGCCGAGGCTGGCAGCGATAGTCGCGACGGTGGCGTCGACGATGTCGGAGGTGCGGGCCTTGCCACAGAGAATGCCTGCGGCTTTAGCGGTTTCGAGGCCGACGGGTACCACGTGGCACCCGGCGAGGAACTTGCCGAGTCGGACCTGGCGGCGGGAGTCCCGCCACGCCTGGCTGACGACGACGGACGGGACGTGGATGTCGCGGCCGTCTTCGAGGGCCAGGCTGTGGCGGGCCCACATGCGCCGGTCGTCGTTGTCGATGGCGATGAGTACCCCAGCGTCGTACAGGTAGGGGATGTTCACGCGGCCGAGGCTCCCGAGCTGCTGAGGTACTCGGCGTCGGCGGCGGCCAGGTCTGCGCGGGCGGCGGCGAGCTCTTCCGGGGTGAAGGCGCCGTGTTCGGCCTGCCACTCCTGGATGACGGCGCGGCCGGCCCGCAGGCGCAGCTCGCGTTCGGCTGCTCCGGCGACGAGGCGGGAGAGTGGGATGCCTTCTTCCTCGGCGGCTCCGGCCAGGGCTTCGACCAGGGATTCGTCGAGAGTGATAGTCACCTTCTTGGTAGCCATACATCAACCATAGCGTGGTATGGCCTTCGCTGCTGATGCGCGGATCGTGGTGGGGAGCGCGCAGGGCGCAAGCGCATCCAGCGAGGAGGGGCTCGCCGACTCGGTGACCCGTGGGGCTGTGAGTGAGGCTGGGCCCACATTCGCCGGAAAGGGCGGATTGCTGATGAATGTCTTGCTCGGCCGTGAGGTGACGGTGCACGGTTTCGGGCACGGGTCAGGTAAAAGATCGGGGCTTGGGTGGCAGGCATTTTCCAGAGGTGCAAGAGGGATGTCCGGGACCGGAAATTCCCCTGTGATCGTCCGCTGTGTGGGCATGGGTGGACGGTGCGGTATCGGGAACCGGGCGGCAGGCGCGGGCGACAAGGCAGAGGTCGTTTCCCCGTCGGGTGGGCTCGGCTGGAGCGGACGCTTTCGCCGACAAGATCGAGAACGACAAGAAGTCGGACGTCCGCTTCGATCCTGCGCGTGGGCTTGTGCCGTTGCGGGTCTGAGCTCGGGAGTGGCTGGGGCAGCAGAGTCTGGGGCGGAAGATGCTGGCCGGGCTGGCGCGGTGCGACTTCGAGGAGTTCGCCAAGGATGTGCATGCCTCCGGTGCGGGGTTGGCGGTCTCTACGGCCAATGACCGGATGGTGATGGTGGCCGCCATGCTGGAGGCGGCTGTTAACGACAAGCGCATCCTTGACTCCAGCGAATGTCGGCGGGCTGGCTTCGTCAGAATCCGCCGGCAGGTCAGCGCCAAGGCTCACCGTGCCGACTGCCGCACGGCTTTCGTGCCCTGCAAGAACCGGGTGGAGGGTGAGTGCCGAGACGTTACGACTGTCCCGTTCGTCGATCAGGAAATTGACGCCCACCTATCGTGGTGGGCACCGGTGCCCGTGGTCTTCACAGGTCAGAGGGGAAAGCGGCTGAGGCGGCCAATGGTGTGCCGATCCATGAGGTCTCGCGCGGCTGGGTCACCGGTCGGTCAAGACCACGATCGACATCTACGGACCCCTCTTACCCCGTGCCTGGCATCGATGCAGGGAAGTTCTGCCGAACGCCATGCGGCCCGCGCTCCTCGACACGGCAGTCCAGTCTTTGGGGAGGCAAGAGCCAGACAATTGCACGCAGGCCGCGTAGGCGAGGGGCCGAAGGGGCGCCCGAGCCGCATGGTGCTGGGATAGAGCTCCCATGCTGGGATGACCCCCGTCAGAACCCCGTTTCCGCAGGTGGGAGTTCTGTACTACGGATTCCGGTTCAACGTGTAGCCGTGATCCCCCCCACACGTCGCTGACCTTCGTAAATGACGTGTCGTCTGCCGTGACAGCCTCGGGTCGAAGAGGCTGTCACGGGGGGTTTGGTGGTGCGTGTGCTTGGTTCGGGCGTAGGTGCCGGGTGGGGGTCAGTTGTTGTTCAGCAGGTGGGGAGGTTGGGGGCGTTGTGGTTGGTGGGGGTTAGCCAGACTGTGGACAGGTAGCCCTCTCTGCCGTCGGACCAGCGGATTCGGTACCAGAGTGTGCTGCTGTACAGGCCCGGGTTGGTGTCGTCGATCGTGTTGTCGTTCTGGCCGTTGGTGATGCGGTCGCCGGTCAGTTGGCAGATTGCCTGGGCGACGAAGCCGCTGGTCATCTCCGTGCCGTCCAGTTTGCAGCCGAGCTTGCGGCAGGAGCCGACGGTTCGGGTGGAGAGGTAGGCCGGGGTGTCCTCCCGCATCTGCTCCGCGCCGTTGGTCACCAGGTTCGACACGGTCACCGAAACCGGCTTCGGCGTCGCGGGGGTGGGGGTGGGCGTGCGTGTGGGTGTGGGGGGCGGGGTCGGTGTGGGGGTGGGCTGTGTGGGGGGTCGGGGTGTGGGGGTGCCGATGGTGAAGGGCACTCGGCCTGTGGTTTCGCGGCCGTCCTCTGTGCTGATCTCGGTTGTGTAGGTGCCGGCCGGATCGCCCGCGCACGACCACGTCCAGGGCACGCTTCCGTCCGCGCGCGCCGACGTGCTGTTGCTGGCCAGGGGGTACTCGCGGCCGTCGGGGTAGTAGGCGGTGACCGCGTACTCGTCGCCGACGAAGCCGGAGGACCGTCCGGTCAGGGTCCCGCCCTGCGTGGTACAGGTTCCGGTGATCTCGAGTTTCAGCGGCTCGGGCTCGACGTGCGGGGAGTAGGGGTACTTCTGGAGGATCTCCGGGGTGCAGTGGGGCGTCTTCGTCTGCTCTGTTCGGGGGACGAGGTCGGAGTACACGTAGCCGGACTGCCCGGCGTGTTCGCCGTCGGCGACGGTGACGTAGAACCATCGCTGGACGCGCGGCTCGCCCTTCAGCGCCCGGCCCCAGTCGCCCAGCGTTCCGGTGTCGGTGTCCGTCCAGCACCGCATTGTCACCTGCGTGCCGGTCGGCAGACGCTCGTGCACCGACAGACAGGTGACGGCCACGTCGGCGTGCTGGACGTCGTGGACGACGAAGGGGCAGCCGCGCAGCGCCACCCCCTCGGGCTGGCCACCGGCGTCGACCGTGCTGGTCCGCTCCGCTCTCGTCGTCGGAGCAGCCACGGCCTTCTGCTCCTGCTGCTGGTGGTGGTCGTCGTCCGGTGTGTCGCTACCGCATCCGGTGAGGGCGACCGAGGTCAGCAGGGCCAGTGTCGTGGCCAGGACTCGGCCGCGCCGTCGGATGGGTCGTCTCGCGTCACGGGTCGTGCGCATCGTGAGTCTCCTCGAAATCCGGTCAGCACAGGGGGACGGACGTGGAGCCGGGGTCGACGTAGACGGCGGGCACCCATGCGCCGTCGGTCATCTGGTACCAGACGGTGGAGTCCGGGTCGGGGCCCGAGTAGGTGGCGCCTACTTTTATGGAACGTCCCTCGGTGAACCGGCAGTTGAGCGTGAGTGTTTCGCCGGCGGGGTAGGCGCTTCCGGTCGGTGTGGCGTTTCCGGGTTTGGGGCTCACGTAGGAGCGAAGGAAGGTCGAGCCGCCGTCGTTCGTCCAACGGACCTGCGCCGGGATGCCGGATGTCGTGGACGGGGCGTCCGACGGTGTGGACCGGGTGTCGGCCTTCGGTGAGAGCGACGGCGTGGGGGACTTCGCGTCGTCGCCTCCGTCGAGCAGTGGGGGTACGACGGCCGCGGCGATGGTGGCGATCGCGCCGACGAGGGCCACGGCCAGCGCACTCTCGAACCACGTCGGGCGACGGTGGCGACCGGTCGGCGGGGGATCCCCGGCCTCCTCGTCGGCCCCGTCCGGCTCGGTGCGCCCGGCCGCCGGACGCGGGATCGGCGTGTGGTCCGTGTGGTCCGTGCGGTCCGTGTGGGGCGTGTGGTTCGTGCGAGCCGGTGCGGGGCGTGACGGGCGGGCCGTGGTCCGGGACTGGTTTGGCCCGAAGCCGACACCGACACCGACCTGTTCACGTACCGCTTCGGTCTGCTCGGGCGTGCTGCCGGGAAGCGTCAGCCAGGCGGGCATCTCGAAGTCCTTGTCCTCGTCGTGGACGAGGATCTCGACGTACTGGTCGGGCCGCAGCCCCAGGAACTCCTTCGCCACCGTGTCCCGGAAGATGTCCTGGTCCACGACCACGACGAGCGGGCAGTCCGGGGTCAGGACCAGCGCCCGGCGCGCCTGCCAGCAGCTCAGGAAGCGGCTGACCATGACGAAGGGGTCCCCGCTGAGCCCGCCGGGCGCGGCCTCCGTCAGCCCCTCGACCATCGCCAGACGCAGCCGCAGCGCCGCGTCCCGGTGGCGGCTGACGTTCGCCTGGAGCAGCTCGTTGCGCAGCGCCGGCGGGTAGCGGAGCAGTATGTCCAGCGTCGACGGCGCCGCGGGCCAGCGTACGAACTCGCCGTCCCCCTGAGGCTGCTTGTAGGCCGCCTCACGGTCCAACCCGGCCACCCTCGCCGCCCGTTGGCGCACCGGATCGATGGCCTCCAGCAGACCGCGTTGGACGTGCGGCTGGTTGCCGCTGTATCTGACGAGGTCGTCGCCGGTGTGCAGACGCCGCACAAGCCCCTGCTCGATCTGTGGATTCATGGACACTCTTTCGTCCGTGTCGGTAGAAACTCACCATCGTGTCCGGGCAGTCGGACCTCGCCCGGGCGTTCAGTATGGGAACGGCCCACCGGGCAGCCGTTCTTGTATGCCAAATGGCGGCCTGGCCAAGGCCGATCGACGCCAAGTCGGTGTGCTGCTAAAGCTGTTCGCCGATGAGGGCGCGCAGGCCGGGTACGTCCCTGACCAGCATGCGGTTGCGTCCTGGATCTATCAGGCCGGCCAACTTGAGCTCGCCCAAAGCGCGTTGCACGGTGCGCGGGCTGACGCCGATGAGCATGCCCCACTCCACCTGGGTGAGATTCGCCCCGATGACCACGCTCCGCCCGCGCGGCACGTGACCGTGTTCATCGGCCATCTCCACCAGCAGACGGGCCAGTTGGAGGCGTACGGGCGCCTTCGCGTAGTCGACGCGTCGCCGGGTCGACGTCCGCAGCTTGCGCACTACGGAGTCGAACAGGAGCCGCCGGCCGCCGGGCACTGTGTCCACCGCCCGCTCGAACTGCGTCTCGTCCAGCCGGACGGCGGCCACGGGTTCCTTGCTGCACACCTCGACGGTGGCACAGCGCGTGTTGCCGTCCGTCGCCGCCATCTCGCCGATCACGTCCCCGGCGAACCGCACGGCGAGGAGGGTCTGTCCGCCGCCGTAGCGGCTCGCGCTGACCTTGACGTACGACGACAGCAGCAGGAAGACGCCGTCGTAGGCGTCGCCCTCGCGCACGAGGACGTCCCCCTTGCCGAAGTGCACCAACGTGCCCTCGGCGAGGAAGGGGACCAGGGCCTGATGATCCAGCCCGGCGAGGAAACTCCGCGGTGCCCAACTTCCGCGATACCGGCGAACAATGCTCTGCGGGTCCCACTTGTCCACCACAGCACGGCTCCCTCCCCCGAGACATGTGCTGAGCTGAGCTGAGCTGAGCTGAGCTGATTATGCAGTCGTGGGGCCCTTTAGGTCCCGACAATTCTGCTTTCGGGAACGAGTGTGCGGAAACGTCGGAGGTGCGAGCATTGAGGATGGGGTGGAGAGGGGGCGGTGGCCTGGTGCGGGGCCGGGAGTTGAGGGAGTTGTACGAGGGTGGGGTGCGGTTGGGTGAGGCCGCGCGGGTTCTGCGGGTGGATCACGGGCGGGCGCTGGACGCCGTCCGGGGCGCGTACGCGCCGCTCAGGGACGCGCTGGTCGGCGAGGAGCTGCGGAGTATTCCGCTGGGCCGGTTGAAGGATGTGACCGAGGGGCGGTTGCGGCTCGGGGCGGTGGAGACGGCCGGGTTCGGGTCGGTGGGTGAGGTGTTCGGGGCGAGTAGGTACGAGCTGCGGCAGATTCCCGGTGTCGGCGCGCAGACCGCCGACCAGGCGCTGGCCGCCGCCCGGCAGATCGCCCGCGCGGTCGAGGAGACGGTCTCGGTGCGGATCGACGTCGACCGGCCCGAGCCGCGTACCGCCGCCCTGGTCAGCGCGCTGTACCGGCTCGTCGAGGCCGGTCCCGAGCTGCCCCGCGCCGTGGAGGCCGCCGAGCGGTACGAGACGCGGCTCGCCGAACTGCTGCCCGTGGCCCGCCCGGCCACCAGCCGGCTGCGGCTGCGGCTGGTGCTCGCCGGGAGCCGTCGGCGGGAGGCCGTGCGCGGTGCGGTCGCGGAACTGCGGGCGCTGACGGCCGAGGCCGCCGCCGACCTGCTGCGCGAACCGGCCTCGGAGATCGAGCCCTGGGGCGACTTCGAGGTGCGCTCCGCCGAGTACTGCATCGTGGAGGAGGAGCAGCGCAGACTCGCCGGTGCGCCGCAGGGGGTCTCGTAGTCCTCGTTCTCCTTCTTCTTCCCCTCGTCGAACGACGTCACCGCCCCCTCCGCGCGTGCCGCGTTTACGATGCGCGCAGCCGGATGTCGGTCGTACGTCGGTCGGATGCCAGTTCGGAGGCGGTGTCAGAAACCCCTGCCAGACTGGGCGAAGCATCTGAGTCATCGCTCACCTGTACGACCGTTCCAGCCGTTGCCCCATCGCCCCGTCGCCCGACCGTCTGAACCAGGAAGCACGGTACTCGTGTCCATACCTCCGCCTCCCGGGCCCCACCAGCCCCAGGACCCGTACCAGCCTCCGCAGCCGCAGAGTCATCCGTACCCGCAGGACCCGTACGGGGCGCCCTCGCAAGTCCCCTATGGGCAGGGGGCATACGGGCCGCAGGTCCCCTACGGGGCGGCGCCCTATCCGGTGTGGGGGCAGGGGTACAGCCCCTTCGGGCGGCCCGCGCCGGTCAACGGGGTGGCCATCGCCGCGCTGGTTCTTGGCATCCTCTGCTTTCTGCCCGCCGTGGGGCTGGTGCTCGGGGTCGTCGCGCTGGTGCAGATCCGGAGGCGCGGGGAGCGCGGGAAGGGGATGGCTGTCGCGGGCGCGGTGCTGTCCTCCGTGGGGCTCGCGCTGTGGGTCCTGGCGCTGGTCATGGGCGGTGCCGCCGAGTTCTGGGAGGGGTTCAAGGAGGGCGCGAGCGCCGACTCCGGGTTCTCGCTCGCCAAGGGCGACTGTTTCGACGTGCCGGGCGGGACCCTCGACAAGGAGGTCTACGACGTCGACGAGGTCGCCTGTGCCGGTGCGCACGACGCCGAGGTGTTCGCCACGGTGCCGCTGCCCGGCAGCGACTTCCCGGGCGCCGGTCAGGTCGCGGACGTGGCCGAGGACAAGTGCTACACGCTCCAGAGCGCCTATGCGATGGACGCCTGGGCGCTCACCGAAGCGGTCGACGTCTACTACCTCACGCCCACCAGCGAGAGCTGGGAGTGGGGCGACCGCGAGATCACCTGTGTCTTCGCCGATCTGGAGGGGAAGAGCAGCCTGACCGGCTCGCTGCGCGCCGACGAGACGACCCTCGACGCCGACCAGTTGGCCTTCCTGAAGGCGATGAACGCCGTGGACGAGGTGCTCTACGAGGAGCCGGCGGACCTCGCCGAGGAGGACCTGGAGGCCAACCGGACCTGGGCCGGGGAGGTCGGGGACGCGACCGACGAGCAGGCGGCGGTGCTCGGCGCGTACCCCTGGTCCGCGACGGCCCGCGCGCCCCTCGCCGCCCTGCTGAAGGACATGCGGGCGGCGGGCAAGGAGTGGGCGGCGGCGGGGAAGGCCACCGACGTGGACGCTTTCTACGTGCACTACGACACCGCCTATGAGTACGTGGACGGCGACTCGACTGTCACCGCCCGCAAGGCTCTGGGGCTGGCCACCACCCCGCCCACCTACGACGAGGACGGCAGCGGAAGCGGGAGCACCGGCGGCGACGGCGACGGCGGCGGTGGCCTCCATGTGTGACGACGTCCATAGCGGGGAGAAAGTGCCTGGGTAAAGCGTTTCCCGGGCGGATGTCATCACATCGAGTGATTCTCTGGCCTTTACTTGCATGGCACAACCCACGGTTGCCAGGCTGTAGCTGTCTGTACAACCTGATGGGAGTGGCCAGTGACATTCGGTGAGCAGCCGGCGTATCTGCGTGTCGCGGGTGATCTCCGCAAGAAGATCGCCGACGGGTCGCTGCCACCCCACACCCGGCTCCCGTCCCAGGCGAGAATCCGCGAGGAGTACGGCGTCTCCGACACCGTCGCTCTCGAGGCGCGCAAGGTGCTGATGGCGGAGGGGCTGGTCGAGGGCCGTTCCGGTTCCGGCACGTATGTGCGTGAGCGTCCCGTGCCGCGTCGTATCGCCCGCTCCGGTTATCGCCCCGTCAGCGGTGCCACGCCGTTCCGGCAGGAGCAGGCCGAGGGGCACACACGCGGGACATGGGAGTCCAGCAGTGAGCAGGTCGAGGCGGGTGTCGCCGTCGCGGAGCGGTTGGACATCCAGGCCTGTGATCGCGTGATGCGCACGAAGTACGTCTTTCGGGAGGCCGGTGAGGTGATGATGCTGTCCACCTCGTGGGAGCCCCTCGCCGTCACCGGCCGCACTCCCGTCATGCTGCCGGAGGAGGGGCCGCTCGGCGGCATGGGCGTCGTCGAGCGGATGCGCGCCATCGACGTCATCGTCGACAACGTCACGGAGGAGGTCGGCGCCCGGCCCGGTCTCGCCGAGGAACTGCTCTCGCTCGGCGGCGTCCCGGGGCATGTCGTCCTGGTCGTCCACCGTACGTACTACGCCTCCGGCCGCCCGGTCGAGACGGCCGACGTGGTGATCCCGGCCGATCGTTACCGGGTCGCCTACCACCTGCCGGTGAAGTAGGCGTGCTGCGGCCGCAGTAGCGGGCGGGGTGAGCAGGGCCTGTCCCGGGGGGAGTTGGTGGGCGCTGGGGCGGCGTTGGGGCAGAGGTGCGGTCCCGGGGTGGTAGCGCATTCGCGCGGGCGGCGCACACCCTTCCGGCAGTTGCCCCTGGTATCCGCCGGCCGCGGGGCCGCCCGCGTTCCGTCGTAATCCGGTCGTTCCGCTCTGTTCTCGCAGGTCGTCCGGTATGTGCCCGGACCCCCGCCAACCTGACTCATCGGGGTGCGCGCAGGGCGCGTTCGTCCCCGTGCGCCCCCTGCGTCTTGGCTGGTTGCGTACCTCTTTGTGCAAAGTCGTGTTCGTTGCGTGAAGGTAAGGCGTACGCTCGGGCATATGCGGATTGCGGTTTCCTTGAAAGGCGGGGCGCGAGGCGTACCGCGTACGGGATCCGGGCAGGCCGGGGCGGGAAGGGGGCGTGGGGGGCGATGAACGACAGCACCATCTCTCTGCCCTGGCTCGTCATAAGGCAGGACGACAACGGCAATCGCTACAGCGTGGGCAGGTACGCGACGCGGGCCGAGGCCCAGGAGACCGCCGACACCCTCGAGGGCCGCGGCCACAAGCAGCTCTACTGGGTCGAGCGCGTCGGCCAGGGCCAAGGCCAGGGCGAGGCCCGGTCGCAGGCGCCGAACGGAGACGGCACCCGGACCTGACGCCCGCCGCCGCGCCGACGTCCCCCACGGTCCCGCCGGCCCTGACTGTCCCGCCGGCCGTGTCCCGTAGGCTCCGGCGCATGACGGAACGGATCGTGGTCGTGGGAGCCGCCCTGCTCGACGGCGACCGCCTGCTCGCCGCGCGCCGCAGCGCACCGCCGGAACTCGCCGGACGCTGGGAACTGCCCGGCGGCAAGGTCGAGAAGGGCGAGTCGCCCGAGGCGGCGCTGGTGCGCGAACTGCGCGAGGAACTCGGCGTCGACGCCGAGACCGTCGAGCGCGTGCCGGGGGAGTGGCCCCTGAAACCGCCCTACGTCCTCCAGGTGTGGACCGCCCGCCTGCGCCCCGGCTCCGCCGCCCCCCAACCCCTCCAGGACCACGACGCGCTGCGCTGGCTCGCGCCGGATGAGATCTGGCACGTCGACTGGCTCGACCAGGACGTACCGGCGGTGCGCGAGACGCTCACGCGGACCCACGCCCGGCCTCGCTGAACCGCGCCCGCGCGCCAGCTCGGCTGCGCCCCGCCCCTGGCCCCGATCCCGGCTCCGGGTCCCCGGGCTTCGGCTCCGATCCCGGCTCCGGGCTCTGGCTCGGTCCTGGCTCCTGCTCCCGGCCTCGCGGTACGCGAGACGCTCACGCAGACCGACACCCGGCCCCGCTGAACCGCGGCCGCACGCCGGCTCGGCTGCGCCCCCGCCCCTGGCTCCGGTCCCGGCTCCTCGCCCCAGCCCCTGGCCCCTGGCCCGGTTCCGGCCTCGGCTCCGGGTCCCGGCCCCTGGCCCGGTTCCGGCCTCGGCTCCGGGTCCCGGCCCCTGGCCCGGTTCCGGCCTCGGCTCCGGGTCCCGGCCTCTGGCCCGGCTCCGGTCCCGGCTTCCGGTTTCCGGCTTCCGGTCCCGGCCCCTTGTCCCGGCTCCGCCGCCCCCCAACCCCTCCAGGACCACGACGCGCTGCGCTGGCTCGCGCCGGACGAGATCTGGCACGTCGACTGGCTCGACCAGGACGTACCGGCGGTACGCGAGATGCTCACGCGAACCGACACCCGGCCCCGCTGAACCGCGCCC
>NZ_FOFF01000030.1:0-61046 GCF_900110755.1 Streptomyces sp. yr375
CATGGGAACTGTCCGGCGCGAAAGACGCCGTCGGTCACACCACGGTCATCGCCGACGGCGGTTACCGGGGCACCGGCCTGGTCATCCCGCACCGCCGCGAACCCGGCCAGACCGAACTCCCGGCCTGGAAAGAGGAACACAACACCTCCCACCGCAAAGTTCGCGCCCGCGTCGAGCACGCCTTCGCCCGGATGAAGACCTGGAAAATCCTCCGTGACTGCCGTCTCAAGGGCGACGGCGTCCACCACGCGATGCTCGGCATCGCCCGCCTGCACAACCTCACCCTCGCCGGCTGACGAAGAAACAGGCAGGCCAACGAACACGTCGAAGATCATTTACGGGACAACGCTTAGGCATCCCCCTCGGGCGGCCCCCGCCCCCGTCCCCCCAGGCAGCCTCCGACCACCACTCATGCCCCGCTCAAGGCCCGGCTCAGGCAACCCGTTCCTCCCACCGCCGTCCGCCGGACGCCCCGCGCTATGCCCCCGTGCCAGACGCCCCGCGTGCCAGGCCCCCGTATCGGATGCCCCGCGCCGGATGCCCCGCGCCAGGCCCCCGCACCAGAACCCCCCTCAGCCCACCCCCGTCCTCAACCGCTCCCGTGCCTCCATCAGTGCGAAGCCCAGCAAGTTCGCGCCCCGCCAGCGCTCCGGGTTCATTGCCGCCTCGTCGTCCGCCGCCAGGCCGATGCCCCAGACGCGGTCCGTCGGGCTTGCCTCCACCAGGACGCGTTGGCCCGTGGCCAGCAGGAACGCTCGTAGGGCGGGGTCCGAGGCGAATTTGTGGGTGCTGCCCTCGACCACGATCCGCAGCCGCTCCCGCTCCCAGGTCGCCTCGTCGAAGTCGCGGACGAGGCGGCCCTCCTTCTTCGCCTGGGCGGGGGTCCGGGCGGCCAGCGCCCGGCGCTCCGCCTCCGGGTCGGCGAAGAGCCGCGCCTTGGCGGCCATCATCCAGTGCTCGGCCGTCGCGTAGGCGACCCCGTCGACCACGAACGGTGACGGCCACCACTGGCTCAGACAGCTCGCGCCCACTTGGCCGTCAGCCCGCGGCCGGTGTCCCCAGAAGTGCAGATACTTGATCCGCGCCCCCGCCCGAACCTCCCTGACCAGGGCCTCCAGCCCGTCGATCTTCTCCATGCCCGCCAGCATGGCAGGCACCACCGACATTGCGTCCCGCCTTTTTCGCCCCGCCCCGCCACCCGGCCACCCCTCGCCGACAGATTCCGTCGCGTAACCAAAAGGCAACAACGGAATCACTTGTTGGAGTGCCCTTGCTCTGTCAGCATCGTCAATCACATCAGCCTGGAGCTACGTCACCCGCCCCCGCGCACAGCGGGGCGAAGGCGGAGGAGAGCGACATGCAGGACCGGTACCCCGCACAGGAACGTTTCGCCGACGGCGCGCAGTACATCGCGGGCCGCCTCGGCCACGGCACCTCGGGCGCTGCCCACACCGTCGTCGACCCGGCCACCGGCGACGAGGTCCTCACCTACGCCCTGGCCTCCGCCGCCGACGTCGCCGCGGCCGTCGCCGCCGCCCGCGCCGCCTTCCCGGGCTGGTCGGGCGCGACCCCGGGCGAGCGCTCGGACGCCCTGCACCGCCTCGCCGCCGTCCTCGCCGACCGCGCCGAGGAATTCGCCCGCGCCGAGTCCCTCCAGTGCGGCAAGCCCCTGAAGCTGACCCGCGAGTTCGACGTGCCCGGGACCATCGACAACACCGCGTTCTTCGCCGGCGCGGCCCGCCACCTCGCCGGGCAGTCCGCGGGCGAGTACTCCGGCGACCACACCTCCTACGTCCGCCGCGAACCCATCGGCGTCGTCGGCTCCGTGGCGCCCTGGAACTACCCGCTCCAGATGGCCGCCTGGAAGATCCTCCCGGCGATCGCCGCGGGCAACACCGTCGTGCTCAAGCCCGCCGAGCTCACCCCGCTCACCGCCCTCCTCTTCGCCCGCGCGGCGACCGACGCCGGCCTCCCCGACGGTGTCGTCAACATCGTCAACGGGACCGGGAAGGAAGCGGGCGAGCACCTCGTGGGGCATCCCGACGTCGCCATGGTGTCGTTCACCGGCTCCACCGCCGTCGGCCGGCGCGTCGCCGAGCTCGCCACCGCGACCGTCAAGCGGCTCCACCTGGAGCTCGGCGGCAAGGCCCCCTTCGTCGTCTTCGACGACGCCGACCTGGAGGCGGCCGCCCACGGCGCGGTCGCGGGCGCGCTCATCAACACCGGGCAGGACTGCACGGCGGCCACGCGCGCGTACGTGCAGCGGCCCCTCTACAGGGCGTTCGTCGAGCGCACGGCCGCCCTCATGGAGACCGTCCGGCTCGGCGATCCCTTCGCCCCCGGCACCGACCTCGGCCCGCTGGTCTCGCACGTCCACCGCGACCGCGTGGCCGCCTTCGTCGACCGGGCGCGTGCCCACGCGCGCGTGGTGACCGGCGGCGCGGCCCCGCAGGGCGAGCTGAAGAACGGCGCGTACTATCTCCCCACCCTGATCACGGACGCGGCCCAGGGCAGCGAGATCGTCCAGTCCGAGATCTTCGGGCCGGTGCTGGTCGTCCTGCCCTTCGACGGCGACGACGAGGGCCTCGCGCTCGCCGACGACACCCCCTACGGGCTCGCGGCCTCCGCGTGGACCCGGGACGTCTACCGCGCGAACCGGGCGACCCGCGAGATCAGGGCCGGGTGTGTATGGATCAACGACCACATCCCGATCGTCAGCGAGATGCCCCACGGCGGCTACCGGGCCTCCGGCTTCGGCAAGGACATGTCAGCGTATTCGTTCGAGGAGTACACCCAGGTAAAGCACGTTATGTTCGATAACACGGCGGTGGCTCGAAAGCCCTGGCACCGCACCATTTTCGGAGACGCGTAAGCGACGACCCAGCAGCGACGACACCATCGGCCGCCGGCCACGGCCGGACCTCCCGAAAGGGCACCACGCGCATGAAGCAGTACGAGCCCGACCGTCTGAGCCCGGCCCAAGTGGCCGCCATACGGCGCAGCTTCCGCAACGGCAGGGCGGCCCTCACCCGCCGCTCGCTGCTGCGTGCCTCCGCCGGCGGCGCGGTCACCCTGGGCGGCCTCGGCGCACTGAGCGGCTGCGGGATCCCCGCGGCCGGCAAGACCACCGGCGGCACGTCCGCCGAGGACCACTCGGCGAAGGAGAAGACCGTCAACTTCTCCAACTGGACCGAGTACATGGACGTCGACGACAGCGGCAAGCACCACCCCACCCTCGACGCCTTCACCAAACGCACCGGCATCAGCGTCAAGTACACCGAGGACATCAACGACAACAACGAGTTCTTCGGCAAGATCAAGCCGCAGCTCGCCGCCGGCCAGGACACCGGCCGCGACCTCATCGTCCTCACCGACTGGCTGGCCGGCCGCCTCATCCGCCTGGGCTGGGTCCAGCAACTGGACGCGGCCAACCTCCCGCACGCCTACGCCAACCTGTCGCAGCAGTTCCGCAGCCCCGACTGGGACCCGGGCCGCGCCTACTCGTACCCCTGGCAGGGCATCTCCACCGTCATCGCCTACAACAAGAAGGCGCTGAACGGCGTGGAGGTGAAGTCGGTCTCCGACCTGCTCGACAACCCCAAGCTCAAGGGCCGCGTCGGCTTCCTCACCGAGATGCGCGACACCATGGGCATGACCCTGCTGGACATGGGCAAGGACCCGGCGAAGTTCACCGACGACGACTACGACGCGGCCGTCGCCCGCCTCCAGAAGGCCGTCGACGGCGGCCAGATCCGCCGCTTCACCGGCAACGACTACACCTCCGACCTCACCAGCGGCGACTTCGCGGCCTGCCTCGCCTGGGCCGGTGACGTCGTCCAGCTCAAGGCGGACAGCCCCGACGTCGACTTCGTCATCCCCGACAGCGGCTATCTGACGTCCAGCGACAACATGCTGATCCCCAACAAGGCGCGCCACAAGACGAACGCGGAGCGGCTCATGGACTACTACTACGAGCCGCAGCCGGCCGCCCAGCTCGCCGCCTACATCAACTACGTCTGTCCCGTCGACGGCGTGAAGGACGCCCTTGCGAAGATCGACAAGGAGGCGGCGGACAACCCGCTGATCATCCCCGACAAGGCCATGCAGGCGAAGTCGCACTCCTTCCGCTCCCTGAGCGCCGAGGAAGAGACCGCCTACGAGGCGAAGTTCGCGAAGCTCACTGGGGCGTGACGACGATGACGACGACCGACAGCGGCAACGGCGGCGGCGACGTCCGCCTCGCCGGCATCAGCAAGACCTACGGCTCCTTCACCGCCGTCCACCCGATGGACCTGACCGTCCCGCACGGCTCCTTCTTCGCCCTCCTCGGCGCGTCCGGCTGCGGCAAGACCACCACCCTGCGCATGATCGCCGGCCTGGAGGAACTCTCCTCCGGCACCGTCCACCTCGGCGACCAGGACGTCACGGCCCTCCCGCCGTACAAGCGCCCGGTGAACACCGTCTTCCAGTCGTACGCCCTCTTCCCGCACCTCGACATCTTCGAGAACGTCGCCTTCGGCCTGCGCCGCCGCGGCATCAAGAGCGTCAAGAAGCAGGTGGACGACATGCTGGAGCTCGTCCAGCTCGGCGAGCAGGCCCGCAAGAAACCGCACCAGCTCTCCGGCGGCCAGCAACAGCGCGTCGCGGTCGCCCGCGCCCTCATCAACCAGCCCAAGGTGCTCCTCCTCGACGAGCCCCTCGGCGCCCTCGACCTCAAGCTGCGCCGCCAGATGCAACTGGAGCTCAAGCGCATCCAGACCGAGGTCGGCATCACCTTCGTGCACGTCACGCACGACCAGGAGGAGGCCATGACGATGGCCGACACGGTCGCCGTGATGAACGCGGGCCGAGTCGAACAGCTCGGCTCGCCGACCGACCTCTACGAGAACCCGCACACCACGTTCGTCGCCAACTTCCTCGGCACGTCCAACCTGATCGAGGCCGAGGTCGACGCCAAGAGCGGCGACGACATCGTCCTGAAGGCGGGCGGCGGCAAGCTCGTCCTGCCCGAGGCCCGCTGCTCGGCGCCCACCAGGACCGGCGGCACGGTGCTGGTCGGCGTCCGCCCCGAGAAGATCACCCTCACCCACGCCGACGACGCGGGCGAGATCCCCGAGGGCCGCAACCGCATCACCGGGCGGATCGCCCACTCGTCGTTCATCGGCGTCTCCACCCAGTACGTCATCGACAGCGCGGTCTGCCCCGAGTTCGAGGTCTACGCCCAGAACATCGACCGCGACGCCCGGCTGGTGCCCGGCGCCGACGTCGTCCTGCACTGGAACCCGGCCCACACCTTCGGCCTGGACGCGGCTCAGGACATCGACGCCGGCATCCAGGAAGAGGCGGCGGTCTGAGATGGCGACGCTCACCGAAGCACCTCCGCCGCTCTCCCCGACGGCCCCCGCGAAGGCCCCGCCGCGCAGACGGGGGCGCTGGACGCCGTACTGGCTGCTGCTGCCCGGGCTGCTCTGGCTGATCGTGTTCTTCGCGCTGCCGATGCTCTACCAGGCCTCCACGTCCGTGCAGACGGGCTCCCTGGAGGACGGCTACAAGGTCACCTGGCACTTCGCGACCTACTGGGACGCGCTCACCGAGTACTGGCCGCAGTTCCTGCGCTCGGTCGTCTACGCCGGCGCCGCCACCGTCCTGTGCCTGGTCCTGGGCTATCCGCTGGCCTACCTGATCGCCTTCCGCGCGGGCCGCTGGCGCAACCTGATCATGATCCTTGTGATCGCGCCGTTCTTCACCAGCTTCCTGATCCGCACCCTCGCCTGGAAGACGATCCTCGCGGACGGCGGCCCGGTCGTCGGCGCCCTCAACACGCTGCACATCCTGGACGTCACCAGTTGGCTCGGCTGGACCTCCGGCGACCGGGTCCTCGCGACGCCGCTCGCCGTGGTGTGCGGACTGACGTACAACTTCCTGCCGTTCATGGTGCTGCCGCTGTACTCCTCGCTCGAACGCATCGACGTACGGCTGCACGAGGCGGCCGGCGACCTGTACGCGCGGCCCAGCACCACCTTCCGCAAGGTCACCTTCCCGCTGTCGATGCCCGGCGTGGTCTCCGGCACGCTCCTCACCTTCATCCCGGCGGCCGGCGACTACGTCAACGCCGAACTCCTCGGCAGCACCAAGACCCGCATGATCGGCAACGTGATCCAGACGCAGTTCCTGAACGTCCTGGACTATCCGACGGCCGCCGCCCTCTCCTTCATTCTCATGGCCGCGATCCTGCTCATGGTCACCTTCTACATCCGCAGGTCCGGGACGGAGGATCTGGTCTAAATGTCCTTCGCCAACGCATTCCTCACCTGGCTCAAGCGCTATTTCGTGGTCATCGCGGGACTTCTCACGCTGGCCTATCTCCTGCTGCCGAACATCGTCGTCACGGTGTTCTCCTTCAACAAACCGAAGGGCCGCTTCAATTACCAGTGGCAGCAGTTCTCCACGGACGCCTGGAAAGACCCGTGCGGGGTCTCCGGACTGTGCGGATCGCTCTCGCTCAGCCTCCAGATCGCCATCTGGGCGACGATCGGCGCGACCCTCCTCGGCGTGATGATCGCCTTCGCGCTGGTCCGCTACCGCTTCCGCGCGCGGGGCGCCGTCAACTCGCTGATCTTCCTGCCGATGGCGATGCCCGAAGTCGTCATGGCGGCCTCCCTGCTCACCCTGTTCCTCAATCTGGGTGCACAGTTGGGATTCTGGACGATCCTCATCGCGCACATCATGTTCTGCCTCAGCTTCGTCGTGACGGCCGTCAAGGCACGCGTCATGTCGATGGACCCACGCCTGGAACAGGCCGCCCAGGACCTCTACGCCGGACCGGTGCAGACCTTCCTGCGCGTCACCCTGCCCATCGCCGCCCCCGGAATCGCCGCCGGCGCGCTGCTCGCCTTCGCGCTCTCCTTCGACGATTTCATCATCACCAATTTCAACGCCGGCTCGACCGTCACCTTCCCCATGTTCGTCTGGGGTTCGGCGCAGCGCGGCACGCCCGTCCAGATCAATGTCATCGGCACCGCCATGTTCCTGGTCGCCGTACTGCTGGTCCTGACCTCGATGCTCATCGGAAACCGCCGTCGTAAATACTAGGCGTGAGGCATAACGTGCCATGAACCAGTGGATCACTTCCCTTTCCGACGCCCAGCCGGTCCCCTACTGGCTGGAAGACCCCGACAAACCGGACCCCGAGCCCGCGCTCACCGGCGCCGAGACCTGCGACCTGCTGGTCGTCGGGGGCGGCTACAGCGGGCTGTGGACGGCGCTCGTCGCCAAGGAGCGCGAGCCGCAGCGGGACGTGGTGCTGGTGGAGGGCCGCGAGGTGGGCTGGGCCGCCTCGGGCCGCAACGGCGGCTTCTGCTCCGCCTCCCTCACCCACGGGCTGCCCAACGGACTGACCCGCTGGCCGGACGAGATCCACCGCCTCCAGGAGCTGGGCGCGCGCAACCTCGACGCGATCGAGGCGGCGATCGCCCGGCACGGCATCGCCTGCGACTTCGAGCGCACCGGCGGGATCGACGTCGCCACCGAGACCTACCAGGCGTGGGAACTGCGCGACTGGTACGAGGAGCTCGACCGCCGGGGCCTCGCCGACGGCCTGGAGTTCCTCGACGCCGACGCGGTCCGCGCGCAGGTCGCCTCACCCACCTTCGAGGCGGGACTGCACGACCGCCGGGGCGTGGCCATGCTGCACCCCGCCAAGCTGGCCTGGGGCCTGAAACAGGCGTGCGTACGGCTCGGCGTCCGCGTCCACGAGCACACGCCCGCCCTCGACCTGAAGCCGTACGGCGCGGGGATGGCCGTCCGCACCCCCTACGGGCAGGTCCGGGCCCGGCAGGTCGCGCTCGGCACGAACATCTTCCCCAGCCTGGTCCGGCGGGTGCGGCCGTACACCGTCCCGGTCTACGACTACGCGCTGATGACCGAACCGCTGACCGCCGCCCAGCTCGACTCGGTCGGCTGGCACAACCGGCAGGGCCTCGGCGACTCCGCGAACCAGTTCCACTACTTCCGGCTCTCCGCCGACCAGCGGATCCTGTGGGGCGGCTACGACGCCGTCTACCCTTACGGGGGCCGGGTGCGCGCCGAGTACGACGACCGGCCGCAGACGTACGCCAAGCTCGCCCGGCACTTCTTCGGCTGCTTCCCGCAGTTGGAGGGCCTCCGCTTCACGCACGCGTGGGGCGGCGCGATCGACACCTGCTCGCGCTTCTCGGCGTTCTTCGGCACCGCCCACCACGGGAAGGTGGCCTACGCGGCCGGGTACACCGGCCTCGGTGTCGGGGCCACCCGGTTCGGCGCCGAGGTGATGCTGGACCTGCTCGCGGGGGAGGCCACCGAGCGGACGGCGCTGGAGATGGTCCGCAAGAAGCCGCTGCCCTTCCCGCCAGAGCCGTTCGCCTGGACCGGCATCGCCCTCACCAAGTGGTCGCTGGCCCGCGCCGACGCGCACGGCGGGCGGCGCAACCTGTGGCTGAAGACGATGGACCGGCTGGGGCTTGGCTTCGACAGCTAGCGGCTTCAGCCGAGTCCTTCCGAGTCCTTCCGGGTCCTTGCGAGTCCTTCCGAGTCTTGGGCCGGGGTGTGACCTGGTTCACCCCTACGGGTCGTCGGAACCCGCGTAATGCTCGCCGTGCACGGCCCTCTCCCCCTCGTGACGCGACCGCGTCCACGAGTGAAAGGGAGGACCACACATGGCTGGGGCCAAGACGGCAGTCGAATGGCTGGCATCCGTCGCACCGGATCCCGAGGCATGCCGCTGGGAATGGGAGCGCAACCCCCTAGGGGTCGCGCTGCTGCCCGCGGGCAAGGCCTGGGACGTACTCATCCTGCCGGGCGAACTCGGCTATCCCACCCTCGATGTACTGACCCGGTTCCTCGACCGGCCTGGCCCCGTGCTCGTCGACTTCGGAGACAGCCGCATGGGTTTCTTCGTCGCGCCGGGCACCGCCGCCCGCTGGCTCGGCACCGGCATCCGCACGGCCGGGGCCGGCACCTGGATCGTCGTGCCGTATCCGGGCCGCTCGACCAGGGGCGTGCGCTGGCTGGTCCCGCCGGACGGCTCCGGAACCCTGACCGACCCGGCACTCCTCGAACTGGCGATGCACGAGGCGGCGGCGGGCCTCGCCGGGGGAGGAAACGGCTGACGGAGACCGGAACAGCCTTCTGTAGGTAGGTCCCTCAGGTAGGTCCCTTAGGCAGGTCCATTTTCACGTCGGCCGTCCGTGCGGCCGACGCGGACACCTGCGGCCCCTTCGCCCTGCCGTCGGTCAGCCCGCCGGCCCGTCAGTCCGTCGACGTAGCCTTCAACGCGAGCCACAGCTCCATGCGGACGTCCGGGTCGTCCAGTGAACGCCCGAGGATCTCCTCGACCCGCCGCATCCGGTAGCGCAGGGTGTGCCGGTGGACGCGCAGGTCGGCCGCCGCCGCGTCCCACTGCCCGTGCCGGGAGAGCCAGGCCCGCAGGGAGGCCACCAGGTCGCCGCGGCCGGTCGCGTCGTGCTCGTGCAGGGCGCGCAGCAGGCCGTCCGCGAACGCCTTCACCGCGTCGTCCGCGAGCAGCGGCAGCACCGAGCCCGCCGCGAGCCGCTCGTGCTCCACGAGGACCCGGCCCCGCCGCCGCGCCACCGACAGCGCCTGCTCGGCCTGCTTGTACGCCGTTGCCGCCGCGATCGGCCCGGCCGGCGCCGACAGACCGACGACCAGGCCGCCGTCGTCGTCCGCCGCTTCACCGTCCGCGCGCGCCGCCTCCAGCGTCGCCGCGTACCGCGTGCCCGCCGCCACCGTCGCACCCCCGTCCGTGGCCAGCACCACCAGCCGCTCGCCCTGGGGCACCACGAGCACGTCCTCCCCGGCGCGGGCAGCCGCCGACTCGACGACCTCGACGAGAGCGCCGAAGGGGTCACCGGACGCGTCGAGCGGAGCCGATGCCGACGTCGACTCGGCGACGATCACCCGGAACGGGGCGTCGAGCAGCTCGCCGTACAGGTCCCCGGCGACGGCGCGCGCGTGGTCCGGTTCGCCCGCCAGCAGCATGCGCAGCACCGCCGCGCCGATCCGCTGCTGGGCCTCCTGGAGGGGGCGGGAGCGTTCGGTGGCGAGGGTGAGCAGGGCGATCGCCGAGTGGACGGCGTACCGCTCGGCGGTGCCGAGCGCCGCCGCCGTGCCGACGGCGAGCGCGGCGCGTGGCCGCCGTCCGTTGCCCAGGGAGTGCAGTTCGACGCGGTCGCCATGGTGGCCGTCGTCGGCCCCGGAGGGCTCGCCGCCGTCGCCGTCGCCGCCCCCGACGACCGCCGAGGCCGGGGCCGGCCGCTCCCGCAGCCGCTCCACGTCCGCCGTGAGCCGCGCGGCCCGCCGGCCCGCCCACTCCGGCGCGGCTGCCACGACGGCGCCCGACGCGTCGTACAGCGCCGCCCACCCGTCGACCTGAGCGGCGAGCGCCCCGAGCAGCCCCTCGGGACCGTCCGTCAGCGCCTGCTTCGTCAGCTCGCGCTGGGCCGCGAACCCGGCCGTCACCGCCCGGTACTGGTCGGCCGCGATCGCCGCAGACACCGCCTTGCTGATCGCCAGGAACGGCGTACGGCGCGGCACCTCCAGCAGCGGCAGGCCCTCCTCCTCGGCCGCGTCCACCAACGCCGTCGGGGTCTCCTCGTAGGCGACCCCGACGGCGAAGCCCAGCCCCACCACGCCCGCCTTGACCAGCCGCTTCACATAGCGCCGCATGGCCTGCGGATCCTCCGCGTCCAGCTTCAGCGCGGTGATCAGCAGCAGCTCCCCGCCCTCCATGTACGGCACGGGGTCCGCGAGCTCGCTGACATGCGCCCAGCGCACCGGCACGTCCAGAGCGTCCCCGCCCGCCCGCACGGTCAGCTTCAGCGCGGAGTGATGGACGAGCGAGGCGAGCGTGGGAGGCATACGGCCTTCAGGTCGAAGAGAGACGATCAGCGATCGTGATCTTTTGGCCGCTTCGTATGAACGGCCTGTGTCGATTCTGCCTCACTGTAAGGGACCTCGGAGGTGCCTCTGAGGTGCCTCGGAGGGACCTCGGAGGTGCCGGACGTCCCGTCAGCCCCGCAGGTCCACCAGCAGCGGCGGCGCGTGCTCGCCCCGCACGCTCGTCAGGGACAGCACCGCGTGCCCGGGCGGCACCTCGTGCGCCAACCGGGACGCCGACCACCGCTCCCGTTCGACCTGGCGCACGGTCACCGCGTCGGTGGTCACCGCCTTGCCGGTGACCAGCTTGCGCAGGGCGTGGATGGCGCGGGTCATCGGCTGGTCGGCGAAGACGGTGTGCTTGGCGACCTCCGTGGTCTCCACCCACTCGGTGCCCCAGGTCTGCGCGAACCGGCTGCCGTCCCAGGTGGTGATGCCGGCGAAGGCCATCCGGCAGCCGACCGCCCCGTACAGCGGCCCGTGCAGCGCCTCGGGGACGTCGCCGACCGTGCGCAGGGCGAGCACCACGCCCGCGTTCTGCGAGCGCAGCCGCTGGAGCCGGCGCACCGACCCGTCGGTGACCGTGCTCGTAGCGTCGTCCAGGACCAGGCAGGCGAAGTGGCCGCGCGGCTCCCGTACGACGGTGTGGAACTGGGCGAGGACCAGCCGGGTGATCAGCCGGGCGGCCTCCTCGTGGCCCCGCTCGGGCAGGTCGATGCGGACCCGCAGCGGGTGGTGGGCGACGGCGCGCAGCGAGAACGCCCGGTGCGTGTCGCCGCCACCGCCGAAGAAGTCCGCGAACACCGGGCGGGCGAGCAGCGCCAGCCGGTCGGCGAGGGCCCGCCCCGGGTCGCCCGGCGTCCCCGTCTGCCGGACGCGCGCCTCCAGCTCGCGCCGCATCACCTCGTCACCGGCCACCGCCTCCCGCAGCGCGGCCACCGCCGTCGGCTCGCCCTCCAGCAGTTCGCGCAGCTCGGGCAGGGTGGGGAAGCGGCCGTGGACGGTCCGGTGGGGGCCGAGCAGTTGGGCGAGCGCGGTGGCCGCGCCCTGGGCGCTCACCGTGTCGAGGTCGCCGACCAGCGCCTCGGCGAGGATCGCGGCGGCCTCGTCCGGGTCGTCGGACTCGGCGTACGGGTCGAGGTCGTGCACGGACGACGGGTCGCCGATCCGGACGATCACGTCGAACGCGGAGTCCGCGCCGAGCGGCCCGCTGCCCGGCGCGGACACCGCGACGACCGCGCACGCCCCGGTGAGCGCCTGGAGCGCCAGCGCCTCGGTCAGCGGTTCGAGCAGCGTGCGCGTCTTGCCCGAGCCGGACGGCCCGACCGCCAGCAGCGAGGTGCCCAGCACGTCCGGGCCGAGCGCGGCGCCCGCGTCGTGATAGGTCACCGGCGTGCGCTCGGCGGCCACCCAGCGGCCGATGCGCACCTGCCCGGCGAGCAGGTCGTGCCGGGCGGTGCGGCGGGGCAGGTCGCGGGCGCCGGAGGGGTGGGTCCAGGCCGCCCCGCCCTGCCGCAGCACGGTGTCCCGGAAGTCGGGCAGCCCCGCCGTCCACGCCCGTCGCACCCGCGCGCAGTCCACGTCGTTCATCCGCCCGCCGGCCACCTCACCGGTGAGCAGCTCGGCCGCCTCGTACTGCCCGGCGTCCCGCAGCTCGGGCCACTGGGCGAGGGGCCGCGCGGCGGCGGGGCCGGCGACGGCCGGGTCACGCCGGGAGGCGAGTCGTTCCTTCACGTACGGCCACCAGTCGCCGACCTTCGCGAACGGCCACACCACGAGCAGCGTCATGACCACGTACAGGGCGTTCACGAACAGGGGGGAGCGGAAGAGGTCGTAGCCGCCGGAGAGCAGGGCGACGAGGGCGAAGACGGGCTGCTCGACCGGCAGCGCGTCCCAGCCGAGCCCGAGGGCCTCGGGGAAGACGAGGCTCAGGGCGGCGACCGCGCACAGCAGGGCGAGTCCGGCGCGGGCGGGCTGCGCCCGGCGGCCGACGAAGTGCCGCACGGTGTCCGGCCAACTGCCCAGCCGGCCCATGGCGCAGACGAGGAGACCGAAGAAGACGCCGTCGTAGAGGATCCGGGCCTCCTCGCCCTGCCAGCTCTTCGCGGACGCGATCGTGCCGCCCCACCACCAGTCGCCCGGCGTGAACAGCCGCAGCAGCGTGAACTGGTACGGCACCGCGCCCTGCCGCCACAGCGACCACAGCACGAGCGCCACCACCAGCGGCACCAGCATGCCCACCACGGTGACGGGCGCCAGCCGCTCCGCCGCGCGCCCGCGCTTCGGCAGCCGGTACCCGAACCGCCAGATCCCGGGCTTCGCGGCGGGCCGCTCCTCGTTCAGCCACTCGGCGGCGGCGGAGGAGAAGGGCTTCGCGGCCGGTGCATGCGCAGGCCGGGGCGGCACCTGGGCAGGCCCCGCCGGGCGCGGCACCGGATTCGCCTGCGTGCCCCGGACGTCCCGCGTCCCGTCGCTGTCCATCGCCCCTGCCCCCTTGAGCAGCCGTTCCGTCCACCATCAGCGAGTCAATCTAACGCGCCCACAAGGGGAGTTCACCGCTTACGCGGCCGGGCCCGCGAGGAGTGCCGTCCGGCCGGCACTGTCCACGGCGGACAACCGGCGTCGCCGACACCGCCCACATGGAGCATGCCCAGCTTCCGTCGCCGGTCCTAGCCTGCGACAAAAGAGGTAAGAGTCCGCACGGCCGTACACCCCCAGGAGCCCCTCATGACCGCCCTTCCGCAGGAGCGCCGCGTCGTCACCGCCATCCCCGGCCCGAAGTCGCAGGAGCTGCAGGCCCGCCGTCTCGCCGCGGTCGCCGCCGGCGTCGGCTCGGTGCTCCCCGTCTTCACCACGCGCGCGGGCGGCGGCATCATCGAGGACGTCGACGGCAACCGCCTGATCGACTTCGGCTCCGGCATCGCGGTGACCTCCGTCGGCGCGTCCGCCGAGGCCGTCGTCCGCCGGGCCACCGCCCAGCTCGCCGACTTCACCCACACCTGTTTCATGGTCACGCCGTACGAGGGCTACGTCGAGGTCGCCGAGGCGCTCGCCGAACTCACCCCGGGCGACCACGCCAAGAAGTCCGCGCTGTTCAACAGCGGCGCCGAGGCCGTCGAGAACGCCGTCAAGATCGCCCGTTCGTACACCAAGCGGCAGGCGGTCGTCGTCTTCGACCACGGCTACCACGGCCGGACGAACCTCACGATGGCCCTGACGGCGAAGAACATGCCGTACAAGCAGGGCTTCGGCCCGTTCGCCCCCGAGGTCTACCGCGTCCCGCTCGCCTACGGCTATCGCTGGCCGACCGGCCCCGACAACGCCGGCGCCGAGGCCTCCGCCCAGGCGATCGACATGATCAACAAGCAGATCGGCGCCGGCAACGTCGCCGCGATCATCGTCGAGCCCCTGCTCGGCGAGGGCGGCTTCATCGAGCCCGCCAAGGGCTTCCTGCCGGCGATCGCCAAGTTCGCGTCCGACAACGGCATCGTCTTCGTCGCGGACGAGATCCAGTCGGGCTTCTGCCGCACCGGCCAGTGGTTCGCCTGCGAGGACGAGGGCATCGTCCCGGACCTGATCACGACGGCCAAGGGCATCGCGGGCGGCCTGCCGCTCGCCGCGGTGACCGGCCGCGCCGAGATCATGGACGCCGCGCACGCGGGCGGCCTCGGCGGCACCTACGGCGGCAACCCGGTGGCCTGCGCGGGCGCGCTCGGCGCGATCGAGACGATGAAGGAGCTCGACCTCAACGCCCGCGCGAAGGCGATCGAGACGACGATGAAGTCCCGCCTCGCGGCCATGGCCGAGAAGTTCGAGGTCATCGGCGACATCCGGGGCCGCGGCGCGATGATCGCCATCGAACTGGTCAAGGACCGTACGACGAAGGAGCCGGACACCGAGACGACGGCCGCCCTCGCCAAGGCCTGCCACCAGGAAGGCCTGCTGGTCCTGACCTGCGGCACCTACGGCAACGTACTGCGCTTCCTGCCGCCGCTGGTCATCGGCGAGGACCTCCTGAACGAGGGCCTCGACATCATCGAGCAGGCCTTCACCCGCATCTGAGCCGTGACGGCGGCCGTGTGAAGAAGGTGTGCGGGGTGGATGGGGGGACGGGATTCCATCTGTCGCACCGCCTGTCACTGCCGTACGTTCTACCCAGATGAGAGATACACCCCGCCCACGGGAAACCGTGGACGGACCCAGGCCGGGGCCTCCCCAGCTTCGACCTGGTCGTGCCCTCGCGCACACAACCGGAGCTCCGGCTCCGGATCTCCACCGATCGGACGGTCGCCCGCCCCAAACCCCCCGGGGCGGCCGACGTTTTCCGGTCTGTACGGCCACCCCGGAATCACCCCCCCTGTTCCGGGGTGGCCGACTTCCTCCTCGGGCACAGCCCACGGAAACCAGACCTCGGATCCATTCCGGGGTCTTTTTTCCACCCCGCATACAATACGATACGTCTCGTCTCGCATCGCAAAACTCATCGCGCGCCCGCCTCCCGTCCCCTCCCCGCCCCCGGAGACCCCATGGAACGCTTCGTCGACGCAGCCCCCGGCATCCGCCTCTGGGCCCAGGCCGAGGGCCCCGCCACCGCACCCCCACTCCTCCTGATCATGGGCGCACAGGCCCCCGGCCTCGGCTGGCCGGACGAGTTCGTGACCCTCCTGGCCGCCCGCCACCGAGTGATCCGCTACGACCACCGCGACACCGGCCGCTCCACGTGGGCGTACGACGAGCACCCGTACCCCATCGCCGAACTGGCCGAGGACGCCGTCAAGGTCCTGGACGCCTTCGGGGCCGACCGCGCGCATGTCGTCGGCATGTCACTGGGCGGGCTGCTCACCCAACTCCTCCTGGCCGACCACCCCGACCGCCTCCGCACCGCCACCCTGATCGGCACCGGCGCCCTCAGTGACACCCCCTACCGAGCGCCGGACGGCACCGAAGTCCCCGCATCGGACCTCCCCGGCCCCACACCGGAACTACTACAACTGTGGGCCCGCCAGGAGCCACCGGACACCCCGAACCTGGAACTGGAACTGGACCGCCGGGTCGAGCACTGGCGGCTCCTGGCCGGCGACGCGATCCCCTTCGACGCCGAGTACACCCGCGCCCAGGAACGCCGGATCATCGCCCACACAGGCCACCACCGCACCAGCACCGCACACGTCCTGGCGGACACCTCGGGCCTGCTCCGCACCGAGCGCCTGGCCCGCAACGACGTCCCGACCCTGGTCGTCCACGCCCCGGCCGAGCCCGTCTACCCGCCACCGCACGCCCAGCACCTCGCCCAGGTGATCGGGAACGCCCGTACGGTCGAGATCCCCGGCATGGGCCACGCCCTGCCAAACCCGATCCACCCCCCACTGGCCGCCGCGATCCTCGACCACACGGTTCGCGAGGACAACGGCTGCTGACAAGCTGGACCCCATGCCGCCCCGCCCCACCCGCGCCTTCCTCTTCCCCCTGCTGGCCCTGCCCGCTCTCCTCTTCGTCCTGATCACCTGGCAGGTCGCGGTCGACGGCCCCCTGCTGCGCATGGACCAGCGCCTCAGCAGCGCCCTCGTCCACCCCGACCGCGCCTCCGAACTCCTGGCGGACCTGGGCGATGTGCAGGTGGCGGTGCCCGTCCTGCTACTGGTCGCGGGGTATGCGGCCTGGCGGGGGAGGGCGGCGGGCGGGACGCGGTGGTGGGTGCCGTCCGCAGCCGCGCTGGGACTCATGATCCTGGTGCCGCTGATCGTCGTACCCCTGAAGGAGTGGACGGACCGTCCAGGTACGCCCGCAGTGCCACCGGCGACCGGCTACTACCCCTCGGGACACACGGCGACGGCAGCCGTGGCCTACGGCTCGGCGGTGCTGATCCTGCTGCCATGGCTGCGCACGGCGTACGCCCGCCGGACGGCCGTAGCCACCGCCGCACTCCTGGTCCTGGCGGTCTCGTACGGACTGGTCCGGCGCGGCTACCACTGGCCGCTGGACGTAATGGCTAGCTGGTGCCTGTGCACAGTGCTGCTGGGTGCGCTACGACTCTCCCTGAACCGCCTGCGTACGGACGCGGGCCGACCGCGCCAAACCGGCGCACCCCCGCCGCCCACCCGTACGACTCGGACAAGCGACCCATCGGCCTCCCGCCCCTACCGTGGAGCACGGAAACCTCAGGACACCCCCTAAGCGGAAGGGCCGGGACTCGCACATGCCCCAGGAAAAGAACGTGGGGGGCGCCCACGCCTTCTGGCTCGCCGGCCGCCAGGTCACCGGCGAGGACAGCTTCGACGTCACGTCCCCGTGGGACGGCCGGCTCGTCGGCAAGGTGAGCGTGCCGACGGACGCGCAGGTCGAGGAGGCGGTGGCCGCCGCGTACGCCGTACGGGACGAGTTCGCCGCCACCCCCGCCCACGTCCGCGCCGCCGCCCTCGACCATGTGAGCCGTCGCCTCGTCGAGCGCACCGAGGAGATCGCGCAGCTCATCTCCGCCGAGAACGGCAAGCCGATCAAGTGGGCGCGCGGCGAGGTCGGGCGCGCGGTCTCGGTGTTCCGGTTCGCCGCCGAGGAGGCCCGGCGGTTCAACGGCGGCGAGGCGCAGCGCCTCGACACCGACCTCGGAGGTCAGGGCAGGCTCGCGCTCACCCGGCGCTTCCCCAAGGGTGTCGTGCTCGGCATCGCGCCCTTCAACTTCCCCCTGAACCTGTGCGCCCACAAGATCGCCCCGGCGATCGCGGCCGGCGCGCCGATCATCCTGAAGCCCGCCCCGGCGACCCCGCTCTCCGGCCTGGTCATCGGTGACCTGCTCGCCGAGACCGAGCTGCCCGCCGGTTCCTGGAGCATCCTGCCGGTGGCGAACGACCGCATGCCCGCCCTCGTCCAGGACGAGCGGCTGCCGGTCATCTCCTTCACGGGCTCCGAGCAGGTCGGCTACGCGATCATGGACTCGGTGCCGCGCAAGCACTGCACCCTGGAGCTGGGCGGCAACGGCGCGGCCGTCGTCCTCGGCGACTGGGCGAGCGACGCCGACCTGGACTGGGCCGCGACCCGCATCGCGACCTTCTCCAACTACCAGGGCGGCCAGTCCTGCATCTCGGTGCAGCGGGTCATCGCGGACGCCGCCGTGTACGACCGCCTGCTGCCGCGCATCGTCGCCGCAGTCGAGGCCCAGGTCACCGGCGACCCCGCCGACGGCGCGACCGACGTCGGCCCGCTGGTCAGCGAGGACGCGGCCAAGCGCGTCGAGACATGGGTGGACGAGGCCGTAACGGCCGGCGCCACCCTCCTCGCGGGCGGCAAGCGCGACGGCGCTTCGTACGCGCCGACCGTCCTCACCGACGTACCGGCGGACACCAAGGTCGCCCGCGAGGAGGTCTTCGGCCCGGTCCTCACCGTGACGAAGGTGAACGGCGAGGCCGAGGCCTTCGCGGCCGTCAACTCCTCCAAGTACGGCCTCCAGGCAGGCGTGTTCACGCACGACGTCCAGGTAGCCTTCCGTGCCCACCGCGCGCTGGAGGTCGGCGGGGTAGTCGTCGGGGACGTCCCCTCCTACCGCGCCGACCAGATGCCGTACGGCGGTGCGAAGCAGTCGGGCGTGGGCCGCGAGGGCGTGAAGTTCGCGATGGAGGACTACACGTACGAACGCGTACTGGTCCTGACAGGCCTCGCACTCTAACGGGCCGAGCCCCCTAGTAAATGGTAACCATTTTCATATAAGCTCCTCGGAAGAGGCCCGGCACCGATGCCTTCCGGTGCCGGGCCTCAACCGGAGAACCCGACCCGCGCGAGCCGCAGCGCCCCGCGCAACCTGACACGCAGGTCATGGACGCCCTCGGCGCCGAAGGCCGAGTGGACGTCGACATAGTCGTACGCTCCTCCGCCGCCCGAGGCGACGGCCAAGGTGGCCAGGACCGTCCCACCACCAAGCGACAACTCAACGCTGCCGGACCCGGCAACGGTCACAGTGACACCAGCCACCCCCGCCCCCACTCCCGTACCGAAATCGCAGGCACGATAGACGAGTTCACCCGTCCCGTCCGCCGCCCCCTGCACCGGTGTCACCGCGTCGCCGGACACCTTCGTACGGTCGACGATCTCCGTACCGCTCTGCTCGTCGAAGTCGGCGGCCTCCAGACCGCGCAGGCGGACCGGGCGCGGGAGGGACGGCTCACCCTCCAGCGTGAGGGTCCTGCGCAGCCGGACATCCGTACTGGACGCGCCGACGAGCAGGTCATAGGGGCCGGACTCCAGACGCCACCGACCGTGCGCCACGTCCCAGAACGCGAAGTCGGACAACGGGACCTCAAAAGAAATCTCCCCCCGCGCGCCGGGGGCGAGCCGCACCCGGCGATGGCCGAGCAGCTCACGGCGCGGCCGGGTGACCGACGGATCCACCGCGCGGGTGTAGAGCTGGGCGACCTCGTCGGCCGTCACGTCCCCGGTGTTGGTGACGGTGAAGGAGACGTGCACCGCGCCACCCTCGACGCGCGCCGCCAGATCGGCGTAGGAGAACGACGCGTACGACAGGCCGTGCCCGAACGGGAACAGCGGGGTGCCCTCGAAGTAGAGGTACGTCTGACGGGCGCCGATCACGTCGTAGTCGAGGAGATCGGGCAGATCGGCGTCGTCGGCGTACCAGGTCTGGGGGAGACGGCCGGCGGGCGAGACGTCACCGGCGAGTACCCGGGCGAGGGCGGTGCCCGCGGCCTGCCCGCCGTGCGCCGTCCACAGCACCGCGGACAGCCCACCCGGCTCGATCGCGTAGGGGTACGCCGACACGAGCGCCAGCACGGTGTGCGGGTTGGCCGCCCGGGCCGCGGCGAGCAGCCGCTCCTGCTGGGACGGCAGCCGCAGTGTCGTACGGTCCTCGGTCTCCCGGCCGTTGAGGTGCGGGTCGTTGCCCGCGACGACCACCACCACGTCGGCCTCGGCGGCAACCCTGGCCACGGCATCCTCACCGCGCTCGGCGACGACGACCTCAAAAACCTCGGGAACCTCTTCACCCTCCGCGGCAACCCGCACACCGTCGGCGGCGACACGGACATGACGACCGGTCCCCAAGTGCCGCAGGAGGTACCCGTGTTCACGGGGCTCGAGACGGAACGTCTCCTGGACGATCCAGCCCCCCGGCTGGTCGGCGGAGGCACGCAGAAAGCCGTCCTCGGCAACGGACACATACCGCCCGTCGGGCGCGCGCAGCGTCACCACCCCCTCCCCCCAGTCGACGAGCGCGAACTCGGTGCCGCCGACATCGTCGGTGGTGAGCGGAGGAAGATCCGTACGACCGGCGAGCAGAGCGGGATCCAGAGCCCCTTCGGCCCCACGCACCCCGCCCTCCCCCTCCTCCTCGGGCCCGGCAAGGACCTTCAGGAACGCCCCTGTGGAGGTCTTCACCACCACCCGGTCCACGCCTTCCGCGAAGGCGACGCGCTCGGCGCCGAACCGCTCGTACAGCCCTTCCAGCGGCGTGGAGCGGTGGATCAGCGTGCCGCTGTACCAGTCGAGCTTGCACTCGTCGGCGAGCAGCCCGACCACCGCGATCCGGGTGTCCGAGGCCAGCGGCAGCACACCGTCGTTGCGCAGCAGCACGATCGCCTGCTCGGCGGCCTCCCCGGCGAGGGCGCGGTGGGCAGGGGTGTCGAACTCGCCGGTGCTCGCGTGCGGGTCGTCACGCGGATCGAACTCGCCCAGCCGAAACCGCACCGAAAGCTGACGGCGCACCGCCAAGTCGACGTCGGCCTCGGTCAACAGCCCCTGCGCCAGGGCGCCCCGTATCCGGGCGACGATCTTCGAACCGTCGGTGCCGTGGTCGGTGAAGCTGTCCACACCGGCGATCAGCGAGGCGGCCGTCGCCTCCTCGTGGGTGTCGAAGTAGTGCTCGGAGTCGGCCAGATTGGAGGGCGCGCCCGCGTCGGAGCAGACGAACAGATCCTCGTCCGTCCAGGTTCGCAGATGCTCGCGCAGATACGGCGAGACATGGTTGGGACGGCCGTTGACCAGGTTGTAGGCAGGCATCACCCCGGCCACCGCGCCCCCCTCGACCGCGCCGCGGAAGGCGCGCAGGTCGTACTCGTGCAGCACGCGCGGGCGGACCGAGGACGAGGTGACGTCCCGGCCGGTCTCGTTGTTGTGGGCCAGCCAGTGCTTGAGGACCGGGGCCGTGCGCCAGTACGTCGGGTGATCACCGCGCAGCCCGTGCGTGTAGGCGGTGGCGATGGCGGAGGTCAGCCGGGGGTCCTCCGAGTAGCCCTCCTCGTTACGGCCCCACAGCGGGTGGCGCAGCAGGTTGACCGTGGGGGACCAGACGTTGAGGCCGACGCGGTCGTCGTGGGCGCGCATCGCCCGGACCTCCTTGGACACCGCCTCGCCGACCCGGCGCACCAGCTCGGTGTTCCAGGTCGCGCCCAACCCCACGGCCTGCGGGAACACCGTGGCGGGACCCATCCAGGCGACGCCGTGCAGCGCCTCCTGGCCGGTACGGAACGCGGCGATGCCGAGCCGCTCCACGCCGGGTGCGAACTGGTGCAGGAAGGAGACCTTCTCGTCCGGGGTCAGCCGCGACAGCAGATCGTCGATGCGCTTCGCGAAGGGCAGTTGCGGATCGCGGAAAGGCGGCGGGGGCGTCGTGTGTGCGGTCACTTGGAGAATCCCTTTGCGATGGAGCGGGAAGGTCCTTTCGAAGCGCTTCGATGCTCATTCGACACATGGGCGAGTGTCAAGAGGACGTCACCGCCAATCCATTCAGCACAAGCAAACGCGTAACCCCCACCTCCTCGCAGGAATCTCGTAACCGACCCTTGTGCACCCCAGGTCATTCACTTAACCTCGCAGCAACATCGAAGCGCTTCGACAGAAAAGGGGCGTGGCCTTCCGGGTCGGCAGGGCACCCCGACGCGCCCGCGGGTGCCAGTCCACGGGAGTGGGTCGTGGCGGTGTGGCGCAGTCCGTCGCTTAGTTCGTCACCGTCTCGTCGGACTGTGGCAGCGGGCAGCCGTATGCCCGACACGCGACGGACTCGCCGCACCGACACGACCCCGACCCACCCACCAACCGCAGCCGCAGCGCGCGTATCCGGCCGAGGCATCCCGTACGGAGAAACAGCCTGATGCCAAACGAGCACCAGCCCCCGACCCTGGCCGACGCCACCCGCGGCCGCATCCTCTTCGGCGGCGACTACAACCCCGAGCAGTGGCCCGAAGAGACCTGGCAAGAGGACGTCCGCCTCATGAAGGACGCCGGCGTCAACTCCGTCACCCTGGGCGTCTTCTCGTGGGCGAAGCTCGAACCCGAGCCGGGCGCAAGGGAGTTCGGCTGGCTGGACCGGCTGATGGACCTGATGCACGACCACGGCATCGGCGCGGTCCTGGCCACCCCCACCTCCGCCCCACCCCCGTGGCTGGGCCGACTGCACCCGGACACCCTGCCCCGCGACGAGAACGGCGACGTCGAGTGGTGGGGCGGCCGTCAGCACTTCTCGCACTCCAGCGCCACCTACCGCCGCTATGCCGCCGCCATCACCGAGGACCTGGCCGCCCGCTACGGCGGCCACCCCGCGCTCACGATGTGGCACATCAACAACGAGTACTGCACCGCCGATCACGGCGACGAGGCGGCCGCCGCCTTCCGTCGCTGGCTGCGCGCGAAGTACGGCACCCTCGACGCCCTCAACACCGCCTGGGGCGCGGCGTTCTGGAGCCAGGGCTACGACACCTGGGACGGCATCCTGCCCGCCCGCCGGCCCCACTACCTGAAGAATCCCACCCAGGTGCTCGACTTCCGGCGCTTCACCTCCGACGCGCTCCTGGAGTGCTACGTCGCCGAACGCGACATCGTCGCCCGGCACACCCCGCACATCCCGGTCACCACCAACTTCATGCCGCTCTTCATCGGCCAGGACGCCTGGCGCTGGGCCGAGGAAGAGGACGTGGTCTCGGTCGACCTCTACCCCGACCCGCGCGACCCCCTCGGTGCCCAACACGGCGCCCTGGTCCAGGACATGACCCGCTCCCAGGCCCGTGGCGGCCCCTGGATGCTGATGGAACAGGCGGCCGGCGCGGTCAACTGGCGCGGGGTGAACCACCCCAAGCCGCGCGGCCTCAACCGCCTCTGGTCCCTCCAGGCGGTGGCGCGCGGCGCGGACGCGGTCTGCTACTTCCAGTGGCGCCAGTCCCGGCAGGGAGCGGAGAAGTTCCACTCCGGGATGGTCGGCCACGCGGGCGAACAGGGCCGCAGCTACCAGGAGATAAAACAACTGGGAGCAGAACTGTCCCGAATCAGCAAGGAGATGACGAATCATCAGAAGTCGACAACCACCACCGCAGACATAGCGATCCTGCACGACTGGCACGCGTGGTGGGCCGGGGCCCAGGAGGCCCGCCCCTCCACCCACGTAGACCACGCGACCGTCCTGCACGCCTGGCACCGCGCGCTGTGGGAGGCCCACCACACCACCGACTTCGCCCACCCTGAGCACGACCTCACTGGCTACAAGCTGGTCGTGGTCCCCCAGTTGTACGCGATGACGGACGCGGCGATCGACAACCTCCTCGCCTACGTCCACGGCGGCGGCACCCTCGTGGCCGGCTTCCTGACCGGGGTGGCCGACGAGGACGACCGGGTCCGCCCCGGCGGCATGGACGCCCGGCTGCGCGACCTGTTCGGCATCCGCACCCTGCACGAATGGTGGCCACTGGAGGCGGGAGAGAGCATCGAGACCGACGGCTTCCGCGCGACCCTGTGGTCGGAGGAACTGGAAGCGGCCGAAGCGGACACGGTGGACACCGTCCACGTCTACAAGGGCGGCGAACTAGACGGACTGCCCGCGGTTCTGCGCAACGGCCGTGCCTGGTACGTCTCCACGCTCCCCGAGCCCGACGCCTTCCGCGCCCTGCTCGCCCGCGTCGCCGCCGACGCGGACGCCCACCCCGTCCTCGAAGGCCTCCCACCCGGCGTCGAGGCTGTCCGCAGGGGCGACCTGCTGTTCCTGCTGCACCACGGCCGGGACCCGGTCACCGTCCAACTCCCGGGCACCCACCACGACTTGCTGACCGGCACGACGATCACGGACGAAGTCACGCTAGGCCGCCACGCCGTGGTGGTGTTGTGCCCATGACCAACCCCGCACCCCCCGCCCACCCCCTGCACGGCACCTTCGAGTACGAGCCCGCCGCCCGCTGGGAGGACGCCTTCCTCAGCGGCAACGGCCACCACGGCACCCTCACGTTCGGAGACCCGTACGACGACCGGGTCATCGTCACCCACCACTCCCTGGTCCGCCCCAACGGCGCAGAACACGCTCGCCCGCCGGAACTGGCAGCCGAACTCCCCGCGCTTCAGGACAAGTTGCTGGCCGGAGAGTGGGAGGCGGCAGAGAGCTTCACCGACCACCGCCCCCTCCAGTGGGTCCAGCCCTTCCACCCGGCCTTCCAGATCAGACTGACCCAAGCCCCCTCGAACGACCCGCGCCGATACCGCTCCTACCGCCGCTCCGTCGACTTCACCACCGGCGAAACAAGGGCCGCCTGCGCGGACATCACCAGCCGCCTCTTCGTCTCCCGAGCCGACGACGTGATCGTCCATCAGATCACCGGCCTGGACCTGGACATCTCCCTGGACCACCGACTCCCGGGCGCACCCGCCGACCTGGCCGTCGGCCAGAGCTCGGCCCGCACCCCGGACGGCGCCCTGCTCACCCTGCACGCCCGCTACCCCGACAACGACAGCGACCGCGCCTACACAGGCGTGACCCTGGTCGTCACCACCGGCGGCCGCACCGAGCTGATCCAGTCGGGCGTGCGCGTCACCGGCGCGGACTCCGTACTGCTGCTCACCCGGGTACGCCGCCACACCGGCGACCTCGACATCACGGCGGAACACCGTGCCCTGGACGGCAACCTGCCGCACTCCTACGACGACCTGCTGGACCGCCACCTCCCCCTCCACCGCCCCGCCTACGAACGCGTCACGCTCGACCTGCAAGCCGACCCGGGCGAGCGCGCCCTGCCCGGCTCCGAACTACTGGAACGCCCCCGCAGCACGGCCCTCCTGGAGCGCCTGTTCGCCGCCGGCCGCTACCACCTCCTGTCCTCCTCCGGCCTGAACCCGCCCCGCCTGCCCGGCCTGTGGACCGGCGACTGGAACACCGCCTGGGCCGGGGCGTTCACCCACGACGCGAACCTCAACCTCCAGACCGCCTCGGCCGCCTGCGCGGCTCTCCCCGAAGTGACCGACGCCCTAGCTGCTCTGATCCACCGTCAGATAGACGACTGGCGGGAGAACGCTAGAGCGGTCTTCGGCGCCCGGGGCGCGGTCGCGCCCGCGCACAGTGACGGCGAGTCCGGCCTGACGTACCACTTCAGCCGCGAGTACCCGCTGCACCTGTGGACCGCCGGTGCCGACTGGCTGCTCAAACCCCTGGTCGACCACGACGAGACACAAGGCACACGCGACCCGCGCACCGCAGCAGCCCTAGCCGAAGTAGCCCATTTCTACGAGGACTTCCTCACCCGCACGGACCCCGACGACTGCGACAACCCGGACGCCAGGCTGGTCATAGTCCCCTCCTACTCGCCGGAGAACCGCCCGACAGGCGCAAGCTGGGGCGCCCTCAACGCGGCAATGGACCTCTCGGCCGCCCGGCACGCCCTACGCACCGCAGCCACCTACCACCCGAACAACCCGGACGCCCCCACCGACCCAGATGCCCCCGCCAACCGCTGGCGAGCCCTGGCCGACCGCCTCCCACCCCACCGCATCAACGCGGACGGCGCCCTGGCCGAATGGGCGTGGCCAGGCCTGGACGACACCTACGACCACCGCCACCTCAGCCACCTCTACGGCGTCTGGCCCCTGGACGAGATCAACCCCTACGACACCCCGCGCCTCGCGGCCGCCGCCCACCGCGCCCTCGAACTGCGCGGCGCGGAGAACGACTCCGCGCACGGCCACCTCCACCACGCGCTGATCGCGGCCCGGCTGCGCGACGGCCACCGGGTCGCCCACGCCCTCGGCGCGGTCCTGGACGGCGACTTCTTCCACGCCTCCCTGATGAGCGCCCACTACCCGCGCCGCGACGTCTACAACGCCGACGCCGCCCACACCCTGCCCGCCGTGCTGATCGAGGCGCTGGTCCAGTCGACCCCCGACCGGCTGGTCCTGCTCCCGGCGCTCCCGTCCGCTCTCCCCACGGGCGAACTCCGGGGCGTACGCACCCGGTTCGGTGCCGAACTCGACCTCTCCTGGGGCCCCGAAGGCGCCCGGGCCGTCCTGAAGCCGCACCGCACCCATCGCATAGAACTCCGGACTTCCTCCGACGGCGACGGCGACGGCGAAGCCCAGCCGCTCGACCTAGTCGCCGGAGAAGACCACGTCATCACCCTGGAGACGTGGTAACTCCCCCCACCCATGGAAGGGACGCCATGGCAACACACACCCCCACCCCCACCCTCGGCAGGTTCGCCAAGATCCTGCTGGCCCCCACCCTCGCCCCCGTCCTCGCCCTCGGCGCCACCGTAGGACTCGCCGCCGCCCCCGCCCAGGCAGCCGTCTGGAACACCTGCGACCAGTGGGGCAACACCAGCCTGAACGGCTACACGCTGTACAACAACATCTGGGGTTCAGGCGCAGGCAGCCAGTGCACCTGGGCCAACTCCGGTACGAACTGGGGTGTTTGGGCCAACCACCCGAACACCGGCGGCATCAAGTCGTACCCCAACGCCAAGAAGGTGATCAACAAGACGATCACCTCGCTCGGTTCGCTGTCCAGCAGCTACAACGTCACGGTCCCGTCGTCCGGCGCGTACAACACGTCGTACGACATCTGGGACACGGACTACGACTACGAGATCATGCTCTGGGTGAACTACAACGGCGCGGTCGGCCCCCTCGGCACCTCCCAGGGCAATGTCACCCTCGGCGGCCACACCTGGACCGTCTACAAGGGGAACAACGGCTCGAACGAGGTGTTCTCGTTCCTGCGCACGTCGGACTCCTCGTCCGGCACCGTCGCCATCCTGCCGATCCTCAAGTGGATCAAGGACACGAAGGGCTGGTTCGGTAACGAGACCATCGGTGACGTGCAGTTCGGCTACGAGATCACCTCGTCCTCGGGCGGGCTGGACTTCGTGACCAACAACCTCACCGTCAGCAGCAGTTGAGGTCGGGGCCGAGGCCGGCGGGGCGTTCCTATGCCCGGTCGACCTCGGCCCGCAGCGCGTTGTAGTCGGCGAACGCCGAGTCGACGTCGGCGCGGGTCAGCCCGTACCGGGCCAGGTCGTAGCTGTGCGGCCGGGTGCCCTTGGGCCGGGCGGCGATCTGCGGGAGCCGCGCCGCGTCGGCGTCGGTCCAGCGGGCGCCGATGGCGTCGTACAGCTTCGGGGCGCCGGTGGCCGGGTCGGCGCCGAGCCAGGAGTACGGGACGTCCACGAGCGCCTCGCGGGGCACGGCGGCGCGGGCCGCGAGGCCGCGCCGCACGGAGCGGCTCAGCAGGTCCAGCCAGGTGGCCCCGAGGCCGGGCAGGTCGAGGGGTCGCAGGGTGATGGCCATGCCGTGCTCGATCAGACTGCAGAACGACGCCACGACGGCGGCCGGTTCGCGGTGCGTCCACACGAGGGTGGCGTCGGGGAAGACCTTGAGCAGCGCGTCCAGGCTCTCGGTGTGCAGCGGGGACTTCAGCACCCAGCGACGGCGCGGCCGGCCGTACTGGAGCACCTGGTAGATCTGCTTGAGGTAGGCGTAGTCGGGGACGAAGTCCCGCTCGTCCAGCGCTGCCAGGTACGCGGGGATACGGGCCTGGGACAGCGGCATGATGGTGTGCGGGAGGGCGAAGGTGCACTCCTCGGGGCCCTCGGCGGTCATCGGGTGGATGTCGCGGTAGCGCGGCGAGAACAGGTTGATGCCGCCGACCATCATGCGCGCGGCGGCGACCGCCTTCTTGCGCTGCTCGGGCGTGCCGTCCAGATCCGGTGTCAGCAACTCCCACAGGCGGGGACATCGGTGCTGCTCGGAGAGGGACAGCACCCCGTGGGTGAGGGTGGTCGCGGTGCGCGGCAGCCCCACCACGAACACCGGCCGCTCGATGGGCTCCTGGGCGATCAGGGGCTGCTCGGCGATGAGCCGCCGGACCCGGGCGCGGTTGGCGAGATGCCTGCGCACATGCCCCTGTGCGGACCACCAGCCGACCGGCGTGAGGTTCTCGTCCCGGGCCCAGCCGCGCAGCAGCATCCGGAAGTCGTCGACGAACTGCCCGTCCCCGTCCGGTCGTTCGGCGTCGGCGAGGAGCCGGTCGAAGGCGAGGTCGGGGGTGTGCCGGGAGCGGTGGCCGGGCCGGAGCAGCAGATTGGCCAGGGTGAGGGCGAGCGGGGGCGAGGACATGGGCGGAACACCCTTCACGAGGGGCGGGCAGTGGACGGGTGGTCCTTACCCACCCAACTGCCTTTCCGCCCACGGGAGTTCACACGAAACGCAGCCGTTACACCCGACGCGTCGGGCGAGCCGGGCGAGCGAGTCAGACGGGCGTTTCAGACGGGCGTTTCAGGCGGGGCGCGGTTTCAGTCGGAGGGCACAGAGCCGGCGGCAGCGGAGACAGGCGCGGCCGGCGCCGGCCCCGTGCTGGCCCGGACCGTCAACTCGGGCGCGATCAGCACGACTTCGTCGCTGCCGCGCCCCTCCAGCTTGGCGACGAGGCGGTCCACCGCGTGCCGGCCCATCTCCTGGGCGGGGATGGCGACCGACGTCAGCCGTACCGAGGCCTGGACGGCGACCTGGTCGGGGCAGATCGCGACCACCGACACGTCCTCGGGCACGGCCCGGCCCTGCTGCCGCAGCAGCGCGAGCAGCGGCTCCACCGCCGCCTCGTTCTGCACGACGAACCCGGTGGTGCCCGGCCGTTCGTCGAGGATCCGGGCCAGTGTCACGGCCATCGCGTCGTACCCGCCCTCGCACGGCCGGTGCAGCAGCCGCAGGCCCAACTCCCCGGCCCGGCCGCGGAGTCCGTCGAGGGTGCGCTCGGCGAAGCCGGTGTGCCGTTCGTAGACCGCGGGCGCTTCGCCGATGACCGCGATGTCACGGTGGCCCAGCGTCGCGAGGTGCTCCACGCACAGCGCGCCGGTCGCCGCGAAGTCCAGGTCGACACAGGTCAGCCCGGAGGTGTCGGCGGGCAGTCCGATCAGCACCGACGGCTGGTGGGTGGAGCGCAGCAACGGCAGCCGCTCGTCGTCGAGTTCGACGTCCATCACGATCATCGCGTCGGCGAGCCCGCTGCCGGTGACGCGCCGGACGGCGTCGGAGCCCTCCTCGCCGGTGAGCAGCAGGACGTCGTACCCGTGCGTGCGCGCCGTGGTGGCCACCGCGATGGCGATCTCCATCATCACCGGCACATACATGTCGGTGCGCAGGGGGATCATCAGCGCGATGATGTTCGACTTGCTGCTGGCCAGGGCGCGGGCGCCCGCGTTCGGGTGGTAGCCGAGGTCCCGGATGCTCTGCTCGACCCGCTGCCGGGTGGACGTGGAGATGGACCGCTTGCCACTGAGGACATAGCTCACCGTGCTCGCCGAGACTCCGGCGTGCTGGGCGACCTCGGCGAGGGTGACCATCCAGCTCTCCAAGTGGTGTGAAGCGCTTCGACAGTGCGCGGGACGAACAGGGGCGGGTGGGGTGGTTCGACAGTAGTCCCAGTGGAGATGGGTGTCCATAGGTTGTCGAAGCGCTTCGACAACGGTCCGGCAGCCAATTGTGAGGGATTGGTGGAGAAGGCTACGGCAACTTGCCCGGCCCGGCGGCCGCGAGCCGGGGTGGCGAGCCGGGCGCCGGGCAAGCGGACGACGTCACCCGGGCACTCGTTCGGCGCAAACCGCTGGGCGACGACACGGACGTCTCCCGCACCGAGTCCGCCACCGAGTCCGGCACCGAAGTCGCCAAGGGAACCGGCCGCCCGCCCACCATGTCGTACGCCGTCACCGTCGGCTGAGCCGCCCGAACCGGCCCGCGAGGGGTGGCGGGGGCACCCGGGATCGGGTACCAACGATCGGGTAGCACCCATCGGTAACGAGTAGCACCCATCGGTAACCAAATGTGGCCCGAGATCCCGATTCGCGGCGAGGTGAGCCTCATGTCCGCACCACCCCTCAAGAAACCCACCGTCACCGAACGCGAGGCCCGCCAGGTGGCGGAGGCCGCGCGGGAGCAGGACTGGCGCAAGCCGAGCTTCGCCAAGGAACTGTTCCTTGGCCGCTTCCGGCTCGACCTCATCCACCCCCACCCGCTCCCCTCCGACGAGGCCGTCCGGCGCGGCGAGCAGTTCCTCGCCAAACTCCGCGACTTCTGCGAGACGAAGGTGGACGGGGCCCGCATCGAGCGCGAGGCCCGCATCCCCGACGAGGTGATCAACGGGCTCAAGGAGCTCGGCGCCCTCGGCATGAAGATCGACCCCAAGTACGGCGGTCTCGGCCTCACCCAGGTGTACTACAACAAGGCGCTGGCGTTGGTCGGCTCGGCCAGCCCGGCGATCGGCGTGCTGCTGTCGGCGCACCAGTCGATCGGCGTACCGCAGCCGCTGAAGATGTTCGGCACCGACGAGCAGAAGCGGGAGTTCCTGCCGCGCTGCGCCACCACCGCCATCAGCGCCTTCCTCCTCACCGAGCCGGACGTCGGCTCCGACCCGGCCCGCCTCGCGACGAGCGCGGTGCCCGACGGGGACGACTACGTCCTCGACGGGGTCAAGCTGTGGACGACCAACGGCGTGGTCGCCGACCTGCTGGTGGTCATGGCCCGGGTGCCCAGGAGCGAGGGCCACAAGGGCGGCATCACCGCGTTCGTCGTGGAGACGGACTCGCCCGGCATCACCGTCGAGAACCGCAACGCCTTCATGGGCCTGCGCGGCATCGAGAACGGCGTGACCCGCCTCCACCAGGTCCGGGTGCCGGCCGCGCACCGCATCGGCCCCGAGGGCGCGGGCCTGAAGATCGCCCTCACCACCCTCAACACCGGCCGGCTCTCGCTGCCCGCGTCCTGCGTGGCCGCCGGCAAGTGGAGCCTGAAGATCGCCCGCGAGTGGTCGGCGGCCCGTGAGCAGTGGGGCAAGCCGATCGCCCACCACGAGGCGGTCGGCGCGAAGATCAGCTTCATCGCGGCGACGACCTTCGCCCTGGAAGCGGTCCTCGACCTCTCCTCGCAGATGGCCGACGAGGACCGCAACGACATCCGCATCGAGGGCGCGCTGGCCAAGCTCATCGCCTCCGAGATGGGCTGGCGCATGGCCGACGAACTCGTCCAGATCCGCGGCGGCCGGGGCTTCGAGACGGCCGATTCGCTGGCCGCCCGGGGCGAGAAGGCGGTCCCCGCCGAACAGCTCCTGCGCGACCTGCGCATCAACCGCATCTTCGAGGGCTCGACGGAGATCATGCACCTCCTGATCGCCCGCGAGGCCGTCGACGCCCACCTCACGGTCGCCGGCGACCTCATCGACCCCGACAAGTCCCTCCAGGACAAGGCGAAGGCGGGCGCCAACGCGGGCGTCTTCTACGCCAAGTGGCTCCCGAAGCTGGTCGCGGGACCAGGCCAACTGCCCACGTCGTACGGCGATTTCAAGCAGGGCGGGGTCGACCTCTCGCCGCACCTGCGCTACGTCGAACGGCACGCACGCAAGCTCGCCCGCTCCACCTTCTACGCCATGTCCCGCTGGCAGGGCCGGATGGAGACCAAGCAGGGTTTCCTCGGCCGGATCGTCGACATCGGCGCGGAACTGTTCGCGATGAGCGCCGCCTGCGTCCGCGCGGAACTGCTGCGCTCGCGCGGCGAGCACGGCCGCGAGGCCTACCAGCTCGCCGACGCCTTCTGCCACCAGTCCCGCATCCGCGTCGAGGAGCTGTTCAACCGCCTCTGGAGCAACACCGACGACCTGGACCGCAAGGTCGTCAAGGGCGTCATGGCCGGCTCCTACGAGTGGCTGGAGCAGGGCATCGTCGACCCGTCCGGAGACGGCCCCTGGATCGCCGACGCCTCGCCGGGTCCGAGCGAGAGGGAGAACCTGCACCGCCCGATCAGGTGAGCCACCGCACGCACGCCCTAAGGGTGCCCCGTACTCCGAGCCCCTCGTGAGGGGGGGCGAGGAGGGGGCACCCTGTCCGGCCGCCCGGCCGGTGCGGCAACAATGGGGGGATGAGCGACAGTCCAGCCTCCCGAGGATTCCGGGCCCGTGCCCTCGCCGACCCCCACCTCGTCTACGACCCCGTCGTGGGCGACGGCCCCAAGGACGTGGTGATCCTCGGCTCCACCGGGTCCATCGGCACCCAGGCCATCGACCTCGTGCTGCGCAACCCGGACCGGTTCCGGGTGACCGGCCTGTCCGCCAACGGCGGCCGGGTCGCCCTCCTCGCCGAGCAGGCGCACCGCCTGCGGGTACGGACCGTGGCGGTCGCCCGCGCGGACGTCGTACCGGCCCTGCGCGAGGCACTCGCCGCCGAGTACGGCGCGGGCGAGCCGCTCCCCGAGGTCCTCGCCGGCCCGGAGGCCGCCGCCCAGCTCGCCGCCTCCGACTGCCACACCGTGCTCAACGGCATCACCGGCTCCATCGGCCTCGCGCCGACCCTCGCCGCCCTGGCGGCGGGCCGCACCCTCGCGCTCGCCAACAAGGAGTCGCTCATCGTCGGCGGCCCGCTGGTCAAGGCGCTGGCGAAGCCCGGGCAGATCATCCCGGTCGACTCCGAGCACGCGGCCCTCTTCCAGGCCCTGGCCGCGGGCACCCGCGCGGACGTCCGCAAGCTCGTCGTCACCGCCTCCGGCGGCCCCTTCCGCGGCCGTACGAAGCGGGAGCTGGCGGATGTGACGGTCGAGGAGGCCCTCGCCCACCCCACCTGGTCCATGGGCCCGGTGATCACGATCAACTCCGCGACCCTGGTCAACAAGGGCCTGGAGGTCATCGAGGCGCACCTGCTCTACGACATTCCCTTCGACCGCATTGAGGTCGTCGTACACCCCCAGTCGTATGTCCACTCGATGGTTGAGTTCACGGACGGATCGACACTGGCGCAGGCGACGCCCCCCGACATGCGCGGGCCCATCGCCATCGGCCTCGGCTGGCCCGGCCGGGTGCCCGACGCGGCGCCCGCCTTCGACTGGAGCACGGCGTCGACGTGGGAGTTCTTCCCGCTCGACAACGAGGCCTTCCCCTCGGTGAACCTCGCCCGGCACGTGGGCGAGCTCGCGGGCACGGCCCCGGCGGTGTTCAATGCGGCCAACGAGGAGTGCGTGGAGGCGTTCCGCAAGGGCGCGCTGCCGTTCAACGGGATCATGGAGACCGTCACCCAGGTCGTGGAGGAACACGACACGCCGGTGACGGGAACTTCACTCACCGTGTCGGACGTCCTTGAAGCGGAGACCTGGGCACGGGCCCGGGTCCAGGAACTGACGGTTACCGCGGAGGCGCGTGCATGACAGCCCTGATGATGATCCTCGGCATAGTCGTCTTCGCGGTCGGCCTGCTCTTCTCGATCGCCTGGCACGAGCTGGGGCACCTGTCCACGGCCAAGCTCTTCGGCATCCGCGTGCCGCAGTACATGGTCGGCTTCGGGCCGACGATCTTCTCCCGCCGCAAGGGCGAGACCGAGTACGGCATCAAGGCCATCCCCTTCGGCGGCTACATCCGCATGATCGGCATGTTCCCGCCGGGCGAGGACGGCCGGATCACGGCCCGCTCCACCTCCCCCTGGCGCGGCATGATCGAGGACGCCCGCTCGGCCGCGTACGAGGAACTCCAGCCGGGCGACGAGACCCGCATGTTCTACACGCGCAAGCCGTGGAAGCGCGTCATCGTGATGTTCGCGGGCCCCTTCATGAACCTGGTGCTCGCGGCCGTGCTGTTCCTCACGGTCCTGATGGGCTTCGGCATCTCGCAGCAGACCACCACGGTCAGCTCGGTCTCCCCCTGCGTCATCGCGCAGAGCCAGAACCGCGACGCGTGCAAGCCGACCGACCCGGCCTCCCCGGCCGCGGCCGCCGGCATGAAGCCCGGCGACAAGATCGTCTCCTTCGCGGGCCAGCGGACGGACGACTGGAACAGGCTCTCCGACCTGATCCGGGTCAGCGCGGGCAAGCAGGTGGCCATCGTCGTCGACCGCAAGGGCCAGGAGCTGACCCTGCACACGACCATCGCCACCAACCTGGTCGCCCAGAAGGACTCCGGCGGGGCGTACGTCCAGGGCAAGTACGTCAAGGCGGGCTTCCTCGGCTTCAGCGCGGCCACCGGCGTCGTCAAGCAGGACTTCGGCGACTCCGTGTCCTGGATGGGCGACCGGGTCGGCGAGGCCGTCGACTCCATCGCCGCCCTCCCCGGCAAGATCCCGGCCCTGTGGAACGCGGCCTTCGACGGCGCGCCCCGCGCGCCCGACTCCCCGATGGGCGTGGTCGGCGCGGCCCGCGTCGGCGGTGAGATCTTCACCCTGGACATCCCGGCCTCACAGCAGTTGGCGATGGCCGTGATGCTCGTCGCGGGCTTCAACCTCTCCCTGTTCCTGTTCAACATGCTCCCGCTGCTGCCCCTGGACGGCGGGCATGTCGCGGGCGCCCTGTGGGAGTCGCTGCGCCGCAACCTTGCGAAGCTCCTGAAGCGACCGGACCCGGGCCCGTTCGACGTGGCGAAGCTGATGCCGGTGGCCTATGTGGTGGCGGGCATCTTCATCTGCTTCACGGTGCTGGTCCTGATCGCGGACGTGGTGAACCCGGTGAAAATCTCGTAGCCACCCGACGGCCACCCACAAGCCAAGGCGGCCCGGGACGATACATCCCCGGGCCGCCGTGGACCGAGCTTCGACCAAGGTTCGATCCAGCTTCGGTCGAGTGGGTTTTCAAGGTCGCCGGGAGTGCCCGCGTCCGGACCGGTACCGTAATCTCGAAGCCTGGAGCCCGCCTCCGACGGGACCTGGACCTTGATCCACGACTTGGGGTTGCACAGCAGATGACTGCGATTTCTCTCGGCATGCCGTCCGTTCCGACCAGGCTCGCCGAGCGCCGCAAGAGCCGGCAGATCCAGGTCGGCTCAGTGGCGGTGGGCGGAGACGCACCGGTTTCGGTGCAGTCGATGACGACGACGCGTACGTCGGACATCGGCGCGACGCTGCAGCAGATCGCCGAACTGACGGCGTCCGGCTGCCAGATCGTCCGGGTCGCCTGCCCCACGCAGGACGACGCGGACGCGTTGTCGACGATCGCCCGCAAGTCGCAGATCCCGGTGATCGCGGACATCCACTTCCAGCCGAAGTACGTGTTCGCGGCGATCGAGGCGGGCTGCGCGGCGGTCCGGGTGAACCCGGGCAACATCAAGCAGTTCGACGACAAGGTCAAGGAGATCGCGCGAGCCGCGAAGGACCACGGCACCCCGATCCGCATCGGCGTCAACGCCGGTTCGCTGGACCGCCGCCTGCTCCAGAAGTACGGCAAGGCGACCCCCGAGGCCCTGGCCGAGTCGGCGCTCTGGGAGGCGTCGCTCTTCGAGGAGCACGACTTCCGCGACATCAAGATCTCGGTCAAGCACAACGACCCGGTGATCATGGTCGAGGCGTACCGCCAGCTCGCCGCCCAGTGCGACTACCCCCTCCACCTCGGCGTCACCGAGGCCGGCCCCGCCTTCCAGGGCACCATCAAGTCGGCGGTGGCCTTCGGCGCCCTCCTCTCCCAGGGCATCGGCGACACGATCCGGGTCTCCCTGTCGGCCCCCCCGGTCGAGGAGGTCAAGGTCGGCAACCAGATCCTGGAGTCCCTGAACCTCCGCCAGCGCGGCCTGGAAATCGTCTCCTGCCCGTCCTGCGGCCGCGCCCAGGTCGACGTCTACAAACTCGCCGAGGAAGTCACGGCGGGCCTGGAGGGCATGGAGGTCCCGCTGCGCGTAGCCGTCATGGGATGCGTGGTGAACGGCCCCGGCGAGGCCCGCGAAGCCGACCTCGGCGTAGCCTCCGGCAACGGCAAGGGCCAGATCTTCGTCAAGGGCGAGGTCATCAAGACCGTCCCCGAGTCCAAGATCGTAGAAACCCTGATCGAAGAGGCCCTGAAACTGGCCGAACAAATGGAAGCGGCCGGCACCCCCTCCGGCGAGCCGTCGGTATCGGTCGCAGGCTGAAACCCCACCGGACGAGGGTCCCGTGTCTGTGGTGACCCTGGCCGGCATCTGAGCCAGAGGAACAACCGCAGGCGCGGCCTTCTCGACGCCGGTCGGTGCATATCAGCCCGCCCGGCGTCCGAGGCCGAGAAGCGACGGTCCCGACCGCCCGCCCACCCGCTGGGGTCGCCCTTCCGACGCCGGTCCGCGCGCTTCAGCCGGTCCGGCGCTGAGGCTGAGGAGTGACGGTCGCGACCCCCGCCCACCCGCTGGGGGTGCCCTCCCGACGCGGGTCCGCGCGCTTCAGCCGGTCCGGCGCTGAGGCTGAGGAGTGACGGTCGCGACCCCCGCCCACCCGCTGGGGGTGCCTTCCCGACGCGGGTCCGCGCATTCCAGCCCGTCGGGCGTCTGAGGCTGAGGAGTGACGGTCGCGACCCCCGCCCACCCGCTGGGGGTGTCCTCCCGACGCGGGTCCGCGCGCTTCAGCCGGTCCGGCGCTGAGGCCGAGGAGTGACGGTCCCGACCCCCGCCCACCCCCTGAGGGCGCCCTTCCGACGCCGGGCGGGTGTCTGCATTTCAGCCCGTCCGGCGTTTGAGGACGAGGCCCCTTCAGGGCCGACGGCGGGGGTCTGGGGGCGGCAGCCCCCGGGCGGACGGCACGACAAGCCGACGGTCACGGCGAACGAACGGCGACTACCGCAGGGGGGCACGGCAAAGCTTCCGCAGGTACAGTGCGGGGATCAGAGCCCCGAACCGTGAGGCCCCGCGCGTGTTGACCCAGACCACCTCCCGGGTCCTCGAACCGAGCGACCTGGACGCCGCGCTCGCCGTCCTCGACCGCGAGCCGGTCGCCAACGCCTTCGTCACCTCCCGCGTACAGGTCGCGGGCCTCGACCCCTGGCGGCTCGGCGGCGAGATGTGGGGCTGGTACGAGGACGGCATGCTGACGTCCCTCTGCTACGCGGGCGCCAACCTCGTACCGATCTGCGCCACCCCCCGCGCCGTACGCGCCTTCGCCGACCGCGCCCGCCGCGCGGGCCGCCGCTGCTCCTCGATCGTCGGCCCCACCGAGCCGACGACCCAGCTCTGGCGCCTCCTCGAACCCCACTGGGGCCCGGCCCGCGAGGTCCGCACCCGCCAGCCCCTCATGGTCACCGACCGCATGCCCGCCGACATCGCCCCCGACCCCTACGTCCGCCGCATCCGCAAGGACGAGATGGAAACGATCATGCCGGCGTGCGTGGCGATGTTCACCGAGGAGGTCGGCGTCTCCCCGATGGCCGGCGACGGCGGCCTGATCTACCAGGCCCGCGTCGCCGAACTCGTCGGCTCCGGCCGCTCGTTCGCCCGCCTCGACGACCGCGGCCAGGTCGCGTTCAAGGCGGAGATCGGCGCGGCGACCCCCCACGCCTGCCAGATCCAGGGCGTGTGGGTGGCCCCCGAATACCGGGGCCAGGGCGTCGCCGCCCCCGGCATGGCGGCGGTCCTGCGCTACGCCCTGAAGGACGTGGCCCCGGTCGTCAGCCTCTACGTGAACGACTTCAACACCGCGGCCCGGCGCACCTACCGAAGAGTCGGCTTCCAAGAGGTCGGGGCCTTCACGAGCGTCCTCTTTTGACGCCCCTGTAGGCTCCCGCCATGGACCTCGTGATCGGCCCCTTGGACCTTCCTGCCCACGTGGACGAGGCCTTGGAAGTGCAGGCCGTAGCCTTCGGACTGGGCCCCGACGAGGTGGCCGTCCGCCGCCAGATCGTCCTGCGCCACATGATGAACCCCGGTGCGAGAGCGTACGGCGCGACCGCCGCAGGCAGACTCGTCGGCTTCGTCTACGGCATGCCCAACGACCGTACCCACTGGTGGTCCACCGTCGTACAGCCCTACCTCCGCGCCGAGGGCAACGAACACTGGCTCGACGACTCCTTCGTGATCACGGAGCTGCACGTCCACCCCGCCCACCAGAACCGCGGCGCGGGCCGGGCCCTCATCACCACGATCACCGACACCGCGGCCGAACCCCGCTCGATCCTCTCCGCGATCGACACGGAGAGCCCCGCCCGCGCCCTCTACCGCGCCCTCGGCTACCAGGACCTGGCCCGCCGCGTCCTCTTCCCCAGCGCTCCGCGCCCGTACGCGGTGATGGGCGCCCCGCTCCCGCTGCTGCGCCGCGCCTAAACGGATTTCCGGCCGCACCCGGCTCCCGGCTAACCTCCTAGCCACACCCTTTCCCGGCAGGAGTACGAGAACATGGCGAACGCACCGGTCCAGCGCATGTCCCAGTTGATGGCGAAGACGCTGCGCGACGACCCCGCGGACGCCGAGGTGCTCAGCCACAAGCTCCTCGTCCGCGCCGGATACGTCCGCCGCACCGCCGCCGGCATCTGGTCCTGGCTGCCCCTCGGCAAGAAGGTCCTCGCCAACGTGGAGCGGATCGTCCGCGAGGAGATGGACGCGATCGGCGCCCAGGAGGTCAGCCTCCCCGCCCTGCTGCCCCGCGAGCCCTACGAGGCGACCGGCCGCTGGGAGGAGTACGGCCCCGAGCTGTTCCGCCTCCAGGACCGCAAGGGCGGCGACTACCTCCTCGGCCCCACCCACGAGGAGATCTTCACGCTGATCGTGAAGGACCAGGCGTCCTCCTACAAGGACCTGCCGGTCATCCTCTACCAGATCCAGACGAAGTTCCGCGACGAGGCCCGCCCCCGGGCCGGCATCCTGCGCGGCCGCGAGTTCCTCATGAAGGACTCGTACTCCTTCGACACGGAGGACGAGGGCCTCGCCCACTCCTACGCCCTGCACCGCCAGGCCTACCAGAAGGTGTTCGACCGCCTGGGTCTGGACTACCGCATCTGCGCGGCGACCGCGGGCGCGATGGGCGGCTCGAAGTCGGAGGAGTTCCTTGCCCCGGCCGGTGCCGGCGAGGACACCTTCGCGGACTGCCCGAACTGCGACTTCGCGGCCAACACCGAGGCGATCGCGTACGAGTTGAAGCCGGTGGACGCCGAGGGCGTGGCCGCTCTGGAAGAGATCCCGACCCCCGACACCCCCACCATCGAGACCCTCGCCGCCTCCCTCGGCGTGCCGGCCTCCGCGACCCTGAAGAACCTGCTGGTGAAGGTGGCCGGCGAGATCGTCGCCGTCGGCGTGCCCGGCGACCGCGAGGTCGACCTCGGCAAGGTCGAGGCGCACTTCGCGCCCGCCGCCGTAGAGCTGGTCACCGCCGAGGACTTCACCGACCGCCCCGACCTGGTGCGCGGCTACGTCGGCCCGCAGGGCCTGGGCGAGAAGGTCACCTACATCGCCGACCCGCGCGTGGCCCCCGGCACCGCCTGGATCACGGGCGCCAACAAGGAGGGCCTGCACGCGAAGAACGTCGTGGCGGGCCGCGACTTCGAGGTCGGCGAGTACGTCGACGTCGTCGTCGTCCAGGAAGGCGACCCCTGCCCCAACTGCGGCACCGGCCTCAAGCTGGACCGCGCCATCGAGATCGGCCACATCTTCCAGTTGGGCCGCAAGTACGCCGACGCCCTCAAGCTCGACGTCCTCGGCCAGCACGGCAAGCCGGTCCGCGTCACCATGGGCTCGTACGGCATCGGCGTCTCCCGCGCGGTCGCCGCTCTCGCCGAGCAGACCGCCGACGACAAGGGCCTGTGCTGGCCCGCCGAGGTCGCCCCGGCCGACGTCCACGTCGTCGCCGCGGGCAAGGCCCTGCAGACCGAACTGGCCCTCGACGTCTCCGAGAAGCTGCGCGCCGCCGGTCTGCGCGTCCTGGTCGACGACCGGCCCGGCGTCTCCCCTGGCGTGAAGTTCACCGACTCCGAGCTGATGGGCGTACCGAAGATCCTGGTGGCGGGCCGCCGCTCCGCCGAAGGCGTCCTGGAGCTGAAGGACCGCAGGACGGGCGAGCGCGAGGAGCTCACGGTCGACGAGGCGATCGCCCGCCTCACGACCACGACCGCCACCGCTTAAGAAACCTCTCAGAGAGTTCTGTGGAGGCGTATGGCCGCCCCACAGACTTCTCTCAGGCCGTTCCCCGACCGTAGGACGTGACAGAGCGTCACTACGGAGGGGAACGGCCATGGCGACAAGAGAAACGGAACGGGGGGCCGCGTCAGCGGTCCGCAGAGGCGCACGGCGTACGGCGGCCCTCGCCGCGGCCGTCACACTCGCCGCGGCGGCCGGGGTGTTCGCCCTGGTCGGCACGATGCAGACGGACGCCACAGAGGCGGCGGCCACCACGAGCACGAGCAGCAGCGACTCCAACTCCGGCTCGACGAACACCACCACCACAGACACAAGCACCAGCACCAGCACCACGGACAGCGGCACCACCGACACGAGCACCGGCACCACGGACACCAACTCCTCCTCGGACACCGGTCTCACCGCCGCCTCTTCCTCCTCTTCCTCCTCCGGTGGCTCCACCGACGCCACGTCGGGAGCGTCGTGATGAGTACGTCTCTCACGTCCCGGTCCCGCACCACGGCCGCAGCGGAGTGGCGGGCGCTCGGCACCACGGTCCGCGTGGTCGTCACCGAGCCGGCCCTGCTGGAGTCCTGCAACCTGCTCCTCGCCCGCTACCTCGCCGAGGTCGACGCGGCTTGCAGCCGCTTCCGCGCCGACTCCGAACTGGCCGCCCTCGACGCCACCGCGGGCCGCCCGGTCCGGGTCAGCCCGCTGCTCGCCGAGGCCCTCGACACCGCCCTGCGCGCGGCCGAGGCCACCGACGGAGCCGTGGACCCCACCGTCGGCTCCGCGATGGAGGCGATCGGCTACGACCGCGACTTCACCCTCGTCCGCGAGGACGACCGTCCGGTCCGGCTCACGGTCCGGCGCACCCCCGGCTGGCGCACGGTGCTCCTCGACCGGGCGACCGGCACGGTCACCGTCCCCGAGGGCGTCCGGCTCGACCTGGGCGCGACCGCCAAGGCCTGGGCCGCCGACCGCGCCGCGCAGACGCTCGCCGAGGCGGCCGGCTGCGGGGTCCTGGTGAGTCTGGGCGGCGACACGGCCGTCGCGGGGGAGCCCCCGGCGGGCGGCTGGCAGATCCGCGTCCAGGACGTCACCGGCCCCGTGGACGAGACGCCCACCGAAGGGCCGTACGCCACCGTCGGGCTGCGCAGCGGCGGCCTGGCCACCTCCGGCACCTCGGCCCGCCGCTGGCGGCGCGGCGGCCACGACCTGCACCACATCGTCGACCCGCGCACCGGCCTGCCGGTCCGTTCCCCGTGGCGCACGGTCTCCGTCGCCGCCACGACCTGCGCCGACGCCAACGCGGCCAGCACGGCGGCCCTGGTGAAGGGCACGGACGCGCACCGCTGGCTGACCCTTCAAGGCCTCCCCGCCCGCCTGGTCGCGCAGAACGGCGCCGTCCTCACCACACCGGGCTGGCCCACCACGACGGTGGAGGCCGCCGCGTGACCTCCGAGACGCTCTGGTACGCCAACCGGGCCACCGGCGCGGTCTGCCTCGTCCTCTTCACGGTCGTCGTCCTGCTCGGCATCGCGGTGCGACTGCGCGCCCGTGTCCCCGGACTGCCCCGGTTCGGCACGATGAGCCTGCACCGCACGCTGTCCCTCTCCGCGACCGCCTTCCTGGCGCTGCACATCACGACGGCGCTCGTGGACAGCTACGTGAACATCACGGTCGTGGACGTCGTCGTCCCCTTCGTCGGCGACTACCAGCCGCTCTGGCTCGGCCTCGGCACGGTCTCGCTCGATCTGATGCTCGCCGTGCTGGTCACCAGCCTGCTGCGGGAACGCCTCGGGCACCGCACCTGGCGCACCGTGCACTGGCTGGCGTACGCCGCCTGGCCGGTCGCCCTCGTGCACGGCATCGGCATCGGCACGGACACCGGCGCCGACTGGATGACCTGGCTGACCGTCGCCTGCGTGGCCATGGTGGTCGCCGCCTTCACCGCCCGCCTCGCACACGCCGCCCGCGCCGCCCGCCACACCCCCGCAGCCCTCCTGCACACCGCCGACCTGCGCACCGCCGAAGGAGCCCGACCGTGACCGCGACCTTCCCGGACCTCTACATGCCCCCGCGCCTCCTCGCCCCGGGCACCACCCCCGCCGACCTCACCACCCACCACCAGCGCTACGGCCCCCTCGCCCACGGCGACCCCGAGGACCTGCTCCGCACGGTCGCCGAGTCCGGCCTCACCGGGCGCGGCGGCGCGGGCTTCCCGACGTACCGCAAGCTCGTGTCCGTCGCCGAGGCCGGCCGGCGCACCGGCCGCGCGCCCGTGGTCGTGGCCAACGGCGCCGAGGGCGAACCGGCCAGCCGCAAGGACAAGACCCTGCTGCGCCTGTCGCCCCACCTCGTCCTGGACGGACTCCAGTCGGCGGCCCGCATGGTCGGCGCGGGCGAGGCCTACCTCGCCGTGGAGGACGGCGCGACCTGGCTGGAGTCCGCCCTCGCCCAGCGCACCGACGACCCGCTGCCCGTCAAGGTCGTCCGCCTGCCCAAGTCGTTCCTCTCCGGCCAGGCCTCGGCCCTCGCCCAGTACCTCTCCGGCGGCGCGGCCCTGCCCACCGACCCGAGCCCGCCGGTCCGCGAACGCGGAGTGCACCGGGCCCCGACCCTCGTACAGAACGTCGAGACCCTGGCCCACCTCGCGCTGATCGCCCGCTACGACGCCGACTGGTTCCGCACGGCCGGCACCCCGACCCAGCCCGGCAGCGTCCTGTGCACGGTCCACGTGCCGGGCCGCGAACCCCGGGTCGTGGAGGCCCCCTACGGCATGCCCCTAGGCCGGCTGCTGCCCCTGGAGGGCACCCGCGCGGTCCTCGTCGGCGGCTACCACGGCACCTGGATCCCGACCCCGGAGGCTGCCCAACTCGCCCTGGACACCAGCTACTTGGGCGCGGGAGTCCTGGCCGCACTCCCGGCGGACCGCTGCGGCGTCACGGAGACGTCCCGCATCCTCCGCTACCTCGCCCTCCAGTCGGCCGGCCAGTGCGGCCCCTGCCTCAACGGCCTGCCCCGCATCGCCACCGCCTTCCGCACCCTCGCCACCCCCGGCCCCCAGGGGACCACCCGCACGGACCTCGCCCGCTGGTCGGGCCTGGTCGAGGGCCGAGGCGCCTGCCACCACCCCGACGGCACGATCCGCCTGGTCCGCAGCGCCCTGACCACCTTCGCCACCGAAATAGACACCCACGCCCACGGCCACTGCACGGCGACCGACCCCACACCCCTACTGCCGATCCCCCAGGAGGCCTGAAATGAACCAGCCCACGAAAATAACCATCAACTGGACGTCCTGCCAGTCCCACGGCCTCTGCGCAGAGCTCCTCCCCGACCACATCACCCTGGACGAGTGGGGCTACCCCCTACTGGACAACACCCCCATCCCACCCAGCACGACTAAACGAGCCCGCAGAGCAGCGTCCAATTGCCCAACCCTGGCCTTGAAACTAACGCCAAGTGCAGCCCCTTAGGGGCGCGGGGAACGGCGCGACCAGCCCCGACGCACCCGCAGAAAAAACACAACCCTTAAAGCCACCCAGCAAATTCCAGCAACAACTCAGCATCCCGAGCCCGCCCCACGCGCAGTGCCCGCACCCCAGACTCCACAGCCCGAAACAACGACCACCCCCGCACCCGCTCCGCATCCAACTCCAACGACTCAGCCAACTTCCGCACCCGCCGCCGAGTAATAGCCGCCCCCGAGGGCGAGGCAATCAAATCCTCCACCCGATCCCGCACCAACCGAGCCAGATCGAACGCACACTCACCCACCACCGGATCCGGCCCCACCGCCAGCCACGGCGCCCGCTCACCCGCCAACACCTTGCTCTGCCGAAACGTCCCATGCAGCAACCGCACCTCGGACACCGCACCCACCAACTCCTCCCGGGCACCCAGAGCAGCGTCCACCAGCGCGGACACCCCGGAGACGGCCGAGCCGACGGCAGTCGACCGCATCGCCTCCGCCTGCCGCCCCGTCCGCTCCGCCACCGTCTCGAAGACCTGCCCGGCCGGCGGCTCCACCCACAGCCGCCGCAACGTCCCCGCCGCCTCCAGCAGCGCCTTCGCCTCCGCCAGCGACCGCACCGACACATCGGGATGCAGCCGCTCCAGCAGCAGCACCCCGGCCGTCTCCGGCCCCTCCAGAAGCTGTACGGCGCCCAGGCCGCCCCAATGCGCCAGCGCCGCCCGCTCGGCCTCGGGCCGGGACCGGGGCGGGGCCAGCTTCAGCACGGCCGGTGTCCCGTCCGCGCGCCGCACCAGCACGACCATGCTGCTGCGCCCGCCCGGCACCTGCACCCGGTCGACGGTCAACTCGCGTAGATCCACGGCCTGTCGGGCCGCCTCCGGCAGCTTCTCCAACCAGCCGTCACCATCCGGTGCCGTCTCACCGAGAGCCCTGACCAGACGCTGCGGCGGTTCGAAAGCCATACGCGAGCCGTTCCCTTCCTTCTCCCGGTCAAGCGGTCGGTGTACCCGAAACTTCGGCCCCTGCTGCCGCCCCGGCCGAGGCCGGATCCTCACCGGTCCGCTCCGCGAGACCAGGGAAGGGTACGCTGCCGCCGCGCCAGCGCACCGCGCGGACCGCCGCCTCCCGCAGCGCCGCCGCGGCATCCTTGCGGCGGGTGTGCGCCGAGGCCCGCACCAGGTCGGAGTAGACGCCGGCCACCCGCTCCTCCAGCTCGGCGGCGAGCCGGACCGCCGCCGCGGCGTCCGGCACCGCGAACGGCAGCGCGTACCCGGCGCTCGCGGCGACCGGCTCCGCGCCCAGCCCCCGCACCTCACGCGCCAGCGCGTCCCGGCGCGCACGGTGCGCGGTGTACGCGGCCAGTGCCTCGGTGCGCCGGTCCGCGGAGAGCCGCCCGCCGACGACGCCGTACCCGTACACCGCGGCATGTTCGGCGGCCAGCGCCGCCTGGAGCGCCGTCAGCTCCGCGCTCGTCGCCTCACTCATCGGGCACCCTCCGTCAGCAGATAGGCGTGCGCCGCGCCGGCCGCCGCCACCGAGGCCAGCAACCGGGCCAACTCACCGGGGACGTCCAGCAGTTGAGCGGCCCGGCGATCGGCGAGCGCCCGCTCGGCGGCGGCCAGCCCGGAGAGGGCCTCCTGCTCGGTCACGGGCGCGACGGGCACCACAGCCGCCGGCGCCGAACCGGACGCGGTGGGGGAGGCGGGGGAGGTGCTGGGGGAAGGGGCGGGCGTCGCGGGCGCTCTGCGTACGCCGCCGAACGCCTCCACGTGCCCTGCGACCTCCGCCCGCAGCGGTGCCAGCCGCACCGCCAGCGCGGGATGGCCGGCGAGGACGGCGTCGTACCGCGCCACCAGCCCGTTGCTCTCCTGGGCCGCACGCGCGCGTGCCCGCTCGGCGACCGACGGGTCGCCGCTCGTGCCGCCGCCGTCCTCCTCGCGCCGCGCGGCGCCGGACGAGCAGCCCACGAGCAGCGCGGCCCCCGCGGCCGACGCGAGCAGGGATCTTCTGCGCGGTCCGGACGGGGTGCGCGAGGGGAGGGGCAACGGCACGGCGGACGTCCTCGGGGAACTCGTACGAAAGAAACACCAAGAAGGGCGGCAGGCCCGTGATCACCGTACCCGCGCACCCGGCCGCGATCACTCAGCGGCACCGTTTCGCCGTGCGCCCGGCCACCCTCCGTGCACAGGTGGACGGCAACACACCCTGCGACCGGATACCCTTTGACCAGAGACGCGATCCACACCACAACAGCACACGCGGCCGAGGAGTCACCCGGATGAGCACCACCCAGAGCGAGAGGCTGCGAGAGCTCCTGGAACCGCTCGTCGCCTCCGAGGGACTGGACCTCGAAGAAATCACCGTGGACTCCGTCGGACGCAAGCGGGTGCTGAGCGTCGTCGTCGACTCCGACACCGGAGCGGATCTGGACCAGATCGCCGATGTGAGCCGCGCGCTCTCGGCGAAGCTCGACGAGACGGACGCGATGGGCGAGGGCGAGTACACCCTCGAGGTCGGCACCCCCGGCGCGGAGCGCGCCCTCACCGAACACCGGCACTACGTGCGCGCCGTCGACCGCCTGGTCAGGTTCCAGCTCACCGACGGCGGCGACGAACTGGTCGCCCGCATCCTCGAAGTCGACGACGAGGGCCTCGATCTGGAGGTACCCGGCGTGAAGGGCCGCAAGGCCACCGCCCGCCGACTCGCCTTCGGCGACATCGACAAGGCGCGCGTACAGGTCGAGTTCAACCGCAAAGACAAGAACGACAAGAACGACAAGCACGACGAGAACGACGAGAAGGAAGAGGAGGCGTAGCCGTGGACATCGACATGAGTGCCCTGCGGGGCTTGGTGCGGGAGAAGGAGATCTCCTTCGACCTGCTGGTCGAGGCGATCGAGTCGGCCCTCCTCATCGCCTACCACCGCACCGAGGGAAGCCGCCGTCACGCGCGCGTGGAGCTCAACCGGGAGACCGGTCATGTGACCGTGTGGGCGAAGGAGGACCCCGACGACATCGAGGAGGGGCAGGAGCCCCGCACGTTCGACGACACCCCGTCCGACTTCGGCCGGATCGCCGCCACCACCGCCAAGCAGGTCATCCTGCAGCGCCTGCGCGACGCCGAGGACGACGCGACGCTCGGCGAGTACGCCGGCCGTGAGGGCGACATCGTCACCGGCGTGGTCCAGCAGGGCCGCGACCCGAAGAACGTGCTCGTGGACATCGGCAAGCTGGAGGCCATCCTGCCGGTGCAGGAGCAGGTCCCCGGCGAGACGTACTCGCACGGCCTGCGCCTGCGGTCGTACGTCGTCCGGGTGGCGAAGGGTGTGCGCGGCCCGTCCGTGACGCTCTCGCGCACCCACCCCAACCTGGTGAAGAAGCTCTTCGCCCTGGAGGTGCCGGAGATCGCCGACGGTTCCGTCGAGATCTCCGCCATCGCCCGCGAGGCCGGCCACCGCACGAAGATCGCCGTCAGGTCCACCCGTTCGGGTCTGAACGCCAAGGGCGCCTGCATCGGCCCCATGGGCGGCCGGGTGCGCAACGTGATGGGTGAGCTGAACGGCGAGAAGATCGACATCGTCGACTGGTCGGACGACCCGGCCGAGATGGTGGCCAACGCGCTGTCCCCGGCCCGGGTCTCCAAGGTCGAGGTGGTGGACTTCCAGGCCCGCTCCGCGCGCGTGACGGTGCCGGACTACCAACTCTCCCTGGCGATCGGCAAGGAAGGCCAGAACGCCCGGCTCGCCGCCCGCCTGACCGGCTGGCGGATCGACATCCGTCCCGACACCGAGCAGCCCGCCGAACAGCCTGCCGAATAACGGGGGACGGACAGCGGGGAACGGATCTCGGCCTGCGGAGGCCCAGATCACGACAGATGTAACGCGGCACCTGTACGAATCCTGGCCCAAAGGGGTGAGGACGCCGCGGGGAGGTAGACTTAACAGTGTCTGGCCGGACGCACGCCGGAGCATGCCCTGAACGCACCTGTGTGGGGTGCCGGGAGCGAGCGGCCAAGACGGAGCTGCTGCGCATCGTGGCGATCAAGGACGCATGCGTCCCCGATCCTCGCGGTACGCTGCCCGGCCGGGGTGCGTATCTGCATCCCGCCCCGGTCTGTCTCGACCAGGCGGTCCGCCGCCGGGCGTTCACGAGGGCGCTGCGTGCCCCAGGAGCGCTCGACACAAAGGCGTTGCGCCAATACGTCGAGCAGACGAACGTTGCCGAGCAGGCAACACAGTAAGAAGGCGTCGTACGGAACCTCCGTGCGGCTCTGGTACCCCGCGAGTTGGAAGTAGGTCGAGATTGCGATGAGCACTCGATGAGCACGCGATGAGTACGCCCATGAAGTAGCGACGGTCCGGACGCACCCGGACCTAAAAGGAGCGAAGTGGCTAAGGTCCGGGTATACGAACTCGCCAAGGAGTTCGGGGTTGAGAGCAAGGTCGTCATGGCCAAGCTCCAGGAACTCGGTGAATTCGTCCGTTCGGCGTCTTCGACCATCGAAGCGCCCGTTGTACGCAAACTGACTGACGCCTTCCAGGGCGGCGGCAAGCCCGCCCCCCGCAAGGCTGCTCCCAGGCCCGGCGCGCCTTCCCCGGCGCAGGCGGCCCGTCCGGGTCCGGCCGCACCGCGGCCGGCCGCCCCCAAGCCCGCCGCGGCCACGCCGCCCGCGGCCCCGGCCGCCCCGGTGACGCCGGCCGCCTCGTCGGCCCCCGCGCCGGCCGCCTCCGGCCCGCGTCCGGGCCCCAAGCCCGCGCCGCGTCCGGCCCCGGCCGCCCCGGAGTTCACCGCTCCGCCGGCTGCCCCGGCCGCCCCCGCGCCGTCCGCCGCCCCGGCCCAGTCCGGTCCGCGTCCGGCCGCCGCGCAGGGCCCGCGCCCCGGCGCGCCCCGCCCCGCCGGCCGTCCCGCGCCCGGCCAGGGTCAGCAGGACCGCGGTGACCGTGGCGACCGCGGTGACCGCGGTCAGCGTCCCGCCGCAGCGCAGGGTCCGCGCCCCGGTGGCGCCGGCGCCCCGCGTCCGGGCGGTGCCCGTCCCTCGGGTCCGCGTCCGGGCAACAACCCCTTCACCTCCGGCGGCAACGCCGGAATGGCGCGCCCGCAGGCGCCCCGTCCGCAGGGCGCACCGCGTCCCGGCGGCCCCGGCGGTCCCGGCGGCGCTCCCAGCGCCGGTCCGCGTCCGCAGGGCGCCGGCGGTCAGGGCGGCGGTCCCCGTCCGCAGACTCCGGGCGGCGCTCGTCCGAGCCCCGGCGGTATGCCTCGCCCGCAGGGCGCAGGTCCCGGCGGTCCCCGTCCCGGCGGCGGCCCGCGTCCCAACCCCGGCATGATGCCGCAGCGTCCCGCTGCCGGCCCGCGTCCCGGCGGCGGCCCCGGCGGCCGCGGTCCGGGTGGCGGCGCCGGTGCCGGTCGTCCCGGCGGCGGTCGTCCCGGCGGCGGCGGCTTCGCCGGCCGTCCGGCCGGTCCCGGCGGCGGCGCTCGTCCCGGTGGCGGCGGCGGCTTCGCCGGTCGTCCCGGCGGTCCCGGCGGCGGTGGCGGTGGCGGCGGCTTCGGTGGCGGCGGTGGCCGTCCCGGCTTCGGCGGCCGTCCCGGCGGTCCCGGTGGCCGTGGTGGCACGCAGGGCGCCTTCGGTCGCCCCGGCGGTCCCGCGCGTCGCGGTCGCAAGTCGAAGCGGCAGAGGCGCCAGGAGTACGAGGCCATGCAGGCCCCGTCGGTCGGCGGCGTGATGCTGCCTCGCGGCAACGGCGAGACCATTCGCCTGTCGCGCGGTGCGTCCCTCACCGACTTCGCCGAGAAGATCAACGCCAACCCGGCGTCGCTCGTCGCGGTCATGATGAACCTCGGCGAGATGGTCACGGCCACGCAGTCCGTCTCCGACGAGACGCTGCAGCTCCTCGCCGGCGAGATGAACTACCAGGTTCAGATCGTCAGCCCCGAGGAGGAGGACCGCGAGCTGCTCGAGTCCTTCGACATCGAGTTCGGCGAGGACGAGGGCGACGAGGACGACCTGATGGTCCGTCCCCCCGTCGTCACCGTCATGGGTCACGTCGACCACGGTAAGACCCGACTGCTCGACGCCATCCGCAAGACGAACGTCATCGCGGGCGAGGCCGGCGGCATCACCCAGCACATCGGTGCCTACCAGGTCTCGACCGAGGTCAACGGCGAGGACCGCGCGATCACCTTCATCGACACCCCGGGTCACGAGGCGTTCACCGCCATGCGTGCCCGTGGTGCCCGGTCGACGGACATCGCGATCCTGGTCGTCGCGGCCAACGACGGCGTCATGCCGCAGACGGTCGAGGCGCTCAACCACGCCAAGGCGGCCGACGTCCCGATCGTCGTCGCGGTCAACAAGATCGACGTCGAGGGCGCCGACCCGACCAAGGTGCGCGGTCAGCTCACCGAGTTCGGGCTGGTGGCCGAGGAGTACGGCGGCGACACCATGTTCGTCGACATCTCCGCCAAGCAGGGGCTGAACATCGACTCCCTGCTGGAGGCCGTGGTCCTCACCGCGGACGCCTCGCTCGACCTGCGTGCCAACCCGCACCAGGACGCGCAGGGCATCTCGATCGAGTCCCGCCTCGACCGCGGCCGCGGTGCCGTGGCGACGGTCCTCGTCCAGCGCGGCACCCTGCGGGTCGGCGACACGATGGTCGTGGGCGACGCCTACGGCCGCGTGCGCGCCATGCTCGACGACAACGGCAACAACGTCGCCGAGGCCGGCCCGTCGACGCCGGTCCAGGTCCTGGGCCTGACCAACGTCCCGGGTGCGGGCGACAACTTCCTCGTCGTCGACGAGGACCGCACCGCCCGCCAGATCGCCGAGAAGCGCGCCGCACGTGAGCGCAACGCGGCCTTCGCCAAGCGCACGCGCAGGTTCTCCCTGGAGAACCTGGACGCCGCCCTGAAGGCCGGCGAGGTCCAGCAGCTCAACCTCATCATCAAGGGTGACGCTTCCGGTTCGGTGGAGGCCCTCGAGTCCTCCCTGCTCCAGTTGGACGTCGGCGAAGAGGTCGACATCCGCGTCCTGCACCGCGGCGTCGGTGCGGTCACGGAGTCCGACATCGACCTGGCCATGGGCTCCGAGGCCATCGTCATCGGCTTCAACGTCCGTGCGGCGGGCCGCGCGGCGCAGATGGCCGAGCGCGAAGGCGTGGACGTCCGGTACTACTCGGTCATCTACCAGGCGATCGAGGAGATCGAGGCGGCCCTGAAGGGCATGCTGAAGCCGGAGTACGAAGAGGTCGAGCTCGGCACGGCGGAGATCCGCGAGATCTTCAAGTCGTCCAAGCTGGGCAACATCGCCGGTGTCCTCGTCCGCTCGGGCGAGGTCAAGCGCAACACCAAGGCCCGACTCATCCGCGACGGCAAGGTCATCGCGGAGAGCCTCAACATCGAGGGCCTGCGTCGCTTCAAGGACGACGTCACCGAGATCCGCGAAGGCTACGAGGGCGGTATCAACCTCGGAAACTTCAACGACATCAAGATCGACGACGTCATCGCGACGTACGAGATGCGGGAGAAGCCCCGCTCGTAAGGCCGCTGGCCGGCGCCGGCCGACGGGACATGTTCCCGTCGGCCGGCGCGCCGGTGTCGGTCGGCCCGGCCGGGCGAAAACCCCGTCGAGCCGCCGCCCGGATCGATGTACCGTTCTTGATGTCCCTGCCCCATGGCGGCAGGGCCATCGATCCCGTACCGGCGGGTGAACCGGTTACACATGTACGTGGGGACTCTGTCCTTCGACCTCCTCCTCGGCGACATACATTCGCTGAAGGAGAAGCGCTCCGTCGTCCGTCCGATCATCGCCGAGCTCCAGCGCAAGTACGCGGTGAGCGCGGCCGAGGTGGACAACCAGGACCTCCATCGCAGGGCCGTGATCGGCCTCGCCGTGGTCTCCGGGGACGCGGAGCACCTGACCGATGTGCTGGACCGGTGTGAACGGCTGGTCGCCGCCCGCCCCGAGGTGGAGCTGCTGTCGGTCAGACGCCGCTTCCACGGCGAAGACGACTGACCGACCAGAGAACGCAAGAAAAAGAAAGAACGGGAGACGGACCAGTGGCCGACAACGCGCGCGCCAAGAGGCTGGCGGACCTCATCCAACAGGTGGTGGCCCAGAAGCTGCAGCGCGGGATCAAGGACCCGCGGCTCGGCTCCCACGTCACCATCACGGACACCCGCGTCACGGGTGACCTCAGGGAAGCGACCGTCTTCTACACCGTGTACGGGGACGACGAGGAGCGGGCGGCCGCGGCCGCCGGCCTGGAGAGCGCCAAGGGCATCCTGCGCTCCGAGGTCGGCCGCGCGGCGGGCGTGAAGTTCACGCCCACCCTCGCCTTCGTCGCCGACGCCCTGCCGGACAACGCCCGTACCATCGACGACCTCCTCGACAAGGCGCGCGCCGCCGACGAGAAGGTCCGCGAGGCGTCCGCGGGCGCCGGGTACGCGGCCGGCGCCGACCCGTACAAGAAGCCCGGTGACGAGGACGAGACGGACGACTCCGCCTGATGAACGGCAAGCACACCCCGCCCGACGGCCTTGTCATCGTCGACAAGCCGTCGGGCTTCACCTCGCACGACGTCGTGGCCAAGATGCGGGGCATCGCCAAGACCCGCCGCGTCGGCCACGCCGGCACCCTCGACCCGATGGCGACGGGCGTCCTCGTCCTCGGCATCGAGAAGGCGACGAAACTCCTCGGGCACCTCGCGCTCACCGAGAAGGAGTACCTGGGCACGATCCGGCTCGGCCAGACGACCCTGACGGACGACGCGGAGGGCGAGATCACGGAGCGTACGGACGCTTCGAAGGTCACCCGGGACGCGATCGACGCGGGCATCGCCAAGCTCAGCGGCCACATCATGCAGGTACCGTCCAAGGTCAGCGCCATCAAGATCGACGGCGTCCGCTCCTACAAGCGGGCCCGGGACGGCGAGGACTTCGAGATCCCGGCCCGCCCGGTCACCATCTCCGCCTTCTCGGTGTACGACGTCCGCGACGCCGTCGCCGAGGACGGCACCCCGGTGCTCGACCTGGTCGTGTCCGTCGTCTGCTCCTCCGGCACCTACATCCGCGCCCTCGCCCGCGACCTGGGCGCCGACCTCGGCGTCGGCGGCCACCTCACCGCCCTGCGCCGCACCCGCGTCGGCCCCTACAAGCTGGACTCGGCGAAGACGCTCGACCAGCTCCAGCAGGAGCTGACCGTGATGCCGATCGCCGACGCCGCAGCCGCCGCCTTCCCCCGCTGGAACGTGGACGCCAAACGGGCCCGGCTGCTCCTCAACGGCGTACGCCTGGAGATGCCCGACGAATACGCGGGCGTGGGCACCGTGGCCGTCTTCGACCCCGAGGGCCGCTTCCTGGCCCTGGTGGAGGAACAGAAGGGCAAGGCGAAGAGCCTGGCCGTGCTGGCCTGAGCCTTTTCGCCAGGCTCGCTCGGCTCGCTCCGCCCGTGGAGCGGCGAACACGGGGTTGTGCTGCGCCGCCGCTCCACGGTCCCCCCTCGGTTCCCCCACCCCTAAGGTGTGTCCAACCGCCCCCGTTCATTCACCCGTCCGGGCAGGCGCTCGGAGTGAACCGAGGGAGTGCAGGGGGGCGCGTTCGCTCTGCGATCTGTCCCGCTGATCATCCCGCCCCTACCGTCGGACAGAGGGCACGCGGGCGCGGCGGGGAGGTACGACGATGGCGGGAGCCTTGCTCGTCCGTGTCCGGGACCTCGCCGGGCGGCCCCGAGGCATCGGCTTCGTCGCCGACCACCACGGCACGGTGATCACCAGTCACGAGGCCGTCGACGGCCTGTCCCGGCTCGTCCTGTACGCCGCCGACGACGACCGCCACGAGCGCGGTTGCGTGGTGAGCGCCGACGCCGTGACCCCTCTCCCGGAGCTGGACCTCGCCCTCGTCCGCACCGAGGGCCTCGGCGTGGATCCGCTGCCGGTGACCGTGCGGGAGGGCGTCGAGCCCGGCAGATACGTCCGGCTGGCCGCCGACTGCTGGCGCGAGGCGCGGGTGCTGGCCGAGACGCCGGTGACGTACCCGGCCGGCGACCGCCGCCATCTCCTCGACGGCGCGCTGGAGTTGGCGATCGGCACGGCGGGGCGCGACGCGCTGCGGCCGGGCGGCGGCGCGGCCGGCGGGCCCGTCCTCGATGCCGAGACGGGCGCGGTCGTCGCCGTCCTCGGCACCGCGCTCCGGTCCGACCACCGCGACACCGGCTTCGCGGTGCTGCTGCGTCCGCGCACCCGGGGTGCGGACGAGACCGCGGGGGCCAGTGGGGCGTCTGGGGCTGGGGTGGAGGCGGGGGCTTCGGCATCGGCGTCTGCTCGGGGCGGCGGCGACCCCCTCGCCGAGTTGCTCGCCCGCAACGCGGCGACCGTGCCCGCGTACGGGGTCGACCTCAATCTGGCGGGCGTCCTGGAGCTGACGGCCACATCGGTCGGCTCGGACGGTCCGCCCGGCGCACTCTCCGGCACGCTCTCCGAGGACCTCGGCCGCACCGGTGCCGACGCCCGGGCCGTCGCCCCGGAGCCGGTCGAACGGGCGCTGCCCGCAAGGGAGTTCGCCGCGTTCGCGACGAGCCCGGCGGCCGTCCTCGGCCTCGTCGGCGCACCGGGCAGCGGCCGTACGACGGAACTCGCGGCCCTCGCCGCCCGCCGCGACCGGGGCGCGCGGCCCGCCCCCACCCTGTGGCTGCGCGGCGCGGACCTGCGGGACGAGGACGACTCACTCGCCGACGCGGCCCGCCGCACCCTGACCCGGGCGGCCCGCATCGTGGCGGCCTCGGGGCGGGCGGAGGGCGCTGCCCGCCCCGAGGCCGCCGCCCTGGGGGACGTCACCCCGGAGCGGCTCGCCCGGTTCGCGCGGGCCGTCGGGCGGCCCCTGCTGCTGGTGCTCGACGGCCCCGAGGAGATGCCGCCGGTCCTCGCGCACCGGCTCGCCGAGTGGACCGAGGGCACGGCGGACTGGCTGCGGGAGACGGGGGCGCGGCTGGTCGTGGCGTGCCGGGGGGAGTACTGGGAGCGGGCGGGCGCGGAGTTCCCGCCGGAGCTGCTGTACGGCGTCGCGGCGGCCGACGACCCGCTCCCGCCCTGCGTCCGCCTCGGCGACCTCACCCCCGACGAGGCGCGCGAGGCCCGCGCCCGCTACGGCCTTCCCGAGGACGCGCTCGCCGCCCCCGAGGCCCGGCACCCCCTCACCCTCCGCCTCCTCGCGGAGATCCGCGCCGCGCTCCCCGGCCCGCAGGGCCAGGACCCCGTCGACCGGGACGACGTCCTCGCCGCGCACCTCGACCTGATGTGCCTGCGCATCGCGGTCCGCCTCGCCGCCGAGAACGGGCTGCGCGGCACGGCCGTACGACGCCTCGCGGCGAAGGTCTCCGGGCAGGTGCACGAAGCGGCCCGCCGCAGTCTCGGGCCGGGACAGGGCGAGCTGGACCGGGCGTCGTTCGAGGCGGTGTTCCCCTGGGGGCCCGCGCCCGCCCGGCTCGGCGCCGGCACCGGCTGGGCGTCCGCCGTCCTCACCGAGGGCCTCCTCGTGCCCGCCGGCACCGGCTACCGCTTCGCCCACGAGGAACTCGCCGACTGGATCCAGGGCGTCCACCTCGACCTGGACGAGGCCCTGCGCGTCCTGGTCCACCGCCGCCGCACCCCGGAGGAGGGCGCCCACCGGCCGCACCGGCTGCACCGACTGCCCGTCCCGCACCACCGCATCGGCCCCGTCGTCCAGGCCCTGCTGCTCGTCGCCCGGCAGCAGGGGGCGCATCAACTCGCCGCCCGGCTGCGGGAGTTGGCAGACGCCCTGGAGGCCGACCCGGACTCGTGGTGGGCCGCCCGACTGCTCACCGAGACCCTGCTGCGGGTCCCCGACGCGACGCCGTACACAGGCGTCCTGCGCCTCCTGGCGGATCGCATCGCCGCGGGGCAGGGGGTGGGGGAGGGCGGGGCCGAGGGCGGCGGCGGGGGTGCGGATCTCGGGCCGTCCTTCTGGACGGGGCTCGCGCTGCCGCCCGACGCCCGCCTGGACCTCCTGCGCCGCCTGGTCCTCGCCGACGGCGCCCCGCACGACGCGGACGCGCCCCGCTACCTCGACGCGGTCGCCCGGCTCCTCGCCGTCGACCCCGTCGCCGTACAGCCGTACCTCACGCACTGGTTCGACGACGAGCGGCCGTTGCCGGCGACGCCGCACGCCACCGTGGCGACGGCCGCGCAGGCGCTGCTGCACACCCACCGGCACCGGGCGCCGGACGACCTCGTGGAGGTCCTCGCCGACTGCGCGCACCACCGCGCCGACGAGCTGCTCGGCGTGCTGGCGGAGGAGGAGCCGTCCGCGCTGTGCCGGGCCGTCGACCGGTGGGCGCACGACGGGCGGCCGGCCCGGCGGGCTGCGGCGGTCGCGTACGCACTGCGCGCCGCCCCGCACGCCACGACCGAGGCCGACCGCCGGCTGCTGCGCGACGCCGCCCTCGCCCTGCTCGGCCGCCCCGCCGACCACACCCTGCACAGCGGCGCGCTCGCCCTCCTCGTCCGGGACCCCGAGACTCGGTCCCGGCATCTCCCGCAGGCGCTGCGACGGTTCGAGGCGGGCGATCCGCAGGTGCCGCCGAGCGCGCTGCTCGCCGCCCTGGACACCCACCCCGAGCCGGTCCTGGACGCCTTCCGGACGCGTCTGCACGGCCCCGACCGCGCCGACGCGGGCAGGATCCTGCGCGCGCTCGCCGACGTCACCACGCCCGCACTGGCCCACCGGGTCGCCGTCCTCGTACGGGAGGCGCTGGAGCGGCGGCCGGAGACCGCCGGGCACGTGGCCGCGTACGTCGACCGGCGCCTGGAGCAGGGCCAGTCCGCCCGTCCCATCCTTCTCCCGCTGGTCATGGGCCTGCTGGAGGCCGGTGGCCCGGAGCAGGTACGGGCCGCGCTGGCCGGCGTACTGGCCGCGCCCGGCACCCCCGACTCGCGTCCGCTGCGTCGCGAACTGCTGGAGCACCTCCTCGCGCACGAACACGCCCCCACCGTCCTGGACGCCGTCCTGTACGGGGCCGCCGGGCGCACCGGCGACGACCTGCGCGACCTCGTCCACCGCACCGGCCTGCTCCTCGTCCGCACCCCGGACGGCGCGACCCGCTTCGACCGCGGGCTCGCCGACCTGGGGCGGCACGTGCCGGGCTTCGCCGCGCAGGTGGTGCACTGGCTCACGGACGCGCCGGGGGAGTGGGCCGGGCTGGTCGGCCCCAGCACCCGCCGCATGATCGAGAACCTGGCGGGGGCACGGGTACCGGCCTGAGCCGACTCGGGCGGGGTGCGTGCGGGGGGTGCGTGCGGGGTGCGTGCGAGGCGAGCGCGGGGTGAGTTACGCGGGTCGACTCACAGCCTTGATGCCGATGCGGGCCAGGGGCACCCGGCATGGCACTCTTAGACCTGCGTAAGAGGCAATGAAAGATACGGACACGGGTTCGAGGAGCGGTCACAGTGCAGCGCTGGCGTGGCTTGGAGGACATCCCCGAGGACTGGGGACGCAGCGTCGTCACCATCGGTTCTTACGACGGGGTCCACCGCGGGCACCAGCTCATCATCCGGCACGCCGTGGAGCGCGCCCGTGAACTGGGTGTGCCCTCCGTCGTCGTCACCTTCGACCCGCACCCCAGCGAGGTCGTCCGCCCCGGCAGCCACCCGCCGCTGCTCGCCCCGCACCACCGCCGCGCCGAGCTGATGGCCGAACTGGGCGTGGACGCGCTGCTGATCCTTCCCTTCACGACCGAGTTCTCGAAGCTGTCCCCGGCGGACTTCGTGGTCAAGGTCCTGGTCGACAAGCTGCACGCCAAGGCGGTCGTCGAGGGCCCGAACTTCCGCTTCGGCCACAAGGCGGCGGGCAACGTCGAGGTCCTCACCGAGCAGGGCAAGGTCTACGACTTCGAGGTCGACGTCGTCGACCTGGTGCTGTGCGGCGAGGCGGGCGGCGGCCGGCCGTTCTCCTCGACCCTGACCCGGGGGCTGGTCGCCGAGGGCGACGTCGAGGGCGCGGCGGAGATCCTCGGCCGCCCGCACCGCGTGGAGGGCATCGTGGTGCGCGGGGCGCAGCGGGGGCGTGAACTCGGCTTCCCGACCGCCAACGTCGAGACCCTGCCGCACACCGCGATCCCGGCGGACGGCGTCTACGCGGGCTGGCTGAACGTGAACGGCGAGGCGATGCCGGCCGCGATCTCCGTCGGCACGAACCCGCAGTTCGACGGCACCGAGCGCACGGTGGAGGCGTACGCCATCGACCGCGTCGGCCTCGACCTCTACGGCCTGCACGTCGCCGTCGACTTCCTCGCCTTCGTGCGAGGCCAGGCGAAGTTCGACTCGCTGGACGGGCTGCTGGTCCAGATGGCGGAGGACGTGAAGCGCTGCCGCGAGTTGGTGGCGGCGGCGGAGTAGCGCGGTGCTGACGCAGGCGCAGTAACGAGGGAAGGGCGGCCGGTGTCCGAGGACACCGGCCGCCCTTCGTTTTCCCCTAGTTCCCCTAGGGGTTACTGCTGGGGAGGCTGGGGGTAGCCGTAACCGGCCGGGGGATACCCGGGGTGGGGCTGCTGCGGCTGCTGAGGGTAGGGCTGACCCGGTTGCTGCGGGTACGGCTGGCCGGGCTGGGGCTGGGGCTGGGGCTGGGGCTGGGGTGCCTGGGGCTGCTGAGGGTAGGGCTGCCCGGGCATCGGCTGCCCCGGCATCGGCTGTCCGGGCATCTGCTGTCCGGGCATCTGCTGGCCCGGCATGGGCGGGGCGGCGACCGGCGGCGGGTTGCCGTCGCTGGTCCACAGGCCCTGGCGCTGCTGGTGGCGGATGAAGTCCTCCGCGACCATCGCCGTGAGGTTGAAGTACGCCTCCCGCACCTTCGGCCGCATCATGTCGAGGTCGACCTCGGCACCGGCGGCCAGATGCTCGTCGAACGGTACGACGACGACACCGCGGCAACGGGTCTCGAAGTGCGACACGATGTCGTCGACCTTGATCATCTTGCCGGTCTCGCGCACCCCGGAGATGACGGTGATGGACCGTGAGACCAGCTCGGCGTACCCGTGCGCGGACAGCCAGTCCAGCGTCGTACTGGCGCTGCTCGCACCGTCCACGGACGGCGTGGAGATGATGATGAGCTGGTCGGCGAGGTCGAGCACACCGCGCATGGCGCTGTAGAGCAGACCGGTGCCGGAGTCGGTGAGGATGATCGGGTACTGGTTGCCCAGCACGTCGATGGCCCGCCGGTAGTCCTCGTCGTTGAAGGTCGTGGAGACGGCCGGGTCGACGTCGTTGGCGATGATCTCCAGCCCCGACGGCGCCTGGGACGTGAACCGCCGGATGTCCATGTACGAGTTGAGGTACGGGATCGCCTGGACGAGGTCACGGATCGTCGCCCCGGTCTCCCGGCGCACCCGGCGGCCGAGCGTGCCGGCGTCCGGGTTGGCGTCGATCGCGAGGATCTTGTCCTGGCGCTCGGTGGCGAGGGTGGAGCCGAGCGCGGTCGTCGTCGTGGTCTTGCCGACACCGCCCTTGAGACTGATCACCGCGATCCGGTAGCAGGACAGCACGGGGGTGCGGATCAGCTCCAACTTCCGCTGCCGCTCGGCCTCTTCCTTCTTCCCGCCCAGCTTGAAACGGGACGACGCGGCGGACGGCCGACCGCTCTTCGCCTTCTGCCTCTTGTTGTTCAGCAGCCGGTCGGACGACAACTCCACGGCGGCCGTGTAACCCAACGGCGCCATACCGGGATTGACCGGCTGCCGCTGATCATGCTGAATCGGCTGCGGCCACGCGGCCCCGGCACGGGGGTCGAGGGGTTGCTGGGGGATCTGGGGCGGGGTGGGGGCGGGGGCGGATTCCTGCGGGGCGTGTGGGTCGTGCGGGGCCTGCGGGGCATGTGGTGCCGGCTGCGCCTGCGCCTGCGACTGCGGGAACTGCCCGGGGAAACCCTGAGGGCCACCTTGCGGGAACCCCTGGGCAGCGGCGGCGGCCGGAGCCTGACCGTCCGGCTGCTGCGGGATCCCGGGGTGCGGGAAGCCGGGGTGCGGCTGGGGGGCGTGCGCGGCCTGCTGGTTCTGGGGTGGCTGGGCTGCGGCTGCGGCGTGGGGCTGCGGTGCCGGGGGCTGGGGGAACCCGTAGCCGCCGGGTGCTTGGGCGTCGGCGGGGGGCTGAGGGGCTGGATGTGCCGGTGGGGGCTGGGTGTTGGGGGTGGCGGGGGGTGCTGCCGGGCCGGTGCTCTGCTGCGGGAAGCCGTAGCCGGGTGCCGGGGCGTCACCGGGGTGCGGGAAGCCGTAGCCGGCGGGGGTGTTGGGCGCCGGAGCAGGGGGCTGGGGGAACCCGTAACCGCCGGGTGCGTGGGCGTCGGCGGGGGGTTGGGGGAAGCCGTAGCCGCTGGGGGCGGGCGGCGGGGTGGGTGCCGAGGGGGCACCGGGGGGCGGGAAGCCGTAACCCGGCTGCGCTGGAGGCTGCGGCGCGGGCAGGTTCCAGCCGTCCTGCGCGGGCGGGGGAGTCTGCGGTTGGACAGGCGGCTGCGGGACAGGCGCGGGCGCCGCCGCATCGGCCGGCTGCGGCTGCGCAGGCCACTGGGCCGCGGGTGCGGGCGCCGCGGGCTGGTACGACGGCGGCAACGGAGGCATCTCGCTCTGCGGGGCAGGCGGGGGAGTCCAGGCGGGCGGTGCGGTGGGGACGGCGTCCTGGGGCACATGGGGCACGCTGTCCTGCGGCTCGACCACGTCCACGGGGATGGCGTCCGAGGGTTCGTCGACGGCGATGTCTTCAGGTGCGGGTGCGGGTGCGGGTGCGGGTGCGGGTGCGGGCGCTGGTTCTTGGCCCGTCACGGCATCGGCTTCGGGAGCGGTGTCGCCATCGAAGGACGCGGCGTCGGCACCGGTGTCGGCGTCCGCGGGGGCCGCGACGGCGTCGCTTCCGTCGGATACATCCGATACATCCGAACCGGCAGTTGTCTCCATGCCTTCCGTGGGCAGGGGGACCTCAGACGCGGGGGCCACGGCCTCGGCGGCAACCACCTCGGGCCCCTCGGCCTCGGGCTGCACCGCGGCGGCGTTCTCCGCGATCTCCCGCTTGAGAGCGGCCGCGGAGAAGCGCATGGTGGCACCACTCTCCAGATCCCCGTTACCGGAACCGCTGTCCTCGGCCTCAGGGGACGGGGCGGCGGCCCCCCACTGCTGCGGCGGTTGCTGAGGCTGAGGCTGCGGCTCGAACCCGCTGCCCGCCGGAAGACCGGGCACCACGACGGGAGGCCCGACCGGCGCAACCGGTACCCCAGGCGCAGGGGGAGCGGCGGGAACGACCGGCACGCCTGGCGCAGGGGGAGCGGCTGGAACGAACGGCATCTCAGGCGCTGGCGCAGGCGGAACGGCCTGAACGAACGGTGCTTCCGGCGCGGGCTGATTGACCGGTGCCTCTGGAGCAACCGGCGCGGCCGGAACAACTGGCACGCCTGGTGCGGGCGGCGCGACCGGAGCGATCGGAACCCCCGGCGCGGCGGGAACAACCGGCACCCCGGCCCCGGGCGGCGCGACCGGCACCCCCGGCGCACCCGGCACCCCCGGCGCACCCGGAACGACGGGCGCACCCGGAACGACGGGCGCACCCGGAACGACGGGCGCA
>NZ_FOFF01000030.1:61141-99894 GCF_900110755.1 Streptomyces sp. yr375
CGGGCGCACCCGGAACGACGGGCGCACCCGGAACGACGGGCGCACCCGGAACGCCAGGCGCAGCCGGAGTGCCCGGCGCGCCAGGGCCACCGACCCCCGCTCCACCCACTCCCGTTGCTCCCACTCCCGCTCCACCGACCCCCGTGTCACCGACTCCCGCGCCGCCGCCGCCCGTGTTCTGCGTGTACCAAGCCGGCGGCGCGTAGTCGATGGTGAACTCGCCCGTCGTCTCGATGGCCGTCTCCGCGTCGGGCTGGTCATCGCCGGGTGTGGCCCAGCCCCCGCGGATCCCGTCCCGATCGCTGCTCACAATTCCTCCTGGTGTGGTCGAGCACCCTCATGCCGTGCCATGGCGACCATTTGCGTGTCCTGCTTTTTTTCTGCGTGTCTTGTCTGTCGTCCGAGGGGATCAGAGGCCGTCTGACGTCGTCCGATGCGACCCTCCCCCCGGAGACGCCGACGCCGATCCGCTGGTTTCCGGCATCGCGCCCCGTACCAGCCTAATCATCGGACGGCCCGCCTCGGCAGGCCCGCCCACCCCTCAGCGCCAGTCCACCACGTTAGGCACTCCAAAGGCAGGCCGAGAAAGCCCGGCGCAAGCGCACCAGACCATCCGACAAAACGGCCATAGCGGTTCAAGTGCCGCACAGATGAAGGGAGATGAAGGGAGATGAACGGAGGTGAAGGGAAGCGAAGGGAGAAGGCCGACTCGACCGGTTCCCATCGCCGCCGCTTCAGTCCATCCGTTTCAGTCCATCCGTCTCGGTGTACCCAGCAACCCGATCTCCGCGTCCGTGGGCTGTGTCATCACATACTGCCGGTCCCGGTCCGCGCACCACAGGGTCAGGCCGTCGGCGAGGGTGGGCAGGGTCTCCACGTCGGGCCGGGGCAGCGCCAGCGCCCGGCCCAGTTCCGCGGCCTCGTCCGGCGAGATCCGCTGCACGCCGACGAGCCGCGCCTGCCGGATCAACCGCGGGGCGACCGGGCTGAGATACGGCAGCAACGTCAGCACGGACTGCCACGGCCCGGAGCTGACCCGCCCGCGCGGCGGCCGCATCCCGCAGTCCCGCACCACCAGCACGGGCGTGCCCGCCGAGGCACCCTGCGGAGGCACCCGGCCCACCTCGTACACCGCAAGCCCGTTCTGCCCGCCGCCCATCGCGTGCACCATCTGCACCCAGGCCTGCGGCCGCCCCGTCTCCACGGCCACCCGCGCCCCGGTCGCCGCCGCCCGCAGCGCGAGCACCTGCGCGGTCCACAACCCGCCGATGAGGACGACGTCGTACGGCGTGGGCCGATTGATCCCCAGCACGGCCGGCCGCCCCTCCCCACCGACCCCGATGACGACACCGTCGTCCCCGATGGGCAGCGCGAGCGCCGCCAGTTGGTCCACGGACACCGAGTGCCGTCCGTGCCGCGGCCCGATCAGGCCGAAGCCGCTGCGCGGGGAGCGGCGTCCCGGCTGCCCCGACCGGCCGGGCTGGTCGGGCCGGCCGGCGGACGGTTCCGGTTCGCCGGAAGTGATGGTTCCGCGTGGCGTCGTAGTCGTCACCGGGCACCTCCGAGGGGCAGTGTCGCGAGCATGCCGGGCACCTGCTCCCGGTCGAGACGGGCGAGCGCGGCGCCGGTGTGCCGGGCCGCGCCCTGCACCGCGCGCCGGGCCGCCACCAGTTCGTCGTCGCTGCGTCCGGTCACCCGGACATGCCCGGTCAGCGACACCTCCTGCCGGTCACCGTGCGCGAGCGTGACACTGAACGTCGTGGCGAGCGCGGGAACGGCCGTGACCAGGGCGACGAACTGCGGCAGCGACGGAGCGTCTCCCCCGCCCAACGAAGGCCACCGGCGCAGCCAATACGTGGTGTGGCGGCGGTTGTCGCAACGCCAGCTCCGGCTGGTCTCCTCGGTGCGCCGCTCCACCGTCCCGGTCCGCCCGGCCTCCGCCGTCACCAGCGGGTTGGCGCAGGCCGACGTGGCGATGGCGGCCGTCAACTCCTCCTCGTCGAGGACGGTCGCCCGGAATCCGGCGCCCGTCAGCCGGCTCGCGAGGTGATCCGCCGCTCGTACGACACACTTCTGCGCGCCGGTCAGACCGCCCCCGCGGACGGCCACGGCCTCCGGACACAGCTCCGGATCCAGCTTCAACGCGATCCAGGTGATGCGTACCGCAGGCGCTCCGGTCTGCTCCTGCAAGGGCGCGTAGTTGGTCACGGCCACGGACTGCCGGGGCAGATGCAGGGCGGGCGCGGGCTGTGTGTGCAGCACGATCTGGGCGGACTCCAGGCGGATGCCGTCCACCTCGAGGGCGTCCCGCACCAGGGCGAGCGGCAGCGGCTGCCGGCCGCGCTCGGCGCGCAACGCGGTCGCGTCCGCCTCCACTTGGAGGACGACGGTGACGAACGTGCCGTCCCCGACGAGCCCGACGGGCCGCCGGTCACGGCCGCCGTGGGCGTACGTCCGCAGCCCGGGATCGCACTCCACGGCCGGCCCGAACCCCGGTTCCGTGCCGGGCGGTATCACCAGCCGGGCGGCCACGCGCCGACGGGCCTTCAACTCCCGTGCCGTGGCCAGCCACTCCGGCAGCGAGCGGCCACGCCGACGAGCGAAGGCGAGGACCACCAGCACCGCGGCGATCACCCCCGCCACCGCCAGCACCACGGGCCCGCTCACCCAGCCGACGAGCAGGACGGCCGCCGCGATCTCCAGTACGACAAGGCGTTGCAACCGGAACGCCCCGCCCTGCTCGGCGCGCGCCTTGAGCGCGAGCGTGGCCGGCGCCGACGACCGCGCGGACCGCCGGGACCGCTCGGGCGGCTGTGGACCCGCCGCCGAGGAGCCCCGGTTCCGCGACCGCCCGACGGAGCGCACGCCTGTTCCCGAAGCCCTCACTCCATCCCCCCGTTCCGCTCACGATTCGCCCGTGTTCCAGCACCGCACAGGGCACTCGACGGCCCAGGAACCCTACCCGCTCCCCAAGCCCCCACGGTTACCGGGCATAGTAGGTGGCCGCTCTGACATCAGCGACGGGGAACCGGGTCCACCCGCGCCGCGGAGCACGCGGACCGGCCGGAAAACGGGGAGTGACGGGCACAGATGGCATCACGGCGGGACCAGCTCAACGCCTACACCTTCGCGAAGCGCCGGATGCTCGCGGCCTTTCTGCAGCCGTCGCCCGACGGCTCGGAGGAGGGGGCGCCGCGCCCGCTGCGCGCGATCCTGCCCGGCATCGTCGTCGGGGTGATCGTCATGGCCGTCTTCGGGGCGTGGGGCATGTTCAAGCCGACCGCGCCGAAGGGCTGGGATCTGCCCAACGCCAAGGTGATCGTCGCGAGCAAGTCGACCACGCGCTACGTCGTCCTGCGGACCGGCAAGGAGGTCCAACTGCACCCCGTCCTCAACATGGCCTCCGCCAAACTGCTCCTCGACGAGGGACAGGGCGACGTGGTGACCGTCTCGGAGTCCGTCCTCGACAGCGGCAAAATCCCGCACGGCGTGACCGTCGGCATCCCGTACGCCCCCGACCGGCTGCCGTCGGCGTCCGAGGCCGGTACCGGGAAGCGCTGGGCGGTCTGCGAGCGGCCGAGCGCGGGGGGCGGCGACTCCGTCCAGAAGGCCGCGCTGGTCCTGGCCGCCCGGGAGAAGAAGGCGACCGACGGCGCGGAGCGGCTGCACGGTGGCCAACTGCTCTACGTGGCGGACCCGGACGGCAAGCGCTACGTCGTCGACGCGAACGGTACGGCGTATCCCATCGGCAAGAGCGACGAGTTGCTGCTGCGCGCGGTGGTCGGTTCCGGCCGGCAGCCCCAGCGGGTGTCCGCGGAATGGCTGGCGACCCTGCACCGGGGCGACCCGATCGCCTTCCCGGACGTTCCCGGGCAGCCGGGCGCACCGGCCGACGCGCCCGGTCAGCTCGACGAGTCGGCCGACAGGGTCGGCATGGTGCTCAAGGCGTTCGACAACAAGAAGGAGCAGTACTACGTGGTGTTGAGCGGCCGGGTCGCCCCCGTGTCCGCGTTCGTCGCCCAGCTTCTGCTGTTCAGCAAGGACCTGGCCCCGCTCGGCCAGGCCGGTCACGCCCGTGAGACGGGCCCCGGCGCGATCGTGCCGGGCGAGGCCTTCGGCACCGGGCAGCGCTGGCCGGCCGGGGATCCCGTGCCGGTCAACGAGGCGTCGTCGGCCGCCGGGAGCCGTAGCACGATCTGCACCGTCCTGCGCGGTGTGAACGCCGAGTCGGGCGCCACGACCCTGAGCACCTGGGCGGGCACGGAGTTCCCGGCCCAGCTCCCCACCGGTTCCTCCAGTGCCTACGTCACGCCGGGCTCGGGTCAGCTCTACCGCCAGTTCCAGGGCGAGGAGACCAAGGCCGGCCCGGTCTTCCTGGTCACCGACACGGGCCTGCGCTACGTGCTCCAGTCCAACGGCGACAGTGCGACGGCCGACGCGGGCATCGGCACCACCGCGAAGAAGCGCGAGCAACTCCAGCAGGAGGCGCAGCAGGCCCAGACGCTGCTGGGCTACAAGGACGTCCATCCGGCGCCGATCCCGGCCGCCTGGTCGGAGTTCCTGCCCACCGGCCCGCGCCTGTCGACGGCGGCGGCACGCCAGCCCCAGGGCTCGTGAGGAGGCGGACGAGGGTGCTCCGTACGACGATGACGCTGCGTACGACCGTGCTGCGTACGACGCTGATGACGGCCGCGGCCCTCCTCGCCACGGCGACGGTCCTCGCGCCCCCCGCAGCGGCCACGCCAGCCGCGTCGGCCGTGGGCAAACTGCCCTACTCGGACCAGTGCACGTTCCCCAACGGCGAGTACCCGGGCCGTCCATGGGCGCTGCAGCGCGTCCTTCTGGACGAACTGTGGAGCCGTTCCAAGGGCAAGGGCGTCCGGGTGGCCGTCATCGACACGGGCGTGGACGTCAAAAACCCGCAGCTCACCGACGCGGTGGACGTGAAGGCAGGCCGCAACCTGCTGCCGAGGAACCTCAAGGACGACAACGGCGACCCGATCGAGCGGGGCGACGAAAACGGCACGACGGACACCGTCGGCCACGGCACCAAGGTCGCCGGCATCATCGCGGCCCGCCCCCTCGACGGTACCGGCTTCGTGGGCCTGGCCCCCGAGGCGACGATCATCCCGATCCAGCAGAACGACGCCGAGGGCCACGGCGACACCAAGTCCCTGACCACGGCGATCGACTACGCCGTCCAGGCCGGGGCCGGGGTCATCAACATCTCCCAGGACACGTCGAACGCCATGAAGCCGTCCCCCGACCTGGAGAAGGCGATCGACGAGGCCCTGGACCGGAAGATCGTGGTCGTGGCGTCGGCGGGCAACGACGGCCTCGGCGGCAACGTCAAGGAGACCTATCCCGCCTCCTACGAAGGCGTCCTGGCGGTGGCCGCCTCCGACCGCAACAACGAACGCGCCTCCTTCTCCCAGTCCGGCGACTTCGTCGGCGTGGCGGCCCCCGGCGTCGACATGATCTCCACGGTCCCCCAGGGCGGCCACTGCTCCGACAACGGGACGAGCTTCTCGGCGCCGTACGTGGCGGGTGTGGCCGCGCTGCTCAAGGCGAGGCACCCGGACTGGACCGCCCGCGAGATCGTCGCCCAGATCGAACAGACCGCGGAACGCACGATCGCGGGCCACGACCGGCTGGTCGGCTGGGGCGTCGTCGACCCGGTCCGCGCACTGACCGAGGACGACCGTCCCATCGAGTCCCCGAGCCCCAAGGACGGCCTGGGCAAGGCCGAGGCCCCGTCCCCCGCGAAGTTCCGGATCGGCGAGACCCCCGACGAACGCAACGCGCGTCTCGCCACATACGTGGTCGTGGCGGCGGCGGCCCTGGTCGCGGGCCTGGGCGGCACGGCGGTCGCGATCCGGGACGCGCGGCGGCGGGCACGCAGGGTTGCGGGGGCGGAGTAGCAGGCAGCGGCCATCTCACCGTGCAGCGCGCCGAGTTGAATCGTGTGGTGGCCACCGACTTAGCATCATCGCAACAGCAGGCGACGTGTGATGCCGATGTGACAGGGGGGCGGAGGTACAGCATGGGAGTGCCGGGAGCCGGCTCAGGGCAGGGTGGCGGCCCAGATCTTCGGGCGTCCGCGACGGACCTCACCAAACTCGCCGATGACCTCGACGGCATGCAGGATCACCTGGACAAGCAGGTGCGGCGCATGGACGCGGTCGTCGACGGCATCGAGGCGGGCTGGCGCGGCCCGGCGGCGTCGGCCTACCGCGACTTCCACCGGGCGGCGGCCGAGGACGCCGTACGCATCCGCGAAGTGATGAAGCTGCTGGCGGAGGCGGTACGGCTGAGCCGCGACGGCTTCTCCCGGGACGACCTCGAGGTGCTCGCCCGGATGCGGCGGATCCAGGTGGACGTCGACAGCGAGGTCGACCGCCTGTCGACGCCGAACACCGAGGCGCCGACGTCGGCGCCGCGTAGCAGCCTCGACTCGTTCTGACGCGGGCCGAGCAGCCCATGCGCGACGCAGTCGCCGATACCGAGGGGGAAAATGACGAACGGCGCCGCACCCGACGACCACATAACGGTCTCCTTCGCCACGCTCCACGAGCTGGCCGCCGATCTGGAGGACATCCTCAAGAAGCTCAACGAGAGACTGGACGGCCTCCACGACCGCGTCGTCCCGGTCGTCGAGGCCTGGGAGGGCGAGACGCGTGAGGTGTTCGTCGACAAACTCGATGAGTGGAACCGCTCGGCGCAGGACCTTCAGGCCGCCCAGAAGTGGCTGCACGCGTATGTGACCACCGGCCACATCAACTACGCGGCGGCGCACCGGGCGGTGCTGCGGGGCTGGGGAGCGCTCTGATGGGAACGCCGACTCCTTCCCAGAGCGGCACCATCGATGTGAAGCCGTCTCACCTGCGCTACGTGGCAGGCGGCTTCGCCGGGCAGCAGACGCCCTTCGACAAAGCCGCCAAGGATCTGCTCACCGAGCTGAACAAGTACCCGGACGCCGGTGGGTTCGGGACGGCCGCCGAGGATTTGGCAAAGGCGTACGTCGAGGTCGGCACTCTCTACCTCAAGGTGTGGGCCAGGTCCGTGGAGAGCATCGGCGGCGCCGGTGTCGGCTTCGCCACAACTGCCAACAACTACGCGAAGGCCGAGGCGGCGAACGACGCCTCCGGCAAGACCAAACCCCAGACGCAGCCACCGCCGCAGGTCATCGAGAAGGCCCCGGACTATGGTTCCGTGCCCGATCTCAAATGGGGTGACGACGACGGCGGCGACGATTTCATCCGCTCACTTCTGGAATGCATACCCGATGTCGTCTGGCACATCATCCGGCCCCTCCTGGAGCACGCCTTCCGCTGGGGCAAGGTGGCGGAGGTCTACCCCTATCCGCAGCAGCACTATCTGAACTCCCTCTCCCAGGACTGGGCGGACATGACCATCACGCTCTCCATGACGGAGAGCACGCTGACCGGTCTGGTGAGCGGTATCACGCAGCAGAGCAACAGCGAGTGGTATGACGCCATGCGCCAGTTCTGCAGCTCCCTGTGGGGAACCTCCGCATGGGGGAAGAATCCTCAGGACTCCCCCTACAAGTGGAAGCACGACAGCGCTTCCAGCCCCACCGCCACGCACCCGGTCATGTCGGTTCTCTTCGACAGCGCGAAGAAGATCAGCGATGTGTTGCGCGAGTTCGCCGAAGCCGCGGTCGAACTGAACGGCAAGGTCTGGGACGTCTACTTCGAAGCCGTGAAGCAGGCCGTCGGCAAAATCGACCTCAGTGACGGCCTTGACATGGACGACGTCAAGGAGGGGGCGAAGACGGTCGGCCGCGTCATGAAGGGGATCTTCACAGCGGGCGCGGAACTCAGTGCCGAGATCACGCTCAACATCGACACCGCTGCCCTGAACGCGGTGGTGGAGCACTACAACAGCCGGGTCGACGCCCTGACGCCCCAACTCCGCGCGCTCAAGACGGATCTGGCGGAAGCAGAGCTCAGCGCTCCCCGGTACGCTGCCGAGGAGGCACGGGCAGAGGCATTCGGTGCGCGGGCCCTCAACGAGTTCAAGAAGGAACACCAGTGGACCGTGCCGGACGACTCGGCGGGAAACCACAGGTACCCGCTCGATCTGGCCGGCCAGGAATACATTGCGAACTCCCATGGAGTGGACAAGCACATCGGAAAGGACAACGCTCAGCTCGCCCAGCGGCTGCGCGACCAGACCAACATTCCTGCCGCCTCCACCTTTGAAACCATGACGGACGCCCAGAAGTACACGCAGTTGTGCGTCGACAAGAACCAGGACGATATCAAGCGCTACCTGGACAGCGGGCCCCCGTACCATCCGCCGAACAAGGTCTTCACCTATCATGACGCAAATGGTCCGGTGACAGGAAGAAGTATTTCCAAGGCGGACTACCAGGCCGGCCTGAACTCCCATCAGCCGCCGAATGTCGTCGATTCGCACGGCGTGCAGATTCGGGTGAAGCCCGATCCGGGAATGGACCCCCCGTTCACCCTCATAACGTCCACCCCCACGAAGAACTGACAGGCAGAATCGAGGAGTGGCCGAGAGACATGCTCAGCGAAGACACGATCAACTACTTCCGCTTCGCAGGTGCGCGGGCCTTGCTGTCGGTGTTTCGCGACGGCCGAGTGATCGATCATCTGGAGGAACGCGACGCCGTTCTGGAACCGGTTCTGCGATCCCTTTGGCTGGCGGGAAGAAGCGGCGGACGGAACCTCTATGAGGTGGCGGCGCAGGTACGCCTGATCGCCGACGCCCTGGAACAGGCCTCGGAGAGCGGTACTGGTACGGCTGTGCCCGTGGACCTGGGTGAACTCATCGCCGCGTGGCCTACGGACGAGCCGTGGAGGGCGCTGCGAGCCGTTGCCGTGCACACGGAATCCTGGGAGTCGGGCTTCGTGACCAAACTTCTTCGGGCGACCCCCACGAGTTGGGAACTCGGCTGCCGCTTCCCCCAGTTGACCGAGTTCCTTCAGAACTACTACGACCAGGACGGAATGGCGACCGAGGAGGACATGACCGAGGCCGAAGGGCTCCAGCTCTTCATCGACCACTGTCACCCCATCTGCCTGTGGTGCCTTCCTCCTGTCGTAGCGGAGTGTGCTGAAGCGCTGGCCATCTTCCACAGCGAGGACACGCTGCGACGGTTCTTCGAAGAGGAACACGGCCTGGGGTCAGGAACCCTCGCCTGGTCGGACTGGCTCCCCCTCATTATCGACACCTTCACCGCGCACATGCGCGAGTACCACGCGCCGGACTGATCAGGAGCCACATGATGCGCAGCCGCACTGCCACCTACCCCGATCGCGAGACCGCCCAGTGGGCCACCCAGCAGGTTGTCACCGTCAACGAGCAGGTCATCCACCGCTGGCTGGCCGAGTCCACACGCTGGCGTCTGACCATTGAGGCATCATGGCCGTCGCGCTCCGAGGCGGTGGGCCGAGTACTGCTGCAGGCGATGCTGCTGGCCGGCCGGGAGCCCGTTGACGTGCGCGCGGCCCGGGTGATCCTTCAGCGGGACGCAAGCCGCCCCCACGGCTTCGCCATCCACGCCACCTTCCCCGTCTACCTGTAGAAACCTGTAGAGGCTGCCCACCGTGCCCTTGAGCCCCCTCGAACACGACCGCCGCTACGGCGAACTGGACCAGGTCATCCGCTCCTACGCCGGCCAGTCGGCGAACGACGCCCCCGACAGGTCGAGCCCTGCCCTGACGGCCTACCTGCGACAGACCTGGCACACCCGCCCCTGGGCCCTGGCCGTGGCGGAGCGGCAACTGCGCGAGTACGCCGACAACCCGCCGGGCCGACTCCGGCTCCGTCTGGGCGAGTTCTACGCGATCCCGGACGTCGGTCTGCCCGAGGGCGAGATCCAGCAGTGGCTGTACTGCCTGGCCGACCAGATCAAGCACAGCATCGAGCAGGGCGACGTCCCGCCCATGGCCGTCCCCGCCACCCACTGGGAGTGGCACGCCCGCTTCCCGGAGCTGGGCCAGTTCCTCGGCGGCTGGTTCTCGCAGGACATGCCCGACGAGTTCGACGACCACGACGCGGCCGTCGACGACTACCGCACCACCACCGACCCGCACCTCGTGGCCCGCCTCGTCGGCGAACTGCACGAACTGCTCGCCCTCGACCTGGACGAGTCCGACTACGCCTTGTCCGTCGCCGAGTTGGGCATGGAGGTGGACCCTCCGGCCCCGTACTCACCCAGCGGCTGGCTCGCGCTGGTCGCGGGCCGACTGAGCGCTCCGCGCGCCGACTACGGGCCCGGCGCGCAGGCGGACGCGCCCTGACAGAGAGCCGGGTCATCCCGCGGTCAAGTACTGATCTGGCCAGGGAAAAACACCTGTATGGGTTCCGCATGCGTCGACCCCGTCAACCTGATATAGCCGGACTTGCCCGAAAGTCTCCTGGCTACGGTGGTGCCGCCACATCATCCGCAGGTCCACGGGGAACAGGAGACGGCGGTGGGCACACCAATTCGTTCACGCCTCCTCGACTACATCGAGGCAGAGCCGCCCGCAGGGGTGCTCCCGGCGTCTCCGGCAACGCCGCAGCCGGGCAGATCACGCCTTCTCGAATACGCCGAGGTCGCAGGGGCAGAACCAACCCGGCTGGCACTCCCGGGCCTCACACCCGGCATTCCCGCCTACCACACGCCCGTGTTCGTACCTGCCCATCCCCGGTACGCCGACGTCACGGGCGCGGACGGCCGCCCGGCCCGCGTGCCCTTCATCGCGTACGAACTCTTCGGGCACCCCATGGACGGCACCGGATCCGAGGCCGTGGCGTTCGCCTTCACCACCCGCGACCGGCTCGTCGCCGCGCTGGGCATGGCCCAGCCCTGGGTCGCCACCTCGATCGGCCCCCTGGCCGAGGCCGTCGCCGAGCACGACGTCACCGTCCTCCTCGACCCGCTGGTCGCGCCCGGCCACCACAACTGGCAGCCGGACGACCTGGCCGCCTACGCCCGGGAGGTGCGCTGATGCCGCCCGACTTCAAGGCCGTCCTCGGCGACCTCACCGCGATGTCCAAGACCTTCCACGACGAGGCCGTCAACTACCGCAAGCTGCACGCCGACGTCGCCCCGCCCCTCGTCAGCGGCGGCGACACCGGGCTCGACCACGCCCTCAAGGAGGTCGCCGACCTCATCGTCGCCCTGCACACCGGCTTCGCCGACCGGCTGGACGACCACGGCGACAAGGTGACGTACGCCCGCGACTCCTTCCAACGGCACGACATCGACGTCCACGGACTCTTCGACGACCTGATGGAGGGTGACGGCTGATGGCGGACAGTTGGGTCGGCGGCGACATCGGCGGACTGCGCACGATGGCCGAGACGTACCAGAACGCCAAGGACAAGCTCGACGACGTCATCACGCCGATCAGCCGCGCCGTCGAGGCGCTGGTCGGCGATGCGGCCTGGAAGGGCGAGGCGGCGGAGACCTTCCGCGCCACCTGGAGCGAGGACGCGCTGACGGCAGGCGCGTACGCCAACCTCGTCCACGACGCGGGGGACATCCTCTCCGACCTCGCCGACGCGCTCACCACCTGCGAGACGGCCCTGCAGAACGCCGAACACGTGGCGACCCGCAACGGCGTGCTCATGGGCGCGATGGGCGTGCCCCGGACGATCGTCACCGCGAACCCGCCGAGCGCGCAGGACCAGAAGACGATCTCCGCGATGGGCGAGTACGACAAGGTGCGCCAGGAGGTGCTGCACACGGCGCAGCACGCCCGGCTGGTGGCGGCGGACAAGCTGCGGGGGCTGTACGGACAGGTGACGGCACCCGCATCCACCGGCGACAAGGTCACCATCGCCGACTATCTGCGCGGGCTGTACGCCTACGATGCCGAGGACGCCCGGGTCGACGGAGCGAAGGCCCGCACCAAGATCGACGATGCCAGGGCCGAGGAGCGGGCCGCCAAGAAAGACCTCCGCGCGGAGCGCAAGGCGTACCAGAAGGCGGGCCGCGCACTGCCCGCCGACCTTCCGGCCAAGGGCGCGTACGCCGACGCGGTCATGAAGGTGGACTCCCTCGAAGAGGCCATGGCCCGCGCGGACCACGGCAGCACGGCACTGCCGTACGACCGGGCCCTCAACGTCAAACTGGCCGACGCCGCAGACGCGCTCCGCGCGGGCAAGAGCATGGAGAAACTGCCGGACTTCCTCAAAGAGGTACCGGTCCTGGATGTCGCCGCGGCCGGTGCCTGCGGAATACTCGAAGCCTCCGACGACCACGACAAGGGCTGGTCGTGGCAGAAGTCGGTTGCCGTCGACGGCGGCGCGAACATCGCCGGTCTGGTGGCCGGAACGGCCGTCACGGCGGGCGTCGTGGCCGCCCTGCCCTTCGAGGTGCCCGCCGCCGCGGTGGCCGTGGGCGGCGGCCTGGTGGTGATCGGTGCCACCGGCATCATCGACCACTCCTTCCACGAGCACTGGAGTGAGGACATCCACGACCACGGTGTGGTCGGCGGGGTGTTGCACGGCACCGGTGACGTCCTGTCGGACACAGGGCACGACTTCATACGACTGGGGAAGGACGTTTGGCATGGCGTCACGAGCATCTTCTGAGATCCCCGCTTCGGTGGCGCATGTCCGGATCCCAGCCCTTCAAGGACTCGGCACCACCTGGTTCCAGCGCGGTGCGCGCTACTGGCTGCGCCGGGCCTGGACAGCCGTACTTCTGCTCACCGTCCTTGCCTTCCTGTGCTTCGCCTCGATCAGTCTCTACCAGGGATTTCGAACTGTGTTGCCGCCGACCGTGCGCACGGCGTGGGACTGGGCTCAGGTTGTCGCTTCCTGTATCGCCGTGGTCTGGGGGTGGTTGGTGCAGCGTCGGCGCCACCACAAGGACCTTCTGGATCCGCCTGCCCCCGACGAGTTCCGCGCGCGCAAGCGCGACGAGACCCGCCGCTCCACGGGACTGGCCGTCGTCGGCCGCGCGCTGGTGCTGATCGCTGCTCCCGTGATGCCGGCGCTCGCCGCGTTCGCCCTGGGGTGGAGCGTCGCGATGCTCACCGTGCGCGAGTACCCCAGCGAGGTCGGGGCGCGGCTCTGGTTGCAGGGGAAAACCTCCCGAACATGACGGACGCCGGGGTGTCGGGTCGGTATGTGGCGTTCTGCAAGGAATGAGATGAGTGCATATCGGCGCCGGCGCGGCTGTCGCATAGGGCAGTTGGGGCTGTCGGAGGAAGTCATTACAGTGGTTGCACTGCAGTCGTGAACACTTGAGAGGCGTGGGCTGAGCTGCTCAGGACGAGTGGCGGAAAACGGGGAGAGTGGCTGTCGTGATTCCTGCGGACATGGGCGGGGGCCTCGCTGACGTACGGCGTGGCTACATGGCGCTCTCGACGTTCAAAAAGCGGGTGGACGACCTGCTCACGGCCTTCGAGAAATCGGCGGGCGGCTCGGCGAAGGTCGCGGACCACAGCCTGTCGGAAGCCACGTTCGGAGCGGGCGACTTCCCGGAGGCAAAGACGCTCCATCTGCAGTACGCGCGCGTCCACGAGCGCATCACGGCGCTCTCCAAGTCACTGGGACTCCAACTCGAGGCGATGCAGATCGCCGTGCACGGCGTGGACGTCACCTTCGACAACCTCGAAGAGGACCTTCGGTACCGGTTCCACGAGATCCGCACCGAGGTCAACCGTGACCGGGACGAGGCGCTGAACAAGCAGATCCAGCGGACCAACGACGCCGACCACACCGACGCGGGGTACTGATGAGCGGCGACAAGAAGAAGCCGGACCACTACCAGGCGGAACGCCAGGACGCCGTCCGGCAGAACACCGGCGTGGACGACGTCGTGCACAAGGCCGCGGTGCTCAGCCCCCCGGCACCCGGCAGTCCGGGCGGCTTCGGCAAGACCAGCTTCGAGGGCTACGACCTCAACGCCATGATCGACATCGTCGAGTCGGCGAACCCTGCGACCCTGGAGAGCGCCGCCACGGCCCTCGTCGACGCCCGGGACGCCATCAACGACGCCGCCAACGAACTCAGCCGCAACCTCGGCGACGTCGACTGGGAGGGCGAGGCCCACACCGCCTTCTACACCTGGGGCATGAACCTGACGACCACGGCCCTCGCGCTCGCCGGTTACACCGACGAGGTGGGCACCCAGGTCCTGGCGGCAAGCTCCGGCCTCGCCTCCGTACGCAAGTCCATGCCTCCCCGCGACAACCGCATCGACCCCAAAAAGGTCGACGACATCCCGACGCCCCAGCGCGTCGACGGCAACGCGGAGTACACGGCGGCGGTCAGTGCCGAGAAGGACCGCCAAGAGGCGATCAACCAGATGTACCGGCTGGCCTCGTTCTACACGGTGTCGAGCGGGATGATGCAGCTGGCGGAGGAGCCGGTGTTTCCAAAGATGCCGGATGTGGGGGTGCCTGAGCCGGAAGACTTTACTCCGGTCAAGGAACCGCCGGGCCAAGGATCTCTTGCAGCAGCAAGTGGATCAGGAACCACACGCCGGCACTCTGTGGACACCATGGTGGAGCGACCGCGTGCGGAGGACTTGCCGTCATCCCCCAAGAGCGGGGACGAGACCGTCAGGCTTCCCGAACGGCATGTGGGCACGGAGATCGACAGCGTCGGTACGTTGCCGCCCCAGGACACCATGAAGCCGACGACGGTCACACCCCCCTCGACGGCAGGCCCCAACGCAACCCCTGCGGGAACGCTTCCTCCCTTTGCCCCCGTCGGCGTACCCCCTACTTTCCGAGGGCCGGCCGGACGTACCTCAGGGTTCGGAGGCGCGCCGGGAAGCAGGGTTCCCGGCACGTCGCAGGGGCGAGCCGGCGGCGTGCCTGGCGGCACTGCGGCAGGGCGTACGGGAACCGGCCCCATGGGGCAGGCGGGACGTGCCGCGGCAGCAACAGGGAAGACGGGCGGCCGCACCACTGGTCCCATGGGGCGAGGTGTGGTCGGCGGGGCGCCGAAGACTGGCGGGCAGGCGGCCGGACGCACCGGCAGTGTCCCACGCAGTCCCGTGACCGGCATGGGTGCCACGAACCCCGGGCGTCCGGGCGCTGGACGTACCGGTGCCGCACGAACGGGCGACGGCGTTGTCGGCGGGAGGCCTGCCACCCGGGGCGCCCCCGGCACCAACGGTTCCAGGTTGCCGCGCGGTACGGTCGTCGGCGGCGAGGGCGCGTCCACCTCGCGTGCCGCGGGCGAGAAGCCCGGCCAGCGTGGGGTGATCGGGACATCCGACTCCACGACGGGAAAGGGCGCGGGACAGGCGGCTCGCCGCCCTGTCGGCAGCCCGGACGGTGTGGTCGGAACGCCGAAGGGGCGAGCTTCCGGAAGCAAGAACAGTGGGAACACACCCGGCGGCCCGGGCGCGGTGCGTGGTTCTGCGCGCAAACAGGGTGCAGGCGAGACACGTTCGCGCCGTGACGAGCGGCGCGATGATGCGTCGCCAACCGACTGACCGGACAAGAGCGAGGACAGACAGAGGCATGGTGGCAGGGAGCAGCCGACGCGGCGGGCGGAGCGCGTCTTTCGCGGAACAAAACGGGAGACGGGTTTCCGCCGTCTGTTCAGCGCTCGGCGCCTTGGCCGTCCTCTCGGCAGGGCTGGCTCCGAGCGCGTCGGCCGCCGACGTCCAGTCCCAGCAGTGGTACCTGACGGCGATGAAAGCCGAAGAGATGTGGAAGGTAAGTACCGGCAAGGGCGTCAAGGTGGCCGTTGTCGATACGGGGGTCAATCCCGAGACCACTGCGTTGAAAGGGCAGGTGCTCGTTGGGGAGGTGTCCAAAGCTGTCGGTTACAAAGCGACAAATGACTCTTCGGGCCACGGGACGAGCATGGCGGAATTGATCGCCGGTACTGGCGCCGGTGGAGGCCTCAAGGGCCTAGCCCCGGGGGCGAAGATCGTTCCCTATCGGGTCGCGATCCGCGGATTGGACAGCGCCACCGAGACGCGGAAGGCACCCGCACTGGCGGACGTGATCAGATCAATTGCTGACAGCGACATCAAAATCATCAGTATGTCCATCACTAGCGACATTGATGACCCTGAGGATCTCGAGGCGATCAAGTACGCCCAGTCCAAGGGAAAGTTGATGATCGCCGGTACCGGCAATGATGCACAAAAGAAGAACTTCATCGGCTACCCGGCCGCCTACCCCTACGTAGTCGGCGTTGCGGCATCTGACGAGTCTGGCAAGGTCGGAAAGTTCTCCGAACACGGCAACTACGTCGACCTGGCATCCCCCGGCCTGAACGTCCCCACTTGGTGCGATAACACGTTCCGTTCCTACTGCACAGGCCAGGGCACCAGCCAAGCCACCGCCATCGCCTCCGCCTCCGCCGCCCTCGTCTGGTCCGCCCACCCCAAGTGGACCGCCAACCAAGTCCTCGCCAGCCTGATCGACACCGCCGGACGTGACTGGGCGAAAAACAACCCGAGTACATACCTCGGATACGGACTGATCCGCCCCCGCATGGTGCTGGAGAACAGCGCTTTCAACCCCGGCCCAGCCAACACCGACCCGCTCGCCAGGGAAAACGCCACGGGCGTCACGGACAAGACAGGTACCTCACCCTCCGCTTCCGCATCAACCCCGTCACAGCCCTCGAAGGGCACTTCAGACGGCCAGACTTCGGCGGCAGGATCAACCTCCGACACTTCCGACACCTCCGGCAACACCACGATGTGGGTTGCGCTCGGAGCCGCGGCGGCTGTCCTTGTGATCGGCGGTGGCGCCTTCGCGGTGATCCGCTCACGGCGAGGTGCCTGAACGACCCACACACGACGACCGGTCACACACAACGGTTCTGGCGCAGTGAGGCGCGCAGAAACGAACCACAGCTCACGAAAGGGAGTGCCGAAATGGTCGACCGCAAGCTCAATGACGGCGATGTACAGAAGCTCCAGAAGGAAGTCATCGATCGATACGACAACATCAGGGGCTCCCTCGCGAAACTGCAGGGCACGATCGACATGATCGAGAAGGCGTGGACCGGCCAGGGTGCCAACGCGTTCAACGCCAAGCAGACGGAGATCAACGGCCACATGGTCGGGATCGGCAAGATGCTCGACGACTTCCTCGAGGGCATCCACATGACCAAGACCGACAAGCAGAACCTCGAAGACCAGATCACGGCCGACATGACCAAGATCTCGGTCGAGGATCTCGGCGGAAAGAATTCGGCGCTCAGCAGCTACTGACGAGCACGAACCACTGGTCGCGCTGAACCTCACCGTTGCCCGGACTGCGAAGTCCGACTGAAATCTTCAGAGAAACGAGGGAAACATGTCCGGAGCCCATTACGAGGAACTCGCCGTCACATACGGCACCATGGACGCGCTCGCCACCGAGCTCGGCACCCAGGCCACGAAGCTTGAGGAAGACCTCGAAGCGCTGAGGCAGGCCGTGCTCAACGTGTCCGCGGGCTGGGGGGGCGAGGCGTTCCAGCAGTTCCAGAGCAAGAGCGAAGAGTGGAACAAGCACGCCCGGGGTATCCACGCGGCGCTGCTCCAGATCTCGCACCAGGTCCACGGCGCCGGCGGTGACTACCGCGGCGGCGACCTGAAGGGCGCCAGCTACTTCATGTAAGGGCAAGCACGTACTTCGGAGCACAGGGTGGGCACGCACGGGAGGTGCCCACCCTGTGCTCTGCCCTCGTCCGGAAGGTTGGGCACTCGGACTGAGCGCAAGAGGTGGCGGCTAAGGTGGCAGAGCGGCAGGAAGCGGGGATCTGAAAGCGTTCTCGACCCCGTGTTGAGCTGTCGACAGGCATCGCGGAGATTCGCAATGTTTCCGGCCCATGCTCAGTCGGTGGACTCGTCGCTCTCGGCCGTGTCGGGCTCAGGGGTACTGGTTGGCGGCTTGGGCACCACATAGGACCCCTTCCCGGACACGGTGTAGATCAAGCCACGCTCACGCAGCTCCCGCATGGCGCGGCGTACGGTCATATGAGCAATGCCGTACTCCTCGGAGAGTCGGAGTGACGCGGGGATCATGCGGTCGGGTGGGTATTCCCCGCTGCGGATCCTGGAGTCGATCACGTCAGCGAGCTGCACGTACAGCGGTCGGCCTGATTCGGGGTCAAGGGACATTCCTCGACGGTAGGCAGCCGCACCATGCTTGCCACCTTTAGCTCTAGCTACATCTGGATACATCAAGCTGTATCAGGCTAGGTGGATGGTGCAAGGGACCCCCGCGACGGGTGGAGCCGTCCGGGGGCATGGCCGCCAACCCAACGGAGGTTGATGACAGTGAGTATTATCCACGCCGTCTCGACCTTGCGTCGGCGGCCGTCGGGGCCCTGCCCGTGGTGTTCAACGGCACAGCCACCGCCCCGGTCCGCCCGTAACAAGTCACGAACTACAGCTGCCGTGGCTGTTCGCGCTGCTGCTGGGGGCGGCGCTGGTCTGGAGCTGAGTTTCAATATTAGAACTGCTCAATTTTCTGGCCGTCCGGAATCTGGTAACAGCCGGACACTACGAAGAAGTTGAGATTCGGTGGTTTGTCCTTGGCCTGGTAGGTCAGGTTGACGCTGAATTTCTTCGTGTCGTTGTCGGCCGTAAGGCTGAGATTCTTGTTCCGGCTGCTGTCCGGTCCGTAGTCGACGACCTTCCAGCCATGCTTGGGAAGCTCCGCTTTCAATCGTTCCATCGTGCCTTCGAGCTGCTGGAGCGAGGACGGCGTGAAGGACCATGAGTGGAAGATCTGGAAGTACTTCTCCGGGTCCTTCTTGCCGCATTCCTTGACTCCCGGCCCGGTGTTGGATGCCTTCCCCTCGAGCCCGATCAAGTTGTACAGCTCACTGGAGGCCTGCTTTGTGTCCTCGGCTGCGTCGCTCGACGTGCTGATGCCGGAGGATGGGATGTCGTCGGAACTGGTGGTGTCAGTCATGCTGCATCCGGTGAGGGTCGCAAGGGCGGTGGACAGGGTGAGCGCGATTGCGCCCAATTTCGTCTTCAAGTTGTGAGCCTCGCTTGATCGAACCGGGACACGGGCCGGTCTTTTGGTCAGGCAAGCCATGCTTCCTACTTCACATGCGCCCAAGGGTCCGGCGGCGGCTTCAGCTGTACGTCGTCAAACTTTCCGACAGTGACCCGGGCCTGATTCCGTAGGCTGTCGGAGCCCACATCCCAGTAACCGCTGTGGCCCTCGGTGTCCGTGGTCATCTGGTTGGCGCCGAAGCTCGGATCGCTGGGGATTACCCAGCCGTCCCCGCCGTGGCCGAAACGGCCGATGTCAGGCGCAGGGTCTCCGTCTGCCTCCTCGTTCCACACATGCCCCTTGGGGACGTCCATCTCCTCGGCATGGGACACTTTGACGCCGGGGCTGCCGGCAAGGACCACGTCGTCGGCATTGAGATGCCCTGTCTGGGCCGCAGCTCCCACGAGCGTTGTTCCGTACGAGTGTGCAATCACGGTGCGGTGCGGATCTGAATCTCCCGAATGCGATGCGTCAAGTCCGTCCATGAAGTCGCGGAATGCCGGTGCGCCATCATAAGCATAATGCTCGAACGGTGAATCCTTGACGAGTTCCTGAGGGGCGTCGTATCCGAGCCAAGTGATCGTGGAAACGGGCTGACCGTGCGCTTCCGTATTGGCCACACGCCACAAATCTTTCATACGGGTGATATCGCCGTCGACTTTCCCTAGATTCGACGTTGTGCCTGGCACATACACTGCCTGGTGATCGGCTGTGTCGGGGTTCCCGTTTGCGACGATCGCCCGGCCGTGGCCCTCCGCGCTGAAGCCCAGCAGGTACGCCTCAGGTAGCTCGCCAATCCCCGTCGCGTCGAATCGGGTCTGGATGGCCTGCATGCCCTTGAGGGATTTGGTGAGATGGTCGTACCGTTCCCCGTACTTATTGTACCAATCCATCCAGTCATCGGTATGAACCTTGGACGCATAGCCCCCGGCGGAAATCCACGTCCACTCATTGGGTGGCGGCGCCGGAATTGAGTTCAGCTCCGTCTGCATCTTGCCTCGTGTCTCGTCGAACACGATGCGGTTGGCCTTGTCTCGGACCGTGGCCGGCAGTCCGTCGAGCGCGCCCACGGAATCGGGGCGCATGGAGATCCACGCTGCCTGCTGTTCCGCGTCGAGGCCCTTCCACCACTCCGCGTTGTCCTTCGGACTGCCATACTTGGGTGGCTGCGGCAGGGAGTCGAGGTACTTCTTGCCCGCCTCGGTCACGCCCTTCGTGTCCGAGGACACGTCGGCCCAGTCGCCGTCGGAGATGGTCAGGTCGTCGTCCGCCTTCAGCGCGCGCAGTTTTGGCGCCCACTTCTCGTCGGCCTCCGTCGCCTCCTTGAGGGCATGAGCGATCTGGTCCGCGTAGTCCTGCGCGAGGCGGTGGTTGGGATTGGGATCGAAGTTGGCCGACTGGCGGCCGATCGCGGCGGCCGTGCCGTCCGTCAGGCCGCTCACCGTGCCGCCGTCGGGAATCTTGCCGTCGGCGTCCTTCTCCCCGCCCGCCGGATAGGACACCGAACCGTCGGCGTTCACCGTGAGCTTCGCGGCCTGCGCACCATCGAGCGCTGCGTCGAGCTTGGACTTGGCGGCTCCCACCTCGTATGAGAAGGCTTCAAGCGCGGTGCTGACCAGGCCGCATTCGACCTGGACGTAATGGAAGTTCTTTCCCAGCTCCCCCAGTTGCTTGATCGCCGCGCTCGCGGCCTCGCCCTTCAGGGAGTTCCGCATGGCCACGGTGATCTGGCTCTCGATGCGGTCCTTGACCGCGCTCGCCATGTCGGAGGTGCTGCGGTATCCATCGGCCGCGTCGGAGTACTCGGTCGGCCTGAGTTTCTTGAGCGTTGCAAGGTCCATGACGTCTCGTTACCGCCCCTTGTCCTGACCGCCGACAGCCGTAGTGTCTCCGTACTCCACCTTCAGGTTGCCGATCTCGACCTCGATCGCCTCATCGGTCTTCAGCTGGTCGTTGCCCGCCTTCTCCAGCAGACCCGAGAGCTTCCCGCAGCGTCCGCTCACGTTCTTGACGTAGGTCTCCCACGAGGCGTGTACGTCTTTCTGGGCCGTCGCGGTCAGGCAGCCGGCGTCCTCGCCAAGGCCCTTCTGCCCGTCCGTCAGCTTCGCCATCGCCTTGCTGATGTCCTCACGGAGCGAGCCGACGTCCTGGCCGGCCTTCGACCAGGCCGGCTTGTTCGACACCAGCGTGCCGGTGCCTCCGCCCGGGTCAATTGGTACGTGGTTCAGTTGCATCTGGGCTGCGTGCTGCTCCGCCGCCGCACTCTTGAGCTGCTCCCACTCCTCCCACGCCATGCGTGGACCCCTTCCCCGTGTCCCCGTGAAACCCGTCCGTCGGACGGGACAGTTCCGCCCAGCTACTGACAGGCGGATCCGTGAGCTCAGTTCAAGTGAGTTCACGGATCTCACCATACTTTCCACAATTCACTGCTGTACGGCTTGACATCGGTGGAGCAGGGCCCACCGGCGGCGCCGCCGAGGACATCCCTTCCGAGGCCAACTGCGCCCGCCAACTGCGCCCGCCAAGTACGCCCGCACATCACACCCCCTCCGCCACCAACCCCACCTGCACCAACGGCTTCCCCCGCCGCCGCGAGACAAAGACCCCCCGCCCCGCGGGCATCGGACGAGGCCGGACGCCCCCCAGGAGGTCCCCCTCCCCGGGGTCACCCGCCAACACCACACCCTGCGCCCCGAGTTCCTTGATCCGCTGCATGAACGCCTCGTACGACGCCCGCCCCGCACCCGCCGTCGACCGCGCGATGATGAACCGCACCCCCACATCCCGGGCGAACGGCAGCAGCTCCGTCAGACCCGCCAGCGGGTTTCCGCTCGACGTCGCCACCAGGTCGTAGTCGTCGACGACGACGTACACCGTCGGCCCCCGCCACCAGCTTCGGTCCCGCAGTTGCTGGGCGGTTACGTCGGCGGTGGGCGTCCGGCGTCGCATCAGGTCCGCCAGCGCGGCCATGTGGTGGTCCATGGCGTTGGACATGGGGATGTACTCGGCCAGGTGGGACGACGGGGTCACGTCCAGCAGGGACCGCCTGTTGTCGACCACGAACAGCTTGCACTCGTCGCCCGAGTAGCGCTCCGTCAGTTGCTTGATCAGCAGCCGCAGCAGGTTCGACTTGCCGGACTCGCTCTCGCCGAGGACGAGGAAGAACGGGTCCTGCTCGAAGTCGACGTAGACCGGCTCGAGGTTGTTCTCGTCGAGGCCGAAGGCCACCCCGCGGCGCGGGAAGCGGCCGCCCGGGGGCAGCTGACCCGCCGGGAACTCGCGCGGCAGCAGCCGTACCTCGGGAGCCGGCGGCGCCTGCCAGTGCCGGGAGACCTCCGTGGCCAGCGCCTGCGTGGCGTCGGAGAGGTCGGTGTCGGAGGCGAGGCCGTCGATCCGCGGCACCGCCGCCATGAAGTGCAGTTTCTGCGGAGACTGGCCACGGCCCGGAACGCCCGCCGGGACGTTCGCGGCGCCCTTGCGGTCGATCTCGGAGTCCATCGTGTCGCCGAGCCGCAGCTCCAGGCGGTTCATCAGGTGGTCCTTGAGGGCGGCCCTGACCTCCATCGAACGCGAGGCGGTCAGCACCAGATGGATGCCGTAGCCGAGACCGCGCGCCGCGATCTCGTGGATGATCTGGTCCATCGCCTCGTAGTCCGCGCGGAAGTTCCCCCACCCGTCGATGACCAGGAAGACATCGCCCCACGGCTGGTCCGTCACCGCGATGTCCCCCCTCGCCCGCCTGGCCCGGAAGTCCGCGATCGAGGGGATCCCGGCCGAGCGGAAGTACTCCTCGCGGCGGGTCAGCACGCCGTACACCTCGGCCACCGTGCGCCGCACCCGCTCCGGGTCCAGCCGCGAGGCGATCCCGCCCACATGCGGCAGACCGGCCACCGTCGCCATACCGCCACCGCCGAAGTCGAGGCCGTAGAACTGGACCTCGGCCGGAGTGTGGGTGAGGGCGAACGCCGAGATCAGCGTGCGCAGCAGCGTCGACTTGCCGGACTGCGGGCCGCCGACGATCTGCATGTGGCCCGCCGCGCCGGAGAAGTCCACCCAGAGGGAGTCGCGGCGCTGCTCGAACGGCTTGTCCACCAGACCGACCGGCACGACCAGACGGCCCGCGCCTTCGTAGCCCGGCTGCGTGAGCCCGCGGCCCGGCACCGCCGTGAGCCCCGGCAGGAGGGCGTCCAGCGACGGCGGGCTGTCCAGCGGCGGCAGCCACACCTGGTGCGCCGCCGGACCCTGTGCCTCCAGCCGGCGCACGATCACGTCCAGCACGGTGTCGGCGAGAGCCTCGTCGACCTCCGGACCGTCCCCGGAACGGAGTTGCTGCGGCACGGCCGCGTACCGGACCGGCACCTCGGCCGAGGTGAACAGCACCGGCCGCCGGTCCAGCGGCAGCGAGCCGCCCCCCAGCGCCGCCCGCTGACCGCCCGCGCGGTGGACGCCGGACACGTACGCCGCCTTGAAACGCACCATCTCGTCCGTGCCGAACTTCAGGAACCCGGAACCGGGCACGTTCGGCAGCGAGTAGGCGTCCGGCACGCCCAGCGCCGCCCGCGACTCCGCCGCCGAGAAGGTGCGCAGACCGACGCGGTACGACAGGTACGTCTCCAGGCCGCGCAACCGCCCCTCCTCCAGGCGCTGCGAGGCCAGCAGCAGGTGCACGCCGAGCGAGCGGCCGATCCGGCCGATCTGCACGAACATCTCGATGAAGTCCGGCTTCGCCGTCAGCAGCTCGCTGAACTCGTCGATCACCAGGACCAGGGAGGGGATCGGCTGCAGGGCGGCACCCGCGGCCCGCGCCTTCTCGTAGTCGTGGATGTTGGCGTAGTTGCCCGCGTCCCGCAGCAGCTCCTGACGCCGGTTGAGCTCGCCCCGGATGGAGTCGCCCATCCGGTCGACGAGCGTCAGATCGTCCGCCAGGTTGGTGATCACGGCCGCCACGTGCGGCATCTGCGCCATGCCGGCGAAGGTCGCGCCGCCCTTGAAGTCGGCCAGGACGAAGTTGAGGGTCTCCGAGGAGTGGGTGACCGCCAGCCCCAGCACCAGGGTGCGCAGCAGCTCGGACTTGCCGGAACCGGTGGCGCCCACGCACAGACCGTGCGGGCCCATGCCCTCCTGCGCCGCCTCCTTGAGGTCCAGCATCACCGGACGGCCGTCCTCGCCCACACCGATCGGCACCCGCAGCCGCTCGGCCAGCGACCGCGGCCGCCAGGTGCGCAGCGGGTCCACGGACGCCGCGTCCCCGAGGTTCAGCAGGTCGGTGAAGTCCAGGTTCGCCAGCAGCGGCTCGTCGTCGTCCCCACCGGAGGCCATCCGCAGCGGCGCGAGCTGCCGGGCGAGCGCCTCGGCGGACTCCGGCGAGAGGACGTCGGGCGTCCCCTCGTAGACGGCACCGTGCGCCGACTCCAGCCGCAATACACCCGGTTGTACGAGGATGTCCAGCTCGCCACCCGCCCCCGTGAGCTCACCGGGGACGATCTCGAGGACCGTCACGCCCTGCAGCCCCTCCGGGTTGGCCAGGACCGAGTCCGGGGCGAGGGAGACGCCGTCCAGGACGACGACGATGTGCGGTTCGTCGGGCAGTGGCGCCGCGTGCGGGTGGAACCGCGGCCGGCCGGCGAGCCGGGCGCCGAGCAGGTGCTCCAGCTCACGGGTGTCGGAGCCGACCAGCCGGCGGCTGCCCGCCCCGTCCACGGCGCCGGACGCCTGGACGTGCGGCAGCCACTTCGTCCACTCCCAGTGCGGCAGCTCCGCCCGGCCTGCCGCGACGACGAGGACCAGGTCCTCGGACGAGTGCAGCGCGGCCAGCGAACCCGCCAGGGCACGGGCACAGGAGCGCACCGACTGCGGCTCGCCGCTGACCGTGACGTGGTAGAAGGCGCGCAGGGACACGGCCATCGGCAGGTCGTCCAGGCTGTCGTGGACGGCGAGGAAGCGCTGCAACGCACCCGCCGTCAGCGGCTCCAACTGCTCCACCGGGCCTGTCTCGGGGGCGACCAGCGGGGTGGCGAGCCCCTGGGCGCCGAGGCCGACGCGGACCTGCGCGAAGTCCTCGTCGCCGGGCCGCCGTTCCCACACCCGGCTGCCCTCGGCGACCAGGGCCCACAGTTGCTCGGGGGAGGGGTGCAGGTAGTACTGCGCGTCCCGCTGGGCCCGCGCGGTGTCGAGCGCGGTGCGCCGGGTCTGCGCCAGGTAGCCCAGGTAGTCCCGGCGCAGGTCCGCCAACTGTCCCTGCGAGCCGCGGCGGAAGCGCACCACCATCGCGATCGACATGGCCACGGTCGAGGCGATCATGACCATGCCCATGATCTTCATGAACGGCTGCCCGCTCGTGAAGAAGAAGACCACCGAACCGCCCATGCCGAGCGTCGGCAGCAGTTGCATCAGCACGCTTTCCTGATGGCCCCGCGGCAGCTCCGGCGGAGGTTGCAGGACGACCTCGTCCGTGGGCACCTCGGATGGCAGCGCCCGTGGCGGGCGCTTCACGACGACATGGCTCACTGCTCACCAACCCTCTTGCGAGGCCCCCGAAGTACCGTCCACCACCCCGTATCAGGCGGACGCAGGCCGCCGCGTGATCCTACTGACTACCCGTGCGACCAGAGGGCGGTAGGGTGCCGGATGTTCGCGTGAGCACACCCGCGGGCCGTGCAGCGCACCAACCGGCGCGGGACCTTCACGCAGCCGACGCGGAACCATCACTGAGGGGGAGCAGCAGGTGAGCATCACGGCCTCCGCGGCAGCCACCGGAGCAGGACGCGGCACCGGAGCCGCTCCCGCGGCGGGGACGGGGCTCGGTTTCTGCCGGGTCACCATCGTCGCCCCCGACAGCAGGATCGACGTGGCGCTGCCCGACGACATTCCGGTCGCCGACATCTACCCGGAGATCCTCAGGCTCTCCCGGCAGAGCCCCGCAGAGGGCGCCCCGGTCGGCTACCACCTCGTCCGCCGGGACGGCACCGTCCTCGACAGCTCCCGTTCGTTCGCCGCCCAGCACATCCTCGACGGCGAACTCCTCACGCTGCGCCCCTTCTCCGAGTCACTGCCGCCCGCCGTCTTCGACGACGTGTCCGAGGCGGTCGCCTCCGCCGTGACGCGCCAGCACACCCTGTGGAGCGGCGAACTGACCCGCGCCGCGGGCCTCGTCGGCGGAGGCGTCCTGCCGGCCCTGCTCGCCTTCGTGGCCTGGACCGGCGACCCGCGCCACGACACGCACGGCCTGCCCGGCGTCCTCGCCGCGGTCGTCGGCGTCCTGCTGGTCGCCCTCGCCGCTGTCCGGGCCCGCGTCTACGACGACCGCGGCTCCGCGATCGCCCTGGGACTCGGCGCGCTGCCCAACGTGGCGGTGGCGGGCTCCGGGATCCTCCCGCTCGCCGACGGCCAGGGCATCGGCAAGCTGCAGTTCCTGCTGGCCTGCGCCGCGGTGCTGCTGGCCGCGGTGCTGCTCACCCTGTGCTCCCCCCGTGGGGACGGCCCCTTCGTCGCCTTCGTGGTTGCCTCCGGCGCAGGCTTGGCGGCGGTGTTCGCGGCGATCCTCGCGCACTGGACACCGGCCGAGACCGCCGCCCTGTGCGCCCCCGTCGGCGTGGGCGCCCTGGCCTTCCTGCCCGGCCTGTCCATGCGCTTCGCCCGCCTGCCGATCGGCTTCGACGCCCCGGACTCCGCCCCGCGCAGCGCGTACGGCACCGATCCCACCCCGCGGGAGCCGGTCGACGCCGAGCGGATCGCCGCCCAGGCGCGCCGCGGCCACGAACTCCTGGTCGGCCTGGTCGGCGGCTGCGCGGTGATCACGGTCGGTGCCTGCGCGGTCCTCGGGTTCTCCGACGACGTCTGGGCACAGCTCCTCGCGCTCGCCACGGGCATCGCCCTGCTGATGCGCGCGCACCTCTTCCGCTACACCGCCCAGGTCGCCCCCGTGCTGGCCGCGGGCCTCGGTTCCCTCGTTCTGCTCGGACTGGGCCTGGCACTCGGCTCGCCGGACTCGGTGACCGGCACCGACCTGGACATCCGCACGGTCTGGCTGGTCGCCGCGATCGCGGGGGCCTCCGCGATCGTCACCGCGATCGGCCTGATCACCTCGCGGGGCGGTCTCACGCCGTTCTGGGGCCGGTTCATGGAGATCGCCGAGGGCTTCGTCCTGCTGACGCTGGTGCCGTTGGCCCTGGCCGTCTTCGACGTGTACACGGCAGCCCGCTCGATGACCGGCTGACCTTCCAGGCCATCTGCGGCCGCACCGGTACGGAAGAACGGAAGAGCGGCGCCCGATACCCCCCGGCCGCCGCTCGTCACCGCAAGGCTTCGGCTACTCCGCCGCCAGCCCCCCATTGAGCTGCGTGGGCTCCAGATCGAACTCGCCGTCCCGGGCGCCCAGCACGAAGGCGCGCCACTCCGCCTCCGTGTAGCGCAGCACCGTCTCCGTGTCGAGCGACGACCGCATCGCCACGGCGCCGTCGGGCAGGTACGCGATCTCGACGCGCTCCTCGTGCTCCTCCGTACCCGGTGCGCTCTGCCACTCGACGCCGGAGATGTCGAGCGCGTACAGCTCGTCCCGCTCCCGCTCCTTGCGCGCCTTGAGTTCCTTGTCCTCGGCATCGGCCATGTCGGCTCCGACCCTTCCCTCTGTTCCCACGGTTGCCGCTGATCCCACTGGGCCAACCTGTCCGTACGGTCTGTCTCTTCGCCCTGTTCGCCCTGTTCCAACGAGCTGTACGGTCACCCTACTTGTCGTAGTTCCCCCAGGTCAGAGGTTCGCCTTTTCCCGTTCGGGCCGGCCCCCGCCCCCGTACACTGCCTCCGCCGCTTCCCCCGCGCCCGGGAACGCCGGCGCCCGCCCGGGTCCACCCGAGCCCGTCCGGGCCCGCCCACGCCCGGACAAGCCCGGCGCGTCGGCCTGCTACCCTGGCTCTCGGCCGTTTGTGTACGCACCCCCGGAAAACCTCCAGGCACCCCCTGAAGGCTCTGGAGGTAGCGCCCAGCGGATCCCCGCCTCCCGAGTAACGGAAGCTCCCCCGAGACACAGACCGGGGGCACTCGGTGGCCACTGCACAGACTACGAGGAGTACGCGTGCCGCTCGACGCCGCTACGAAGAAGCAGATCATCACCGAGTTCGGCCAGAAGGAGGGCGACACCGGCTCTCCCGAGGTCCAGGTCGCCATGCTGTCGCGCCGGATCTCCGACCTGACCGGGCACCTCAAGACCCACAAGCACGACCACCACTCCCGTCGTGGTCTGCTGATCCTGGTCGGTCAGCGCCGTCGCCTGCTGCAGTACCTCGCCAAGAAGGACATCCAGCGCTTCCGTGCGCTGGTCGACCGCCTCGGCATCCGCCGCGGTGCGGCGGGCGCCAAGTAGGACGCCGTGAGGGGAGCGGTTCCCGGCCATCGGGACCGCTCCTTTTTGCTGTACGCACCTGTATAAACCTGTGCGTGCCGGTGTTCGCACCTGTTATGCATGCCGCACGCAACGATCACCGATGACCGACGATCGATGACCGACCATCGATGACCGGGCCGTCGTACGCCCGTCCCGTGCGGAAACGTGCGGAGTGTCACCAACGCTTTGTAGTGTGGTAGCACAACGCAATACGTACGACACAGCGTGATGACGTGTACTCGCTGCGGGTAGATGTCACCACGCACCACCGAACGAGGAGAAGCGCACCTCACCGCCGCCGGTCCTCGGTAGTGGCCCCCGGGCAAGAGAACCCCGGGTGCTTCGATCGAAGACCGGCCCGCACCGCACGGCGCGCTTCTCCACGACCGTCCCCCTGCCACACGGGCAGCGAGGGACGAAAGACGACAAGTATCGGAGAAAACGCTAGTGGAGAACGAGACCCACTACGCCGAGGCCGTTATCGACAACGGTTCCTTCGGCACCCGCACCATCCGCTTCGAGACGGGCCGCCTGGCCAAGCAGGCCGCCGGCTCCGCCGTGGCGTACCTGGACGACGACACCATGGTGCTGTCGGCCACCACCGCCTCCAAGAACCCCAAGGACCAGCTCGACTTCTTCCCCCTCACGGTGGACGTCGAGGAGCGGATGTACGCCGCCGGCAAGATCCCCGGCAGCTTCTTCCGCCGTGAGGGCCGTCCCTCCGAGGACGCCATCCTCACCTGCCGCCTGATCGACCGTCCGCTGCGCCCGTCCTTCAAGAAGGGCCTGCGCAACGAGATCCAGGTCGTCGCCACGATCATGGCGCTCAACCCCGACCACCTGTACGACGTCGTGGCGATCAACGCCGCCTCCGCGTCCACGCAGCTCGCCGGTCTGCCCTTCTCCGGCCCGATCGGCGGCGTCCGCGTCGCGCTGATCAACGGCCAGTGGGTCGCGTTCCCGACGCACACCGAGCTCGAGGACGCCGTCTTCGACATGGTCGTCGCCGGTCGCGTCCTGGAGGACGGCGACGTCGCGATCATGATGGTCGAGGCCGAGGCCACCGAGAAGACCATCCAGCTCATCGCGGGCGGCGCCGAGGCGCCGACCGAGGAGGTCGTCGCCGCCGGTCTGGACGCCGCGAAGCCCTTCATCAAGGTGCTCTGCAAGGCCCAGGCCGACCTCGCCGCCAAGGCCGCCAAGCCCACCGGCGAGTTCCCGGTCTTCCTCGACCACCAGGACGACGTCCTGGAGGCGCTGACCGCCGCCGTCCGCCCGGAGCTCGCCGCCGCGCTGACGATCCCCGGCAAGCAGGACCGCGAGGCCGAGCTGGACCGCGTCAAGGGTCTGGCCGCCGAGAAGCTCCTGCCGGAGTTCGAGGGCCGCGAGAAGGAGATCTCCGCCGCGTACCGCTCGCTGACCAAGTCCCTGGTCCGTGAGCGCGTCATCAAGGAGAAGAAGCGCATCGACGGGCGCGGGCTGACGGACATCCGTACGCTCGCCGCCGAGGTCGAGGCCATCCCGCGCGTGCACGGCTCGGCGCTGTTCGAGCGTGGCGAGACCCAGATCCTGGGCGTCACCACCCTCAACATGCTCCGCATGGAGCAGATGCTGGACACCCTCTCCCCGGTGACCCGCAAGCGCTACATGCACAACTACAACTTCCCGCCGTACTCCGTCGGCGAGACCGGCCGCGTCGGCTCCCCGAAGCGCCGCGAGATCGGCCACGGCGCGCTCGCCGAGCGCGCCATCGTGCCGGTCCTGCCGACGCGCGAGGAGTTCCCCTACGCGATCCGTCAGGTGTCCGAGGCCCTCGGCTCCAACGGCTCGACGTCCATGGGCTCGGTCTGCGCCTCCACCATGTCGCTGCTGAACGCCGGTGTGCCCCTCAAGGCCCCGGTCGCCGGCATCGCCATGGGCCTGATCTCCCAGGAGATCAACGGCGAGACGCACTACGTCGCCCTCACCGACATCCTCGGTGCGGAGGACGCCTTCGGCGACATGGACTTCAAGGTCGCCGGCACCAAGGAGTTCGTCACCGCCCTCCAGCTCGACACCAAGCTGGACGGCATCCCGGCCTCCGTCCTGGCCGCGGCCCTCAAGCAGGCCCGCGACGCCCGCCTCCACATCCTCGACGTGATGATGGAAGCGATCGACACGCCGGACGAGATGTCCCCCAACGCCCCGCGGATCATCACCGTCAAGATCCCCGTGGACAAGATCGGCGAGGTCATCGGCCCGAAGGGCAAGATGATCAACCAGATCCAGGAGGACACCGGCGCCGAGATCACGATCGAGGACGACGGCACCATCTACATCGGTGCCCAGGTCGGCTCGCAGGCCGAGGCCGCCCGCGCCACGATCAACGGCATCGCCAACCCGACCATGCCGGAGGTCGGCGAGCGCTACCTGGGTACGGTCGTCAAGACCACCACCTTCGGCGCGTTCGTGTCGCTGCTCCCGGGCAAGGACGGTCTGCTGCACATCTCGCAGATCCGCAAGCTCGCCGGCGGCAAGCGCGTGGAGAACGTCGAGGACGTGCTCGCCGTGGGCTCCAAGGTCCAGGTCGAGATCGCCGAGATCGACTCCCGCGGCAAGCTCTCCCTGATCCCCGTGGTCGAGGGCGAAGACGGCGGCGACGACGACAAGAAGGACGACACCGACAAGTGACGTCTCGTAGCTCCACGGCGACGGCCCGCACCTCTTCGGAGGCGCGGGCCGTCGGCCGTACCCAAACCCTGATCAAGGGCACGGCCGGCATCGGCGTCGTCCGCAAGACCACCCTCCCGGGCGGCCTGCGGATCGTCACCGAGACCCTCCCCTCTGTCCGCTCGGCCACCTTCGGCATCTGGGCGCACGTCGGCTCCCGCGACGAGACGCCCTCCCTGAACGGCGCCACGCACTACCTGGAGCACCTCCTCTTCAAGGGGACGACCCGCAGGTCCGCGCTGGACATCTCCTCCGCGATCGACGCGGTCGGCGGCGAGATGAACGCGTTCACGGCCAAGGAGTACACGTGCTACTACGCGCGCGTGCTCGACACCGACCTGCCGCTCGCCATCGACGTCGTCTGCGACATGCTGACCGGCTCCCTCATCCGCGAGGACGACGTCAACGTCGAGCGCGGCGCGATCCTCGAAGAGATCGCGATGACCGAGGACGACCCCGGCGACTGCGTCCACGACCTGTTCGCGCACACGATGTTCGGCGACAACCCCCTCGGCCGCCCGGTCCTCGGCACGGTCGACACGGTCAACGCCCTCACCGCCGACCGCATCCGCCGCTTCTACAAGAAGCACTACGACCCCACCCACCTCGTGGTCGCCGCCGCCGGCAACATCGACCACGACACGGTCGTACGCCAGGTCCGCGACGCCTTCGAGAAGGCGGGCGCCCTCAAGCACCCCGACGCCGAGCCCATCGCCCCCCGCGACGGACAGCGCGCGATCCGCACCGTCGGCCGCGTCGAACTGGTCGGCCGCAAGACGGAACAGGCGCACGTCGTCCTCGGCATGCCCGGCCTCGCCCGCACGGACGACCGCCGCTGGGCCCTGGGCGTGCTGAACACGGCCCTCGGCGGCGGCATGTCGTCCCGCCTGTTCCAGGAGGTCCGCGAGAAGCGCGGCCTGGCCTACAGCGTGTACTCGTACACCTCCGGCTTCGCCGACTGCGGCCTCTTCGGCGTGTACGCGGGCTGCCGCCCGTCGCAGGTGCACGACGTGCTGAAGATCTGCCGGGACGAACTCGACCAGGTCGCCGCCAGCGGTCTCTCCGACGACGAGATCGGCCGCGCCATCGGCCAGTTGAGGGGCTCCACGGTCCTCGGCCTGGAGGACACCGGCGCGCTCATGAACCGCATCGGCAAGAGCGAGCTGTGCTGGGGCGAGCAGATGTCGGTCGACGACATGCTGTCCCGGATAGCGGCCGTGACCCCGGACGAGGTCCGCGCGGTGGCCCGCGACATCCTGGGACGGCGCCCGTCGCTGTCGGTCATCGGCCCGCTCAAGGACAAGCAGGCCGCCAAGCTGCACGACGCGGTCGCCTAACCCACCCGTGAGGAAGCAGGAAGCAGGAACATGAGCAAGCTGCGCGTGGCGGTCCTCGGCGCCAACGGCCGGATCGGCTCCGAGGCGGTACGGGCGGTCGAGGCCGCCGAGGACATGGAGCTGGTGGCCGCCCTCGGCCGGGGCGACAAGCTGGCGACGCTGACGGAGACCGGCGCCCAGGTCGCGGTCGAACTCACCACACCCGCCTCGGTCATGGACAACCTCGACTACTGCGTAGAGCACGGCATCCACGCCGTGGTCGGCACCACCGGCTGGACCGAAGAGCGCCTCGCGCACCTCACGGGCCGGCTGGCCGAGTCCCCGGCGACGGGCGTGCTCATCGCGCCCAACTTCTCCATCGGGGCCGTCCTGACCATGAAGTTCGCGCAGCTCGCCGCGCCGTACTTCGAGTCCGTCGAGGTCGTCGAACTCCACCACCCGAACAAGGTGGACGCCCCGTCCGGCACCGCCACGCGCACCGCCCAGCTCATCGCCGAGGCCCGCCGCGAGGCCGGCACCGCCCCGGCGCCGGACGCCACCACGACGGCCCTGGAGGGCGCGCGCGGCGCCAGCGTGGACGGCGTCCCCGTCCACGCCGTCCGGCTGCGCGGCCTGCTGGCCCACCAGGAGGTCCTGCTCGGCGGCGAGGGCGAGACCCTCACCATCCGCCACGACTCGCTGCACCACAGCAGCTTCATGCCGGGCATCCTGCTGGGCGCCCGCCGGGTCGTCACGACGCCGGGCCTCACCTTCGGCCTGGAAAACTTCCTGGACCTCGGCTGACACTCCGACACTCCGAGACGCCGAGAATCCGACACCCCGAGGCTGACATGCGAGCCAAGCTCTCCTACGCCGTCACGGCCGCCGTCCTGGTCTTCTACTTCGTCCTGGTCGGCAGCCGCGGCGTCATGCTCATCCAGTCGGGCACGCTGCTGACGGTCACCTTCGGCGTGGCGGTGCTGATCCTGCCGGTCATCGGCGTCTGGTTCCTGTGGAAGAACACCCAGTTCGTCCGCCGGGCCAACGCCCTCGCCGCCGAGCTCGACGCCGAGGGCGGCCTGCCCGTCGACGAACTCACCCGCACCCCGGGCGGCCGCGTCGACCGCGACTCGGCCGACGCGGTCTTCGCCCGCCGCAAGGCCGAGACCGAGGCGTCCCCCGACGACTGGCGCACCTGGTTCCGCCTGGCCGTCGCCTACCACGACGCCCGCGACACCCCCCGCGCCCGCAAGGCCATGCAACGGGCGATCACCCTGCACACCGGCAAGCAACAGACCGAAACAGCCTGACGAAGACCGAGAAGACGGAAAAGACGGAGGGGCCGGCCCGCCGCACCCAGCGGCGAACCGGCCCCTCCGACCTGCATACGTTTCGCGGGATCAGCCGCGCAGACTCCCGTGCCGGTCCTGCCGGTCCTGCCGGTCCTGCCGGTCCTGTCGGTTCTCCGGCCGGTTCTCCGCGGCCCACGCCTCGACCGCGTCCGCCGCCCGGTCGAACGCCTCGGACCGCGCCAGGAAGTCCGCCCCGTGCGTGGTCAGCAGCGCCGTACCCGCCTCGCTGGGCCGGTCGTGCCGTACGACGGTCAGGGCCTGCCCCTGGACGGTCCGCGGCAGCCCCAGCCAGCGCACCGGCTGCTGCACGGTCCGCACGGCCACGACCCGCTCCCAGGGCACCGTCCGCGTGACGAGGAAGCTCACGTGCCGCAGCCCCCGGTCGCTCACCCACACCCCCACCCGCAGCAGCCGCAGGGCGCAGGCGATCACCAGCAGCGAGCACCCGAAGACCGCACCGGCCTCCGACACCGACCCGGTCAACGCGATGATGACGGCCGCGAACAGCACGTACGAGGCGAGCAGCAGCGCCAACGCGGCCACCCCGACCCGCCAGGGACCGGGCCGGTAGGGGCGCCGCCAGCGCTCGTGGTCGTCGAAGGGCAACGCGACGTCGTCCGCCGCCTCGAATGCGCGGTCGGCCGTCAGGAAGGGCAGGGGCACGGCGGGTCCTCACTCGATCATGCTGGGGCTGTGCCCGGTGAGGCTATCCGCCCGCGCCCCCGCTCACCATCATCGGGGGCCCGGACGGAGTCCGCGTCCTCGGGCCGCCCGCGACTACCGTGGTGGCACGTCCCGCGGCACGCCCGTCACCGTCCGGCCCAACGGCCCCCGTAAAGTTGGCGCCGCCCGGCAGACGCGATGGAAGGACCCCCGCACAGTGACCGACAGTCCCGCCGACGACCTCAAGCCCAGCTTCCGCAGCGATGTCACCGTCGAACTGGTCAAGCACACCGCGTCCGACGCCGACGTGCTCTTCGCCGCCCGTGTCTCGACCGCCGGCGAACAGTCCCTGGAGGAGCTGGGCAAGGACCCCGTGCGCTCCAAGGGGCTGATCAACTACCTGATGCGCGACCGGCACGGCAGCCCGTTCGAGCACAACTCGATGACGTTCCTGATCAGCGCCCCGATCTTCGTCTTCCGCGAGTTCATGCGGCACCGCGTGGGCTGGTCCTACAACGAGGAGTCCGGCCGCTACCGCGAGCTCCAGCCGGTCTTCTACGTCCCCGACGCGTCCCGCAAGCTGGTCCAGCAGGGCCGCCCCGGCAAGTACGTCTTCGTCGAGGGCACCGAGGCCCAGCAGGAGCTGGTGAGCCGCACGATGGAGGACTCCTACCGCCAGGCCTACGAGGCCTATCAGGAGATGCTCACCGCCGGCGTCGCCCGCGAGGTCGCCCGCGCGGTCCTCCCGGTCGGCCTGTTCTCCTCCATGTACGCCACCTGCAACGCCCGCTCGCTGATGCACTTCCTCGGCCTGCGCACCCAGCACGAACTGGCGACGGTCCCGTCCTTCCCGCAGCGGGAGATCGAGATGGTGGGCGAGAAGATGGAGACCGAGTGGGCCAAGCTCATGCCCCTCACCTACGCCGCCTTCAACGCCAACGGCCGCGTCGCCCCGTAGCGGCCGTAGCGGCCGTAGCCGCCGTTACGGAGATGAGCTGCGAAGACGAGCGACGGAGACGTATGTACGGATCATCCGTGCGAAGTGTCCGTATTGCGGCATTTAGAGAAGTTCATCTAGCCTGATCAAACGGACCCGGCACTGCTTGAACCCCCGAGCAGGCAGTGCCGGGCTCCTTCTTTGTCATGACTTTTCGGCACCCCCCGAGGGCAGACCCCACGGTGAGCAACGAGTAGCGTGTCACCCATGGCTCCGACCTCCACTCCGCAGACCCCCTTCGGGCGGGTCCTCACCGCCATGGTCACGCCCTTCACGGCGGACGGCGCACTCGACCTCGACGGCGCACAGCGGCTCGCCACCCACCTGGTGGACGCAGGCAACGACGGCCTGGTCGTCAACGGCACCACCGGCGAGTCCCCCACCACCAGCGACGCGGAGAAATCGGACCTGGTACGAGCCGTCCTCGAAGCCGTCGGAGACCGCGCCCACGTGGTCGCCGGCGTCGGCACCAACGACACCCACCACAGCGTCGAGCTCGCCAAGGCCGCCGAACAAGCCGGCGCGCACGGCCTCCTCGTCGTCACCCCGTACTACAACAAGCCCCCGCAGGAGGGCCTGTACCGGCACTTCACGGCCGTCGCCGACGCCGCCGACCTGCCGGTCATGCTCTACGACATCCCCGGCCGCAGCGGCGTCCCCATCGGCACCGAGACACTGGTCCGCCTCGCGGCGCACCCGCGGATCGTCGCCAACAAGGACGCCAAGGGCGACCTGGGCCGCGCGAGCTGGGCCATCGCCCGCTCGGACCTGGCCTGGTACTCCGGCGACGACATGCTGAACCTGCCGCTGCTCTCCGTGGGCGCGGTCGGCTTCGTCTCGGTCGTCGGCCACGTCGCCACGCCGGACCTGCGCGCCCTCGTCGAGGCGTTCACCGCAGGTGACGTCCAGAAGGCCACCGAGATCCACCAGAAGCTGCTCCCGGTCTACACGGGCATGTTCCGCACCCAGGGCGTCATGACGACGAAGGCGGCGCTCGCCTTGCAGGGCCTGCCCGCCGGCCCGTTGCGCTCGCCCATGGTCGAGTGCTCACCCGAAGAGATCGAACAACTCAAGATCGATCTTGCCGCGGGCGGGGTACAGCTCTGACAACAGACTTCACAACTGAATAAGCAGGCCACCGGTGCCTGCGATCCACAACGACAACTGCTTCTGCACGAACGTCATGCGCGCCACGTGCCCACCGGTACGTGGCGCGCGTGTTTGAGGAGAGTCTTTTGAGCCATCCGCATCCCGAACTCGCCCCGCCCCCGCCGCTCCCCGCGGGAGGCCTCCGGGTCACCCCGCTCGGCGGCCTCGGCGAAATCGGCCGGAACATGACGGTCTTCGAGTACGGCGGCCGTCTGCTGATCGTCGACTGCGGAGTGCTCTTCCCCGAGGAGGAGCAGCCCGGAATCGACCTGATCCTGCCGGACTTCACGTCCATCAGGGACCGCCTCGACGACATCGAGGGCATCGTCCTCACCCATGGCCACGAGGACCACATCGGAGCCGTCCCCTACCTCCTCCGGGAGAAGCCGGACATCCCGCTGATCGGCTCCAAGCTGACCCTCGCGCTCATCGAGGCCAAGCTCCAGGAGCACCGGATCCGCCCGTACACCCTCGAGGTGGTGGAGGGGAACCGCGAGCGGATCGGCCCGTTCGACTGCGAGTTCATCGCCGTCAACCACTCGATCCCGGACGCCCTCGCGGTCGCCATCCGCACGCCGGCGGGCATGGTGGTCCACACCGGCGACTTCAAGATGGACCAGCTCCCGCTGGACGGCCGTCTCACGGACCTGCACGCGTTCGCCCGGCTGAGCGAGGAGGGCATCGACCTCCTCCTCTCCGACTCGACGAACGCCGAGGTCCCGGGCTTCGTACCGCCGGAGAAGGACATCTCCAACGTCCTGCGCACGGTCTTCGGCAACGCCCGCAAGCGGATCATCGTGGCGAGCTTCGCCAGCCATGTGCACCGCATCCAGCAGATCCTGGACACGGCGCACGAGTACGGCCGCAGGGTCGCCTTCGTGGGCCGCTCGATGGTCCGCAACATGGGCATCGCCCGTGACCTGGGCTACCTCAAGGTCCCGCCGGGCCTGGTGGTGGACGTCAAGACCCTCGACGACCTCCCGGACCACGAAGTGGTCCTGGTCTGCACGGGCTCCCAGGGCGAACCGATGGCGGCCCTGTCCCGCATGGCCAACCGCGACCACCAGATCCGCATCGTCCCCGGCGACACGGTGATCCTGGCCTCGTCGCTCATCCCGGGCAACGAGAACGCGGTCTACCGCGTGATCAACGGCCTGACCCGCTGGGGCGCGAACGTCGTCCACAAGGGCAACGCCAAGGTGCACGTCTCGGGCCACGCGTCCGCGGGCGAGCTCCTGTACTTCTACAACATCTGCCGCCCGAAGAACCTGATGCCGGTCCACGGCGAATGGCGCCACCTGCGCGCCAACGCCGAGCTGGGCGCCCTGACCGGTGTCCCGCACGACCGCATCGTCATCGCCGAGGACGGCGTGGTCGTCGACCTCATCGAGGGCAAGGCGAGAATCTCCGGCAAGGTCCAGGCGGGTTACGTCTACGTCGACGGCCTCTCGGTCGGTGACGTCGGCGAGCCGGCCCTGAAGGACCGGAAGATCCTGGGCGACGAAGGCATTATCTCGGTCTTCGTCGTCGTGGACTCCTCCACCGGCAAGATCACCGGAGGCCCGCACATCCAGGCCCGCGGCTCGGGCATCGAGGACTCGGCCTTCTCGGCCGTCACCCCGAAGATCGCCGAGGTCCTGGAACGCTCGGCCCAGGACGGCGTCGTGGAACCCCACCAGTTGCAGCAACTCATCCGCCGCACCCTGGGCAAGTGGGTCTCCGACACCTATCGCCGCAGGCCGATGATCCTCCCGGTCGTGGTGGAGGTCTGAGCGACGTACGACCTCTCGTACGCGTGAACTAGGAGCGGGGCGCCTCGATTTGCATCGAGGAGCCCCGCTCAAGTACGTTTACGTCTCCGCCTGAACGGGAACCCGGCAGCTTCGTGCTCCGGAACCAGTCTCCGAGAGGGGCCGGGAAAACCGACTCAGAACTTCTGATAAAGTCGGAACCGCCGGAAAGGAAACCGCGAAACAAAAGCGGGAACCTGGAAAGCACCGAGGAAAGCGGATCGGAAAACGATCTGATAGAGTCGGAAACGCAAGACCGAAGGGAAAAAGCCCGGAGGAAAGCCTGAGAGAGTCTCTCGGGTGAGTACAAAGGAAGCGTCCGTTCCTTGAGAACTCAACAGCGTGCCAAAAATCAACGCCAGATATGTTGATACCCCGTTCCCGGCAGTGATAGCCGGGGATGAGGTTCCTTTGAAATAAGACACAGCGAGGA
>NZ_FOFF01000100.1 GCF_900110755.1 Streptomyces sp. yr375
TGGGGTCGGCGGTGGACGTCGTCGAGGGGCGGGTGCGGGAGCGGGGCTGGCGGTGTTCGCGGTTGCGGGTGAGTCATGCGTTCCATTCGCCGTTGGTGGAGCCGGTGTTGGAGCGGTTCCGGGAAGCCATCGCCGGTGTCGCCTTCGCTGCCCCGCGTATTCCCTTCGTGTCGACGGTGGAGGTCGGGGCGACGCCCACGACTGCCGACTATTGGGTGCGTAACGTCCGGGAGACGGTCCGGTTCGCCGATGCCGTGGCGCATCTGCATGCGCAGGGTGTGACGAGGTTCGTGGAGGTCGGGCCGGACACCGCGCTCACCGCCGCCGGGCCGGACTGTCTGCCGGAGGACGACGCCACCGCCGTATTCGTCCCGTTGATGCGTCGTGACCAGCCGGAAGTCCGCACTCTGGCGGCCGGGTTGGCGCGGTTCCAGGTGCACGGTGGCGCGGTGGACTGGGCGCGGTACCTGCCCGCCGCCGACCCGGTCGACCTGCCCACCTACGCCTTCGAACACCGCCGCTACTGGCTGGACAACGTCGAACCGGCGCAACGGGGCGGCTACCCGCTGCTGGACGCGACCGTGGAGTTCGCCGAGGAGGACGGGTTCCTGCTGTCCGGTCGGCTGGCCACTCGGGCGCAGCCCTGGCTGAGGGAGCACACGGTGCTCGGCGCGACGGTGGTGCCCGGCAGCGTGTTCGTCGAACTGGCCCTGCACGCCGCTGCGGAGGCCGGTGCAGGCGAGGTCGCCGAACTGACCCTGCAAGCGCCGCTGGTGCTGCCCGAGCACGGAGCGGTCGAGTTGCAACTGAGGGTCGGCGCGCCCGGCGCGGCGGGGGACCGGCCGCTGACCGTGCACGCCCGCCCGGCCGGGGACGGCACCGCCTGGACCTGCTACGCCCGCGCCGTGCTCGGCACGGTGGTGGCCGCGCCGCAAGCCGACTTGGATGTTTGGCCGCCACGGGACGCCGTAGCACTGGACGTCGGCACGGCCTACGCCGAGTTCGCCGCCACCGGGCTCCAGTACGGCCCGGCGTTCCAGGGGCTGCGGGCGGCCTGGCGGCGCGGCGACGAGATCTTCGCCGACATCGCCCTGCCCGAGCTCACCGACACCGCCCGCTACGGGCTGCACCCCGCGCTGCTGGACGCGGCGCTGCACGCCATGCGCTACCTGCGTGAGGACGAGGGCGGTGGCGAGGACGACCGCACCCTGCTGCCGTTCGCCTGGAGCGGGATCGCGCTGCGCCGCACCGGGGCGTCCGCGCTGCGGGTGCGCATATCCGCCGTCGCCGCCGAAGCGGCCCGGATCGAGCTGGCCGACGCCACGGGTGCTCCGGTCGGCGTGGTGGAATCCCTCGCCGTACGGCCGATCTCGGCCCAACAGCTCGGCCACCACGAATCGTTGTACGTCGAGGACCTGGTGCCCGCGACCCTGCCGGCCGTTCCGGGCCCCAGCGTGCTGACCTGTGCCGACCTGGCCGAGCTGCCCGACCGGGAACTGCCCTCGGTGGTGGTGCTGTCGGCCGCGACCGAGGCTGATCCGGTCGCCTCGGCCGGGTGGGCGCTGGGCGCGGTGCGCACCTGGCTGGCCGAGGACCGCTTCGCCGACACCCGGCTGGCGCTGCGCACCCGCAACGCGCGCACCGACCCGGCCGCCGCCGCGGTCTGGGGCCTGCTGCGCTCGGTGCAGCAGGAACACCCGAACCGCTTCCTGCTCGCGGACGTAGAGGGCGTTGAGGGTGTCGAGGGCACTGACAGCGCCGAGATTCCCGCCACGGCGTGGAACATACCCGGTGGGCAACTGGTGCTGCGGGACGGCGAGTTGCTCGTGCCGCGGCTGTCCCCAGTCCCGCTGTCCAGGATCACCGACCGCGACGGCACCGCCTGGGACCCGTACGGCCCGGTGCTGATCACCGGCGGACTGGGTGCGCTCGGCGCGGCTCTCGCCCGGCACCTGGCCGCCGACTGCGGGGTGCGCGAGCTGGTGCTCACCGGTCGCCGCGGCGCGGACACCCCGGGCGCGGCCGAACTGGCCGCCGAACTCGCCGAACTCGGCGCCACCGCCCGGATCGTCGCCTGTGACATGGCCGAACGGGAGGCGGTGGCCGCGCTGTTGGCCGAGCACCCGGTGACGGCCGTCGTGCATGCCGCCGGGGTCGTGGACGACGGTCTGGTCACCGGCCTCACCGAGGAGCGGTTGCGGGCGGTGCTGGCGCCGAAGGTGCTGGGCGCGCGATGGCTGGACGAACTGACCCGCGACCGTGAGCTGACCGACTTCGTGTTGTTCTCCTCCGCCGCCGGGGTACTCGGCGCGGCCGGGCAGAGCGCCTACGCGGCGGCCAACGCCGCACTGGACGCGCTCGCCCGTGCCAGGCACGCCGCCGGACTCCCGGCCACCTCGCTGGCCTGGGGTCTGTGGGAGCAGCGCAGCGGCATCACCGGCGGGCTGGCCGAAGCCGACCTGGCCCGCATCGCCCGCGCCGGGCTGCGGCCGCTCGCCACCGCCGAGGCGCTCGAGCTGTTCGACCTGGCGCGCGCCGTCGACGAACCGGTGCTTGCGCCGCTGCGGCTGGACCGGGCCGCCATCGGGGCCGGCGGGCCGGTCCCGGCGGTGCTGCGCGGCCTGGTCCGGGAAACCCCCGCCCCGGCCGCCGTCGCAAGCGCCGGGCCCACCACCGCGCTGGCCGCGTTGTCCGGATCGGACCGGGCGGAGGCGCTGCTGACGTTGGTGCGCGCCGAAGCGGCCGGGGTGCTCGCCTACGACTCGCCGACCGCCGTGGCCGGACACCGCACCTTCGCCGAACTCGGCGTCGACTCGCTGGCCGCGGTGGAACTACGCAACCGGCTGTCCGAGGCCACCGGCATCAGGCTGCCCGCCGCGGTGGTGTTCGAATACGCCACCCCGGTGGCGCTCGCCGCGCACCTGCACGAGTCCATGCCCGCCGCGGACGGCACACGGGCCACCTCGGTGCTCGCCGAACTCGACCAGCTCGAAACGGCGCTCACCAGCGCCGAACCCGGCGCCGTGGACCGGGCGAAGCTGCGCATGCGGCTCACCGCGCTGCTGGCCAAGTACGGCGGCGAGGACCAGACCGGCTCCGCACCGGAGCCAGACCTGTCGTCGGCCTCCGACGACGAACTGTTCGACCTTGTAGACGACCTCGGCGCCAGCTAGGGGCAGGGAAGGATTCCGCGTGGCAAACGAGGACAAGCTCAGGGACTATCTCCGGCGCGCACTGGCCGAGGCACAGAGCGCACAGGGCAGGCTGGCCGAGATCGAACAGGCCCAGCGCGAGCCCATCGCGATCGTCGGCATGGCCTGCCGCTACCCCGGCGGGGTCGGCACCCCCGAGCAGTTGTGGGAGATGCTGGCCGAGGGCCGGGACGGGATCTCCGGGTTCCCCGCCGACCGCGGCTGGGACCTGGCCGGACTGCCGGTCGGGCTCGGCGGGTTCGTCGCCGACGCCGGTGACTTCGACCCCGGGTTCTTCGGCATCTCGCCGCGCGAGGCGCTGGCCATGGACCCGCAGCAGCGGCTGCTGCTGGAGACCTCCTGGGAAGCTTTCGAACGCGCCGGGATCGACCCGCACACCGTGCGCGGCAGCCGCACCGGTGTGTTCGCCGGGGTGATGTACCACGACTACGCGACGCTGATGGACAGCGTGCCCGAGGAGCTCGAAGGCTTCATCGGCAACGGGAACGCCGCCAGCATCGCCACCGGCCGGGTCGCCTACACCTTCGGTTTCGAAGGACCCGCCATCACCGTGGACACCGCCTGCTCCTCCTCGCTGGTCACCCTCCACCTGGCGGTGCAGTCGCTGCGCTCCGGGGAGACGTCGCTGGCCCTGGCCGGCGGCGTGACCATCATGTCCACCCCCGGCACCTACGTGGAGTTCGACCGGCTCGGCGGGCTGGCCGCCGACGGCCGCTGCAAGGCGTTCTCCGCCGACGCCGACGGCACCGGCTGGTCCGAGGGCGTCGGGATGCTGCTGCTGGAACGGCTGTCCGACGCCCAGCGCAACGGCCACCCGGTGCTCGCCGTGATACGCGGTTCGGCCGTCAACCAGGACGGCGCGTCCAACGGGCTGACCGCGCCCAACGGTCAGGCGCAGCGCCGGGTCATCGTCGAGGCGCTGACCAACGCGGCACTGTCCCCCCGGGACGTCGATCTGGTGGAGGCGCACGGCACCGGCACCTCACTCGGCGACCCCGTGGAGGCGCAGGCGCTGCTGGCCACCTACGGTGCCGACCGTGACCGGCCGTTGTGGCTGGGGTCGGTCAAGTCCAACATCGGGCACACGCAGGCCGCCGCAGGTGTCGCGGGTGTGATCAAGGTGGTGCAGGCGATGCGCCACGGGGCGCTGCCCCGCACGCTGCACGTCGACGAACCGACCCCGCACGTCGACTGGGCCGGTGGCCCGCTGGGCCTGCTCGCCGAGTCGCGGCCCTGGCCGGAGACCGATGTCCGCCGCGCCGCCGTCTCGGCGTTCGGCGTCAGCGGCACCAACGCCCACGTCATCATCGAGCAGGCCCCGGCCACCGAGACCACGCCGGAACCCACCGCGGAACCGGTGCTGCCGGTACCGGTCCTGGTCTCCGGGCGAGGCACGGAGGGCCTGCGCGGACAGGCCGCGCGGCTGCGCGAGCACCTGCTCGCCGAACCCGGCGCCGACATCACCGAGGTGGCGCGCGCGGCGGCGCTGTCCCGTGCCGCCCTGGAGCACCGCGGTGCGGTGCTGACCGCGGACCGGGACGAGTTGCTGGCCGGCCTGTCAGCCCTGGCGGACGGCACAACAGGCACGATCACCGGCGTCGCCGGACGCGATGGCGGCACTGGGTTCCTGTTTTCGGGTCAGGGTTCTCAGTGGTCGGGGATGGGTCGGGAGCTTCTGGCGCGGTATCCGGTGTTCGCCGCGTCGTTCGAGGACGTCTGCGGCCGTGTGGAGTCCGTTGTCGGGCGTCCGGTGCGGGAGATCGTTCTCGACGGTGGTGAGCGGCTGGATCAGACGTTGTTCGCGCAGTGCGGTCTGTTCGTGGTCGAGGTGTCGTTGTTCCGGTTGTTGGAGTCGTTCGGTGTGGTGCCGGACTTCGTGACCGGGCATTCGGTGGGTGAGGTGGCTGCTGCGCATGTGGCCGGGGTGTTGTCGCTGGACGATGCGGTGGCGTTGGT
>NZ_FOFF01000028.1 GCF_900110755.1 Streptomyces sp. yr375
TGACGTTTTCTCAACGGAATTCACGTAGCCACCGCTGTCCCGTGCCTTGCAGCAGGGACACATGATCCCTGCCCCTTCGGTCATGGGCAGGGCGGCATGAGCTGGAACCAAGGCCTGACCAGGCCTGTCCGTCCCGGGGGCAATCTGGCAAGATCCATGGTCGCGGGCGCACGAGCACACAACCAGGCTGGCCGCGGGCGGAGCAGAAGATGATCAGATGGCGGCCAACACGATGGTCGGCGCGGCACTGGGTTCTCCTGGCCGTCATCCTGGCGTGGAGCTCGGTCGTGGCGTCACTGGGCAGTCATCCATGGTGGCAAGGCGCGGCAATCATTGTCTGGGTGTACTCCATGAACCGGCTGCCAGTGCCGGACCTCTCCTCCTGGGTCCGAAAGCGGCAAGCGCCTCCGGCGCACTCCCATGGTGCCGAGGGGGAGGCATCGCGATGAACGCGGCAGTTTGCTGCAGGACGCAAGCGGGGTCCGGCCTCAGATAGGCGCGAAGCCCCTGGTAGGACAGGTCTCACCACAAGATCATGTCCGCAACCACCAGAGGCTTCGCATTGGTCACCTATGCTGCCACGCTCGACGTCCCGCGCCACGTCGTGGATCACCTGTCACGTCTGTTGGCCGCGCACCGCCGCCGCATCGGCACGCCAAGGGGCTCTCGGGCGCTTGGCCCGTTCCGCCAGGCCGTGCTGGTGCTGCGCTGGTTCCGCGAACGCGCCTGCGTGCACTGCCTGGCGCGCGACGCTGGCGTCTCCCAGGCCACCGGCTACCGGTACCTGCACGAAGGCATCGACGTTCTCGCGGACCAGGCCCCGGACCTGCACGAGGTCCTGGACTGCTGCCGGAGCAAGGCCATGACGCACGTGATCCTGGACGGCACGCTGATCGAATCCGACCGTGTCGCCGGCCTCCGGGAGAACGGCAACGACCTGTGGTTCAGCCAGAAGCACAAGGCGTTCGGAGGCAACGTGCAGTTCCTCGCCGCCCCCGACGGCACGCCATTTTGGGTCTCCGACGTCGAGCCCGGCTCCACCCCCGACATCACCGCCGCCCGCATCCACGCACTACCGGCGCTGTACAAGGCCGCAGTCGCCGGGCTGCCCACGTTGGCAGACAAGGGCTACATCGGCGCGGGCATCGGCATCCGCGTCCCGGTCCGCCGCCCCAAAGGCCAGTCTGAGCACGCCCTACACGCAGACACGCGAGCCAGGAACAGCCTGATCAGAGGCATCCGCGCACTCGGTGAACGAGCCGCTGCCGAGCTCAAACAGCGCTGGCGCACCCTGCAGCGCATCACCCTCAGCCCCGGCCGGATCGGCGACATCGCCCGCGCTGCCCTCGTGCTCAACGAACTCTGGAAATGATCACCGCTGAGAAAACGTCAGTGGTCCATCGCCACCGGAGACCGTAACGCAGCGACAGCAGTTCTTGGTTCTTATACCGCAAAGTATAAGATCTTGCGTGCCAATAATACTGGCGTGCAAGCACGAATTACGATTGAGAACGATATGACCATGTCATCCTTTTCTCGCATTGTGACGGGGTATGGAACGGGGGTCGACAGGGCTGTTCAGCGATATGATAATGACGGAATTGTTGCATTTGGAAACGCGATGACTTCTCATCATATGACAATTGCTTTCCGTGTGATGATTCCATTCTGAGTGCATGGTCTCGAGGGCGGTTTCGCCTGAGGTCGGAAAGGTGGAGGGGATTTTGGATAGGGAGCAAATGGAGGGGGGCGTCAGCCCCCCTGCTGTTCCGCGCGGCATGGCGATATGCGTGCTCGTGCTTTCCTTTCTGGTCTCTGGGTGCTATGTGTCCACGGATTATGGTGCGTATCCGGCGGGGAAATTTGTCGACACGTCATCCCTTGTGCGGAGCTGGAAAGATGGGAAGGCTTCTCTCGATCTAGAAAAGGGGGGGGCGCTTCTCCGTGAAAGGTTTGATGCTCGCATACTTTGAGTGTGCTTACAGTGGTGTCCGAGAGAAGTCGGGTAGTGGAACGTGGGGCTCTGGGGAAGGGCGTCAAGCCACTGAAATATTGCTGAGTTTCGGAGACGGGTGCTCTGCTACACTATGGGCGGGTGAATCCGATGGGCGGGTTGTTCTTTGGGTCGCGGATGTGAACGGCAGTGGCGCCCTGACGCTCGAATAGTCGATTTTGTCGGGATTATCCTCGATCTTGACATGGCGGTCTGTCAGCGGAGTCGGTGGGCCTTTTTGCTTTCGGCGAATGATGCCGGGCAGGCCGATAGCCCGAGTGTCGCGTCGGGTGGCTGCGGGGTTCCACTGCTCCGGGTGGGGTAACGCTGCTCGCGGGGGCAGGGGAAAGCTGCTGGTCAGCCGGGGCTCTGTAGGAATGCGAGCCGTGCGAGGGCTTCTGTGATCTCGCCGGTCCAGGGCCAGTGGGCCGCGAGGCGGAGGAAGGCGGCGCGGCCGGTGGTGACGAGTTGGACGGCCGCGGAGAACAGGCGGAACCGGAGACGGCGGGGTTCCCAGCGACGGGTCTTGCCGGTCAGGGCGAGCATGGGCATCCAGGCCAGCAGGTCGAGAGCGAGCTGGACGGCCTCCAGTCACACCCTATTCTGCGCGGTGTCGTGCAGGGGAAGGTTCCGCAAGCCCGTCGCGCGGGCAGCCCGGATGCGGTCTTCGGCCCGGGCTCGCAGCCGGTGGCGGAGTTCGAGTTCGGCGATGAGAGGGCCGGCGGTGTTGGTGGCGAAGCAGGTGATCCGCGTGCCATCCGCATCCGCGATCCTCAACTGGCGCCGGGATGCGGCCGTTCCTTACGGACGATCAGCCGCATGCCCTTCGGCCAGCCCTCAAGGATGCCGCCGGTGAGTTCGGCGACCCAGGCCCCGTCGCGGACCTCGCCGCAGGTCTCGAAGGTCGGCGTCCGGACAGATGCCGGGATCTTCAGCACATGCTGGTGGATGGTCTCGGTGATCACCATGCCGACCGAGTAGGACAGCCAGCGGCCGCGCTGGCCGAGCCAGGCGACGAACGCGTGGGTGCCGCCGCCGAAGTCGCAGCGGATCAAGGTCCGCGGGCCGCGCCGGAACTTCTTGGGCAGCTGTGCGAGGGCGAGTTGTGCCGTGGTGATGTGGTCGGTGGCGGTGTTCGAGCCCGCGTTGCCCAGCCTGAGCAGAGCGGCGACGGGTTCGCCGGTGCCGCCCGGCCCGTGGTCGGCGAAGCCCATCAGGGGGTAGTGGCCGTAGGTCTTCTTCTTCCAGGTCGGGGCGGCGTCCTGCTTGTCCGAGTGGGCGATGACCAGCACTCCGTTCAGGTCCACGGTCCCTTGGCCGCTGGCGTCCTGAGCCCGGTCGGCGGACCACTCCATGGCCCGGCTGCGGATTTCGGACAGGGCAGTGCGGATGGCGGTCAGCGCCTCCTCACCCGCGATGGCGAGGGTACCGATCAAGCGGGAGACCGTCGGGTCGGGGGCGACCGGACCGAACACGGCTGCTGGCCCGCAGCGTCGCGATGTCGGGGAGGCAGTCCCCGTCGAGTGCGACCGCCAGCGCGGGGTCCAGGAGGATCTTGCCCGGGTCGTGGACGGCCCGCGGCTTTCGCCACGGAGCGAGTGCTGCGGATAACGCCCGGTCGAGACCGGTCTTGCGGACCGTTTCGATCAGCAGGACGGACCCGGCCTGGGAGACGACCTGACGTCCGTCACTCTGGATATGGACACGGGGATAGGAACCTATAGGCTGCTTCATTTGGAAAGTGCCTCTGGTTTCAGCGGGAACAAGGACCTCGACAATCCTCATTCTTGCTGGTCAGGGGCACTTTCTATTGAGCTGATCACCTGCCGGACAGCCCGCTTCATGAAAGCGCGAGGTTGGTGCGTCGAGATTGCCGAAAACCCCCGAGGTCGCCGTAGCCGTCCGTGATTCCAAGAACCCGGCGGGACCGGGGCTCATGCTCCGGCCCCGCCGCGTTCATCGCCTTTGCCTTCGTCTCCTGGACTGGGGCGACAGGCGACTACAACCGCTGAATGATCGTCCCCGTAGCCAGTGCGCCGCCCGCGCACATCGTGATCAGGGCGAACTCCTTGTCCGTGCGCTCCAGTTCGTGCAGGGCCGTCGTGATGAGGCGGGCGCCCGTCGCGCCGACCGGGTGGCCCAGGGCGATGGCGCCGCCGTTGGGGTTGACCTTGGCGAGGTCCTGGTCGAAGACCTTTGCCCAGCTCAACACCACTGAGGCGAAGGCCTCGTTGATCTCGACCACGTCTATGTCCTTCAGGGTCATGCCCGCCTTGCCGAGGACGGCGCGCGTCGCGTCTATCGGGCCGTCCAGGTGGTAGTGCGGGTTCGCGCCCACCAGCGCCTGGGCGACGATCCGCGCCCTCGGTTTCAGTTTCAGGGCGCGTGCCATCCGCTTTGACGACCACATGATCGCCGCCGCGCCGTCCGATATCTGCGACGAGTTGCCCGCCGTGTGGATCGCCTTCGGCATCACCGGCTTCAGGCCCGCCAGGGCCTCCGGTGAGGTGTCCCGCAGGCCCTCGTCGCGGTCCACCAGGCGCCACATGCCCTGGCCCGCCGCCTGTTCCTCCTCAGTGGTGGGGACCTGGACGGCGAAGGTCTCGCGTTTGAAGCGTTCTTCCGACCAGGCCGTCGCCGCGCGGCTCTGCGACAGCAGGCCCAGGGCGTCGGCTTCCTCCCTCGTCAACTCCCTGTTGCGCGCGATGCGTTCCGCCGCCTCGAACTGGTTCGGGAGGTCTACGTTCCACTCCTCCGGGAACGGTTTCCCGGGGCCGTGTTTCGAGCCCGAGCCGAGAGGGACCCTCGACATGGCTTCCACGCCGCAACTGATACCGACGTCGATGACGCCCGCCGCGATCATGTTCGCCGCCATATGACTGGCCTGTTGCGACGAACCGCACTGGCAGTCGACCGTCGTCGCCGCGGTCTCGTAGGGGAGGCCCATCGTCAGCCAGGCCGTCCTCGCGGGGTTCATGGACTGTTCGCCGGCGTGGGTCACCGTGCCGCCGACGATTTGCTCCACCGCGTCGGCCGGGATGCCGGTGCGGCCGAGGAGTTCGCGGTACGTCTCGCCCAGGAGGTAGGCGGGGTGCAGGTTGGCCAGCGCGCCGCCGCGCTTGCCGATGGGGGTGCGGACTGCTTCCACGATCACGGGTTCGGCGGCCATGGGTGCGGATCCCTTCGGAACTAGTACGTGTTCTAGTTCTCTGCTGTGTGCAGTCTGCTGACGTGATGTGCGTCACCGCAAGGGTCTTGCAGCCTCAAGGGTCCTGAACTACCTTCACGGCACCTGTTTCTGATGACTCGTCAGATGCCTTGCCAGACACCTCGCCAGATACCCGTATAGCTCGCATCGTCAGATGGCTGGAGCCGCCGATGCCCTGTCCAGCGCTTCCCGACGGGTTCGACTTCACCGACCCCGACCTGCTGCAACACCATGTGCCTCTCCCGGAGTTCGCCGAGTTGCGGCGGGCCGAACCGGTCCGCTGGATCCCGCAGCCGGGCAATGTCGCCGGGTTCCAGGACGAGGGCTATTGGGCGGTGACCCGGCACGCCGACGTGCGGTACGTCTCCACCCACCCCGAGATCTTCTCCTCCTACCTCAACACCGCGATCATCCGGTTCAACGAGCACATCGAACGGGATTCGATCGACGCCCAGCGGCTGATCATGCTCAACATGGATCCGCCCGAGCACACGCGCGTGCGCCAGATCGTGCAGCGCGGGTTCACGCCCCGGGCCATCCGGGCGTTGGAGGGGCGGCTGCGGGCGCGCGCCGTCGACATCGTGGAGCGGGCCCGTGCGAGCGGCGGGCCCGACGGGTCCTTCGACTTCGTCACCGCCGTCGCCTCCGAACTGCCCCTCCAGGCCATCGCCGAGCTGATCGGCATCCCCCAGGAGGATCGCGCCAAGATCTTCGACTGGTCCAACAGGATGATCGCGTACGACGATCCCGAGTTCGCCGTCACCGCCGAGGTCGGCCGGCAGTCCGCCGCCGAGATCCTGGCGTACGCCATGAACGTCGCCGCCGAACGCAAGCGGTGTCCCGCCCACGACATCGTCAGCACGCTGGTGGCCGCCGAGAACGAGGGCAACCTCGGTTCCGACGAGTTCGGGTTCTTCGTGCTCATGCTCGCCGTCGCCGGGAACGAGACGACCCGCAACGCCACGACCCACGGCATGCACGCCTTCCTCACCCACCCCGAACAGTGGGAGCTGTACAAGGCGCGGCGGCCCGACACCGCCGCCGAGGAGATCGTGCGGTGGGTGACCCCCGTCGTCGCCTTCCAGCGGACCGCCACCCAGGACACCGAGCTCGGCGGGAAGCTGATCAGGAAGGGGGACCGGGTCGGGATCTTCTACGCCTCCGCCAACCGCGATCCCGAGGTGTTCGACCGTCCCGACTCCTTCGACGTCACCCGCGATCCGAATCCGCACCTCGGGTTCGGCGGGGGCGGCCCGCACTTCTGCCTCGGCAAGTCGCTCGCCGTCCTCGAGATCAACCTCATCTTCAACGCCATCGCCGACGCCATGCCGGGCCTGCGGCTCGTGGGCGATCCCCGGCGCCTGCGATCCGCCTGGATCAACGGGGTGAAGGAGTTGCAGGTCAGCACGGGGTGATCGGGGGCGACCGGCGGCTCCTCGCTGGTCGCGCCCCCTCCGCTCCGCCGCGTCTGCCCCCTCCGCTCCGCCGCATTTGCCTCACTCGCGCCCCGACACCGTCACCGCCAGCACCCCCGACATCACGGCCGCCAGCAGCAGGGGGGCCGCGATGTCCTGGTGGAGGACCAGCGCCGCGCCCAGGACCGCGCCCGCGAACATCGCGACGACGGCCGCCGTACGGCGCGGTGAGCCGTGGCCGGAGCCGCCGCCCGCGCGGGAGTCGGAGGCCAGGCCGGTCAGGGGCATGGTGACGACGGTGGTCGTGGTGAGGTCGGGCACGGCCAGTTTGCGGACGGTCGCGTTGCGCAGGCCCATCGCGAACGCGGTGAGGGCGATGACCGCGTAGATCCGGTGCCTGTCGTGCTCGGCGGTGGCGAAGGCGACGGCGGACGCCCCGGCGAGCAGGACCGCCTCGGCCGCCAGTGTCACCCGCGTCCACCTGCGACGGGAGCCGCCGCCGGGCCGCCGTACCAGTCGGCCGCCGCTCGCCGCGCCGGCCAGGAAGAAGGCCAGCGAGGTCGCCGTGTGCGGGATCGAGAAGCCGGGGGCGCCGGCGGCCGCGAAGCCCAGTACCACCACGTTTCCGGTCATGTTCGCGGTGAAGACGTGGCCGAGCCCGAGGTAGCTGACCGCGTCGATCAGGCCGCTCACCACGGTCAGGACGAGGAGGCTGGGGACCAGACGCACTCCGCGTGCCTCCGAATCCCGAGGCCGGCGTTCGTGCGGGGGCTCGGGCGGGGGTGGGGGCTCGGTGCCGGTCATCCGACCAGTGCAGCACGGCCCGGCCGGGAAACGCGGAAACGCCGAAGGCGGCGGCCCCGGGGATCGGGGGCCGCCGCCTTCGGCGCGTATCAGGCGCGTGTCATGCGCGGGTGGCTCGGCTCAGTACCGGCCAGTCGTCAGTACCGGCCAGTCATCAGTACCAGCCGTTGAGCTGCCAGAAGTTCCAGGCGGCGACCGGGCTGCCGTAGCGGGAGTTCATGTAGTCGAGACCCCACTTGATCTGGGTCTTGGCGTTGGTCTTCCAGTCGGAGCCGGCCGAGGCCATCTTCGAGCCGGGCAGGGCCTGGACGAGGCCGTAGGCGCCGGAGGAGGAGTTGGTGGCGTCGACGTCCCAGCCGCTCTCGTGCTTGACGATGTTGGAGAAGGCCTTGTACTGAGCCGCGTCCGGGATCATCTTGTGCGCGATCGCCTGGGCCTGGGTGGCCGAGGCCACGGACGTCGTCGCGGCCTGGGCGGGAGCCGAGGTCAGGGCCAGGCCGGCGGTTGCGGCGGCGAGGGCGACGGCGGTGACGGCCTTCTTCGGGCTGGCGATGCGGCGGATGACGGAGACGGACACGGAGAACCTTTTTCTTCGGGGACAGTGGCGGTCGCCTGCATGCGGCACACCACGTGGTGCGTGGCCACACCGCGTGGTGTGCGGTGGTGTTCTGCATGCGTCGGCGCCGAGGCCTGTGGGGCTCGTCGGCGCCGTGCGACGTCATCCAGACAAGCAGGATCGAGAGCTGTCCGCAAAGACCCCTTTTGCTAGTTGTGGTCGTATTCGGGGGAGTCGGGCGTCCGTGTGACCTGGGTCTCTATGTGCAGGTCAGGGGGTGTGGTGGCGCGGACATGGCGTCCGAAATGACCGACTAGTTCGGCTAGTAGGTGATGTGGGTCATGTGGGGTGGTTCACCGGTCAACGGTGATCCGCGGGCTGCCCGGCGGTCTCGAATGTGACCGCGGTCTCGAAGGCCGCCCGGCGCGTGGCTCTGCGGAGCGCCTTGAGCACCGCCGGGCCGAGGGCGAGGGTGAGGACGACCGTGACGACGGCCCGGCCGAGGTCCCAGCCCAGCGAGGTCGCCACGCAGTACGCGACGAAGCGGGCCAGGTTCCCCGGAACCGTCCCGTCCGGGTCGAACGCGACGCCCGAGGCGAGCGCGCCCATGAACGGCCACCCGGCCATGTTCATCGCCGTGCCGTAGGCGAAGGCGGCGAGGAAGCCGTACAGGGACAGCAGCGCCAGCTCCGTACGGCCGCGGGCGCGGGCGGCTCCCGGCAGCAGGCCCGCGCCCATCGTGAACCAGCCCATCGCCAGCATCTGGAACGGCAGCCACGGCCCCACCCCGCCCGTGAGCAGGGCGGACGCGAACATCGTGACCGCACCGAGGACGAAGCCGAACCCCGGGCCCAGCACCCGGCCGCTCAGCACCATCAGGAAGAACATCGGCTCGAGGCCGGCCGTCCCCGCGCCGATCGGACGCAGCGCCGCCCCCGTCGCCGCCAGCACCCCCAGCATCGCCACCGCCTTCGCGCCGAGCCCGGACTCCGAGATCGTCGCCGCCACGACCGCGACCAGCAGCACCAGCAGCCCCGCGAACAGCCAGGGCGCGTCCTGCGCGTGGGCGTTCAGGGCGGAGCCGGGCGGAGCCAGGAACGGCCACCCGAACGCGCTCACGCCCACCGCGCTGACCAGCGACAACGCGGCGAGCGAGCGCGGACCGACGGGTACGGGACGCGCCGGCCTCCCAGCGGCTGCCGTCATCGGAGCGCTTCCCACACCTGCGTCACCGTGAGCCACTTCTGCGGGGCCAGGATCTTCGTCACCTGCGGGGCGAAGGACGGCGAGGAGACGACGACCTCCGCCGTCGGGCCGTCGGCGATCACCTCGCCCTCCGCGAGCAGGACGACCCGGTGGGCCAGCTCGGCGGCCAGTTCCACGTCGTGCGTGGCCAGCACGATCGCGTGCCCGGCCGAGGCCAGCCCGCGCAGGACGGCGACCAGCCGCGCCTTCGCCGCGTAGTCCAGGCCGCGGGTCGGCTCGTCGAGGAGGAGCAGCGGCGGGCGGGCGGCGAGGACGACCGCCAGCGCGAGGGTGAGGCGCTGGCCCTCGGAGAGGTCGCGCGGGTGGGCGTCGTCCGCAATACCGGGGAGCAGCTCCGAGACCAGCGCCCGGCAGGTGCCGGGGGCCGCCCGTGCGTCCCGGTCGGCGGCCGTGCACTCGGCGGCGACCGTGTCGGCGTACAGCAGATCGCGCGGCTCCTGCGGGACCAGACCGACGCGGCGGACCAGCTCACGGGGCGGGGTGCGGTACGGGACCAGCCCACCGGCCCGGACCGTTCCCGCCGACGGCTCGACGAGGCCTACGAAGGCCCCCAGCAGCGTCGACTTCCCGGCACCGTTGCGTCCCATGAGCGCGACGGTCTCACCGGGTACGACGGTCAGGTCGACGTGGCGCAGCGCCTGGACGCCCGCCCGACGGACGGCGAGGGAGCGGGCTTCGCCGGGCGGCGCGGGGGCAGGGGGAATAGGGGGAGGGCGGCGGAAGCGGCGGCGGGCGGGTGGGGCGAGGGTCGTCGGTGCCGACGGCCGGTGAATATTGCTGAGTGGCTCCCGTCCCTCCAGGCGTTCCCGCAGGTCACCGGCGCGCCGGCGGGCGTCCCGCACGGTCAGGGGCAGTGGGGACCAGTCGGCCAGTCGGCCCAGGGCGACCACCGGGGGGAACACGGGGGACGCGGCCATCACGTCCGCCGGTGCGCCGAGGACCGGGGCCGCTCCCGGGGCGGGCAGCAGGGCGACCTGGTCGGCGTACTGAAGGACGCGTTCCAGGCGGTGTTCCGCCAGCAGCACCGTCGTACCGAGGTCGTGGACGAGGCGGAGGAGGACGGCGAGGACCTCCTCGGCGGCCGCCGGGTCGAGCGCGGAGGTCGGTTCGTCCAGGACGAGCACGCGGGGATGAGGGGTGAGGACCGAGCCGATCGCGACCCGCTGCTGCTGGCCGCCGGACAGGGTGGCGAGGGGCCGGTCGCGCAGGGCCGCCAGGCCGAGCAGGTCGAGGGTCTCCTCGACGCGGCGGCGCATCACCTCCGGGGGCAGGCCCAACGACTCCATCCCGTAGGCGAGTTCCTCCTCGACGGTGTCCGTCACGAAGTGCGAGAGCGGATCCTGTCCCACCGTCCCTACGACGTCGGCGAGTTCGCGCGGTTTGTGGGTACGGGTGTCGCGGCCGGCGACCGTGACCCGGCCGCGCAGGGTGCCGCCGGTGAAGTGCGGCACGAGACCGCTCACCGCGCCGAGAAGCGTCGACTTGCCCACCCCCGACGGGCCTGCCAGCAACACGAGTTCGCCTTCCGGGACGGTGAAGTCGACGTCCCTGAGGGCGGGTTCGGCTGCGCCGTCGTACGTGACGGACACGTTCTCGAAGCGGATCACGACGACTCCCGAGGACGGTGGTGCGTGAACGCGGGGAGCAGGCCGAGGAGTACGGACGCCGCCGGCCACAGTGGGAGGGCGGGGGCGGTCAGCGGGACCACGCCGGGGCGCAGGGCCGCCGGGTCGGCGGAAGCGGCGACGACGAGCAGCGCCGCGACCGTGCCGCCCGAGGCGGCGACCAGACAGGCGCGCGGGGTCCAGCGGTCCGGACGGTACCGGGTGCGCGGCGAACGACGGCCGCCCAGACGCAGTCCGGCGACGGCCGCGGCGACTCCGGCGAGCAGTACCGGGACGCCGTACGCGCCGCCCGCCGCCGTGAGCAGGCCGTACGTGCCCGCGCAGACGCCGAGCAGCCCGCCGAGCGTGAGGGCGGCGGTGGTCCGGCGGACGGGGGCGGGGACGTCGGCGGTACGGCCGTAACCCCGGGCGTCCATCGCGGCGGCGAGGGCGACGGACCGCTCCAACGCGCCCTCCAGCACCGGCAGACCCACCTGGAGCAGGCCGCGCACACCCCGGTCCGGACGGCCCCGGAGACGGCGGGCGGCGCGCAACCGGTGGACGTCCGCGATGAGGTGCGGGGCGAAGGTGAGCGCCACGACCACCGCCACACCGGTCTCGTACAGCGCGCCGGGGAGCGTCTTGAGCAGCCGGGACGGGCTGGCCAGGGCGTTCGCCGCGCCCACGCAGACCAGCAGCGTGGCCAGTTTCAGGCCGTCGTAGCACGCGAAGAGCAGGCCCTCGGCGGTGACCGCGCCGCCGAGCCGGATGCCCTGCGCCCAGTCGGGGAGCGGGAGTTCGGGCAGCGTGACGAGCACGTGGGTGCCGGGAACGGGGGAGCCCAGCACGACGACGAAGCCGAGCCGGATGAGGAGGACGGCCAGGGCGAGCTTCAGGAACGCGGAGTAGGAGCGCGACCAGGGGGTGTCGGGGCGGCACGTGGTGACCACGTACGCGGAGACGGTGAGGAGCAGGGCGAGCAGCAGCGGGTTGGTGGTGCGGGTGGCGGCGGTGCCGAGACCGAGGGCCCACAACCACCAGGCGGCGGGGTGCAGTTGGGGGCGGGAGCGGCGGTCGGCCATCGGTCCTCAGCGGTTCCTGCGCCGCCGCGCCTGCCACACGGAGGCGGCGGCCAGCACGGCCACTGCGACCGCCCCCGCGTAGAGCCCAATGGACGGCCCGCCGTCCTTGTCGGTGCCGGTGCCGGTCTTCCCGGTCCCGGTCCCGGTCGTCGGGTCCTTCTTCCCCGCCACCGGCTCGCCGCACCCCGTCTCCGGATACCCCGCGATCGCGCACAGCAGGGCGTTCGTGTCGTAGCGGAGCGGCTTGGCGACCGTGGCGAGCGCCTCGGCCGTCGTCGCGTCGGGGACGACCCGGGCGCAGGCGGTGCGCGGCGACGGCGGGCTCTCGCCGGACGGGGCGTCGGCCGCCGTACCGAAGTCGACGACCAGGGCCACCCGCTTCGTGCCGTCCCGCGCGGGCGTCTTCGCGCAGATCACCGCGAAGGAGTCCGCGCCGCGAGGCTGGGCGGCCTCTTGGGAGTCCGAGCTCACCGCGAACCGGAAGCCCTGGACGTCACCGTCGGCCGGACGGTCGGTGGAGGGGCCCTGGGTGGCGTACGTCCACTGGTCGCCGACGCGGTCCCAGAAGGACCAGTAGCGGTAACCGGCGGCGTGGGCCGGAACGGGGGCCGCGAGGAGGAACAGCAGCGGCAGGAGCAGCAGGGGGAGGAGCGGGGCCCGGCGCGTCACGGCTGCTGCTTCCTGCGACGGCCGCTGATCAGGATGACGACGGTGGCGGCGCCGGCTGTGGCCAGGGCCGTGGCGCTGTGGCGGGCGTTCATGATCGGCGGGTGCCTCTCCCTGTGGGGAGCCGGGCAGCACGGGACACGGGACATCCCGGCGGCTCGGCTCCGTGACCTCGACGGTGCCGTACGACGACGGGCCTGCTTCTCCCTGTACGGGTGTGATGACGACTTGTACGGGTGTGATGACGACGCGGTCACTCTACCGACAGGTAGGAACCGCCAGGTAGGTCACCGGATCGCTGCCCGGCACCGCTTCCGCTCGGCCCTGTTTGACGAGGTGGCGGAGGTGGGCCTCGGCTTCGGAGACGGCGATGTTGCGTGAGCCGTAGGGGATGTGTGGCCAGGGGCGGTTCCACTCCATGCGTTCGGCGAGCTGCCACGGGGTGCGGGGCTCGGCCAGGAGGGACAGCAGGCCGGTGAGGCGGTCCTCGTGGTGGGTGAGCAACTCCCGTACGCGGGACGGGGCGTTGGTGAAGGGGTGTTGGTGGGCCGGGAGGATCTCGGCGGGGGCGAGGCGGCCGACGCGTTCGAGGGAGTCGAGGTAGTCGCCGAGGGGGTCGGTGACGGTGGCGTCGTCGGGGTCCTCGTAGAGGCCGATGTGCGGGGTGATCCCGGGCAGGACGTGGTCGCCGGAGAACAGGCGGCCGTGTCCCGGGAGTTGGGACGGGTGGCTTTCCTCCAGGTGAAGGCAGACATGGCCCGGGGTGTGGCCCGGGGTCCAGATCGCGCGCAGCCGGCGGCCCGGCAGGTCGAGGAGTTCGCCGGGGACGATCTCGCGGTCGGGCAGGGCGGGGGAGAAGCCGGGCGGCGTACGGCGCGGGGCCGTGCGCAGGGGGGTGAGGTGGTCGGCGGGGGCTCCGGCGGCGGCCAGCTTGTCGGCCATGTACGTGTACCAGCGCTCGGGGCGGGTCTCCCGGGTCCGCCGCACGATCGACGCGTCCGCCGCGTGCATCGCCACCCACGCCCCGGACGCCTCCCGCGCCTTGGCCGACAGGCCGTGATGGTCGGGGTGGTGGTGCGTGATGACGACACCGTGCAGCTCGGCCACGGAGGTCCCGCAGGCGGTCAGTCCCGAGGTCAGGGCGTCCCAGGAGGCGGGGTCGTCCCAGCCGGTGTCGATCAGCACCGGCCCGCGGTCGGTGTCGACGACGTAGACGAGTGTGTGGCCGAGCGGATTGTCCGGGATGGGGACCCGCAGGGACCGCACACCCCCACCGTGATCGAACGTCCCCGCCGTCTGCTCTCCGTGCCGACCTTCCACCATCTGCCCTCCGTCTCAAGGCCATTGCCCACTGTAACTGGAACTGGTATCAGTTTCTGAAACACCGTCAGATGCATTGTGTGATGCACCGTCAGACATGTCGTCGGGTATGCCGTCAGAGACGAAGGCAGTGGCCATGGCCGAGCTCGTGGAACACGGACAGCTTTTTATCGGTGGGGAGTTGACCGATCCCCTGGGCGAGGGCGTCATCGAGGTGGTGTCGCCGCACACCGAGGAGGTCATCGGGCGGGTGCCGCACGCGTCGACCGCCGATGTCGACCGGGCCGTCGCCGTGGCGCGCCGCGCCTTCGACGAGGGGCCCTGGCCGCGTATGTCGCTGGACGAGCGGATCGCCGTCGTCACCCGAATCAAGGACGGCATCGCCGTGCGCCACGAGGAGATCGCCCGCGTGATCTCCTCCGAGAACGGCTCCCCGTACTCCTGGAGCGTCCTCGCGCAGGCCCTCGGCGCGATGATGGTGTGGGACTCGGCGATCAAGGTCGCGCGCGACTTCACCTACGAGGAGCGCCGGGACGGCGTGCTCGGGAAGATCCTCGTGCGGCGCGAACCGGTGGGCGTGGTCGCCGCCGTCGTCCCGTGGAACGTGCCGCAGTTCGTCGCCGCCGCCAAGCTCGCGCCCGCGCTGCTCACCGGGTGCGCGGTGATCCTGAAGCCGTCCCCGGAGTCGCCGCTCGACGCGTACCTCCTCGCGGAGATCACACGCGAGGCCGGGCTGCCGACGGGCGTGCTGTCGATCCTGCCCGCGGACCGCGAGGTGAGCGAGTACCTGGTCGGGCATCCGGGCGTCGACAAGGTCGCGTTCACCGGCTCGGTCGCGGCCGGGAAGCGGGTCATGGAGGTCGCGGCGCGCAACCTCACGCGCGTGACGCTGGAGCTCGGCGGCAAGTCGGCGGCGATCGTCCTGCCCGACGCGGACCTCGCCACGGCCGTCCCCCAGATCGTCTCCGCCGCCTGGATGAACAACGGGCAGGCCTGCGTGGCCCAGACCCGCATCCTGCTGCCGCGCTCGCGCTACGACGAGTTCGCGGACGCCCTCGCCACCGCCGCCGCGGCACTGGTCGTCGGCGACCCGCTGGACCCGACGACCCAGGTCGGCCCGCTGGTGGCGCGGCGGCAACAGCGCCGGAACCTCGACTACATCCGCATCGGACAGGACGAGGGCGCGAAGATCCTCACCGGCGGCGGGCGTCCGGCGGGCCTGGAACGCGGCTGGTACGTGGAACCGACCCTGTTCGGCGACGTCGACAACTCGATGCGGATCGCCCGCGAGGAGATCTTCGGTCCGGTGATCTGCCTGCTGCCCTACGGCGACGAGTCCGAGGCGCTGAAGATCGCGAACGACTCCGACTACGGGCTGAGCGGCAGCGTGTGGACGGCCGACGTGGCACACGGCATCGAGGTCGCGCGGCAGGTCCGTACCGGGACGTACTCCGTGAACACCTTCAGCCTCGACATGCTCGGGCCGTTCGGCGGCTACAAGAACTCCGGGCTGGGGCGGGAGTTCGGGCCCGAGGGCTTCGGCGAGTACCTGGAGCACAAGATGATCCATCTGCCGGCCGGTTGGGAGGGCTGAGGGGCCATGGGGGACCGGTGGCACGTCGAGGTGGACCGCGCCCTGTGCATCGGCTCCGCCCAGTGCATCCACCACGCGGCCGAGGACTTCCGGCTGGACACCGCGCGCCAGTCGCATCCGGTCGACCCGGACCCGGACGCGAACGAGCGGGTGCTCGCGGCGGCCGAGAGCTGCCCGGTCGAGGCCATCATGATCACGCTGGTGGGCAGTGGGGAGGCGGTGTTCCCACCGGAGGAGTGAAAAATACCCCTTTTGGGGTGTTCAATCCCGTCCTGGGCGTTCTACTCTGGTAGTGGCCTACGAGGCGAGATGAGGGAGTCCGACCGGAGTAGCCGACTGGAGCGAGACGCCGAGAGGTACGGGCATCCGCTGCGGCCGACGTCGACGGACGGGCTGAGGGACCTGAAGGTCGCAGTACCGGACCCGAAGGAACCCCCGATCGTCTCGTAGGTCCTTTTCGTGTGCCCGGGCGCTGTACCCCCCGTCCCGTGCCCGGTCCTATTCGTGTTCGTGCGCCTCGGGGTCCGTCACGTCGATGAGCCGGCACACCGTCTCGATGTCGATGCGGACCTGGGCGATGGAGGCGCGGCCCGACAGCCAGGTGATGAGCGCCGAGTGCCAGGTGTGCTCGATGACGCGGACCGTGGAGAGCTGTGCGGGGGTGGGGTCGGTGAGGCCCATCGCGTCGAGGATGATCGCCGTCGTCTGACGCGAGACCTGGTCGACCTCCGGGGAGACGCTGCGGTCGGCGAAGGTCAGGGCGCGCACCATCGCGTCCGCCAGATGCGGCTCACGCTGGAGGGCGCGGAAAGCGCGCATCAGGGTCTCCGCGACCCGGTCCGCCGCCCGCTCGCCCGTCGGGGGCTTCTTCAGCAACGCGCCGTGCATGTGCTCCAGTTGGTCCTGCATCGTGGCGACCAGCAGATGCACCTTGGACGGGAAGTACCGGTAGAGGGTGCCGAGCGCGACCTGCGAGGACTCCGCCACCTCCCGCATCTGCACCGCGTCGAAACCGCCCCGGCTGGCCAACTGCGCGCTCGCGTGCAGGATCCGGCGGCGGCGCGCCTCCTGCCGCTCGGTGAGGGGTGAGGACGGTGGCGGTGGTGTGGGTGTCATGGGTGGCATGGGTCCCGTTCCGGTCCGTTCCGTGACCGTCCTGGTGGCGTGGATCACCTGATCCACTGCTCACAGCGCTCCTACCTGCCGGTAGATTCAGAGCCTCCCGGACGATCAAGTCTGAAACTTGTTCTAGATTAGCGTCCCGTCGTAGTCTCGCGGGATATTGCAGGCAGAAGGGGGCCCGGAGTGACCGCGGAGGCCAGTCAGGCGGGGTCCCGGCATGATCTCGCGGCCGACGGACAGCGACCGCTCAGCATCGCGCTCCTCACGTATAAGGGGAACCCGTTCTGCGGGGGCCAGGGTGTCTACGTCCGGCATCTCTCGCGTGAGCTCGTGCGTCTCGGGCACCGCGTCGAGGTCATCGGCTCCCAGCCCTATCCGGTGCTCGACCCGGGCCACGACGACCGCCTCTCCCTCACCGAGCTGCCCAGCCTCGACCTCTACCGCCAGCCCGACCCCTTCCGCACCCCGAAGCGCGGCGAGTACCGCGACTGGATCGACGCCCTCGAAGTGGCGACGATGTGGACCGGCGGCTTCCCCGAGCCGCTGACCTTCTCCCTCCGCGCCCGCCGCCATCTCCGCGCCCGGCGCGGGGAGTTCGACGTCGTACACGACAACCAGACTTTGGGCTACGGGCTGTTGGGGGACGTCGGCGCTCCGCTGGTCACCACCATCCACCATCCCATCACCGTGGACCGGCAGTTGGAGCTGGACGCCGCCGAGGGCTTCAAACGCCGTGCGTCCGTGCGCCGTTGGTACGGCTTCACCCGGATGCAGAAGCGCGTCGCGCGCCGGCTGCCGTCCGTGCTCACCGTCTCCGGCACCTCCCGCCAGGAGATCGCCGACCACCTCGGCGTCGCCGACGACCGTATCCACGTCGTCCACATAGGCGCCGACACCGACCTGTTCGCGCCGGATCCCGCCGTGCCCCGGCTGCCGGGCCGGATCGTGACGACGTCCAGCGCGGACGTCCCCCTCAAGGGCCTGGTCTTCCTCGTCGAGGCGCTGGCGAAGGTGCGCACCGAGCACCCGCACGCCCACCTCGTCATCGTCGGCAAGCGCCCGCAGGAGGGGCCGGTCGCCCAGGCGATCGAGCGGTACGGCCTCGAAGGCGCCGTCGAGTTCGTCAAGGGCATCTCCGACCCCGAACTGGTCGACCTGGTGCGTTCGGCGGAGGTCGCCTGCGTGCCGTCGCTGTACGAGGGCTTCTCCCTGCCGGCCGCCGAGGCCATGGCCACGGGCACCCCGCTGATCGCCACGACCGGCGGGGCGATCCCCGAGGTCGCCGGGCGCGACGGGGAGACCTGCCTCGCCGTGCCGCCGGGCGACGCGGGCGCGCTCGCCGCCGGCCTGAGCCGGCTCCTGGACGACCCCGAGCTGCGGGCCCGGCTGGGCGCGGCCGGCCGGGAACGGGTGCTGGACCGTTTCACCTGGGCGCGGGCCGCCGAGGGCACCGTGGCCCGCTACCGCGAGGCGATAGCCGGCGCCGTCGACGCCGGTGACCCCATCGACGTAGCACCTGAAGCGTCTGACGTAGTTGAAGTAGCTGAAGTATCCGATCGTGAAAGCAGGGCCACGTGCTGACCGTCGACTTCTCCCGGTTCCCGCTCGCCCCGGGCGACCGGGTCCTGGACCTCGGTTGCGGGGCGGGCCGGCACGCCTTCGAGTGCTACCGGCGCGGCGCGCAGGTCGTGGCCCTCGACCAGAACGCCGGGGAGATCCGCGAGGTCGCCAAGTGGTTCGCGGCGATGAAGGAGGCCGGCGAGGCCCCCGAGGGCGCCACCGCCACCGCCATGGAGGGCGACGCCCTGGCGCTGCCCTTCCCCGACGACTCCTTCGACGTCGTCATCATCTCCGAGGTCATGGAGCACATCCCGGACGACAAGGGCGTGCTCGCGGAGATGGTGCGCGTGCTGAAGCCCGGCGGGCGGATCGCCATCACCGTCCCGCGCTACGGCCCCGAGAAGGTCTGCTGGGCCCTCTCCGACGCCTACCACGAGGTCGAGGGCGGCCACATCCGCATCTACAAGGCGGACGAACTGCTCGCGAAGATCCGCGAGGCGGGCCTCAAGCCGTACGGCACCCACCACGCGCACGGGCTGCACTCGCCGTACTGGTGGCTGAAGTGCGCGTTCGGCGTCGACAACGACCGTGCGCTGCCGGTGCGGGCGTACCACAAGCTGCTGGTCTGGGACATCATGAAGAAGCCGCTCGCGACGCGGGTCGCCGAGCAGGCGCTGAACCCGCTGATCGGCAAGAGTTTCGTCGCGTACGCGACCAAGCCGCACCTGCCCTCCGTGGACGCGCGGTGACCACTCCCCGGACAGAACACCTCGTACTGCCCGGGGTCCTCACCGCCGAGGAGGCCGCCGAGACCGTCGCGGGGATCCTCGCCGTGCAGCGTGAGGACGGCGCGATCCCCTGGTTCCGGGGCCACCACCTCGACCCGTGGGACCACACCGAGGCCGCGATGGCGCTGGACGCGGCCGGCGAGCACGCGGCCGCCGAGCGGGCCTACAACTGGCTGGCCCGGCACCAGAACGAGGACGGCTCGTGGTTCGCGGCCTACGCGGACGGCGCCCACGACGACGTCACCGACCGCAGCCGCGAGTCGAACTTCGTCGCCTACATCGCCGTCGGCGTCTGGCACCACTACCTCTCCACCGGCGACGACATGTTCCTCGACCGCCTGTGGCCGACCGTCTACGCGGCCGTCGAGTGCGTGCTGCGGCTCCAGCAGCCCGGCGGGCAGATCGGCTGGCGGCGCGCGGACGACGGCACCCCGACCGCCGACGCGCTCCTCACCGGCTCCTCCTCGATCCACCAGGCGCTGCGCTGCGCGCTGGCCATCGCCGAGCAGCGCGAAGAGGCGCAGCCGGACTGGGAGTTGGCGGCCGGCGCGCTGCGGCACGCGATACGACGGCATCCGGAGCGGTTCCTCGACAAGGACCGCTACTCGATGGACTGGTACTACCCGGTGCTGGCCGGCGCGTTGACCGGCGCGGAGGCCAAGTCCCGTATCGAGGCGGACTGGGAGCGGTTCGTCGTCCCCGGGCTGGGCGTGCGGTGCGTCGTCCCGAACCCGTGGGTGACGGGCGGCGAGTCCGCCGAACTCGCCCTCGCGCTCTGGGCGATGGGCGAGTCCGACCGGGCGCTGGAGATCCTCCAGTGGATCCAGCACCTGCGCGACCCGGAGTCGGGGCTGTACTGGACCGGGTTCGTGTTCGAGGACCAGGCCATCTGGCCCCGGGAGCTGACCACTTGGACGGCCGGTTCGCTGGTGCTCGCCGTCGCCGCGCTCGGCGGCCACGACGCCACCTGCGCCGTGTTCGGCGGCGAACAGCTCCCGCTCGGACTCGAAGTGGACTGCTGCGCCTGAGAGTTCGCGAGCCAGCGAGCCAGACAGGCTCAGGAGTTGAGCTCGGCCAGGACTCGCAGGGTGTGCGGGTCCGGTGCGACGACCAGGAGGTCCGTCACCGGGCCCTTGCGCCAGGCCTGGAGGCGTTCGGCGATCCGGGCGCGGGGGCCGACGAGGGAGATCTCGTCGGCGAAGGCGTCCGGGACGGCGAGTACGGCCTCCTCGCGCCGGCCGGCCAGGAACAGTTCCTGGATACGCCGGGCCTGCTCCTCGTACCCCATGCGTGCCATCAGGTCGGCGTGGAAGTTGCGGGTGGCGTGGCCCATGCCGCCGATGTAGAAGCCGAGCATGGCCTTCACCGGCAGCAGCCCCTCGGCGACGTCGTCGCAGACCAGCGCCCGGGTGAGCGGGGCGACGCGGAAGCCCTCGGGCAGTTCCGCCACCGCCGGGCCGTACGCGTCCGGCCGGTTCGGCGACCAGTACAGCGGCAGCCAGCCGTCGGCGATCCGGATCGTCTGGGCCACGTTCCGCGGCCCCTCCGCGCCCAGCAGCACCGGCAGGTCGGCGCGCAGCGGGTGGGTGATGGACTTGAGCGGCCGGCCCAGGCCCGTGGCGTCCGGGGCGCGGTAGGGGTGCGGGTGGAACCGGCCGTCCAGTTCCACCGGGGCCGCCCGGCGCAGGACTTGGCGTACGACGTCCACGTACTCCCGGGTCGCGGTGAGCGGCGACTTGGGGAAGGGCCGGCCGTACCAGCCCTCGACCACCTGCGGGCCCGACAGGCCGAGGCCGAGCATCATCCGGCCGCCGGAGAGGTGGTCCAGGGTGAGGGCGTGCATCGCGGTCGTGGTGGGGGAGCGGGCCGCCATCTGGGCAACCGCCGTACCAAGCTTGATCGTTGACGTCCGGGCGGCGATCCAGGTCAGGGGGGTGAAGGCGTCCGAGCCCCACGACTCCGCCGTCCAGACGGAGTCGTAGCCGAGCCGTTCCGCCTCGCGCGCCAGCTCCACATGGCCGGGGTCGGGGCCGCGGCCCCAGTAGCCGAGCGCCAGACCGAGCCGCATACCAGCCTCCTGACGTTCCGTCAGACCCCGTGGGGCGAGCTGCGACTGTACGACAACGGCCCCCCGCCCGGAAGGGCGAGGAGCCGTGGCCGTACGTGAAGTGTGCTGTGTGGTCCTGGGCGGGCCGCTCAGCCGCGCTGGATGCCGGAGGCGTCCCGCAGGACACCGCGCCGGCCGTCCTGGGTCTGCGCGACCAGGCCCTGGGAGCCCTGCTCGACCGCGAGGTACCAGGTGCCCGGCGCCAGTTCGGCGATCGGCATCGGCTGGCCGTCCTCCGCGTACAGCGGACGCGGCACCGGCACGGCGAACCAGAACGGCGAGAAGTCCGCGGCCGGCGGCTGCGCCGGACCCGGCTGGGCGGCGAACGGCGACGGACCCGGCTGGCCCGGCTGACCGGGCTGCCCCGGCTGTCCCTGGTACGGCTGACCGCCGAACGCCGACGGCTGCGGCGCGCCCGGGTAGCCGTAACCGGCGGGCGGCTGCGCGCCGTAGGGCTGGGGGGCCGGCGGCTTGGGCGCCGGGATGAGGCCGGCCTGCAGCGCGGGGACGAGAGGGGTGGCGACGGCGGCGGCGGCCAGCGCCAGCGCGGCGATGAGGGCCAGGATCAGGCCGGTGCCGGGGCTGGGGCTGTTCGTGCTGTCGCCGACGTTGTCGTAACCACCGGACGGGTCGAAGACGTTGCCGAGCGCGCTCCACGCGGCGAAGACCGCGAAGGCCACGCCGAACTGGCGCAAGTCGAGACCGGCGACCTTGGGCACCTGCGGCAGCGGCCTGCTGACGACCACGAGTGCGGCGGCGATGATCCCCGCGAGAACGACGCTGAACAGGACCGGCCCGCTGCTCCACAGACTGGGCATGTCGTAGCTGGCAGGGATCCCGTCGATCGAGTAGAGATCGAAGAACGACGCGATGAACAGCAACACCGCTGCTCCGATCACCACGCCGTCGCCTCGAGTGAGGGAGCGGATATTCACTTCAGGTCCTTCGTGAGTCGTCTCGTCATCGGTACGCATACAGGTATCAGTAGAGGCGTCGCTGTCACCATGTCGCCCTCAGGCCCCGGTGTGAAGCGCGGGGGTGGCCCCTCATCGTAGGGAGGACACTATCGTCCGCACGATTGCGCTGTCCGCCCGGATCAACCCACTGATCACTACCCGCGCAGGAAACTCACGATTCCCTCAGCTTGTCCCTCAAAAGCCCTCAATTCTCAGCTCGCTGCGGGCAGTACCGAGGAGTGGTGGTTCACGATCAGCCACTTGCCGCCGATCTTCTCGTAGACGTACGTGTAGCGGGCGGCGATCGTGCTCTTCTTGCCGGTCTTCGCGTCGGTGACGTGGAACTTGTACAGCCCGGTGTCGATCGCCGTGTCGTTGTCCAGGACGTCGACGACGGTTCTGACCTTCTCGCCGACCGGCTTGATCTTCAGGAACTTGTCGAAGTAGTCGACTATCTGCGCGTGCGTGGTGCGGATCTGGTCCGAGGCGGTGGGCAGCAGCGCCGCGCCCGGGGCGTAGCGGGCGGCGACCTTCTGCGAGTCACCGGTCTGCAGCGCCTTGTTCCAGCCGTCGAAGAGGGCCGCGATCTGCGCCTTGGTGGCCTTGGTCGCCTTGGCGGGCGTGCTGGGCTTGCTCGAACGGTCGCCGTGGCCGTTGCCGTACGACGAGTGGTCGTGTCCGGCGTGGGACGTGCGGTGCTCCGGCGCGGCCACGCTGACCCCGGCGGTGAGGGTGGCGGCGGCGAATACGGCCGCACCGGCGGCGAGGGCGGCACGGTTGCGCGTCTGACGCTTCATCACGAACTCCTGTTGTCGGTGAATGTCCCCCTCTTGGGGTGGGGACGGTTTTCACTTTCACAGAATCGGGGTAAAGCCGGGCACAACGTATGGCCAGCGGATAGACAAGGGACTGCCAAAACGCGGAGTGTCACGGGGTGGGTGCTGTAGGTAGCGCGCCGGTCTCGGCGGAAGGTGCTCTCTCGGGAGGGGCGGTTCAGGAAGAACGGTTCAGGACGAGCGGTTCAGGAAGATCGGTTCAGGAAGTCCGTGATGCCGTCCGCGAGTCCCTGTGCCGCCTTCTGGTGCCAGGCGTCACTGGTCAGCAGCGCGGCGTCCTTGCCGTCGCGCATGTTGCCGCACTCGATGAACACCTTGGGAACGGTCGACAGGTTGAGGCCGCCGAGGTCCGTACGCGTGACGAGACCTGAGCCGTCGCCGATGTAGTTGGACGGCGAACTGCCCGTCGTACGCGCGAAGTCGGCCGCGAGCAGCTTGCCGAGCTCCTTCGACGGGGCGACGACGGCACGGGTGTCGGCGGCGCCCTCGTGCACCTCGCCCGGCATGATCACGTGGAAGCCGCGGTTGCCGGCCGCGGAGCCGTCGGCGTGGATCGAGACGACCGCGTCGGCGTGCGCCGCGTTCCCGATCCGGGCGCGCTCGTCGACACACGGGCCGTACGGCCGGTCGCCGTCCTGCGTCAACTTCACCGTGGCGCCCTGCTGTTGCAGCAGCGTACGCAGCCGGTGGGCCACGTCCAGCGTGAACTCCGCCTCGCTGTAACCGAAGTTGGTGGACGTCCCGGTGGTGTCGCACTCCTTCCAGTTGGTGCCGATGTCCACCTTGCGGTTGATGGCGGCGGTGTGCTCGTAGTTGGTCGTGTTGTGGCCGGGGTCGATGACGACGACCTTGCCCTTGAGGGAGACGGGCCCGGCGGAGGCGCTGCCGCCGACACCCTGCTTCCCGTCAGCACCTTGTTCCCCGTCAGCACCCTGTTCCCCGTCGCCGGTCGTGCCGTCGGCGGGGCTGCGCAGCGTGGACGACGAGGCCGCCGGTCCGGCCCCCTGATCCGGCCCGCCGTCCCCGCCGGTTCCGGTTCCGGTGCCGGCCAGCGCCTCGAACGCCAGCCAGCCCAGCAGCGCCCCGGACGCGAGCGCGGCGAGCGCCACGGTCAGCGGGCGGCGCAGCGGGGAGCGGCGCGGCTGCGGGGGGCCGAAGGGGGCAGCGGGGTCGGAGGGATCGAAGGGGCCGGGGTTCGAGCCTGCGTACGACACGCCTGCCACCCTAACGGGAACCCCGGCGCACCCCGGTGAGGGCTCAGGGGGCGGGCGGCCCAGCCGCCCGGCCCGTCGCCTCGGTTCCCCCGGTTGCCTCAGTCGCCGGAGATTTTTCGGGGCAGCCAGAGCAGCGTCAGGGCCGTCCCCACCAGCAGTACCGCCGTGCCCGTGCGGAAGGCCAGGGCGTAGCCCTCGGTCAGGGCCTCGGGTGTGTGGCGGCCCGCCGTGCGGGCGGCGGCCAGGGTGGACAGTACGGCCAGGCCCAGTGAACCGCCCATCGTGCGGGAGGTGTTGACCAGGCCGGACACCAGGCCCGCCTCGCCCGGCGCCGCGCCCGACGTGGCCAGCGCGGCGAGCGGGGTCGAGGCCAGGCCCCCGCCCAGCATCATCAGGATGCCCGGCAGCATGATCCCGGTGACGTAGTCGCCGTCCGCGCGCATCGTCGACTGCCAGCCGAACCCGGCCGCCGCGACCAGCGTGCCCAGCGTGGCCGCGGCGCGGGCTCCGGCCACGCGCATGACGCGAGGCGCGATCTTGGAGCCGAAGACGATGGCCAGCGAGCTCGGCACCAGCGCCAGTCCCGCTTCCAGCGGGGTGTAGCCCAGCGCGTTCTGCGCGTACAGGGTCATGAAGAACCACATGGAGAACATGGCCGAGCCGTTCACGAACATCGCCGCGTTCGCCGCCGACACCGCGCGCCGCCGGAACAGGCCGAGCGGCATCAGCGGGGCCGCCGTCCGCGCCTCCACGGCGAGGAACAGGCCGACCAGCGCGAGCCCGGCGGCCAGCGGGACGAGGGTGGCGGACGCCGTCCAGCCCTCGGCCTCCGTCTGCGAGATGCCGTACGCGAGGGTGGCGAGGCCGGCCGTGACCAGCAGGGCGCCGGGCAGGTCGAGGCGGCGGCCGTCGCCGGCGCGGCTCTCGGCCAGGCTCCGGAGCGAGACGGCCAGTACCAGCACGCCGACCGGCACGTTGATCAGCAGCACCCAGCGCCAGGACATGAGGTCGACGAGCACCCCGCCGACGAGCCCGCCCGCGGCCCCGCCGCCCGCGCCGACCGCCGTCCACGTCGCGATGGCCCGCGCCCGCGCGGCGCCCTCCGGCACGGCGGACGTGACGATCGTCAGCGTCGCGGGCGCCAGGACCGCGGCCCCCAGCCCCTGCACCGCCCGGGCGAGCAGTAACTGCCAGTCCTCCTGGGCCAGTCCGCCGGCCAGTGAGGCCAGGGTGAAGAGGGTGAGGCCGGTGAGGAACATCCGCTTGCGGCCGAACAGGTCGCCCGCCCGGCCGCCGAGCAGCATGAACCCGGCGAAGGCGATCGCGTACGCGTTCACCACCCACTGGAGGCCGGACGCGCTCATGCCGAGATCCGCGCGCATCGACGGCAGCGCCACGTTCACGACCGACACGTCGAGCACGACGAGGAACTGCCCGGCGCAGGCGAGCGCGACGAGCAGCCAGGCGGGGGGAGGGGTGCGGAGGCGGGATGTCCGGGCGCGGGTGGTGTCGACGGTTTCCAGCATGGGCGTCATGGTCTCAACCGGGTTGCACCCCTTGCATCGGGATTTCGGCCTAGGTCGGACCTAGGCCGAGGCTGGGGGCGAGTCCGGTCGGGGCTTAGGTCTGGGCTTAGGCCGGGCCTGGTCGGGGGGAAGCGTCAAGAGAAGCTAAAGAAATTGTTAGTACGCCGAAGCATCGGAATAGTTGCCCATGCATACAGGTTCGTTCTCCATGTATCCCTGACGCACCGCCCCCGGAGGCTCCACCCCATGACGCACACGACGACCGACCGGCCACCCCGCCAGACGAGCGGAGCCGTCGTCCCGGTCCTCGCCTTCGCGGGCATCGTGGTCGCGGTGATGCAGACCCTGCTCGTCCCGGTCATCAAGGACCTGCCGCAACTGCTGGGCACCGCGCCCAGCAACGCCACCTGGGTGCTGACCTCGACGCTGCTGTCCGGCGCGGTGGCCACCCCGATCATGGGCCGCCTCGGCGACCTGTACGGCAAGCGGCGCATGCTGATCCTCAGCCTCGCCGTGATGGTCGTCGGCGCCCTGGTCAGCGCGCTCACCAGCGACCTGCTCATGATGATCGTGGGCCGTACGCTCCAGGGCTTCGCCATGGGCGCGATACCCCTCGGCATCGGCCTGATGCGGGACATGCTGCCCCGCGAGAAGCTCGGCTCCGCGATGGCGCTGATGAGCTCCTCGATCGGCGTCGGCGGCGGTCTCGCGCTGCCCGCCGCGGCCCTGGTCGCCCAGCACGCCGACTGGCACGCCCTCTTCTACGGCGCCGCCGGCCTCGGCGTCCTCGCGATCGGCCTCACCCTCGTCGTCGTCCCCGAGTCCCCGGCCCGCGCCGAGGGCACCTTCGACGTCCTGGGCGCGATCGGCCTCTCCGCCGGCCTCGTGCTCTTCCTGCTGCCGATCACCAAGGGCAGCGACTGGGGCTGGACCTCCGGCACCACCCTCGGACTCTTCGCCGCCGCGGCCGTCGTCCTGCTCCTGTGGGGCCTGATGGAGCTGCGGGTGAAGGCCCCGCTGGTGGACCTGCGCACCACGGCCCGCCCCGCCGTCCTCTTCACCAACCTCGCCTCGATCATGGTCGGCGTCTCGTTCTACGTCGTCTCCCTGGTCCTGCCGCAGCTCCTCCAGCTCCCGAAGGCCACCGGGTACGGCCTCGGCCAGTCGATGGTCGTCGCCGGTCTGCTCGTCGCGCCGCTCGGCCTGACGATGATGATCACCGCGCCCGTCTACGCCCGCCTGTCCGCGAAGTACGGCCCCAAGTTCACCCTGATCCTCGGCATGCTGATCATCGCGATCGGGTACGGCGCCGGCCTCGGCCTGATGAGCGCCGCCTGGCAGAGCCTCGTCATCGCGGTCCTGCTGGGCGCCGGCATCGGCCTCGCCTACTCCTCCCTCCCCGCGCTGATCGTCGGCGCGGTCCCGGCCTCGGAGACCGGCGCGGCCAACGGCCTCAACACCCTGATGCGGTCCATCGGTACGTCGGTGTCGAGCGCCGTCATCGGCATGGTGCTGGCCAACACCGCGAACGACGTGGGCGGCGTCGCGGTCCCCACCATGCACGGCTTCCGCGTCTCCTTCCTGATCGCCACGGCCGCCGTCGCCGTCGGCCTGCTCCTCGCCCTCTTCCTGCCGAAGCAGCAGCGCCCCTCGACGGCCGCGCAACTGCGCGCCAGCAGCGAGGAGGACGCCAACCTGGAGCGCGCGCAGGAAGCGCTGCGGGGCTTTCGCGGACGGGTCCTGGACGCCGACGGCGCGCCGGTCGCCCGCGCCAAGGTCACCCTGATCGACCGCCGCGGCCGGCAGGCCGGCACCACCCTGTCCGACGAGGACGGCGGCTACGCCCTCGCCGTCCCGGCCCGGGGCGCGTACGTCCTCGCCGCCAAGGCCACCGGCCACGGACCGCTGGCCAGCTCCGCGACCCACACGGGCGACGAACGCCCGGTGGACATGGACCTGGCCCTGCCGAGCATGACGGTCACCGTCTGACGCACACCGTCTGACGGTGACCGGCGGGCCGCCGCTGTCGCCAAGACGCGTGGGGGTGCGGCAGCATGGGCGCTCATACGCACGTATGCCCGCACGCACGTACGACTGGAAGGACCCGCATGTCCGCGGCACCCAAGCCCGAGATCCTGGCCGCGTTCGAGGCGGCGAAGGGGTTCATGCCGGTCGACGAGGGGCTCGCGCTGTACGCCGCCGCCGTCGAGGCGGGTGCGCTCGGGCTGCCGTTGCTCGAGGTCGGCACCTACTGCGGGCGTTCCACGATCCTGCTCGCGGACGCGGCCCGCCAGACCGGCGTCAGCGCCCTCACGCTCGACCACCACCGGGGCAGCGAGGAGCAGCAGCCGGGCTGGGACTACCACGACCCGGAGACCGTCGACCCCGAGATCGGCCTGATGGACACGCTGCCCACCTTCCGCCGGACCCTGCACCGGGCCGGTCTGGAGGAGCACGTGGTCGCGCTGGTCGGCCGGTCGCCGCAGGTCGCCGCGTTCTGGAACGCGCCCCTCGGCCTCGTCTTCGTCGACGGCGGCCACACCGACGAGCACGCCACCGCCGACTACGAGGGCTGGGCCCCGCATGTCGCCGAGGGCGGACTGCTCGTCATCCACGACGTGTTCCCCGACCCGGCCGACGAGTTCACCGGCCAGGCCCCCTACCGCGTCTACCTGCGCGCCCTGGCCTCCGGCGCTTTCACGGAGATCTCGGACACCGGCTCGCTACGGGTGCTGCGGCGCACGGGGGACGGCGTCTAGGACGTCGTACTCCCGGGACTCCCGGGACTCCCGGGACTCCCGGGACTCCCGCGATGGCGACGGCGGACGCGGATGTAGAGGAGCGCCACCGCCACCAGAGCGGCCGTCGGGATCAGTACGGCGGGGCGCAGGACGGAGCGGTACGGCGGGGCGGGGGACGCTTCCAGGGGGATGGCGGCGACGTCGTTGCCGGGGGTGCGGTCGAAGGGGTTGTAGGTGCGGATGGTGCCCTGCGCGCCGGGGACCCGCCGGTCGATGCGGATGTGGAAGTCGATGGCGGTCGTGCCGTCCTCGTGCCGGGCCTCCAGGAACCTGTCGTGGCCGATCTCGCAGACGAAGGCTCCGCCCGGCCGACCGGGCCGCTCGCACGCCCACTTCCCGCCGTCGTCCTCGAAGGTGTACGGGATGGAGGTGACCGTGGTGCCCTCCGGCGGGACCACCTCGAAGCGGCCCAACTCCTCGTCGCCGTCGCCGGACAGCCGGCCGGGGCCGAGGGCGTCCACTCCGAGCCGTACCTTCACCGTGTCGCCGACCCGGCCCCGTACGGGCGCGGTGACCGGACGGTAGTCGGCCTGCACGGTGGTGGTCACGGCGACCCTGCCGTGGCTGTCGCCGAACTCCTTGCGCGCGGCGGTGCGGACCAGGGTGAGCGGGGCGCCGGTGCCGCGGACGGTGTGGTCGGCGGGCTGCTGCGAATCCGACGACCAGGTGTAGGTGACCTCGCCGGTCAGCTTGTCGGGCGCGGTGACCGTGTAGAGCAGCGGGGCGCTGGTGCGGTAGGCGGCGCCCGGCGCGGGCTTCGTGGGGAACGTGCACCACGCGGAGGTGGGCGTGGGCCCGGAGTAGAAGCAGTTGCCGTGCCGGGCGGTCAGCGTCAGGCCGTCCGACACGTTGACCTGGAGGGCGACGGGCTGCCGCGCGGGGAAGCGGGTGTTGTTGGCCAACCGTGGGGTCACGGTCGCGGGCTTCCCGGGTGCCAGTCCGTTCACGGCCTCCTCCTGCCCGGGTGCGGACAGTGTCGGACCGCCGACGGTCATGCGGGTGGTGCCGGTGACGGTGGGCGCGTTGTCGGCGCTCGCGGTGTACGTCACCGTCCCGCTGTCGCCCGGTTCGACGCCGTCCACGCCGAGGAGGGTGAGGGGCTGGTAGCTCTCGCCGTCGCCGTTCTGTAGATCGCCGTAGACGCAGGTGTAGATGGGGCCCTCGGCCTCGCACGCGCGGTTCTCACCGAGCCGGGCGACGCCCGCCAGCCCCGACGCGTCCACGACGACCTTGACGTTACGGGCGTCCTCGCGACCCTTGCTCGCCTCGACGAAGACCGGGACGACGAAGTCGTCGTTCGAGGCCTTGGCCCCCTCGTCGGCGTTGTACATCACGAAGGTCTGCACGGTCTCGAACCGCATCACGACCCGGCCGGACCCGGCGGACCTGTCGGACCCGGCGGCCATGGCGGACGTTTGCGCCGATGCCGATGCCGATGCCGATGCCGATGCCGATGCCGATGCCGATGCCGACGCGAACACGGCGGCGAGGGCGGCCATGAGGGCGGCCGGTCGCCGGGGGATCGATATCCGTACGGGTATGGGTAAACGCATCCCGGCACTATGCCAGCAGTGGTCCAGTCCTTACAGCCAGCCCTGTTGCCGGGCTTCGCGCATCGCCTCCATCCGGTTGCGGGTGGCCGTCTTGCCGATCGCGGAGGACAGGTAGTTGCGGACCGTGGACTCGGACAGGTGCAGTCGGGCGGCGATGTCGGCGACCGTCGCCCCGTCCACGGACGCCTTCAGTACGTCGCACTCGCGGGCGGTGAGCGGGTTCGGGCCCGCGCTGAGCGCGGCCGTGGCGAGCGCCGGGTCGACCACCGTCTCGCCGGTCAGCACCCGGCGGATCGCCGCCGCCAGCTCCTCCACCGGACCGTCCTTCACCAGGAAACCGGCGGCCCCGGCCTCCATGGCCCGGCGCAGGTAGCCGGGCCGGCCGAACGTGGTCAGGATCAGCACCCGGCAGTCCGGCGCCTGCTCGCGCAGCTCGGCGGCGGCGTCCAGACCGCTGATGCCGGGGAGTTCGATGTCGAGGAGCGCGACGTCCGGGCGGTGGAGGAGGGCCGCGTCCACGATCGTGTCCCCGGTGCCGACCTGCGCGACCACCTCGATATCGGCCTCCAGCCCCAGCAGCAGGGCCAGCGCCCCGCGCATCATGCCCTGGTCCTCCGCGAGCAGCACCCTGATGGACTTGGTGGGGCGGTGGTCACGGGGCATCTCGTTCACAGGCCAACCCGGCGTCTCGGTCACGGGCCAAGGGTAGGTCCGCCGGCCACGGACGGCGCTTTGTCGGCGGGGACGGGCGCCGGGGCGGGGGCGGGGGTTGGGGCCGGGGGGTACCCGTCCGCGTGTGAGCCCGTCGGGAGGTGCACCGGGAGTTCTGCCAGTGGTTCCGTGGGTAGTTCCGCCGTGACCGTGAAGCCGCCGTGTGGTTGCGGGCCCGCTGTCAGGGAGCCGCCCGCTGTGGTGAGGCGTTCGCGTAGGCCGGTCAGACCGGTGCCGGATGGGCGGCAGCCGTCGGCGGGCTGCGCGCCGGTGCCGGTGCCGGTGCCGTTGTCCGTCACCGTCAGGCGGGTTCGTTCCGGGGTGCCGGACACGGTGATCCGGCAGCGGGTCGCGCCGCTGTGCCGGACGACGTTGGTGACCGCCTCCCGCACCACCCAGCCCAGCAGGGCGGCGGTCTGCGGCTCGGGCGGCGGCCCGGACCGGTCCACCGACGGTTCGACGCCCGCCGCCGTCAGCGCCGAGCGGGCCCGGTCCAGCTCGGTGACCAGGCTGCCCTCGCGGTAGCCGGTGACCGCCTCCCGGATCTCGGTCAGCGCCTGCCGGCCCACCGCCTCGATGTCCGCGACCTGCGCGAGAGCCGCGTCCATGTCACGAGGCGCCACCCGCCTGGCCGCCTCCGACTTCACCACGATCACCGAGAGCGTGTGGCCGAGCAGGTCGTGCAGATCGCGGGAGAACCGCAGCCGTTCCTCCTCCACCGCCCGGCGGGCCAGCTCCTCGCGGGCGGCGCGCAGGTCCCGTACGGCCCCGGAGAGGGAGAGGATCGCGGCCGTCACCATCGTCGAGATCCAGGTGGCGTAGCCGATGGCCAGGCCGTTCCAGCCCTCGTGGACGCAGGCGATCACACCGGCCAGGACCGCCACGGCCGTCCCCAGGCTGCGCAGGTGGCGGCCGCGCAGGACGGCGCCCGTCGCGAGGCCGAACAGCGGCAGGAAGAGCAGCCAGTTGCCGCCGTAGCCGAGGGCGAGGGCGCAGGCCACCGCGCCGAGCGCGCCATGGGCCAGTCGGGTCGACAGGGCGTCGCGGGAGTACTTGGCGAACGAGCGGAAGGCGACGTAGATGTACAGCGAGTTGAACGTCAGCACGCCCAGGCCGCCGATCCAGGGGTTCGGGGTCTGGCCCTGGAACAGGTTGGAGAACGCGCCCATCCCCATCACCAGCCACGGCAGCAACGAGAAGGCGTTGGCCGGCGGGCCGGTTTCCTCGGTGACCTGCCCGGCCTTGCGGGCGGCCTTGCACTCGGCCTTGAGGCGGTGCTTGTTGTCCTGCCAGTACCGCTGCTGCTTCCGCCCCTCGCGGTAGGCCGCCCGCAAGGCGTCTTGCCGGCGGGTCCAAGCGCTCCGCCGTCCTTCCAGTGACTTCGCCATGTCCATGTCCCCGTTCCCCCAGTCCTGTCGTTCCCGTCGTTCCACCGTTGTGTGGCTCTGTGCGTGGCTGTGTGTGGCTGTCTTCGACGCTACGGCCGCGAGCCCGCCCGTGGCAGTGCGAGATGTACGCACTCGGCCGGGACAAATGTCATGGGCGGCCGTATCCGAGCCCTGCATCTGACATGCCGTCAGGTGTCTTCACAAGTGTCGGGGCCTGGGCTATACAGGGGTCGCCGCACGGGAACGCGTTCTGGAGCGGGCGGGTTCCGCGGCCCCGTCACGACCTCGGTGCGGCCGATCGGTGCGGACGGCCGTGCCGAGGTCTCTGAGTGATCCGAGCGATCCGAGCGATCCGAGCGATCTGATTGATCCGATCGATCCGAGTTGTCAGGAGCTCCATGCCCATCGACGCAGCCAAGGCGCTCGCCGCCGAACCCCGGACCGGCGAGATCACCTGGGGCCACCGGGACGTCCTGCTGTACCACCTCGGCATCGGCGCGGGCGCCGACCCCGACAAGCCGAGCCCCGCCACCGACCCCGACGAACTGCGCTACACGCTGGAGTCACGGCTGCACGTCCTGCCCAGCTTCGCCACCGTCGCGGGGGCCGGCTCGCCCGGCGTGATCAGCGGACTGTCCATGCCCGGCATCGACGTCGACCTCGCCCGCGTCCTGCACGGCGGCCAGCGCCTGGAGATCCACCGTCCGCTCCCGGTGGCGGGCCGGGCGACCGCCACCGGGCGCATCGCCGGGGTGTACGACAAGGGCAAGGCCGCCCTCCTCGTCATGCGCACCGAGGTCGCCGACGCGGACGGCCCGCTGTGGACCAACGACGCCCAGATCTTCGTCCGGGGCGAGGGCGGCTGGGGCGGCGACCGGGGCCCGTCCGCCCGCCTCGAACCACCCACCGGTGAGCCGGGCCGGACGGTCGAGCGCGCCGTCCGCGAGGACCAGGCACTGCTCTACCGGCTCTCCGGCGACTACAACCCGCTGCACGCGGACCCCGAGTTCGCGAAGCTCGCCGGGTTCGAGCGGCCCATCCTGCACGGCCTGTGCACCTACGGCATCACGCTCAAGGCGGTCGTCGACACGCTGCTCGACGGCGAGGTGAGCCGGGTGCGCTCGTACACCACCCGCTTCGCCGGGGTGGTCTTCCCCGGCGAGACCCTGCGCATCCGGCTGTGGCACGGGGCGGATGGGGCGGGCGGGGCGGGCGCGGTGCGGGTGGCCGTGAGCGCGGTCGAGCGCGGCGACGCGCCCGTCCTCACCGACACGATCATCGAACACACCTGAACCACCCGCCAGTTGAGGGGACTCGAGGGGAGCCGCACCATGCGCGCAGCCGTACTGCACGAGATCGGTCAGGACAAGCTGGAGGTCCTCGACGACGTCGAGGCGGTGGGCTTCGGCCCCGGACGGGTCAGGATCCGGGTACGGGCCACCGGGCTGTGCCACTCGGACCTGTCCGCGATGGGCGGGGTGCTGCCGCAGCCCGCGCCGTTCGTGCCCGGTCACGAGGGCGCGGGAGAGATCCTCGAAGTCGGCGACGGCGTAACCCACTTGAAGCCCGGTGACCGGGTCGTCGTCTGCTGGCTGCCGGCCTGCGGGGCGTGTCCCGCCTGCAAGCGCGGCCAGACCCAACTGTGTCTGGCCGGCTTCATGAACGCGGGCACGCCCAACTTCAGGCGGCCCGGCGCGGACGTCTTCGGCTTCGCCGGCACCGGCACCTTCGCCGAGGAGGTCGTCGTCGACGCGGGCTGCGCCGTGCCGATCCCCGACGACGTGCCCTTCGACGTCGCCGCCCTCATCGGCTGCGGCGTGACCACCGGACTCGGCGCCGCGCTCAACACCGCCGACGTACAGGCCGGTTCGACGGTCGCCGTCATCGGCTGCGGCGGCGTCGGCATCTCCGCGATCCAGGGCGCCCGGCTCAAGGGCGCCGCCGAGATCGTCGCCGTCGACCCGGTCGCCTCGCGCCGCGAGTCCGCGCTCAAGTTCGGTGCCACGAAGGCGGTTTCACCGGACGAGCTGCAGGACGCCAAGCAACAGGTCACCGGCGGCGAGGGGTTCGACTACGTCTTCGAGGTCGTCGGCCGCTCCGCCACCGCCCGCACCGCGTACGAGAACACCCGGCGCGGCGGCACCCTCGTCGTCGTCGGCGCGGGCGCCCTGGACGACTACCTCCAATTCAGCATGTTCGAGCTGTTCTTCGACGAGAAGCGCATCCTGCCCTCGATGTACGGCGGCGGGGACGTCCTGCGCTCCTACGAGCGGACGATCGCCCTGTGGCGGGCCGGCCGCATCGACCTGTCCGGCCTGATCACCCACCGCGTGCCGCTCTCCGACGTCAACGAGGCCCTGGACCAGATGCGTTCCGGGACCGCGCTCCGCACCTGCATAGAGATCTGAGGGACGGGGGTGCGAGAGATGGCACTGCCACTGCCCCTGGACGGGCTGGCGGCGATCGTCACCGGGGCCGGACGCGGGCTCGGCCGGGCCGAGGCGCTGGAGCTGGCCCGGCTCGGCGCGGCCGTCGTCGTCAACGACTACGGGCAGCCGGGGCGGGACGGCTCGGGCGAGGCGTCGGTGGGCCCCGCCGAGGAGGTCGCGGCACAGATCCGGGCGGCCGGCGGCACCGCGCTCGTCCACACCGGGGACGTGTCCGACTTCCAACAGGCGCGCGAACTGGTCGAGTTGGCCGTCGACACGTTCGGCAAGCTGGACGTCGTCGTCAACAACGCGGGCATCCTGCGCGACCGGATGGTCTTCTCGATGGCCGAGGAGGAGTGGGACGCGGTCCTGCGGGTCCACCTCAAAGGCCACTTCAACACGACCCGGTTCGCCGCCGCGCACTGGCGTGAGCGCTCCAAGGCGGCGGGCGGGCCGGTGTACGGGCGGATCGTGAACACCTCGTCCGAGGCCTTCCTCGCGGGCTCGGCCGGACAGCCCAACTACGCCGCCGCGAAAGGGGGGATCGTCGGCCTGACGACGTCCTGTGCGCTCGCGCTCGCCAAGTACGGCGTCACGGCCAACGCCATCTGCCCGCGCGCCCGCACCCGGATGACGGAGGACGTCTTCGCCGGGTTCGAGCAGCCCGCCGACGGCCTCGATCCCCTCGCCCCCGAGCATGTCGCCCCGCTCGTCGGCTACTTGGCCTCACCGGCCGCCGCCCGCATCAACGGGCAACTGCTCGTCGTACACGGCGGGATGGTCGCCGTCGTCGAACGGCCGCGCGTCCAGGCGAAGTTCGACAGCAAACAGGACGCTTTCAGTTACGACGAGCTCGACGCCGTCCTCACCCCGCACTACGCGGACCGCCCGCCGGGGGAGACGTTCGCGGCGGCGGAGGTACTGGGGCTGCGGCGCGCGGAGAGATAGAGATAGAGATAGGGCAAGTAGAGCGAGCAGGGCAGGCGAAGGGGCTCCGGTCGTCCGTCGTCGGACGTCCGGAGCCCCTTCGGTCTACCGCGTACTGCTCGTGCCGCTCGTACTGCTTGTGTCGCTCGTACCGCTTGTACTGCTCAGACAGTCGCTTCGGTCTTGTCCTCGGTCCTGCTCTCGGCCGGCTTGCGGTGCCGGCCGTGCGGGGCCGAGTCGCCGTCGTGGGACGAGACCGGGCCCCGGTGCCGACCGTGACCGGCCGTCTCCTGGGAGTCCTGGGAGTCGGCGGACAGCGGCTGCTTCGTGCTTGCGTCGCTCATCGGAAAAGTTCACCCCGTCAACATGATCTTTCTGCACAGCCGGGCGATTTTATCCAGCACACCGAGGGGTGAATCCAGGCGGCCGCGCCAACCGCAGCTACTTCGTTACAAGGCTGCCGAGAGGGGCTTGTTGGAGGGGGATCGGACGGAGGGTGAGGGGTGGTGGGGCGGAGGCCGACGGGGGCGGGTCCGTGATCGGCGCCGACAGTGGGGCCGGTGGCGGGGCCGGCAGCGGTGCCGGCAGCGGTGCCACCCCGCAGGGTTCCGCCTGAGTGGCGTACGGCAGACGGAGGACGCCCCCCGGTGTCCACAATCCGCTGCCCGCCAACCAGCCCTCAGGGGCGGCGAGTTGGTGCAGTTGACGATCCGCGGGGCGCCACACGCCGACCCAGGTGCCGTAGGTGCCGTAGGTGCCGTAGGGGTCGCCGAAGTGGCCGTCGATGCGCAGCGCCACCGCGCAGCCCTCCGGCAGGAGCACCTGGCCCGGCTGGATCGCGAACGGGGTGAGGGTGTGGCCGGGCAGATGCAGCGACTCCGGGAAGCGGACCGGCAGTGTGCTGCCGAGGACCCCCCAGCCGAGACGCGCCTCGCCCGGTGACGGGGCGTCGGAGCCGATGAGCAGCAGGCCGCTGTCGGGGTCGGCGAGCAGCAGCCGGTCGTCGCTGTCGGCGGAGATCTGCAGCAGCGGCGACACCTCGCCGCCGCGCTCCAGGTCCACCACGATCGCCTTGGTCCGGCCGCCTGCCTCACGGTCCAGCGCGAGCATCCGGCCCGTACGGTCCAGCCAGACGCCGCCCGAGCAGCGGCCGGGGATCTCGGCGATGTGCTCGGGGCCGAAGGAGCCGCCCGCGACCAGCCACAGGGTCGTCGTCCAGCGGCCGACGGCGAGGGCGTACGCGCGGCTGCCGCAGGGGGCCGGGGGGAGCAGGTGCAGCCGGGTGTCCTCGTCCGGGCACTCGACGGCGCCGAGCGGCAGTTCGCCCGTGCCGGGGCCGGTCGGGTACAGCAGGGAGAAGGCGTGCCGTCCGTCGGTCGGCCGCCGGATCAGGACCCGTCCGTCGGCCATCGGCTGCACCTGCGTACCGGGCTCCTCGGGCTGGTTGCCGGGCAGCGGCACGGCGTACGGCTCGGGGCCGTCCAGGGTCCAACGCTCCGGAAACCAGGAGTCACCACTACGGGCAAGGCGCGCGGCGTAGGCACCGTCGGCGGTGATCACGCAGTCTGCGGCTGTGTGGGCCGAGGACGCGGAGTGTGCGGTCGCGTACGCCGTGGTCGCGGAGTCTGCGGCTGTGTAGGCCGAGGTCATGCGGTCTGCGGCCGTGTGGTCCGGGGTCGCGGAGTGTGCGGTCGTGTGGTTCGTGGTCGCGGAGTCTGCGGTCGCGTAGTCCGCAGTCATGCAGTCCGCGATCGCATAGTCGGTCGTCACGCGGCCCGTGGTCGCGTAGTGCGTGGTCATGCGGTCCGCTGCCGCATAGCCCGCGGTCGCGTAGTCCGCATGCGGCGGCGCGCCCTCGGCCCCGCCGACCTCGGGGACCGCAGGGGGCACAGGGACCACAGCAACCACAGGGGTCACAGCGACCACAGCGGCGGCAGGGATCACAGCGACGGCAGGAACCGCAGGAACCGGAGGAACCGCAGGAACCGTAGCGGCCACATAGGTCACATGGGCCGCAGGGGCTACTGAGGCTGCTGAAGGGGTCAGGGGCACATGGGCGGCATCGAGGGGGACCTCGACGGCGGCCTCGGGCGCGACCTCGGGGGTCTCGGGGATCTCGGGGGACTCAAGGACCTCGGGGACACCAGAGTTCTCCCCGTAGGGGACCTCGGGGTTTCCCCCGTCGTTCGCCCCGTCCGCCGCGGTGGGCTCGATCGCACAGGCCGGCATCGTCATCGTTTCCGTCACCTCCGGCCACGAAGCTAGTTTTCGTACGCGCGGACGTGGGACCGACGGGCGGTCCGCTCCCTCGTAAGAGTGGTGCAGAAGCGATTCGCCTGAGGGCCGTGGAAGCGGTGTGCATCGGTACGGGTTCGTAGAACGGCCAGGTAGCCTTTCCCCGTGCCCCGTCTGTCTGAAGTCATCACCGCGCTGGAGAACCTGTGGCCCGCCGAACGGGCCGAGTCCTGGGACGCGGTCGGTACCGTCGTGGGCGACCCCGAGCAGGAGGTCTCCCGGGTTCTGTTCGCCGTCGATCCCGTCCAGGAGATCGTCGACGAGGCCGTGAAGCTCGGCGCCGATCTGCTCGTCACCCACCATCCGCTGTATCTGCGCGGGACGACGACCGTCGCGGCCGGCACCTTCAAGGGCCGCGTGGTGCACACCCTCATCAAGCACGACATCGCCCTGCATGTCGCCCACACCAACGCCGACACCGCCGACCCGGGGGTGAGCGACGCCCTCGCCGGCGCCCTTGACCTGCGGGTCGTCCGGCCGCTGGTGCCGGACCCGAGCGACCCCGAGGGGCGGCGCGGTCTCGGCCGCGTCTGCGAGCTGGACCACCCGCTCACCGTCCGCGAACTCGCCGCCCGGGCCGCCGAACGGCTGCCCGCGACCGCGCAGGGCATCCGCGTGGCCGGGGACCGGGAGGCGACGGTACGGACCGTGGCCGTCAGCGGCGGGTCCGGCGACAGCCTCTTCGACCACGTCCGCGCGGCCGGCGTCGACGCCTTCCTCACCGCGGACCTGCGCCACCACCCGGCGTCGGAGTTCATCGCGGACCGCGCCCACAGCGCCCACGGCACCCACTCACCTCTCGCGCTGCTCGACGCCGCGCACTGGGCCACCGAGTGGCCCTGGTGCGAGCTGGCCGCCGCCCAGCTCGACGAGATCTCCGACCGGCGGGAATGGGGCCTGCGGGTCCACGTCTCCCGCACGGTCACCGACCCCTGGACCGCCCACGAGGCGTCCGCACCCGTCACACCCGCCGCACCCGTAACGCCTGCCACATCCGTCACACCCGTCACCGAAACACCGGGAGCCCCCAACTGAACGCCGAGCCCGCCGACCAGATCCGACTCCTCGACGTCCAGGCTTTCGACGCCCGGCTCCAGCAGCTCGCGCACAAGCGGAGGTCCCTGCCCGAGCACGCCGAGATCGAGTCGCTGACCAAGGACCTCACGCAACTGCGTGACCTGCTGGTGGCCGCGCAGACCGAGGACAGCGACACCGCCCGCGAGCAGACCAAGGCCGAGCAGGACGTGGACCAGGTGCGTCAGCGCGCCGCGCGTGACCAGCAGCGGTTGGACTCCGGGGCGGTCACCTCCCCGAAGGACCTGGAGAACCTCCAGAAGGAGATCGTCTCCCTCGCCAAGCGGCAGGGCGACCTCGAGGACATCGTCCTGGAGGTCATGGAGCGCCGCGAGTCCGCGCAGGAGCGGGTCGCCGAACTGACCGAGCGGGTCGGCTCCGTGCAGGGGAAGATCGACGACGCCACCGCGCGCCGCGACGCCGCCTTCGGGGAGTTCGACGCCGAGGCCGCCACGGTGACGAAGGAGCGCGCGCTCGTCGCCGCGTCCATCCCCGCCGACCTGCTGAAGCTGTACGACAAGCTGCGCGAGCAGCAGGGCGGCGTCGGCGCGGCCAGGCTCCTCCAGCGCACCTGCCAGGGCTGCCGTCAGGAGCTGGCGATCACCGACATCAACGAGATCCGCAAGGCCCCGCGCGACACGGTCGTACGCTGCGAGAACTGCCACCGCATCCTGGTCCGCACGTCCGAGTCCGGCCTGTAGTCGGCGAGTCGGTCAGTCGGGTCGGTCTGTTCTGTAGTCGGTTCGGTAAGGGGCTTACGTCGTGCGGGAGTTCATCGTCGAGGCCGATGGCGGGTCGCGGGGCAACCCGGGACCCGCGGGCTACGGCAGCGTGGTGATCGACGCGGCGACGGGGGAAACGCTCGTCGAGCGGGCCGAGTTCATCGGCGTCGCCACCAACAACGTCGCCGAGTACCGGGGGTTGGTGGCCGGTCTGAGCGCCGCCCGCGAACTCGACCCGTCGGCCCGGGTGCACGTCCGCATGGACTCCAAACTGGTCGTCGAGCAGATGTCGGGCCGCTGGAAGATCAAGCACCCCGACATGAAGCCGCTCGCCGCGGAGGCGGCCCGGATCCTCCCGCCCGGCCAGGTCACCTACGAGTGGATCCCGCGCGCGCAGAACAAGCACGCCGACCGCCTGGCGAACGAGGCGATGGACGCGGGCAAGCGCGGCGAACAGTGGGACGCCGGCGCGTCCCGCGCCACCCTCGACGCCCGCACGACCGCCGCGACCCCGCCCGCCGCGGAGCCCTCCGCCCCACCCGGCGACGCCGCGGCGGGCGCGGCGAAGGCCCGCGAGGCACTGGCCCGGGGACGGTCGAGCGCGCCGCAGGACTCAGACGGCCCGGCCAAGGAGACCGGTGGGGAAACCGGCGACGCGACCAGTAACGAGCCCGGTGGGGAAACCGGTCGGGGGAGCGGGACGAAGGCCGACGCCGACTTCCGCGCCGCCCACACGGTAGCCACCCCGGCCCCCGCCTCTTCCTCCCCCTCCACCCCCGCCTCTTCCACCCCCTCCGTCGGCTGGGGGGCGGCCCCCGATCTCGGGGCGCCGGCCACGTTTGTGCTGCTGCGGCACGGGGAGACGCTGCTGACGCCGCAGAAGCGGTTTTCCGGTAGTGGTGGCACCGATCCCTCTCTCTCGGACGTCGGGCGGGAACAGGCCGAGCGGGTCGCTGCCGCGCTCGCCCGGCGGGGGACGATCCAGCACATCCTGGCCTCCCCGCTGGCCCGCACCCGCGAGACCGCCGGTGCCGTCGCCGACCGCCTCGGGCTGGAGGTCACCGTCGAGGACGGGCTGATCGAGACCGACTTCGGGGCCTGGGAAGGGCTGACCTTCGGTGAGGTCCGTGAGCGTCACCCCGACGACCTGAACGCCTGGCTGGCCGACCCGGAGGCCGAGCCGACCGGCGGCGGCGAGAGTTTCGCGGCGACCGCCACCCGGATCGCCGCCACCCGCGACCGGCTGGTCGCCGCGTACGCGGGCCGTACGGTCCTGCTGGTCACCCATGTGACCCCGATCAAGACGTTCGTACGGCTCGCCCTGGGCGCCCCGCCCGAGTCGCTGTTCCGCATGGAACTGTCGGCCGCCTCGCTGTCGGCGGTGGCCTACTACGCGGACGGCAACGCCAGCGTCCGCCTCCTCAACGACACGTCCCACCTTCGGCCCTGAGACGCGAGGCGGTGCGGGCCAGATCCTCGATCCGCGCCCAGTCCCGCGCCGCGACCGCCTCCGCCGGAATCATCCAACTCCCGCCCACGCAACCGACGTTGGGCAGGGACAGATACTCCGGCGCGGTGTCCGGGCCGATGCCTCCCGTCGGGCAGAAACGGGCCTGGGGGAGTGGTCCGGCCAGTGACCTGAGGTAGGCCGTACCGCCCGCCGCCTGCGCCGGGAAGAACTTCATCTCCCGCACCCCCCGTTCCAACAGCGCCACGACCTCCGACGTGGTCGACACCCCGGGCAGGAACGGCAGCCCGGACGCCCGCATCGCTGTCAGCAGGGCGTCCGTCCACCCGGGACTCACCAGGAACCGCGCCCCGGCCGCCCCGCACGCCGTCACCTGCGCCGGTGTGAGTACCGTCCCGGCCCCGACGACCGCATCCGGGACCGCCCCGGAGATCTCCCGGATCGCGTCGATCGCCGCCGGCGTCCGCAGCGTCACCTCGATCGCCGGCAGCCCACCCGCCACCAGCGCCCGCGCCAGCGGTACGGCGTCGGAAACGTCTTCGACGACCACTACGGGTACGACAGCAGCCGCCACGGCCAGATCCAGCACCGAGACAGCCGAAGCGGCCGAGACGGCCGAGGCAGCCGAAGCGGAGGGCAGGGGTGAGGTCATGCGCCTCATCCTGCCCCCGCCGTGCAGCATGCGCAAAGGTCGTTGCGCATGCTGCAACACCGCTGTTCGGCCGGTTCCCGGCGGGCTCTCAGTGCACCTCGTCCACCAGCACATCCAGCGTCCACGCGGTCACCCCGGCCTTGGCCGGCGCCGGTGCCTGCTCCTCCACCACGTACCCGAGGTCCCGCAGCGCCGCCACCAGCTCCGCCGGACCCTTGGGGGCGATCCCCGACGTCAGCAGGCTCCGTACGATCCGCCCCTTGGTGGCCTTGTTGAAGTGGCTGACGACCTTCCGGGTCGGCGCGTGCAACACCCGTACGCTCGCCGTCCGCCCCGCGACCTCGCCCTTCGGCTTCCACGCCGCCGCGTACGCCGCCGACCGCAGGTCCAGCACCAGCCCGTCCCCGGCCGCCTCGGGCAGCACGGCCGCCATCGGCGTGCGCCAGTGCGCGCCCAGCGCCCCCAGCCCCGGCAGCCGCACACCCATCGAGCAGCGGTACGACGGGATGCGGTCCGTCACCCGGACGGCGCCCCACAACCCCGAGAAGACGAGCAGCGAGCGCGCCGCCCGCCGCTTCGCCGCCGCGTCGAGCGAGGCCAGGCCGAGGGCGTCGTACAGGACGCCCGTGTAGATCTCCCCGGCCGGCCGGGCGCCCGCCGTACGCAGCTCCACGTTCTTCGCGATCTCGCCGCGCAGCCCCTCGCTCAGCCCGAGCACCTCGCGCGCCTTGTCCTCGTCGGCCGCGCACAGCTCGACCAGCTCGTCGAGGACGGCCTCGCGGGCGGCGCCGAGCCCCGGCAGGGAGAGGGTCTCCGGTTTGAGCGGGGCGCCACGTCCAGAGGACGCCTTGCCTTCGGAGGGCGGCAGCAGGACGAGCACGGTGAATCTCCTTCGGGTAGAGCTCTGCCGCGCCAGCGTACGGCGTGCCGCCTCGCGCCCCCGGCCCTACGCTCGTTGCATGCCCCGCCGCCACATCCGCGTGACCGGCGCCCTCGAAGCCCCCCTACGGGCCGCCCTCACCGCACTGCGCACGAGACTCGACGTCCCGGCCGCCTTCCCGCTCGCGGTCCTCGCCGAGGCGGAGCACGCCGCGAAGGCCCCGGCCCTCCCCTCGTACGACGCCACCGACCTACCCTTCCTCACCCTCGACCCGCCCGCCTCCACCGACCTCGACCAGGCCCTGCACCTCTCCCGGCAGGGCGCCGGCTACCGCGTCCGGTACGCCATCGCCGACGTCGCCGCGTTCGTCGTCCCCGGCGGAGCACTGGACGCCGAGGCGCACCGCCGGGTGAACACCCTCTACTTCCCCGACGGCAAGGTCCCGCTGCACCCGGCCGTGCTCAGCGAGGGCGCGGCCAGTCTGCTGCCCGGGAAGGTCCGCCCGGCCGCGCTGTGGACCGTCGACCTCGACGCGGACGGCCGTACCGTCGCCGTCGACGTCCGCCGCGCCCTCGTCCGCAGCCGCGCCAAACTCGACTACGCGGGCGTGCAACGGCAGTTGGACGCGGGCACCGCCGAGGAACCGCTCCAACTCCTCGCCGTCATAGGCAAGTTGCGGGAGCGCCTGGAGGCCGAGCGGGGCGGGATCTCCCTGGGCGTACCGGAGCAGGAGATAGTCGAGCACGGGCACGCCGATGACCACGAGGCCGCCCACACCTACGAGTTGAGCTACCGCGCCCAGTCGCCCGCCGAGGGCTGGAACGCGCAGCTCTCCCTCCTCACCGGGATGGCCGCAGCCGACCTGATGCTGGCCTCGGCCTCGGGCGCGGGCATCCTGCGCACGCTCCCCGCCGCGCCCGACGGCGCTGTCGGCCGCCTGCGCCGCACCGCCCACGCCCTGCACATCGACTGGCCGCACCACGTCTCGTACGCACAGCTCATCCGCTCCCTCGACCCGCACGACCCCCGGCACGCGGCCTTCCTCCAGGAGTGCACGACCCTGCTGCGCGGTGCCGGTTACACGGTCTTCCGCGACGGGAAACTCCCCGACATCACCACCCACGCCGCCGTCGCCGCCCCCTACACCCACTGCACGGCCCCGCTGCGCCGCCTTGCCGACCGGCACGCCACCGAGCTCTGCCTCGCCGCCGTCGCCGGTCACGCCCCGCCCGACTGGGTGCTCGCCGTGCTCGACGCGCTGCCCCGGGAGATGGCGGAGGGCGGGCGGCGCGCGAACGCCGTCGAGCGCGGCTGCGTCGACCTGGTCGAGGCGGTGCTGCTCAAGGACCGGGTCGGCGAGGTGTTCGACGGGTACGTGGTGGACGTGGACGAGCACCGCCCGACCGCCGGCACCGTCCAACTGGCATCCCCGGCCGTCATCGGCCGCATCGACGGCACCCCTGACACCACCCTCCCTCTAGGCGAACGCCTCCAAGTCCGCCTCACCCAGGCAGATCCGACGGCCGAGACCTCCCCGACGATCCGCTTCGTACCCGCCGTGCCCGCCTGACGGCACCTCGCCGGGCTCAGTGGGCAGGAGCCCCGAACCAGCGCTCCAGCGCCGCCTCCAGTGTGTCCTCGGGGACGCTTTCCGTGGATTCGGTGTCCGCCGCCCACGCGACGTATCCGTCCGGCCGCACGAGCAGTCCCGTCAGTGCCGTCAGTGTCGTCAGTGTGGTGAGCTGTGGGCGGTCGCTGGCGGCGACGGTGCGGACGTCCACGCGGTCGCCGTAACCCTCCGCGCGGGCGCGCAGCTTCGGGTCGTCGGCCAGGTCGAGCAGCAGGGGGCGGCCGGTGTGCAGGTGGTCGGCGAGCCGGGTGCCGTCGGCGAGTTCCAGGTCGGGGGCGCTGCGGCCGACCAGCGGGTGGTCGCCGGGCAGGTCGTAGCGCTGCCAGACGCCGGAGACCCTCTTGGCCAGGTAGGTGGTGCCGTCGACCGTCTCGGCCATGCCGATGACGACTTTGCGCAGGGCGCGCGCATGCGACTCGGGGCGCATCAGCGCGACTTGGGCCCGCGTCCAGTCCAGCACCCACGCGCCGATCGGATGCCGTTCCCGTGTGTACGAGTCGAGCAGTCCCTCGGGGGCGTGCCCGCGCACCACCGCCGCGAGTTTCCAGCCGAGGTTCATGGCGTCCCCGATGCCCAGGTTGAGCCCCTGCCCGCCGAACGGCGAGTGCACATGCGCCGCGTCGCCCGCGAGCAGCACCCGGCCCGCGCGATAACTGCTCGCCTGACGGCAGTTGTCGGTGAACCGGGTGATCGAGCGCACGTTGCCCACCGTCACGTCCACACCGGTCACGCGGCGCACGCTGGCCTGCAACTCCTCGACGGTGACGGGCGTTTCGCGGTCGGCGGGCGGCCCGTCGAACTCAACGGACAGGATGCGGCCGGGCATCGGACCGTGCGCGTACGTCCCGACGTCCGTCGTCTGCCAGCCGATGCCCAGCCCCTCGGTGCCGGTCAGGTCGGCGATCGCCTGGTACCCGGTGATCTCCGGGGCCGTACCCGGGAAGTCGAACCCGGCGAGCTTACGGACGGTACTGCGCCCACCGTCGCACCCGACGAGCCAGCCGGCCCGCACGTCCGGCCCGGACGAGAGACGTACGGTGACGCCGGCGCCGTAAGAACCACAGGAGCCGTCGGAGCCGTCGATGTCGGTGTCAGTGTCAGTGTCGAAGCCGGTCACTTCGACTTGGCGGCGGACCTCCACGCCCAGTTCCCGGGCGCGTTCGCCGAGCAGCCGCTCCAGCGCCGCCTGGGGGACCAGCCGGATGCCGTCGACGGGTCCGAGGTCCGCGAAGTCCGGGTCCGAGCCGTCCAGCAGACGGCCGTCGAGCATGATCCCGCCGAAGTGCCCGACGAACCTCGGCACCGCCCCCGCACCGCCCTCCTCGCCTCGCGGCCTCTGCGCCTCCCGGAACTCCAGGAACCGGCTCATCGCCGCCTCCTGGACCGCCGCGAGCGCGGGCAGCAGTCCGCGCCGGTAGAGGGCGACGGCGGTCGGGGAGTTGATCCCGCCCGCCTTGACCGTCTCATCGACCTCGGCCAGCCGCTCGACGACCAGCGTCCGCACCCCGCCGAGCGCCAGCTCGCACGCCAGCATCAGCCCGACCGGCCCGGCACCGACCACGACAACGTCATACTCCACACCCGTGTCCGTCATGAGTTTCACTGTAGTGACTAAAAGTTTGTGGCCGCTATAGTTTTCCTCATGGTGGAGGAAAAGAAAGCGGAACCGTCCCTTCGGGAGCGTAAGAAGCGGGCCACGCGGCAGCGGATCTCGAATGTGGCGACCGCCCTGTTCGTCGAGCGCGGCTTCGACGAGGTGACCGTCGCGGAGGTCGCCAGAGCGGCGGACGTGTCCGCGATGACCGTCTTCAACTACTTCCCGCGCAAGGAGGACCTCTTCCTTGACCGCATCCCCGAGGCCGTGGAGACGTTCACGGAAGCGGTGCGGCACCGCGGGCCTGCCGAGAGCCCGTTCACCGCCCTCCGCACCCTCGCGCTCCAACTCCTGGACGAACAGCACCCGTTGGGCGGTCTCCACGACGACTTCACGCACTTCTGGCAGATCGTCATCGACTCACCCGCGCTGAGCGCCCGCGCCCGCGAGGCCGTCGAGGAGGTGGAAGAGGCCCTCGCGCGGACCTTCGCGGAGACCGCCCCCGAACTCCCCGACCCGCACCTCGCGGCCGCCCTGACGGTCGCGGCCTACCGCTCGGTCTACGTCACCACGGCGCGCCGCCTCCTCGCGGGGGAGCGGGCGACAGCCGTCGCGGACGAGTACCGGGCACGGATGGAAGCGGCCTTCGACGCCCTGGAGGGAGTCTTCGGCACCGCCTGACGGGCCCCCGCCGCAGCCGTCCCCTGATCCGGAGAGATGCCCGCGCCGTCGGCCCTGGCCGCCTCGGGACCGTGAGGGGGCGGCGGCCCGGTAACATGGTCGGCACGGCAGACGAGCCGGGCGGACGGCCGCGTGGAGTCCCTTAGGGGGCTTCCCGAGGAACGTCCGGGCTCCACAGGGCAGGGTGATGGCTAACGGCCACCCGGGGTGACCCGCGGGACAGTGCCACAGAAAACAAACCGCCCGGCGCTTCGGCACCGGGTAAGGGTGAAACGGTGGTGTAAGAGACCACCAGTGCCCAGGGCGACCTGGGCAGCTAGGTAAACCCCACCCGGAGCAAGGTCAAAAGGAGCGCCGTGAAAAGCGCTCTGCGCGGACGTTCGAGGGCTGCCCGCCCGAGTCCGCGGGTAGACCGCACGAGACCGGCGGCAACGCCGGTCCTAGATGGATGGCCGTCTCCCCGGACCGCCGCAAGGCACCCGGGCGACAGAACCCGGCGTACAGCCCGACTCGTCTGCCGCTCTTTGTTTCCGCAGGTCAGAGGCCATGTTTACTGACTAAACAAACTCTCGGGGTCGAATCCGGGGCGAATCCGGGTTGCAGGTATCGTCGTTTCTGTCCACTGCCCATGCGGCATATCCGGGCATTCCGGGTGTCAAATGTGGTCCAGTGTCGTTCTGTAGCAGACATCTCGGATTCTGATGCACTCGGAAGTACATGTACGAGGTGTCCCCTTGTCGGCCTGCTCTGGCTGACCTTGAGCACCGATGGTGCGTCCTCCAGCGAGCCGTGCCCGGGGCCGGGATGGGTGACATTGCTCGCGCGGCATGTCGAGACAGCTGCCAATGGCGCCCTCTCGGGTGTCGCTGGACGCGCCGGACTGAACCCCCGTGCGGCGGTGAAGGCTGCCGTGAACGGGCATGGGCGCTTGTGCGCGGCACAGACTTGATGCGGCGGTGGTGGTCAGGCTCTCCCTATTTGACCGTCGGGACCTGCCGGTCTCTGCGCTGTCTTCGTCGCGACCGACCACCTCGATGTCCGGGGCGCGCGCACGCTTCTGTACGTGGGTCACCCTTGGCTATGGTGCCGCCTCACCGTTTGGGTGCGACTTAAGGGTCATGCCTGTGCTCGGCGAGGAAGTGCGAGGCGCAGCGGCACCGGTTCACCCCATCACTGTGAAACTGCTGTCGCGGTTCACACGACGCTTGCGGCTGTAGTGTGAAAGGTCCACCTCATGCCCCGTGTACGGCAGCGTCAGCCGGACCGGGTCGATGTCATGATCACGGCCGTTCTCGCACGCCGCGACGATGGCGGCGACGTACCGGCCGACCAGCGGGGCATTCTTGAACTGGTTGCCGCTTGTCCCGATGGCCACGTAGAAGCCGTCGAGCTCCGTCCTGTCGTAGATAGGGACCCAGTCGTCGCTCACGTCGTACACACCGACGATGCCACACGGCCTGGCAGGGACCTTCAGCTCGGAGACGCGGCGTGCGGCGCGGTACAGCTGCGCCTCGTAGATCTCCCGGGATGGGAGAGGGGCGTACGCATCGGGATCGTCCAGCCACTGCAGAGGGTCGCAGTCCGGTTCGGTTCCACCGATGAGGAGTCCGCCGCTGGGCGTGCCGCGGAAGTAGACGCCAAGATCCGGGTCGGCAACCAGCGGGCCGACGCCATAGCTGTGGTAGCGCTGCGGGGCACGTACTTCGTGCACCTCTTGGCGCAACGGCCGGGTCCGTACGGCGAAGTCGTCTCCCACGCCAGCCAGGGCGTTGACGACGGCGGAGTGCGGGCCGGCCACGTTGACCACGAGTGGCGCGTCGATACGGCGCCCGTCAGACAGATTCACTCCTCGCACGCGGTCGGACCTGCGTCGGACATGTGTCACGGCGGTGCGGAAGTCGAACAAGGCCCGGTGTCGGCGGGCTGCTGTCATCAGGTTCCGGGCGGCGAGTGCGGGGTCGTCGACAAAACCGGACTCGGAAGACCAGTGACCGGTCAGCTCCCCGTCTGGGTCAGCCCAGAACGCCTCATCGCTGATCGCCTTCGGCGGGTAGTACCGCCCGGGATCGAGCAACGGCATCCGGCGCCGAATCGTCTTCGAGTCCCATTCCTCATAAGGCACATCTGCCCTGTCGAAGAGGGCTCGCACCCGCCCGCCGTCCTGCCCGGGGGAGTCCAGCGTGAGTCCGCCGGTACGTACGAACCGGGCCAGGCCGGCTTTGTCCGACCCGCCGAGGTGCTCCTCCCACCGCTCCCAGACGTGGCGGCTCTCCCAGGCGGAGGCCACTCCCGCCCACGTCGAGTAGTTGAAACGGACGACCGCGGAGGAGGCGCTGGTGGAGCCGTGGCCGGCGGTGGGACCGCGGTCGACAACGTGCACTCGCAGACCGTCAGCCGCCAGCGCGTATGCGACGGAGCAGCCGATCACGCCGGCCCCGATGACGATGGCGTCGCAGGTGGTTGCAGTCATAGTGGTGTCTTGGCTCCTGGTGTTCGACCACGGCGAACAACGTGGGTGAGGTGGGTATGCCCGAAGCACGCCGATACCGGACCACCGGAGACCATCAGCAGACGACGACTCTCAACGTCTTCGCTTCGGCCCTGGCGAAGCACTACTAGGCGCAGTGCCAGAGTGGACGCGCCCCCTGCGCGGAGGTCACAGGGGGCGCCTGCCGGTCGGCCGCGCAAGCTACTCGGCAGTTACGACGCTCGCGATGAGGGAGGCGCGCTTCCCGCCGGCTTCCACCTGGTCGAGGTACTGGGTGCACTCGGTGTCCACGTAAAGACCCACGGGATAGGCGCTGTTGTTGATCACTGAGCGTGCCGGGATCGTGGACCGGCACCCCGGCGTGGCGACGAAGTCCATGATCTCCACCGTTCCTTGGTAGTTGGCCTGGGGATATAAGCAGACCACGCTCTGCGGACAGGCGTCCGCCGGCGTCGCGGCGTCGGCCGTCCCTGCGGCGGAGCCCAGCAGGCCGAGGATCAGGGCTGTGGTCGCGGCGAGGACGGAGGTGCGAGTACCGGTACGCGGCATGTGCCACTCCTTAGGGTCAGAGGTCATCACACGGACTGCGAGATGGGCTTGGTCTCCGGCCGCGGTACGGACCGGAGGGGATCCGTAGCAAACATCCGCAGCACGGCTTCGAGCCGACGGCACATCGACTCGACGGTAGAGTGGTCGAACAGGTCGACGGCGTACGCGATGCTGCCCGCCAGGCCGCCGTCCGCCTTGAGCGTCGTAACGATGGTCAGGTCGAACTTCGCCACGGCTTGTTCCTGGGGGAGCGCCGTCACCCGCACGCCGGGAAGATCCAATGTGGCTGAATCCTCCTCTCGTTCGAAGGTCAGAGCCACCTGGAACAGCGGGTTGCGCCCCTCCACCCGCTCCGGCCGCAGGGTGTCGACGAGGACGTCGAAGGGGACGTCCTGGTGCGCGAACGCGCCGAGGACGACGTCGCGGACCCTGCGCAGGAAGTCGGCGAGGCTCGGCTCGTCCGACAGATCGGTCCGCAGCACCAGGTTGTTCACGAAGAAGCCGACGACGTCGTCGAGCTTCGGGTCCGACCGCCCCGCCGCCACGGTTCCTAACACCACGTCGTCGCCAGCCCCGCTCCAGGAGAGCATGACCGCTACCGCCGCGTGCAGGACCATGAACAGCGTGGCCCCGGACGACTGGGCCACCTCGAGGAGCCGCTCGCCCTGGTCGGTGTCGACGGTGAACCGGGCCTCCGCGGCGCGGCGAGTCGGCAGGGACGGGCGGGCCCGGTCGTAGGGCAGGGGCAGCTGCGCCGGCAGGCCGTCGAGCCTGCGCCGCCAGTAGGCCAGTTGGCGTGCGATGAGGCTCTCGGGATCCTCTACGTCACCCAGCACCCTGCGCTGCCATATCGCGAAGTCGGCGTACCCGACGGCGGGTTCCTCCCACCGCGGTGCGTGACCGGCGTGCCGGGCGGCGTACGCCGCCGACAGGTCACGCAGCAGGGGACCGGCCGAGTGGCCGTCGAAGGCGATGTGATGCATCACGGCTACGCATACATGGTCCCGGGCGCCCAGCCTCAGGAGCCGGACCCGGTACGGCGCTTCTCGATCGAGGTCGAACTCGTGGGCAACCGACTGCGCGATACAGGCGCCCAACTCGCCCTCGGGCACGTCCTCAATGGTGAACCGTCCCCCGAGGGATTCCATGGGGAGCGGCACTTGCAGGAGCTCTCCCTCTTCCTCCGATAGAACCACTCGCAGAGCCTTATGACGCCTCACCACGTCACCGAAGGCCGACGCCAGCGCGTCCCGGTCGAGGGGACCGGACAGCCGGAAGACCAACGGGACGTTGTACAGCGCGTTGGGCCCCTCGAACTGGTCGAGCAGCCACAACCGGCGCTGGGCGTACGACACGAGGCGCCGCTCGCCGCCGCGGACCCGGGTCAGGCGCTCGCGTACCCCCGGCCGCTCGGCTCCGGTCGCTCCCGCCGACTCCAGGCGCGCGGCCAGTGCCTCCACGGTCGGCGCCTCGAACAGGTCGCGGACCTCCATGGGCACGCCCAGGGAAGACCGCACCAGGGCGGTGAGGCGCGCCGCCAGCAGCGAGTGGCCGCCCTGGTCGAAGAAGCTCAGGTCGACCGCGACCCGGTCCACCCCCAGCACCTGGCCGAACAGACCGCACAGCACCTCCTGCCAGGCTGTCCGGGGAGCACGACCGGAGGTCACGGCGCCCTCGTCGGGGACGGCAAGGAGCTGGCGGTCCAGCTTTCCGCTGGGGGTCGTCGGCAGCGCTCGGACCGGCACCACGACCGTGGGCACCATGTAACCGGGCAGAACGTCGGCGACGAAACGGCGCAGCCGTGGGGTGTCCACATAAGGGGTGTCCACCTCGCCGTCCCGGCCGCCGTCCGCGGGCCACTCGGCGGCCCGGGTGGCTGCGGTCGCGCCGTCCGCCGGCACCACGTGGGCCACGAGCCGCGGGTTGCCCAACCGGTCGGGTTGGACAGACGCCAGCGCCCGGGCCACCGAGGGATCCGACGTCAGCGCGGCCTCGACCTCGGCCAGCTCGATCCGGTAGCCGCGGACCTTGACCTGCTCGTCCGCACGCCCGACGAACTCCAGCCGCCCCTGCCGCGTCCAGCGCACCAGGTCGCCCGTGCGATACATCCGAGAGCCCGGCGGCCCGAACGGGCAGGCGACGAACCGCTGTGCGGTCATCGCTGGCGCCCCGAGGTACCCACGGGCCAGGCCGGAGCCCGCCAGATGGAGCTCTCCCACGACTCCGGGCGGTACCAACGCGAGTCGCGAGTCCAGCACGAAGGCCCGTGTGTTGAGCAGGGGACGACCGAGCACCGGTGACGCCGTGTCCGACACCTCGGCCCTGACCGCGTCCACCGTGCATTCCGTGGGCCCGTAGGCGTTGTACGCCGTCACTCCAGGCACCGAGCACAGCCGCTCCCACAGACGCGGGCCGGGTGCCTCCCCGCCGACCACGATCCGCCGGGGTCGTCGGTGCGCGTCGTCGAGGAGCCCCTCCTGGAGCAGGACCTCCATGTGCGACGGAGTGGTGTTGACGAAATCGATCCCCCTGCGGACGATCTCCTTCGCGAGCAGCGCCGGATCCGCCATGGTTCCTTCGTCCATGACGTGCAGGGCGTGGCCGTAGAACAGGCACATCAGCTGGTCCCACGAGGCGTCGAAACACAGCGAACTGGTCAAGGCCACCCGTAGCTGCCGCCCGCCGGAGCTCCGGACGAGATCCTCGTTCGCCGCGAAGAGCTCGACCACCGCCTGATGCGTGACCGTGACGCCCTTGGGACGACCCGTGGAGCCGGACGTGTAGATGACATAGGCCGCGTGCGCCGGGTCGAGCACCGGTGGCGCGCACGCGTGGGGGGCGTCGTCACGGCAGTCCTCCGCGGCGCACGCGAGGGGCGTCTCGTCGATCATCAGTGGGTCCCTGACGGCCGCGGACGCCGGATGCGAGGCGGGAAGCCCACCGTGCGGGACCGCGGAGGCGATGGAGGTGAGCCGTTCGCACGACGTCCGTCCGGTCACGACGCACACGGGCCGGGCGTCAGCGAGTATGTCCGTCAGCCGCCGGGCCGGATACTCCGGGTCCAGAGGCACGGACACACCGCCGGCCTTGAGGACACCCAGCAGCGCCACCACCAGGTCGGCGGAGCGCGGCAGGAAGACGCCCACCCGTGATTCGAGGGTCACTCCCCGGTGGGCCAGTTGGTGGGCCAGGGCGTCCGCGCGGGCGTTCAGCTCCGCGTAGGACAGCACCTTGTCGCCGAAGACCACGGCCGCGGCCCGTGGCGTCCTGCGCGCCTGCGCCTCGAACAAGCGGGGTACGGTCGCCGCGGGCACCCGACGGTGCGCGCCGCTCCAGTCGCCCAGCAGCCGGTCCCGCTCGCCGGGGAGCAGGACGTCGCACGCGCCCAGGGGACGCTCCGGGGCCTCGACCACCGACCGGAGCACTTGGAGGAACCGTTCCGTCAGCGCCTGCACCGTGGGCCGGTCGAACAGGTCGGCCGCGTACTGCCACCGGGCGGTCAGCCCGGCGGGCCTGCCCTCGGGGTCCTGCTCCTCCCTGAGTTCGAGGGCCAGATCGAATTTGCACTCGCCCGGCTCCACCTGCCGGGGCGTGACGTCCAGCCCTTCGAGACATAGCGCGGCCGGGGGATTGCTGTCGAGCGCGAGCATGACCTGGAACAGCGGGTGGCGCGACGCGGAGCGGGCCGGGTTGATCAGCTCGACCAGACGGTCGAACGGCACGTCCTGCCGCGAGAAGGCCGCCAGGTCGGTGTCGCGTACCCGCTCCAGGAACTGGGCGAAGCCCGGGTCGCCTGAGGCGTCGACCCGCAGGACGAGACTGTTGACGAAGAATCCGACGAGTTCATCGAGCGATTCGTCGTCGCGGCCCGCGACCGCTGTGCCGATGGGGATGTCGGTTCCGGCACCCAGGCGGCCGAGCAGCGCGGCGAGGCCCGCGTGCAGCACCATGAACAAGGTGGCCTGGTGGTCCCGTGCCAGCCTGCCAAGGTCCTCGTGGAGCCGCGCACCGATCCGGAACTCCAGCGTCTCCCCGCGCAGGCCCGCGACGGCGGACCGCGGCCGGTCCCACGGCAGCGCCAGTTCCTCCGGCAGACCGTCCAGGACGGACCGCCACTCCTCGATCCGGTCGGCCGCCTCCTCGTCGAGCGGCTCACCCCGGCGCAGGGCGTAGTCCGCGTACTGGACGGGGAGCTCCCGCCAGGCGGGAGGCGAGCCGGCGCGGCGTGCGGCGTACGCGGCCGACAGATCACGCGTCAGCAGCCCCACCGACCATCCGTCCGTGGCGATGTGATGCATCACCAGCACCAGGACGTGCTCGTCGGGTCCCAGCCGCAGCACAGTGACCCTGAGTGGTGCGTCGCGCGACAGGTCGAAGGTGCGCCCGACGGCCTCCTCGACAGCCGCCGCGCGGTCGGCCTCGCCGACCGCGCGCACCGGCACGGCCGGTGCGGCCGCGTCGACCGACAGGATGCACTGGTACGGCCTGCCGTCGATCGAGGGAAGGACCGTGCGCAGGGTCTCATGCCGTGCCACCAGGTCACGGAACGCGGCCCGCAGGGCGACGAGGTCCAACGGGCCGGTCAGGCGGGCGACGTAGGGGACGTTGTACGCGCGGTTCGGCCCGCGCAGCTGGTCGGTGAACCACAGGCGCTGCTGGGCGAAGGAAAGGGGGATGCGCTCGGGCCGCCGCTCCGCGCGAACGAGCGGTGCACGGCCCCGGCGCGACGTGTCCAGCCGGGTCGCCAGCAGGGCGGGGGTCGGGTGGTCGAACAGAGTGCTCAGATCCAGCTCCGCCCCCAGGGCCGTCCGGACACGCCCGATCAGCTTCATAGCCAGCAGCGAATGGCCCCCGAGGTCGAAGAAACCGTCGTCCGGCCCCACGCCGTCGAGACCGAGAACCTGCGCGAACAGCCCGCACAGGATCTCCTCCCACGGCGTTTGCGGGCCGCGTCCCGGCACGGCGGCGCCCACCGGGCCGGCATCCGGGGCGGGCAGGGCCCGGCGGTCGACCTTGCCGTGGGGCGACAGGGGCAGCTCGTCCAGGACGACGACGGCGTTGGGCACCATGAACGTGGGCAGCGTACGGGCGGCATGGCGCCTCAGACTGAGCGCCAAGGTCCCTGCCCCGGCCGCGCGGGCGGGCACGTTCGCATAGGCGGTGACCGCGGTGTCCGTCGCCTCCGCCGGCTCGGTCTCCACCAGCGGCGGCCGGGGGAGCGGGCCGCCGCGGCGCCGCGTGAACCGGACGTCGAGGCAACCGTCCGCGGCGCTCCGCGACCAGCTCACGGTGGCGTCGTAGTCGCTCTCGCGCCCGAGGTCGTACAGCGCCCGGGGGTCCACCGTCCGCCCGTCCGCTGTCTCCCGGGCGGCGCTGTCGCGTGCGGCGTCGAGCGGTCGGCCGGCCAGGATCGCCTGCTGTGCGGCGAGGTCACCGGCGACACGGCCGTTCGGCACCCCGACCACGTGCGCGCGGGACGCTGACCTGGACCGCAGCCGCCGCGCCAACTCCTCCAGGGTCCGCACGTCTTGGCCCCAGGTCAGGACCTGGGCGCCGTCCGGTCCGGCGTCGCGCGCGCTGCCCGTCCCTTCGCCGGCGCGGCTGCCGGTCGCGGCCCTGCGCAGCACCACGTCGTAGCGGTAGCCGGTGAGCTCGTTGCGATGAGCATCGTCCTTCACCCGCGAGCAGACGAGATCCACCGGGGCCCGGCGGCGGTAGTCCGCGAAGTAGGCGGGGTCGACCAGCAGTTCACGCTCCCCGTCCATGGCACCGCGCAGCAGGTCCGGGAGTTCTCGCTCGCGGCCCGCCTCGACACCCCGCGCCAGAAGGACCCCCGCGTGGAAGGCACCCAGCAGCCGGAGGTTGCGTACATCGCCGAGGAACAGATGGCCACCGGGGACCAGGGAGCGCAGCGCCAGGTCCAGCACCCGCTCGAGGTAGGCGAGGTCCGGGAAGTACTGGACGACGGAGTTGATCACCACCGTGTCGAAGTACTCCTCGGGGATTCCCTCGTCGTCGTCCGCCCCCTGGGCCCTCAGCAGCACCCTGGCCGCCAGCTCCGGGTCGGCCGTCACCTGCGCGCCCAGCCTCTCCACGGCGACGGCGGACAGGTCGGTGCCCCAGTACTCCTCGCACGAGGGCGCCAGCGGGGCGAGGAGCAGTCCGTTCCCTACTCCGACCTCCAGCACCCGCCGCGGGCCGAGATCCCTGATGCGCTCCACGGTCGCGTCACGCCAGGCCGACATCTCCCGCACCGGGAGCGGTCGGCCGTCGTAGCTCCTGTTCCAGCCGCGGAAGTCGGTGCCCAGCGGCAGGGAGCCGTTCGCGCCATAGTGTTCGTCGTAGAGGTCCGACCAGTCCGCCACCTGTTCGCCGTGCCGCGGTACGACGTACGCGACCAGGCGTTTGTCACCGGGCTGGTCCTCGCGTGCCACCACCACGGCCCGCTCCACCCCGCCGTGCCGCGCCAACACCGTCTCGACCTCACCGGGTTCCACCCGGAACCCGCGGATCTTCACCTGGTCGTCGACTCGACCGACGAACTCCAGCCCGCCTTCGGCGTTCCAGCGGGCGACGTCCCCGGTGCGGTACATCCGGGCGCCCGCGGGGCCGAAGGGGCACGCGACGAACCGCTCCGCCGTCAGGGCGGGGCGCCGGCCGTACCCGCGGGCCAGACCGGCGCCGGAGATGTACACCTCCCCGGCCGTTCCCCGCGGCACGGGGCGCAGCCACGCGTCGAGGACGTGAACATCCGTGCCCGAGATCGGCCGGCCGATCGGTGGTGTGCCCGGGCTGGCGCCCGACAGCGGTTCGCTGATGGTGGCGCAGACCGTCGACTCGGACGGGCCGTAGGCGTTGAACAGAGGGCCGCGGGCGGCGTAGCGCCGCACGACCTCGCTCGGGCAGGCCTCGCCGGCCACCACCAGACACAGACCGTGCGGCAGCGGGGTCCCGGGGAGCTCGGCGACGAGGGCCGGCGGCAGGATGGCGTGGGTGACGTTCTCGTCGGCCAGCAGTCGCACGAGCCGGTCCCCGTCGAGCGGCGCCGCCGTGCCGGGCAGCACCAGAGCCGCGCCGGTCAGCAGGGCGGTGCAGAACTCGGACACGAACGCGTCGAAGCTCGGTGAGGCGAACTGCAGCACCCTGCATCCCACGCCGACGCGCAGGGTACGTCTGTGTTGGTGGACGAGGTGGGCGAGTCCCCGGTGGACGGTGTGGACGGGCTTGGGCCGTCCCGTCGAGCCCGAGGTGTAGACGACGTAGGCGAGGTCGAGCACGTCGAGGGTGCCGTTGCGGTCCTCGTCGCGCAGGTCGGTCGCGGGACATGCGTCGACCCGCGCGCGAACCGTGGGATCGTCCACGACGAGGCGGGGCGCCGCCATGCCGGGTAGGCCGCTCACGCCCACCGTGTCCGTGATGACCAGGGACGGAGCCGAGTCCTCCAGCATGTGGGTGATGCGTTCATCCGGATAGCCCAGATCCACGGACAGATAGCCGGCACCGGCCTTGAGCACGGCCAGCACCGAGACGACGAACTCCGCAGTGCGGGACATGGCCACCGCCACGACATCGCCCACCGCGATGCCCTGGCCGACGAGCCGGTGGGCCAACCGGTTGGCTCGTGCGTTCAGTTCCGTGTACGACAGGGTCTCGTTCCCGCAGACGACCGCCTCCGCGTCCGGCGTGCGCCGCACTTGGGACTCGAAGAGGTCGGGCAGCGGGGCACAGGTCACCTGGCGCCCCGATGTGGGGGTGGGCAGCGACTGTCGCATGGGTTCACGTCCGTGGAGGGGAGGGGCGGGATCGGGTGGCGTCAGCCCTGCACTGCGAGCAGCTCGTCCAGCCGCCGTGCGAGACCGGCCGCGGTCGGACTGTCCACGACCATGCGGAACTTGAACGGGACGCCGAACCGCTTGCAGATGGCCGCCGTCAACTTGACGGCGGTCAGAGAGGTGCCGCCGATCCCGAAGATGTTGTCGTCAACCTGCACGCGGGAGACGCCGACGATTTCCGCGATCAGCGCGCACAGCACGCGCTCCCGCTCGGTCGTCGCCGTTCGGGCGGACTCCGGCCGCGTCGCGGGCGACGCAGTCATGAGGCGGGCACGGTCGAGCTTGCCGTTGGCGGTGAGGGGCAGCCGGGAGACCGCGGTCATCTGCGAGGGAAGCATCGACAGGGGGAGCACCTGCGCCGCCTTGTCACGGATCTCCGTCAGCAGTTCGTCGAGAAACGCCGACCGGGGGCGGGCCGCGGGCCGGGGCTGTGCCCCGGCGGACGCCCCGCCGGGGCGCACCGCGTAGAAGGTGACGAGGTCTCCCAGGTTGTCGTCCGCCGGGCGTCTCGCACGGACCTCGAACCCCTGGGCGGTCAGCAGAGCACGGACCCGGTCGGGGCGGCCGTCGCTGTCGTGCACCTCCAGGCACACCTGGTCGATCAGAGCCCAGTGCCGGTCCTCGATGCCGGCGAGCACGTCGAGTTCGCTGCGCTCGGCATCGATCTTCAGGAGCGAGACCCGGTCGATGTCCTCCTCGTCGATGATCTGGGAGGCCGTCCTGACGGGGACCGTGAGACGGCGTGCCCGCAGCCGGTCCTCCACCAGGTCGCCTACGGCGTCGCCAACCCCCGTGTCGGCCTCCCCGCCGGTGGCGAGTTCGCCCCGGAGATAGTCGCTCAGCACCGCGCCGTCGGCCGCCGTACTCGCGTACCGGCCGGAGATGATCGAGACGCCCGGGTAGTACGTGAAGTCAGCGGACTCCCTCGGCTCGTCGGCGAGCGCGTAGGGCAGGAGCACGGCGTCGACCCCGTGGAGATTCACGTTGCGGCGCAGGACGTCGAACACCTCGGGCACCGGTTCGCAGGCATAGACGCGCACGTCCGGCGCCTGCAGGCCGACGAAGAGGGTGAACAGGCCGATGTTGGCACCCACGTCGAGGACGCAGCCGCCGTCCGGCACGGTCACCCCCTGCTGCACATACACCTCGTCCTCGAAGATCTCGCGGAACATGAAACGCGCCTCGGACTCCTGGTGGACGCACACGGGCAGGCGCGGCGCGAGCGTGACGACCCGAGGACGCGACTCCTCCGGCAATTCGAGCAGCCGCACTAGTCGGTCGGCGCCGGGAGCGACCCGGCTGTCCAGAGTGAGCTGGGCCGTCAGCCGACGAGCGTCCGGCGGGCCGTCCACCACCACCGCGGCCCGCCGGACCGCAGGGTGGCGCATTAGCGCGGCCTCCACCTCCGCCACCTCGACACGTACGCCGTTGATCTTCACCTGGTCGTCGGAGCGCCCCAGGTACTCCAGGTCTCCGTCCCGGTTCCACCAGGCGAGGTCACCGGTCCGGTACATCCGCTGTCCGGGGTCGCCGAAGGGGCAGGCAACGAAGCGCTCGGCGGTGAGCCCCGGGCTGTTCACATAGCCCGTGGCGAGTTGGACGCCGGTGACGCAGAGCTCTCCGGTCACGCCCGGTCCGACGGGACGCAGCGCCTCGTCCAGGACGTGTATCCCTGTGTTGTCGACCGGCCTGCCGATGGGGACGACCTCGCCCTCCAGGGGTCGGGGGCACTCCCAGGACGTCACGTCGATCGCGGCCTCCGTTGGGCCGTACAGGTTGTGCAGGGGCGCGTCGCAGGCCTCCTGGAAGGCCCGGCACAACCCGGCCGAGAGGGTTTCCCCGCTCGTGATGACCCGGCGCAGACTCGTGCAGTCCGACAGCGACGTCTCGCCGAGGAGGACGTCCAGCATGGACGGCACGAAATGGACCGTGGTGATCCGTTCCTCGGCCATCAGCCGGGCCAGCGCGGCAGGATCCTTGTGGAGGCCCGGTTCCGCCACCACGAGGACCGCGCCGGTGGTCAACGGCCAGAACAGCTCCCACACGGACACGTCGAACCCGAGCTGTGTCTTGTGCAGCACCCGATCGTCGGCCCGGAGCCCGAAGTGGCGCTGCATCCACGCCAGGTGGTTGACGATGCCGGTGTGCGAGACGGCCACGCCCTTCGGCCGCCCGGTGGAACCCGAGGTGTAGATGACGTAGGCGGTGTCGGCGGGACGGGGACCGTGGCCGTTGGACGTCGGTTCGGTCCCCCGCGCCCCCGCGGTCTCCAGATCGTGCAGCCGGTGCAACGGGGTGTGCGCACCTGCCGCCTCGTCGACCTCCGGCTGCGCGCCAGCCACGACCACGCACCGGGGCCGGGCGTCGGTCAGCAGGTAACGCACGCGCTCGGCTGGCTGGTCGGCGTCCAGCGGAAGGTAGGCGGCGCCGACGTCCAGGACCGCGAGGAGTACGGCGATCAGCTCGACGCTGCGGGGAACGGCTACCGAGACGACGTCCCCGGGGCGGACCCCGAGGCGGCACAGGCCATCGGCGAGCCGGTCCACCCGCAGGGCGAGATCCGCGTAGGTCACCTCGGACGTGCCGCAGACGACGGCGGGTGCCCCGGGCGTGGCACGCACCTGGCGGAGGAACAGCTCCGGCAGTGTGGCGTCGACGAGGCGCTGACCGGTGCCCGCGCGGATCGTGGGACCGGTGGCCGGACGGGGCCCGGCGAGCGTCATCGCCGTGCCCCGTCCACCGCCGCGTCGCCGCGACCGCCGGTGGCCTCAACCAGGCTGCGCGGTCGCATGTCCACCCAGTTCTCCTCGACGTACGTCAGGCACGCACGGCGCGACTGCGGTCCGAAGACCGTCTCCCAGCCGTCGGGCACGGCGATGTCCCGCGGCCAGAGTGAGTGTTGGAGCTCGGCATTGCGCAGCACCAGGAACGTGGCGTCCTCGTCGTCGAACGGATTCGTCATGCTGAACCACCTTTGCAGGGAGGAGAGGGCGCGGGCCGCCCGCTGGATCGAAGGGGAGAGGTCAGTGGCCCGCAGACGCACCGGGGTCCGCCGCGAACGTGCCGAGCAGACCGAGCAGCTCGTCGACGAGGCGCCTGACCGTGTCCCGGTCGAACAGGTCGGTCGCGTACTCGACGACACCCCACAGCTCGCGCGAGTCCCGCGAGCACAGCTCGGTGAACTCGAAGGCGAGGTCGTACGGCACCAGACCGGTACCGGCCTCGGCGAGTTCGGCGCGCAGGCCGGGCATCCGAAGCTCGGACGGCCCCACGGGCGAGGTGCACATGCTGGAGAACACCTGGAACAACGGATGCGTGCCGGCGTCGTCCGGCGGCCCGAGCTCCTCGACGACGCGGGCGAAGGGGACGTCCTGATGGACGAAGGCGTCCAGACAGGTGCGTCGGACCCTGTCCAGGAGTTCCTCGAAGGACGGAGCGCCGGAGGTGTCGACGCGCAGCACCAGCGTGTTCGCGAAGGAGCCGACGAGGTCGTCGAGCGCGCGTGCGTCGCGCCCGGCGACCGAGCACCCGAGCGGGATGTCGGTACCGGCCTTGTGGCGCGTGAGCAGGGCCGCGAGCCCGGCCTGCAGCACCATGAAGAGGTTCGCGCGGTGCTTGGAGGCGAGGGCCGACAGCCCGCGGTATACGTCGGGCGGGACGTCGAAGATCACCGCGGCGCCGCGCAGACTGGGCCGTGCCCGACGCGGCCGGTCGACGGGCAGCGGGAGGTGCTCCGGCAGGTCGGCGAGCGTCCTCTTCCAGTAGTCCAGATGCGTCGCGTGCGGGTCGTCCGTACCGTCCTGGGCGCCGGTCAGTTCCGGGTGCCGCTCGACGAAGTCCGAGTACCGCAGGGGGAGGGGCTCCCACGAGGGTTCCCGTCCGTCCACCCTCGCGGCGTAGGCCCGTGTCAGATCGTGCAGGAGAGGCCGGGTGGACCACGCGTCCGTGGCGACCGCGTGGAGCACGAGCAGCAGCAGCCACTCGTCCCGCACCCGGAAGAGGTGCGCCCGCCAGGGCACCTCTCGCTCCAGGTCGAACCTCTTCGCCGCCGCCTCCTGGATCACCCCGGCGAGCTCGGCGGGTTCCACTACGTTCACTTCGCACGCGGGCCCGGCCCGCTCCACGCCGAGCAAGACCGGCCGGACGACGCCGTCCTGCTCCGGCAGGAGTGTGCGCAACGGTTGGTGCCGTGCGGCGAGGTCGCCCAGCGTCGCCCTCAGTGCCTCGACGTTCACCTCGCCGACCAGCCGAAGGGCAGTGGGCACGTTGTGGACGCCTGCCCAGTCGCCCGCCTGGCGGTTGAGAGCCCACAGCCGTTCGGCCGAGGAGGTGAGCCGTGCCGGCCGGGGCCGTGCGGAATCGGGGTGGCGCTCCTCCGGTCCGTCGGGCACGCCGCACACCGCGAGCAGATCGCCCAGGGTCTCGGCGTCGAACAGGTCGATGAGGGTGACGGCGAGGCCGAGTTCGTCCCGCAGCCGCTGGACGGCGCGGGCCCCGACGAGGGAACTCCCTCCCAGGGCGAAGAAGTCGTCCGTCACACCGACTCGGGGGACACCCAGCTCCTCGGCCAGTACAGCCAGCACCTGGGCCGTGACCACCCCCGCCGGGGCCGTCCGCGTGACGGATTCCCACGTGGTTTCCTCGCGCCGGTCCGGCAGGGCCGACGGGACCCGGGGCGCGCGGAGGTCCGACAGGCGCGGAGCAACGGAGGGGTCGGCGGCGATCTCCTCCAGCAGCCGCCCGTACTGCGCGGCCAGATCGTCCATCGTCTCGGGCGCGAAGAGCTCGGCGGCGTAGCGGAGGGTGAGCCTCGGCCGTTCGATGGCGACGACGACCTCCATGACGAGGTCGAACTCCGTCGTGACGTCGGCCGCCCGGAGGAACTCCTGGGACCGGTCGGTGACGGTCAGCGGGCCCAGGGTGCCGGACTCGTCCTCGTCGTCCACGGTGATGGAGTGGAATGCGGTTTGGAACAGTGGATGGCTGCTGCGGTCGCGCGGGGGATGGACGCGCTCTACGACCCGGTGGAAGGGGACGTGCTCGGCGGCGAGATCCTCGGTGAGGTGGCTCTTGACGCGGTCGAGGAGCGCGGTGAACGGCTCCCGCGGTTCGCAGCGCGTGCGCAGGACCACGCTGTTGACGAAGAAGCCGATCAGGTTCTCAAGCTCAGGCTCGGGACGCCCGGCGACCGGTGTGCCCACGACGACCTCGGACGATCCGGTCCACCGTGCCAGTAGCAGGTCGTAAGCGGCGAGCAACACGGTGAAGAGGCTGGTGTCGCGTTCCTGGGCCAGGCGCGTGAGGCCTGGCACCGCCCGGGGGTCGATGTCGAGGTCGGCCCAGGCGGCGGTGAAGCTGCGCACGAGGGGGCGTGGCTGCTGCGTCGGCAGCGGCAGGGTCGGCAGGTCCTCCAGGCGCTCGGCCCAGTACGCCAGGCCGGTCTCCAGTTCGGGCTCGACGACATCCCGCTGCCAGGCGGAGAAATCGGCGTACTGGACCGGCAGTTCGGGCAGGGCCGGCTCCGCGCCCGCCGCGAACGCCTCATAGCATGCGAACAGTTCACGCTGCAGGATGTTGAGCGACATCTCGTCACCCACGATGTGATGCGTCGCCAGCACCAGCACATGACGCCGGGGCGCGAGCCTGACCACTTCGCCGCGCAGCAGCGGAGGGGACGCCAGGTCGAAGGGCTCGGTGTACCAACGGCTCACCACAGCCATGAGCGCCGCCTCGGCCGCCGTCCCGGGCGGAACGGTGGACAGGTCGACGAAGCCCAGGACATCCCCCGTCAGCTCGTGGAGCGTCAGACGGGGGACGCCCTCGACGCGGCCGAAGGCGGACCGCAGGAGTTCGTGCCGTTCCACGACCTCACGGGTGCTGCGTTCGAGGAGAGCCCGGTCGAGTTCGCCGCCCAGCTCGAACACCACGACCATCTGGTACTGCGAGAGACCGGGCACAATCTCCTCGGTGAGCCATAGCGACTCCTGGCTGAAGGACAAGGGCGCATGGACCGTCACAGGGACTCCTTCCACCGTGAGAACAGGGAGAACACGCCGTGTCGCACACGGCCGACGGTAGGCGGGCGGGGTTCGATGACGGTTACGCGGAGAGTGGGTCGGGGGCGCCCCGGCTCCTCACCCCTCGGCCAGGGCCCGTGCCTCGAAGTCGTCCCCGTGCCACTTGTCCTCCCAGGGCACCCAGGTGGCGATGAGGGTGTCCCGGTGGCCGTAGTCGCCCGTGGGTTCGATGTCCGTGACGTGGTGGAACATCTCCCTGTCGGCCAGGAGGGCGCCCTGCCCCTCCTTCACCGTGCCGCGGTAGAAGGGCTCGCCCCCGCCGTGCGGCATGAGAGTCATCTCGGCGCCGGTGATCTGGTGGCGGGAGAAGACACCGATCAGCACATAGTCGCGACCGTCCGAGTGCGGGCCCTCCGGCACGATCACCCCGGACGTCACACGCCGCTGGGCAATGATGCGGAACTGGTGGACGTTGACCTGCCACGCGCGGCCGGTCTCCAGCGGGACTGCCTCGGCGCCTGCCCTGATGTGCGGGGTGAAGTCCGCCGTGATCGGATCGTAGTGCCGCCGGATGCCCCCTGCGACGGGGTTGTACTTGGAGAACGTCACGTACGGCCGGTGTTCGAGGCGGTCGAACTCCCACCGGTTCTCGGCGGAGCGGTACATGCGGAACTGGGCGAAGCGCCGGTAGCGGTTGTCTCCCATGTACTCGTCGAATTTCAGGTCGTTGAAGCTCTCCCGCACCTCGGGAGTGACGGCGGGCAGGTCGATGATGCGGTAGCCGCGTTCGTTGAGGCCCATGGGGCGTGTCCCTCCGCTCGGGAAATGACGGTCAGGAAATGGCCAGGGCGAGGTTGTCCTGGACGTGCTTGAGCAGGGAGTCGAGGTAGCGCTCGGAGGAGTTGAGCCGGATCAGCGCACCCAGGGCGATCTCCCGGCCGATCCGAGGGTCGGCGTCGACGGCCGGCGCGATCACGTTCTTGAACCAGCCGGAGGCGTGCCCGGCATCGATTTTGATGTGCGCGTCGTGGTAGACGATCCCCGCGCGCGGCAATCCGAGTTCCAGCCAGCGGTCGACGACGAGTTTGAACCGCCGCGGCACCAGGTATTCGGTGACTCCGAAGAAGCCGATGGACCTGTAGTAGTGCCGGCGGGACAGCGCCAGGCAGCAGGCCAGGTTGCCGGATATCTTGGCTTCCGGCAGCAGGTTGGCCCGTACGTAGTCGACGTGCACGTCGAGGGATTCGAGTGCCCGGGAGAACATGGTCGTGTGGACCTCTTCGGGCTTCCCGTTGCCCATCTCGTCCCAGTGGTTCTCGGCGATCTCCATCTTCTCCACGGGGGATGCGCCGACCTGCATGAGCGAGAGGATGTCGTCGAACCGGGGGTCCAGGTTGGTCTCCTGGGCCAGGTAGAAGCGGAAGGTCTCCTTGGTAACGCGGGAGGGCATGAACTCCTGGTAGAAGGGGTGCCGCGCTGCCGGATGGCCGCCGACGAGGAGCTTAAGCCAGTGCACGAACTCCTTGCCGGCGTACGGGTACCCGCTGATCTGAGCCTCGTCGACGTCGGCCAGTTCGGCCGAGAGCGCGGCGCACTCCAGGACGGAGGCGATGTCCCGCAGCACCGGCTGTGTGTCGCGGTCCAGGCGGTCGACCGGGGTGACCCGGAAATCCTGTTCGTAGACGAGCTCCAGCGTGTCGTGCAGTTCGGCGAGCGCGGTCTCGTCTCGGTCCGTGAAGGCCCGGTGGGCCAGGCCGCGGCAGGCGTCGCCGATCCTCTTGCGCGCTACGTAGTCGGCGTTGAGCCGTTCCCAGCGGTTCGAGTCCGCGTCGAGCAACTGCTGCAGGGTGGTGCGATCGATGGTGAAGTCCTCCGCAATCACAGGGCAGTCCTCCGGACGGTCGGGCGTTCTTCGGCCGCGTTCGGCACCACCGGCTCGGCCCGCACCGGGCCGCTCACGACGGTGTGCGTCGGCCGGCCGCGGTGGAGATGCCCGGACGGCCCGTCACATCCACCCCGCCCATGGCTCCCAGGGTCTGGCACTTTGCGATCTTGCGTCCGCCGATCCACGACCAACCTCAACCTTTTCTCTCGCCGGCAGCGTCGCCACCGAGGCGACGGTCACTTTCTGTGCCTCGTGGTCCCGGGTACGGACCGACGCTAGACAGCGCGAGTTCCGAGGCGGTTATGTACGTGCGCCGCAGGACCGGGTGCGGTCGCGTCCCGCGGACGCACCCGGCGACGGTGCAGGTCGGTGCGGTCCGGCCGTGACGGCGCGTGGCGTCACGCCCGGTCGGCGGGCACGGTGGTCAGCGAGAGGAGTTTCGCCAGCCGTGCGGCGTTGTCACTGGCATGCTTGGGGGAGTCACCCACGGCGACCAGGCCCGCCGGCATGTGCGACGTGTTGAGGATCTCCGGTACCCGGTCGCCGGGCCGGACCCCCACGTGCAGGCCCAGACAGGCCGGATCGGCGGTGACCGCCTCTGCTGTCAGGCCGGGCTGGACGACACCAGGGGCTGCGAACACACACCGCAGCGTGGCCCCACCCGCCCGCGGTGGCCGGCTCAGATCCGGTTCCCGGCCGAGGAGTTGCTCGAAGACGACCCGGTGCACGTTGACCCCGGTCACCGATTCCAGCATCGGGATCCACATGCCATTGCCACCGGGTGCGCCCGCGGGACGCGCGTGCACCTCGCCCAGGACGATGTCCTTACCGTCCAGCCAGAACTCCACGTGGAAAGCGCCGAAGGTCAACCCAACGGCACGCAAGGCACTCTCCACCGCGGCGCGGGCCCGGCCGGCCACGTCCTGGGGGAGGGGCGCCGGCATGGTGAGTTCCTCCTCGACGACGGTGCCCTGGAGGAGCGACTTGGTGGTGAGCACGAGGACGTGCGGGTCGGTGCCGATGAACACGCCCTCCGCGCTGTACTCCGTGCCCCGCTGGTACTCCTCGACCAGGAAGGACGCCCGGTGTGCGGCGGGCAGGGCGTCCACGGCCGCCGCGAAACCAGCGCTCTCGCGCACCACGGTGACCCCGAGGCTGCCGTGCGCGTTGTTTGGCTTGACCACCCAGGGGCCGGGGAAACGCGAGGCGAAGTCCCGCGCGTCCTCGGCCGAGGAGCACCGCACGACGCGCGGCTGGCTGAAGCCGTGGGACCGCAGCCGCTCGCGGCAGGCGTACTTGTCCCGGACGAGTCGTGCCGCGGCCGGAGGGTTCCCGGGAACTCCCAATGCGTCGGCCACCGCGGCGGTCGTCGGTACGGCGTACTCACGGAAGCCGTAGACGGCGGTGATGTTCTCGCGCTCGGCCTGCCGACGCGCCCAGGCGATGTGCCCCTCGGCGTCCTGACGGTCCAGCGGCACCGCCAGATCGGCCTGGGCGACCACGCCGGATGCCGCGGCCAACTGCTTCTCGGTCTCGGTGACGACGACGCGGAAGCCGTATTCCTTGGCCAGCCGGACGCACTCCGTGCCAGCCCCCTCGATGGCCCCCCCGACGAGGAGGAGCGTCGGTTGCGACGTGCTCAAGGACGGGCACCCCCGTAGGCCGCGCCTGAGCCTTCGCGTCGTGCCGTCACGTCAGCACGCCGTCGCCGGTTCCGACGCAGAACTCGTTGCCCTCCGGGTCGGCGAGGACATACCACTGGTTCTCCTCGCTGCTCGCCGTCACCACGCTCGCGCCGAGCGCGAGGATCTCGTCGACGTCGCCGAGCAGATCGAAGTGCAGCCTGTTCTTGCCCGTCTTGCCTTCCGGTACCTGCTGGAACCAGATCAACGGTCCCTTGCCCTCGGGGTCCTCGATGGAGCCGAGCCACTTGCCCTTCATCTCGTGGGCCGTGCCGAGCTTCAGCCGGTAGCCGAGCACGGAGCACCACCACTCGGCGAGCTTGCGGTCGTCCGTGGCATCCAGGCAGATGCCCCTGATCGCCGCGGTCATGACGGACTCCCTCCGACGTTCTGATCTGACGCATGGTGACGCTAGTGCCACCGGGTTGTCCTTCAGTTACGCGGCGACGGCGGATTCACCGCGGCGCAGCGGCGGCTGAGTTCACCGAGGTGGCGAAGGGACCGCAGGACCTCGTCCTGCGCCACCCCGAAATCGATGAGGCAGGCGATCTCGTCGACTCCCGCGGCGGCGAGTCGCCGCACGGTCTCGACTCCGTCCTCCACGGCGCCGAAGAGGCCGCCGGTGGTGAAGTAACGCTCGAAGGCGTTCGCGACCAGGAAGTCCTTGTCCTTTTCCGGCAGGCGGTTCACGTCGAAGCCTTGCGGCAGCAGCCCCTTCGAGGTCTTGACGACCAGGTCGATCGAGCTGCGCAGGTAGTCGCTCAGGGGCTTGCGGACCTGCCGCCGGACTTCCTGCCGGTCCGTGCCGATGAGGGTGTGCAGCATCAGGGTGACCTGGCCGTGGGCCTGCTCGCCGTGCGTGGCGGCTAACTCCGCGCGGTAGGCAGCCGTGTTCCGCTGCAGCGTCGCGTGGTCCTGACCGAGGAGGTGCGTCAGGACGTTCGCGCCCAGTCGCCCGGCGGTGGCGAACGTGTCGGGTGAGCCGGCCGAGGTGATCCAGACGGGCAGCTCCGCCTGGACCGGCGCCGGGTAGATCCGCACAGCGCGCTTCTCGCCGACGCCGTCGACGAACTCGATCTCCTCGCCGCGCCACAGCCGCCGGACCGCCTCCACGGTCGTCACCATGTTCGCGCGGCTGTCCTGGTAGTTCTCGGGCCGGAGCACGAAGTCCACGGGGTGCCAGCCCGAGGCGAAGGACACCCCGGCCCGGCCCCCGGAGAGGTTGTCTACAACCGCCCACTCCTCCGCGATGCGCAGCGGGTGGTGCAGGGGGGCGACGACACTGCCGGCTCTGATCGCCACCTTCTCGGTGATGGTGGCCAACGCGGCACCGGTGACCGCCGGGTTGGGGTACTGGCCGCCGAACGGGTGGAAGTGGCGCTCCGGGGTCCACACCGCGGTGAATCCGTTGGCGTCGGCGAACCGCGCGCTGTCCAGCAACAGGTCGTAACGGCCGTTCGCCGCGGCATCGCTGTCGGCGAAGAAGAAAAGACTGAAATGCACCGGGCCTCCTCGTCAATTGTTTCGTCGTGAGTAATTCCGGGTCTTGCGCGGAAACAGGTGCACGGATAAGGTCGCCGTGATTCCCGTGAAAAGCAATAGAGGTCCCCGGGCCGCCGAGAAGGGAAGTGGAGGGAAAGTGGCAATGGAAAACGAATGGAGGTCGAGTGAAGTCGGCGACGAGACACACCGCGACGAGAGGGACGGCGAAGAGCGGATCGTACTGCTGGAATTCAGCGCCTCGGACCCGTCGCAGAGCCTGTCCGGCGCCCTGACGGGTGTGGTGTCCTCGCCCCTTCTTGCGCTGGACCTCATCGATGTCGGCTACGGCAGGGAGGCGGATCTCGGGCGCAGGGCGTCGGCGCTCGCCGACGACATCGCGGCCTCGGGCGCGACCCGGGTGAAACTCGTGGCCTCGTGCGCCGCGAGCCCGATGCTCGCGCCGGTGGCCCACCAGGTCGGCGGACGGGGCATCCAAGTGGAGTTGATGGCGGCGGTGGATCCGGGGCCGGTGACCGACGGTCACATACGGCATACGCTCGGACGGATCCGGGCGAGCCTGGGCTGTCCCGCGGAGGGCGGCGAGATCTCCGACCTCGATCTGACGGGCCCGACCGACGTCGTGCTCGGCCGGATCGAGGAGATCCTGCGGGCCTGGGTGGAGCGGTTCCTGCGGGCTTCGGAGACGGACCCCGTCGACCACGACCTGATCAGGAGGGACCTGTTGGACCGGTATCTGCGCTGGAACGCGTTCCTGCTAGCCGCGTTCCGGGCCCCGGCCCAGGACCCCGGGGGCCGTGTCGACGTGTTCCTCACGGAACCCTCCTTCCCGCTCGCCTCGATGTTCGGTTCCGCGGCACCCGTCCGCCGTCACCGCTACCCGCATCGGGACAGCTCCGCACTCGAACGCGACGACGTGCTCGACGACCTGCGGACGCTGCTGGCCGACACAGGGGCCGGGTAGGAGGGCCCCCGGTGCGCCGGTCCGCCGCCGCGGCCCGGCGCACCACGGTCGGCCACGCTCAGTCGGTGGCCTCGCCCGCCCAGTCCGAGATCAGGGTGACGAGTCCGAGGACCCGACGTGCGGCCTCGTCCGGGGAACTGTCGCGGTTGTACGAGGAGGTCCCGAGGTCCTCGCGTACGACACGGCCGAGGACGGCCGGACCCAGCCAGCTGTACTTGGCGGCGCCGCACAGCTTGATGGCGGTGCGGACACCGTCCTTCGAGCCGGTCCAGCCGCCGTCGCGCAGCCCGTCGAGGTAGGCGTCCGTGACGCCCTCCGTGACGTCCGGCAGCAGCGAGGGGTCCATGAGCCCGTCGGTGAAGCTGTCGATGACGAGGTTGGACACGTCTTCGCCGACCGCACCCGCTCCGGTGAACGACCAGTCCAGCAGCACCGACCGCCCCTGGCCGTCGATGAGGTTCGCCGGCCACACGTCCAGGTGGCACAGGGTACGCTCGGTGGCCTCCGCGGCGGCGAGCATACGGTCCCGCTCGACCCACAGCCGCCGCAGCCCCTGCCGTACGTGGGCGGGCCAGGCGGCGACCCGCGGGTGATCCCAGAAGGTGTCCTCGATGTCCACGGACAGGGGCGGCCCCTCGGTCAGGTACTGGGCCAGCCAGCGGCGGGAGAGCCAGGGGTGGTCCGGCACCCGGCCGGCCCACCGGGCCTGACCCACGCCGAGTTCGTGGGCGAAGCGGACCAGGCGGGAAACCTCCCAGTCGAATCCCTCGGGGCCCTCGACGTCCTCCAGCCACAGCTCGACGAGGCCATCGGGCCGGTCGACCGCCGCCAGGAGGCCGGGTGCCACGATGCCCGCCTCGGCGTAGGCGGTGGCGGCGAGGTCGGTGGTGTAGGCCAGGGACTCCCGCCGCCAGTAGTTCCAGTGGGTCGGTTCGTCGCTGGTGGGCCAGAAACCGGCCGGGGCACCGGGCGGCGGCGGAGTGGAGATCTTGAGCACGGCCGAGCCGCGGGTGCCGTTGACCCGCCAGATGCCCAGGGTCGCGTCGTTCTTCTTGTTGTGCCTCAGCTGGTCGATGCTCGTGATGGAGTCGCCCAGTCCGGCCGGTAACCGGGAGCATGTGACGGTCTTGCCGTCACCCGTGTCGATGAGTACGCCTTCCGAATTCCCATCGGCTGCCCTGTCGGATTCGTGCACGCTGACGCTTTCCACCAAGCCTCATCTTTCATAAGGGACCACGGACGTTATCGGATCCTGATTCGATGCTCACCTTCCCGCACCGCCGACATGCTTGTCCAGCGTGTCCGCGATATCACGAAGGACGTCGTCCTCCGATTCGTTGTTCACGAAGAAGTGCCGTCCGGGAAACATCCGAACGCGGGTGGACCGGCTGCTCCAGCGCGACCACTCCGCCAGTTCTCGCCGGTCGATTTCGTCGTCCTCGCCGCCGAACACGGACAGCGGGCACGCCAGTGGACGATCCGGCACGGGCAGACGCGCGCAGATCCGCAAGTCAGCGGTGAAGGACCGCAGGATGATCCGGCGGGCCTCCTCGTTGTCGAGCAGCGTCGGGTCGGTACCGCCCATGGCGGCGAGAGCGGCGACCAGTTCGTCGGACGTGGCGTCCGGTGCGAGGGGTGCCCGGAAGAGATGCGGAGGGCGGGTGCCGCTGACGAAGATGTGCTCGGGCGCGCGCAGGCCGACGGCGAGCCTCGACGCGGCGACGGCGAACGCGAGATGGGCCCCCATGCTGTGGCCGAACAGCGCGTACGGGCGGTCGAAGCAGTCCGCGAGCGAGTCGGCCAGAGCGGTCACCGCGTCGCCGAAGTCGACGAGAGGGGCCTCCGCCAGTCTGCTCTCGCGTCCCGGCATGCGCACGAGTACGACGTCCACGCTGTCGGGGAGCCGCGCGGGCCACTTCCGGTACATCGCGGCCCCGCTGGCCGCCGCATGGAAACAGACCAGGGTGAGCCGGGCGTCCGGACGGGGCAGCGGCCTGACCGTCCAGGCCGACGGGGCGGGGGCCGTCGTGAGGGTTCTCGACCGCGTCATGAGCCGTACACCCCGTAGGCGGGACGTTCCGTCGGGCGACCATGACGTTCACCGCGTGCGGCGGGCGGCCGGGCGCCGAGGTCGGGCCGGCGGGCCGGGCCCGGGTGGCGCGGCGCGGATCCGGTGGCGAACAGCCCGCTCGCCCGTTCCAGCGTGTCCGTCGAGGCGAGGACGCCGTCGGAGCCGTCGTTGTGCCCCACCACGTCGCCGCCCCACGGCATGTGCAGATAGCCGGCGGTCAGCCGGAGCGACTCGAGCAGTGGCCGGGCCTTCGCCGTGTCCTCGCCGCCGGTCGTGGTGACCGCCCACATCGTCTTGCCGCGCATCCGGCTGCGGAAGCCGACGTGGGGGAGACGCAACCAGCGGCCCCAGTGGTCGAGATACAGCTTCGTCCTGGCGGACACGCTGTACCAGTACAGGGGTGAGACGATGACCACGTCGCTTGCCTCGAGCGTGGCGTCGAGCAGGACGCGCTCGTTGCCGGTCGGTGACGTGCCGGTCTCCGATGCGCCCGGGTCGCGGAAGTCGGGCAGGGGGAAGTCGGCCAACCGCTTCCAGTCCTGGTCGACTTCCGGAGGAAGGGTTGCGGCCGCGTGCCGAGCCAGTGCCTCGCTGGTGCCTCGGGCGCGAGCGCTTCCCAGGACGAACAGGACCCGGCGTTTCGTGGTGGTGTCGTCTGACAATGGTGGTCTCCTCCGGTTCGTGCCGATCGACCCTGCCCCGGTCTGGTCAGTCGGGCTCCCGCGAGGCCGGACCGGCGCGGGCGATGTCGGCCAGTGCCCGCCGGTCGGTCTTGCCGTTGGAGTTCTGCGGCAACCGGTCGAGAACGGCGACTTTGTTCGGGAGCATGTACGCGGGCACCAGACGGGACAGGGCGGTGCGCAGCGTCTCGACCTCCGGCCTCGTCGTCGGCGTTCCGTCCGCAGGCACCACGCAGGCCGTGATCACGGCTTCTCCCCGCGGCCGGCGCTCGACCACGGCGGCTGCGTCCCGTACCCACGGGAGGCTGCGTAACGCGGAGTCGATCTCCCCGAGTTCGATACGCAGGCCTCGTACCTTGATCTGGTCGTCGGCCCGGCCCGCGCAGTGCAGTGCGCCGTCCTCGGTGACGAAGCCGAGGTCGCCGGTGCGGTACCACCGCCCGGGCAGGGCGTCGACTGTCGAGAAGCGCTCCGCGGTCAGGGCCGCGTTGCCGAGGTATCCCGGCGAGACCTGCAGGCCGCCGATGAAGATCTCCCCGGCCTCGCCGACGGGCATCAGTCGCCGGTCCGCGTCGAGTACCACCGCGGGACTGCGCGAGTAGGCATGCCCGACAGGCGTGGCCGCGGGGGCCCGTTCGACTTCGCCGGGCGTCACCGTGTGGATCGTGTTGTAGACGGTCGTCTCCGTGATCCCGTACACGTTGACCCACTGTGGCGCGGGGTCGGGCATCCCGTCCGCCCAGGTCCGGATGGCGTGGTAGTCGATCGCCTCGCCGCAGAAGACGACGCCGCGCGGATGGATGCTCAGCGAGTCCGCGACCATCGCGTCGACCAGGTGGCGAAAGACGCTCGGCACGATGTGCAGCCGCGTGGGGCGGAGCTTCACCAAGGTGTCCGCGAGCAACGGAGGGCTGGTGGCGACCGTTCCGTCCAGGGCGGCGAGGCGGGCGCCCACGGCGATGCCGGCCCACATCTCCCACACGCTGACGTCGAATCCGAACCCGTGGATCAACGGCCACGACTCGTCGTCGCCGTACGCGAACAGGGGAAGCGCGTCCTCCAGCAGGGCCATGACGTTGCCGTGCGTGACGGCGACGCCCTTGGGCACCCCTGAGGATCCCGAGGTGAACATGACGTAGGCGGTCATGTCGGCGGTCACGGGCGGCAGCGGTGCCTCGACGGGGGGGAGCTCGGCAGCGGAGCGTACGTCGTCCGGCTCGACCAGCACGGCGGACACGGACAGCGGACGCAGCGCCGTCTGACCGGCCTCGTCGCAGACCACCGTCCGCAGCCCGGCACCGTCCACGATGTGCTGGAGCCGCGACACCGGATGTTGCACATCGAGCGGTACGTAGGCGCAGCCGGCCCGCATGAGAGCCGCCGACAGGACCAGCGGCAGGGCGCCGCGCCGCACGCCCAGTCCCACCCGGTCGCCCGGCCTCAGGCCGACGGCGGCGAAGTCCGCCGCCAGCCGGCTCACGCAGGCTTCCAGCTGACCGTAGGTCAGCCGGAGTCCGGAGCCTGTGAGAGCCACCCGCTCGGGATGCCGCGAGGTGACGGCGCGCAGCAGCGCGGGCAGCGATCGTGGACCTGGTCTCACCGTGTCCCTCCTTCCGCCGACGACACCGCTCCACCAGACCACGGGCCGGTAACGTACAGGTTGTGCGTAACCGCAGGTGAACCGGTGCGAGCGACCCTCGGGCGTATGAAGGCTGAACTCGAGGCGACACCGAAGACCCTGGACTCGCTGGATCTCACGCGTCCGCACCTGCACGCCCACTACGACCTCTCCGCGGTGTGGCGGCTCCTGCGGGAGCAGCGACCCGTGCACTGGCATCCGCCCGGCGACGGGAAACCCGGCTTCTGGGTGGTGACCCGGCACGAGGACATCAACGCCGCCTACCGCAACCCCACGACCTTCGGCTCGTCCGGCGGCAACGTGCTGGACGTCATGCTCGAGGGCGGGGACTCGGCCAGCGGACGAATGGTCTCCGTGTCGGACGGCCAGTACCACAGCGAGGTCCGCAGTCTACTGATGAAGGCCTTCACACCGCAGGCGCTCACCCGGACCGCCGCCAGGGTGGAGCACGCCGTCCGCCGACTGGTGGCCGACGCGATCGAGCGGGAGCAGTGCGACTTCGCCAAGGAGATCGCCGCGGCCATACCGTTGCAGGCCATCTGCGACCTGCTGGGCGTCTCGGAGCAGGACCGCCGCTTCATCCTGGAGCAGACATCCAACACGGTGGGATCCGAGAGCCCGACGGCGACCTCGGCGGACGCCTGGAAGGCCAAGAACGAGATCCTCTTCTACTTCGCGGAACTGGCCGACCGACGCCGCGCCGAACCCGCGGCCGACGTCATCACCATGCTCGTGGACGCCAGGATCCGTGGGCGGCTGCTGACCGACGACGAGATCATCTTCAACTGCTACAGCCTCGTGCTGGGCGGTGACGAGACGACCCGTCTGGCGATCGTCGGGGGCGCCTGCGCCCTCGCCGACCACCCGGACGAATGGAACCGGTTCCGCTCCGGCCGCACGGACCTCGACCAGGCGGTCGAGGAGGTCCTGCGGTGGGCGACGCCCTCCATGCACCAGGCACGCCTCGCCCGGGAGGACGTCGAATGGCACGGTGCCCGCATCGCGGAGGGCGACATCGTCACCCTGTGGAACGTGTCGGGAAACCGCGACGAACGTGTCTTCGACCGCCCGGATGAGTTCCGTTTGGCGCGCACCCCGAACCGTCATCTGACCTTCGCGGCCGGCACCCACTTTTGCCTGGGCGCCCACCTGGCGCGCCTCGAGGTGGCGGCCGTGTTGCGCGCCCTGCGGGACATGGTGCGCCGGATCGAGCCGACGGGAGAGCCACAGCCGGTCTTCTCGAACTTCCTCGGCGGGTACAGCAGCCTACCGGTGCGACTCCACCCGAACCGGAAGTGACGTGGGCCCCAGCATGAAGTTGGAGCGCAGCCGCCGCACCGGGCCCGCCACGGTCAGCCGCATGCGGCGTGCGAGCAGTTCCTCGAGCAGTATTTTGATCTCCAGCCATGCGGCGTTCTGACCGATACACCGGTGGGGACCGCTGCCGAACGCCAGGTGCCGGTTGGGCTCACGGGCGACGTCGAAGAGGTCCGGGCGCTCGAACACGGCCTCGTCGAAGTTCGCCGACACGTTCCACAACGTGACGGACTCGCCCGCCGCGATGCGCTGCCCCCCGATCTCCAGGTCCGTCCTCGCCGTGCGCTGGACGTAGGCGTTCGTCGAGGTCCAGCGGAAGATCTCGTTCAGCGCGCTGTCGAGGAGGTCGGACCGCTCCAGCAACCGGTCGTACTGGTCAGGGTGTTCAGCGAAGGCCTCGACCGCGGCCGCAGCCGTGAACGGCGTCGTCTCGTCCCCGCCCACCGCGATGTTGAGGCAGTTGTAGAGGATCTCGCTCTCGGTCATGGGACGGCCGTTGAGTCGGGCTTCGAGCAGGATGCTGACGACGTCCTGCCCTGGCTTCCTGCGCCGCTGCGTGACCAGCGCGTTCATGAGGTCGAAGATCTCCATCTGGGCGGCCACCAGGGCCATCTCCCCGGCACCGTCACCGATGCAGGACGGGTCCTGGTGCCCGATCATTCTGCGGGTCAGGGTGAGCAGGCGCAGGGCCTCGTCCCGGTCGAGTCCGAACATGACCGCGAGCAGGCCCCGGGGCAACTCCAGTGCTACGTCCGCGAAGTCTGCACGGCCGTCCGCCAGGACCCGGTCGAGCGCCTCGGAGACGTAGCCGCGCACCACGACACCCGCTCGCTCCATGACGTCCGTGCGGAAAGCAGGGTGGGCTCGCTGGCGCAGCAGCCGGTGCTCCGGCGCGTCGGACGCGATGAGCATCCGCCCGCCGGCCGAGTCCGACCTGCGGCGGTACGAACCGCCCATGACCGTGCCGTGGCGCGAGGACAGCCGTGCCGGATCGTTGTAGGCGGTGAACACGTCCTGATGGCGGGTCAACGCCCAGAAGCCGCCGCTGCCGTCGGGGTCGGCGTTCCAGTAGACGGGCTCGTGCCTGCGCAGCAGGGCGAACGTGTCGTGGACGTCACCGCGGACGAAGAGGTCCAGGTCGTTCAGATCGATGTCCAGACCAGGAGCCGAGGTCACCGTCCCACCACCTCCCTGTAGTCGTCCAGCATCTTCGCCTGGTCGGCGAGGACGCTGTTCTCGAACAGCGATTCCGGGGGCACCGAGATGCCCAGATCGCGTCGGATGATCACGCGGAGCCGCACCGCCAGCATGGAGTGGCCGCCCAGAGTGAAGAAGTCGTCCGCGGCACCCACACGCTCCTGCGCCAGGAGGTCCTCCCAGTAGCGCACGAGTCGCCGCTCCGTTTCGGTGCGCGGAGTGACGTACGCGCGCCGGGCCGCGGCACGTTCCTCCTGCAGCTCCCGCAGCCGTCCCCAGTCCCGCTTCCCATGGGCGTCCATCGGCATCTCCTCGATGACCACGAACTCGGCGGGAACCATGTACGACGGGACGTCCGCCGCCAGCGAGGCCCGCAGGTCGCGCAGGAGCAGCCCGGCCTCGGCCGGTACCACGAAGGCGACCAGACGCCGGTCGCCGGCCGGCCCCGGGGCTAGGACCGCGGCGGACCGGACGCCGGGGCGGGCACAGAGCAGCCGCTCCACCTCGGCCGGTTCGATCCGGTGTCCGCTGATCTTCACCTGGCTGTCGGCCCGCCCGAGGAACTCCAGCGCACCGTCGTCACGCGCCCGAACCAGGTCGCCCGTCGCGTACATGCGGGTTCCGTCTGCCGCGAAGGGGTCGGCGACGAACCGGGCGGCGGTCTGCGCCGGCCGGCCGAAGTAGCCGCGGCCGACTCCCGCACCCGCGAGGTACAGCTCTCCCGCGCCGCCAGGCGGCACCTGCCCGAGCCGCTCGTCGAGGACGTACAGCCGCGCCTGTCGCAACGGGAAACCGATGGGCACCGTGTCCGCGAACTCCCCGCGCTCGCCGAGCGGATGAGCGGTGCAGGCGACGGTACCCTCCGTCGGCCCGTACAGATTGAACAGGTGACCGCGGAAGCCACCGTCGCGCAGATCCCGGGTGGTCGCGGGCAGGAGTACGTCGCCACCCGAGCACAGCACCCGCAGCGGGGAGAACGCCTCGCGGTCGTAGCGAACGATGTGGTTCAGCGCGGTCGCCGGAGCGAGCATGGCCGTGATGCGGCGTCGGCGCAGTTGACGCTGCAGGTCCATCCCGATGAGGTCGGCGATGGCGGGAAGGACCACGATCTCGGCGCCGCCCGCCACCGATCGCCACACCTCGAAGGTGAAGGTGTCGAAGGAGATGCTGGCCGTCTGAGCGGTGCGGTCACCGGGTTCGAGCGCCGGGATGGCCGGATCCAGCGCGAACGAGGCCATGTGACGGTGTTCCAGCACCATGCCCTTGGGGGTCCCCGTCGACCCGGAGGTGAACAGGACGCAGGCGGCGTCCGCGGGCTCGATCGCAACCGGCCCCGCGTCCGCGCCCCCCTCGGGCACGCTGCCGTCCCACTCCCACACGGGCATGCCGAGCTCGCCGATCCCTCGCGCCCACTCCGGAGCTGTCAGCACGAGGGCCACGCGGGCGTCGCGCAGCAACTGCGCCCGGCGCGCGGCCGGATACTGGACGTCGACCGGCACGTAGGCGGCCGCCGCGAGCAGGACCCCCGCCACCGCGACGATCGTGTCGGCGGAGCGCGGCAGGAGGACCCCGACGCGCTCTCCGCGCCCGATGCCGCGGGCGGCGAGTTCCTGGGCCAGATGTCCGGCCCTCCGAGTCAACTCCGTGTAGTCCAGGGCCCGTTCGCCATCGCTGACGGCGGGTGCGGACGGGTGCCGTCGGGCAGCGCGGAGAAGGAGCGCGGCGAGGGTCCGCGGGACGTCCCCGCCCGAGCTTGTCGTCATGTCGCTTCCCCAGAATCATCGAGGACCGCGAGGCAGTCCTCGGCCAAGGTGGTCATCAGCGTTCGCGGGGCACGTATGAACGCGAGCTTGTCGCCCTCAAGCGTGTGGTGCCTGACGCTCCCGTACGCGCTCCACAGCGCCATGTCCTCCGGGGCGATGTCCGGGTCCCGTGTCCAGCCGATCGTGGTCAGGGGGCACGACACCGGCTCGGGCGCCATGGGCGCGTACTTGTAGCACATGTCCAGGTCGCCGCGGAGAACCCGGACGGCCAGCGGCAGCAGCTCCGGCGCGATGTCCGTCTGCCCCTGCGCGCGAGCGACCCGCCGCATCTCGTCGGCGAGTTCGTCGTCGGACATGGAGGGGTGGTAGATGCCTTCGGCCGCCGCGCCCGCCGGGCGGTACCTCCGGTCCGGCGGGAAGTGTGGCGGGAGCGACGAGGAGACGACGAGCCGACTCGGTGGGCGCAAAGGCAACTCCCGCAGGCGGACCGCCAGCCGGTGGGCCAGGAGCGCCCCCATGCAGTGGCCGAACAGTGCGTACGGCCGGTCCAGGTACGGGGCGAGCCCGGCCGCGGTCTCCTCCGCGAAGGCGCCGAAGTCGCCGAAGGGAGCTTCCCGGATCCGGCTCTCGCGGCCCGGGAGCTGCACGCGGCACAGCTCCACTCCGTCGACCTGGGCCGGCCACTGGCGCAGCAGTCCGGCACCCGTCCCCGCGAAGGGAAGGCAGAAGACCCGCATGGACGACGTCGTCCGAGGAGGCTGGGCAAGCCAGCGATCGCGTCGTTGCATGCCCGCTCAGTCCTTTCCGCGGCCCTGGTCGAGGTAGGTGCTGAGGCCGCGCAGCGTCGGGTTCTCGAACACCGCCACCATGGGCACGGCGCGGCCCAGGACCCGGCGCAGCCGGGAGGCCAGTTGGATCGCGAGCGCGGACTGGCCGCCGATGGTGAAGAAGTCGTCGTCCGGGCCGACGTATTCGACGCCGAGCAGGTGCGACCACACGGCGGCGACCATCTGCTCCGTCTCCGACAGCGGTCCGTCCTGCGGCGACGCGACCGGTTCCGGTGCGGCGCGCAGCACCGACAGGCCCGCCCGGTCGACCTTGCCGTGGTCGGTGAGCGGCAGCCGGCCGACGAGCACGAACACCGAGGGCACCATGTACGCGGGCAGCTGCCGCCCGGCCGCGGCCCGCAGGTCCGCGGCCGAAAGGCTGGCGGAGCTCTGGCAGTAGGCGACCAGCGCGGGTTCTCCCGACGGGTCGTGCTCAAGTTGTACGACGGCCCGCCCGACGCCGGGACAGCGCTCCAGTACCGCCTCCACCTCGCCCGTCTCGATCCGGTATCCGCGCAGCTTGACCTGGAAGTCGGAACGGCCGAGGTACTCCAGCCTGCCGCCGCGGCGCCGGACGAGATCCCCCGTCCGGTACATCCGCCGGCCCCCGCCGTCCACGGTGCTGGCGACGAACCGCTCGGCGGTGAGCCCCGGGCGACCGCGGTAACCACGGGCCAAACTCTCTCCCGAGACATAGATCTCGCCCTCGTCCGCGGGCCTGAGCAGGTCGTCGAGCACCTGCACGCGGGCATGGCCGAGCGGGGCCCCGAGGTGGGGCGGCTCGGCACCGTCGATCAGTGCCGCGGTCACGTCGACCGTGCACTCCGTCGGGCCGTAGAGGTTGACCGACGAGACGCGTCCGCTCTCCGCCAGCACACCGAGCCGCTTCCACAGGGCCTCGCCGATCTGTTCGCCACCGATGAGCAGACGCAGCGGGCGGGCGAGGTCAGCCGCTTCCAGTGGGTCCAGGAGCAGCAGCAGATGCGCCGGGCTGATGTCCAGTTCGGACATCCGCTGATCGACGATCAGACGGGCCAGGGCCTCGGGTTCCGTCCTCGTCCGCTCGTCGATCAGGACCACCGTGTCGCCGCGGAACAAGCGCAGCCACTGTTGCACCGAGGCGTCGAACGACGGGCTCGCGTTCCAGCCGACGCACGCCGCGGGACCCGTGTCGTACACGGTCCGTTCGAGCGCCGTCAGCAGGGCATCCAGGGAGCCGTGCGTGACCTCCACGCCCTTGGGTCGACCGGTCGATCCGGACGTGTAAATGACGTACGCCAGTTGGTGCGGATGCGGGGCCGGCGCGTCGAGCGTGGTGAACGGGGTTTCGGGCAGGTCTTCCGTCCCGCACACGGTGACGTCCGGCGGGGCGGGCACACGCGCCGGGTCCCCGTCGGTCAGCACCAGTCGCGCGGCGGAGTTCTCGATCACGAAGGCAAGCAGGGAGTCCGGGTGGGAGGGAGTGAGCGGCACGTACGCCGCCCCGGCCCGCAGCACGCCCAGGAGCGCGATCACCAGATCGGCGCTCCGGGTGAAGTGCAGTCCGACCAGCGACTCCGCTTCCACGCCTCCGACCCGCAGGCCCGCGGCCACCCGCCGGGAGGCCTCCTCCAGTTCCCCGAAGGTCAGCGTCCGTCCCCCGGCCACCAGGGCGGTCCTTCCCGGATGCCGTCGCACCGCCCGCTCGAACCTGGTGCTCAGCCGCGGCGCCGTGGCGCTGCCGTTCACAGCGTGAACCGGGGGGGCTCGACGGACACGTTCGCCACGGCTGCGGCGAACTGCTGCTCCAAGGTGCGCAGCGCCGGTGACCCGTTCGCCCGGTCGCGCTCCAGCATGATCTTCTCGCTGATGCGCAGCAGCGTCCGCAGGGACACCGTGTCGAGGCCCTTGCCGTGCAGATAGGGCAGCGACCAGAAGTCGAAGTCGTACAGCGGCAGCCACTGCGACTCGGTCACGGCGGCGAACATGGCGTCGGTGTGGGCGGCTGCCTCGGCGGAGGTCATCGTGTGGTGCGACCAGTTGTAGCCTTCGCCCTTGATGGCGAAGTCGTCCTTCTGCCGGTAGACGGGAGATCGGGGATTGGCCCACCACGCCTGTGCGCGCCAGAAGTCCGGTGCCGTCTCGTTGAGGAAGTCGACGGTGTTTTGCACGGTCTGCTCGGTCTCGCCCGGAAACCCGACCAGAATCGAGGCGAACGTGATGATGCCGCGTTCCTTGAGGCGTTGGATTCCGACCCGGTACTGATCGTCCTGCGCCAGTTTGCGCATGGTCTTCAAAACCGTGGGATCACCAGACTCGATTCCGAGGAAAACGCCCGCGCAGCCGCTTTCGGCGGCCAGGTCGAAGGACTCGTCGTCGCGGGCGTTGGAGGCGCGGAAGTAGGAGTACCAGTTCAGCCCCAGATCCTCTTCGATGATCATCCGGCAGATCTCTTTGAAGCGTTTCGGGGGCACGTTGAAGGTGTCGTCGACGAAGACGACGTTGCGCACACCCATCCCCGCCAACTCGCGCAGTTCCCTGCGCACGGTGTCGACCGAGGCCGTCGTCAGGGCGCCCGCGCGGGACGGATAGTCGCAGAAACTGCACTTGAAGGCGCAGCTGCGCGCGGTGCGCGTCTGTGCCGTGACGCCGATCAGACGTGGGTCGAAACCGCCCCAGTCGATCGAGCAGGCGTCCAGGTCGTTGTTCTCGATCCTGCGCCGGGTGAGGCTCCACTTCCCGTCGCGGCAGAGCACGAGATTGTCCACCTCGTCCAGGTCGGCCCCGGACCGCACCGCACGGCAGAGACTCACCAGGGCGTTCTCCCCCTGCGACTCCTGGATGTAGCTGTCCGCGCCCATGGCGAACAGGAGGTCCTGCGCCCGCTCGTCGACGCCGTCACGGCACAGGTTGTCGATCAGTGGGCCCCCGACCACGACATGACTGCTCGGCGAGTGTTCGCGGATGAACTCCACGATCGGGATGACGGGGAGGATGTTGACGTAGAACGTCGAGGTCACGGCGACGACTGCGGGGCGCTGCGCCAGCAGGTCCGCGAGCCTGTCCTGTTCCGCGTCGAACAGCGACACCGAGTCGGTGCGCAGGCCACTGCGCCGTAAATGGCTGGAGAGGTAGAGAGCGGCCAGGTTGTACACCTCGCCGACGTGGTAGCGGTCGTTGCGGCCTGTCGCTCTGGCTCGCAGGACACTGAACGCGTCCATCCAGCTCATGGCGGTGCCGTCGACCACCATGTGCTCTTTGCGGTAGATCTGCATCTCCGGCGAATCGGCTCCAGCGCGTTCACACATCGCGCGGTAATCGTCGAACTCGCCGCTGTTGTAGCCGATGACCACGCACTCGAGGGCCGTCATGTGCGCTGCCTTCCTTAGTCGGGCATGGACCGCAGGCGCGTATCTCTGCATCACATGACTCTAGAAGCGCTGGGTTATTCGCGGGTTATTCAGTCCGTGCGGGCATTCCGGCCCGCCCTTCACGGGGTGGTTTTCGCGGCGTCCCACCCGAATGACCGGACGAGCCCGGCCAGATGGGCGGCGAGTTCCCGGACCGCGCCGGCGTCCCAACGGGGGGCGGGGTAGATCAGTTCCGGGACGCCGGCGGGGTCCAGGGGCACGCTGAGGGTCAGGTCGTGCCGGGCCTGGAACTCGCCGCGCGGACGGGCGGTGACGGTTAGGTCACCGACCTGCCATGTGCCCCGGGGAGAGTTGTACTCCTCGCACGCCAAGTTGGTCAGGGGATCGGCCAGTGAGGTGCCGAAGGGCGTCTGCACGGCCCGTATGACCTCCCGGTACGGCACCGCGAGGAGCCGGAGCGCCGACACCACACCGCTGCGCCCGCCGGCCGCAGCCGCCCGCAGTCCCGGATCGCCGGGAACCACCCTGATCGGAACGGTGTTGATCATGCAGCCGAGGGTCCGCGAGCCGTCCCTCGTCAGCCGGTCGGCGACGGGCGCGGCGAGGACGATCTCCGGAGCGTCGGCGACCTCGCGGATCATGTGCGCGAACAGGCCCGTCATCGTCATGTAGCGGGACATCCGCGCGCTGGCGCAGGCGGTGTTGAAACGGGTCATGTCGTCCGCTTCCAGGGGGAGCTCCAGGACGCTCCCCCGGGTCCCCCGGCCCTTGGTGAGTCCGGGCAGCTCGACGCGACGCGGTGCGGCCCGCAGCTCCTCGGCGGCGGCCCGCGCCCGGTCAGCGGTGATCGGTGTGCCTTCCGCGGCGACGCGCCGGACGGCCCAGTCCCGGAAGGACGGCGTGGGCGGCACGCGAGGGGGCGGACCCGAGAGGCGCGCCCGGTAACAGGAGAGAAGCGAGCGCAGGAAGACCCCGTGCGACCATCCGTCCGTCATGAGGTGGTGCAGGACCATCAGCACCTGGTGCTCCTCGCGCCCCAGACGCAGCAGCCGCACCCGCCACAGAGGGCCCTTCGCCAGGTCGAACGGCTCGGTGCAGTCCAGGGCGAAACGACGTCGGTGGTCGGCTTCCTGTTCCCGACGGGTCAGCCCGGACAGGTCGTCGTCGTGCCACGCGGGCGGCGGCGCGTCGAAGGACTGGGTCAGGGTGCTGCTGGTGGCCCGCACACGCAGCCGCAGCGCGTCGTGACGCCGCTGGCAGTCGTCGAGGGCCAGCCGCAGCGCGTCGATGTCCAGGGGGCCCTCGAAGTACAGGGTGACGGCGTCGTGGTAGCCCGATCGCCCCGGATCCAGCCGCTCGGCGAACCACATGCCCTCCTGGGTCGCGGTCAGCGCCACCGGTGATCCGTCGTCGGATGTGTGCGTCGGGGACACGTCCTCAGCCCTTCTCTTCCGCCCTGCTCCCGTGGACCCCTGCTCTGCTCCCGTAGATCCCTGCGCCCTGCTCCCGTGGGCCTCTGCGGGCCGAGGCTAGGCGGCCCTGGTTCCCCGGCGGTTACGAACCCCGGCGCTGTTCCCCGTCCGCGCGCTCGCCGGCACGTAACCCTCGCCGAACCGGGTGTTCCTACGCTCGCAGCGTGATGCTGCGATGACGGAATCCCAGAAACTCATGCCAGGCCCGGAGCACGCCGCTGCCCAGGAGCGTGACGGCATCGCGTCCGGGCAACGGACGGACGACCTCATGGCCGGCCTCGCGGAGGCCTGGCGCACCGTGCTCGAGGTCGACGAGATCGAGGAGGAGTCACACTTCTTCGAACTGGGCGGCCACTCCATGCTGGCGGCGCTGCTCATCTCGCACTGCGAACGGGCGATCGGGACCGTCATCCCGCTGAAGCTCGTTTTCGACCACCCGGTGTTCAAGGACTTCGTCGCAGCGGTCGAGCAGGCCGACGGCCTCGCCGGCTCTCTGCTGCCCCCGCTGGAGCCCATGGGGCTGGACCGTGCCCCGCTGTCCGTGCAACAAGGGGAGTACCTGGCCCTGGAACGCATGCTGGGCGTGCCTTCGGTCAACAACATGCTGGCCGTCGTCGAGGTCGGTGCCCGCATGGACGCGGACGCCCTGCGCAGTGCCCTGGACGCCGTGGTACGGCGCCACCCCGCGCTGCGCACGGCCCTGCGCACGCAGGACGGCGAGGACATGCAAGTGATCGTCCCGCTCGACGACGTTCCCCCGGTGCCGTGCACGGAGACCGACCTGGGCACACTGCCCCCCGAGCGGCGGCGTGCGGCGCTGCGCAACCGCATCATGCGCGAACACCTCAAACCCTTCGACATGGCCACGGGGGTGATGCTCCGCTGCCAGCTCTTCCGCAACGCGGACGCCCCCGACGTGCTGGCGCTGCACCTGCACCACGCCGTGTGCGACGGCAACTGCGTGGGAGTCGTCCTGGACGACTTGGCCGCGGCCTGTGTGGGCCGGGAACTCCCCACCGCCGACCCGGAGGAGCCGGGCCACCTCGACTACTGCCAGTGGCAGCGGGAGAACGAGCGGGAGATGGTCGAGACGTCCGGCAGCCACTGGAGGAGCGTGGTCCGGGAACTCGCCGCGGTCGCGAGCACGTCGGTCGGGCCCGCGGCCCGGCTGCGTACCTCGTTCGACCGCTCCACCGCCTGGCTGCCCGCCTCGGCGAGCCGGAGGCTGCGGACCTGGGCGGCGGCCGAGGGGCTGACCGAGTTCAGCACGTTGGGAGCGGCGACGGCCCTCGCCGTCGGACGAGTCCTCAAACGCACCACGGCCGGTCTGGGGATGCTGCTGGACAACCGCAGCCACCCCGGGCTGGAGCGGACCGTCGGCTCTTTCGCCCTCAGCAGCCTCATGCCCGTGAGGCTCGACGGCGCGCTCACGTCGCGGGAGTTCATCTCCCAGGTCCAGGAGAGCCACCTCGAGGCCCGGCGGTGGACCCAGTTGCCCCTCGACGTGCTCCTCGTCGACCCCGCGGACGAGGTCGGTGTGACGCCGTCCGACCTGATCGACGTGGTGGTGGACTTCGAGTACGTGTACCGGATGAACCGGCCGGGCCGACTTCCGCTGCACGTCGGCGTGGACCTGCGCGAGATGCTGCGGGCACCGGTGTTGGGCCCCCGCCGCACGGTCACCGCCACGATCCAGGAGGACGACCGGTTCGCGCTGACGGTGGAGCACGTCGACGACCCGGGCGAACGCGAGACGGCCCACGCGCTGCTGGCGGCGGCGATCGAGTCGCTGGCCTTCTTCGCGGACGCTCCGGACGAGACCGTCGGACGGATGGCGGACGCGTGACGGACGCGTGACGGACGCGTGATGGACGCGCTGTGAAAAGACGGACGCCGCCGGCAGTGGCGGTGGCGGTCGGAGCCTGCGGAGGGAGACAGCGTCTTATGAGCGGGGTCGGTGTCGGCGAGGCCGATGAGATCGGGGCGTCCGGCTACCGGGCGCGTCTGTACGAGGACGCGCGGTCGGGGGCGGTCGTCAGCGCCGACGACTGGATGGGCGCCGTGTTCGGGCTCGGCTTTCGTGCCGCCACCGATCGCGCCGGCCAGATGGACGTTCTGCGGCGCAGGGCACGCGGCACGCTCGCGCAGGTGGTCGGCAAGGAGGCGCTCGCGGACGACATCCGGCAGCGGCGACTGGGCCTGGACGAGGTGGCACGGCGGTGTCTCGACTTGCTTCCGTCCGAACAGGCCGCGTTTCTGGAGGCCTTCGCCTGCGGTGCGAACACGGCCCTGCGCCGCAACGGTTCGGCGATGACGTGGGCGGCGCTGGACTCCGTCGCGGTGGCGCAGGTCCTCTTCCAGTCGCTGGGCTCGGACGGCGCGGAACTGCGCATGACCGAAGTGATGCGCAGGTCACTGCCCGCACCGGTGGTCGACTTCCTGCTCGACGGCGCGGACGACTGGGCGACGGACCTCGATGGCTCGCCGGGCACCGTGGCGCACGCGCCCCTGCCGCTGGAGGAGTTGCGGGACCTGGTGGGGAAGCGACCCGCCGAGGAGGGTGGGGGAGGACCGGTCGTCGCCGACACCCGGCCGCTCGGGAGCAACGCCTGGGCCGTCGCGGGAGCCGGGGGGACCGTGCTCGCCAACGACATGCACCTGCACCTCACGGACCCCGCTCTGCTGTACCCCGTACGGCTGGTCGCGGGCGGCCGTTCCGCGTGCGGGGTGACCGTGCCCGGGCTGCCGGTGCTGATAGCAGGCACCAATGGGGACGTCGCCTGGGGACTCACCCGACTGTACGGGGACAACGTGGACCTTACACCGGTCACGCCGAGCGAGCTCGCGGCAGCCGAGACCGTGCGCGAGGTCATCGAGGTCCGGGGGGAGCAGCCCGTCGAGGTCGACGTTCTCCGGACTCCCTGGGGGCCCGTGGCGGACAGCGTGGCGGGCGAGCCGGTGGCGTTCACCTCCACCCTGCTCGACCCCGGGGCCCTGGACTTCGCGCTGACGGAGCTGTACGAGGCACGCGACGTCGAGACGGCACTCGCTGTCTTCAACGACAGCGGACTGCCGCCGGTCAACGCCATTGTGGCCGATGCCGCCAGACGGGTCGGCTGGACCGTGGGTGGCCGCTTTCCGCGCCGATCGGGCGCACCCGGCCCGCGGGGCCTGTCGTCACCGGGGGCCCGCCCTCCGGCGGAGTGGCTCGCCCCGGGGGAACTGCCCCGAGTCCGGTCGACGGCCTCGGGAACCGTCGTGAACTGCAACAATGCGAGCCACATCGTCCGGGACGCGGGCCTGGCGTGGAATCTGCCGTGCGGTACCCGCTCCCGTCGGGTGGCCCGGGAACTCGCCGCGGGGCGCACGAGCGCCGCCGACGCGCGTGCCCTGCAACTCGACGTCGAGGCGTCCTTCTACGAGTTCTACCGTGCCCTGGCCTTACGCCATCTGCCGGCTGCGCCCAAGGGGGCGCTGCTGCGCGAGGTCCGCGAGGACATCGAGGCGTGGACCGGGACGGCGGCCCCCACCGAACGCGGACTCGCCCTGCTGACGGCCCTGCACGACCTGCTGCGGGAGGCGCTCTTCGCGGCCGTCACATGGCCGGCCCGGACGGTGGACGAGCGGTTCACCTACTGCTACGCGGGCAACGAGGTGCCGTTGCGCCGATTGATCGGTGCGCTGTCGCAGGGGCTGGTGCCTGCGCCCTGGCGCAGCGAGACGGAGTTCGTCGTCGGACAACTGCTCGTCGGGCGGAAGCTCCTGATGCGCACCACCGGGCTGGACAGGCTGCCTCGGTGGGGCGAGGCCAATCGGTTACGGCTCTCACCGGCCGCTGCCCACCCCGCGGCTGCCGTGGACGTCGCGCTGGCGGGGTGCGCCGACACGGTGTGTGTGGCGTGGCCAGACTTCGGCGCGGCGATGAGGCTGGTGGTCGACCTCGGTGATCCCGCTGGCAGCAGCCTTTCGTTGCCGGGAGGGCCACGGGAGGGTGTGGCCATGGCCGATCATGTGCGGAGCTGGGCGGCGGGCCGGTCACAGCGGTTGTGGCCGGCCGGCCTGCCCGATGCCACGAGGACGTCAGACGGTGAGTGAGTTGAGGATCTGGGCGATCTCGGCCATGGGTCCCCGCCGGACGATGCTGCGGTGCGTGCAGGCGAGGGAGTGCGTGCGCACCTCGCCCGTGATGTAGGGCGTCCACCGCGAAGGGTCCAACCACACGTCGTCGGCGTCGTCCACGGCGGCGAACAGGTGCAGATCGCCGCGGAAGACGCCGGGCTCGTAGCCGTACATGGCGCGTTGGTTGTTCGTGTAGACGTCTATCACCGCGTGGATGTGGGAAGGCTCCAGGTAGGCCATGGCGCTGCCTTCCCGGCGCAGCAGCGCGGCGACGCGGTCGGGGCGCAGCGGGACCTTCGCCAACTCGCGCTGGTCGTAGCCGAACTCGTGCAGGAGACCGAGGAGCAGTTCGCGCGCCGTGGGAACCCGGTCTTCCCGGTGCGTCGGCGACGTGGTCGGCTCGGCGTCCATGGCGGCGAGGAGTGCTACCTCCTCGCCCTCCTTCTGCAGTCGGCAGGCGAGTGCGTGCGCCAACGTACCGCCGAAGGACCAGCCGAGCAGATGATAGGGGCCTTCCGGCTGGACGCCGCTGATCAGGCCGAGACAGTCGTCGACCATCTCCTCGATTCCGCCGGTCACCGGCACGTCACCGGGCTTGAGGCCGCGGGACTGCAGGCCGTACAGCGGGGTGCCGGGGTCGAGGCTGCCCAACAGGGCCGTGTAGCACCAGCTCATGCCTCCGCCGGGGTGGACGCAGAACAGCGGTGGTCGCGTGCCCCGGGCGCGCAGTACCAGCAGGGTATCGAGGGCGTCGCCGCCGTCGGTGTCCATGTCGAGGTGTGCGGCGACTCCGAGGACCGTCGGGTTGCGGAAGACCACATCGGGCGCGAGTGCCACTCCGAAGGCCGACCGGATGCGGCTGACCAGCCGCATCACGTCGACCGAGTTGCCGCCTGCCCGGAAGAAGTCGTCCGCCACGCCGAACCGGTCGGTGCCGAGTGCCTCGGCGAAGAGCCGGCTCAGCACTTCCAGGTGGGGCGAACGGGGGCCGACGGGACGGCCGCTCACTGGGCGGCGCTTCCCACGGCGTAGTGTCCGGTCGCGGACACGGACGAGACGGGGTGGAGCGTGGGCCCGTCGGCGACTCGTGTCAGTTCACCGCTCACGGCACGGCTGTACATCGCCCGGGTCGCTTCGGCCGGGCCCACCCCCACCGCTTCGCGCAGGTGCGAGGCACACAGCTTGTACCACCGGTCGGCCTGGCTGAACTGGCCGAGCCGACCGTGCAGCGCGATGAGGGTCCGATAGGTCTTCTCGTGCAGTGGTTCGATTTTGAGGACCTTGCGACAGAAGTGCAGGACCTGAAAGTCGTCGCACGTCCGCTCCGCCGCCTCCACGAGTCGGTCGAGGGCGGACAGCGCGAGACTGCGCAGCCACTCGCGCTGGGGCTCGACCCAGGGCATCGTCATCCCGGGCAGAAAATCACCCTGATACAGCTCCACCGCGTCCTGCAACTGTGCGATGGGCCCGGGCGCGTCCAAGGTGCCGGTCTGCGCACCGAGTATCAGGGAGTCGAATTCCTGAAAGTCGACCCATACGTTCTTGGCCTCGATGGAGTACCCGTATTCGTGCGTCAGGATACGCAGCCCCGAGGGGTTTCTCCCGGTCGCGGCGGCACCCTCGCTTGCGAGTATGTTGCGGAGCGTGTGCACGGCGACCTTGAGGGAGCTGCGCGGGGCACTGAGATCGGGCCACAATGCCTCGAACAGGATATCTCGTGAAATCACACAGTCCGGATGCAGTAGTAGGTACTGGAGGAGGTGGCGGGCCCGCCCGGCCCGCCAACGGGTGACGGGACGGCCACCGACGACGACGTCAAACCTTCCGAGCGTGCGTATCTCGACTGCGTATTCCGGGTGTGCGGTGCCACTCAAGGAATCTCCTCGTTTGTCGCTTTACCAAAATGTCGCCATTGCGTATATGACTGGGTCGCGCAAGAGGAATTTGAAGGTAGCCGCGCTGCGGCCACCTGTGGGTGACCTGCGGAGATCCTGGCCCGTCGGGCCTACGAAGCCGCGTGTCGAAACAAGCGGTCGTATCGAGCGTGAAGATCAATCGTTTCTCTGTTTACTGCGCCGCCGTATGCGGTGCGGTAGTAAAGTGACAGCTTGACCTGCGAATTACTTTCCCTTTACTTGCGGTTCACGGCAAGCAGTGTGTGGGCTCAGTGAATAAGTGATGTGGGGGATTTGGTGTCTCCTCGCCGAAGCGTGGCCGAATTCTCTTCGTTGCGTGTGCCACGTTGTCAACCATGTAACTACCTAGGGCGGCCCGTGGCCATGCCATCCCGGCCGCAGGTTGACCAAAATCATCTCTTGAGCGGGCTGTCCGAACCGATGTCACGGCCGGATCCTTCCCGGCTTCACGCGGGGTTCTGTCCCAGGCAGTGAACGATGTCTTCCGGTTGGGTCGACACCTCCGGGCCCATTGGTCTGCCGACGGCCGGATGGCGTGTTCCTTTCCCTCGCGGCGCACCCTGACCGGTCCGAAACAGGGGGAACGCCTCGTGCATAACTGCAGCGCAACCCCCACCTCCTAGCGTCTCGGGTGTTGCGGTTCCGGCATGCCCGGATGAAACACGGCCAAGGCGGTGGAGCAGTTGAGGACGACGCGAGTCGGGATCGTGGGCGCGGTCCGTCGGTGGGCCGCTGAAGACGGCGATCGCGTCGCCGTGAGATGGCTGCCGGGCCTGGACGAACCGGGTACGGCCACGACGTTCGCCGAACTGGACGACGCCGCCGGCGCGATCGCCGCGGCCATCCGGACGGGCACGCGTGAAGGAGACCGTGTTCTCCTGGTCGAGCCACCCGGCCCACGTTTCGTGGCTGCCTTCCTGGGCTGCCTCTACGCCCGTCGGACACCGGTGCCAGTGTACCCGGTGCTCGACAGCCGTGAGGGCCGGGCCACCATCACGCGCATCGCCGACGACTGCCGGCCGACGCTGGCCTGGGTCGGGCACGCGGAAGCCGCCGAGACGGCCGCCCGCCTGCTGGGCATCCCCGCCGCATGGCAGCCCATGGTGACCCAGCGACACCTCCCCGACGACGAGCCGGACCCGGCGACGACGGCGTTTCTGCAGTACACATCGGGCTCCACGAGCAACCCCAAAGGAGTGGTCGTCACCCACGGGAACCTGCGGGCCAACGTGGCGTCGATCGCCAAGGCCTTCGGGCACACCCGCGACGAGGTCATCCTCAGCTGGCTGCCGGCGTACCACGACATGGGCCTGATCGGGAACATCCTCCACCCGCTCCACCTGGGCTCCGGGACCATCCTCTGCGCGCCCACCTCCTTCATCCGGCGCCCACTCGACTGGCTGACGGCCGTTGACCGACTGGGCGTCACCACCACAGGGGCGCCGAACTTCGCCTACGACCTGGTCGTCGCCGCCGTCGAACGCTCCGGAGCACCGGACGTCGACCTGAGCCGATGGCGTATCGCCTACAGCGGCGCCGAACCCGTGATTCCGCAGACCATGCGTCGGTTCGGTGAGTTGCTCGCGCCTCGCGGGTTCGACCAGCGGGCCTTCGTGCCCTGCTACGGCCTGGCCGAGTCCACCCTCCTGGTCTCCTGCGCCGAGCCGGGTAAGGGGGCGCGCAGCAGGGCAACCGCGGACGGCGGCAACGTGACCTCCTGCGGGCCCGCCCGGGGCTGCTCCGTCGTGATCACCGATGGCGCCGACCGTGAACTGGGGCCGGGGCAGGTCGGGGAGATCCGGGTGAACGGGCCGAGCGTCGCGGCCGGTTACTGGGGCCGTCCGGGAGACGAGACGTTCGCCGGACCCGTGAGCGGCAGGGAGGGAACCTGGCTCCGCACCGGCGACCTCGGCTTCGTCGAGGACGGCGAGCTCCATGTGTCCGGGCGACTGAAGGACGTGATCAATGTCCGGGGGCGCAACCACCACCCCCATGACGTCGAGCGGCTGGCCACACAACTCGTCCCGGCGTTCCGGCCCGGACAGGTGATCGCCTTCCCCTCGTCCGACGGTGAGGGAGTCGTGATCGTCGGCGAACGCAGAGCCGGCACCGTGCTCGCACCCGCCGACACCGCGCGCCTCATAAGGGAGGTCGCCGAGAACTTCGGGCTGGCCGTCCGTGACGTGGTCGTGGTCCCGCGGCGGGGCATCCCCCGGACCACGAGCGGGAAACCACGCCGCTCCGCCGCCCGCGAACGCTACGAGGCCGGCGAGTACGTCACCGCCCGTAGGCCGCGAGGCACGAGCGTCGAGGAGGTGGTTGCGCTGGTCGAGGAGTCCCTGGGCCGTCGTCCGGCCGACGGCGAGACCCTGACCGACGCGGGACTGGACTCCCTCGGCGCGGTCTGGCTGTCGGGAGCGCTCGCCGGCCGGGCCGGCATCGACGTGTCCGTGCGCGAGCTGCTCTCCGGCATGTCACTGGACCAGCTCATGGACCGACGGGCCGTGCGCCGTACGGAGGAAGAGGCGCCGGACGACCCGCAGCAGCTGTCGGTCGCTCAGGAGTCGCTCGTCTTTCTGAACCGGCTCGACCCGCACGAGGACACGTACACGATCTCCGTGGCCTGGCAGACGGACGCCTCGTGCCATGACGAGACGTTCCAGCGGGCACTGGGCTCGGCACTGAGTGCCCAGCCACAACTGGCCCGCCGTATCAAGGCGGTCGGCACGTCGCTGCGGTCCGAACCGCTGCCCGACGAGGTCCTGCGTGAGGCGCTCACACCGGTCGTGGCGTCCGTGCCCGAGGACCGCCTCGACCGCCACCTCGAAGACGCCGCGGCGACCGTGTTCCGGCTCGACGAGGGCCCACTGGTGCGCATCCACGTCTGGCACACCCCCGCGCGGTGCGTGTACCAACTGGTCGTCCACCACGTGCTGACGGATCTCTGGTCGCTCGGTCTCCTCTTCCAGGACGTCGCGGCCCGCTACGAGGCGCTCGTACGCGGCACCGAAACACCGCCCGCCGCTGCCGACCGCTACCCGTCGTACGTCGCCGAACAGCGCCGCTACCTCCGCTCACAGCAGGCGCTGGAGCGCGACGCCCAACTGCGGACCCTGTTCCCGCCGGGACTGCCACCCCTGGGGATCCGGACGGACCACCCGCGCACCCCCCGGCGCGACCTGAGGGCCGGTCGGGCGACCCTCACCCTGTCCGAAGAGGTCGGCACCGCGCTCGCCGACCGGGACCAGGTCGCTCTGCTGACCGCCCTGTGGGGTGTCTGCCTGCACCGCTACGGATCGCCGGGACCCGTGACCGTCGGCGCACCCGTGGCCGGTCGCCCCGCGGGCCGACACGCGGCGGTCGCGGGCCTGTGCACCAACACGGTGCCGATCGCCGTCCCCGTCGACCCCGACCAGCCGTTGGACACGCTCGTGACGGCCGTCCGCGAGCAGCTGCTGGCCGGGGTGGGCGACGGTCTGTACCCGCTGGCCCGGGCCGTCGAGAAACTGCGCCCTTCCCGCGCTCCCGGCCGCATGCCGCTGGTGGAGACCCTGGTCACCGTGCAGGAGAGCCCCCTGCACCACCTGCCGAACCTGATGGCCGCCCTCGCCGACGGCCACTGGGTCGATCTGGGCCCGTTGCGCGTGCGGCCCGTCGCCGTTCGGCGCCGGACCTGCCGCTACGACCTCGACCTCGTCATCACCCCACGTGACACGGGAGGTCACCTGCTGACGCTCGACTACGCCGCGCAGATCTTCGAACCGGCCACCGCCGAGGGCATCCTGCGCACCTACGCGGCCATGGTCGCGGCCGCAGTCGGCCCCGACGCCGACACGGTGACCGACGTGTTCGTCCTGTCCGAGCGGGACCGCGCGTTGTACGACCTGGCTGGTCGCTCGTCGTCCGGCGCCCCGGTGCGGCCGGCCGCCGCGCTGCACGCCGTCGCCGCCGAGCGGCCGGCCGCCGAGGCGGTGGTCGAGGCGGACGGAGCCGTGACCTTCGAGGAATTCGCCGCACGCGCGGGCCGGCTCGCGGCCACGCTCGTCGGCGTGGCCGCGGAAGCGGAGAGAGGAAAGTCATGACCGGTCCGACACCGCTGTCCGAGGCGAACCGACAGGTGGGAATCCTCGTCGAGCCCGGTACCGACTTCGCCGTGGCCATGTTCGCGGCTTGGACCGCCGGGCTGGGGATCCTTCCGCTGCCGGTGGAGTTCCCCGACGCGCGACTCACCACCATGATCACGGACTGCCGGCCGCTGGCGCTGCTGGCCTCCCCGCACCAGACGGAACGCGCGCGACGCCTGGTCGACGGGGCAACGGACATCCGCGTCCTCGGCCTGCCGGCGGAGGAGAGCGGGCCGGCCGACGGCCCTCCCGTGACCACGCCACCGGACCACCCGGCCTTCACGGTCTACACATCCGGCTCGACGGGACGGCCGAAAGGGGTCCTGATCCGCGAGAGCCAGGTGTCCGCACTGCTGGCCTGGGAGACCCGGACCTGGAAGCTGGGCCCCTGGGTGCGCATGGCCCAGACACTCTCGCTCGGGTTCGACTTCGGCCTGCAGGAACTGTTCACCGCGCTGCCGGCGGGAGGCACCCTGATTGTGCCGAAGGCCGCCGACCGGCGCAACGCCAAGACCTATGCGGAGTTCCTGCGCCGCGAACGAGTGTCGGTCCTGTTCACCACGCCGTCCTTCACCGACGAGTTGGCGGCGGCACTCGTGCCACTGCCGGACCTTCGGCTCGTCCTGATCGGCGGAGAGGTCCTGCACTGGTCGACGGTCGAAGCGCTGGAACGCGTCGTCACCCCGGAGTGCCGGCTGGTGAACGGCTACGGCCCGACCGAGGCCACCGTGAACTGCCTGGCCTACGACATCCCCCGCGACCCGCAGGGCCGCGACGAGCCCACCGGAATCGTCCCGGTCGGCCGTGCGTCGGCGTCCGCCACGATTCATCTGTTGGACCAGCACGGCCTCCCGGTCCCGGTCGGGGCGGTCGGCTCCGTCTCGATCGGCGGCCCCGGCGTGGCGGACGGCTACCTGCACCGCCCCGACCTCAGCGCTCAGCGCTTCGTCAAAGGACCCGGACAGGGCCTGCGCAGGGTGTACCGCAGCGGTGATCTGGCGTACTTGCGACGAGACGGCCACTTCGTGGTGACTGGCCGGGACGACCGACAGGTCAAACTCCGGGGCTACCGAGTGGAGCCGGCCGAAGTCGAGTGGGTGCTGCGACAGGTGCCCGAGGTCACCGCCGCCGCCGTCCACGTCGTGACCGGCCCGCAGCGCATGGTGGCGGTGGTGGGCGGTGGAGTGGAGGTGAAGGCCGTCCTCGGCGACCTCACCGCATGGCTGCCCGCGCCCATGATCCCGGACCACCTCGTCGTGCTCGACGAGCTGCCCCGCACACCCAACGGAAAGCTCGATCACGACGAGATCCGTCGGCTGGCGGAGGACACCGGGCGCCACGCCCCCGCCCCCGACGCCTCGACCGCGCAGATCGAGGAGACGATCTGCCTCGTCTGGCGCGACGTGCTCCACTCCGAGGTGGTCGACCCGGACCGCAACGTGTTCGACCACGGAGCACACTCCCTCGCCGCCACCCAGGCACACGGGCAGCTCCAGGCGTTGCTCGGTGTGCCGTTTCCCGTGAGTGACCTCTTTGAATACCCACGCCCCAGGGACCTGGCAGGACGTCTGGGCACGTACCGGCGAAAACTGTTCGGCCGTGGATGACGATCCGTCACGACAACGAGGAGCGAGAGTGCCGACAAAGCCGTTGCAGGAACACGAGAGTTCCATTGCCGTGATCGGCATGGCGGCGCGGTTCCCCGGCGCCCGGAACATCACCGAGTACTGGCGCAACCTGTGCGAGGGCGCGGAGTGCATCGAGCGGCACACCCGCGAGGAGGCGCTCTCCCGGGGCATGTCACCGGAACAGGTGGACAGCCCGGCCTACGTCAACGCGTCGGCTCCCCTGGACGATGTCGAGTGCTTCGACGCGGCCTTCTTCGGCTACTCGTCGAAGGAGTCCGCCGTCATGGATCCGCAGCACCGGATCTTCCTCGAATGCGCGTACCACGCACTGGAGGACGCAGGCTACGACAGCCGCCGGTACCAGGGACTCGTGGGCGTCTACGCGGGCTGCACGATGAACACCTATCTGACGCATCACCTGCGGGGACAGGGCGGCGACGTCTTCGCCGCCGTCGGCGACATGCAGACCATGCTCGGCAACGACAAGGACTTCCTCGCCACACGCGTTTCCTACAAGCTCGACCTGCGCGGGCCGAGCGTGGCGGTGCAGAGTTCGTGCAGCTCGTCGCTCGTCGCGACGCACCTGGCGGCCCGGGCCCTGCTGGACGACGAGTGCGACATGGCCCTCGCGGGCGGTGCGTCGGTACGCCTGCCGCATGGCGCAGGCTACCTCTCGACACCCGGGGGGACCTCGTCGCCGGACGGTCACTGCCGCGCCTTCGACGCGGACGCCGCGGGCCCGGTCGTGGGCAACGGCGTCGGTGCCGTCGTACTAAAGCGGCTGGATGACGCCCTGCGGGACGGCGACCGGATCCATGCCGTTATCCGCGGTTCCGCGATCAACAACGACGGACAGGCCAAGTCGAGCTACACCGCGCCGAGCGTGGCGGGGCAGGCGGCGGCGATCGGTCGTGCGCTGTCCCGAGCCGGCGTGGCCGCCGCGGACGTCGACGTCGTGGAGGCTCACGGCACCGCCACCCCCTTGGGCGACCCGATCGAAGTGGCCGCCCTGTCGCGCGCGTTCGCCGATACAACCGACGAGACCGGCTCCTGCTGGCTCGGTTCGGTGAAGCCCAACATCGGGCACCTGGACGCCGCGGCGGGCGTGGCGGGCCTGATCAAGGCGGTGCTCATGGTCAAGCACCGCAAGGTCCCACCCGTCGTCCACTTCCGTCGGCCCAACCCGAAGCTCGACATCGAGCACACCCCCTTCCGCGTTCCCAGCGAGCTCGTCCCGCTCACCGCCGAGCGGCCGGCGCGGGCCGCGGTCAACTCCGTCGCCATGGGGGGCACCAACGCGCACGTCATCGTCGAGGAAGCGCCCAGGACGCCGGAGCCGGAGTGCTCACGGCGCCGACGCCATCCGGTGCTCCTCTCCGCCCGTACCCGCGAGGCCCTCGACGAGCTGAGCAGGTCGGTGGGACAGCACGTGCGTGAGCAGCCGGGAGCCGACGTCGCGGATCTCGCGTACACCCTGGCGACCGGCCGTACCCAGTGGGAGTACCGGCGCGCACTGCTGGCCTCCTCGGCTTCGGACGCCGCCGAGGCCCTCTCGGCCCGTGGCAGCCGGAGGCTGCTCGACGGTTATGTGGAGGGCACACCGCAGCCCGCGTTCCTGCTGGCCGGACAGGGCTCCCAGAGCGTGGGCATGGGATGGCGGCTCGCCGACACGGATCCGCTGTTCAAGAAGCACTGGGACACCGTCCTCGACCTCTTCGCGCAGGACGGGGTCGATCTGGCGAGCGTCCTGGATCCGTCCCTCGGGGCGCTCGAGGAACAGCGCGCGCGACTGGCGGAGACCGATGTGACGCAGCCGGCGCTGTTCGCCGTGGAGTGGGCCCTCGGGCGCAGTCTGCTCGACTGCGGTGTTCGCCCGTACGGGCTGCTCGGCCACAGCATCGGCGAACTTGCCGCAGCGGCCATCGCGGGTGTCTTCACACTGGAGTCCGCGGTGCGGATCGTGGCCGAGCGCGGTCGTCTGATGGCGGCCACCGCACCGGCCGCGATGGCCTACGCGGAACTCACCGAGGAGGAGGCGCTCCGGGCCGTCGAGGGAACGGACCTGGTGCTCGCGGCCGTCAACGGCGAGCGTCTGGTCAGCGTCGCGGGCACCGCCGAGGACATCGACCGCTTCCTGCGGGACGTGCCCGGCGGCAGGCTCCAGGTCAACCGGGCCTTTCACTCCCCCCTGGTCGCCCCGGCGGCCGCGGACCTCGTCGACGTGGTGTCCCTGCACAAGCTGAGCCCTCCCGAGATCCGCGTCGTCTCCAACGTGACGGGCGACTACCTGACCGACGAGCAGGCGACGTCCGCCGAGTACTGGGGGGAGCACCTGCGCCGGCCGGTCCGGTTCGCGGACGGCATGAAGCGGCTGTTGAGCGACGGGGTGAACTGCTTCTTCGAGCTGAGTCCCGACCGGTCGCAGGGCACCCTGGCCCGTGCCACGGCGCCGAACACGCCGAGCATCCCGACGCTCCTCACACCCAAGGGCGAAGACGTCACCTGCCTCCTCGACACTCTCACCGCCTACTGGCTGCTGGGCGGCGAGGTCTCGTGGGCGGCGCTGTACGCCGACGATCGGCGCGAGCGCCTGAGTCTGCCGCTGTATCCCTTCGCCCGTACACCCCACTGGATCCAGCCCCAGCCTGTTCGGCGGGCGACGCCCGGCGTGGTCGGCGAACAGGTGGCCGTGCCCGGCCCGCGGCGTGACACGGAGGAAAAGGCAAAGACCCCGGCCACAGCCGGTCGCACAGCGATGCAGAACTACCTCACCGAGCTGTGGCTCAACCTGCTGGGCGGTACGGAGATCGGCCTGCACGACGACTTCTTCGACGTGGGCGGGCAGTCGCTGCTGGCCATGCAGATGGTGACGGTGCTTCAGCAGGACGGTGCCGAGGACCTGGCGATGACCACGGTGTTCGAGTACCCGACGATCGCCGGCCTGGCCGAGCACCTCGAAGGGCTGGGCATGCGGCTGCCGGCGCATCACGCCGCACCGGCCCCGGCGCTCGACGACGCGCCTGGCCCCGCACCGACCGTCTCACCACAGGACCCGGTCCTGGGGCTCGTCGCCGAGCTCGAGGCGATGTCGGACGACGAGGTCGAGGCCCGTCTGGCCCGGATGGAGGAGACGGACCGATGACCGACACGGACGTAGGTGACGCGATTCGCAACCTGTCGCCCGGCAGACGCCAGCTGTTGGAACGCCTGATGGGACTGCAAGTGCCCGCGGGCCGACGCCCCCTGGCCATCAGCCTCTTCTTCTTCTCCTCGGACCCGGACGACCGGCCCAGCGAGAAGTACGACCTCGTACTGGAGTGCGCCGAGGTCGCCGACCGAGCCGGTCTGCACGCGATCTGGGTCCCTGAACGTCACTTCGACGTGTTCGGCGCCCCTTACCCGAGCCCCTCCGTGCTGCTCGCCGCGGTGGCGGCACGCACACGCCGCATCCAGCTCAGGGCGGGCAGCGTCGTCCTGCCCCTGCGCGATCCCCTGTTGGTCGCGGAGGAGTGGGGGATGCTGGACGCCATCAGCGGCCAGCGCATGGGGATGTCGCTGGCTTCGGGCTGGCACGCCGACGACTTCGTGCTCGACCCCGAGGCGTACGAAGACCGCAAGGACGTGCTGCTGGAACGGCTCGCCACCGTGCGGGCCCTGTGGCGGGGCGAGCGTGTCACCCGGAAGGGTCCCGGTGGCCGCGACGTGGACATCAGCGCCTATCCGAGGCCCGATCGCCTCCCCGATGTGTGGCTGACCAGCTCGGTGAACTCGGCCACCTGGGAAACGGCCGGGGAGCTGGGTCTGCATGTCCTTACCGCGCTGCTGGAACAGACCGTCGACGAACTCGGCCACAAGGTCGAGCGCTACCGGCGGGCGTTGTCCCGGGCCGGACACGACACGCACGACAAACAGATCACCTGCATGCTGCACACCCACCTCGCCGAGGACGCCGACGCCGTCCGCGACCGGATTCGCCAACCGCTCATCCAGTACCTGTCCACTCACATGCGGTTGTTCGAGAAGTTCGCCCGGCACAACGACATCGGCGTACGGCCCGAGTCGGTGTCCGATGCGGACCGCGCCGTCCTGCTGGAGCACGGGCTGCGCCGCTACACGACGTCCGCCGGCCTGTTCGGCAACGCCGAGACGTGCCGGCCGATGATCGACCGGCTCACGGCCGCAGGCGTCACCGAGGTCGGTTGCCTGGTGGACTTCGGTCTGCCCGCGGACCAGGTCCTGGAGTGCGTCACCGAACTCGGACGGCTCCAGGCGACGGTCGCCGCATGATCACCTCGAAGCAGTCCGCGTACACCCACCACCCCGAAAGCCGGGAGCGCTCCGTCCCCTTCGGCGGCAACAGCATGCAGCACGGCACCGCGGTCTTCGAGGGGATCCGGTGCTACGCCGGACCGGAGGGCCCCCGCCTGTTCCGGCTCGACGACCACCTGGTGCGGCTGCTGGGTTCCGCCGAGCTGATCGGCATCTCGAACCTGCCGGACCTCAACTGGCTCCGGCAGCAGGTCCGCGCCGCCGCCGCGCGCGCCGGAGCGCCGGGCTGCTATGTGCGTCCCGTGCTCTACGCGCCGGACCCGGTCCTGGGCCTGGACCTGCGCATGCTGCGCTATCGGTTCGGGGCCGAGGTCTGGCCCGCGGGACTCGTCGCCCAGCAGGACGGCGCCGCTCTCACCGTGTCGCCGTGGCGGCGACCGCCAGCCGAGTGCTTCCCCGTCGGCGCGAAGGCGACCGGCGCCTACGTCATGTCGGCAGTCGCCCGGACCCATGCCGCCCGCGCTGGCTTCGACGACGCGATCCAGCTCGACACGCACACGGGGCGGGTCGTGGAGGCCACCGTCTCCAACGTCTTCCTCGTCAAGGACGGCCGGCTGCTGACGCCGTGGCTTCAGGACGGCCCCCTCGCCGGCATCACCCGCGACACGGTGCTGACGCTCGCCGGGGACCTCGGCATCAAAGCGGTCGAAGGCCCCGTGGAGGTCGCCGACCTCAGGGAGGCCGACGAGATGTTCTTGACGGGGACCGCCATGGAGCTGACTCCCGTGCGCTCCCTCGACGACCGCCCCTGTGATCCGGCCGGCCCGGTCTTCCGCGCCCTGCACCAGAGATTCCGTGACGTGGTGACCGGCCGGGCGCAGGCCCGGCCCGGTTGGCTGACAGCTCCGCAGGCCGGAGCGGGTTCCACATCCGATTGGTTGGAGGAGTTTTGATCGACCTGTTCCATTGCTTCGGTGCCAAGCCGCAACACCGTGTGTCGGCCGATGTCGCCGTCCGGATGCTCGAGGCGAGCAAGTGCCGCCATCTAGCCGTCAACACGCACACGATCGACTCGGTGACTCGCGGGGAGGACCTGCCGGTGGGATACGCCGACGCCACCCTGGGATCGGTCGCCGAGGGACTGGGGCCGTTCGCCGACATCACGCCCGTCCTCAACATCAACCATCCGGTCACGGCGCAGGAGGCCGTGACCAGGGCCCGGCGCGCGGTCGAACTGACCGGCGTCCGCATCATCAAGCTGGAGGTGCTGGACGGTTCCCTCACGACGTCCGCGAACGCGGCCGTCGTCGAGGCGGCTCGTGAGCTCGTCAAGGACGGCCTGGAGGTCTGGCCGTTGATCTCGGCCGACGCGGACGCGTACCGGGCGTGCGTGGAACTCGGCGTGACGATGGTCCGGGTGATGGGCTCTCCGATCGGGGCCAGGCGCGGCATCGACGACCGGGTCCGGCCCGCCGTCCGGGCCATCCTCGACAGCCACGACGTCCCTCTCATGCTGGACGGCGGCATCGGCTCGGTGGGGGACCTGCTGGAGGCTGCGGACCTCGGGTTCGACTCGGCGCTGGTGAACTCCTGCCTCTTCGCCGATGGCCCGGACCCCGTCGCGGCCCTCGCGGAGATGCGTGCGGCGGTGGACGCCCACGCGAGTTCCGCGAGCACCCTCCCGGTGCGATGACTGCCTTCTGACAGCGCCCAGCACGTGACCCGTCCTCCGGCAGCGGAGGACGGGGCCGGCGCATGGCCGCGCTCCGGAATGCGCCCCGCCCCTTGGGGAGGGGCGGCGCTCCACACAGTGACAGCACTGCTCAGTGACAGAAGGAGGACCAGGTGGCGACCATGACGCTCGCGGACGGCCGCGAGTACGCCTTCGAGGAGTGGGGCGACCCGACCGGAGAGGTGCTGTTCTGGCTGTACGGAGCGCCGGGCGGTCGGCTCGCGCGCCACTCGGACCCGGACCTGTGGTCCCGCCTGGGGCTGCGGGTGGTTACGTTCGACCGCCCGGGCTACGGGCTCTCCACGCCGCTGCCCGGCCGCTCCGTGTCCCACATGGCCGCTGATGTCGAGGCCGTGGCCGACCGACTCGGAGTGGACCGGTTCGTCGTGCAGGGTGTCTCCGCGGGCGGACCCCACGCACTGGCCGTGGCGGCCCTCCTGAGTGACCGGGTCCGAGCCTGCGGCCTGGTCTGCTCCGTGGCGCCTGTCACGGAGGCCGAGGAGGCCGCCATGGCCCAGATCAACCAGGAGTCCTTCCGCGTCATACGCGAGGAAGGACGTGACGGCATCGCTCGCAGGCTCGTCAACCTGCGGGAGGATATCCTCGCCGACCCCCTGGCGGGTCAGCGCGCGCACGCGGCCGACGCGCCGGAGGTGGATCGGGCATGGCTCTCGCGACCCGAGGTGCAGCGGATCGCGGCCGAGAACCTTGTCGACGCCCTCCGGGCCGGGGTGGACGGCTGGGTCGACGACGCGGTGTCCCTGACCCCCGGCCGGCCGTGGGGCTTCGACCCAGCGGCGATCACTTGCCCGACTCGCTTTTGGCACAGTGACGACGACACCAACGTGCCGCTCTCCGCCGTACAACGGCTCGTCAGCTCGATCCCCGGCGCGGATCTGAAGATCTGGCACGACGAGGGGCACACGGCCGCGAGCCGCAACGCGGAGCAGGTGCTCGCCGATCTGCTGGCCGTAGGGCGCTGAGGGCCACCGCGGGGTCCGTGAAACCGCCGCAGCCCATGTCCAAGGCCCTTGCGGGCGTGGACATGGGCTGCGGTCCGTCAGACGGAGAAGCGGGCGAAGGCGGCGAGCAGCTCTTCCTCGGCCTGCGCGAACGAGTCGTCGGGCCACATGTCGAGCAGCCGGTACGTCGTTCCCGCCAAACCCTGCTGCGTCAGACCGAGTTCGACCACCAGGGGAAAGCTCGTCGGATCCGAGTTCTCCCTGCCCTGCTGCACGGCTTCCGCCGTCATGACGCACCCCGGCAGGTCGATACGATCCTCCGCGACGGGTTGCAGGGTGAAGCCCAACTGCGGCATGTTCCCGATCGCCACGAGATCCCTGCCGCGGCTGCTGAGCAGGTCCAGCGCGTAGTCGAGCGGCAGTTCCTCGTGCCGGAGCGCTCGGGACATGGCCGTCCGTGCCCGAGCGAGGGCTTCGGCGGGCGGAGCCAGTGGGTCGACACCGACCTCCACGCACAGCATGTTGGAGAAACAGCCGACCATGTCCTCGCTGCCGGGCCAGTTCCGGTTCGCGGTCTGAACGGTGATCAACTGCCGCTCCGCCTTTGTCCGGCGGTACGCGAAGTCGGTCAACGCCGCGAGAAGGACGATGAAGATCGTGGAATCGCAGTCCGCGGCGAGCTGCCGCATCCCCCTGGCCGTACGGTCCGGGACGAGGAGGTCGTCGATGCGCGACGCGAAGTTGCCGTCGGCCTCCCGGGGGGCGATGGCCGGCGCGGGGTCACGCAGAATCTCGCACAGTCCCTCGAGATGGCTCTCCAGGCGATCGCCGCGCAGGACGTCGCGCTGCCACTCGGCGAAGTCGAGATAGTCGGCCCGCAACGGGGGACGAGGTGACGCCTCCCCGACACGGCAGCGGTAGGCGTGGGCGAGTTCGTCCAGCAGGATCGGCTGGGACATTCCGTCGAAGGCGATGTGATGGACGGTCACGATCAGAGCCCAGCCGTCGTCCGTCATACGCGCCACGGTGAACCGCGCGGGAGGCTCCGTGGACAGGTCGAAGCCGCGCAGGTACTCCATCTTGGCCAGGCGCGCGAGCGCCTTCTCGCCCCGCCCGCGCAGGTCCAGACGGGTGATCACCGGCGGTCGGTCCACCAGCCGCTGTCCCGCACGGCCGGCCTCCTCGCCGAACTGGACGCGCAGTGCCGTCTGCCGTTGTACGACATCTCCGATCGCGTCGGACAGGGCGGCGGCGTCGACATCGCCGGTCAACCGCATCAGCAGCACGCTGTTGAAGATACCGACGCCCCGCGTGACCTTCTCGATCGCGTAGAACCCCTCCTGCGCCAGGGACAGGGGGAGCGGCTTGCCGCGGCGACGGCGGGCGGTGCTGGCAACGGACCGGCGCCAGGTGTCGGCGCGCGAGCGCAACTCGATCAGCCGGTCCGCGAGCGCCAGCGGCGTACTGTGGCTGTACAGGTCCGCCACCTGGATGCCGACGCCGAACTCTTCGTGCAGACGGGTGAGGACGCGCAGACCGGCCATGGAGTCTCCGCCCAGACGGAAGAAGGGGTCGTCGAGACCGCATTCCGTCTGTTCGAGCACCTCGTCGAAGACAGCCGCTATGGTCCGTGCGATCCGCTGCCGTTCACTGGAGCCGTGGGAGGGGGCGGGCGGGGCGGCTGTCTCACCGATCACCTGATGTGCCCTCGCTCTGGAGTATGAGCACCCGAGCCGCCAAAGCCTTTGGCGTGCGGTAGTGCTGGGCGAAGTCATCGAGCGAGATGCTCACCCCGTGGTCGTTGCGCACGCGCGCCAGGATGCGCTCCACGACGGTGTCCCCCTCGTGTCCGGAGAGCGCGTAGAAGTCGTCGTCGTGTCCCACGCTCGCGAAGGAGCCCTCTTCACGGAAGATCCGGGCCATCAGACTGGCGATGTTCTCCTGCTCCGTCTTGACGACCGTGTTCCTGCCGCGGATGCCTAGCGTCATCGCGGGGCGGTCGCGGTCACCACGGTTGGGCCCGCTCCAGTGGATCGTGTAGCCGGTGAACAGGGCGGCCGAACCAGCTGGGCACGTCACCTCCACGCGCATGTTCTCGATGCGCTGCAGGACCGCCGGATCGACCATCGGCGCGACCCCGGGGGGTTCGATGTGCGGGGCAAGTCCGAGCTTGTGCGTCCCGTGGTAGAAGTGGATGCTGCCGTTCTCAGGGGTCACGTCCTCCAGGGGCACCCAGAGATGCAGGAACTGCGGGGGATCCACCGGCACGGTGTACAGCTCCTGGTGAGCCTCGATGGCACTGCCGCCGGCCGGCTTGGGAAAGCCGTCCAGGTAGTACAGGACCGGCTCCCAGTCCACGGCGCGGCGGATCAGATCCATGAAGGTCGGCTGTTGGATCATCTTGTTGAGCCGCGGCTCGTGACGCTCGACATCGCGGTACATGACCAGTCGTCCGCTGGTGTCGGAGTCGTAGCTGGAGCGGCGCGCCTTCGGCAGGATCGAGTTCTCGTAGTTCGCCAGCACTTCGCGGAACTCGGCGACTTGCGCCGCATCGAGGAGCCCGCTGATGTACGCGACGCCGTCGCGGCGAAGCGCGTCACCGATCCCTGGGTCGTCCGGCTGGAGGAATTCCGCTTTCAGGTGCACGTTCCTACCTCCCCATGGGGCATGGGATGAGCGCTGTCGATGTCCGTCTGATACTGCGAGACGATGAGCGGGGTCAGTTCCCGCTCTCGGCGGTCATGTTCCCCTCCTCTTTCTCCTCCGCCTCGAGTTCCGCCAGCGCGGCCATGAATTCGCCACGCAGATCGTCGAGGTCCTCTTCACTGACGAACCGTGAGAAAGAGCTCGGCATGGTACTCACCCGCTTTCTTGTCGCTCGGCCTCCGATGGGATGCCTGCCGCCGTAGCCGCATGAAGCCCAACGTAGGGAACGACGGTTCGGCCTCGGTTACGCGAGCCTGGTGCGTGCGCCTACGAGGAACCGGCCTCCGCGGCCGCGGTCTTCATCCGGGCTCGGAAGCCTTCTGCGAACGTGCCCCGGACGACCTCTCGTACGGTTCCCCGGAGCGCGACCACGTTGCCGGGCCGGACGGAGACCCGCACCTCTCCGCCCGGCATGAGCACGGTGACGTCCTCCTCCACCAGACCGAGGGCTCGGGCGGCTGTCGCGGCGGCACACGCTCCGGCGCCGGAGGCCAGGGTGTAGCCCGCCCCCCGTTCCCACACCTCGACACGGATCGCCGAACGATCGACGGGGGAGACGAACTCGACGTTCGTCTTCTGCGGAAACAACGGGTGCGTACCCATGGCGCGGCCCTGTCGCTCCACCTCCTCGCGTCCCGCCACGGGCGCCAGGACGACGCAGTGCGGCGTCCCCACGGAGACACAGGTGATCTCGACGTTCCTTCCGTCCACAGCCAAGGTGTCCCGGGTCGTTGTCGCCCTTCCCAGCGTCACTTCGACCAGCGCCTCGTCGAGGTCCACGATGCGCACGTCGACCGGGCCGGAGGCCGCCCGCAGGGTGAATCGGTCACGCTGTACGTGGCCCTGTCGCCGTACGTGGTGCGCAAAGATGCTGAGACCGTTGCCACTTCCGGGGCATTCACTGCCGTCCGGATTGAAAACGCGCAGTGCGACATCGCCACCCTGCTCGTAAGGACCGAAAATCACACCGTCGGCCCCGACACCGAAATTCCTGTCACTCACCAAGCGGGCCACTGACCCGTCGGCCGGCAGATCGGCGACCGTGACATCCACGACCACGTAACTGTTGCCGAGAACTTCGTACTTGACGAATTCCGCGGTCATCCGGAAACCTGGCTCTCTCGGGCAGGACGCCCCGACGGAACCGGGCGCGTTCGCTCCGCCCAACGGGACGTCACGGGGACCGCGGCACCCGCCGCGAGGAAAAGGACCCCGAACAGCGCCCAGCCTGGCCAGCCCCACTGGACCAGGGCGACCGTTGCCACGGCGGGCGTGACGACATTGGCCAGCTGACCGCCCATGGAGTAGAGCCCCTGGTACTGGCCCTGAGCATGATCCGGCGCGAGTTCGAACGACAGGCCCCACTGGCCGGCCGCCTGCAGCAGTTCGCCACCGACGTGCACCAGCGCGCCGCACGCAAGGAACATCACCGCCCACCAGACGCCTTGCCCGTCCGCCAAGGCGTACAGCACACACGCCACAGCGAGGAGAACGCCGGAACGCCGCTGGGCGCGCGCCGCCCCCACGACGGTCTCGGTGCCCCGGCTCACCCGAACCTGCAGCAGGATCACCGTGATCGTGTTGATCAGACTGAGGACCGCGTAGACGGAGGGAGGCGCGCTCGTCTGCTGGGCGATGAACAGCGGCAACGCCACGGTGAAGATGGAGTAGTTGAGACAGAGCACCGCGTTGAGCAGAGTCAGGGCCAGGTAGGGTCGGTCACCCACGACAACCCAAGTCGACCCCTTCTCCGGGCGGGGCTGTGGGGGGATGTCCGGCAGCGAGCGCAGAGGCAACGCCGAGAACAGGTAAAGGGCGGCCGCCACGAATATCAGCGTGAGGTACGCCTCCCGGGTGTCGATCGCGAGCGCGAACCCCGCGAACATCGCCCCGATGGAGGCACCCACGTTGATCACCGCGCGCAGGTAGGCGCGGGTCCGTACACGGTGCTCCGGCGGCACCACTGCGGCGATGAGGGCGCCCTTGGTTGCTTGCCCGGCGGACTCGAAGACTGTGACGAGCGTGGCGACGACGACGAACTCCACAAAGCTCCGGGCGATCGCGTATCCGCAGAGCAGTCCGCCCTCGATGAACTTGCACAGGATCGTGATACGTCTCGGCCCCAGGACATCGGCAACGTGACCGGCGGGAACCCCGGCCAGCAACCCGACCAACGCGGCGATGGTCAGGCCCAGGCCGACCTGGGCTTCTGAGAGCCCCGCCGAGCGGACGAAGTAGATGGCACTCATGGTGACGAACAGCCCCATGCCGATGGTGTTCGCCAGAGTGCTCCAGGCAAGCGTCCGAACAGGACCGGGTTCAGGAAGCAGGTTTCTCACACGCATTTCAGCAACCTTGACAGTGGTCGGGATGTCGAAAAAAGACCGGATCAAGCCATGTCCGCGCCGACGGCCGCTCGCCCGTCGATCACGGTGCTCCTGCCGCGGGCCGGGTCAGTTCGGGCGGGTAGCCCTTTGCGCGGAGCCAGGTGTCGAGGGCGAGAGCGACGATGTCTCCATGCGGTACGCCAGTGTCGGCGTTGTAGCGGCGGATCCGGCGCTGGAGCTGGAGGACTTCGGGGACGGCGTGGTTGAGCTGTCCGCGTTTGGTGTGCCGGTTTCTGATGACGTCCAGAGTGTCCGGATGCGGCGTAAGAACGTCATCGGTCGACTGGGGCTCGGCGTCGAGGGCATCGGCGATTTCACGTAGTCGGCGGGCGTAAGGGGACTGATCAGGCACGCGAGCTGCTCCCGTCGGTCTGGCTATGCGGATAGCTATCCGCCTATTGGGTTATTGGAATAGTCGGCATGGGGCGGTCTCCCTTGCATGGAGGTGGCCGCCCCATGCCTCGCGGTCGTGTCAGAAGCCGCGGGTGGTGAGCCACTCGTCCAGGGCGACGGAGACGATGTCGCCAATGGGCAGGTGATCGAGTTCGTTGTCCAGCGCGAAGCGCTTGATCCGCTTCTTCAGCTTCAGCGCGGCAGGAACCGACGAGTCCAGGCTCTCCCGCGCGATGATCCGCTGGTTGAGAACGACCGCGACCTCGGGAATGTCCTTGGGACGGCCGGGACCGTGAGCGTACGGCGTCCCCTCGCTGGGGGCCTCCTGCGATCGAGTGTCCTGTTCCTGGTGCGTCCCCGGTCCCTCGGTTCTCACCGGGAACGCGGTACCGCCTGCGACCGGAGGGACGGCAGGGCGAACTGCCACCTCGGCGGCCGGAGCCGCGCCAGCAGCCGCGGACGTGACGGGAGACGGATCATGCTGCGCAACGGGTTCGGCCGGTTGCGTGGCCTGGACCGCAGGTGCTCCAGGTACGGCAGCCGGGACCACAGGCGTCACCTGCTGCACCACCGGCTCCCCACCGGGCCCCGCCACGGGGGCGACGACCTCCGCGCCAACCCGCGCACTGGTGGCTGGCTCCGGCACGAAGCCGCTCGGCGCCTGGGCAGTCGGCTGCGCGAAGATCTGTGTGATTTCGGGCACCGCCTCGGTTCGAACCTGCGCCGACGCGTCGGTGGGAACGACGGGAGGTGTGGGCTGAGCCTGCGGCTCGCTGGCAGAGGGATGGCCTTCGTCCTGGGTGGCGGCCTGTTCGGCGGCGTACTGCTCGGGGGTGAGCTCGGCGGCCGGGGGAGGGGGCGGAGGGGTCGTCTTCCTGGCTCCGCCCAGGGCGCGACCGCCCGTGCGGCGGGCCGGCGGCTTCGGCCTCTCGTTCTTCTCGCTCATGCCTCGGTCAGCTCCTTCATCAGGTTGGCGTACTCGCTCAGTTCGGTGGGGATCTCGCCGAAGGCCTCCATGTAGTGGACCCAGGAGTGGATGGTGGTGTCGGCGAGCGGGAACGGCTCGTCACGGTCCGGGCCGATGCCCTCGCCCTCGGCGGGCTCCAGCAGCTGCTGCTTCGCCCGGCCCGGCAGGCTGGTGCGGTCGTCGGCCTTGACCATGACGACGTGGGCGGTGACGCCGTGTTCGTTGCGGGCGGCGGCGCGCTCGGCCTCGTCGAAGGTGGCCACGAGCTTGCGACGCTCGATCTTGGTGGGGGCGACCGGGACGAGCAGCAGGTTCGCCTCGGTGACAGCCTCGTGGAAGATGCGGGCGCTGCCGCCGCCGGCGTCGACCACGATCGCGCCGAACTCGGCGCGCTTGGTACGGATGTACTCGGCGATGTCGTCGAACGGGTACCGCTCGACAACCAGGTTGGCCGGGATCTCGAAGCCGGCGGCCTGGGCGACCTTGAACCAGTCGTAGGCGGACTGGCTGGTGGCGTCGGCGTCCAGCAGCAGCGTGGGCAGGCCGAGGACGATGGCGTAGTAGAGGGCGATGAACCAGGCGGAGGTGGTCTTGCCGGTGCCGCCCTTGAGCATGCCGACGACGATGACGAAGGCGTCCCAGACGTGTTCTGTGGCTGCGGCCAGGGTCTTGTGACGGGTGTTCTCGTTCACGTGTGCTTGATCTCCTGAAATGGGGAAGGGGTGTTGTTTGATGCGCGCGTTGGCGAGCGGGCCGACGAGGGGGGGTGCCCGTGCTGCCTTGTGGTGGCCGGAATGGCGCACGGCCGCGTTCTTGATCTGCCAGGCAGGTCGGGGAACCCCAACGAGGACGTGGGGGCTCATGGTCGCTTCCTTGTGATGTGGGCGGGGCCGTGGTGGTGCTGGGGCCGCATGCGGGTGCCGACTTGGTGCAGGAGCCGGTAGACGGTGGCGACGGAGTAGCTGTGCTCCCTGGCGAGTTCCGGCACCGTGGCACCGGCCTCGTACCGCGCCCGCAGGGACACCGCGAGCTTCTGCCGCTCGACGGCCCGCGTTGCGGCGCGCATCCGCAGCGTCTGCTGGGTGGTGCGAACGGTGCCGCCGGCCTCGATCAGCAGGCGCCGGGCACCGCGCCTCGTCTCTCCCGCCGCTGTGGCGAGTTCGGTGAGCGTTGCGCCGTGCTGCTCATACAGGGTGCGCAGATGAGCGGCGAGGCGCTGGCGGGCCTGTGGGTTCTGCCGCATCCGGCGGGTCTGCCAGGACGTGCGCATGACGGTCCCGGCGTCGTGCAGCCGGTTGAGAACGGTGCCATACGACAGGCCGCTGGCGGTGACCAGTTCTTCGACCGTGGCACCGGCCTCGTACTGCTGGCGCAGGGCCTGGGGCGTCACCGCCTCGCTCGCGCCAGGCGTGGCCGGGGGATTTGGGTTCATGCGACGGACTCCCATTCGCTGAGGGCTTCGGCATGGGCAGCGGCCAGCTCGTCGTAACTGCGTTGGTCAGATGGAGTGATGAGGATCAGGCGGCCGTCGGTGGCGACCCGCCAGTCGGCGGCCGGACGACCGGTGACCGGGTCGAGGACGCGCCCGTCCGGGGCGTGCCACGTGGGCGGGATCTCGTCGGGGCGTGGCACGGGTACCAGGACCTGGCGGCCGTCGCGGACGATCACCACGGCCTTGCTGCGGTGCTCCGAAAGCCGGTCCAGTGCCTGCTGGTAGGCCGCCCGTTCCGCCTTGTGTAGGTCCTTGCGCCGGGCCGCGATGCCCCAGGTGCCGTGTTGCTCGGCGATGTTGGCCCAGCCCTGTGCCGGCGTACGGCCGTTGCCAGCGTCCGGAAGGTGGATACCGAAGCCCTCCAACGCACGTGGCGCGAGGGTCCAGGTCTCCCCGGTGTGGTGAACGAGGCCGTGGTCGGCGAGGCGATTCAGGATCCGGTAGGTGGTGGCGCGGGAGACCGAGGACGTACCGACGAGCTCGGCAACGGTCTGGACGGGGTGCTGGTGCAGGGCGCTAATGATCAGGAGAGCGGCGCTGCCTAGGGCGTGGTGGGCGAAGGCGTCGTGGCCCATCAGATGGCCGAGGACGGTGGAGTCGATGTCGGCCGTCGTGGCCGTCTCAGGGGTGGTCCACTCCCCAAGTGCCGGGTCGGGGGGGAACTGAGTGGACCGGAAACGAGACAGCAGAGCGGCGCCACCGTGACCGGGGATGTTGCCGTCTCCCAGGTACCAGGTGGAGCCCTCCCGGCCATGGCCCACCCGCAGACGCCGCAACCAGCCCCGAGGCCGGAGGACCGTCTCGTAGACGACCCGCAGGGTCGTGCGGGAGACACCGGCTTCCTCCGCCGTCTGCCGCTCACTGGCGTGGTGCAAGGGTCCACCCGCGATCTCGGCGAAGTTCAGGTGCGCCCGCAGCACCCGCAGCGCGGTCCGTCCTCGTTCTCCCCGCCAGGGCGTGGTCTCGATCCGGTCGCGGAGGGCGGCGAGGACCTCGTACGCCTCGTGCCGGGAGCCCAGCGCCGTGGTGCTGCTGATCGCGTCCGAGGCGCTGGCCAACACCCGGCGGATGTAGTCCAGGGCGCGCGACTGCCCGGAACGCAGCGCGATGTTGCGGGTGTGCCGTCCGCCTTCGTGCTCGGGGTGCAGCAGGAGCTGCGTGAGCTGGTCGATGCTGCCGCCGGCGCGGGCCACGTGGCAGGCGATGGCCGCGGTGATCCGGTGCCCGTGCTCGGCCGCGCCCTGGCGGTCCGCGCGCAGGACCACACTCCGGCCGTCCGAGCCGAGCCTGCTGTAACTGCCCGTCGCGTAGCGGCCCGTGAGGTCGCCGAGCAGGATCAGATCGGCTGCGGCCGACGGCAGTTGGAAAAGGCCCTGGGGGCCGTGGAGGCGATTGAAGTGTCGTTGGGGGAGTGGCTGGTGGGTGCTGTCTGTCACGGTGGGGTCGTCTCGCAAGGACGTGGACGCCGCCCAGGCCCGCTGAAACCACGGGCGGCATCCGGAACCGACCTCCCATCGGTGCCAGGCGAAGCCTCCAGGATTGCCGTCCTGGAGGCCTCGTGTGCCTGGCTCCGTACTGGAGGCAGGCGTCCCCATCGCAGCTCGACCACGGTCGATCGGAGGGCCTCTGGCTGCCTGTGAGCGGCCCGAGCCGAATTCCGGCTCGAATGCCCTGGCAGGTCACAGCCGATCGGGGTTCAATCAGAGGTAGGGCCTCTGAGTTCACACCCGAGCGACTGAGGCCCGACCGGTTCGGAAGGGGCCGGCACAGAGCGCGATTGCCTCTGGCCGACTTTCCGCCCGAATCGGTCGGCTGGCAGAGTGACTGCGTCTGATTGCCTCTGATCGGACCCGGCTGCTCAGAGAGCCAGGATCAGAGGGGTTGCCTCTGACTGGCTCTGAGCGCCCCGGGTCGAATCGGGGTCGAATCAGAGCGGTTTCCTCTGACTGCCTCCGATCGCCTCTGCAACCCGTCCTTGCAGGTCACAGCCGGTCCGATCCCGGAAACCCGCAGGTCAGAAAGGTGCTCCAGGAATACCCGGCGTACAGCCCGACTCGTCTGCCGCTCTTTGTTTCCGCAGGTCAGAGGCCATGTTTTCTCGCTGAACAAACTGGCCGGGTCGAATTCGGGTCGAATTCGGGCCGTAAGGCTGGGTGACAGTGCGGCGATATACGGCTCGTATCGTCCATCCTGTACCGCAGATAAGGGGCGTGGTGGGCATATAGGGCACCTGTCGGGTGCAGGGTGCGGCCCCTAAGAGCTGTCCCGTAACTGCTGGTCACGGATGAGATGATCTTGCCGTGTCTGGTGTGATCACGGCGTCGGAGCCGTCCTGGATAGCCCCGT
>NZ_FOFF01000014.1 GCF_900110755.1 Streptomyces sp. yr375
GCTCTCGGGCACCCGGCAACCTCACCGACCGCCTCGCGGACCGTGCGGTGCCGCCCGGCTCTCGGGCACCCGGCAACCTCACCGACCGCCTCGCGCCGCCCGCCCCCGGCAACCCCACCAACCGCCTCGCACCCCCCGCCCCGCAGCCCCCCGGCAACCCCACGCACCCCGCCACACCGCCCAGCCCCCGAACACCTGGCACCCCCGCCCCCTTCGCCCCCACCTCCGCCTCCTTCGCGCGAGCCCGGCTCCTGTACCCCCTCACCGGACCCTGGGCCCTGGCCTGTCTGCGTGGACTGGACCCGGCTGATGGGCCGCCCACACCCGACAGCGCCCGTGAACTCCGGCGTGCCCTCGCTCACTTCAGTGCCCTTGCCGCTGTCGCCGCCGCTCGCGCCGGGATCCCCTTCGACGCCGAGCTGACGGCCCACGACGGAGTCCTCAACCTGCCGTCCCTCGGGACCCTGCACACCACCACAGCGGGCGACACACCGGTCCGGGCGGTTTTCCGGCAAGGCCGCGTGACACTCCGCCAGCCCGACGCGCCGGACGCGACCGTGTTCCTGGAGCGCGGGCTCGGCGCCTGGTCCGGCGCCCTCGCGTGGACCCCGGCGTACGCGCTGCCCGGACTCGTGCCCGAGGCCGCCCCCATGTCCCTGGACGACCTCGACCCGTACCGCACGGCTCGCGGCGATCCCCGTCACCGTGCGCTGAGCGCGCCCACGACGCTCGACGATCCGGAGCGGAAGCGGTGGCTCCAGGCGTGGTCGGGGACGGCCGCCGCGCTGCGTTCGGGCGGCGAGCAGCGGCTGACGGAGGCGCTCGCGCTGCTGCGGTGCCTGGTGCCGCTGGAGATGCCGCCGGGCGCGGACGGCCACGGCGGATGCAGCGCGACCCGGCGTGACGCGTTCGGCGCGCTGCTGAGCAGCACCCCGTCCTCACCGGTGGCCTTCGCCGGAGCCCTCGTCCATGAACTCCAGCACGCGAAACTGGCCGCGCTCAGCGACATGGCGATCCTCCATCAGGCCGGGCCGGACGCCCGGTACTTCGCACCCTGGAGACCCGACCCCCGCCCGTTCGACGGCCTCCTGCAAGGGGCGTACGCGCATCTGGGGCTCGCGGACTTCTTCCAGCGCCGCGCGCTCGCCGCGGACCCCGCGCACCAGGAGTCGGCATGGGCCCAGCACGCCCGCTACCGCGCCCAGGTCGGGGCGGTCCTGCCCGCCCTGGTCGGATCGCTGCATCTCACCCCCCGGGGACGGCGGTTCGTCGACGCCATGGCCACCGCGTACGAACGCATGGCCGAGGATCCCGCCCCCCGGGGACACACGGCCCGCGCCCAGGCGTACCTGAAGGCCGCGCGCACGTTGTGGACGCGGCGTCAGACCTCGTCCACGCTGTGGCCGAATGGGTGAAGATACCCGCGCCGAGCCGTCCACTGCGGAAAGATCGTCGCGCCGAGGTGTCGTTCGCGGGCCCGCCGCACTTACCAGCGATGCGCCGAGGTTCTAGGATTTTTGTGGACTACGCGCTGGAGGCCGCTGCATGTCTGGAGCTCGTACGCCGGTCGGGACGACCGTGGGGGAGGCGGCGAAACAGACCGTCACGATCAGCTTCGCCGGGTTCAACCGCGCCTGGGCGGCCTGGATCGGCGACCGGCTGGAGCGCCGGGGACTGCGCGTGGTGTTCCAGCGCTGGGACTCCCCGGCCGAGATCCCCCTCGTGGACCTGCTGCGCCATCTGAAAATGGCCGAGGGCCGCATCCTCGTCGTCGTCAGCGAGTGGTACTTCCAACTCGGGCCGCGCACCCGCGAGGAGTGGAACGCGGCGCTGGGCGAGGTCGTAGCCCCCGACCCGTCCCGCTTCGCCGCCGTCTCCGTCACCACCGCGGCCGTGCCCTCCGCCGCCGCCGTCCTCGCCCCGGCCGAACTGATCAACGTGGGCGCCGACGAGGCCGAGCGGCGCCTGCTGGACCGGCTCGGCGTGCCCGCGGGCCCGCTCCCGGAGCCCGCGGAGGTCGAGCGGCGCGCCCCGCGCTTCCCCGCGTCGATGCCCGAGGTGTGGGGCGGCGTCCCGCGCCGCAACACCCGCTTCACCGGCCGCGAGCCGATCCTCAACGACGCCTACCACCAGTTGCAGGGCGCCGCGCCCGGCGCCGGCGTGGTCACGTTCCACGGCATGTCGGGGGTGGGCAAGACCCAGCTCGCCGCCGAGTACGTCTACCGCTTCGGCTCCGAGTACGACGTCGTGTGGTGGGTGAACGCCGAGAAACGCGTCACCTACCGCCGCCTGCTCGCCGAACTCGCCCCCAAACTCGGCCTGCGCACCGGCCAGGAGTACGGCGAACGGCTGCGCGCGGTACGCGACTCGCTGCGCCGCGGCGACCCCTACGCGCGCTGGCTGCTGATCCTCGACGGCGCGGACGAACCCGACCAGATCTGGGACCTGGTGCCCACCGGCCCCGGGCACGTGATCATCACCTCGCGCAACCCCGAGTGGAGCGAGCACAACAGCATGCTCCTGGAGGTGCCGGTGTACGCACGCGACGAGTCGGTGGCGTTCATCCGCCGCCGCGCCCCACGACTCGACGAGCAGGAGGCCGACCAGCTCGCCGAGGCACTGGAGGACCTCCCGCTGCTGCTGGACCAGACCGCGGGCTGGCTCAACGACTCGGACCTGTCCGTGCAGGAGTACATCGGCCTCCTGGAAGGCGGCATCGACCAGGACGTCGTGAAGGTCTCCGTGGACTTCCCGCTCGCCTTCCAGACCGCCTGGTCGATACTGCTGAACAAACTCCGCGAGTCCGTCCCCGAGTCCGTCGACCTGCTGCGGCTGTGCACGTTCTTCGCGCCCGGCTTCATCCCCGTACGCCTCCTCAAGGAGATGCCGAGCGGCGACCTGCCCGAGCAGATCGCCGGACTGCTCAACGACCCGCTGCTGTGGAACAAGGCGATCAGCCAGCTCCGCCAGTACTCCGTGGTGCGCCTGGAGTCCCACGAGACCCTCGGCGACGAGACGGCCGCCTCCTCCGGCGAGTCCCTCTACCTGCACCGCATGGTCCACCAGATCGTCCAGAAGGACATGCCGGACGCGGACCGCGCCGAGTTCATCGACGTCGTACGCCAGGCCCTGGCCGCCGCCGATCCGCGCCGCCCCACCGACACCCGCCTGTGGCCCCGGTACGCCGAGATCGCGCCGCACCTGAAGTACGCGGACGTCCTCCAGAGCCGCGACCCCAACGTCCAGAGCCTGGTGCTCAACTGCCTGCGCTACATGTACTTCTCCGGCGAGTACGTGGCCGGCAGCAAGCTCGGCGAACGCGCCATGGAGGCCTGGCGCTCCCTGCTCGGCGACAGCCACCCGCGGATCTGGGAACTGACCTTCCACTACGTCAACGTGCTGCGCGCCGGCGGCGAGTACACGCGCACCGAGGCCCTCGACCGCGCCGCCGTCGAACAACTCCGTGAGGAACGCGGCGCGCAGGACCTGGAGCACCTGCGCTTCGCCAGCGGCCTCGCCGCCGACCTGCGGGGCCTCGGCCGTTACGACGAGGCGCTCGAACTGTCCCGGTGGACCCAGGTCGCCTACCACGAGCTGCTCGGCGAGCAGGACTCCCGCGCCCTGAACGCCCGCAACAACGTGGCCGTCTCGCTGCGCCTGCTCGGCGCCTACCAGGACGCGCTGGACATCGACCGCCAGGTCATGGAGGCGCGGCGGCTGGTCCTGAAGGGCCGCCACCCCTGGACGCTCGACTCCCAGATCTCCTACTCGATCGACCTGCGCCTGCTCGGCCGGTACACCGAGGCCGAGTCGATCCAGTCGCAGAGCGTCCGCGACAACCGGATCGTGATGGGGGACAGCAACCCGCAGACCCTGAAGGCCGAGTACAACCTCGCCCTGTGCCAGTACCGCAACGGCGAACGCGCCAGGGCCGGGGAGCTCTTCAGCACCGTCCTGGAGAGCGGCGAGCGGGTGATGGGCGAGTCCCACCCGTGGACCCTCATGTTCGCCTGCGCCCAGAGCTGCTTCGCCCGCGAGCATGGCGACATCGACCAGGCCCGGGAGCTGAGCGAGGCCGTCGTGGCGGCCTACGAGGTGATGCTCGCCGACGCCCACCCCTTCGTCGCCGGAGCCCGCGCCAACCAGGCGCTCATCCTGCGCAACGTGGGCGAACGGGACCACGCCCACGTCCTCATCGAGCAGGCGCTGGCCGCCATGACGGAGGCGGTCGGGGAGAACCACCCCTGGAGCCTGGGCTGCGCCCTCAACGCCTCGGCGCTGCGCAACCTCGTCGGCGACACCGAGAGCGCGGCCACGCTCAGCCGGGACACCGCGACCCGGGCCGCCGAACTGCTCGGGCGCACCCACCCGTTGACCCTGTCGGCCCGCATCGCGTACGCGGCCGACCTGCGCGGGCTGCGCGACCGCCGGCAGTCCGAGAAGGTCGAGCAGGAGGCCCTCTCGGACCTGGAGGCGACCTTGGGCAAGCAGCACGTCCACACCATCACGGCACGCTCCCGCAACCGGCCGTACTGGGACTTCGAACCCCAGACGACCTGAACGCCGAAGGGCCCGCCCCCGGAAACCTCCGGAGGCGGGCCCTTCGCCCGTAGCGGGTGAGGTGGTGAGGACTACGCCTCGAACACCTCGCGCACCAACTGCTCCTGCTCGGCCTGGTGCCGCTTCGCGGAACCCACCGCCGGCGACGAGCCGTGCGGCCGCGAGATGCGGCGCAGGCGCTCGCCGTGCGGGACCTCCGCGCCGACCGCGAGGTCGAGGTGGTCGATCAGGTTCAGGGCGATGAACGGCCAGGCGCCCTGGTTGGCCGGCTCCTCCTGGACCCACAGGTACTTCTCGGCGCCCGGGTACTTGTTGACCTCGGCCTGCACCTCGGCGCCCGGCAGCGGGTACAACCGCTCGAGGCGGATGATCGCCGTGTCCGTGATCCCGCGCTTGTTCCGCTCGGCGTCCAGGTCGTAGTAGACCTTGCCGGTGCAGAAGACGACCTTCTTCACGGCCGCCGGGTCGGTGATCGACGCGTCGCCGATGACCGGGCGGAACTGGCCCTCGGTGAACTCCTCCGCCTTCGACGCGGCGGCCTTCAGACGCAGCATCGACTTCGGGGTGAAGACGACCAGCGGCTTGTGGTGCGGGTTGTGCACCTGCCACCGCAGGAGGTGGAAGTAGTTCGACGGCAGCGTGGGCATCGCGACCGTCATGTTGTTCTGGGCGCAGAGCTGGAGGAAGCGCTCGACACGGGCCGAGGAGTGGTCCGGGCCCTGTCCCTCGTAGCCGTGCGGGAGCAGGAGCGTGACGCCGGACGTCTGGCCCCACTTCTGCTCGGCGGCCGAGATGTACTCGTCGACGACCGTCTGCGCGCCGTTGACGAAGTCGCCGAACTGCGCCTCCCACATCACGAGCGCGTCGGGGCGGGCCAGCGAGTAGCCGTACTCGAAGCCCATGACCGCGTACTCGGACAGCAGGGAGTTGTAGACGTTGTAGCGGGCCTGGTCCTCGGCGAGGTACTGGAGCGGGGTGTGCTCCTCGCCCGTCTCACGGTCGATGAGGACCGCGTGCCGCTGGCCGAACGTGCCGCGCTGCGAGTCCTGGCCGGACAGCCGGACCGGGGTGCCCTCCAGCAGGAGGGAGCCGACGGCGAGGGTCTCGCCCATGCCCCAGTCGATGGTGCCGTCCTCGACCATCGTCGCCCGGCGCTGCAACTGCGGCAGCAGACGCGGGTGGACGTGGAAGGAGTCGGGGATGTTGACCTGGGACTCGGCGATCCGCTTGACGGTCTCCGTGGAGATCGCGGTGTTCACGGCGACCGGGAACTCCGCCTGCGGGTCCGACACCGGGCCGGTGGCGGCCTGCGCGGTGACGGCCTCCCTGACCTCCGTGAAGACCTTCTCGAGCTGCCCCTGGTAGTCCTGGAGCGCCTGCTCGGCCTCTTCCAGGGTGATGTCGCCGCGACCGATCAGGGACTCGGTGTACAGCTTGCGCACCGAGCGCTTCTTGTCGATCAGGTCGTACATCAGTGGCTGGGTGAAGGCCGGGTTGTCCGACTCGTTGTGACCGCGGCGGCGGTAGCAGATGAGGTCGATCACCACGTCCTTGTTGAACGCCTGACGGAACTCGAAGGCGAGGCGTGCGACGCGCACGACGGCCTCGGGGTCGTCGCCGTTCACGTGGAAGATCGGGGCCTCGATCATCCGCGCCACGTCCGTCGCGTACATCGACGAGCGCGAGGACTCCGGGGCGGCGGTGAAGCCGACCTGGTTGTTGATGACGATGTGGACCGTGCCGCCGGTGCGGTAGCCGCGCAGTTGCGACATGTTCAGGGTCTCGGCCACCACGCCCTGGCCCGCGAAGGCCGCGTCGCCGTGCAGGGCGACCGGCAGGACGGTGAAGTCCGTGCCGCCCTTGTTGATGATGTCCTGCTTGGCGCGGCTGATGCCCTCGATGATCGGGTCGACCGTCTCCAGGTGGGACGGGTTCGCGGCCAGCGAGACCTTGATCTGCTCGCCGTCCAGGCCGGTGAAGGTCCCCTCGGCGCCCAGGTGGTACTTCACGTCGCCGGAGCCGTGCATCGACTTCGGGTCGAGGTTGCCCTCGAACTCGCGGAAGATCTGCGCGTACGACTTGCCGACGATGTTCGCCAGCACGTTCAGCCGGCCGCGGTGGGCCATGCCGATGACGACCTCGTCGAGCCGCGACTCGGCCGCGCTGTCCAGTACGGCGTCCAGCAGCGGGATGACGGACTCGCCGCCCTCCAGGGAGAACCGCTTCTGGCCGACGTACTTGGTCTGCAGGAAGGTCTCGAAGGCCTCCGCCGCGTTCAGCCGGCGCAGGATGCGCAACTGCTCCTCGCGCTCCGGCTTGGAGTGCGGACGCTCGATGCGGTCCTGGATCCAGCGGCGCTGCTTGGGGTCCTGGATGTGCATGAACTCGACGCCGGTGGTGCGGCAGTACGAGTCGCGCAGCACGCCGAGGATGTCGCGCAGCTTCATCAGGGACTTGCCGGAGAAGCCGCCGACGGCGAACTCGCGCTCCAGGTCCCACAGCGTCAGCCCGTGCTCGGTGATGTCGAGGTCGGGGTGCTTGCGCTGGCGGTACTCCAGCGGGTCGGTGTCGGCCATGACGTGGCCGCGGACCCGGTAGGAGTGGATCAGCTCGAAGACGCGGGCGGCCTTGGTGACGTCGTCGTCGTGCGAGGCGTCGATGTCCTTGAGCCAGCGGACCGGCTCGTAGGGGATGCGCAGCGCCTCGAAGATCTCGTCGTAGAAACCGCCCTCGCCGAGGAGGAAATTGGCGACGACGCGCAGGAACTCGCCGGAGGCGGCGCCCTGGATGACCCGGTGGTCGTAGGTCGACGTGAGCGTCATGACCTTCGAGATGCCGAGCTTGTTCAGGGTGTCCTGGCTGGTGCCCTGGAACTCCGCCGGGTAGTCCATCGAGCCGACGCCCATGATGACCGACTGGCCGGGCATCAGCCGCGGCACGGAGTGGACGGTGCCGAGGCCGCCGGGGTTGGTCAGGGAGACCGTGACACCGGTGAAGTCGTCCATCGTCAGCTTGCCGTCGCGGGCGCGGCGGACGATGTCCTCGTAGGCCTGCCAGAACTCGAAGAAGTTCAGCGTCTCGGCCTTCTTGATGCCGGCCACGACGAGCTGGCGGTCGCCGTTGGGCTTCACCAGGTCGATGGCCAGGCCGAAGTTGACGTGCGCGGGCTTGACGAGGGTGGGCTTCCCGTCCTTCTCCGCGTAGTGCCAGTTCATCGACGGCATGGCCTTGATGGCCTGCACCATCGCGAAGCCGATCAGGTGCGTGAAGGAGATCTTCCCGCCCCGGGCGCGCTTGAGGTGGTTGTTGATGACGATGCGGTTGTCGAACAGCAGCTTCACCGGGACGGCGCGCACGGACGTGGCCGTGGGCAGCTCCAGCGAGGCGTTCATGTTCTTGGCGACCGCGGCGGCCGGGCCGCGCAGCGTCACGAACTCCGGACCCTCGGCAGCGGTCGCCGGCGCGGCGGCGGCAGGCGCCGCCTTCGCGGCGGCGGGCTTGGCGGCCGGGGCCGCCTTCGCCGGAGCCGGGACGGCGGCAGGGGCCGGCGCGGGAGCCGCGGGGGCCGACTGAGCCGCAGCGGCGGGGGCGGCGGGCGCCGGGGACGTGGTGGTGGTCGCTGCGGCCCCCGCGGCCGCAGTACCCGCCGGAGCCGAGGGCGTGGCGGCCCCGGGCTTGTAGTCGGCGAAGAAGTCCCACCAGGCGCGGTCTACCGAATTCGGGTCCTGGAGGTACTGCTGATAGATCTCGTCGACGAGCCACTCGTTCGGCCCGAACGCGACGGCGGGGTTCTTGCCCGCTTGGTCTGCGTCGGTCGAGAAGTTCGAGTTACTGGGGGACTGTGGCGACACGGCGGCAACCGCCCTCTTCCGCTTCACAAGGTGATGGACAGCGGGAATAAAGGCTACGCCCCTGAGAGGGGGAAGGTCAGGCCAGGCAGGTGCATCGTCGCGTAAGTCACATCGGAAAGTGTGTTTCGGGGGTGGAAATGGCGGGAAACAAGCGCGGTTGCGCGTCAAAAAGAGTATGTCGGCGCAGGTCGCGCATGCCGAACGGCCGGATCCGGTCCGACCTGCGGCCGGTCCACCGCCTGATCACACGTGTCCGTCAGCGCGGACTCTCATGGATCTTGTGGCTCCGTTTCGAACTTTACGTCAACTTGGGCCGGATGACTCTCCCGGAAGAGTGACAAGAATCCGGCAACCCCGCTCGGATTCGGCCACTCCGATCCGGCCGCCGTGCAGATCGACGGCCCAGCGGGCGATCGCCAGCCCCAGTCCCGTTCCGCCGTCGCTGCCCGGACCGTGCGGCCGGCGGACCGCGCCGCGGTTGAACCGCTCGAACACGCGGCGCCACTCGGAGCGCGGAATGCCGGGACCCTCGTCCAGCACCTCCAGCTCCAGCGACTCCGGCAGCGGGCCGGGCCGCGCCTTCACGGTCACCCGTCCGTGCGGCGGGCTGTGCTTGACGGCGTTGTCGATGAGGTTCGCGACGACCTGGTGGATGCGCTCCGGGTCGGCGTGCGCGGTCAGCTCCGGCGGGGTGACGTCCAGGTGCAGATGGACGTCCGTGCGCGTGTGGTTGCCGCCCGAGCCCATGGTGGCGCGCGCCGAGGCGACCATGTTGGCCTCCTTCAGCACCCCCGACAGATACGGCCACACCTCGAAGCGCCGCTTGCGCAGCGGGACGACACCGTTGTCGAGGCGCGACAGGTCGAGCAGCGTCTCCACCAGCCGGCCGAGCCGCTCCGTCTGCTTCAGGGCCGTGCGCATCGTCTCGGTGTCCGCCTCGGCGATGCCGTCGACCACGTTCTCCAGGACGGCGCGCAGACCCGCGATGGGCGTGCGCAGCTCGTGCGAGACGTTGGCCACCAGCTCCTTGCGCTGGCGGTCCTGCGCCTCCAGCTCGTCCGCCATGACGTTGATCGTCTGGGCCAGGTCGCCCAGCTCGTCGCGGCGGTTCTCGCGCACCCGGCGGGTGTAGTCGCCGTGCGAGATGGACCGGGCGACCGTGTTCATCTCGTCCAGCGGCGAGGTCAGCGAGTGCGCCACGAACTGCGTGATGAGCAGCGTGGCGATCATCGAGAAGACCGTGATGAAGCGCAGCTCCGTCTTGGTGTGCACCGCGATCATCGACAGACCGGTGGTGATCAGCACCGAGATGACGACCAGCGCGCCCAGTTTGGTCTTCACCGAGAACGGGCGCACCCGGCCCCAGGGCTCCCCGGAGCCGGGAGCGGGGCTTCTCGGTCCGTCCGGCCCGGAACTCATGGCGTCGGGGTCTCCAGCGCGTAGCCCACGCCGTGCACCGTACGGATCCGCTCGGCGCCGATCTTCCGGCGCAGCGCCTTGATGTGGCTGTCGACCGTGCGGGTGCCGGAGGCGTCCGCCCAGTCCCAGACCTCGGCGAGGAGCTGCTCGCGGGAGAGCACCGCGCGCGGGGTGTTCGCCAGGCAGACCAGCAGGTCGAACTCGGTGGGCGTGAGGTGCACGTCCTCCGAGCGCACCCGCACCCGGCGCTGCGCGTGGTCGATCTCCAGCTCGCCGAGCCGCAGGATCCCGCTGCGCGGGGTCGTCGCCGCGATCGCGGCCCGCTCCACCCGGCGCAGCAGGACGTGCACGCGGGCCGCCAGCTCCCGCATCGAGAAGGGCTTGGTCATGTAGTCGTCGGCGCCCACGCCGAGCCCGACCAGCATGTCGGTCTCGTCGTCGCGCGCGGTGAGCATCAGCACCGGCACCGGACGGGCGGCCTGCACTCTGCGGCAGACCTCCAGACCGTCGAAGCCGGGCAGCATGATGTCGAGGATCAGCAGGTCTGGCTGCCAGGCCTCGGCGGTGTCGACGGCCGCGGGGCCGTCCCCCGCCGTTTGCACGAGGAATCCCTCGGCGCGCAGGCGGGCCGCGATGGCGTCGACGATCGTCGGGTCGTCCTCGACCACCAGGACGCGTCGCTGCGCGCCCTGGGTCGCCGTCGCGCTGTTGTGTGCGGTGTGTGTCTGCTCCATCGCCCGCCCCTGAGTGTGCTTTCCGGAACCAGTGGGGTGATCCCATGTCTGCGCATGACTGCGGTTGACGCGTAAATGATCGGCGTCAGGGGTGCAGCGTACGGGGAGTCACCACGGGTTTGCTATCCAGGTCGGACGGCGAGATGCACGACGTCCGGCACGCCTCGGGCAACCGGGATCTCTTCGGTACGCACCTGTTGGAACCCGGCATTCCTCATGGTTCCCTCGAATTCCGCAGAGGGTCGGGCGGACCACACGGCCAGTACCCCACCTGGTCTCAACACCCGTGCGCAGCCCGCGAGTCCGGCCGTCGAGTAGAGGCTTTCGTTGCCCTCGGTGACGGTCCAGCCGGGCCCGTTGTCGATGTCGAGGCATACCGCGTCGAACGTGTCGGATGTCTCATTGACGTAGTCGAGCAGATCCGTTTCGACGATCTTCGTCCGGAGATCGGCGAGCGCCGGTCCGGAGACGGCGGCCAGCGGGCCGTCCAGATGCCAGTCGATCACGGCCCGTTCGCGCTCCACGACCGTGACGCGGCCCCAGCGGGGGTCGGCGGCGGCGTGCGCGAGCGAGAAGCCGACGCCCAGGCCGCCGATCAGCAGCTCGGGCGAACGGCCGTTGCCGGGGCGGGAGTTGAGCGCGGCCAGTGCGGCGTCGATCAGCAGTCGCTCCGAGCGGCCGTCCGAAGTGTCCATCAGGAAGCAGCCGTTGGCGATGATCTGGAGCAACTCCCCGTGCCGGCGCAGGACGACCTCGCCGTAGGGGCCCTCGCGACGGTCCAGGACTTCGGGTGCGTCGGGGATGTCGTACGGAATGGGCATCGGTCCATCGTGGCACTTCGCTGACGGATTGTTGCGGGAATTCCCCGCCGGGCGGGGGAGGTTGACGAACGACTGTTCGGAAAAGTGTGGGAGTGGGTCGGGCTTGCATGAGAGCCGGCACAGAGAAGTCTCAGAGCTTGCTGTGAATCGGCCCAGGCGTGGCGTCGGTCACAGACAGCGGGTGTCCGGGCCGCGAAAGGTGGAGTGAAACGGAAGGAGCGCGTCAGGTGGAAAGCACGGCACCGCCCCAGTCCCCACCCCTGCCCGACGTGTCCGCGCTGCCCGACGTCAGCGGGCTGCCCGACGTCAGCGGGCTGCTCGACGCCATCCCGGGCCAGCGCCCCACCAGAACCGCCGAGCCCGCGTCGGCGGTCGAGCTCCTGCCGCCGGTAGAAGCGAGCCCCGACGTCCGGCCCCGGCCCCGCCTTCGTCGGCGGTTGCGGATTCCGGTTCCCTTCACCCTTGGCTACGCCGCCGTGCTCGCCGGGACCTCGGTCTTCACCGCGTATGCCGACAGCGACCTGGTGTACGCCCTGCAGCAGGGCTCCAGCACCGACGTGGCGCATCTGCTGCAGAGTCCGGTGCTGGTGCTGGTGGCGAGCGCGCTGTGGGTGGCGGGCGGTTTCGCGTCGCCGTTCACGCTCGGTTTCCTGGTCGTCCTCGGCAGCCTGGAGCGGCGCATAGGCGGCGTCCGTACGGCCGTCGTCTTCCTGCTCGGGCATGTCCTGGCCACCCTCGCGACCGAGGTCCCGGTGGGGCTGGCGGTGCTGGTGGGCGACCTGCCCGAAAGCTCGCTGCACCGCCTCGACTACGGCATCAGCTTCGGCGTCGCCGCGAGCGTCGGCGCCCTGGCCGGGCTGCTCGCCCCCTGGCTGCGCTGGCCGCTGCTGGCCGGGTTCGGCGGGATGCTGCTCCAGGACCTGATCGCCTTCACCGACCCGATGACGAACTGGGGCCACCTGATCGCGCTGACGATCGGCGTCGCCACCTGGCCGTGGGTGCGGCGCCGGCACCGGCCGCGGCCGTCGCCCGCGGGGGCGTGGGCCGTCAGTCGTCGTACTTGACCGTGCCGTCCTCGCGCAGGGTCGGGTGCAGCTTCATCGGGCCGTACTCGTCGACGTCCGACGGGCGGGGCGGCTCCGGGCCGTCCGGGCCGAGCCGGACCATCCGCTCCACGCGGCAGATCCGGAACAGCCGCCCCTCCACCCGCGCCTCGTCGGCCCGCCCGGCCGCCCGGAACGCCTCCGCGGCCCGCGCGTACAGGGCCTTCTTGCGCTCGTCGAAGCGGTACAGCATCGCCCAGACGCGGGCCATCCCCTCGTACAGCGAGCGGCGCGCCTCGTGCGGGGTCGCCGACAGGGAGCCGCACGGGGTCCAGCCGGTGTCGTCGCGTTCGGCCACCGAGAAGCCGACGGGCAGCCGGACCACGTCCGGGTGCGTCCGCGACGCCCGTACGGAGTCCGCGCGCACGTGGGCCGGGAAGCGGGCGCCGGTGTACGCGAAGTCGCGCAGGCCCAGCCGCAGGGCGCCCGCCATCGGACCCTCGTCGCGGCCGGGGTCCAGGACGTACCCCACGTCCGGCGACGGGCCCGCGCCCTGCTCCTCCTCCCAGGAGACGGCCACCGGCTCCGGGTCGGTGGGCCGGGGCGGCTCCAGGCCGTCGTCGCCGGTCCGGGCGAACTCGTCGCCGCGCACCACCCGGTAGCGCACGCCGAGGGCCGCCACCTCGTCGGCCGGGGCCCGCTCCAGCACGGCCACGGCCGCCAGCAGCTCACGCCGTACGGCCGGATCGTCGGTGCCGTCCTTCGCCTTGAACCACAGGTACGAGTTCAGGCCGTCCCGGGCCTGCTGGGGCATGCCGTCCACCACCGCCTTCAGCAGCCGCCAGCCCGGCTCGGCGGCGGCCGGGTCGCGCACGGCGACGCCGAAGACGGGCCCGCGCAGCGCGATGTGCGGATAGCGCCGGGAGGCCTCGACGGCGTCCGCCTCCGTCACCCAGGCGACGGGATCGTCGCGGCGGACCAGCTCCGCGTGGAGGGAGTCGAGTCGTCGCTTCCAGTCATCGGTCATATGCGCATTGTCGTCGCGGCGGCGCGCCGCCTTGGGTCGAATGCCGGAAGTGGACGGGGTACGGGGAGGGAGCGCGAGAGGCGTGCCCGGTCGTGCGGCACCGACCGGTGCGCCCCTCCGGCCGCCGCACGTCACCCCCTCGTGTCCCTCCGTGTCTACTGCGTGCCGCCGGGCGGGGGTTCAGCGCAGGGTGAGCGGGGTCTCGGACCCGACGCGGGACAGTTTCTCCGGGTTGCGGACGTAGTAGAGCCCGGCGATACGACCGTCCTCGACCCGGAGCGCCAGGACGCCGTCGATCTCCCCGCCCAGGCGGACCACGAGTGCCGGATTGCCGTTGACCACGGTGGGCGTGACGGTGATCGGGGCCGCGTTCTTGCGGAGGCCGCCGATCATGAAGCGGGTCACCTTGTCGGCGCCCGAGATGGGCCGCAGCGCCGCCTGCTTGATGCCGCCGCCGTCGCTCACCAGGACGACCTCCGGGGCGAGCACGTCGAGCAGGCGCTGCGGGTTCCCCGTCTCCAGTGCGAGGCGGAACGACTCCAGCGCCGCCCTGCTCTCGCCGGGCGACACCGCCTGCCGGGGGCGGCGCGCGTCGACGTGCCGACGCGCGCGGTGCGCGATCTGGCGGACGGCGGCGGGGCTCTTGTCGACGGCGGCGGCGATCTCGTCGTAGCCGACGTCGAAGACCTCGCGCAGGACGAAGACGGCGCGCTCGGTCGGCGACAGCGTCTCCAGGACGAGCATCAGCGCCATCGACACACTCTCGGCGAGCAGCGCGTCCTCGGCCACGTCGGGCGCGGTGAGCAGCGGCTCCGGCAGCCACTGCCCGACGTACGCCTCCTTGCGGCGGCTCATCGTGCGCAGCCGGTTGAGTGACTGCCGGGTGGTGATCCGGACCAGGTAGGCGCGCTGGTCGCGCACCTGCGTCAGGTCGACGTCGACCCAGCGCAGCCAGGTCTCCTGGAGGACGTCCTCGGCGTCGGCGGCCGACCCGAGCATCTCGTAGGCGACGGTGAAGAGCAGGTTGCGGTGGGCGACGAACGTCTCGGTCGCCGGGTCGGTGGCAGCGCCGCCGTCGTTCATGTCTCGACCTCCGTTGCTGTCGTTCAGACGCGGTCGGCGGAGGCCGGCGCCTGGTCGCGCTCGGCCGCGAGCAGGAGCGGACGCTTGCCGTCCGTGGCCCACCAGGTGTGCGCACCGGGCTTGCGGGCCTCGTACGACAACTGCCAGACGGTGGTCTTGCAGATGAACTCCTTGAGCCTCGCGCCCGGGCGGCCGCCGAGACGGTACCTGTTGGCGGTGTCGTCGCGCTGGGCGAACTGGAAGACGCCCGCGCGTCGCCCCAGGCTGATGCACTGGCCGGCGAACCCCACGCTGACCGGCGCGGGCGGCTCGCCCGCGAGCCGGCTGAGCACGGTCTCGGCGGCCTGCGGGCCCAGTTGCACGGCGGACTGGCAGCTCATCCGGTACGGCAGGTCCGACGGCGCGGCCGAGTCCCCGGCGGCGACGACGCGCTCGTCGTCCACGCTCGTCAGCGTCTCGTCCGTGAGCAGCCGGCCCGCGGCGTCGGTGCTCAGTCCGCTGCGCGCGGCCAGGTCCGGCACGCCGAAACCGGCGGTCCAGACGGTCACCGCGCTCGGCAGCTCGCGGCCGTCGGCGAGGCGTACGGCGTCGCGTGTCACCGCCGTCACCTTCGTGCCCGGGCCGTCGAGCACGGTCACCCCGAGCCCGGCCAGCCGCCCGGCGATCGAACGCCGCCCGCGCGGGTGCAGATACGGGCCGAGCACCCCGCCGCACACCAGGGTCACGGCGCGGCCCGCCTCCGCCAGCTCGGCGGCCGTCTCGATACCGGTCGGACCGGCCCCGACGACGGTCACCGGGGCCGACGCGGGCGCGGCGGCCACGACCGCGCGCAGCCGGTGCGCCTCCTCCAGGGTGGCGATCGGGTGGGCGAACTCGGCCGCTCCGGGCACGCCCGGGTCGGCGCTGCCGCTGCCCACCGCGTAGACCAGGTAGTCGTAGCCGACCGTGTCGCCGCCCGCCAGCGTCACACCGCGCCCGGCCGTGTCGATCCGGTCCACGGTGTCGACCACCAGCCGGACGCCCTTGGCCAGGACGCGGTCGTAGCCGACGACCGCGTCGTGGGACCCGCCGACCAGTTGGTGCAGCCGGATCCGCTCGACGAAGGACGCGCGCGGGTTGATCAGCGTCACGCTCACGTCGGCGCGCCGGGTCAGCCGGTTGGCGGCCATCACACCGGCGTATCCGCCACCGATCACGACCACTTCGGTGTTGTCGGTCATGGTGTCTCCTCCGTTGTTCTTCGTTTCCTTCGTGTTCCTTCGTTGCCTTCGTTTCGAAGCCCTGTCACAAGGGGTTCGGCCTCAAGACACCGGTGGGCCGGGCGTTGTGACAGACGCGTTCCGTGATCGCCCAGAGCGAACGGGCGGCGTTCCCGGGAACATTCCGGGGCTCACGTGCATTGAGTCGGCATAGCTCAACTTGGCTGCTGAAGGGGAGATCATGGCTTCGACGTCCGCACCGCTCACCCTGCCCGTGTTGCCGCTCGACGACGAGGTCGTGCTCCCCGGCATGGTGGTTCCGCTGGACCTCAGCGACACCGATGTACGCGCCGCGGTGGAGGCCGCCCAGGCCGCCGCCCGCTCGGAGCCCGGCAAGCCCCGCGTGCTGTTGGTGCCGCGCATCGACGGGACGTACGCGAGCACGGGTGTGCTCGGCACCGTCGAACAGGTCGGCCGGCTGGCCGACGGAGACCCGGGCGCGCTGATCCGCGGCCGGGGAAGAGTCCGGATCGGCGCCGGTACGACCGGGCCGGGCGCCGCCCTCTGGGTGGAGGGGACGCGGGTCGACCAGAGCGTCCCCGAGCCGCTGCCCGGCCATGTCGCCGACCTCGTCAAGGAGTACAAGGCGCTCGCCACCGCCTGGCTGCGCAAGCGCGGCGCCTGGCAGGTCGTCGACCGGGTCCAGGCCATCGACGACGTCTCCGCGCTCGCCGACAACTCCGGGTACTCGCCGTTCCTGACCACCGCACAGAAGGTGGAGCTGCTGGAGACCACCGACCCGGTGGCCCGGCTGAAGCTCGCCGCCTCGCAACTGCGCGACCACCTCGCCGAACAGGACGTGGCCGAGACGATCGCGAAGGACGTCCAGGAGGGCGTCGACAAGCAGCAGCGCGAGTTCCTGCTGCGCCGCCAGCTCGAGGCCGTCCGCAAGGAGCTGCGCGAGCTCAACGGCGAACAGGAGGGCGAGGAGTTTGACGACTACCGCACCCGCGTCGAGGCCGCCGACCTCCCCGAGAAGGTCCGCGAGGCCGCCCTCAAGGAGGTCGACAAGCTGGAGCGGTCCAGCGACCAGTCGCCCGAGGGCTCCTGGATCCGCACCTGGCTGGACACCGTCCTCGAACTCCCGTGGAACGAGAGGACCGAGGACCGGTACGACATCCAGGGCGCCCAGGCGGTCCTGGACGCCGAGCACGCCGGCCTGGAGGACGTGAAGGAGCGGATCACCGAGTACCTGGCGGTGCGCAAGCGGCGCGGCGAGCGCGGGTTGGGCGTCGTGGGCGGCCGGCGCGGCGGTGCCGTACTCGCCCTGGTGGGTCCGCCCGGTGTCGGAAAGACCAGCTTGGGGGAGAGTGTCGCCCACGCCATGGGGCGCAAGTTCGTCCGCGTCGCCCTCGGCGGCGTCCGCGACGAGGCCGAGATCCGCGGCCACCGGCGTACGTACGTCGGCGCGCTGCCCGGCCGGATCGTGCGGGCGATCAAGGAGGCCGGGTCGATGAACCCGGTGGTGCTCCTCGACGAGATCGACAAGGTGGGCTCCGACTACCGGGGCGACCCGGCCGCCGCCCTCCTCGAAGTGCTCGACCCGGCGCAGAACCACACCTTCCGCGACCACTACCTGGAGGTCGAGCTCGACCTGTCGGACGTGGTCTTCCTCGCCACCGCCAACGTCCTCGAAGCCATCCCGGAGGCCCTGCTCGACCGCATGGAGCTGGTCCGCCTCGACGGCTACACCGAGGACGAGAAGGTCGTCATCGCCCGTGACCACCTGCTCCCGCGCCAACTGGAGCGGGCGGGCCTGGACCAGGACGAGGTGGCGCTCGACGAGAGCGCGCTGCGCAGGCTCGCCGGCGAGTACACCCGCGAGGCGGGCGTGCGCACCCTGGAGCGGTCCATCGCCCGGCTGCTGCGCAAGGTCGCCGCCCAGCACGAACTGGGCGAGCGGAAGCTGCCGTTCACCGTGCGGGACGAGGATCTGCGCGCGCTGATCGGCCGCCCGCACCACGTGCCCGAGTCCGCCCAGGACCCGGCCGAGCGGCGCACGGCCGTGCCCGGCGTCGCGACCGGCCTCGCGGTCACCGGCGCGGGCGGTGACGTCCTCTACGTCGAGGCGTCGCTCGCCGACCCGGAGACGGGCGCGGCGGGCCTGACCCTGACCGGTCAGCTCGGCGACGTGATGAAGGAGTCGGCGCAGATCGCGCTCAGCTTCCTGCGCCGCCACGGGGCCGAACTGGAGCTGCCGGTGGGTGACCTGAAGGACCGGGGCGTGCACATCCACTTCCCGGCGGGCGCGGTCCCCAAGGACGGCCCGAGCGCCGGCGTCACCATGACGACGGCCCTCGCGTCCCTGCTGTCCGGCCGGCTCGTGCGCACCGACGTGGCGATGACCGGCGAGGTCTCCCTGACCGGGCGGGTCCTGCCCATCGGCGGCGTGAAGCAGAAGCTGCTCGCCGCGCACCGGGCCGGGGTCACCACCGTCGTCATCCCCAAGCGCAACGAACCCGACCTGGACGACGTCCCGGCGGAGGTGCTGGACAAGCTCGACGTCCACGCCGTCACCGACGTCCGCCAGGTCCTGGAACTGGCGCTCGCGCCCGCCGCGCAGGGTGCGAACGGCGGGAACGGCACGACGCCGGAGGTTCCCGTGGCGGCGTGACGGACGCCGCGGGAAGGGCGAGGCCCGGGTCCCGTACGGGATACCCGGGCCCCGGCCGCACGGGATGCGCAGGGCCCCTGATGCCCGCCGCCGCCCTGCCGGGGACCTGGGAAGCGCCCCCGGACCGTGCCTGCGAAATACTTAAGAGCTGCGCCGATGGCAGCGACCGGCGAACATCAGGGGTGCTGACGTGCACGAAGGCCATGCGGACCACCAGGACAGTCAAGGCAGCGGCGACGCGGCGTCGCGCGGGGTGGAGCAGGGCGACCGGGAGTTCCTGTCCCTGGAGCGGGAGCTGACGATGCTGCTGCGCCGCGCCCGCGCCAACCAGGGCGAGATGGCCCGCGAGGTCCATCCGGACCTGGAGTCCGCCGCCTACGGGCTCCTCGTCCGGCTCGAGGAGTGCGGTCGCCAGCGCGCCACGGAACTCGCCGCCTACATCGGCGTCGGCAAGGCCACCATGTCCCGCCAACTGCGCGCCCTGGAGCAACTCGGCCTGATCGCCCGCGAGCCGGACCCGGCGGACGGCCGCGCCTGGCTGGTCGCCCTCACCGAGGAGGGCCGCACCCGCGTCCGCCGGGTCCGCGAGGCCCGCCGCGAGCGGTACGTCAGCCACTTCTCCGACTGGGACCGCAAGGAGATCGGCGAACTGGCCCGCCTGCTGAACCAGCTCAACCGGGGGATGGAGAAGTAGCCCGGCGGGCAGCCCGGCGGGCCTAGGTGCTGCGGGCGTCCTGGTTGCCCTGGATGCCGTGGGTGTCCTTGGCGTCCTGGAACTCGACGCACACCACCGTCGCGTCGTCGTGTGTCTTCGCCCGGCCCAGGACGGCCCGGCCGGCGCCGTCGTCCGCCCGCTCCAGCGCCCGGACCCGCTCCACCAGCGCCGGCGCCCCCTCCTCGCGGACGAGGGCGAACAGGTCCGGCCAGTCGCCCTCGTGGAAGAGGTCCGTCCAGCGGGTGGCCCCGTCCGAGAGCGCGGCCAGGGCGTGCACCTCGGCGCGCGGTACGGCGGCGGTCACCGCGCGGGCGGCCACCGAGGGATCGGCGGCGGCGGTGAAGAACCCGCCCGCCTTGTTGCGCAGCGTGCCGTCGACGGCCTCGGCGCTGGTGAGCAGGGTGCGCGGCAGCCGGGCCAGCCGGTCGTCCCGGACCGGGGTGACCGTGCCGTCCGGGGACGCCAGCAGCAGCGTCGCGTCGCACAGCACCAGGCACTCGACCGTCTCCGGCGACCAGCGCGCGAGGGCCACGGTGGCCTGCGGGGTGCGTGGGTGAGAAAGGTCACAGGTTTCGGAATGGGCCGCCGCGGTACGGGAGATGGCCAGGGCGAGCGCCTCGGTCAGCGGAACATCGGGGAGTGAAACGGTCAGTTCGGTCAGCGCGCCGCCCAGCCGCGCGGTGAACCAGGGGACCGAATGCAGACAGCCCGTGCCGCCCCGCGGCGGCGTCACCCCGTCCAGGACGACGAGCGAACCGCCCTGTCCGGAGGCGGGAACCCCGACACTCGCGAAGTCCTCGTTGGCGCGGGCCCGGTCGCCCGCCTCCGACACAAGTTCCGTACGCATCCGGCCAGTCTGCACGACCCCCGCAGGGCCTTCGCGAAAGGCTGGCATCGCTCCCCGAACATACGTACCGCCGCAGGTCAGACGCCTGGTTTGGGTGGGAATAAAGCGCTCGGGGAAGACGTGGCGGCGAATAGTGTCAAAGCTGGCCGCCCACGTCCAACCGGCGTGCCGGACAGGGCGGCTGCACGCGCCAGAGGAACTTGCCCGCCAACTCCCCTCCGATGTTCACTCCTTCGGGTGGCGGGGCAACCGATGCGGGACCCCTGCCCACCGGCACTGGGAGGGTCGGGAACCGTACCGGACGTACGCACCAGTTGACGGAGCGTCATATCCGGCCCATGGAGCACGAGTCAGGAATGCGAGCACCGGTGCAGAAGACGCGGCCTCGGCGTACAGGCAGGAAGACGGCCTCCGAGGAGGGCGCGGAGCGCACCCCCGTCGGCAAGGGCCGCCCCACCCACGTACGCAACCGGCTGATCGTCGCCGTGGCCGTGGTGGCCGCCGCCATCGCCGGCGCCGGCGCGCCCTCGATCCTCGCCGCCTCCGGGCAGTTGAAGGACTCCCAGGACCTGGTCACCCTGGCCGAACAGACCCAGGACGCGCTCGCCCTCGCACAGTCCCTGGCGGACGAGCGCGACGGCGTCACCGCCTACGTCGCGGCCGGCCGGGCGAAGTCCGCGGCGCCCTCCACCCAGGCCGGCGCCCGCGTGGACCGCCAGTCGCGCGAGCTGGTGGCCGGGTCGGACGTCTCCGCCGAGCTGCGCGAGGCCCTCGCCGCCGTGCCGTCGGTGCGCCGGTCGGCCCTCACCGGCAGCGGCACCGCGCTCCAGACGCACGAGGCGTACGCCAAGGCCATCGCCGCGCTCCATGTGCTCGTCGACCGGCTGGCCGAGCAGATGCCGCCCCGCGCGGGCTCCGGCGCGTACGCCCTCGCCCAGCTCGACACCGCCGTCCAGCAGGCCTCCGCGACCCGCGGACTGCTGCTCGCGGCGCTCAACGTGCCGACCCGGACCGAGACCTCCTACGACCCTCTCACCGGCCGGTCGACCACCGAGAAGGTCTCCTCCGACACCGACGCCAAGCAGCGCGACGCCCTCGCCGCCGCCGCGCAGCAGGCCCGGCTGCGCTCCGACGCGGCCCTCGCGGAGTTCCGGGAGGGCGCGCCCCGGGACGAGGTCGCCTCCTACGACTCCACGGTCACCGGCGGCGACGTCGACACCGCCGAGACGTACCTCGCCGCCCTCACCGACCAGCCGCAGTTGACCGGCGCCGACCTGAACACCAGCGTCAAGAAGCTGGACGCCGCGCTCTCGGGCCGCGTCGACCTGATGCGCGGGGCCGAGTCCTCCCTGTACGGCCGCCGCGCCGCGGATCTCGCCCAGCTCCGCGACGACGACGTCACCGACCTGGAGATCCGCGTCGCCGTCCTCGGCGCGCTGATGCTGCTGGCCGTCGCCATCGCCACGGGCATGGCGCGCAGCCTGACCCGCCCGCTGTCCGTGCTGCGCCGGGGATCGGCGCGACTGGCCGGGGCCGAGCACCCGGAGGCCGAGGAGCCGGTCAAGTTCACCGGCCGCAACGACGAGTTCGCCCAGGTCGTCCGCTCGGTCAACGCCCTGCACGAGCACGCCGTGGCCCTCCACGAGCGCGTCGCCACCCTGGAGTCCGACCGCAAGCACCTGGTCGGGCAGCGCCAGCGGATGGCCGACGCCCGTGAGGAGCTGAGCGCCGAACTCGCCGAGTCCGCGGCCAGGTTGGACGGCCTGCGCGACAGCATCAGCGGCACTTTCGTCAACCTCGCCCTGCGCACTCTCGGCCTCGTCGAACGCCAACTCGCGGTCATCGAGGGCCTGGAGGAGCGCGAGCAGGACCCCGACCGGCTGGCGACCCTGTTCAAGCTCGACCACTTCGCCACGGTCATGCGCCGCCACAGCGAGAACCTGCTCGTCCTGGCCGGCACCGAACACGTCCAGCAGCACGCGGGCCCGATCCCGCTGGTGGACGTGGTCCGCGCGGCGGTCAGCGAGATCGAGCGCTACGAGCGGGTCCGGATCTCGGCGCTGCCCCCGCACGCGCACGTGGCGGGCTTCGCCGCCGACGACCTCTCCCACCTGCTGGCCGAACTCATGGAGAACGCCACCTCGTTCTCCCCGCCGGACGTGCCCGTCGAGGTCTCCGGCTGGCTCCTGGAGACCGGCGAGGTCATGCTCTCCGTCCAGGACGAGGGCATCGGCATCCCCGCCGACCGCCTGGAGCGACTCAACGCCCGCCTCACCGAGTTCGACCCGGAGACGCCGTACGACCAGGAGGGCGAGGAGGGTCTCGGCCTCGGCCTGTACGTGGTGGCCCGGCTCGCGCACCGGCACGGGGTGCGGGTGCGGTTGCGGGAGCAGAAGCAGGGCGGGGTGGCGGCGGTCGTCGTCCTGCCGACCCCGCTGCTGCCAGCGGCCCCGACCGCCGCGATCCCGGCGCAGACCCCGTCCTCGTCGACGACCCAGACCATCTCCCTCCCCGGCGCGGACGCGGAGTCCAACTCCAACCGCCTGCCCACCCGTTCGCAGCACCAGCAGCACGAGGACCCCCTGATCGCCCTGGCGGAAGAGGCGGTACGCAGGTCTCAGACGCCGACCGAGACCCCGGCTGAATCTCCGGCCGAATCTCCGGCCGAGACGACGATGGAACTGCTGCTGCCGATCCCGCAGGGGGAGCCGGAGGAACAGGAGGAACACGGGGCACAGGAGAAGCCGGAGGAGGAACACACCGCCTCCGAGCCCGCAGCCGTCGAGGGCGAAGCCGAGGCGGAGCACACCCGGCCGTCGGACGAGCCCCTCACGGACAAGGGCCTCCCCAAGCGCACCCCCAGGATCACCACGCCCGCACAGGCCCCGCGTCAGCGGACCGGTTCCGTCGACGCGGAAGCCCTCCGCCGCCGTCTGGGCGGTTTCCGCCGGGGGGCGGAGGCCGGCTACCGCGACGTGGAAGCGGAAATCGCCGAACGCACGGGCCAGAACAAGGTTCCGTCGCCCCAGGGAGCTCAAAAAGCTCAAGAAGCACACGCACACGCCGAAGAAGACACGGGGGGCACAGTCGAGGAGGCAAGCAGTTGACCGCGCCCAGTACCTTCGGACTGAGCAGGGAAGCCCGTAACCTGCACTGGCTGTTGACCAACCTCGTGGAGGAAGTGCCCGGCATCCAGTCCGTCGCCGTCGTGTCCTCGGACGGCCTGCTCCTGCTCTCCTCGGACCCAGGCCGCAACGACGAGGCACGCGAGGCCCGAGAGACCAAACCCGCGGGCCCGCGCGGTTCTTCCGCCGACCTCGCGACCATCGTCTCCGGCATCGGCAGCCTCACCATCGGCGCGGCCAAGCTCATCGACTTCGGCGGCGTCAAGCACACGATGGTCGCGATGGACGAGGGCAGCCTCTTCGTCATGTCGATCAGCGACGGCTCGCTGCTCGGCGTGCACGGTTCCGCGGACTGCGACATGAGCGTGGTGGCGTACCACATGGCCCTCTTCGTGGGCCGCGCCGGCCACGTCCTGACGCCGGAACTCCGCAGCGAGCTACGCCAGTCACTGGAGCCCCGGACGACAGGCAGCCTCCGATGAGCCCGGAGCCCGCGAGCCCGGAGCCCGCGAGCCCGGAGCCCGCGAGCCCGGAGTCCGCGGGCCCGGAGCCCGGGGGTGCCAAGCAGCAGCTCCCCGTGCGCGGCGGCGACCGCAAGCCCGCCCGGGTGCGCCCGTACTCGCTCACCGGCGGCCGGACCCGCTTCGGGCACGTCCTGCTGGTGGAGACCTTCGTGGCGGCCCTCGAAGGCCCCGAGGACCGCAAGGAACTCACGAACGGCTCGCTCAAGTCCACAGTCACGCCCGAGTTGCGGGCCATCGTCGAACTGTGCCGCCGGATGCGCACGGTGGCCGAGATCGCCGCGCTGCTGAGGATGCCGCTCGGCGTGGTCCGGGTGCTCCTCAGCGACCTCGCGGACCAGGGAAAGATCCGTGTGTACGGCACCGGTACCGCTCACGGTACGGGCCGTCCCGACCGCGCTCTGCTGGAAAGGGTGCTGAGTGGACTCCGTCGTCTCTGACGCCACCTCCGCCGACGTCGCCTTCGCCGGCGTCACCGACGAACCCCTGATGCCCTGGCAGACGGACCGCACCCGGGCCCCCGTCGCCACGAAGATCGTGGTGGCGGGCGGCTTCGGCGTCGGCAAGACCACCCTCGTCGCCGCCGTCTCGGAGATCGAGCCCCTCCAGACGGAGGCGCTGATGACCGAGGCCAGCGAGGAGACCGACGACCTCACGGGCACCCCGGACAAGATCACCACAACGGTCGCCATGGACTACGGCCGCCTCACGCTCGACGACGACCTGGTGCTCTACCTGTTCGGCACGCCGGGCCAGCAGCGGTTCTGGTTCATGTGGGACGACCTGGTGCGCGGCGCGATCGGCGCCGTCGTCCTGGCCGACACCCGCCGCCTCAAGGACTGCTTCCCCGCGCTGGACTACTTCGAGAGCGCCGGACTGCCGTACGTCGTCGCCGTCAACCACTTCGACGGCAGCGAGCTGTTCGAGCCGGATGACGTGCGTGAAGCACTGACCATCCCCACCCACATACCTGTCATGATCATGGACGCGCGGCGCCGGATCTCGGTGATCGAGACCCTCCTGGCCCTCGTGGGCCACGCGCTGGACGAAACCCCCGAGTAAGGCCTCAAGGCCCGCGAAGCCATCGAGGCCCGCCAAGGAGTTCCCCGTATGCGGAAGATACTCGTCGTCGGAGCCGGCCAGTCCGGTCTCCAACTCGCCCTCGGCCTCCAGTCGCACGGGTACGAGGTCACTCTGATGTCGAACCGGACGGCGGACGAGATCCGTTTTGGCCGGGTCATGTCGACGCAGTGCATGTTCGACACCGCCCTCCAGCACGAGCGCGACCTCAAGCTGAACTTCTGGGAGCAGCAGACCCCGAGGATCCAGGGCCTCGGCGTCTCGGTCGCGGCCCCCGGCTCGCACGACCCGGGCCCCACGCAGCGCGTGATCGACTGGCTGGGCCGCCTCGACGGGTACGCGCAGTCCGTCGACCAGCGGGTGAAGATGGCCGGCTGGATGGACACGTTCGTCCAGCGCGGCGGCCAACTCGTCATCCACGGCGCGGCCGTCTCCGACCTCGACTACTTCTCCCGCGCCTACGACCTCGTCCTGGTCTCGGCAGGCAAGGGCGAACTGGTGTCGATGTTCGGCCGCGACCCCGAGCGCTCCCCGTACACCGCGCCGCAGCGCGCCCTCGCCGTCTCCTACGTCCACGGCCTCGGCCCGCGCCCGGAGCACCCGGAGTTGGAAGCGGTCCGCTGCAACCTCGTCCCCGGCGTCGGCGAACTCTTCGTCATGCCGACGCTCACCACCTCCGGCCGCGCCGACATCCTCTTCTGGGAGGGCATACCCGGCGGCCCGCTGGACGTCTTCGACGGCGTCAAGGACCCGACGGAACACCTCTCCCTCACCCTGGAGTTGATGGAGACGTTCCTGCCCTGGGAGTACGCGCGGGCCACCAGGGTCGAACTCACCGACGCCGGCGGCACGTTGGCCGGCCGGTACGTGCCGACCGTCCGCAACCCGATCGGCCGCCTCCCCGGCGGCGGCCTGGTGCTCGGCGTCGCCGACGTCGTCGTCGCCAACGACCCGATCACCGGTCAGGGCTCCAACTCGGCGTCCAAGTGCGCCGCCGCGTATCTCGCGTCGATCCTCGAGCAGGGCGAGAAGGAGTTCGACGAGGCGTGGATGCGCGCCACCTTCGACCGGTACTGGGAGACGGCGCGACACGTCACCAAGTGGACCAACGCGATGCTGGCCCCGCCGCCGGAGCACATCCTCAACCTGCTCGGCGCGGCAGGGCAGTTGCCGACCGCCGCCGACCGTTTCGCCAACGCCTTCGACGACCCGGCCGACTTCGAGGACTTCTTCTACGAGCCCGAGAAGACCGCGGCCTACCTGGGCTCCCTGACCGGAGCCTGACGCCGTAGCGACCCGCTCCCCGGATCCGGACGCACCGCGCCGAGCACCGGGTTGGACGCGAGCGGCGAGATCTTCACCTTCTCGCCGGTGCGCGGCGCCTGCACCACCTTGCCCCCGCCCAGGTACATCGCCACATGACCGGCCTCGGGGAAGTAGACCACCAGGTCACCGGGGCGCAGCTCGGTCAGCGGGATCCGCCGCAGCCGCGCCCACTGCTCCTCGCTGGTCCGGGGGATCGCCGTCCCGGCGCTCCCCCAGGCCTCGGACGTCAGCCCCGAGCAGTCGTACGACGCCGGGCCCTCCGCGCCCCACTCGTACGGCTTGCCGAGCTGCCGTACGGCGTACCGCACGGCCTTCGCGCCCTCGGCGGACGGCTCGCGGTCCTCGCCGGGCGGCCCGAGCGCACCGGACGCCACGAGCTTCTCCTGCGCCCGCGCGACCCCGTCCTTCTCCAACTCGGCGACGGCAGCGAGCTGTTCGGCACTGAGCGAGGCCAACAGCTCCTCCACATCGGCCAGATGACGGCGTACGTCGTCGCGCTCCTTCTTCTGGCGTGCCGCGAGGGTGAGTTGGGCGTCGAGGGCGGTGCGGGCCTTGCGCGCCAGAGCGTCGGCCTTGCGCTCGCCGCTGACCAGCCGCCCCACCGTGTCGGCCCGCTCGCGCGCCAGCCGGCCGATCACATGCCCCTGGTCGAGCGCGTGCTGCGGATCACGGGCGAGCAGCAGCCGTACGTAGGGGGAGATGCCGGTGCTGCCCTGGTACTGCTGCCGGGCCAGCCGCCCGGCCGCGCCCCGGCTGTCGTGCAGGGAGAGCCGCGCCTTCGCCAGCTCGCCGCCCAGCCGCCCGGCCTCCGCCCGCCGCACCTTGAGCTGCTCCTCGGTGGCGTTGTAGACCTCGGTGGCCTGCTCGGCCTCCCGGTACAACCGCTGAAGCTCCGCCAGCGACTCGGCCACCGACGACTCACCGGCGTCGGGAATCTCGGGCGCCGTAGCCGTAGCCGTAGCCGTAGCTGTTGACGGCGACGGCGACGGCGACGGCGACGGCGACGGTGATGGTGATGGCGCGGCCGTCGCGAGTCCGGGGGACAGGGCGGCCTGGGCGGCGAGCGCCGCCGTGGCGACCGTACAAGCCAGCCGCAGCAGTCTTCCTGACATGCCGTCACCTCCGCAGCGGCGGGGTGGCCCCGGTGGCCCCTCCGTCCCGCAGGGCGAGCATCAGGCGTGCGCGCGCGGTGCGCGCGCCGGGTGCGCGGTTCGGCCCAACGGGGTCACTCGTCGGCGTCGTCCCGCCGTCCGTCCGGCGTGGCGTCGGGCTTGGACCAGGGCCAGCGTGGTCGGCCGCGCTTCTTCCCCTCGGGATCGAACTCGTACTTCCAGCCCTGGGGCAGTCCGAGCTTCCTGCTGTGGCCGCGCACCACACGCCGGTACACCAGGACGGTGGGCGGACCGCCGGCCGCGTCGGGGACGGGGATGCGGTACGTCTTCGGCGGGTGCCCGGTCGGGCCCAGCAGCACGGGCAGGACGCGGCCGTCCATGGGCCCGCCCTCGAAGGGGGTGTCTTGGCTCTTCACGCCACCAGTGTCGATCAGGTCCCGGCGGCCCGACGACGTCCGGGGCTCAGCCGGTCGTCAGCACCGCCTCCATCACCGCCCGGGCGATCGGCGCGGCCATCCCGCCGCCGGTGATCTCGCCCCGGTGCGCCGACCCGTCCTCGACCACCACCGCGACCGCGACCCTCGGCTCCATGTCCCGCGCGCCCTGCGCCCAGGAGACGAACCAGGCGTACGGGATCCCGGCGTTGCCGACGCCGTGCTGCGCGGTGCCGGTCTTGCCGCCGACGACCGCGCCGGGGATCGCCGCGTTCGTACCCGTGCCCTCCCGCACCACGCCCTCCATCAGCTCCCGCAGCCGCCGCGCCGTCGACGGCAGCATCGCCTGCCGGGTCGGCCGCGAACCGGCCGTGGCCACCGTCGCCCCGCCCTCGCGTGTCGTCCGCTCCACCAGGTACGGCGTGCGCACCCGCCCCCCGTCGGCCACCGCCGCCGCCACCATCGCCATCTGGAGCGGGGTCGCCCGCGTGTTGTACTGGCCGATCGACGACAGTGCCAACTGCGCCTTGTCCAGCGAGGTGTCGAAGGTGCTGGGCGCGACGGCGAACGGGATCCGCACGGCCGCGTCGTTGAAGCCGAACGCCTGCGCCGTCCGGGCCATCCGGGCCAGCCCGGTGTCCACGCCGAGCTTCGCGAACACCGTGTTGCACGACCACTCGAAGGCGTCCCGCAACGGCGCGTCCGCGCAGCCGTCGCCCTCGTTCGTCAAGGCGGTCGTCGTCCCGGGCAGCCGGTAGGGGTCGGGGGAGTAGGTCGCCGCGTCGAGGTCGTCGACGACGCCCGCGTCCAGCGCCGCCGCCGCGGTGACCACCTTGAACGTCGACCCCGGCGGATACGTCTGCCGCACCGCCCGGTTCAGCATCGGCCGGTCCGGGTCACCGTTGAGCCGCGCCCAGGCCCGCTTCGCCCCGGCGTCGTTCCCAGACAGCACGGCCGGGTCGTACGACGGACTCGACACCAGCGCGAGCACCCGCCCCGTCGCCGGCTCCACCGCCGCCACCGCGCCCTTGCGCCCGTCCAGCGCCGCGTAGGCGGCCCACTGGGCGCGGCGGTTCAACGTCGTCACCACGTCACCGCCGGCGGGCCGGCCGTGCGTGACGTCGTTCCACAGCGGGAACGGCGAGAGCAGCGGATCCGCCCCCGACAGCACGCCGTCACCGGTGTGCTCCAGCAACGTCGTCCCGTACACCTGCGAGGCGAAGCCGGTCACCGGCGCGTACAACGGCCCGTCGCGGTACGTGCGTTCGTACCGCAACTGCTCCCCGGTGTCCCGGGAGCCGGTGACGGGCGTGCCGCCGACCAGGATGTCGCCGCGCGGCTGGGCGTAACGGGCGATGGACGCACGCCGGTTGGCCGGATTGCCGTCGTACACATCGGACCGGACGACCTGGACGCGCGCCGCGTTGACCAGGAGCGCCGCCAGCAGCAGGGCGCAGAAGACGGCGGCGCGCCGGATGTGCCGGGTCACCCGGACCTCCCTGAGTCGTCATCGGACTGTTGCGGATGCATGCCAACGGACAGTTGCGGATGCATGCCGTCGGACTGCTGCGGGTACGGCCGCCGGGCCGAGTCGCTCACCCGGATCAGCAGCGCGACGATCGCCCAGTTGGTGACGACCGACGAGCCGCCCTGCGCCAGGAACGGCATCGCCATGCCGGTCAGCGGGATCAGCCCGGTCACCCCGCCCGCGATCACGAACACCTGGAGCGCCACGATCGAGGCGAGACCGGTCGCCAGCAGCCGGCCGAACGGGTCGCGCAGCGACAGCCCGGCCCGGTAGCCGCGCTCCACCAGCAGCCCGTAGAGGAGGAAGAGCGCCGACAGCCCCGCCAGGCCCAGTTCCTCGCCGGCCGTCGCCAGAATGAAGTCCGACTTGGCGGCGAAGCCGATGAGGACGGAGTGGCCGAGCCCGAGCCCGGTGCCGAGCACCCCGCCGGCCGCGAACGAGAACAGCGACTGCGCGAGCTGATTGGGCCCCTGACCGGCCTCGATGGACGCGAACGGGTGCAGCCAGTCGGCGACCCTGCTGTGCACGTGCGGCTCCAGCCGGCCGACGGCGACCGCGCCGAGCGAGGCAAGGAGCAGGCCGACGGCGATCCAGCCGGTACGGCCGGTGGCGACGTAGAGCATGACCACGAACAGCCCGAAGAAGAGCAGCGACGTGCCGAGGTCCCGCTCCAGGACGAGTACGCCGACGCTCAGCAGCCAGATCGCGACGATCGGCCCGAGGACGCGCCCGGTGGGCAGTTGCAGCCGCCGGAACCGCCAGATCTGCCGGCCCGTGTACGCCAGCGCGGTGCGGTTGGCCGCCAGGTACGCGGCGAAGAACACCGCCAGCAGCACCTTCGCGAACTCGCCCGGCTGGATGGAGAAACCGGCGATGCGGATCCAGATCCGGGCGCCGTTCACGGCCGGGAACAGGATCGGCAGGGCGAGGAGGGCGAGCGCGCCGACCACGCACACGTACGCGTACCGCTGAAGCACGCGATGGTCGCGCAGCGCGGCCACGACGACGATGAACAGGGCCACCCCGAGCGTGGACCACACCAGTTGGGTGGGCGCGGCCCGGTCGCCCGGCGTCTCCAGGTCGAGCCGGTAGATCAGCACCAGGCCGATCCCGTTGAGCAGCACGGCGATGGGCAGCAGGAGCGGGTCGGCGCAGGGGGCGCGCAGCCGCACCGCGAGATGCGCCAGCAGCGCGAGCACACCGAGCCCGGCGCCGTAACCGGCGGCGCCGGGCGGGACGGTGCCGTGCTTCGCGAGGCCGACCGCGCAGTAGCCGTACACGCAGAGCAGGACGGCCAGGAGGATGAGGGAGAGTTCGACGCCACGGCGGCGGGGGAGGCGTACGGCGGGGGCGGGCGCGTCGGCTGCCGCCGCCACCAGCGTGGCGCCCGCTCCGGTTCCCGCTCCGGTTCCCGCTCCGACTCCGGCTTTCGTCATGTCCGGAACTTACCCAAATGGGGCTCCTTGTGAGCCTTGGACGCTTTTTGAGCCGGTGCCGTGTCGGTGCCGGGTCAGCACCAGCGCGGGGTCGTCCCGATGGTGTCGATGTAGCGCGCCGCGCCCCAGGCCCAGGTGCCGTCGGTGAGGAGGTACCACTGCGAGTTGCCCTGGATGTTCTCGCCGGTGGTCCGGCAGAAGATGGAGACGATCTCGCCGCGCCGGGCGACCCGGATCACCTGACCGCCACGGTCCGGCCTGCTGCGCAGGAGCAACTCGTTGGCGGTGACGCGCCCGCGAAAGCGGCGGGAGTCGTCCTGGTCACCGGACTGCCAGTCGCCACCGTCACCCCCCGACTGCCACTCGCCACTGCCGCCCGACTGCCAGTCGCTGCCACCACCGGACTGCCAGTTGCCGTTCTGGCCGTTGCCGTTCTGGCTGTTGCCGTTCTGGCCATTGCCCTGGCCGTTGTTCTGCCCGTTGCCTTGACCGTTGTTCTGGCCGTTGCCCTGCCCGTTGCCTTGACCGTTGTTCTGGCCGTTGCCCTGGCCATTGCCTTGACCGTTGTTCTGGCCGTTGCCTTGCCCATTGCCCTGGCCGTTGTTCTGGCCGCCGCCCCCGCCCCCTTGGTTCTGGCCCCCTTGGTTCTGGCCCCCGCCCCCTTGGTTTTGGCCCCCGCCCCCTTGGTTCTGGCCCCCCTGGTTCTGGCCCCCTTGGTTCTGCCAGTCGTCCGGGTCGTCGCGCTGGCCCTGGGAGTTGAAGCTGCCGCCGCCGTCGGGGTCCCACTCGTCGGCGAGGGCCGGGGTGACGGTCGCGGTGGCGGCGAGCGCGCCGGCTGCGGTGACTATGGCGAGACGGGTGAGGGCGGAGCGCACGGACATGGCGATACCTCCATGAAGCACGAAGAGGGTGAAGCTGACTAATCGCCACATTAGGAGCGGACGGCGCGTGTCGCCCGTCACACTGCGCCATCGGGGAGGCCGGCCCCGGTGGGCGGCGTCCGAGGAAGCGTCAGCGTGGCCACCGCACCGCCGTCCGGCGCGTTGGCGAACGTCAGCCGCGCGCCCAGCACCTCCGCCTGGCCGGCCGCGATGGTCAGCCCGAGCCCGTGCCCCTTGGCCCCGCCCTCGGTACGGAACCGCTGCGGCCCGTGCGTCACGAGGTACTCCGGATAGCCGTCCCCGTGGTCCCGCACGGTGACCACGGGCCCGTCCACCGTCAGCGTCACCGGGGCCCGCCCATGCCGGTGCGCGTTGGCGAGCAGGTTCCCCAGCACCCGTTCGAGGCGCCGCCGGTCGGTCTCCACGCGCACGTCCCGGACGATGGCGATCGTGACGGCCGTGCCTTCGGCGCTGCCCGCCGGGGCGGCGGCGGAGGTGCCCGCCACCGGGGCGGCCCCGAGGGTGCCGGAGGCCTCCGTCACCCGCACCACCCGCATCGCCAGCGCGCCCAGCTCCTCGGTGTCCAGCTCCAGCCGTTCCCGCCCGGTGTCCAGCCGGGAGATCTCGAGCAGGTCCTCGGTCAGCGTGCGCAGCGCCGCGACCCGGTCGCGCACCAGCTCCGTCGGCCGCCCCGGCGGCAGCAGTTCGGCAGCCGCGTGCAGCCCGGTCAGCGGGGTGCGCAACTCGTGCGCCACGTCGGCGGTGAAGCGCTGCTCGCTCAGCAGCTTGCCCTGCAACGAGGACGCCATCGAGTCCAGCGCGACGGCGACCGCGCCCACCTCGTCCTGCGGCCGGCCCGGCTGCTTCGCGCGGGGGTCGTCCACGCGGGCGTCCAGGTCACCGGCGGTGATCCGCCGGGCCACCTGCGCGGTGGTGTGCAGCCGCCGGGTCACCCGGGTCACCGCGACGGCGCCGACCAGCAGCGTCGCCCCGATCGCCAGCATCGACGACCACAGGATCGCGGTGTCGAGCGCCTCGATGGTGTGGGCGCTCTGCGAGTAGTCGACGGCGACCGCGAGGGCCCGCTCACCGTCGGCGGGCCCCGCCGCCCACATCGTGGGGCGCCCCCGGTACTCGGCGACCATCGTGCCGCGCTCCCCGCCCACCGCCAGCGTCCGCAGCGACGCGGGCAGCCCCGGCGGATCGAGGCTCGCGCCCCACCCGAGGCTGTCCCCGGACTCGAAGGCCGTCGTCGCCTCCTTCAGCCGGGACAGCGCGAGATCGCGGGACTGGCCGACGGTCTGGTTCGTCACCGACACGTGCACCAGGATGCCGAGCAGGGCGGCCAGCGCACAGCACATCACCGTGATGAAGACGGCGGCCTTCACGGCGAGCGGCCCGGCCCACGAGGGAAGCGCGAACTTCATCGGCGACTCGCGGAGGGCGAGGCGGAGGAGCCGGACGGGGACGCGGAGGGCGAGGCGGAGGGCCGAGGGGAATGCTTCCGGTTCGGGCCGCCGATACGCAGCATCTCGTCGTTGGTGAGCAGCATCGCCCGCTGCTGCTGGTCCCAGGTCCACTGCAACCGGTACTCGTAGCCGGCGACCTCCGAAGGAGCCCGGATGATCACCGACCGCCCGGCCAGCTCGACGGCGCTCACGGCGTCCTCGTAGCCCATGATCTGCACGAGCCGGTCCTTGCGGACGGTGTAGACGCGGACGGCGGTCAGGTTGCCGGGCAGTTGCCGGAAGCCGAGTGTCATGTCGTCGTGGCCGTCGCCGGTGAGGTCGCGGTAGTAGGCCTTGAGTACGGGACACCGCCGCCCCGCGACGCCACCCTTGCCCTTCCCGCAGTCGGCCATCCGGCGGGCCGTCTCGTCGTACGTCCCGGAGTTGTAGTCGGCCGGATTCGCCGCGATCTCGGCGCGGACGACCGCGACGGGATCGACCGTGCGGATGTCGCCGCCGGGCACGGTGATGCCCCGCACCACCTCGGTGTCCACCTCGCCGATGTCGAAGGCCGGACTGGCGGCGGGGGTCAGGTCCGGCCAGAGCTTGTCCGGGCTGATCGCGGTGGGCGTCGAACCGGCCCCCTGCAACTCACCGGCGTCACCGCAGCCCGAGACGACCGAGGCCAGCAGAACGACGACGCCGACGACGGCAGAAACGAACGCGGGACGGACAGGCCGGGCGGGCCGGACAAGGCGGCTGCGGGACACGGGCTCTCGCGACTCCTCTTGATCTACACGTTACGCGCATTATTCATAGGGAAGTCGTTTTTATGCGCGCGATGGCGAAGAGCCGAGCGGAGGAAAAGGCGGAGGGACAGGCGGAGAACCGATGGAGGGGGGAGCCGAAACGATTACTCGGCCAGCTCCTCCAGCAGTCTGGCGGTCGGCAGCCCCGCCCGCAGGTACTCCACGAACAAGTCGTTGTGCAGGGCCCACGGCGAGCGCCGTGACCGTATCAGCCGGATCGCGTCCTCGACCGAGTGCCCCCGGTGCACCAGCGTGTGGGCGACGACCAGCCCGGACCGGTTGTAGCCGCTGTAGCAGCGGACGAGGACCGTACGCCCCTCGTCCATCGCGTCTCCCGCGGCCTGCGCCAGCCGGATCACCCCGGCGAGCTGGGTGCCGTCCAGCGGCCCGTCCGGAATCGGCCACACCTGGTGCCGTACGCCGGGATCGGGCCCGTACCCCTGCCGGGCCCGGGTCAACGTCTGGACGAGGTCGAACTCGCCCCGCACCACGGCGAGTTCCTCCTCGCCGGAGGGCCCGCGGAACTGGTGCCCGCCCATCCACAGGCCGGGCACGATCTCGCTCCACGGACGGTCCGGAACCGGTACGTCGGGCTGCTTCCTGCGAGTCCGCAACGGCGCCTCCCCAAACGCGCTGCCCAGTGCCTGCCCAACTCCCTTCGACGGTAACCGCCTTCTTGCCCCGGGGGCCCTCGCCTGTTCCCATGGTCGTGGGGTGATGCCGCATGACCGGCCTGCGCGTCGTACCGACCTGGCGACATGGCCAGGAGCGGCTCTACGTCTGTCTCACGGACGGCAGGAACATCGCCTGGTACGACCGTGAGACGGGCCGCGTCAACCTGCTCGGCGAGGCCCGCAGAGAAGACGTCCTGGAGGCCCTCGCCCCCTTCCTGACCGGCCCGGTCACGGTCGGCCCGCCTCCGGTCCCGACCCCCGCGGAGCTGGCCCGCCTCACCCTCCACCCGGACGACGACCTGGCCCCCAACCGCCCCGGCGAGACCCTCCTCGTCGCCCTGGACCGCGCCCCGGGCCCCGCGCACCGCCTCCGCACCGACCCGCGCCGCCGCGCCCTGGCGGCCGAGCAGACGATCGGCGCGGCCCTGGACCGCCTCGACGGCGCCGGCTGGCGCACCCTGCACTCCCTCCCCCTGCCCGGCGGCGACCGCGTCCACCACCTGACGATCGGCCCGGCGGGCCTGTTCGCCGTCCACACCCTGTACGCCCGCAAACAACGGGTGCGCATCACCGACCCCCTAGTCACCGTGGGCCGCCGCCCCCCGGAGCCCCTCCTGCGCCGCATCCGAACAGACGCCGACCGAGCGTCGTACGCCCTGACCGCCGAGGTCCACCCGGTCCTGGCCCTGGTAGCCCCCACGGACGTCTCCGTCCCCCACCCCCCACGCGAACTCCACGTCCTCACCGACACCACCCTCACCGCCCTGACCCACCTCGGCGGAGTCCTCAAACCGGCAGACGTCGAGGCCCTCCACGCGATGGCGAGGGACCGGCAGACATGGACGAGGGTGTAAGGGCCCCTTTCAGCCCGTCCGGCGTTTGAGGACGAGGCCCTTAGGGGCCGACAGCGGGGGTCTGGGGGCGCAGCCCCCAGGGATGGGAACGGGAAGGGGCGGCGGGGGCGAAAAACCCAAGCCCAGGAACCCACGGACCCAAGGACCCTCAATCCAGACCAGGCACGACCCCCGCCCGCCCCCCATCAAGCACGGGCGCAAGCAGATCCCCGAACTCCCGCACCCGAGCAACAACATCCGAGGCAAGAAACACCAATGCCCCCACCCCCCGACACCTTTCGACCTCCCCCCACGTCACCGGCGCGGACACAGCCGGCTCATCCCGAGCCCGCAACGTATAAGGCGTAGCCGTAGTCTTCCGCGCCGCGTTCTGACTCCAGTCCACGAACACCTTCCCGCCCCGCAGACTCCGCGTCATCCGATGGACAACCAGCCGAGGCAACCCCCGCTCCGCCTCCACAGCCAGCCGCTTCGCATACTCCGTAACCCGTTCGGACGACGCCCCCCGCACCGCCGCCAGCACGTGCAGCCCCTTCGCCCCGGACGTCTTCGGATACGCCTCGATCCCGTCCGCCGCCAACCGCTCCCGCAGCCACACCGCGACCTCACAGCACTCCACGACGGTCGCGGGCGCGCCGGGATCAAGATCGAAGACGAGCCGGTCGGCAACGGCCGGCTCCTGAATCACCCACTGGGGCGTATGGAACTCGGTGACGAGGTTCGCCGCCCAGACCAGACTCGCCAGATCCTGCACGACGACCATCCGGGCCGGCCCCTCCGACCGGGGCACCTCGGCGGTGGTGACCCAGTCGGGCGTCCCCGGCGGCACGTTCTTGGCGAAGAAGACCTGCCCGTCGGGCCCGTCCGGGTAGCGCAGCCAGGACAGCGGCCGGTCGCGCAGATGGGGGAGCAGGACGTCGGCGACGGTCGCGTAGTAGTGCAGCACCTCACCCTTGGTGAAGCCGGTCGCCGGATACAGCACCTTCTCGAGATTGCTGAGCGCGAGCCGCCGCCCGTCCACCTCGGTGATCGGCGTCATACGATAAGAATCACACAACGACCAAAAGACCCCAAGACCACCCAAGCGGCAGCTATCACAAATACAGCCCATCTCACCCATCCGGGAGGGTGCTGCACGTGAGATCCATATGGAACGGCGCCATCTCGTTCGGCCTGGTCAGCATCCCGATCAAGCTGGTGAACGCCACCGAGAGCCACTCGATCTCCTTCCGCCAGATCCACCTGGAGGACGGCGGTCGAATTCGCTATCGCAAAGTCTGCGAGCTGGACGAACGGGAGGTGAGCTCGGCGGAGATCGGCAAGGGCTACGAGGACGCGGACGGCACGATCGTCCCGATCACCGACGAGGACCTGGCCCACCTCCCGCTCCCGACCGCGAAGACGATCGAGATCGTGGCCTTCGTCCCGGCCGACCGGATCGACCCGCTCCAGATGGACGCCGCGTACTACCTCCAGGCGGGCGGCGCCCCGGCCGCGAAGCCGTACACACTGCTGCGCGAGGCCCTGAAACGCAGTCAAAAGGTGGCGATCGCGAAGTACGCCCTGCGTGGCCGCGAACGCCTCGGCATGCTCCGCGTGGTCGGCGACGCGATCGCGATGCACGGCCTGCTCTGGCCGGACGAGGTCCGCGCCCCCGAGGGCGTGGCCCCGGACACCTCGGTCACCGTCCGCGACAAGGAACTCGACCTGGCGGACGCCCTGATGGACACCCTCGGCGAGGTCGACCTGGCGGACCTGCACGACGAGTACCGCGAGGCGGTGGAGGAGGTGGTGGCGGCAAAGGCGGCTGGCGAAACCCCCCGCGAAACCCCGACCCCACCATCCAGCGGCAAGGTGCTGGACCTGATGGCGGCCCTGGAGAAGAGCGTGCAAGCGGCGAAGGAGTCACGGGGCGAGGCACCGGAGCCCCCGGCGGACAGCGAAGAAGCCGAGGTCAGACACCTACCCAAGCCGTCCCGTACAGAGCCCAAGCAGACGACCGGCAAGAAGTCGACATCGACGTCGACGGCCAAGTCCCCCCAGGCCGCAAAGAAGACGACGGCGAAGAAGACCCAGCCTCAGAAGTCGCCGACGAAGAAAACCACAGCCAAGAAGACCACGGCGAAGAAAACCCCGGCAAAGAAAACAACCCCCCGCAAACACACGGCCTGACCCCTCACGCCACCACCGCCCCCACCCCCGACATCCGCCTCGGCACCAGCGACCTGGACTCCTCCTCCCCTCACTCCTGCCGTACATGGCGGCATCCGGCGGCCCCGTCATCGCCGTACAGGTGGAGAACGAATACGGCCCGTACGGCGACGACCCCGCCTACCTCAAGCACGTCGAGCGAGCCTTCCGCGCCGGCGCTCGCCACCGGGCGTACTGCTCGGGGTGGCCCCAGGCGCAGGGGGCATACAACCGTGACGAATAATGCGCGGGTGACGACGAGTTCAGTGCCGTATGCGGATGTTCCCGCTCGCCCCTGGGTGTCCGCCGATGCCAGGCGGTGGGCGGACGTCCGGGTGCCCGCGTGGGCACGGCCGGTGGGGCCGGCTGTGGTGCTGCTGGTGGCGGTGGTCATGGCGGCGGTGATGTTCTCGCCCGACTCGATGTGCACGGTGGCAGCGCCCTGTGGGGCGGACTGGCTCGATGCGGCCGGATCGATGCTCTTCCTGCCGCACCTGGTGTGGTTGTTTGTGCTACCGGAACTCGCGCTCGTGTCTGCTCCGTTGCTGCTGATCTGGATGAGCAATCCCGATATTTGGCTGGGTGGGCCGGCCGAGAAGATCGCGGACGCCGTCGTTGTGGCGGGGCTGTGCTGGGGCTGGGCGGCCGTCGTGGCGCGGCTGCGGGCGCGCGGCCGCCAACGCTCGCTCGTGCTCGACGCGGCCGGCGGCATCACGGTGCCTGCCCCGGCGACGGACGACGTCCACCTTTGGCGCCGGGGCCTGGTCCGCGGCATTGTGGGGGCGATCCTGTGCGCGGTGGCCGGTGCCCTGATTACGACCGTCGTCGTGGACGACCGGGCAGACGACCCCCTGGCTCGTACGGCCACGTCGGAGAACGCCCGAGTCGTGGCCTACAACACTGACGACTACACCGTCACTGTCCGCCTCTCCGACAACACACGACACAGGTTCGACGCGCAGGGCAGCTATCGGGTCGGTAGTAGCGTGCCGGTGCTGATGCACGGCGATTGGATGCGGCTCGCCACTGAGCCCTACGGCGACCGCACCGGCCGTCAGGCGCTGGCACTCGTCCTCGCCGGGCTCGGTGTCACCGTGCTTGGCTCGGGCCTGCTCTCCCGCCGCCGGGCGGTGGCGCTGCACCGCGCCCCGGTCCCGGTACTGCGCGTCCTGACCCGTCACGATCAGGGGCGTACGGAGATATTCGCCGCCGACGACACCGCCACTCTGCGCCCGGTGCTGAGCTACGAGCCCCACACCCGCACCCGCACCCGCACGGCACTGCGTCAAGCCCTGCTCTACGGTGCACCTCGCGAGGGCGGTGAGTTGATTCTGGCGAGCGCAACGGAGTCCGGGCAGTGGCTCGTCGAGGGGACCGCGTCCCCGATACGGCACGGTTCTCCCGACGGCACGGGCAAGCCCGGGGTATACCGTCCCGGCACAGCACGCAGGGCCGCACACCGCCGGGCCGCTGAGGCCCGCGTCCAAAACGCCCTCGCCGTGATGACCCCTGCTACCGGACCGGTCCGGTGGCAGGCAGGTCCGGTGGCGCGCTCCGTCGGAGCGGCGTTGATCGTCGTGACCATCATGCTGCTGGGGACGCTCTTCACGGGTTCCCCTACGTGGTGGCAACTGCCCTTCTGGTCGGTAGGTGGTTTGTACTGGGTGAGCGTCTGCCTCCGGATGATGATCTGGCGGGTCACCGCCGACTCCAATGGACTGCACGTTCGCGGCCTGTGGCGTACTGCCCACCTCCCGTGGGCGGATGTCACCGGCGCTGTCTACACCCCCGAAGGTGAGCTGATCGTCCGTTGCCGCACCAATGTCGACGACACCCCCGTCGGCAGTGTCGGCTTCCCGCCGCTGGAGCGACGGCTGCGCCGCCCAGGCCCTGCTGAGCGTGCCGCCGCCGAGATCACCGCGATGGTCCGCGAGCCGGGCCTGCGGCCGAAAAACGACGTCGGATGCACATGAGCGACCCCCGCTCCGACACTGTCACGCTCAGCGGTCCGTCATATCGGCCGCTCGGGGGCTGACGCCAAGCAACTGGAGCTCGCTTGGCCTTGCGGTGGCTGCCGTACTTCGCTGCTGCAGTGCAACGGCTCCGGAGCGCAATCAGAGATTGTCTCGCAAATAGGCTCTGAGCAGCGCTTTTCTTGATCCCGTGGGGTGTGTAGTGCCCTTGTGTATCGCAGATAGTGCGAAGTCGGAAGTCGCCTCCGGCTCCTGCGCCCGTTGAAGGTTTTCTGCCCTGCGGCCTGGCCGCGAATAGGCCGCGGGCTCCGACCTGAATTCCGCAGTTGGTGGGCACTCGGATGCGTTGAAAATAGGGGTTGAGCTGCGGAAACGTGGAGAGAGCGGCCATGGAGGCGTGTGCCCACGTGGACGCGTTGCGGCTGGTCAGGCGGGGTCTGCGGCGGTGATCCGTGGCGGCGGTTTGATGCCGCAGTCGCGGTAGAGGGCAGCCTGCTCGCTGCTCAGCGGGGTGGTTTGGGTGATCTGTCCGGCGTCGCCGGTGAGGGTGACCTCGTGAACACGGCCGAGCTGGGTGCTGATCCTGTTCCAGGTCTGTCCGGTGCGGCGTTCGGCGACGCGGATCAGCAGCAGCGCGAGCCAGCACAGCAGCACGTGGGCACGGATGCGGTGTTCGAGACGGTGGAAGACCGGCCGCAGCTCCAGCACCGTTTTCAGATCACGGAATCCGCGCTCGGCTTCCAGGAGCGCCTTGTAGCCGACCGCGATCTCCTCCGCGGTCAGGTGCGGGTCGGAGCTGGTCAGCAAGTACTTGCCGTCCAGCCGTTCCTCTGCCTTGACCTTGGCGCGGTCGATGGCCAGCCGCCCGTTCTTCGACGTCCTCAACCACCGTTTCAAGGTGGGGTGTTCGATCAGCGCGCACTCGGCGCGCACGTGGGCGGCCTCCGCCCGCTCCCGAGCCTTGGCTGTGGTCGCGCGCTTGGCGTCGCGTTCACGCTGGGACCGGATCCGCTCGAGTTCGGCTTCGATCCGTTTGACGGCCTCTTCGCGGTGGTGGCGGTCGCGTTCTTCCTGGGCGGGGTTGTGGCAGATGACGAAGCGCCGGCCCGGGGCCTGGTCGAGCTTGACCTCCTTGACGCGCAGGTTGTCGCGGATCTGCTGGTAGCGGCCCTGCCGGGCGAGCGCGGACTCGGCCAGGTCGCCTCCGTCGTGCATGTGCATCCCGGCGATGTAGTGTCCGCCGGCGCGGGTGAGGTAGGCGAGATTGTCCGCGGAGGAGAAGCCGCGGTCGACCACGGTGATCACGCGGCCAAGCTTCCAGTCGCGCATGTCGTCCTTGACCTGCGGCAGGATCGCCTGGTCGCTGGTGCCACCGGGCCATACCCAGCACCGTACCGGGACGCCCTCTTTGGTGACGGCCAGCCCGATGGTGATCTGCGGCAGGTCGTCGCGGTGGTCCTTGCTCTTGCCGTACGTGCGGAACGGCGCCGCGCCCGCGTCGGGCTCGTCGCGTTCGAAGTAGGTGTTCGTGGTGTCGAAGAACAGCAGGTCGACTTCGAGGTTGAGCAGGTTGGCGACCGCGAAGAACACCGCTTCCTGCACTTCCGCCTGGGCGTCGGCCTCCACCAGCAGGTCCATGGCCCGGTATGCCTGGTCCTCGTCCATTGCCTCCAGGCCGGGTATCACGGCGTCGCGGCCGGCCCACTCGGCCGCCGACAGCTTGGAGGCCGGTGCGATGGCGCGGTTGGCGGCCAGCGCGAACAGCACGCGCTCGACGTCGGTGCGGAACCGGCGCGCGCCGAGGATCTTCTTCAACGCGGCGTCGATCTCCAGCTGCCGCCACAGGCCCTGCAGAAGCCAGACCGCTCCCAGCGGGCGCGAGCCGGTGACCTCCAGGCCGCCGCCTGCCGCCGGGGCCGCTGCGTCAGCGCCGTCCTCGCCGAGGTAGCGGTTGATCGAGGCGACCAGGCGACGCAGGCCGTCGGTGTCGAGGTGGTCCTCGCGGCCGAAGTTGTGCACCACCTCGGCCTGCGTGGTGCCGTTGACCCGCCGGTTGTGCGCGAGTTGGACATAGCGGACCGTCGTGCCGTTCTTGTTCTTCCGCTGGGTGGTCCGCAGATACATGCCCACAGCATCAACGATCACAGCAGGAAGATCAGTACCCCACGGATTAGGCGTGTGCCCACACCTTTCACGGGTCGTGCGTACCCCGCAATGCCATGACCTGCGCAGACACCGCTCACCCGACCCGTACATGCCTACGAACTGCGGAACTCAGGTCCGACATCGGCTGCTCCGAGCGGCATATGGCTGCACATATGCCAAGACCCCGTCCTCAGCGAAAGCGCTGGTGGCGGGGTCTTTGGGCACCTAATTCAAGGTGCCCCCGGCAGGATTCGAACCTGCGCACACGGCTCCGGAGGACGGACAGTCCCCACAGGTCTTGGCAGGTCAGTGGCTTATCTGACTGGCCGTCGAGCGCGCCGTCCCGCGCATGTCCCGCGAAAGTGAAATGCCCTGTTTAGTCGTCTTGTGGCGAACTTCAGTCTGATGCTCGTCAGTACCACGGTATGGGGAGGCGTTTCGGGGGGAGCGGGCAGGTCCTACGGCTTCTCGTCCTGATGGCCGGGGCGTGTGCCCATACCGAGTTTCCGGCTTCCGGGGGTCGCTGACTCAAGGCCGGCCCGGCTGTATGCAGGCGTGGGCATCGTCATTGATCAGGCGGGTGGTGTGCCCTCAGATCTTGATGACGGTGACGCGCCCGTGGCAGAGCGCAGCGAGGTCCTCGGGGTCACAGGTGAGAACAGTGACGGGTCCGGGGGCGGCCAGCGCCGTGGCGCTGAGCATGGCGTCGATGGCGTACTTGTGGCCGTGCAGGCCGACGTCGGCGAGGAGGGCGGCGGCGTGACGGGCGATGGGCTCGGTGACCGGTTCGATGACGAGGCAGGACAGGGTCCATTCCAGCGCTGGACGATTGATCCGTGGGTGGATCACTTCCACGAGGGTGGCTGCGGAGGTGATCACCCGCAGGTCGTCGGCGCGGGCGAGGGCGAGCCAGCTGGTGACAGTACGGTCGCGCAGTACGGCCTTGGCCAGCCCTTCGCTGTCGAGAACCAGGGTGCCGCCGGGGGTGGCGGGGGAGGGGGTCACGCGGCGTTCGCCCCGCCTTGGGTCTGCCGCTCTCGGGCTTGGTGGAGTTGGTCGCGCAGAGCCTGAATCTCTTCGTCGGTGATGGGGCCGTGTTCGGCCTCCGCCACCATGATGAGTTCGTTGAGGTTGTCCCGCTCGATCTGGCGGGCGACGGCTGCGGCGACGTAAGCGGACAGTCCGGAGGGGCCGCTGCGGGCCTTGGCGGCTTCGGCGATATCGCGCGGCATGGTGATCGAGTACTTGCCGGTAGGCTCACTCATGCCACCTATCCTACTGTGCATCATCCTCTGCCCGGATGAGGCTGGCAGAGACAGTCGCCGCGGGTCTGGCCCGACGCACGCTTGAATCTGGGGTTTGGGCGTACGCCGAGACTCCGGGGGCGTTGTCGCTGCCAGGCTTGCTATGGGCATCCGAGACGTTCACGTGTCAGAGAGGTGGTGGACGTTTTGAGTCGGCTCTTCCACCTACTGGCGGGTGTGGGAGGAAGCGCGGCAGTATGCGCTTCATCCCGAGCGCATCGCCTCGCCGTTGGCCGGACGCCCGTACGACCTGCGGCACGCGTGCATCACGCGATGGTTGAACGCTGGGGTGCCCATCGCTGAGGTGGCCCGGCGGGTCGGTAACTCGCCGGAGGTAATCCACCGCCGGTACCACGGCTGTATTGACGGGCATGAAGAAGTCGCGAATGCCAAGATCGCAAAAATTCTGGAAGAGGACGGCGACTAGTACTACAGCCGGTGGTTCACGTGCTCGTTGCTCCGTTCGTGGGATTGAGACTGCCACTGGGCATGGTGCAGACGGACGAGCTGACCGAGGGGCAAGTGGGGGAGCTTGAGGGGGAGTTGGAGGCGCTGTGCGCCTCGGTGGACGATGTGTTCGCGCGTCCGGCCTCCCGGGAGAATCTGCGGGCGATGGTGCGCGGGCTGCTGAGCGAGGTGCCGCGCAAGAACCTGTGGCAGCTCGCCGAGGCGGCCGGCCATCCCAATCCCGACCGGTTGCAGGGCTTCCTGGCCAAGGCCGCGTGGGACGCGGGTGCCCTGCGTGACCGGGTGGGCGCCGTCGCGGTCGCCGCCCTGGCCGCCGACGACGCGGTGCTGATTGCGGACGAGACCGGCGACATCAAGAAGGGCACCAAGACCGCCGGGGTGTAGCGGCAGTACACCGGGACTGCGGGCAGAATCGAGAACGCCCAGGTCAGCGTGCACCTGTCCTATGGATCTCGCCGGGGTCGCACTCTGATCGACGCCGAGCTCTACCTCGGCAGGAACTGGGCCGGCGCCACCGCGGAGCACGAACGCCGGTGCGCCGAGCAGGGCATCCCGCCCGAACGCGCGAACGCGGTGGCCACCAAGCCGGAGCTGGCCCGGCGGATGCTGGAACGGGCGCTGGCCGCCCCGGTGCCGTTCACCTACTTTCTGGCCGACGAGGCATACGGGCAGTGCCGGGCGCTGCGCGCCTGGCTGGAGGAACACCAGGTCCGCTACGTCCTCGCCGTCCCGAAGGAGGAGGTGCTGGCGCTGCCCGACGGCCGCACCCGGCAGGCACGCGAGCTGTGGGCGCTGGTGCCGGAGGATGCCTTCGAGCGCCGGTCCTGCGCCGACGACGCCAAGGGTCCGCGCGAGTACGACTGGGCCGCCGTCCAACTCGCCTCCGTTTCCACGGGGCTGGAGCGTCACCTGCTGATCCGCCGCTCGACCGTGCCCAACAAGAAGGACAGGAAGACCGGCGAACTCGTCCGGGAGACCGCCTACTTCCTGTGCCACACCCACCCGGACACGACCCCGGCCGGGATGGTCACCGCGGCCGGGCGGCGCTGGATGGCGGAGGAGTCGTTCCAGGTCGCGAAGGGGCAGGTGGGGCTGGACGAGCACGAGGTACGCAAGTGGTGCTCGTGGTACCGGCACACCACCGTGTGCATGCTCGCCATGGCCTTCCTGGTGACCGTCCGGAGCCGGCTCATACCCGCCCCACCGATGACTGCCGACCCCCGACCGTGAACGAGATCCGCCGCCTGTACGACCGGATCGTCCTCGCCCCCGCACGCACCGCCCGGACCTGGCTCGCCATGCACTGGCACCGCTGGCACACCCGCCACCAGACCCGAGCTCGAACCAGCCACTACCGCACCCGAGCCGCACGCGCACACTCACCGTGAAACCACCGGCTGTAGTACTAGGAGGGGCGAGCCTCGGCAGTGTGTCGGAGGTGTGTCGCGAAGACTGAGAGACAGCGAGAAAGAGCGGGAGTCAGTGAGACTGACTCCCGCTCTCTCGTGTTGGCATCCGCGCAGGTCACATACGGATTTCCCGATGTGGTTCGGCGAGTGCCCCCGGCAGGATTCGAACCTGCGCACACGGCTCCGGAGGCCCCGTGCATCCTGCGTATCTCCACTGGTCAGGGGCCTATCGGTGGCCCGCTAAGGGCACCGCAGGCCACCGATAGGCCGTGCGCCACCGGTGGCTACTCCAGAAGAATCTCCTCTGGGCGCCGGTTCGTGACCGCGGTCTCCCGCACGGTCAGTATGTGCTCGATGCAGGCTTCGAGGTTCCCGCCGTAATCGTCCCGAGCCATGCTCCTGAGCTCCCGAGCAAGATCCAGCCCATTGATCAGAACGATTGGGTACTGATCCTCGATCATCTCTGTTTGTGCGGGCACCGAGTAGGCGCCGGTCGTGACGTAGACACCGATCCAGCCGCGGCGAAGCCGAGCGACGACGCGAGCGATCTGCTCGGCAGTGACAAGACTGTCGAGCTTGACGCACTTCGCCTGTCCAAGGACGACGAGACTGGTGCCGGCCAGTCCGCTGCCGATATCGAGCCGACCGACGAAGTCCGCTCCTCCGTCGCCGGACCGTCGGGTCAGCCACCCTTCTACGTAGCTGTTACCAGCGCCACGCAGTACACGCGCTGCGACCGCGGAGGCGACTGCCTCAAAGTCGTGCTTGCGCCCGTCGAAGTACTTGTAGATCAACTCCAAGTCCTTCGCCTCGGTGGTCCCCGGCTTGGGCCGCTGCTCGGGAACCTTCGTCACCTTGGCACGAGCAACACGTCGGCGGAGCCTGGGCAGCGCCGAGTTGCCGTACTTAACCCACTCGCGCCAGGCCCGCGGAGCGAATTCGAGTGTAGCCACGTCGCTCACGGACTTGTTCCTCCGGGAGTCGATCCACTCCCACGAGACCTTGTCGTCCTCGTCGGTGAGGTCGATGAGGGCGATGTCGTAGACGTAGTTCGTGAACGTGGTGTGCTCGCTGCCACTCCACTGCACCAGTCGCTCGGCCCGCTCGATGACGCCTAGCCCACAGAACTCGACGTGCCCCTTGACTTTGCCACTGCGCGAGACCGCGCGGAATAGGAGCAACGGAACGGCGCTGACTCTTTCTTCTGGCGTGTGCCCTTGGTGCTTGACGAAGGCATCGAGCAGGGCGGCGTTGCCAATGGTCTTTCCGGGCTCGGCGGTCGTACTGGCCTTGTGGTCGCCAAAGTAGCGAACGTGCCCGTTGTCCATGTCGAACACGTCGTGCCACGGCGTCTGCTCCGTGCCCGCCTTCCAGGGGCTCGACCGGATGAGGATCGTCGGACGCCGGATGCCATCAGGGGTGCTGACCTTGGCCATGCCGTTGATGCCAGCTTCCAACAGAGCTCGCTTGAGGCCCGGCGAGTGTGTTACGTGGTGGAAGTTCGAGTAGCCGTCCAACGTGGGTGGTATTGGCTCCTTGCCGCTTGCGTAGCGCAAAACTTGCCCCACTCGCAGCATGCTACCGCCCATACGCTGGCCTCCCCATGGCAGTTTCTGCTGAAGATCATGCCATAAGCAGGCCTCAGCGTATCGGCTTCGTAAATGGCTATGCGAATCATTCCTCCGCTGACATGATCCGCAGGAAACTGCTCAATGCGATTACGAAGATTGTGTGGTCTCCGCCGCTCTGGAGGCGTGCCAGGTGGGTGACTCCGTGGTACCTCCGGTCGACAGCACCTTCACACTCAGAAAATGTGATCTCGTTGCCAGCGGACTTGCGATCTTTGCCGATGTCCCAGCAGACCATGAACTTCATGTCGGTCCATTTTTTCACTCCTGCGACGACATCGGCGAGGACCATGTCCGCAGAGACCTTGAATTCAGCTACTCCCTCGTCGTCGCGGACGTCGGTATCGTCCACGCCAGGCAGTCTTTCTCGCACATTCTCGTGTGTGAGTGAGGGAACGTATTGAAAATAAGAGTCATAGAAATCGAAGCCACTATAGAAGACGGGCTGGATATGCCGAAGCGCGCCGATTCCCACGAGCTCACTGAAGAGGGCAATAACGTCTTGTTCTGATTTAGGTTGCGTTTGGAGAGTAATGTCATCGAAGCCGGGAAGTGCCTTTGGAGACATCGGGTCTTGCCGTCGAAGGTGAGCCTTTACGGCGGGAGCGATGTAACCGGGCTGAGTCGGTGCTGTACGAGGCGGGCTTACGCGCAGGAACGGTCGGGACTGCTCGGCAACCCTGTTAGCGATGATTTCCTCAGTGATTCGGAGAAAGTCGTGTACGTTTGGAGGGAAGTCTTTTCTTCCGAGATCTGGCTCAACGCCGCGCAGGCTGTAGAGAAGCCAAGTTCGATCTACGTTGAAACCGCGGTGTGTGAGGGTGATTTCCCGTGACCAAGACGAAATCATTCCGTCAGTAGCCACCCGAAGGCTGGGGAAGTGAAGGAGCTTGCGATTCCTGGGAATTTTCCAGTTTTCGCCGAGTTGATCCCTGTACGAGGCACTGTACGAGAAGAGCGCGTAGACATGAACCTGATGTTCGTCGAGGAACTCTGAAATCTCCTCCGGCTCAGTCAGTTGCTCGCCGACCTTGGATCCAATGAGTTGTTTCAAGTCCTCAGGGGTGAAAACCCAGTAGCAAGCATGGTAGGCCTTTTTCTCCTTCGCTTGAGGCTCGGAATTGTTGTTGGACTTCAGCCATTGGCCAAGGTTCAAAACCTTCATGCCGCTCGCCAGGTCTTCGTGCGGGTAGCGATACGTGCTGGGAATGCTAATCGTTTGGGTTTTGGAGCCAGATTTATATTCGAGAGTTACTTCAAGGTTTCTCTTCTTGATTATGGCGGGAGGCTCCACCAAGCCAGCGGCAGTCTGATTTCGGATTGCTGTCGCGGCGTACTCGGCGGTCGGAAAAGCGTGCTTCAGGCTACGCGGTTCGGTTTGAGGACTGAGGCCGATAGTGATGATGGTTCCTGTTTCATTGAGCCTTCCACCGCTCTCGATCTCCGCGAGTTGCCCGACAGGGGGAGTTTCGTTATTAGGGTCCTCTACCCATGATCGACCGTTCTCCAAGCGGACGATGTAGTGCTCGTCCGCCGTGCGAGTCTCCAGCTCAAAAAAATTGAACCCATAGGCCAAAAAAGTAAGTCCCACTCCTTTGTGACCTCTTACGAGACCAGCGAGGAAGGCGGCACGCTTGCTTCCCACGTCCGGAGCCAACCACCTGCCGATGTTTTCACTGGAGATACCGCGACCATTATCGCGTACGGAAATCGTGTTCTGGTCTGTGTCCAGTGAAATTCTTACTTCGCCATTGCCATCCAAATTTTCCGCTGAAAGTACCTCGTCTACAGCGTTCTGGATGGGCTCGGCGATGACGTCGGCAGCATTGTGATAGCTTTTGATTACATTGATGACGCGCTGCTTTACCCACGCTTGGGTGTCATTCGTCGTGAGCGTTTCCAACGGGTGGATCTCGCGAGGCATCTCAACTCCCTGTCTTGAGCTGGTGGCGCTGGCTCAGGATCCCATAACCAGGCGACGTGTCGAGCCCCAACCAGATGTTGACGACAAGTCAGTCCATGGCAGCTGACGACTGGCTGACAGGTCGCCATGAAGCTTCTGGGGGTTCGCCTGGGCGAGTCATGGTGGCAGAAGGGGAGGCTGTGGCGATTTGGGGGCAGACTGTCCAGGGGAACTGGCGAGGTGAACCACTGGTGCGCAGTGTGCCGATGAAGCGCACGGCAGGTTCTCTCGAAAGACCACAAGAAGGTTGGGACCTTCATACCTACCTGAATCAGTCGGGCGCCGGGAATCAGGTTGCCCCAGCGCGATAGGTCACCCAAGTCGGCTGACGGTTGTCGGTACGGGAGTTGGGGTGACTCGCACATCTGCCCCTCCGGCGGCGCCGGCTGACACCCCGGATACCCGGCGGCTACGCCGACCGACCGGGGTCTCCTGGCGTCGATCACTCGACTGACCTGCGCCACAACTGCGCATCAGCCGCTCCGGATCCCCAGCCGAGTCCCCGCTTTTCCCCGTCAGTACCCGCAGGATCTGGCACACGAGTGGCACGAACCTCCCCCTGCCCCGCAGCTCCCTAGTTGGACGTCTCGCTTGCCCGAATCCTTGATCATCTTCCACAGCATCCCGGTTTGTCAGTGCCGGGTGATAGAGATGTTTCGCGGGGGTTGGCCCGCTTGGATGGAGGGTGGGCAGTATGCCCGGTGAAAGCCATGTCGATCACAAGGTCTTGGCGGTCTTCGCGGAAAACAGAGTGAACGTGCCTGGCGTGGAGGCGAAGGAGCGCCGTCGACAGGTGAAGCATCTCCGGGAGCGGTTGGAGGGGTACATCGCCGAACACCCTGACTACGATCTCGTCAAGCTCCGGGCGTCGGGCAGTACGGCGAAGCACACGGCAATCCGGCGGCGCCGAGGCGAGGGTTCCGACGCGGACGTCGCGGCGTACGTGCGTGTGGCGGACACCGACGTGGACGAGGCGGGTCTGCTGGAGTGGCTGCGAGACCGGTGCATCGAGGTATACGGAAAGACGAAGGTCGCAGAGGACTTCGTCATCTCCCAGCACGCGGTGGGGATCACCTTGAGGAGCTCCGGCCTGAAGATTGATGTGGCGCCGGTCCTCTACACCGGAGAACCGGACGACAAAGGTCACCTGATTACCCGTCAGGGCGAGAAGGTTTTGACCTCGGTCACCTTGCACCTGAGGTTCATCGAGAAGCGCAAGCACCCGGATGCTGCAGGGCCCGGTTACACCGAGCTGATCCGGCTGCTCAAGGCATGGATTCGTGAGGGCAAGCGGAACGACCCGGACCTGCGCTGCAAGAGCTTCCTTCTCGAGCTGTTGGTCGCTCACCTGTGGAGGCACGGGTGGAACGGCGAGCCGCTGAAGGTGAACGACTACCCGCGCGCCATCGAGCAGGTCCTGTCCTACATGGCGGTCACCGGCCTCAAGACCCCGATCGTGTTTACGGACTACTACCAGGCAGACGCCGTCGCCTCGTCTTCGGATCCGATCCAGATTTGGGACCCCGTGAATCCCGAAAACAACGTCGCCTCCAGCTACACCGAGTACCACCGCCAGCGACTGGTCGACTACGCCAACACGGCACTCGAAGCCGTCGCATGGGCTGCTGGTGCACCGAGCAAGGGCGAGGCGAACGACGCGTGGCGTGAGCTGTTCGGCCCGTCCTTCCAAGGAGCCTGACGATGACTGGGACGTACGCCAGATCGGCGTCCTTCACCATCACAGATGCCCGGTATGTGGGTGCGAAGGTCGGCGCCGACCTTCGCCTGCTCCACAACTACTACGGCAAGCCCAGCCTCGACCAGATCGAAGAGTACGTCGAGGAGGTGGCCCTACTGCTGCGTGACGGCTACCTGGACACGGTCGATTACGGGTTCCGGGACTCCGGGAGCAACGCGTGGAAGCTGCGCCTTCGATACAAGGCGACCCTCGGCGGGCAGCTTACGGACGGCCGCCCGGGCAGCCTGCCCCGGGCGGCAGAGGTCAGCGGCAACAGCTTTTACAGCTACCTCACGTACAGCCAGAAATTCCACGCCCTCACTAGCACCGAGCAGAGCAAGGTCAAGGAGGCCCTGCCGTTTCCTCGGAGCGGAGCCGCTGCCCCGAGTGCCCTTTCCGGTACCTCCACGGCCGGCCAGGGCTATGCCCGCAACGGTGCGGGCGTCACCCGCGACGTCTACGTGGCTTTCTGACCTCGATTGAACAGCAGAAGGAAGACCGAGTGACCAGCCAAGACGACCTGTTCCACCCCGTGATCGAACTCCCCGAACCTGTTCGCCGAGCCCGGTACAACCGCCTGGTGGGCCTCGACAGCATGAAGGCGCGCTTGCGGAAGGAAGCTGCCTTGCTGGCAGACCCACGGCTGTTGCGTGTGTGGTCCGACAGGCACCACGGTGGTGACGTCGCCGCGCTCACGCTGTTCGCCGATCGTGCCCCTCTGTTCGTCTTCTCTGGTGACGTCGGCTCCGGCAAGTCCGCACTCGCCGAGTCGTTCGGCTGCGACCTCGCCGACCAGCTCGATCTACCCGTCTTCCTCTACCGGCTCAAGCTCGCCACCCGCGGCAGCGGCTTGGTCGGCGAGATGACCGCCCTGATCGGCGACGCCTTCACCCACCTGCACGCTGAGGGGCGCCGGGCGCAGGGGGCCCGTGGGGTGAACTCGGTTCTGATCCTTGTAGTGGACGAAGCCGACGCCCTCGTCCAGTCCCGCGAGGCGCAACAGATGCACCATGAGGACCGTGCCGGAGTAGATGCTTTCCTTGCCGGAATCGACAGCCTTGCCAGCGCCAAGATCCCAGTCATCGTCGTGCTGTGCACCAACCGCGTCGGCGCTCTCGATCCAGCGGTCATGCGCCGCGCAGCCGCCACCTTCACCTTCACTCGCCCAGACGTTCAGCAGCGCCACGCTGTCCTTACCCAGGCACTGGACGGCCTCGCCATCCGGCCTGAGACCGTGGACAAACTCGTTGCTGTCACCGGCCCCAGCACCGGCCGGCCCGGCTACACCTTCTCCGATCTCACCCAGCGGCTGGTCCCGACCGCCGTCTTGCATGCTTTCCCCGACGGCCCTGTGCGCGACGAGGACCTCCTCACTCTCGCCGAACAGCTGGAACCCAGTCCCATCTTCACCGAGGAGCGCTGATGGAACCTCTGCCGGCCCCGAGCCCCACCAGCGTCAGGATCGCCGGTGACCACTACCAATGGCTCGTCGCCTGGGAAGGCTGCCTGGCACTTTTGCGCGAAAACGCGGCCCGGTCCGATAACCCCGTGGTCTCGGTGGGGGTGGAGCTGGACGGCGTTGGAAACCTCGATGACGTAGTCCTTCTGCGCCGCACACCACCGCACACGTACACCCAGGTCAAGTACACAGTCGACAGTTCCACGCCCGTCAACGAGGAGTACCTGACCAAACCCAGTAAGGACGGCGGCCCGTCTGTCCTGAAGAAGATTGCCAAGGCATGGCGGACGCTGACGGCAGACGGCATGCCTGTCGACCTGGTTCTGTCCACCAACCGGGCACCCGACGCGGCCGATCCACTCGTGGCCGTTCGGGACTCCCGCAGCCAGCTCCTGATGCCTAAAGCCGGCCTTCAGGGTCCTCGATCAGCGCTCGGCGCCGCCCGTATTCGCTGTGCGGCGGCAACGGGCTTGAGCGAAGGTGAACTCCGTGAGCTACTTTCCGTCCTCCGCTTCGACCTGGCTCGCGACCAGACTCACGTCCAGGAACGCTTGCAACTGCTCATGGCCGTAGCTGGCTTGCAGCACGATGAACACGCAGTGAGAAGTGGGGCTGACTGGGTCGCCAAACAGGTCCGTGCAGGACATCGCACCCTCACCCTGGATATGGTCAAGGCGGCCGTTGACACTCTCGGCCTCAGGGCTGGCCCTGCACGGGCAGTCCTGTCGATCGCCACGCTCAAGCCGGACCCGGTTGCTGGCGACGCCGATTACGCAATCGACTGGGTGGACCGTTTCGATGGACCAGACGACTTCACCAAGCGTCGCCCCTTGGCCCCTGCCACGTGGACGCAGCTTCAGACAGACATCGAGGCTGCCCCTGCTCGCCTCCCGCTAGGTACCGCCGCGATCACTATCACCGGCAGTTTCCGCTTGGCACCCGCCTTCCTGACCGGCGCTGCGTTCCGTATGGTCACGGGTGTCGACCTGGCTGTTCTCCAGCGGGGTCAGCTCTGGTCTACCAGCGAGCCGTACGACACCCCACAACCCCCGACCATCCATGAGCAGCCCGTGGACCAAGGTGATGATCTCGCCGTTGCGATCGCGGTCGCTACTGACCCCACCGAAGACGTCTTGGAGTACCTGCGCGAACAGCAGACGCCGGTCTCCAAGATCCTCGTCCTTTCTCCACCTGGAGGGGCCAAAGATCGCTCCATTCCCGACTCTGTGACTGCCAATGCTCTTGCTATCGGCATTCGCGATGTCGTTCGCCGCGCCACCCGCCTAGCCCCGCGTATTCACCTCTTCATTGCGGGCCCAATGGGGCTCGCGCTCCTCCTCGGGCACCGCTGGAACCGGCTTCGACCGACCGTTGTGTATGAGGACGTTCGCACAGCGCAGGGCTACGAAGCCGCCTTCACTATCCAGGCATGACGACATAATTTGCCTTCCGGGCCGGTGTCGCTCGCTGACTGTTGCTGTGCCTCGACACACGAGGCCACCAGACGCCGGCGTCTCCTCGAACTCATCCTGTCTTCTTGCCCTGGGTCTTGCAGGGGATCTTGGTGGCCTGCGTTTTCGCTGCTCAGGGGCGGTGGACTCGTGCGCCTGGTGGTCGTTGTTGGCCGTCATTGGCCACTGTCGAGCGACGTCGGACGGCCCAGGGACGGCCCAGCTTCGCCACACTCGCTTGACGGCCGGCACCCTCGATGCGCCCCGTCTGAACCTCAGCTGGCGACAGCCAGCCACGACGGCGGGTGCGCCGACCGACCACGCACGCGTATGCCTCGCTACACCCCCACCGGCCTTGGCCACGCTGCCCATGCCGTCGACCAGAGAGAGCCACGACGGCCGGGCCGCTATGACGGTGCTGAGCCATCAGCTTGGGAAGCTGCGGGCACTTTGGGTCAGTTGAGGCGCTGACCTGGGCGAACCGTGGACCTGCCACCTCGTGTGGATGGGCTGCTTTCCCCGTCATTCCCCGCTGTTCCCCGCCTATCTGGTGCGCCTGTGGTGCACGGGCGTTGTCAGTGGCTGAACGTACGCTGTGGAGCGTTGGGTCGGTCTGCTGTCTCCGTAAGGGGAGCGCGCGACCAGGGGGGTGGCTCAGAAGAGACCCCCGAGCCATGTCGGTCCGGGAGCTCGTGCAGCTTCGACACCCCCCGTCAAACAGCTACCAGAGGTCCCGGACCGTGCGCGGATCACTTCTTGCGACGCCTGCTCGCACGCTTCTTAAGTTCGGCTTGGCCACGCTTCGCCCAGTCCCCCTGATGGAGGTAGCAGCGTGACGTGCCCTTCAGCGTCTTGTTCTGACATCGGCCGCCAGTCGCCGTCGGCCAACCGCACTTCCCCTGCTTCCATTCACCCACGGTGTGCGCCCCTCCCGTTGGTTTCCTTCGCGTCTGAGCATCCAGCGTGTGGCACGTAGCCGGCACAGAGCAGGGCGCACGGTCAGCGGAACCAGTTGATGGAGGCGCACGCGGGGCAGTACGGGGGGACAGCTCGTCTGGATGCACGCTGTCCAACTGTGTTGGTGGGGAGCGGGGGTGTCGGAGGCGTTCTTCTGGGTTCATGGGCGGTCAAGCTCGTGCACCGAGCCTGACCGGTGGTCCCCTGTGAACGGCCGTGAACGAGGGTGAATGAGACGGAAACTGAGATGACGGGCGGGGGAGCTGCCTCACTCCTTTCCAGGTGGGATGAGGCGATCTGCGCTTTCGGTGTCGTCTACGTCTCCGTGAGCGTCGACGGTGATCGGGGTTGCGCGTCTGTTGGACGTGACCAGCCATGCAAGCACCTGCTCAGCCAGCGGCCCGTTCTCCGGTCCCTCGTCCTTCCAGTACGCGCGCCATCCGCCTCCCGGGATAGCCGCCACTACTTGGTCGGCTTGTAGTCTGTCCCCGGGCGGCGGGTGCCATGCTTGGGATCGACCACAAGGGCAACGCCCGTCGCCTCGTCCCAAGCATCCACGTGGACGGTCCGACCGTGCAACTTACGCGACGATCCGTTGGTTGACAGTGTGACTATTCCCTGAGATGCGTCCCCGGGCAGCAGGACCTAACGTTTAAAGAAGAGCATCATCTGCTTGCCTAAGGATGGCGGAAGCGCGCCAGATCTTAGAACGGTATTCATGGTCCACGTCGAGACCGGCATACGCGGGATGAGCTCATCAAGTCCCTGTAATGATTAGGTCTAGATTCCATAATTCTAGGGGCGCGAGTCCAAATTCGAACCGACGCGGCCCGGTAACTCTTTACTCTATTACGGCGAGTGCTGAGCACGCTCCAGCGCCAAGGGTGGGAGAGGCTCATGCTCAAGTTAGCTGCTGTCCAGATGGACTTCGTTCCAAGCGCAGTAATCCAAAGCCAACGGTTGTGGACGCCTGCCGAGCCGTTGGCCTGGGGCCAAGACCCTATAGACTCCGAGGTCTCCCTCTATAAGCTTGGGCGGCACGTTGACATCTTCAACTCTACTCGGACGAAGATCCAGTCTGACTTGATCGACTTTCAGAACAGACGTCTAGAGCAGATCCTCTCCTTCCTTGAAGAAGCATCCGTCGACTTGTGCGTATTTCCTGAGTACGCTTTCATCGCTGACCCTACAACTCTGCGCATTTTTGCAGGATTCGCGCCACGCATCACCATCGTGGCTGGACTGGGTGTCCCGCGGAATACGGGAGCAGAGGCCCTTGCGAAGTACACGAACGATGAGGTTCTCCCGTTTGCCAACAATGCGGCAATCTTCCATGAAACCCGTTGCCATTTGATTTCGAAGCAGCATGCGGCGGAGAATGAAGTCCTGCATCCCGGATTTGGGCCTCGGGTGATTGAAATTGAGCGACGCAACGAGACTATCAAACTGGGTGTTGCGATCTGCAAGGATTACCTAGTCGCTGGGGCGAGTTTGGGTGGCCAGCGCCCGATACCAGACGTGCTGGCAATTCCTGCCCTTACCCGCAATCTTGAGGCTTTTCAGCCCGACGCGCCTCGGGACTTCCCACGCATTCTTGCGAATCACAGCAGGTTCGGCGGTTCAACTGTGTTGGCCTCGGGTTGCAAGGACCTCTTCGTCCAGGAAGGCATTCCGCAGCCCATTCCTGCCGAAGCCGAGGGAATCATCGCTGTTGATTGGCATGGCCCTCCGGAAAAACCGACGCCGCTGCTGAAGGACCCGAATCGGGTGACGCTACGCAGTGCGATGGTGTTGCGCTCTGATGGCAACGCTGCCACCGAAATCGTCCGTGCGTTCCAGGAACTGGCGAAGGGCACGAATTCCTCAACGGAAGGGAATGAAGAGGTGCAGCGATGGCTGGAATACCTGAAGGGAATACCGCGATTGACCCTGGTTGCTGAAGCCCTGGAAGTTTACCGTCAGGCGATAGGTGACGACTTGGTGAAGCCTGAGCTAGTGAGGCAGCTTGCACGGCACATGGTCTCTCCGGAGACGCAGTCGGTTGCCGAGCACAAGAATTTGGCCTTGTTGACTGTTGCGCAACAGATTCGGAGGTCAATATCGGAGTCGGCGCGTCCAAGCGATGCTGAGGCGGACCGTCTGCTACTCACGGCATTGCCAAAATATTTTGTCGAACATGGTGGCGAGAGGGGCCTGCAGCTCGGATCAGAAGGTGATAATGGGAGAGAGGATTCCGATATCCGCTGGCACTTCTCCATCGGGCTTGGTCGATTCGATTCGGATGAAGCGATTTCTACACTTTCCGACCAGCAGGATCTACTGCTCACCTTCGCACGATCTGCACCGCCCGGATCGCGGATCACCTACAGGCTGGAAACCGAGGAAGATCCGGCCAGCGGAAACGTGGTAGCTCGCTACTCGGTGAACCTTTTCGGTCCAACAGACGAGAGTAGCAAGGCGTACTTTGAGTCCCTTCAACGGATCACCCGATCGGTGTTCTTGCGGGGCTGGGAGACGTACACGACCGAGTACGTCGTTTCCCGAGGGCACCGCCTGGTGATCACGCCAGAGAAGTCAGTGTTGCCGAAAATCCGCGAGGACAATGGATTTCTAGTTGATGTGTTGCGAGCCATCGGCGGCGGCTGCAGTTTGGACGTCAGCGGCTTGTGGATCGAGGAGGACGAGAACAATGAAATAAGTCAAGTTAAAGAGGCCAGACCAGTTGATTCAGGGAGTGGGCAAGGAGCACGTTGGTTTGTGGCGCAGCCGTTTGGGCGTGCCAGGCTTGGCATCCAGGTTTCATTGACCACGCCAGAGCGAAACACTCCGCTTGCCAATTTGGTGGGTGCAGCCCTATTCGGAAGCGACTACAACGTCACGGATGCAGAGGGCACCGACGCCGTGACAGGTGGCGTCAGCTATCCGGTCGAGATCGCGCACCGCGTTCTGCACCCGCCGCATGGCCGTATTGAAGGGCGTGGCTTGGGAAGGAGGCGTCCGCTCCACCTCTCCATGAACGACTTCGCCATACCAGGAGATGGAGCCAAACTCGGCACCGCCAGCGCTGCGAGGCCTTTTGTGGATGATAAGCGGGATGCGCGTATCCCGGACGCGAGTCGGCTGCTCCATACATACATCGTGGGTCGTACTGGTGTTGGCAAGACCAATACCTTGAAGAACATTGCACGCCACGATCTCGCTGGCGCTGGGCCGGTTATCATTGTAGATCCACATGGTGATCTCTTTGACTATGCAGTGCGCCACGCCACCCTTCGTGATCCGCTCGTTGCCCTCGACTTCACCAGCGAGACGGTGCCGAGCCTCAACCCGATCTACCTTGACGCCCAAAATGAGTCGGAGATTCTAGCGAACATCGACGACCTAGTTGAGATGATTGTGGGTGCTCAGTACTACGGATGGGCGGGACCGCGATTTTCGGACATTATGCGTTTGTGCCTGCACTCTCTGGTCGCTGCGGCGGACGAGAAGAATGATATGTGGGCAAGAGTTGGCGATGTGCCGGCCCTCATCGAGGACAAGAGCTACCGCGATCGGATCGTTGCTCGGCTTGACAGCCTCGGACGCACAGACCTCGTGCAGCGGTGGAGAATTCACGAAAGTGTGAAGGAGTCAGAGCGGAGTGAGCTTGAGCAGTGGTTTGTATCGAAGTTTGGCGACTTTCGTCGTCCTGGAGCCCTATCTTCGGCGACCAGCGGGAAGCCGGCTATCAATCTGACCGACGTTTTGCGAAGGCCGGCTGCTGTGCTAGTTAAGGTCCCTCAAGTGGCCCTTGGTGCGGGGCCAAGTAAGTTTTTGGGCTCCTTCATCGTGAAGCGGGTGTTGCACGCCACGATGAAGGGAGTGTTCCTAAAAAGGAAGGCCCCCGCACTACTAATCGTTGATGAATTTCAAAATTTTGTAGATACTTCGTTTGCTACGCTGATCCCTGAAGCTCGGAAGTTCAATCTCGGTGTTACCGTGGCTAACCAGACGCTGGGGCAACTATCCTCCTTCTCTCTACATGAGGGTATGCGGAACGAAGCTCTGATCCAAACAGTCCTTGGCAATGTCGGTAACATGATTATTCAGGGTGTTGGCCGTCACGACGCGGAACGTTTGGCCCCAGAAGTAGAACTCACTGCCGCCGATTTGTCCCGGATTGGAAAATATAGCGGGGTGGTGGCCTTTACTGTTAATGGGGAACGGCTCGCCCCTTTCACCGTGCGCATGAGTGATTCTCGAGAACGTCCGGGTACCGTCGCTGAGGTCGTCGCATTGGCTCAGGCAGACGACACTTTGAAGCGCTTGGCCGGGGAGGTTCAACCTCCGGAGATTGAAAGAGGCGAAGGCTCCGGAGAGCGCCACAGAGAAGAACCTTCTAGCAAATTTGAAAAGGAGGATGGCGATGATATGGAATCTCGCCAAGGTGAGATAGGGTAATGTGGATTGCACCGGTTGTTTCAGGCGTTAGTGCCACGCTTTCCTTGATCGTGGTCATCCTGGTCGCCAAGATGAAAACTCAGGATGATCACGAGAGATGGTTGAGGGAGGAGCGCATACGTTCTGTCATCCAGTTGAAACTTGCTGTCTCCCGGGTGCGCTCTGAATACTCCCGCCCGCATGAGGTGGCGCAGGTAGATGCCGGTGCCCTTCACCATGATTTTGACTTCACTGAGGTAAACGCTGCGATGACGCATATAGATGTCGTCGGTACCCAAAGCGCTGTTTCAGAAGTGGCGACCCTGAGGCGGGGGCTTCGGGAGTTTGTCAGGGCCAGTTCGAACAGTGGGCCAGAATGGCGAGCAAAGCGAAATGCTCTAGACGCTACCGTAAACAATATCGTCGAACTCGTTCGGAAGGATGTGGTGTTGTGAATAGTAATTGTTGAGCAATCGTAAGGGCTAGAGTGATATCCTACTGGCATGTGTCACGGTGTTTGATGCCAGCCCGAGAGGAGTTACGGGTGTGATCATGGCCCCGTAAGCTTCCGGCGCGTCGGGCAGTAGACGGCTGATTGCTGAGAGCGTGGCACGGGTTCCGGCCGGGCTGGAGCGGGGCGGAGACAGGAGCGCAGGCCCGGCCGGGAGCCGGGCCGCGCGCGGCGAGCGGAGCGAGCCGCCTTGAACCAGTAGAGAAAGTTTGAATCATGCTCGAGTCGCTGGTGTTGTCCGGTCCCGGGAGATGCTTGACACTTCGGTCCCAGCTGATGGTTGACGGCGCCCGTGATCGGCTTGGCCGTGTGCCACTGATCGGCTCGTTCAGTGCCGCCATTCATAGACGCCTGGTGAAGATTGCAGTACTTCGGTCGGCCACTCCTGCCTCACAAGCTCAAGCAGCCCCCGCTGCTCGTCGATCCATCCCTCTGCAAGACGCATGGGAATGAACACCGAGACACACGAACTCCCCAGGTCCTCAACGCTGACCGTAGGGGTCTCATGCTCCTCGTTGTACGGCTGGATCCTGATCTCAGGACTGTGGTCGTTGTCCTTCCAGCAGGCGTCGTGGCCTGCGGCGAGCACATCCAGAGCACGAGACCAGTCCTCCAGGTCGGAGGGGAACAGGGCCATGTCGAGTCGACCGCTGACGAAGCTGCTCGTGATGAGAACCTCTGCATCGGAGCTGGTCGTGAAGGTGCAGCACGCCCTGCAGGTGACGCCCCAGCACGCGCACCCGGAAGCTGTTCTCACCATCGGTGAGGCTGATCAAATCCACCCTGCGTCCCCTGCTCTGCCCGTTGACCATCGGTCGTACCTCATGGTGTTGAACCTGTCCTTTGGCCACAACCATGTTGTTCATAGACAAGCGGGGAGCGTTGCCATGACTCGGGGGCCCGGCGCCTGCTGCTCCGTGGTGTAGAACCCTGGGTATGGGGAGTGAGCGACAGCAGCGGATGAAGGCGCTTGGGGTGCGTCTTCGGGGACTTCGCGCGGAGGCCGGCCTGACGGGTGCGGTGTTGGCGCAGCGGGCTGGTGTGGGGCAGCCGACCGTGTCCAAGGTCGAGAACGGGCGGATGGTTCCCAGCCTCGACGTCCTGCGGCGCTTGACACTTGCCCTCGACCTCGACGAGCCGACCACCCATGAGGTGCGTGACCTCCTGGCCGCCGTCGAGGCTGCGCCGGATACCGACGAGACAAACAGCGACGACGCGCCGGCCGGGGCGACCCTCGATGACGCGGTGCGGTCCGCACGGCTGGTGCGCTCGTTCCAGTGCGTCGTTCTGCCGGCCATGCTCCAGAGCGCGGAGTACGCCCGTCACGTTTTCGAGAGTGCGCCGAACTTGACCCCTGAGGGGATCGGTCGTGCGGTGGCTGCCCGTGTGGAACGGCAGAGCCTCCTGTACGAGCCTGGGCGGGAGTCGGTGTTCGTGCTGACGGAAGCCGTGTTGCGGACCTGGCCAGGGAACCCCTCGTTAATGCTCGCCCAGTTCGACCGGCTCCTTGCCGTCGAGAGTCTGAGCACGGTGCGCCTCGGGGTCATCCCCTGGCGTCGGGCCGTACCCGTCATGCCTCGTCACGGGTTCACCTTGTGCGACCGGCGGGCGGTCGTCGTCGAGACCTTCCGAGGTGAACGGGTCCTGGACGACTCCGCCGAGGTCACGGCGTACGAGGAGACCTTCGCCCGGTTCGAAGAGGCTGCGATCTTCGGGATCGAGGCGCGGGAGCTGCTGCTCCGGGTGATGCAGGAGTTCCGGGAGTTGGAGGACTTCACCACTCGTTAGAGGAATAATTCCTCTAGATGCCTGGCTCATCAGTCATGCGTAGGAATACTCTGCTCGCAATGCCGTCTAGCCCCCTAGACGAAGAGGAGAGTTCCCATGCCCAAAAAGTGGTGCCGCATCTTCCCTGGCCTGGCCTGGCAGGTTGCGGAGGCCCGACACTTCGTCGGCGCCCTGCTTGAGGACGAGGGCTCCGGCCTCGTGGACGACGCGGTCCTGGTCGTCGGCGAGCTGGCGGCCAATGCAGTCCGGCATACGCGAAGCGGCTGGTACCGCGGATGGTTCCTCGTAGTCGTCCACTTCGGCGACGACCTGGTCCGCATCGAGGTGACCGACCAGGGCGGCGACGAGGAGCCCCTGCTCCGCAGCGTGAACAGCCAGGTGGAAGAGGGCGGCCGCGGGCTGATGCTGATCGCGGCCTGCGCCAAAGACTGGGGCGTGAAGGACCGGCCCGCCGGTGGGCGTTGCGTCTGGGCCGAGCTGTCGCGGAACGGCGCGTCATGACCTCCTGTCCTGTGGTGATCCGTGGCCGCCTCGTGGGCAGTGGAGGGTGAGTCCTCGTGGTGTGCCTCGGCGGCGGGCCGGCTTCTATGTGATCGGTGTTCATTCGGGAAGGCGACTCCCGCCCATTCCGTCTAGGGCCCTAGACTCCTGGGTACTTCTAGGAGGTGTGGTCATGTCGGACGAGTTGCAGCGGATCATGGCGATCGATGATCCGTACCTGCTCCTGCGTGAGGTCACGACGCGGTTGGCCGACGCGCAGCAGGAGGTGACCGAACTCGCCCGGCTCCGTCGCCGTGTGGTCCAGGACCTCCATGCACAAGGGCTGTCGTATGCGCAGATCGCCGAGAAGGCCGGCCTGAGTCGGGGGCGGATTCACCAGATCCGGCACACCGGTCCGGCGCCCGAAGGGGTCTTCCTTGGTGCGGGCGCCGTCACGATCGTGACTCCGCTGCGGTGGGACGGCGAGAAGAAGCGTCCGGTCGTCGCCATGGCTGACGTGAACTCCGGGAAGCGGCTGGAAGAGCTGGCCAAGTCGTACGGGCTCGATGTCAGCTCCGGTCACGTGCTGGTGAGCGGTGAGGTCGACCTCAACCGTGACGGCCTGGTCGTCGTCTGCGGTCCGGGCATGTCCGAGACCATGAGTGACCTGTACGCCCAGGATCCGGTACTGAGCTGGGAGCATCCGGAAGGAGAACCCTGGGCGCTGGTGGACCGGCGTACCGGCAACTCGTATCGAGCGGGCCGGGACACCGATCCGTCTCGCTGGTACGACGTCGGGTACCTCGGCCGGCTGCCTCGGCCGGACGGCAACGGCTCAGTGCTCGCCATCGCCGGAATCCACACCGAGGGCTCCCTCGGTGTGGTCCACATGCTCACCTCCGACCTCAACACGATCTGGGGGCAGGTGGGCGAGCGCCGCTTTTCCACGCTGGTGGGCGTCGAGTACGACCCCGAGACCGACGAACCGCAGTCCGTCGAACTGCTCACCCCCCTCTACCTGCACGACGAGGAGACGGAGGCGTGAACGTCGCCCTCGGTTCACAGCCCTCCGAACCGCGCGGCGGCAACGAGGACTTCGCCGCTGCCGCACATGGCACGGCTGTCCTGCTGGACGGTGCCGGCGTGGCCGGGGCGGAGACCGGTTGCATGCACGGCGTCGCGTGGTTCTCGTTCACGCTGGGCGGGCTGCTGTTGAGCGCCATCACGGTGCTACCTGCACGGCCGCTCGCCGATTGTCTGGCCGACTCGATCCGCGGAGTCCGGTCGCTGCACGAAGACACCTGCGACCTGGCCTATCGGGCCAGTCCGACCAGTACGGTCGTCGCCGTGCGTGCCGCTGAGGGAGTCCTGGAGTACCTCGTACTCGGCGACTCGACACTCCTGCTCGCCGACAAGGACGGGAAGACGACCGCCGTCACGGATCTGCGCCTGGACGACGTCAGCGTGCAGTTGCGTGGGCCAGTCGACGCGTTGCCTACCGGTTCCCCCGAGCACGCTGCCGCCCTGGCCGAGTACCGCGACGCCCTGACGGGGCTCCGCAACCGGCCGGGCGGTTTCTGGATCGCCGGACCCGATCCTCAAGCGGCCGAACATGCCCTCACCGGGTGCGTCCCGCTGGAGTCGCTGACCTCCGTGACGCTGCTCAGTGACGGCGCTACGCGACTCGTCGACCTCTTTGAACTCGTCACCTGGCAAGAGGCGTTGGACGTCCTCGGCGAGTCCGGGCCCGACGGGCTGATCCGCCGCGTGCGGGATGCCGAGGCCGACGACCCCGACGGTCGGCGCTGGCCACGGGGCAAGGCACAGGATGACGCCACCGCCCTGCACTGGGTGCTGCCGAAGTAACCGGCGTTTGCCCCTGCTCTCGCCCTTGCTCAGATGCGGTAGGCCCCCGCTGGTACGCCATGGGCGAGGCCGTGCGGAGTCAGGGCGATGACGCCGGTTCCCCGTGACGGTGTGTCGGGGCCGATGTGCAGGGGGCTGACGCCGTAGGAGCGGGCGAGGTCGGCGGCCATGTCGTGGGCGGCCCACCGCCATTCGTCTTCGTCGTCCTGGCTCTCTTGCGCGGCGTCCCAGTCGGGCGTGAGGCCCAGTTCCACACGGCGGGCCCGCTCGTACGGCAGGGGCTCGCCGAGGGTGAGCAATTCATCCTCTCCCTCGCCTGTTTCGCAGTACCGCCGGGTTACGGTGCCTTGCTCGGCGATGAGCCAGGCGGAGCCGTCGCCCTGGCCGCCGTAGTAGTACGCGTGTGCCTGGCCGTAGCGGGCGCTGAGTTCGGTGCACAGGCGCAGGACGTCCTCGCTCCGTTCCTCGCCGCACGGGTCGCACCATGCACCGAGGATGAGGGTCCAGCCGTCGAGCTCGGGCGTCACGAAGACCCGTTCGTAGCCGTTGTAGGGGTCGTCCTCGCCGAAGCCGTGGCCGTCGGCGTCGACGATGTCATTGCCCAGAGCGAAGGTCACGGGTCGCGGGTCCGCCAGGCCGAGGGTCTGCATGATTCCGGCCTGGTCACCGCTCGGGACGGCCATCCAGTGATTCCAGCACGCCCACATTCCTTCGGGCCGGTCGTCCGGGAGCTTGACGCGGATGAGTCGTTCGATCGCGGCCACGTCGGCGCGGGACAGTGCCGGTTCGCCGCCCAGCTCGGCCAGCACGGTCAACGCCCGCGCCCGCTGCTGGCCCGGTCCTTCTTCCCGGATGCGCTGGAGCAGGGGAATGACGTGCTCGCCTTGAAGAATCAGGGCGTCCTGCGCCTGTCGGGCAACCCTCTCGTCGGGGTCCCCGAGCAACGGCAGCAGAGCAGAGACGGCGGGCCGGGCAGCGTCGCCGCAGTGCTGGAGTCCGCGGATGGCCATCCTGCGCACGTCCGGCACGGGATGGGAGAGGGCTGCGGTGTAGCGGTCCAGGGCCGCCGAGCCAAGGCAGGAGAACGCGAAGCCGACGCGCTTGCGAGAGCTCTTAGTGGACGCGGAGGCGAGACCTCGGAGTAGGCCGTCGAAGGCTGCGTCGCCGATCCGCTCAAGCACGTCGGCGATCGGCCGCCAGTCCACGGGGGATTCCTCGTCCGTCAGCTCCCGCACCAGGTGCTCCACCGCGTCGGTGCCGAGAGCGGCCAACGTGTCCGCCGCCGCTTCACGTCGGTCTGGCACCCCGAGGTCCCGTATCAAGTCGGTGTCCATCGCGTTCCCTCCAGCAAGGTCGAACGGCCCTCGGGCGTCATGATCCGGCACAGGTCTGACAACGCCAGAGCCACCCGACTTGCATACCCCCCTAGACAGTTGACGGGGTGTCGGTCTAACGTGGTCGTCAACCCCCCTAGACAGTCAGGGCGGGCCGCCTCCCGTGCTGTCTAGGGGGGTATTCAAACCGAAGCGGCGCGGACTGAACGCGTCGCCGACAAGTGAGGTTCAAGAAATGCGTGTCATCCCCGTAGACGTCTCTACCGCAACGCTGCTCGTCACCAAGCTGCCTGAGATCAAGGTGAAGGACCGTCAGACCGGTGAGGTCGCCGTGGACCCGGTGACCAACCAGCGGCTCATGGTGCTGGAGCTGGTGTTCATCGCGCAGGGCGGTTCGGACATGATCAAGGTGACCATCCCTGAGCAGGGCATCGGTGAGGGCCTGGTGATGGGTGCTCCGGTCATCATGTCCGGACTCATCGCCCGGCCGTGGGAGAGCGAGTTCGGTGGGCGGATGCGTCACGGCATCGCCTATCGGGCGGACGCCGTCATGGTCAACGCCCCCGCTCCGGTGCAGGGCTGATCACCATGACTGACACCCTCTGGGGACTGGTGCTGTGCCTGCTGGCCCTTGCCGCGCTGCTGGTCCTGCGCCGTCGTCTGCCGGTCGCGTTCTGGTGGCTCGTGGGCTATCCGTTCGTGGCGCTGCGCGTGCTCACCACGTACCGGGCCACGATGGACGCCTGTGGTCTGACGGTTCCGGCTTCGGCCGTCCGTCGGGCCACGGCCCGGGTGATCGGGAGGGAGGCGGCACCCGTACCGCCTCGCCGGTCGCTGCCGCTGCCGACCGGGTCCGGTCTCGTGATGCGGCTGCGCATGGCGACCGGGCAGGCTCCTGAAGACTTCATGGCGTCGGCTGACCGGCTGCGGCATGCCTGGGCCGCGCACGCCGTGCACATCCGTCCTACCAAGCCGGGGTGGCTCGAACTGAGGCTGATCGGTTGGGACGTGCTTGCTGACGTGCGGCCCGCCCGGCGGTGGCAGAGGAGTGGCCCGCTCTCCCTGCCCATGGCGCTGCGGGATGACGGGCGGTGGCACGTGCGGGACTTCCGTGCCGTGCCGCATGAACTCATCCTGGGTGCAACGCAGTCCGGGAAGTCCGTGTACCTGCGGAACCTGCTGTGCGGCCTGGCCCGGCAGCGGGTCGTGCTCGTCGGGATCGACTGCAAGTGGGGCGTCGAACTCGCGCCGTTCGCACCCCGGTTGTCGGCACTCGCTGACACCTCCGACTGTGCCAACGAGCTCCTCGACGTCCTGCTGGAAGAGATGGAGGCACGGTTCCGGCTCATTGGTCTCCGGTCCGGGGCGGGTGCGGATGCCGTGCTCACCTCGGACGTGTGGGGGCTGCCGGATGCGGTGCGGCCGGTGCCGGTCGTGGTCGTCGTCGACGAGGTCGCGGAACTCTTCCTCGCCGCAAGCCGGGACGACGAGAAGCGACGCGACGCCATGGTCACCAAGCTCATCCGCATCGCCCAGCTCGGCCGCGCGGCCGGCATCTACCTCGAAGTGTGCGGACAGCGCTTCGGCTCCGAACTCGGCAAGGGCGCCACCATGCTCCGCGCCCAGCTCACCGGCCGCATCTGCCACCGGGTCAACGACGAATCGTCGGCGAACATGGCGCTCGCCGACATCTCCCCTGAAGCGGCGCTCGCCGCCACCTCCATCCCGGCCGAACGGCCCGGCGTCGCCATCGTCGGCGACTCCTCCGGCGGCTGGTCCCGCGCCCGCTCACCCCACCTCACCCTCGACGAGGCGGCGGCGATCTGCCGCGCGACCTCCGCTCTGGTGCCGGAACTGCCCCGCCTCGACCCCTTCCGGCCCTTCGTCGCCGAAGAGTCCGCCGGGTCTGCCTCTCCCGCCGCTGCTGCACCCACCGCGCGCCCGGTGACCGAGTAGCCGCACTTCCCTCCCCACGGTCGGCGTAACCGCCTCGCGCCAAGTCCCTATCCCTCCCATGCCTCGAACCGGAAGGAAGTCGAGCCGATGCGTGCCCAGTTGGCCCGTGTGGACGCCGTGATCGTCCAAGCCGTCATCGCGGGTGCCCTGTCCTTCTCGCACCTGCACGACCTTGCTGAGGCGGCTGGACAGGGCGGCTGGAAGGCGTGGGCCTATCCCGTCAGCGTCGACCTGCTGTTGGTCGCCGCCTGGCGTCGGATGCGGGAAGCGCAGCGCGCCGGACAGCCCGCTGGGGGACCGCGGCTGTGGTTCCTCGTCGCCCTGGCCGCATCCCTCGGCGCGAACGTCGCGACCGCAGGGCTCCTCGACCTGGACGACGTTCCCGCGTCGCTCCGCGTGGTGGTGGCCGGCTGGCCCGCCGTCGCCTTCTTCGGCGGAACGCTCCTTGCGCACTCGCCCCACACGCCAGAGGCACCTTCGGAGACGGAGACGCCCACCGCCCCGGTCGCCATCGAGGAGCCGCAGCGTGACGCGCTCCCGGAACCGTCCATCGAACCGGAACCCACTATCGAGCCGATCACCGCCCCAGCCCCGGCGCCCACTGCTCCCGCCGTCTCCCTGCCGCCCGCCCTCGTCGACCGCGTCCGGGTCCTGGCCGAGGAACACCGCGCCGCCACCGGCGGCCCCGCCGACCCCGACGCCGTCCGGGCCCGGCTCGGCCTGCCCGCGTCCATGACGCCGTCCGTCGCAGCCCACCTCTGAAAGGAGACGCACCTGATGCGCCCCGCCATCCGCTCCGCACTGGAGTACGCCGCAGAACTGACCCGCCGCAATCGGCTCGTCGAAGCCGTCGCCGTCGCGCAAGCCGCGTTCCAACAAGCCACCGAGGACGAATTCCCCGAGATCAGGCAGTGGCTCACCGACCACGCCGACGACTTCACCGGAGAGGACGCCCAGCAATGACCAGCCCCAGGTTCCGCAACGTCCGCCGCATCGGCCCCGTCCAGGTCGCCTCGTTCATCGCCCGTGGCCGTAACCGCCACCTCGCCGCCTGCACGGCTCCGCGCTGCGACTTCTCCGCCGAGTACGACAGCCGCGCCGCCGCCGAACTCGCCGCCCGCACGCACCGCTGCAGGGCCTGAAAGGAGATCAACGCCATGGATGTCCCGCTCTGGTTCGCCGTGCTCGTCGTCGGCTTCCTCGGCATTCAACTCGCCCGTCCTCCTTGGTGGTTGGTCGCCCTGCTCCTCCTGGGCGGCTACCTCATCGCCCACAGCGTCCTCGCCCCCGCCGTCGCCACGCTCCTCGACTGACCGCAGAAGGGACCCCCCTCGTGTTCACCCCGAAGTACCCGCCCCAGGACACCGCCCCGATCCACACCACCACGACCCCGACCGCCTACAACCCGGCGCACTACGTCCCGGCTCCCGCACCGGTTCCGTTCGCCCCAGTCCCCAACCGGCCGGCCGTCCAGATCACCCCCGGAAGCGTGCTCGCCCTGGTCGCCGGTGGTAGCGCCGCCGTCTTGGTCGTCGGCGCGGTCCTGGTCTCCATGCTGCTCGCGGTCGCGATCACCGCCGCCTCTGTGGCCGTCTGCGCGGTCGTCATCCGCTCCATCCTCAAGAGCCGCTGACCTCTCCCGCTCCGCTCGCCCCGGCTTGCCCGCACTGTCTATCCCCCTTGACAAGGCAAGTCGGGGCTTCCGTCCCAAACTCCCGCCCCTCCGAGGAGGAACCCGCACATGCGCCCCGAGGCTCCCGCCGGAGCCATCCGCCAACTGGCAACCCTCGCCCAGTACGGCGACCTGAGCACCTACGCACACCAGATCCAGCGTCTCGGCGGCTGCGAGCGGCCCGTACGGATGGAGGGCCACCGCCTCGACGTCCACGCCGCAACCGGTGAGATCGTCCGTGAGGTCGTCGACCGCGACCTTCCGGCCGGACAACTCCTCATCCGCTGCAACAACCGCCGGGCAACCCGGTGCGCCGCCTGTGCGGAGGTCTACCGCAAGGACACCTTCCACCTCGTCACGGCCGGCCTGAGCGGCGGCAAGGGAATTGGCCCGGCCGTCGCCGGACACCCCCGCGTCTTCGCGACCTTCACTGCTCCGTCCTTCGGGCCCGTCCACAACCGACCGGGCGGCGGTCGCTGCCGCTGCGGACGCAGCCACCCGGACGACGACCCCGCTCTCGGCACGCCCTTGAACCCGGAGCGTTACGACTACCGTGCGGCCGTCCTCTGGAACGCGCACGCTGGTGCCCTCTGGGCCCGGTTCACCACCTACCTGCGCCAACAGCTCGCCTCCCGCGCGGGTATCGGCCGATCGGCGCTGCGCGACTGCCTCAAGGTGTCGTATGCCAAGGTCGCCGAGTATCAGCGGCGCGGGGCCGTCCACTTTCACGCTGTGATCCGGCTCGATGGCCCGGACGGTGCCGAGGACACCCCGCCGGTCTGGGCCACGACAGAACTCCTCAGCGACTCGATCCGCTCTGCAGCCCGGCTCGCCGAGGCGCCCGGCCCGACCCTCGACGGCCGCGCCCACACCTTCCGCTTCGGCGAACAGCTCGACATCCGCCCCATCGCCTCGGCCGACTTCACCGGACCCACCAACCTGACCAGTCGGGCTGTCGCCGCCTACATCGCCAAGTACGCCACCAAAGGCGCGGAGAGCGCGACGGGCACTCTCGACCGCCCGATCCGCAACCCCGTCATCGACCTCATCGGCACCGACGTCACCGACCACGCCCGTCAGATGATCCTGACCTGCTGGCACCTCGGCGCACGCTCCGAACTCGAAGACCTGCGCCTGCGCAAGTGGGCCCACATGCTCGGCTTCCGCGGCCACTTCTCGACCAAGTCCCGCGCGTACTCGGTCACCCTCGGGGCCCTCCGCCAGGAGCGCGCCGACCACAACGAAGCGCTCACCCGCGAACGCGCGGCCCTGGCTGGCCACCCCCTCCCGGACCCGGACACCGTCCTTGTCCTCTCGCACTGGCGCTTCGCCGGTACCGGGCTGACCGCCGCCGAATCCTGGCTCGCCTCCTCGCGGCGACCCGACACCCCGGACACGGAAGGAGACTCGTCGTGGACCGCCGACGAGACGAACTGATGACCGTCCCGCAGATCCTCACCGAGCTGGGCGGAGTCTCCCGCCGCACCTTCTACCGCTGGCGGGAACTGGGCCAGGCCCCGGAAGCGATCAAGCTTCCGAACGGTGAACTCCGCTTCTGGCGAAGTGACTTCACCTCGTGGCTCCACGGACTCGGGGAGGCCGCGTGAAGTCCTACGACGTGCGGATCTGGAGCATCCGCAAGAGGCCGACAAAGAAGGCTTCGTATGAGGTGCGCTGGAGGGTCGCCAGCACGCTGCCGTTCTCCGAGACCTTCCGAACCAAGGCACTCGCCGACAACTTCCGGGCGCAGCTACTCAGGGCCGTTCAGAACGGGGAGGCATTCGACTCGGAGACCGGTCTGCCGGACTCGATGGCAACCGCCAAACCGTCCCTCACCTGGTACGACTTCGCGCGGGCGTACATCGCCATGAAGTGGCCGCACGCCGCGCCGAACTCCCGAGACAGCGCCAACGAGACGATGACGCTCGTCACGACACAGTTGCTCGACGACAGGCCGGGTCGGCCGGCTGATGACGTGCTCCGCCGTGCGTTGCGAGGCTGGGCCTTCGTCGTCCAGAGCGCGGACGAGGAACCGCCGCCCGTCGACATCGCGAACGCCCTGCGCTGGGTGGCCAAGGCGTCGCTGCCGCTGGCGACGCTCAAGAACCCGGCGGACATCCGACGCATCCTCGACTCGCTCAAGCTCACGCTGTCCGGGGCCACGGCCGCCGCCGAGACAGTGCGGCGTAAGCGGGCTGTCCTCTTCAACGCCCTCGCCTATGCGGTCGAGCTGGGGGAGCTCCCCGAGAACCCGGTCGCGCTCGTGAAGTGGAAGCCCCCCAAGGTGACCAAGGAAGTAGACCGTCGGGTCGTCGTGAACCCTCGGCAGGCCGGGGAGCTCCTGGCCGCGGTCTCGTACGTGGGCGGCTACCGCCGGGCTCGCGGGCGTCGTCTTGTCGCGCTGTTCGCCTGCATGTACTTCGGAGGTCTTCGTCCGGCTGAGGCTGTGGCGCTGCGCCGTCAGGACTGCACGCTGCCGGACAGCGGGTGGGGTTCGTTGATCCTGGAGAAGAGCCGCCCGACCGTCGGGAAGCGTTGGACTGGCACTGGTGCCGTGCACGACGACCGAGGCTTGAAGAACCGAGCGGCGAATGAGACCCGTATCGTTCCGATTCCGCCCCGCCTGGTGCGCATGCTCCTCGCGCACCTCCAGGAGTTCGGCACGGCCAAGGACGGCCGGCTGTTCGCCAACGAGCGTGGGGGAGTGGTCGCCTCCACCACGTACTGGCGCGTCTGGGATGAGGCGCGGCACCTGGCGCTCACGCCCGAACAGGCGGCATCACCGCTTGCCGCTCGCCCCTACGACCTGCGGCACGCTGCGCTGTCGTCCTGGCTGAATGCCGGGGTGGATCCGACCGAGGTTGCGGAGCGGGCGGGCAACAGCGTCGAGGTGCTGCTGAGTCGGTACGCGAAGTGCCTCGACGGGCGACAGGACGTCGCCAATCGCCGGATCGCCGAACTCCTCGGCGAGGACGGCGGCGGGGAGGACGGACAACCGGAAGCGACCTGATCCCGCCGCACCTGCGACCGCCCACCCGCGGCATGATGGCCCCTGGACTTCGGTCCGGGGGCATCGTCGTTTCCCGGGGTCTACCTGCGATTTTCTGCTCTGCGGCCTGGCCGCGAATAGGCCGCGGGCTCCGACATACAGCCGCTCCGAGCGGCACATGGCTGCACATACGCGAAGACCCCGGCCTCAGCGTTTCCGCTGGTGACGGGGTCTTTGGGCACCGTATGAAGGGTGCCCCCGGCAGGATTCGAACCTGCGCACACGGCTCCGGAGGCCGTTGCTCTATCCCCTGAGCTACGGGGGCGTGTCGGTCGTGAGGTGTTGCTCGCGGCGACGGGTAGAACACTACCAGCTCGTTCGGGGTGTTCATGAACGGTTTCCGTGGGGGGTGGAGGTCGCCCGCACGGGGTGGAAGTGGGGAAAACCCGGACGCGGTGGCCGGTGCCGACCTACTCTCGAGTTGTGTCAGGCGCGTCGGGTCGGGTGCTTGTTGTGGACGACAACAAGGTCATCCGGCAACTGATCAGGGTCAATCTCGAGCTGGAGGGCCTCGAGGTCGTGACCGCGTCCGATGGTGTCGAGTGTCTGGATGTCGTTCATCAGGTACGGCCCGATCTCGTCACCCTCGATGTCGTCATGCCCCGGCTGGACGGGCTGCGCACCGCCGCTCGGTTGCGTGCCGATCCGCTGACGCATGATCTTCCCCTTGCCATCATCAGCGCCTGTACGCCGTACGAGGTCGAAGCCGGCCTCGAAGTCGGCGTCGACGCCTTTCTCACCAAGCCCTTCGATCCCGCCGAACTCGTCTCGGTCGTACGGGAGTTGATGGAGGGGAGGCGTGGTGAGGGCGGGGTGCGGCCCCATCGTGTTCTTCCTACCCGGCCCTGCCCGTAGGAACCCGTAGGGGAGGGGGAGGGGCTTCGGCTGTCTGTGTCGGTCGTCCGGCGGCCCGCCTGTCCGTGCTCTGCATCGGCGTCCATATCGGCGTCCATATCCCGGAATCCCGGGCTCTGCGCCAAACCGGCTCGCCTACCCGCCCCCCTCCTCCCCTACGCTTGTCCCGTGACCCCCGTCGAGCTCTCCCGTACCGTGCTGCGCGCGGTGCGTCGTGCTGTGGACGACGGGGAGCTCAGCGTGGCCGTTCCTGCGCGGGCGGTGGTCGCGCCGCCGGGGCCCGGCGGGCGGGGGGACTACGCCACCGGCATCGCCCTGCAGCTCGCCCGGCCGGCCGGGCAGCCCCCGCTTCGGGTCGCCGAGGTGCTGCGGCCCTACCTGGCCGGCGCCGAAGGTGTCTCCGGCGTCGAGATCACCGGGCCCGGCTTCCTCAACATCAGTCTTGACGGTTCCGCCGCCTCCGCACTCGTCCGGCGGATCCTGCGCGACGGCCTGCGGTACGGGCATACCGACCGCCTCGCCGGGCAGGTCTTCGCGGTGTGTGTGCCGTACGAGGTGCGGGCCGAGGTTCTCGCCGACGCGCTCGCGCGGATCATCGCGACGCAGGGCGCCCGCGTCGACATCAGCCACGACGACGTCAGCCAGGGCGCCCCCCACCCCCTCACCCTCCGCCCCGTCCCCCCTCCCGAGGATCCCGCCCCCCTCGGGCTCGACGCCGCGCGCTGGGCCCTGTTGCATCCCTCGCCGCATGATCGGCCGCGCGTTACCGCTGATCATCTGGTGCAGCGGGAGGGGAATCCGCTCTTTCGGGTTCGTTACGCCCATGCCCGCACCCGGGCCGTGTGTCGTAATGCCGCCGATCTCGGGTTCGGCGGCGAGGTCGGGTCCGTCGTGTCGCCGGATGTCGGGGAGCTCGTCGCCCTGCTTGCGGACCATCCACGTGTTCTTGCCACGGCGGTCGTAGCCGTCGCCCCCTCGTCCCTGTCGGCGAACGGGGCGCTCGGGCCCGACCCCGCCGCCCCCTCCCGTCTCACCCGTCACCTTCTTGCCCTGGCCGATGCCACCCTTCTCCTTCTTCCCGCCGTTCTTCCCCTCGGGGAGGAGAAACCCTTGGCCGCCCACCGTGCCCGGCTCGCGCTTGCCGAAGCCGCCGGGGTGGTGCTGGCCGGTGGCCTGTCCCTGCTCGGTATCGACGCACCCGACCACCTCTGAGAGAGCAAGCCCAGATGAGCCGTTCCGCCCACCCCGCCGGGCCCCGTCACGCCGACGTCCTTCCCGAGGGGTATTACTCCGCGCCGCCCGCCGATCTCAACACGCTCGACCCGAAGATCTGGGCGCGGACCGTCACGCGTGACGCCGACGGTGTGGTCACCGTCGGCGGTGTCGACGTCGCCTCGCTCGCCGAGCAGCACGGCACCCCCGCCTACATCCTCGACGAGGCCGACTTCCGGGACCGGGCCCGTGCCTGGCGTACCGCGTTCGGGCCGGACGCCGACGTCTTCTACGCCGGCAAGGCGTTCCTGTCCCGGGCCGTCGTGCGGTGGCTGCACGAGGAGGGGCTCAACCTCGATGTGTGCTCGGGCGGCGAGCTCGCCACCGCGCTGTCCGCTGGGATGCCCGCCGAACGCATCGCCTTCCACGGCAACAACAAGTCCACGGACGAGATCCACCGGGCCGTCGACGCCGGGGTCGGGCGGATCGTCCTCGACTCCTTCCAGGAGATCGTGCGGGTCGCGCACATCGCGCAGTCCCTCGGCAAGCGGCAGCGCGTGCAGATCCGTATCACCGTCGGGGTGGAAGCGCATACGCACGAGTTCATCGCCACCGCCCACGAGGACCAGAAGTTCGGGATTCCGCTCGCCGGCGGGCAGGCCGCCGAAGCCGTGCGCCGGGCCCTTCAGCTCGACGGGCTCGAAGTCGTCGGGATCCACTCCCACATCGGGTCGCAGATCTTCGACATGTCCGGGTTCGAGGTTGCCGCGCACCGCGTCGTCGGGCTGCTCAAGGACGTGCGCGACGAGCATGGCGTCGAGCTGCCCGAGATCGACCTCGGTGGTGGGCTCGGGATCGCCTACACCAGCGACGACGATCCCCGCGAGCCGCACGAGATCGCCAAGGCGCTCACCGAGATCGTCACCCGCGAGTGCGACGCGGCCAAGCTGCGGACCCCTCGTATCTCCGTCGAGCCGGGGCGGGCCATCGTCGGGCCGACCGCCTTCACGCTGTACGAGGTCGGCACCGTCAAGCCGCTCGACGGGCTGCGGACGTACGTCTCCGTCGACGGCGGCATGTCGGACAACATCCGCACCGCGCTGTACGACGCCGAGTACAGCGTCGCCCTCGTCTCCCGCACGTCCGACGCCGCGCCGATGCTCGCCCGGGTGGTCGGCAAGCACTGCGAGAGCGGGGACATCGTGGTCAAGGACGCGTTCCTGCCCTCGGACCTGGCACCGGGCGACCTGATCGCCGTACCCGCCACCGGCGCGTACTGCCGGTCGATGGCCAGCAACTACAACCACGTGCTGCGGCCGCCGGTCGTCGCCGTGCACGAAGGGGAGTCGCGGGTGATCGTGAGGCGGGAGACCGAGGAGGATCTGCTGCGGCTCGACGTCGGATAGGCGCCCTTGAAGGCGCGCTTCCGAACGGGGCGGAAGATCTCCTGTCTGCCGCCCCGCAGGAAATGAAATACATGTCTCACGATCCGGACCAGGGATAGAAACTCCGGTCCGGTGAGTGAGACTGGGTCAACCGGAAACTGTCGTAGACGGTATGAGGAAACGAGGTCGGATGATGCGTACGCGTCCGCTGAAGGTGGCGCTGCTGGGCTGTGGAGTGGTCGGCTCAGAGGTGGCGCGCATCATGACGACGCACGCCGACGACCTCGCCGCGAGGATCGGCGCCCCCGTCGAGCTCGCGGGCGTCGCCGTCCGGCGGCCCTCCAAGGTCCGGGACGGCATCGACCCCGCCCTCGTCACCACCGACGCCACCGCCCTCGTCAAACGCGGCGACATCGACGTCGTCGTCGAGGTCATCGGCGGCATCGAGCCCGCTCGTACGCTCATCACCACCGCCTTCGAGTACGGCGCCTCCGTCGTCTCCGCGAACAAGGCGCTCCTCGCGCAGGACGGCGCCGCGCTGCACGCCGCCGCCGAGGAGCACGGCGAGGACCTGTACTACGAGGCCGCCGTCGCCGGCGCCATCCCGCTGATCCGGCCGCTGCGCGAGTCCCTCGCCGGCGACAAGGTGAACCGGGTGCTCGGCATCGTCAACGGCACCACCAACTTCATCCTCGACAAGATGGACTCCACCGGCGCCGGCTATCAGGAGGCCCTCGACGAGGCCACCGCCCTGGGGTACGCCGAGGCCGACCCGACCGCCGACGTCGAGGCCTTCGACGCCGCCGCCAAGGCCGCCATCCTCGCCGGGATCGCCTTCCACACGCGCGTGCGCCTCGACGACGTCTACCGCGAGGGCATGACCGAGGTGACGGCGTCCGACTTCGCCTCCGCCCGGGCGATGGGCTGCACCATCAAGCTGCTCGCCATCTGCGAGCGGGCCGCCGACGGCGGGTCGGTCACCGCCCGCGTGCACCCCGCGATGATTCCGCTGACCCACCCGCTCGCCTCCGTGCGCGGCGCGTACAACGCCGTGTTCGTGGAGTCGGACGCGGCCGGGCAGCTCATGTTCTACGGCCCCGGCGCCGGCGGTGCTCCCACCGCCTCCGCCGTGCTCGGCGACCTCGTCGCCGTCTGCCGCAACCGGCTCAGCGGGGCAACGGGGCCCGGCGAGTCGGCGTACGCCGCCCTGCCGGTGTCGCCGATGGGCGATGTCGTCACCCGCTACCACATCAGCCTCGACGTGGCCGACAAGCCTGGCGTTCTCGCCCAGGTCGCGACCGTCTTCGCCGAGCACGGGGTGTCGATCGATACCGTTCGGCAGCAGGGCAACAACGGCGAGGCCTCTCTCGTCGTCGTCACCCACCGCGCGTCCGACGCCTCCCTGACCGGGACCGTCGAGGCGCTGCGCACGCTCGACACCGTGCGGGGTGTCGCCAGCATCATGCGGGTTGAAGGAGAGTAACCAGCAATGACCCACCAGTGGCGCGGAATCATCGAGGAGTACCGGGACCGGCTTCCGGTGTCCGACAGCACGCCGGTCGTGTCGCTCCGGGAGGGCGGCACGCCCCTCGTGCCCGCGCAGGTGCTCTCCGAGCGCACGGGCTGCGAGGTCCACCTCAAGGTGGAGGGCGCCAACCCGACCGGGTCCTTCAAGGACCGCGGTATGACCATGGCCATCACGCGGGCCAAGGAGGAGGGCGCGCAGGCAGTCATCTGTGCCTCCACGGGCAACACCTCTGCCTCCGCCGCCGCGTACGCCGTGCGCGCCGGGATGGTCTGCGCCGTCCTCGTCCCGCAGGGCAAGATCGCGATCGGCAAGATGGGCCAGGCCCTCGTGCACGGCGCGAAGATCCTCCAGGTCGACGGAAACTTCGACGACTGCCTCACGCTCGCCCGCGCGCTGAGCGACAACTACCCGGTGGCGCTGGTCAATTCGGTCAACCCGGTGCGCATCGAGGGCCAGAAGACGGCCGCCTTCGAGATCGTGGACATGCTCGGCGACGCCCCCGACATCCACGTCCTGCCGGTCGGCAACGCGGGCAACATCACCGCGTACTGGAAGGGATACCAGGAGTACGCCGCCGACGGCATCGCCGCGCACAAGCCCCGCATGTGGGGCTTCCAGGCGTCCGGCAGCGCCCCGATCGTGCGCGGCGAGGTCGTCAAGGACCCGTCGACGATCGCCACCGCCATCCGCATCGGCAACCCCGCCTCCTGGAAGTTCGCGCTGGCGGCGCGGGAGGAGTCCGGCGGCTTCATCGACGAGGTGACGGACCGTGAGATCCTGCGCGCCTACCGGCTGTTGGCCGCGCAGGAGGGCGTCTTCGTGGAGCCCGCGTCCGCCGCGTCGGTGGCCGGTCTGCTGAAGGCGGCCGAGCAGGGCAAGGTCGACCCGGGGCAGCGCATCGTCTGCACGGTCACCGGAAACGGCCTGAAGGACCCCGACTGGGCCGTCGCCGGCGCCCCGCAGCCGGTCACCGTCCCGGTCGACGCGGCCACGGCCGCCGCCCGCCTCGGTCTGGCCTGAGCGACAACCCGCAGGCAGGAAACCCCGACTCGAACGGGTAATCCCCGTAAGGGGTGCACAGGGGGCTTACGACACGCATCGTGCGCCTCCTGTGCGCCCTATGTCGCGGCAGAACCTTCCTTCGATACGCTGTACCGAACCCGCCCGCCGCATATGCGCTGTGCCGGTGCCGCGTCGTCAGCGCGTCACCGACGGGCCTCAAGGGTCCTCACACACCCATCGAATGTCATTCGACAGTCCCGCAGCTCAAGGAGAGTCATCGCGAGATGGCCGGTCCCGCCTTCCGCGCCGCCCCCGTCCGGGTGCGCACCCCCGCCACCAGCGCCAACCTCGGCCCGGGCTTCGACGCCTTCGGCCTCGCACTGGGGCTCTACGACGACGTCGTCGTCCGGGTGGCCGACTCCGGGCTGCACATCGACATCGCGGGGGAGGGCAGCGAGACCCTCCCGCGCGACGAGAAGCACCTCCTCGTCCGCTCCCTGCGCACCGCCTTCGACGTCCTGGGCGGCCAGCCGCGCGGCCTGGAGATCGTCTGCGCCAACCGCATCCCGCACGGCCGGGGCCTCGGCTCCTCCTCCGCCGCGATCTGCGCCGGCATCGTCGCCGCGCGCGCGGTGACCATAGGCGGCGAGAGCAGGCTCGACGACGCCGCGCTGCTGGAGCTCGCGACCGAGATCGAGGGCCACCCGGACAACGTCGCGGCCTGCCTGCTCGGCGGCTTCACGCTGTCCTGGATGGAGTCGGGCGCCGCGCGGGCGATCAGGATGGAGCCCGCCCGTTCCATCGTTCCGGTGGTTTTCGTGCCCGGGAAGCCCGTGCTCACCGAGACCGCGCGCGGACTGCTCCCGCGCTCCGTCCCGCACGTCGACGCAGCAGCAAACGCCGGTCGGGCGGCCCTACTTGTCGAGGCCCTCACCCGGCGCCCCGAGCTACTGCTGCCCGCCACCGAGGACCGGCTGCACCAGGAGTACCGCGCACCGGCGATGCCGGAGAGCGCGGCGCTCGTGGAGCGGCTGCGCGCCGACGGGATCCCCGCGGTGATCTCCGGTGCCGGACCCACCGTGATGGCGCTGGCCGACGCGGACACGGCCGACAAGATCGAGGCGTCGGCCGGTGCGGACTGGGCCGCGAACCGCCTGGTCATGGACGCGCAGGGGGCGTGCGTGCTGCCGCTCGCGCCCGCCGGTGACCTTTGACAGCACACGGTCGCCGGATTTCGAGAGGGGGAATGTTTGTTGGATCCGGTAGTGTTAACCTCAAGTCTGCACCCGACCCCACCACGGCGAGGTGCTTCGTGTCCCCCTTCGGGACAGACATTCTTCCGGGAGCTCCCCAAGCCGCACTGCGTTCCGTACGTCGTACCTGGGCAGTACGCCGTGCAGCGGCGCTGAGCGGTCCACAGGTGGGGATCCCCCCCTCTGGGGGAGCTTCGGAATCGGTGCGACCACGCCACGTGACACTGAGTGTCACGGCTCGTCGAGGAAGCGCCATCACCAGCACATCACTCTTCCGCCGTTTAGGCGGACAGCCGCCCCGGCTTCGCCACAGCAAGGTCCGAAGCCGGACAGCACAACCGGTCGCCGAGCCAGACAGGCCGACGTCCGCTCCAGGGAAGGACCCTTCGTGAGCGACACCACCGATCTGATGGGCGCACGTGTCGAGGAGACCGCTGCCGCGCCCGCCACGGACGCCTCCGCGCCTGCCACCGGTGCCGGCTCCCGGCGGCGCCGCGGTACCGGCCTCGACGGCATGGTGCTGGCCGAGCTGCAGCAGGTCGCATCCGGCCTCGGCATCAAGGGCACCGCGCGGATGCGCAAGAGCCAGTTGATCGAGGTCATCAAGGACGCGCAGGCCGGGGGCGGCAGCGCCCCGGCGAAGGCCGCGGCTCCCGCCGGGGACGCCGCCGAGACCAAGCCCAAGCGCCGCGCCACCTCCAAGGCCCGTACGGGTGACGCCGCCGCCGAGAAGCAGGCGGCCGAGGCCCCCGCCGAGCAGGCCGTGGCCCAGCAGCAGATCGAGATCCCCGGCCAGCCGGCCAGCAACGACGCCCCCGTGGAGCGCCGTCGCCGCCGCGCCACCGCCGAGGCGGGCAGCCCGGAGACGGTCACCGCCGAGGCGAAGAGCGCCCCGAAGGCCGAGACGCCCGCCCCGGCGCAGACCGAGGCCCAGGCCCAGCCCCAGGGCGACGCCAGGAACGACGACGGTGCCGAGGGCCGCCGCCGCGACCGCCGTGAGCGCGGTCGCGAGCGCGGCGAGCGCACCGACCGCGGCGACCGTCGCAAGGGCGACGACCAGCAGGGCGGCGGCCAGGGCCAGCAGCGCGGCGGCCAGCAGCAGGACCGTCAGCAGCAGCGCGGTCAGCAGCAGGAGCGCCAGCAGCGCGACAGCGGCCCCCGTGACAACGGCCCGCAGGACGACGACGACTTCGACGGCGGCAGGCGTGGCCGGCGCGGCCGCTACCGCGACCGCCGCGGCCGCCGCGGGCGCGACGAGATCGGCACCCCCGAGCCGCAGGTCAACGACGACGACGTGCTGATCCCCGTCGCGGGCATCCTGGACATCCTCGACAACTACGCGTTCATCCGGACCTCCGGCTACCTGCCGGGCCCGAACGACGTGTACGTGTCCCTCGCCCAGGTCCGCAAGAACGGTCTGCGCAAGGGCGACCACGTCACCGGCGCGGTCCGGCAGCCGAAGGAAGGCGAGCGGCGCGAGAAGTTCAACGCGCTGGTGCGTCTCGACTCCGTCAACGGCATGGCGCCCGAACACGGCCGTGGCCGCCCGGAGTTCAACAAGCTGACCCCGCTCTACCCGCAGGACCGCCTCCGCCTGGAGACGGACCCGGGCGTGCTGACCACCCGGATCATCGACCTCGTGTCGCCGATCGGCAAGGGCCAGCGCGGTCTGATCGTGGCCCCGCCGAAGACCGGCAAGACCATGATCATGCAGGCGATCGCCAACGCGATCACGCACAACAACCCCGAGTGCCACCTGATGGTCGTCCTGGTCGACGAGCGTCCGGAAGAGGTCACCGACATGCAGCGGTCGGTCAAGGGCGAGGTCATCTCCTCGACCTTCGACCGCCCGGCCGAGGACCACACCACGGTCGCCGAGCTCGCCATCGAGCGCGCCAAGCGGCTGGTGGAGCTGGGCCACGACGTCGTCGTCCTGCTCGACTCGATCACCCGTCTGGGCCGTGCGTACAACCTCGCCGCCCCGGCCTCCGGCCGCATCCTGTCCGGTGGTGTCGACTCGACGGCCCTCTACCCGCCGAAGCGCTTCTTCGGTGCGGCCCGCAACATCGAGGACGGCGGCTCGCTGACCATCCTCGCCACCGCGCTGGTCGACACCGGGTCCCGCATGGACGAGGTGATCTTCGAGGAGTTCAAGGGCACCGGCAACATGGAGCTCAAGCTCGACCGCAAGCTCGCCGACAAGCGCATCTTCCCGGCGGTGGACGTCGACGCGTCCGGCACCCGTAAGGAAGAGATCCTGCTCGGCAACGACGAGTTGGCCGTCACCTGGAAGCTGCGCCGTGTGCTGCACGCGCTCGACCAGCAGCAGGCGATCGAGCTGCTCCTCGACAAGATGAAGCAGACGAAGTCGAACGGCGAGTTCCTGATGCAGATCCAGAAGACGACCCCGTCGCCGGGCAACAACGACTGACGTTCGTCTCGCAGCATTCGGTACCCGTAAGGGCCGCCCCTGGTGAAAGGGGGCGGCCCTTATCCGTTCTTCACGGCGGGATACGATCGCGCCTTTACACCACCTGATCAAACTCTTGGTCAGAACGTCTTGAAACGAACTTCTTGATCCCTAGGGGGGACTCGAGTGGGTACACCCACGTCCGAGGGCGGCGGTCGGCACAGACGCCGGATGAGGATCGCCCTGCCCGTCGCCGCGGCCGGTCTGGCCGCCGTGGTCGCCGGCGCGCTGTTCCTGACGTCGGCCCAGGCCGCCGAGACGCCGCCGACGCCCACGCAACCCGCGACGAAGTCCGCCAAGGAGCTCCAGAAGCTCATCTCCGTCGCCGTCAACGGGGACGACACCCCGGGGCAGACCTCCAAGGAGGCCCTGAGCGCGGGCAAGAACGCGAGCACCGGCGCCACCAAGGTCGACCCGAAGATCATCGGCGGTACGGCGGCGAGCATCACCAACGCGCCGTGGATGGCCCAGCTCTGGTACGGCGACGACCGGGGCACCGCCACCACCAGCGACGACATCGGCTTCTTCTGCGGCGGCTCCGTCATCTCGCCGACGAAGATCCTCACCGCCGCGCACTGCGTCAAGGGCTACGACTGGCAGGCCAACGGCTATGTCGTCACCGGCAGCACGCAGCTCATGGGCGAGGACGGCGACCTGCACGGCGGTACGGGCACGCTCGTCGCGCGGCAGTGGAACCACTGGTCCTACAGCGACACCAGCCTCGACAACGACATCGCCGTGCTGACCCTGGACACCCCGGTCAAGGCCACGCCGATCAAGATGACGACGAACACGGACAGCGCCTCGTACGCGACCGGCACCAAGGCCACGCTGTACGGCTGGGGCCGCACCAGCTCCACCACGCAGGACATCTCCGAGACGCTGAAGACGGCCGAGCTGCCGATCCAGTCGAACGCGACCTGCACGGCCTACTACGGCGCCGAGTACATCAAGGGTCACATGGTGTGCGCGGGCACGCCCGCCACCGGCAGCGACGAGGGCACCACCACCGCCTGCAACGGCGACTCCGGCGGCCCGCTGATCGTCAAGAACACGGCCGGTGAGAGCCGGATCGTGGGCGTCGTCTCCTGGGGCGTCGAGAACTGCGTCGAGAGCGGCGCGTACAGCGTCTTCAGCAAGATCTCCACGTACGCCGCCAGCGCCTACCCGCGCGTGGACGACACCAACCTCAGCGGTGACCACCTCGCCGACCTGTGGGTGCGCAACGCGTCCAGCAAGGCCGCCCGGGACCTGTACTCCAAGGGCACCTCGCTGACCGGCGGCGACTCCTGGGGCACCATGAGCGCCTACAACCTCGTCGTGCAGACCGACCTGGACCGCGACGGCGTCCAGGACCTGATCCTGCGCCGCACCTCCGACGGCGACGTCCTGTGGATGCACTACGTGCTGTCCAGCGGGACCTGGGCCACCAAGCTGATCGGCGACAACTGGAAGACCCGCACCCAGATCGTGGCCCCCGGCGACGTCACGGGCGACACCCTTCCCGACCTGATCGCCGTCGACTCGGCCGGCGCGCTGTGGGTCTACCCGGGCAAGGGCAACGGCTCCTTCGCCGCGCCCGTCAAGAACGGCACGGGCTGGAACCAGTACAACGTCGTACGCGGTCACGGCGACTTCAGCTTCGACGGCAAGACGGACCTGCTGGCCCGCAACAAGACCACCGGCGAGCTGTTCCTCTACAAGGGCAACGGCACCCCCACCGCCTCCTTCGCGGCCCGCATCAAGGTCGCGACGTGGAGCAACACGACGTACAACGTCATCGCCACCGTCGGGGACGTCAACGGCGACGGTCTCGCCGACGTCCTGGCCCGCACCCCGGCCGGCACCCTGTACCTGTACAAGGGCACCGGAAAGGCCACCACTGCGATCTTTGCCACAAAGGTCTCACTCGGCACGACGTACAAGCAGTACGACCTCTTCGGCTGAGTTGGCCTGAGTCCGGCCGAAATCGCAGGTGAGCGGGGGTGCTCCCGACCCGCTCGCGTCACGCTCCGTGCCCGGTCCGCCTCGGATCGGGCACAGAGCGTTGTGCAACCCTGTCCCGAGTTTCCCCGTCTGACCTGACGGAGTGACGATGGTGAGGTCGCGCGAGACGAGAACAGAGGAGCACATGGCCGCCGAGAGCACGCCGGAGCCCGGCACACCGGGTGAGTCCGGCACGACGAGCGGGGAGCCCCGCTGGGACGGGCCGCGCCACCGCAAGGAGCGCGGCAGCCGCAAGGGGCTGCTGATCGCCGCGTGGATGGCCGCGGGCGTCGTCGTCCTCGGCGGCACCGGTGCGGGCTATCTGTACTTCAAGCTCAACGGCAACATCAAGAGCGTCGACATCAACCAGGCCCTGGGCACCAACCGGCCGACGAAGACGGACAACGGCTCCGAGAACATCCTCGTCCTCGGCTCGGACACCCGCTCCGGCGCCAACAAGAAGCTCGGCGGCGGCACCGACGACGGCAGCGCCCGCTCCGACACGGCGATGATCATCCACGTGTACGAGGGCCACAAGAAGGCCAGCGTGGTGTCCATACCGCGCGACACCCTGATAGACCGCCCCGCGTGCACCGACACCAAGGGCGTCACCCATGACGCCGCGTCCGCGGTGATGTTCAACTCGGCGTACTCGACGGGCGGCGCGGCCTGCGCGGTGAAGACGGTCGAGGCGATCAGCGGGGTCCGTATGGACCACTACCTGGAAGTCGACTTCGCCGGCTTCGAGAAGCTCGTCGACGAACTCGGCGGCGTCCAGGTCACCACGACCAAGGCCATCAAGGACTCCGACAGCCACCTGAACCTCAAGGCCGGCACGCACACCCTCACCGGCGAGCAGGCCCTCGGCCTGGTCCGCACCCGGCACGGCGTCGGCGACGGCTCCGACCTCGGCCGCATCCAGCTCCAGCAGGCCTTCATCAAGGCCCTGGTCGAGCAGGTCAAGCACATCGGCCTGTTCACCAGCGGCACCAAGCTGTACGACCTCGCCAACACCGCCACCAAGGCCGTCACGACCGACTCCGACCTCGGCTCCCTGAACGCCCTGATGTCCTTCACGAACGGCCTCAAGAGCATCAGCGCGGCCGACATGAACATGGTCACGATGCCGGTCCAGTACGACCCGTCCAACCTCAACCGCGTCATCGTCTCCGAGGCGAAGGCCAAACAGGTCTGGACAGCCCTCAAGACCGACCGCCCCATCCCCAAATCAGCCACCGAGGGCACCGCCACAGGCGAGGCGGCGGGCGTCGTGACGTCGTCGTAGGACTTGGGAGGGTGCTGGGGGCGAGGGCTCGGGGGAGGGCCGACGGGGCCGGGGAGCACTCCCGGGAATACTGGGGGCCCGACCCCGGTTTTGGGGGATACGGCCAGTGCTGGCAGACTGGTACGTCGGCTCCGGTTCACGTTTGTCGCATCCCGCGGCAGCGACCCGGCGCCCTCCCGAAACTAGGAGACACCTTGAAGCGCGACATCCACCCCGAGTACGTCGAGACGCAGGTCAGTTGCACCTGTGGCGCGTCGTTCACCACCCGTAGCACGATCGACAGCGGCGCCATCCGCGCTGACGTCTGCTCCGAGTGCCACCCGTTCTACACGGGCAAGCAGAAGATCCTCGACACCGGTGGCCGTGTGGCCCGCTTCGAGGCCCGCTTCGGCAAGGCCGCCGCAGGCTCCACGAAGTAGCGAGCCCCTTCTCGCCGGTCCACGGTCGTGTCCCCGCCCAGGGACATACCGGGACCGGCGTTTTTGGTCGCCCGCCCTTCCCGCCCGCACGTCATCTGGAGCCCACCATGTTCGAGGCCGTCGAGGAACTGCTCGGTGAGCACGCCGACCTGGAGAAGAAGCTCGCCGACCCGTCGGTCCACTCCGACCAGGCCAACGCGCGCAAGCTGAACAAGCGGTACGCCGAGCTCACCCCCATCGTCGGCACGTACCGCTCCTGGCGGCAGACGGGCGACGACATCGAGACCGCGCGGGAGTTCGCCGCCGACGACCCGGACTTCATCGCCGAGGTCAAGGAGCTGGAGAAGCAGCGCGAGGAGCTCACCGAGAAGCTGCGCCTGCTGCTCGTCCCCCGGGACCCCAACGACGACAAGGACGTCATCCTCGAGGTCAAGGCCGGCGCCGGCGGCGACGAGTCCGCGCTGTTCGCGGGCGACCTGCTGCGTATGTACCTGCGGTACGCGGAGCGCGTCGGCTGGAAGACCGAGATCATCGACGCCACCGAGTCCGAGCTGGGCGGCTACAAGGACGTCCAGGTCGCCGTGAAGACCAAGGGCGGCAACGGCGCCACCGAGCCCGGCCAGGGCGTGTGGGCGCGGCTGAAGTACGAGGGCGGCGTGCACCGCGTGCAGCGGGTGCCGGCGACCGAGTCGCAGGGCCGGATCCACACCTCCGCCGCCGGTGTCCTCGTGACGCCCGAGGCCGAGGAGGTCGACGTCGAGATCAACGCCAACGATCTGCGCATCGACGTCTACCGCTCCTCGGGACCCGGCGGCCAGTCCGTCAACACGACCGACTCCGCCGTGCGCATCACGCACATTCCCACCGGAGTCGTCGCCTCCTGCCAGAACGAGAAGAGCCAGTTGCAGAACAAGGAGCAGGCGATGCGTATCCTGCGCTCCAGGCTGCTCGCAGCGGCGCAGGAGGAAGCGGAGCGGGAGGCCGCCGACGCCCGGCGCAGCCAGGTCCGCACCGTCGACCGCTCCGAGAAGATCCGCACGTACAACTTCCCGGAGAACCGCATCTCCGACCACCGCGTCGGCTTCAAGTCGTACAACCTGGACCAGGTCCTGGACGGCGACCTCGACGCGGTGATCCAGGCCTGCGTCGACGCGGACTCGGCCGCCAAGCTCGCAGCCGCCTGAGGCACCTCGTACGACGTACCGAGTACCGGAGGACTTGCGTGAACCTGCTGCTCGCAGAGGTGGCCCAGGCCACCCAGCGGCTGGCCGACGCCGGCGTGCCCTCGCCGCGCAACGACGCGGAGGAGCTCGCCGCGTTCGTGCACGGTGTGAAGCGCGGTGAACTCCACTCCGTGAAGAACTCCGACTTCGACGCCCGCTACTGGGAGACCATCGCCCGGCGTGAGCAGCGCGAGCCGCTCCAGCACATCACCGGGCGGGCCTTCTTCCGGTACCTGGAGCTCCAGGTCGGGCCCGGAGTCTTCGTGCCGCGCCCCGAGACCGAGTCGGTGGTCGGCTGGGCCATAGACGCCGTCCGCGCCATGGACGTCGTCGAGCCCCGCATCGTCGACCTGTGCACCGGCAGCGGCGCCATCGCGCTGGCCCTCGCCCAGGAGGTGCCGCGCTCGCGCGTGCACGCCGTGGAGCTGTCCGAGGACGCCCTCAAGTGGACCCGCAAGAACATGGACGGGTCCAGGGTCGACCTCCGTCAGGGCGACGCCCTGGACGCCTTCCGCGACCTCGACGGCCAGGTCGACCTGGTCATCTCCAACCCCCCGTACATCCCGCTCACCGAGTGGGAGTACGTGGCGCCCGAGGCCCGCGACTACGATCCCCAACTCGCCCTGTTCTCAGGGGAGGACGGCCTCGACCTGATCCGCGGCATCGAGCGCACCGCGCACCGGCTGCTGCGCCCGGGCGGTGTCGTCGTGATCGAGCACGCCGACACCCAGGGCGGCCAGGTGCCGTGGATCTTCACCGAGGAGCGGGGCTGGGCCGACGCGGCCGACCACCCCGACCTCAACAACCGACCGCGCTTCGCGACCGCCCGCCGGGCGATGCCGTGAGCCGCACCATCCCGACTTCAGCCCGGCAGTACGTGCACGAGGAGGCCCGCTAGACATGGCACGGCGATACGACACCAATGACGCGACCGACCGCGTGACCGGTCTGCGCGAGGCCGCGTCCGCCGTCCGCCGTGGCGAGCTCGTGGTCCTGCCGACCGACACGGTGTACGGGATCGGCGCCGACGCGTTCTCCTCGGAGGCCGTCGCCGATCTCCTCGACGCCAAGGGCCGGGGCCGCAACATGCCCACGCCCGTCCTCATCGGCTCCCCGAACACGCTGCACGGCCTGGTCACGGACTTCTCCGAGCTGGCCTGGGAACTGGTCGACGCGTTCTGGCCGGGCGCGCTGACGCTCGTCGCCAGGCACCAGCCGTCCCTCCAGTGGGACCTGGGCGACACCCGCGGCACGGTCGCCGTGCGCATGCCGCTGCACCCGGTCGCCATCGAGCTGCTGACGGAGGTCGGCCCGATGGCGGTCTCCTCCGCCAACCTCACCGGCCACCCGGCGCCGGAGAACTGCGACCGCGCGCAGGAGATGCTCGGCGACTCCGTCTCCGTGTACCTCGACGGCGGCCCGACGCCCGCCAACGTCCCGTCGTCGATCGTCGACGTCAGCCGTGCGGTGCCGGTGCTGCTGCGGGCGGGCGCGATCTCCGCGGACGAGCTGCGGAAGGTCGTACCCGACCTCGAGGTGGCGAATTGACAGCCCCTGACGCGGGGCGTGGCATAGGCAACGGGGACCGTGCCGCGGAACAGACGACGACGTTCGGGTTTCCGCGCGACACCTTCCGCATCCTCCACGTCAGCACCGGCAACGTCTGCCGCTCGCCGATCACCGAGCGGCTGACCCGGCATTTCGTGTCGCAGCGGCTCGGGATGCTGGGCGGCGGGCTGATCGTGGAGAGCGCGGGCACCTGGGGCCACGAGGGCGCGCCGATGGAGGCCAACGCGGAGACCGTGCTGGCCGACTTCGGCGCGGACGCGACCGGGTTCACCGGCCGCGAACTCCTCGACGAGCACGTCATCATGGCCGACCTGGTCCTGACGGCGACCCGTGACCACCGCTCCCAGGTCATCTCCATGGGCCACTCGGCGGGCCTGCGCACCTTCACCCTCAAGGAGTTCACCCGCCTGGTGAACGCGATCGACCCCGCGACCCTGCCCCCGCTGGACGAGGGCGTGGTGATGCGCGCCCGCGCCCTGGTCCGCGCGGCGGCGGCCCTGCGCGGCTGGCTGCTGGCCCCGACCCTGGAAGCGGACGAGGTCTACGACCCCTACGGGGCGCCCCTCCCCTTCTTCCGTTCGATCGGCGACGAGATACACCAGGCACTGGATCCGGTCGTCACCGCACTGACGGGCGTGCCCGCGCGGATGTAGCGCATGCGGCGGATGTGACCGGCCGCGCACCCCTGCCGCCCCGGGCCTACATTGGACGTACGTCACCGTCGACGCCCGGAGCGCACCATGTCGGTCACCCACGTCCCCGAGACCGATGTCCTGCGCCGGCAGGACCCCGAGCTGGCCGAGATCCTGCTCGGGGAACGGCAGCGGCAGGCGACGACGCTGCAACTGGTGGCCGCCGAGAACTTCACCTCGCCCGCCGTGCTGGCCGCGCTCGGCTCACCCCTCGCCAACAAGTACGCGGAGGGCTATCCGGGGGCCCGCCACCACGGCGGCTGCGAGATCGTCGACGTCGCCGAGCGCATCGCGGTGGACCGCGCCAAGACACTGTTCGGCGCCGAACACGCCAACGTCCAGCCCCACTCGGGCTCCTCCGCGATGCTGGCCGCCTACGCCGCCCTGCTGCGTCCCGGCGACACGGTCCTCGCCCTCGGGCTGCCCTACGGCGGCCATCTCACGCACGGGTCGCCGGCGAACTTCTCCGGGCGCTGGTTCGATTTCGTCCCCTACGGGGTGGACGCGGAGAGCGGGCTCATCGACCACGACCAGGTGCGGGCGCTGGCCCGCAGCCACCGCCCGAAGGCGATCGTGTGCGGGGCCATCGCCTACCCCCGCCACCTCGACCACGCCTTCTTCCGCGAGGTCGCCGACGAGGTCGGCGCCTATCTCATCGCCGACGCCGCCCACCCCATCGGCCTGGTCGCCGGGGGAGCGGCGCCCAGCCCGGTGCCGTACGCCGACATCGTCTGCGCCACCACGCACAAGGTGCTGCGCGGGCCGCGCGGCGGGATGATCCTGTGCGGCGCCGAACTCGCGGAACGGGTGGACCGGGCTGTTTTCCCGTTCACGCAGGGCGGTGCGCAGATGCACACCATCGCCGCCAAAGCGGTCGCGTTCGGCGAGGCGGCAACCCCGGCGTTCAGCGCGTACGCCCATCGGGTGGTCGCCAATGCGAGGGTTCTCGCCGCCGCGCTCCAAGGCGCGGGGCTGGCCGTCACGACCGGCGGCACCGACACCCACCTCATCACCGCCGACCCGGCTCCCCTAGGGGTCGACGGACGCACCGCGCGCGGGCTGCTCGCCGCCGCCGGGATGGTGCTGGACTGCTGCGCCCTGCCCCACGACCACGCCCGTGGCCTGCGCCTGGGCACCGCCGCGGTGACCACGCAGGGCATGGGGGAGATGGAGATGACCAGGATCGCGGCCCTGCTCGCCGGGGTGCTGCGGGATGAGATAGAGGTCAAGAAGGCCCGAGAGGAAGTGCGCGAACTGGCCGCGGCGCATCCGCCGTACCCGCCGTATCCGGGCTGAACCGGGGTAGACGCGCCCTGTGCACACCCTGGAGCGCACCCCCGTACGCCGCTGCGCACAGCCGCACGTGAAACCATCCTCCCTACCCGGAAGTCCTCACACATATGCGACACATATGCGCTGTGGAGGAGTCGATCGCTAGGGTGTGGGACTGAGATGGCCAGCGAGACCTGTGGGGAAGCCCGTGCGTGAATACCTGCTGACGCTCTGCATCACGGCCGCGGTGACGTATCTGCTGACAGGGCCGGTACGGAAGTTCGCGATCGTGGCCGGAGCGATGCCGGAGATCAGGGCCCGTGACGTGCACCGGGAACCCACTCCGCGGCTCGGCGGGATCGCCATGTTCTTCGGCCTGTGCGCCGGTCTGCTGGTCGCCGACCATCTCAACAACCTCAACGAGGTCTTCGAGAAGTCGAACGAGCCGCGCGCCCTGCTGTCGGGCGCCGCGCTGATCTGGCTGATCGGCGTCCTGGACGACAAGTTCGAGATCGACGCCCTGATCAAGCTGGGCGCCCAGATGATCGCCGCCGGTGTGATGGTGATGCAGGGTCTGACGATCCTGTGGCTGCCCATCCCGACCGTCGGCACGGTCGCGCTGACCCAGTGGCAGGGCACCCTGCTGACGGTGGCGCTGGTCGTCATCACCATCAACGCGGTCAACTTCGTGGACGGCCTCGACGGTCTCGCCGCCGGCATGGTGTGCATCGCGGCCGCCGCGTTCTTCATGTACGCCTACCGCATCTGGTACTCGTACGGCATCGAGGCCGCCGCCCCGGCGACGCTGTTCGCGGCGATCCTGATGGGCATGTGCCTGGGCTTCCTGCCGCACAACATGCATCCGGCGCGGATCTTCATGGGCGACTCGGGCTCGATGCTGATCGGGCTGGTGCTGGCCGCGGGCGCGATCTCGGTCACCGGGCAGGTCGACCCCGACGTGATGAAGCTGTTCTCCGGGTCGGAGCGCAACGCGGTGCACCAGATGGTGCCGGTCTACATCCCGCTGCTGATGCCGCTGACGATCATCGCGATCCCGGCCGCCGACCTCATCCTGGCGATCGTGCGCCGTACCTGGCGCGGCAAGTCGCCGTTCGCGGCGGACCGCGGGCATCTGCACCACCGGCTCCTGGAGATCGGCCACTCGCACAGCCGGGCGGTGCTGATCATGTACTTCTGGTCGGCGCTGATCGGGTTCGGGGCGCTCGCCTACTCGGTCAACTCGGCTTCCATGTGGATCGTTTTGGGCGTCGTGTTCCTCAGCGCGATCGGCCTGGCACTGCTCCTGCTGCCCCGCTTCACCCCGCGCGCCCCGCGTTGGGCGGAGTCCTTCGTGCCGCCCCGCTACCGCCGCCCCCGGGCCGCCGAGACGGTCGCGGCCACCGCGCAGGAACAGCCGGAAACCGTCGCCGCCGTCGCCGACGAGGAGCCGGTTCCGGTGGGTGTGACGGGCGTCAACGGGGCCACCGCGATCGGCGGTCGGCACAGCTCCAAGGTAAGAATCTGACTAGAGCATTGCCAAAACGTGGGAGAACGAGGAGCGGGCAAAGCCCCCATTACCAGACAACCTCCCCCGGTTTCTGCACAGACGCGCACTGTCACTCTCATGTGTGACAGCAACCACACCATCCAGGTAAAGAGCTCATCAAATAGTTTGTGATACGGTTCACGAGAACCCCGGACAGAGCCGACGGGCCGCAGCACGCCGGTCCATCGGAGCGAGATGGCGTGAGGTCTTTCGCCCCTCGAGCCGGGACTACGCTCGTCCATGACGACACCTGCCCCCCTTGAATGCGGAGTTGCCGCCATGCAGTCCAACGACGTACGAACGCTGCTGCACTGTGCCCTGCCCACCGCGCTCGCGGGTGTGGCGGGAGTCGCGGTGAGCGCCGCCGTTGCCGGTGGCAAGGGAGCGCTCGGCGCCGTCTTCGGCGCGGTTCTCGTCCTGCTGTTCATGGGCGGCGGACTGATGGTGCTGCTGCGCACCGCGCGCCAACTGCCCCATCTGTTCCAGTCGATGGGGCTGTTGCTCTACACCACCCAGATCCTGCTGTTGATGATCGTGCTGATCACGTTCAAGGGGACCTCGGCCTTCAACCCGAAATGCTTCGCCTTCACGCTGCTCGCATCCACCCTGGTGTGGATGGCGGCGCAGGTGGTTTCCCATATGAAGGCCAAGATCCTCTACGTCGAGCCGGATTCCGCCGCTCGGACGTCGTCGTGACCTGTAGGGCCGGTGTAAAGGGACTTCCGCTCTTTTGCTATGGTCTCGCCACAACTGCGGCAGAGCTGGCGCGGGCGGCAGTCGTGCCTGTGACGTCTCACGGTTCGGACCCCAGTCGCCGCCCCCTTATCCGCAAGTCCAGTCCAGTGCCGTCCCGCGGTCGCAGGCCGCGCCGACACATCGAGGTTGCCGTACCCATGCGCCACGCTGAAGGAGCTCGCGGTGAGTAACGCCAAGACGCTCGCCTTCGAGACCGACTGTCATATTTTCGACGGGTGCGGTTTCCCGACCCCCGGCCTGCACTCGTTCATGTTCGAGCCGCTCTTCACCGTCGGCGGCATCGAATTCAACAAGCCGATGCTGCTCTCGCTGGTGAGCACCGTCGTCGTCATCGGATTCTTCTGGGCGGCCTTCAACAAGCCGAAGCTGATCCCGGGCAAACTCCAGATGGTCGGCGAAGCGGGGTACGACTTCGTACGCCGCGGCGTCGTCTACGAGACGATCGGCAAGCGCGAGGGCGAGAAGTACGTCCCGCTGATGTTCGCGCTGTTCTTCTTCATCTGGATCATGAACCTCTGGTCGATCATCCCGGTCGCCCAGTTCCCGGCCACGTCGGTCATCGCGTTCCCGGTGGGTCTCGCGGCGCTCGTCTACATCGTGTGGATGAGCATCACGTTCAAGCGCCATGGCTTCATCGGCGGTTGGAAGAACATCACCGGCTACGACCCGTCGCTCGGCCCGGTGTTCCCGATGGTCATGTTCTTCGAGTTCCTGTCGAACGTGTTCATCCGGCCCTTCACGCACGCCGTCCGGCTCTTCGCGAACATGTTCGCCGGCCACGTGCTGATCCTGATCTTCACCATCGGAACCTGGTACCTCCTCAACGGCATCGGCATCGCCTACTCGGCGGTCTCGTTCCTGATGGTCATCGTGATGACGGTCTTCGAACTGTTCATCCAGGCCCTCCAGGCCTACGTCTTCATCCTCCTGTCCTGCAGCTACATCCAGGGCGCGCTCGCCGAGCACCACTGAGCACCCGCACCATCCCCTGAATTTCCGGTGGCCAACCCCCACCGGTCTGTGTAAAGAGAAGGAAGTTACGGCATGTCCGCTCTCGACACCCTCGCCGCGGTCGAAATCAAGGGCAACCTCGCTGCCATCGGCTACGGTCTCGCGGCCATCGGCCCCGGCGTCGGCGTTGGCATCATCTTCGGTAACGGCACCCAGGCGCTGGCTCGCCAGCCCGAGGCCGCCGGCCTGATCCGCCAGAACCAGATCCTGGGCTTCGTGCTCTGTGAGGCGCTCGCCCTCATCGGTCTGGTCATGGGCTTCGTCTACCCGTCTGCCTGACGGTTTCGGCCGACGAGAGAATTCCACGGAAGGAACTGATGTGATCTCGCCCTTGCTGCTCATGGCGGCTGAGGAGGAACAGAATCCTCTGATTCCGGAGATTCCCGAGCTCGTCATCGGTCTGATCGCTTTCGCGATCGTGTTCTTCGTCCTGGGCAAGAAGCTCCTTCCGAACATCAACAAGGTTCTGGAAGAGCGTCGCGACGCCATCGAGGGCGGGATCGAACAGGCCGAGATTGCTCGGACCGAGGCGCAGAGCGTTCTGGAGCAGTACAAGGCCCAGCTCGCCGAGGCCCGTCACGAGGCCGCGCGGCTGCGCCAGGAGGCGCAGGAGCAGGGCGCCGTGCTCATCACCGAGATGCGCGCGGAAGGCCAGCGTCAGCGCGAGGAGATCGTCGCCGCCGGGCACAGCCAGATCGAGGCGGACCGCAAGGCCGCCGCGTCCGCGCTGCGTCAGGACGTCGGCAAGCTCGCCACCGAACTGGCCGGCAAGCTGGTCGGCGAGTCCCTCGAGGACCACGCCCGCCAGAGCCGCGTCATCGACCGCTTCCTCGACGAGCTCGAGGAGAAGGCCGAGGCGTCTCGATGACCTCACACGGAGCGAGCCGCGAGGCATTCGCAGCAGCCCGTGAGCGTCTCGACGCGCTGACGGACTCCACGTCCGTGGACGCGGCACAGCTTGCCGGCGAGCTGGCGGCCGTCACCTCGGTGCTCGACCGCGAGGTCAGCCTGCGACGGGTCCTCACCGACCCGGCGCAGGCCGGTGACGCCAAGGCCGAGCTGGTCAAGCGCCTGCTCGGCACCCAGATCAGCGGCACCGCCGCCGACCTGGTGGCCGGCACCGTGCGCTCCCGCTGGTCGCAGTCCCGCGACCTGGTGGACGCGCTGGAGGAGCTGGCGAGCATCGCCGACCTCACCGCCGCGCAGCAGGCGGGCACGCTCGACGACGTCGAGGACGAGCTGTTCCGCTTCGGGCGGATCGTCTCTTCCAACACCGGGCTGCGCGCCGCACTGACCGACCGGAAGGCCACCGTCTCGGCCAAGAGCGAGCTGCTGAGCAGCCTGCTCGGCAGCCGGGCCGACGCGGCCACCGGGCGACTGGTGACGCGCCTCGTGACCGCCCCCCGTGGACGTAGCCTGGAAGCGGGCCTCGAGTCCCTGTCCAAGCTCGCCGCGGAGCGCCGCGACCGGATGGTCGCCGTCGTCACCTCGGCGGCACCGCTGAGCGACCCGCAGAAGCAGCGCCTCGGCGCCGCCCTCACGAAGCTCTACGGCCGCCCGATGCACCTCAACCTCGACGTGGACCCCGCGGTCCTCGGCGGGATCCGGGTGCAGGTCGGCGACGAAGTGATCAACGGCTCCCTCGCGGACCGTATCGAGGACGCCGCCCGCCGCATGGCGAGCTAGCAGCAACTCAAGACCGCAGTACGAACTGATGGCGGCCCTGGTTGGGCCGTGCAGAGGATTCACCTCTTTCAGGGGGGAGTCCCCATCCCCCCAAAGTGAAACTTCGGGCCCAACAAGGAGAGCAGGGAACCCAGATGGCGGAGCTCACGATCCGGCCGGAGGAGATCCGGGATGCGCTGGAGAACTTTGTCCAGTCGTACAAGCCGGACGCGGCCTCGCGCGAGGAGGTCGGTACGGTCACCCTTGCCGGCGACGGCATCGCGAAGGTAGAGGGCCTCCCCTCGGCCATGGCCAACGAACTGCTGAAGTTCGAGGACGGCACCCTCGGCCTCGCGCTCAACCTCGAAGAGCGCGAGATCGGTACCGTCATCCTCGGCGAGTTCAGCGGCGTCGAGGAGGGCCAGCCGGTCACCCGCACGGGAGAGGTCCTGTCCGTCGCCGTCGGCGAGGGCTACCTCGGCCGTGTCGTCGACCCGCTCGGCAACCCGATCGACGGCCTCGGCGAGATCGAGACGTCCGGCCGCCGTGCCCTGGAGCTTCAGGCTCCGGGCGTGATGGCCCGTAAGTCGGTGCACGAGCCGATGGAGACCGGCTACAAGGCCGTCGACGCGATGACCCCGATCGGCCGTGGTCAGCGTCAGCTCATCATCGGTGACCGCCAGACCGGCAAGACCGCCCTGGCCGTCGACACGATCATCAACCAGCGCGACAACTGGCGCTCGGGCGACGTGAACAAGCAGGTTCGCTGCGTCTACGTCGCCATCGGTCAGAAGGGCTCGACCATCGCCTCCGTGCGTGGCGCCCTCGAAGAGGCCGGCGCGCTGGAGTACACGACCATCGTCGCCGCCCCGGCGTCCGACCCGGCCGGCTTCAAGTACCTTGCGCCGTACACCGGTTCGGCCATCGGTCAGCAGTGGATGTACGAGGGCAAGCACGTCCTCATCATCTTCGACGACCTCTCGAAGCAGGCCGACGCCTACCGCGCCGTGTCGCTGCTGCTGCGCCGTCCGCCGGGCCGCGAGGCCTACCCGGGCGACGTCTTCTACCTGCACTCCCGGCTGCTCGAGCGCTGCGCGAAGCTCTCGGACGAGCTGGGCGCCGGCTCGATGACCGGTCTGCCGATCGTCGAGACGAAGGCCAACGACGTCTCGGCGTTCATCCCGACCAACGTCATCTCCATCACCGACGGCCAGTGCTTCCTGGAGTCGGACCTGTTCAACGCCGGTCAGCGTCCCGCGCTGAACGTCGGTATCTCCGTCTCCCGAGTCGGTGGTTCCGCGCAGCACAAGGCGATGCGTCAGGTGTCCGGCCGGCTCCGCCTCGACCTCGCCCAGTACCGCGAGCTGGAGGCGTTCGCCGCCTTCGGTTCCGACCTGGACGCGGCGTCGAAGTCCCAGCTCGAGCGCGGTCAGCGTCTGGTGGAGCTGCTCAAGCAGGCTCAGTACCAGCCGATGCGCACCGAGGACCAGGTCGTCTCCGTCTGGGCCGGCACCACCGGCCGGATGGACGAGGTTCCGGTCTCCGACATCCGCCGCTTCGAGAAGGAGCTGCTGGAGTACCTGCACCGCAAGGAGCAGGGCCTCATGACCTCCATCAAGGAGGGCGCGAAGATGTCGGACGACACCCTCACCGCCATCGCCGACGCCATCGCCGAGTTCAAGAAGCAGTTCGAGACCTCGGACGGCAAGCTCCTCGGCGAGGACGCCCCGGCCGCGGCCAAGTGACGTAAGGAAGGGACCTGACTCATGGGAGCCCAGCTCCGGGTCTACAAGCGTCGCATCCGATCCGTCACCGCGACCAAGAAGATCACCAAGGCGATGGAGATGATCGCCGCCTCGCGCGTCGTCAAGGCGCAGCGCAAGGTGGCGGCCTCCGCGCCGTACGCGACCGAGCTCACCCGCGCGGTCACGGCGGTCGGCACCGGTTCGAACACGAAGCACGCGCTGACCACGCAGGCCGAGACGGTCGTGCGGTCCGCGGTGCTGCTCCTGACGAGCGACCGCGGTCTGGCCGGCGCGTTCAACTCCAACGCCATCAAGGCCGCCGAGCAGTTGACGGCGCGCCTCGAGGCCGAGGGCAAGCAGGTCGAGACGTACATCGTCGGCCGACGTGGCGTGGCCCACTACAACTTCCGTGAGCGCAAGGTCGCGGAGTCGTGGTCGGGCTTCACCGACGAGCCGACGTACGCGGACGCCAAGAAGGTCGCGGCCCCGCTGATCGAGGCCATCGAGAAGGACACGGCCGACGGCGGCGTGGACGAGATCCACATCGTCTTCACCGAGTTCGTCTCGATGATGACGCAGACGGCGATGGATGACCGTCTGCTGCCGCTCAGCCTCGACGAGGTGGCGAAGGAGTCGGCGCCGAAGGGCGAGATCCTTCCGCTGTACGACTTCGAGCCCTCGGCGGAGGACGTCCTCGACGCCCTGCTGCCGCGCTACGTGGAGAGCCGCGTCTACAACGCGCTTCTCCAGTCGGCCGCTTCCAAGCACGCCGCCACGCGGCGCGCGATGAAGTCGGCCACCGACAACGCGGGAGATCTCATCGAGACCCTCTCGCGGCTTGCCAACGCGGCCCGCCAGGCCGAAATCACCCAGGAAATCAGCGAGATCGTCGGTGGCTCCGCAGCCCTGGCCGACGCGACCGCGGGGAGTGACAGGTAATGACGACGACAGTTGAGACGGCCGTTGCCACGGGCCGCGTCGCCCGGGTCATCGGCCCGGTCGTCGACGTGGAATTCCCCGTCGACGCCATGCCGGAGATCTACAACGCCCTTCACGTCGAGGTCGCCGACCCGGCGAACGACGGCGAGAAGAAGACGCTGACCCTGGAGGTCGCCCAGCACCTGGGTGACGGCCTGGTCCGCACCATCTCGATGCAGCCCACCGACGGTCTGGTCCGCCAGGCCGCCGTCACCGACACCGGCACGGGCATCACCGTCCCGGTCGGCGACTTCACCAAGGGCAAGGTGTTCAACACCCTCGGTGAGGTGCTGAACGTCGACGAGAAGTACGAGGGCGAGCGCTGGTCCATCCACCGCAAGGCCCCGCGCTTCGACGAGCTCGAGTCGAAGACCGAGATGTTCGAGACCGGCGTCAAGGTCATCGACCTGCTGACCCCGTACGTCAAGGGCGGCAAGATCGGCCTGTTCGGCGGTGCCGGCGTCGGCAAGACGGTGCTCATCCAGGAGATGATCTACCGCGTCGCCAACAACCACGACGGTGTCTCCGTGTTCGCCGGTGTCGGCGAGCGCACCCGTGAGGGCAACGACCTCATCGAGGAGATGGCCGACTCGGGCGTCATCGACAAGACGGCGCTTGTCTTCGGTCAGATGGACGAGCCCCCGGGCACCCGTCTGCGCGTGGCCCTGGCCGGTCTGACCATGGCGGAGTACTTCCGCGATGTGCAGAAGCAGGACGTGCTGTTCTTCATCGACAACATCTTCCGCTTCACGCAGGCCGGTTCCGAGGTCTCGACCCTGCTCGGCCGCATGCCCTCCGCGGTGGGCTACCAGCCGAACCTGGCCGACGAGATGGGTCTCCTCCAGGAGCGCATCACCTCGACCCGTGGTCACTCGATCACCTCGATGCAGGCGATCTACGTCCCCGCGGACGACCTGACCGACCCGGCCCCGGCCACCACCTTCGCCCACCTCGACGCGACGACGGTGCTCTCCCGTCCGATCTCCGAGAAGGGCATCTACCCGGCCGTGGACCCGCTGGACTCCACGTCCCGCATCCTGGACCCGCGGTACATCGCGGCGGACCACTACAACACCGCCATGCGCGTCAAGACGGTGCTGCAGAAGTACAAGGACCTCCAGGACATCATCGCCATCCTCGGCATCGACGAGCTGGGCGAGGAGGACAAGCTCACCGTCCACCGCGCCCGTCGCGTGGAGCGCTTCCTGTCCCAGAACACCCACGTCGCCAAGCAGTTCACCGGCGTCGACGGGTCGGACGTCCCGCTGGACGAGTCGATCGTGGCGTTCAACGCGATCATCGACGGCGACTACGACCACTTCCCGGAGCAGGCGTTCTTCCTGTGCGGTGGCATCGAGGACCTGAAGGCCAACGCCAAGGAGCTGGGCGTCTCCTGACCTCGGAGCCGAAGAGCTCTGAAGAGTTCTGAAGAGTTCCGATATCTGAAGAGTTCTGAGTTCTGAAGTGTTCTGAAACTCGTGTGAGGGGGCGGGCGCGTCCTGCCCCCTCACGCACGCCTACTAGACTTGTAACCAACACCCGGCAGAACCCGCCGGGTGGTGACCCGAGGAGCCACCTTGGCTGCTGAGCTGCACGTCGCGCTGGTCGCGGCCGACCGAGAGGTCTGGTCCGGCGAGGCCACCCTGGTCGTCGCGCGCACCACGTCCGGCGACATCGGCGTCATGCCCGGTCACCAGCCGCTGCTCGGTGTGCTGGAGTCGGGCCCGGTGACCATCCGTACGAGTGATGGTGGAACGGTCGTCGCCGCGGTGCACGGCGGTTTCATCTCGTTCGCGGACAACAAGCTGTCGCTGCTGGCCGAGATCGCCGAGCTGTCGGACGAGATCGATGTCCAGCGCGTGGAGCGCGAGCTCGAGCGCGCGAAGGCGGAGGGCGACGCCGCCGCCGAGCGCCGCGCGGACGTACGACTGCGTGCGGCGGCTACGCGCTAACCCGCGCGAGCTGCCTGACGTCACTCAGCCGCGGTCGGCTCCGGAGCAATCCGGAGCCGACCGCGGCTGAGGCAGATATGGATGTTTTTTCCGTTCCGTTACCTATTTTCGGTACCTAGGAGACGAGGAGGTCGGTGTCGATGGTCCTCGCTCTGACTGTGTGCGGAATCGTCGTGGCCCTGGTGGCGCTGGGGCTTTTCGTCTTCGGTCTGCGCCGCAGACTCATCCAGCGTTCCGGCGGCACCTTCGACTGCTCCCTGCGCTGGGACGTCCCCGAGAAACCGGACACCAGCGGCAAAGGCTGGAGCTACGGGGTCGCCCGCTACAACGGCGACCGCATCGAGTGGTACCGCGTCTTCTCCTACGCCTACCGCCCGCGCCGGGTCCTGGAGCGCGGCTCGATCGAGGTGGCCGGCCGCCGTCTCCCCGAGGGCGAGGAGGAGTTGGCGCTGCTGTCCGATGCCGTCGTCCTGGTCTGCCTGCACCGGGGCACGCGTCTCGAACTCGCCATGAGTGAAGACGCGCTGACCGGTTTCCTCGCCTGGCTGGAGGCGGCTCCGCCCGGACAGCGCGTCAACGTCGCCTAGTTCTCTTCGGGCAACTCCCTTACGACAGCCCGCTGTTGATGGCGTTCACCAGCTCGCCGCCCGCGGTGTCGCCGCTGAACTCCCAGAAGAACGCGCCGCCCAGGCCCTGGCTCTTGGCCCAGGCCAGCTTGGTGGCGATGGTGGCCGGGGTGTCGTAGGACCACCAGTTGCTGCCGCAGTGCGCGTATGCCGTGCCGGCGATGGTGCCGGTGGCCGGGCAGGACGTCTTGAGGACCTTGTAGTCCTCGATGCCCTGTTCGTACGTCCCCGACGCCGGGCCCGTCGCCGTGCCGCCCGGGGCGTCCTGGGCGACGCCGGTCCAGCCACGGCCGTAGAAGCCGATGCCGATGAGCAGCTTGCTCGCGGGGACGCCCTTCGCCCTGAACTTGGCCATCGCGTCGGCCGTGCTGAATCCGGCCGTGGGGATGCCGCTGTACGAGGTGAGCGGGGAGTGCGGGGCCGTCGGGCCCTGGGCGGCCCACGCGCCGAAGAAGTCGTACGTCATGACGTTGTACCAGTCGACGTACGCCGCCGCGCCCGCGTAGTCGGCCGCGTCGATCTTGCCGCCGGTGCTGCCGTCGGCGGTGGTGGCCGCGGTGACGAGGTTGCCGGTGCCGAACTTGGCGCGCAGGGCGGCCATCAGGTTCTTGTAGGCCGCCGCCCCGCTGGTGTCGCAGGACAGGCCGCAGGCGTTGGGGTACTCCCAGTCGATGTCGATGCCGTCGAAGACGTCGGCCCAGCGTGGGTCCTCGATCAGGTCGTAGCAGGACTGGGCGAAGGCCGCCGGGTTGGCGGCGGCCTGGGCGAAGCCGCCGGACCAGGTCCAGCCGCCGAACGACCACAGCACCTTGAGGCCCGGGTACTTGGCCTTGAGCTGCCGCAACTGGTTGAAGTTGCCGCGCAGCGGCTGGTCCCAGGTGTCGGCGACGCCGCTGACGGACTGGTCGGCGGTGAACGCCTTGTCGTAGTCGGCGTAGGAGTCGCCGATCGCGCACTTGCCGTTCGTGACGTTGCCGAAGGCGTAGTTGATGTGCGTGATCTTCGCGGCGGAGCCGGACGTCACCAGGTTCTTGACCTGGTAGTTGCGGCCGTAGATGCCCCACTCGGTGAAGTAGCCGAGCTTGACCTTGTCGCCGTTGGTCGGGGGAGTGGTGCCGCCGGTGGTGTGGACGGCGACCGCGCCGCCGGCCGGTCCGCTCTGGTCGGCGGTGTCGCGGGCCTGGACGGCGTAGGAGTAGTCGGTGCCTGCGGTGAGGCCGGTGTCGGTGTACGAGGTCGTCGTCACGGTGGCGACCTTCGCGCCGTCGCGCAGGACGTCGTAGTTCTTGATGCCGTGGTCGTCGGTGGCGGCGGACCAGGTCAGTTTCACCGAGGTGTCGGTGACGCCCGAGGCGGTGGGGGTGCCGGGGGCGGACGGGGCGGCGTCGCCGGGGACCGTCGTGCCGTCACAACTGCCGCCGTTCAGCTTGCAGTTGGCGGGGGAGCCGGGGCCCGCGCCGTTGAAGCCGAAGGAGAGGGAGGCGCCGGGGGCGATCGTGCCGTTGTAGGACTTGTTCCTGGCGGTCCAGTGGGTGCCGGCGGACGTGACGTCGGCGTCCCAGGCGGAGGTGACGGACGTGCCGGACGGGAAGTCCCATTCCACCGTCCATGAACCGAGGGCGGTGGCACCGGTGTTCGTCACCGTCCAGCGGCCCTCGAAGCCGGTGCCCCAGTCGGAGGCCTTGGTGTAGGTGGCGGTGGCCGATACGGCATCCGCGGCGGCGCGGGCGGGGCTCGCGAGGCCGGCCAGTCCGGCGAGCGGGAGCAGCAGGGCCGCGAATCCTGCCGCGGCTCGGTGTCTGAAGCGCATCCGGCGTCTCCTCAAGGGGAGTTGGGGGGGCGTGGCTGAGCCCTCACGCCCACGGTGCCGCGAGAATAGAAAGGTCTGGACCATCGGTCAATAGGTCTGGACCATCTAGGTGTTGGCCTCGCCGCCGGCCCATCCGTCGGCCTCTTCGTGGGCGCTCTAGATCCCCAACTCCTGTGCCAGCACCGCCGCTTGCACCCGGCTGCGCAGCTCCAGCTTGCCCAGCAGCCGGCTGACGTGCGTCTTCACCGTCGCCTCCGCCATGTCGAGGCGCTCGGCGATCCCCGCGTTGGACAGCCCCTCGCCGAGACAGGCCAGCACCTCGCGCTCGCGCCGGGTGAGGCTGTCGAGGACGGCGGGGTCGGCCCTCGGCCCCCGTACCGGCTTCGCCGCGAACTCGGCGATCAGCCGGCGGGTCACGGCCGGGGCGATCATGCCCTCGCCGGCCGCCACCGTGCGGACCGCCGCCAACAGGTCCCTCGCCTCCGTGTTCTTCAGCAGGAACCCGGCAGCGCCCGCCCGCAGCGCCCCGAACACGTACGCGTCGAGGTCGAAGGTGGTCAGCACCAGGACGTCGGCGAGGCCCTCCGCGACGACCAGCCGGGTCGCCGACACCCCGTCCAGACGCGGCATCTGAAGGTCCATCAGAACCAGATCCGGCCTCAACTCGCGGGCCAGCGCCACCGCTTGCTCCCCGTCCGCCGCCTCCCCGACCACCTCGATGTCGGGCGCGCTGCCCAGGATGAGGACGAGCCCGGCGCGCACGGCCGACTGGTCCTCGGCGACCAGGACCCGGATCACGGAGCTCACGCGGGCTCTCCTTCCGCGAGGGGGAACGTGGCGCGCACCGTCCAGTGAGCGCCCTCGGGCCCGGCGTCGAACGCGCCGCCCAGCAGCGCCGCCCGCTCCCGCATCCCGATCAGCCCGGCCCCCGAACCCGGGGCGCGGGGCCCGTCCCGGTGGCCGTAGGGGCTGCGCACCCGGACGTCGAGCACGCCGTCGCGCTGGGCGAGGGCGACGGTGACCCGGCCGGGGGGCGCGTGCTTGAGGGCGTTGGTCAGTGACTCCTGGACGATGCGGTAGGCGGCGAGTTCGACGGGGGCGGGGACCTGGCCGTGCTCGGCGTGCAGGGCGACGTCCAGGCCGTTGGCGCGGGCGCCGCCGACGAGCGCCGCCAGGCCGTCCAGGGTGGGAGCGGCGGCGGGTTCGTGGTCCTCGCTGCCGTCGCGCAGGATCCCGATCAGCCGCCGCATCTCCGCGAGCCCTTCGACACTGTTCTCGCGGATGACGGACAGGGCCTGCCGGGAGGTGCCCGGCTCGTCGATCGAGAGGGCCGCCGTCGAGTGGATGGCGATCGCGGACAGGTGGTTGGCGACCATGTCGTGCAACTCCCGTGCCATCCGCGCCCGTTCGCTCGTGACGGCCTGGGCGCGGTCCATCTCCGCGAGCAGCGCGGTCTGTTCGGCGCGCAGCCGGGCGGCCTCGGCGGCGTCACGGTGGTTGCGGACGATCCAGCCGGTGGCGGCGGGACCGTAGGCCACGATGCCGATCACCACGCCGATCAGCAGGGTCTCCGGCGCGCGCCACACCGCGAACGGCACCAGCGTCCCGGCCACCGTCAGCAGGCCGGTGATCCACTGGATGCGGCGGGCCGAGGCGAGCGGGCCGTACAGGACGGCCGCGTACATGAGGTCGGTGAACATCAGGACCGTGACCAGGCTGCCCTGGGTGCAGGTGTCCAGGACGATCGCGGCCGTGCCGGCCAGCAGCGCCGTGCGCGGCGCGACCCGGCGCAGCACCTCGCAGCCGGCCATCACGCCCAGCGCCGCCAGGACCGGCCAGGGGCCGTCGAGCAGCACGATCGGGTCCTTGGCCGGCCGGGTGCCCAGCCCCAGGACCGCCAGCAGCAGGCCGCCCAGCAGCCCGCCGGCCGCGACGTACACGTCGAACCGGTGCGGGCGGGGCAGTCCTCGTACGGCCATGCCCTCCATCCAACACGCCCCACGCCCCGGCCGCCTGCACCCCGAGGACGGTCCCGAACTGCATCTTTCGATGTACCGCGACGGGCACCGACCTCGTCCCCACCGCCGACGAGACGCGCTCACGCGCACGGGAGCCTGGGAAGGAGAGCGAGAGGAGCGAACCGTGATCGTCGGACTGATCATCGCCTGCGAGGTGGCCTTCTGGGTGCTGCTGGCCGCCGGACTGGCCTTCCGGTACGTGTTCCGGATGCCGCGGCTGGGCCTGGCCCTGCTGCTGTGCGAGCCGCTGCTGGAGATCGTGCTGTTCGCCGTGACCGCGATCGACCTCCGGAACGGCGCCGAGCCGGACTGGCGGCACGGTCTCGCCGCCGTCTACCTCGGCTTCACCGTGGGCTTCGGTCACTCCACCCTCAGGTGGGCCGACGCCCGTGTCGCCCACCGCTTCGCCGGCGGTCCGCCGCCCGTGCGGCCGCCGAAGTACGGCACGGCCCGCGCCGTCCACGAGTGGCGGGTCGCGGGCCGCTGGACCGTCGCCGCGCTGGTCGCCCTCGGCCTGCTCCAGGCGGCCGCCTGGTACGTCGGCGGGGACGGCGACATCGGCTCGCTGCGGGCGTGGCAGCAGCGGATGCTGTTCGTCATCGGTGTCAACGTTGTCATCGCCGCGAGCTACACCCTGTTCCCGAAGAAGCGGCCGAAGGGCGAGGGCGGTGCGCGTCGGGAACAGGCCAAGATGCGTTAGCGCTCGCTGCCCGGCACCCAGAGCACGTCCCCGGCGGCCTTGTTGGCGACGCGCGCCAGGATGCCGCATGTTCCGGGGGCAACCCCCGGACCCCCGGCCGGGGGTGGGTTTTCTCAGCGTTCGCCGCCAGGAACCCACAAGACGTCTCCCACATCCCGGTTGGCCACGCGCGCCAGGATGAACAGCAGGTCCGAGAGGCGGTTGAGGTAGGTCGCGGTGAGGGGGTTCATGAGGGCGGCGTGGGTCTCCAGGGCGGCCCAGGTGGAGCGTTCGGCGCGGCGGACGACCGTGCAGGCGTGGTGGAGCAGGGCCGCGCCCGGGGTGCCGCCGGGGAGGATGAACGAGCGGAGCTTCTCCACCTGCTCGTTGAAGTGGTCGCAGTCCGTCTCCAGCCGGTCGATGTAGAACTGCTCCACCCGCAGGGGCGGGTACTGCGGGTTCTCCACCACCGGCGTCGACAGGTCCGCGCCCACGTCGAACAGGTCGTTCTGGACGCGGGTGAGGACCTTGACGACCTCCTCGTCGAGTTCGCCCAGCGCGAGCGCCGTGCCGAGCACCGCGTTCGCCTCGTTGACGTCGGCGTACGCGGCGATCCTGAGGTCGGTCTTGGCGACCCGGCTCATGTCGCCGAGGTTGGTGGTGCCCTTGTCGCCGGTCTTCGTATAGATGCGCGTCAGATTCACCATGCGGCCAATCTAGACCGATCGGACGGTGCCACCAATCGGTGGGAACAGGAGTGAAACGGACAGCAATTGACGACGTGACCGGTGTCTCACGCCATGAGACGTGAGCCGCGTTACTAAGCGGTCACACAGTGCCCGCGCGAGCGCTAATCTCCCGCCAGAGTCACACCGATGCGCCGGATGGCTGACACCGGTGACATCGGACGCGTGAGCGGGCAGGGCTTCTCCAGGCACCGAAACCGCACAGGCCCCATGGGCCTCACCCCTGCGGGTGAATTCGGTATCGGTTCGCTCACAGACGGCAACCTCCGACCGCTCGGCGCAGTCAGAGGATGCAACACCGGACACCACACCGCGGAGCACACGACGCACGCCTAGGGGAGCGCTATGCACATCAGGGGCGACCACGTCGAGCTGGTCGTCGGGGGCCGCCTCGACGTCCGCAGCGCGGCGGACGCCCGTACGGCCCTGCACACGGCCGTCGACGACGGAGTCGGCGACCTGGTGCTGGACCTGTCGGAGCTGGACTTCTGGGACGCCACCGGACTCGGCGTCATCATGGGCGTCCACCGACGGGCCGGCCGCCGTGGCCGGCGACTGGTGCTGCGTGGCGTGCCTCCGCAGATGCAACGCCTGCTGGTGGCCACCCGGCTGCACCGGATCCTCGCCATCGAGGGCGGCATCGGCGCGGAGTCCCTGCCCCGGGTGTGACCCGCGGGGCGCGTGGCCTGCGACGGACCCCGTGCGACGGGCGGCGCGCGACGGGCGCAATCCTCACGAGACCGTGACGGTTCGGGCGGCCCGGCACCCCGGGCTGTCCTGGATACTGTGCGAAGGTTTACGGTTCGTCTGCCCGCCGCCCTCAGCCTTCGAGCGGGCACCGGACCAGAAGCGACAGCGCGCAGTGTGCAGCACGGCCGGGAGGGGCTACCGCCACACGACGCTTTTGGGGGGCTAGACCTATGGACCCGAACACCCGGGGACCCGAGGAGTACGGCCGGGACGGCCAAGGCGGCGACGGCCACGCGCCGCGCCCGCGCCCGTCCAGGGACCCCCTCACCCCCGACTTCGGCCAGCACGCGCCGGCCCTGGCCCGCACCGTGCGGCTCGTCGCCGGGGCGCACCTGCTCACCGTCAACCCGGTCGACGGCAGCGAGATAGAACTCCGCCCGCCCACCGGGCAGCCCGAACGGCCCGCGAAGCGCAGCCCCGAGCAGCGCGCCGAGGCCGACCGCGCCGCCCGGCCGCCCGCCCCCGCCAGGACCGCACCGCCGCTGCTGGGCCGCCAGGACGAACGCGAACAGCTCGTCCGCTTCCTCGCCCGCGGCCGCTCCGTCCGCCTCACCGGCGCCCCCGGCTCCGGCCGCACCAGCCTCCTCGACCTCGTCGCCGAGGACTGCGAGGACCTCGCCCCCGACGGCGTCGTCCGCCTCACCGGCCACGGCCGCAGCACCGCCGACCTGTTGCAGGAGCTCTTCCACGCCGTCTACGACGCCCCCCGCCACCGCCCCGACGGCGACGACCTGCGCGCCCTCGTCCGGGAGATCGGCGCGGTCGTCGTCATCGACGACCTCGCCCTCGGCGGGGCCGCCCTGGACGCCCTGCTGGACGCGACGCCCGAGTGCGCGTTCCTGCTCGGCGCGACCCCCGACACCCCGCTGCCGTCGGCTGACTCCGCCGTCGAGGAGGTCGTCCTCTCCGGACTGGACCGGGCGGGCGGCGTCGAGGTCATCGAGCGCGCCGTCGGCCGCGTCCTCACCGAGGAGGAGGCCAACTGGGCCGGCGACCTCTGGTTCGAGTCCGAGGGCCTGCCGCTGCGGTTCGTCCAGGCCGGTGCGCTGCTCTCGCAGCGCGACCGGTTGCGGGCCGGCGTCGACGTCGTCGACGCGTTCGGCGTCTTCGAGGACGCCCGGCCGCTCACCGGATCCGTCGACGCCGTCGCCGGGGCGGGCGAGGCCGAGGAGATACCCCTGCCGTCGCTCGGCGAGGCCGCCGCGCCCGCGCCGCTGCTCGCCGCCCGCCTCAGCGGCTCCGCCCGCGCCACCCTGCGCTTCGCCGTCGCCCTCGGCGGCGAGATCCCGCACCAGGCCCATCTGCCCGCCCTGGTCGGCGACACCCACGCCGACGCCGCCCTCGGCGAACTGACCGACTGCGGACTCGTCTCCCCGGTCGGCACCCGCTACCGGCTCGCCGCCGGCGTCCAGGCCCAACTGGAGGCCGCCGGATACGGCGACGACGTCGAGGCCCACGCCCACACCGCCGCCCAGCACTACGCCTGGTGGGCCGGACACCCCTCGGTCACCCCGGCCCGGGTCTGCGCGGAGGCCGACGCCGTGCTCGCCGCCCTCACCGTCGTCGTCCCCACGACGACCCGGCCCGCGCCGGACGAGGAGAGCACCTCCGTCCAGCTCGCCCGCACCGCCGCGCCCGCGTTCGCCGCGGGCCTGCACTGGAGCGCCTGGGAGGCCGCCCTGCACGAGGGCGCGGAGGCCGCCCGGCTGGCCGGCGAGTCCGCCGACCGCGCCTACTTCCACCACGAGCTGGGCGTCCTCGCCCTGTGCGCCGGTGAACTCGACCGGGCCCGCTCCGAGTTGGAGGCCTCCCTCGCCCTGCGCGGGGCCATCGCCGACAAGCGCGGCACCGTCGCGGGCCGCCGCGCCCTCGCCCTGGTCGCCGACGCCTCGGGCGACGTACCGGGCCTGGCGGCCACGGCGACGGCCGCCGAGGAGGCGCCCGCCGCCCGCCGCGAGGAGACGGCGTTCACGCCGCGCGCCGTCCAGGCGGCGCTGCCGACGTTCCCGCCGGACGCCGAGACCGTCGTCGCCCACCGCAGTCCGCCCGCCGCGCCGGTCCACCACAGCCGCGGCGGCCTCAAGAGCCTGGCCAAGCGCAACCTCGTCGCGGTCGGCGCGGGCACGCTGCTCGCCGCCGTGCTCGGCACCGTCGTCACCCTCGGCGCGACCTCCGACAACCACCCCGACGACCCCTCCCGCCAGCTCGGCGTCAACCCCTCGGCCAGCCCCGGCGCGAGCGACGACGGCCTGGACTCCGACACCCCGTCCGATGACAACGGCTCCACCGACACGGGCGTCGCGACCAGCCGGCCGACGGACCCGGGTCCGGACGGCACGATGGGCACGTCGGACGATCCGACGCCCACGGGGGAGGCCGAGCCGTCGTCGGAGGCGAGCAGCTCGGACGGGCCGGGGGGCGGGGAGTCGTCTCCGACGCCGACCGAGAAGCCGTCGCCGAGCGCGACGTCCGGGACCGGGCCAGGGTCCGAGTCGCCGACGCCGACCGGGTCGTCCACCAGCGGTACGGGCGGCTCGGCGTCGCCGACGCCGACGGAGTCCGTCCCCACCGGCACGCCCTCGGCGGGCACCACCCCGCCCGCCTCGAACTCCATGTCGGCCGGCAGCCCGACGTCCGCCGACTCCTCCGCGTCGGCCTCGCCGGAGCAGGTGATCTGAGCCTCGGCACGCACGCGAGAAGGGCCGGGTTCCTGTCACAGGAACCCGGCCCTTCTCGTCGTAGCCGTAGCCGTAGCCGAACTCAGAACAGGCGCAGTTTGTCGTCCTCGATGCCGCGCATCGCGTCGTAGTCCAGGACCTGGCAGCCGATGCCGCGGTCGGTGGCGAGGACGCGGGCCTGGGGCTTGATCTCCTGGGCGGCGAACACACCGCGGACCGGGGCCAGATGGGGGTCGCGGTTCAACAGCTCCAGGTAGCGGGTGAGTTGCTCGACGCCGTCGATCTCGCCGCGCCGCTTGATCTCCACCGCGACGGTCTGGCCGGTCGCGTCCCGGCACAGGATGTCGACCGGGCCGATGGCGGTCATGTACTCGCGGCGGATGAGGGTGTAGCCGTCGCCGAGGGTCTCGATGCGGTCGGCGAGCAGTTCCTGAAGGTGTGCTTCCACGCCGTCCTTGATCAGACCGGGGTCGACACCGAGTTCGTGCGACGAATCATGGAGGATCTCCTCCATCGTGATGATCAGCTTTTCGCCGCCTTTGTTGACGACGGTCCAGACGCCTTCCTCGTCGCCCGCGCCCTCCTTCAGGGTGCAGGGCGGCGACATCCAGTTCAGGGGCTTGTAGGCCCGGTCGTCCGCGTGGATCGAGACGCTGCCGTCCGCCTTCACCAGGATGAGACGGGGGGCGGAGGGCAGGTGGGCGGTGAGCCGGCCGGCGTAGTCCACGGAGCACCGGGCGATGACGAGACGCATGGGGCGCAACGCTATCGGACGCCGCACGCGGCACACGATTCGCCCGCCCGTCCGCCACCACCACCCGCAACCGGGACCCCTCCGGGCCCGCCCCTTTTGATCTGGAAAACAATCGTTCGACAGTGGCCGATTGTGTGCCTACTTGGGGTTTTCTATGTACTCAATCTCCTGGTGCGGTCACCGTCCGTTGCCTACCGTAGTGAACGGGAGGTCGCGATGCGTGTACTCAGCGTGTGCGGTATTTCGACATGCGAACTCCCTTTCCCTGTCCGGCAACCCCTGTTGTTGCGGGGGTGCGAGAGGAGTACTCATGTCGCTCGACGTCTCACCGGCCCTACTCGAACAGGCCGAGCGAGGCGAGGTCGACGAAGCAGAATTCGTCGACTGCGTCCGGACCTCCCTGCCCTATGCGTGGGAGATGGTCAGCTCGCTGGTGGCCCAGCTAAAGGTGGACGGCGGAGCCTTCGCCGACAACCAGACGCCCCCGCCGGACGAGCAGGCACGCGGACAGTTGCTGCGCGCGCTCGCCAGTGACGCGATACGCGGTGCGCTGCAGCGGCACTTCGGTGTACGGCTGGCCTTCCAGAACTGCCACCGCGTGGCGGTGTTCCCGCTGAACGCGGCAGTGGACGACAAGCTGGCCCGCTTCACCTCGGTCCGCAGCCAGGTGCTGAACCAGTCACCCGAGTTCCGGGACTGCTGAGGCACCCGTGTGAGCCTGATGCTTGCCGCTCCTGACGCGGGAGGTGCCATCAGTACGGGAGCGGCAGGCTTCGTGGTCGGCTGGGCTGTTCATCGGAGGTGGGGGAGCACCTCCGAGCCCAGCCGTCGTACGTTCTCCTCGGTGGCGGCCAGATCGCCGGAGCCCTCGACGAGCAGGGCGAAGCGCGAGACGCCGGTGCGCTCGCTGGTCGCCGCGAGGCGGTCGACGCACAGTCGAGGGGTGCCCACCGGATGCAGCCCGCAGAGCAGTTCGGTGTACGCCACCGGGTCCCGCATGCCGCGGGCCCGGCCGTCCACCGTCACATGGGCGTCGAGCCCCTGGCGCAGCCAGCCCGGCATCGCCTTCACCAGCGTCTCCACCGCGTCCGTGCGCCGGTCCGCGATCTGGCAGACGCCCGCCGAGACATGCGCCGCGTCCCGGATCTCGTCCCCGGACCGCCCGGCGGCGCGGGCGTGCCGCCGCCACAGGGCGACCATCTCGGCCTTCTCCTCGTCCCCCACGTGCATGCCGAGGAGCATCGGCAGGCCGCGCTCGGCGGCCAGCCGCACGCTCGCCGGCGAGGTGCACGCGACGACGACCTCCGGACCCGATTCGTCCGTCAGCGCCTCCGACGGCCTTGGCACGACGGCGACTTCACGGAACCGGAAGCGGTCGCCGGTGCCCTCCACCGAGGGGTCGCGCAGCCAGCGCATCAGCAGATCGAGTGATTCCGGGAACCCCTGTTCGTACGCCTTCAGGCCCGCGCCGAACACCTCCAGGTCGACCCACGGCCCGCCGCGGCCCACGCCAAGCGAGAAGCGGCCGCCGCTCGTCAGGTGCAGCAGCGCGGCCTGTTCGCCGAGGGCGACGGGGTGGACGGTGGGCAGCACGCTGACCGCCGTGCCGACCCGGATCCGCCGGGTGCGGCCGAGCAGCAGCGCGGCGAGCGTGACCGCCGACGGGCAGGTGCCGTACGGCACGAAGTGGTGCTCGGCCAGCCAGACCGAGTCGAGACCCGCCTCCTCGGCCACCTCGGCCGAGCGGACCGCGCGGTGCAGCGCCTCCCCCTGACCCTGGCCGGGGAACTGGGCTCCCAACACGAAACTTCCAACGCGCATGGACTTTCCCGCTTCCTTGGCTCCGACGCGGAGCTCCCCCACCGGGCATAACCGTCTGACACGTGCCGAGGACACGGCCTGGCGGAGAGATTTGCGGATTGTCTGCAGAATGCGTCATCTGGCGGGGGGACTTGTCCGGTTCGCTGCCCTACGGGTACCCCGGCGCGCGCCGCGTAGGCTGGACGCCAAACCTGCTCCCTGTATAGCCCCGTGAGGTGTCCTGTGTCCCCGCGTCGCAACCGACCCAAGGGTGAGGGCTCGTCCGGCCGCAGTGCCGAGGACGACCGCGAGAACCGCTACGGCGGCTGGCAGTCCGCGGAGAGCTGGCAGGGCGAGCGGTGGAGCGTACGGCACGTGGCCGGGGCGAGCGCCCAGGGCAAGTCGTACCGGTGCCCCGGCTGCGACCAGTTGATCCCCGACGGCGTCCCGCACGTCGTCGCCTGGCCCGAGCACGCGGGGGTCGACGACCGCCGGCACTGGCACAAGGCGTGCTGGAACGCGCGGGACCGCCGCACCCCGGGGATGCAGCGGTCCCGTAACGCGCCCAAGTTCTAGGGCTTCCGGAAGGGCTTCCGGGAGGTCACACGTCCCGCTTCTCCAGCAGGGCGAAGGCGCCGCCGAGGGCGACGGCCGTGACGCCCAGCGCGATCCACAGCGGGTCCCAGCCCGAGGGGCCGCTCTCGCTGAGCGAGGTCGAGTAGAAGACGCTCAACTGGTTCGGGATCGAGTACTCGAACAGGGCCTCGCGCAGGCCCTCCAGGGACGACGAGAACATAAAGATCGCGACGACCAGCGGGGCCAGCAGGACGCCGATCATGACGGTGATGGCACCGGCCGAGTGCCGGACGACCGAGCCGACGGCGAGCGAGAGCAGGCCGAGCAGCGCGACGTAGAGGGACACGCCGAAGGTGGCCTTCAGCCACTCCTGGCCGGTCGGCTGCCGGGCTTCGCTCAACATCGCCACGTGCACCACCGCGACGAAGCCGCACGACACGAACGTCACGACGAACGCGACGGCGAAGAACACGATCGCCTTCGCGGCGAGGACCCGGCCACGCGACGGGCAGGCCACCATCGTGGTCCGGATCATGCCGGTGCCGTACTCCGAGGCGGTGGTCAGCACGCCGAGCGTGATGACGCACATGCTGCCCAGCAGCACGCCGAAGAAGCCGAAGGACAGCGCGGTCTCGCCGCTGAGGTCGGCCTCGGTGGCGCTCGCGGAGACCACCGCCCCGGCCAGCAGCCCGATGCCGACGACGAGCAGCACGAACACGCCCAGTGTCCACATCGTGGAACGCACCGACCGGATCTTCGTCCACTCCGAGGCGATGGCGTGCCCGAGGTGCGTGCGCACGATCGGGATCGGCGAGGTGTAGGCGGGACCGGACGTCCCCTGCCAGGCGGGCGCGGCCTGCGGCGACGACTGCTGCGGGGTGCTCATCGGGCGTCCTCGGACTTGGTCGGGGCGGGGGCTTCGTCCAGCGGCGCGGCGGGCGCGGCTGCGGGCGGCTGGGCGTACGGGTTGGGGCCGGTGGGGGCCGCGGGAGGGGTGGGGGCGCCCGGGGCGGCGTAGGACCCGTAGGGGGCCGTGGGGGGCGCGTAGCCCTGCTGCTGCGGGGGCGGCGGGGCGTACCAGCCGGGCTGGCCCTGGCCCGGGACCGGCATCGGGGGTTGCAGACCGGGCGGCGGCTGCTCCTGGAGGCCGGCCTTCTGGTCGACGGTCGAGCGGTAGTCGACGGCGCCCTGCGTCATCCGCATGTACGCCTCCTCCAGTGATGCCTGGTGCGGCGACAGCTCCCACAGCCGTACGTCGGAGTCGTGCGCGATGTCGCTGATGCGGGGCAGCGGCAGGCCGGTCACGCGCAGCCCGCCGTCCTGCTCGGGCAGCACATGGCCGCCCGCCTCGGTGAGCGCGGAGGCCAGCTTCTCGCGCAGGTGCGGTTCGGTGAGCGGGGTGCGGACGCGCGCGAAGTCGGCGGAGTTGGCCGAGATGAAGTCCGTCACGCTCATGTCGGACAGGAGCTGCCCGCGCCCGATGACGATCAGGTGGTCGGCCGTCAGCGCCATCTCGCTCATCAGGTGGGACGAGACGAAGACCGTACGGCCCTCCGCGGCGAGCGACTTCATCAGGTTGCGCACCCAGAGGATGCCCTCGGGGTCGAGGCCGTTGACCGGCTCGTCGAAGAGCAGCACCTGCGGGTCGCCGAGCAGCGCGGCGGCGATGCCGAGCCGCTGGCCCATGCCCAGGGAGAAACCCTTGGAGCGCTTTTTGGCCACATCCTGGAGGCCGACGACGCCGAGCACCTCGTCCACCCGCCGGGCCGGGATGCCGGACAACTGGGCCAGGCACAGCAGATGGTTGCGGGCGTGCCGGCCGCCGTGCACGGCCTTGGCGTCCAGCAGGGCGCCCACCTGGCGGGCGGCGTTCGGCAGCCTGCGGTACGGGTAGCCGCCGATCGTCACCGTCCCGGCGGTGGGGTTGTCCAGGCCGAGGATCATCCGCATGGTCGTCGACTTGCCCGAGCCGTTGGGCCCGAGGAAGCCGGTGACGGCGCCCGGCCGTACCTGGAAGGAAAGGTTGTACACAGCGGTCTTGTCGCCGTACCGCTTGGTCAGGCCGACAGCCTCGATCATGCTCCGCACCCATCGAAAGGTTCAGGACAGCAGGGCACACGCCCCCGTAAGGGTTAGGAGGATATCGGGGCGCTGACGGTTCCGCTCAAAAGAAAGCAAAGCCCAGAACGTCACGCGTCGTACTCGGTCAGGTGTTGCACCCTGTCATGTCTCGCGCCCGGTCACGCGTCGCGTCGCTTCAGCAGGACGTAGCCGGCCGCGAGCGCGGCGACCACCCACAGCGCCATGATGGCGAGCCCGCCCCAGGGCCCGTACGGGGTGTCGTCGTTGATCGGCGTGACCACCTGCATGATCCTGCTGCCGGCCTGGTCGGGCAGGTAGCGGCCGATCTTCTTCGTCGCCGAGACGTTGCCGAGGATGTTCGAGATCAGGAAGAAGAACGGCATCAGGATGCCCAGCGACAGCATCGGCGAGCGCAGCATCGTGGCCATGCCCATCGAGAACACGGCGATCAGGGTCATGTACAGGCCACCGCCGACGACCGCCCGCAGCACCCCGCTGTCCCCGATCGACGCCCGGTGCGAGCCGAGCATGGCCTGCCCGAGGAAGAACGTGACGAAGCTGGTCACCAGCCCCACGGCGAGACAGAGCCCGGCGGCCACCGCGATCTTGCTGAACAGGAAGGCGCCGCGCTGCGGTACGGCCGCCAGCGAGGTGCGGATCATGCCGGTGCTGTACTCGTTCGACACGACCAGCACCCCGAACACGATCATCGCGAGCTGGCCGAGGGTCATCCCGGCGAAGCTGATGAACGTGGGGTCGAAGGAGAGCCGGTCGCCCCGGCTCATATGGTCGAACTCGTGCCGTGACAGCGCCGAGATCAGCATGCCGAGGGCGATGGTGACGACCACGGCGAGGGACAGGGTCCACATGGTGGACGCCACCGACCGGATCTTGGTCCACTCGGACCGGATGACCTGGGTCGCCGCCATGTCAGCTCCTCGTCCAGTCGTCGCCCCACCGCCGGTCGGCGGGCGCGTCCGGGCGCCCGCCCGGCTGCTCGTCCGAGTGCGCGTGGTACTCCACCGACTCCGCGGTCAACTGCATGAACGCCTCCTCCAGCGAGGCCTGTTGGGGGCTCAGCTCATGCAGCACGAGCTGGTGCCTCGCGGCCACCTCCCCGATCCGCTCGGACTTGTCGCCGGCCACCTCCAGCACCCCGCCGCCCGTCTCGACGACCGTGATCCCGGCGTCGTGCAGCACATCGAGCAGCCGCTCGCGCTGCGGGCTGCGGATGCGGACGTACGACCGCGAGTTCTGCGCGATGAAGTCGGCCATGGAGGTGTCGGCGAGCAGCCGGCCCTGGCCGATGACGACGAGATGGTCGGCGGTCAGCGCCATCTCGCTCATCAGATGGGAGGAGACGAACACGGTCCGCCCCTGCGCCGCGAGGGACTTCATCAGGTTGCGGATCCAGTGGATGCCCTCGGGGTCGAGCCCGTTGACCGGCTCGTCGAACATCAGGATCCGCGGGTCGCCCAGTAGCGCGCCCGCGATGCCCAGCCGCTGCCCCATGCCCAGCGAGAACCCCTTCGCCTTCTTCCGCGCCACCGAGGTCAGCCCGACGGTGTCCAGCACCTCGCGCACCCGGCTCCGCGGGATGCCGTTGCTCTGCGCCAGACACAGCAGATGGTTGAAGGCGCTGCGCCCGCCGTGCATGGCCTTGGCGTCCAGCAGGGCGCCGATGTACTTCAGGGGGTCCTTGAGCCGGTCGTAGTGCTGCCCGTCGATCCGCACGTCCCCGGCGGTCGGCCGGTCGAGGCCCAGCAGCATCCGCATGGTGGTCGACTTGCCGGCGCCGTTGGGACCGAGGAAGCCCGTGACGATGCCGGGTCTGACGGTGAAGGTCAGGTTGTTCACCGCGACCTTCTCGCCGTACCGCTTCGTCAGGCCCTCGAGCTCGATCATGCGGACACGCTAAAACGCGACGAAGCCCCCTGCCACCGGAGTGGCGGAGGGCTTCGCCGATGTTCGGTCGCCGCAGCGCGGCAGCGCCGGACGGTTACCGGGACTGCTGCGCCGGAACCCCGCGCGAGATCGGCTCGTCGTCCGTGGACGGCGCGCCGGCCGCGGCCACCGCGGCACCGGTCAGCGTGGCGAGCATCTCGCGGACGTTCGTGAGCTGCGCGTTGATCGAGTCGCGGCGGTTGGTGAGGGCCGCCAGCTCGCGCTCGGATTCCGAACGGATGCGGTCCGCCTTGGCGTTGGCGTCGGCCACGATGTCCTCGGCCTGACGCTGCGCCGTCTCGACGGTCTGCCGGGCGCGACGCTCCGCGTCCGTGCGCAGCTTCTCGGCCTCGAGACGAAGCTGCTCCGCACGGTGCTCGATCTCCGCGAGACGCTTCTCCGCCTTCTGCTGACGGGACGCGAGGTCGCGCTCCGACTGCTCACGGCGCTTGGCGAGGTTGGTCTCGAAGTCGGCGGCGGCCTGCGCGGCCTTGGCGCGGGTCTCCTCGAAGAGGGCGTCGGCCTCCTCACGCTTCGACTGCGCGTCCTTCTGCGCCTCGGAACGCAGTTGCGACGCGTCGCTCTTGGCCTTCTCGACGATCCGGACGCCCTCGTCCTCCGCCTTGGCCTTGCGCTCCGCAGCGAACGATTCTGCGTCGTTGCGCACCTGCTGGGCCGCCGACTCGGCGAGCTCACGGTGCTGCTCGGCCGCGCGACGGGCCTCCTCGCGCAGATCCTTGGCCTCTTCCTCGGCGAGGCGGAGGATCTTCTCGACACGCGCGCCGAGACCGGCGTACGACGGCTCGGCGTCGCTTACCTGGGCCTGGGCGTTCTGCGTCTCGAGGTGGAGCTCCTCGATGCGCTTTTCCAGAGCAGTGATACGGGCCAGAGCGCTGTCACGGTCGGAGACGAGCTTCGAGATGCGTTCGTCCACCTGAGCGCGGTCGTACCCACGCCGCACAAGCTCGAAGCCGTAGGGGGAAGTGTCGCTCATGGGGTTCCTGTCGAATGAGACCGGTGAGGTGATAGGTGGAATCCTAGGGGCCTGAGCGGTGTGTCATCGAGCGTATGCGTGTTTGATCTGGAGAATGACACCCCTTTTGGGTGGCTGAACGGCGGACCGCTTGCCAAAGATACGGGGCAAAGACCCAAGACTTTAACGCAATCCACACATTCCGCTAGCCGTCCGAGGACTTCCCACCCGATCGAGGGGACCCGATGGCCGCGCCCGCCTTGACGCCCCCGTCCTTGCCGCCGGCCGGCGCCTCGAAGGACTCCAACGCCTCCAGCACGTCCTGGACACGGGAGATCTCGGCGTTGATGTCCTCGCGCCGACGCACCAGGACCTCCAGCTCCCGCTTGCCCTCCTCGACCGTGCGCCGCGCCTCGCGGACCGCCTCGGCCTTCAGCTCCTCGGCCTCCCGCACCAGCGTCGACTTCTTCTGCTCGGCCTCCTTGAGCAGCCCCTCGGCCTTCTTCACGGCGGCGATACGGACCTTGCCCGCCTCGGAGTTGGCGTCCGACACCAGCTCCTTCGCCTTCGCCTGCGCCTTCGCGAGCTGCTCCTCCGACGCCTTGATGAGCGCGTCGCAGCGGTCGCCGGTCGACTTCATCGTCTCGGCGGCCTCGCGGCGGGCCCGCTCGTGCAGCGCCTCGATCTCGCCGGTGATGCGGTCGCGCAGCTCCTCGGACCGCTCCCTTATCGCGGTCGCGTCCCGACGGGCCCCGACCAGCAGCTCGTCCGCGTCCGTACGGGCCTTCTCCACCCGGGAGTTGCCCTCCACGGTCGCCTCGGAGACGACCCGGTCGGCCTCGCTGCGGGCCGCGCCGACCATCGAGTCGGCCTGCGCCTCCGCGTCCGCGGTGGTCTTCTGCGCCTGCGTCTGCGCCTCGGTGAGCAGCTTGTCGGCCTCGGCGGCGGTCTCCGTGATGAGGGTGTCGACCTGCTCGGCCGCCTCCGAGCGCCGCTTGTTGGCCTCCTTGCGGGCGTCGTCCAGCGTCGAGTCGGCCTCGTCGCGGGCGACGCTCATCAGCCGGTCGGCCTCCGCCGCCGCCTCCGCTTTGAAGCGGTCGGACTCGGCGCGGATCCGCTCGGCGTGCTGCTGCGCGGAACCCACCGTCTCGGCGGCCTCGGCGCGCAGCCGCTCCGCGTCCCCGGAGGCGTCCGCGATCAGCTTCTCCGCCTTGGCGACCGACTCGGCGCGCAGCCGCTCGGCCTCCGTGACCGTCTCCGTCTGGAGCCGCTCGGCCTCGCCGCGCGCCTCGGTGATGAGGGTGTCGGCCTGGGTCGCCGCGTCCGAACGGATGCGGTTGGCGTCGTCGCGGGCGTCCGCCCGGGTGCGCGACGCGTCCTGCTCGGCCTGCGCGATGGTGTCCGAGGCCTCGGTGCGCACCCGCTGGGCGTGCGCGGACGCCTCCGAGCGCAGCCGCTCCGCGTCCGCGATCGCCTCGCCGACGGTCCGCTCGGCCAGCGCCTGCGCCGCGTCCGCCGCGTCGGACGCCTCGCGCCGGAGACGGCCCGCGTCCTCGGCGGCCCGCTCCCGCTCGGCGTAGGCGTCGGAGCGGACCCGGTCCGCCTCCTGCTCGGCCTCGCGCCGGGCCCGGTCCGCCGCGTGCTCGGCGGCCGACCGCAGCCCGGTGATCTCGTCCTGGGCCTGCTCGTGCAGCCCGGCCACGGAGTCCCGTACCTGCTGTGCGTGCTGTTCGGCCGCCGACACCATCTCGGTGGCCCGCCGGTCCGCCTCCTCGACCAGCCGGACGGCCTCGCCCTGGGCCTCCTCGACGCGCCTGCGCGCCGAGGCGAGCAGTTCCTCGCTCTGCTCGCGGGCCCGCTCGCGCTCCTGGTCGGCCTCCTGGCGGGCGGAACCGAGCGTCTCCTCGGCCTCCCGCCGACGCCGCAGGGCCTCCTCCTGGGCGGCGGCCAGCGTCTCGGACGCCTCGGCGGCCAGCCGCTCGGCCGCGGCCTGCGCCTCCGCGCGCAGCCGGTCGGCGGTGTCCTGCGCCTCGTTCTTCAGCCGCTCGGCCTCGGCGGCGGCGTCCGACCGCAGCCGCACGGCCACGTTCTCGCCCTCGGCGCGGGACGCGGACGCGTCGGCGGCGGCCTCGGTGCGCAGCCGGTCCGCCTCGTCGGCGGCCTGCTGCTGGAGCGTACGGATCCGCTCGGCGGCCTCCGAGCGCAGCCGGTCGCTCTCGTCGGCGGCCTCGCGGCGGATCCGCGCGGCCTCCTCCCGGGCGTCGGTCAGCGCCTGCTCGGCGGAGAGCAGCCGGGACTCCGCCTCGGCGTGCAGCCGGTGCAGCTCCTCGGCGGCCTCCGCCTGCCGGGACTCGATGCCCCGCTCGGCGTCCTCGCGCAGCTCGCGCGCGGCCTGCTCGGCGTTCGAGGTGATGGTCTCGGCGAGCTCCACCGCCTCGTCGCGCTGGCGCTCGGCCTCGGCGCGGGTGCGCTCCAGGGTCTCCTCGGCCTGCCGGCGCAGCGTGGTGGCGCGCTCGATGGCCTCGGTGCGCACCTTCTCGCTGTCCGAGGCGGCCTTCTGGCGCAGCTCGTCCGCGTCGGCGCGGGCCTTGGACAGCAGCTCCTCGGCGGTCCTGGCCGCCTCCTCGATCTGCTGGACGGCCTCCCGGCGGGCCTCCGCGCGGATCTTCTCGCCCTCGGCGACCGCGTCGGCCCGCAACTGCTCGGCCTCGCCGCGCAGCCGGCGGGCCTCCTCCTGCAGCTCGACCGTCTTGGCGCGGTACTCCTTGGTGTCGTCCTTCGCCGAACCCTTGAGCTGCTCGGCGATGTCATGCGCCTCGGCGCGCAGCCGGTCCGCCTCGGTCTCCGCCTCACGGCGGATCCGCTCGGCTTCCTCGGCGGCGGCCTTGGTGGTGTTCTGCGCGTCCTCCTGCGCCTTGTTGAGGACGTCCTCGGCGGTCTTCGCCGCCTTCGACAACTGGGTCGCGCTCTCCTCGGCGGTGAGCGTGCGGGCCTTCTCGGAGGCCTCCGCGACGATCTTCTCGGCCTCGGCGCGGGCGTCGGCGACGGCCTGTTCGGCGTCCGCCTTGGTGGTCTCGGCCTCCTTGGTGGCCTCGGTGACCAGCCGGGCGACCTGCTCCTTGGCCGTACGGGTGCGCTGCTCGTTGGCCGACTCGGCGCTCGCGAGGGCCTTCTCGGCGGTCGCCCTGGCCTCGGCGACGACCTTGTCGGCCTCGGTCTGCGCCTTGCGCAGCGCCTCCTCGGCCTCCGACATGCGCTGCTCGGCGGCGCGGCTCAGCTCACCGGCCTGGCGGCGGGCCGCGTCCGACTCGGTGGCGGTGGAGTTGCGGAGCTGCTCGGCGTGGTCGCTGGCCTCCTGGGCCTGGCTGGAGGCCGCGTTCAGCATCCGCTCGGTGTCCGTGCGGGCGCGCAGCAGGAGCTGCTCGGCCTCCGCGCGGGCCGCCTCGGCGTCGGCCTGGAGGCGCTGGCGGGCCTCCGCGGCGACCCGCTCGGCCTCGGCGCGCGCCGCCGCCAGGGACTGCTCGGCCTCGGCGCGCGACTCGTCGAGCAGCCGGCGCGCCTGCGCCTCGGTGCGGGCCCGCAACTGCTCGGCCCACGCCACGTTCTCGTTGACGTGCGACTCGACGTTCTGCCGGCGCTCGGCCAGCTCCTGGTCGAGCTGCTGGCGCCGGGTGACGGCCTCCTGGTGCAGCTCCGCCTGGAGGCGGGCCGCCTGCTCGGCGTGCTCCTGGAGGATCCGCTGCGTCTGCGACCGGGCCTGGCTCAGCTCCCGCTCGGCGTCCTGCCGCAGTTGGTCGGCCTGCATCTGCGCGTTGCGCAGCATCTGCTCGGCCTGATACCCGATGTCGCCGCCGTCGAAGGCGGGCCGGGACATGATGGTGCGCCGCGCCTCGTGCAACTTGGCGCGCAGCACCTCGACCTGGTAGCCGAGGTCCTCGGCGTGCTGAATCGCCTTTTCCCGCTCGGTCTTCAGCCGCTTCATCTCGGCTTCGAACCGAGTCAGGTGGTCGACGTCAGCCGCCGGCTCCCGCTCCTGGCTCTCGTAGCCCCGCACTGCGCGGTCCCATCCGTCCCTGGTCGCAAGCTTCCCGAACGAGCTCCGTCCGTCCGCCGGACGGGGCTCCCGGGGAATGGTGTCAGATCAACGACGGAGCATGGGCTGCTGCCCCGACGCTCGTCCCCCGAAACCCGGACCCCGGCTGCGTCCCGCCGCCGTACGGCAGGACCGGGTCGCCCCGGTGTGAGCGGCGACCGCCCCCAACCCTACCGGCCCATATGTACGAGGGTCAGTGCTCCAATGACTCAACAGGGGCCGATGTGACCAGTTCTGTCAGTACTCCGTGGCAATCCTTCGGGTGCAGGAAAGTGATTCGTGACCCCATGGAGCCGCGCCGGGGCTCCTCGTACAGCACGCGTACGCCCTTTCCGCGGATGTCGGCGGAGTCGGCGTCGACGTCCGCCGTACCGAAAGCGATGTGGTGGACCCCCTCGCCGTTCTTCGCGAGCCACTTCCCGACGGCCGAGTCCTCCCGCGTAGGCTCGAGAAGCTGCAGGTAGGAGGCACCGCCGTCGGAGGTGTCGTTGATCTTGAGCATGGCCTCGCGCACGCCCTGCTCCTCGTTGACCTCGGAGTGGAAGACCTCGAAACCGTAGGTGGCACGGTAGAACTCGACGGTCGCGTCGAGGTCGTGGCAGGCGATCCCGATGTGGTCGATTCGCGTCAGCATGGTGTCAGTGCACCGCCTGGGAGATGGTTACGCAACGTGCGCGCGATCACACTGAAGGGCCGGTGACGGCGCGGACCACCGCTCAGTACATTCGAAGTAAACCCTCGTTCACTCCGCCACTCCTCGGCCTGTGCAGGGCCGGTAAGGGGAATCGCAGCTCATGACTGGATCGACTGCTTCCAACGGCACGACCTCGGTGATCGTCGCGGGCGCGCGTACGCCCATGGGACGGCTGCTGGGCTCCCTGAAGTCCTTCTCCGGGGCCGACCTCGGCGGCTTCGCGATCAAGGCCGCCCTCGACCGTGCGGGGATCGGCGGCGACCAGGTGCAGTACGTGATCATGGGCCAGGTGCTCCAGGCGGGCGCCGGCCAGATTCCCGCCCGCCAGGCGGCCGTGAAGGCCGGCATCCCGATGAACGTCCCGGCGCTCACCATCAACAAGGTGTGCCTGTCCGGCCTCGACGCGATCGCGCTGGCCGACCAGCTCATCCGGGCCGGCGAGTTCGACGTCGTGGTGGCCGGCGGCCAGGAGTCCATGACCAACGCCCCCCACCTGCTGCCCAAGTCCCGCGAGGGCTTCAAGTACGGCGCGATCGAGATGCTCGACGCGATGGCGTACGACGGTCTCACCGACGCCTTCGAGAACATCGCGATGGGCGAGTCCACGGAGAAGCACAACACCCGGCTGGGCATCGCCCGTCCGGAGCAGGACGAGATCGCCGCCCTGTCCCACCAGCGCGCCGCCGCCGCCCAGAAGAACGGCGTGTTCGAGGCCGAGATCGCCCCGGTGGAGATCCCGCAGCGCAAGGGCGAGCCGGTCGTCTTCAGCACGGACGAGGGCATCCGCGCCGACACCACCGTGGAGTCCCTGGGCAAGCTCCGCCCGGCGTTCACGAAGGACGGCACGATCACCGCGGGCACGTCCTCGCAGATCTCCGACGGCGCGGCGGCCGTGGTCGTGATGAGCAAGGCCAAGGCCGAGGAGCTGGGCCTCGAGTGGATCGCCGAGATCGGCGCCCACGGCAATGTGGCCGGCCCGGACAACTCGCTCCAGTCCCAGCCCTCCAACGCCATCCTGCACGCCCTGAAGAAGGACGGCCTGGAGGTCCCCGACCTCGACCTGGTCGAGATCAACGAGGCCTTCGCCGCCGTCGCCGTGCAGTCAATGAAGGACCTCGGCGTGTCCACGGAAAAGGTGAACGTGAACGGTGGTGCCATCGCCCTGGGTCACCCGATCGGCATGTCCGGCGCCCGGCTCGTCCTGCACCTGGCCCTGGAGCTCAAGCGGCGGGGCGGCGGCGTCGGCGCGGCGGCGCTGTGCGGCGGCGGCGGCCAGGGTGACGCGCTGATCGTGCGGGTACCCAAGGCCTGAGCCGGTCGTACGTGTACGTGTCGTACGTATACGTATGTACGCGTGCAGATGGGTGTCTAGGAACGGAGCTGTGATGCAGGACGTCGCCTCGCTGGTCGCCCAGGCCAGGGCGGGCCGGCCGCGGGCCGTGGCCCGGCTGATCTCCCTGGTGGAGGGGGCGTCCCCGCAGCTCAGGGAGGTCATGGCGGCCCTGGCCCCGCTCGCGGGCAACGCGTACGTGGTCGGCCTGACGGGGTCACCGGGCGTCGGCAAGTCCACGTCGACGTCCGCGCTGGTCACGGCGTACCGCAAGCAGGGCAGGCGGGTCGGCGTGCTGGCCGTCGACCCGTCGTCGCCGTTCTCCGGCGGCGCCCTGCTCGGCGACCGCGTCCGCATGTCGGAGCACGCCTCCGACCCCGGCGTCTACATCCGCTCGATGGCCACCCGCGGTCACCTCGGCGGCCTCGCCTGGTCGGCCCCGCAGGCGATCCGCGTACTGGACGCGGCGGGCTGCGACGTGGTCCTGGTGGAGACGGTCGGCGTCGGCCAGTCGGAGGTCGAGATCGCCTCCCAGGCCGACACCAGCGTCGTACTGCTCGCCCCGGGCATGGGGGACGGCATCCAGGCGGCCAAGGCGGGCATTCTGGAGATCGGCGACGTCTACGTCGTCAACAAGGCCGACCGGGACGGCGCCGACTCCACCGCCCGCGAACTGAACCACATGCTCGGCCTCGGCGAGGCCCGCCGCCCCGGCGCCTGGCGCCCGCCGATCATCAAGACCGTCGCCTCGAAGGCGGAGGGCATCGACGAACTCGTCGAGGCGCTGGACAAGCACCGCGCGTGGATGGACGAGCACGGGGTCCGCGCCGAGCGCCGCCGCGCCCGCGCGGCCCGCGAGGTCGAGACGATCGCCGTCACCACCCTGCGCGAACGCATCGCCGACCTGCACGGCGACCGCCGCCTCAGCGCCCTCGCCGACCGCATCGTCACCGGCGGACTGGACCCCTACAGCGCGGCGGACGAACTGGTGGCGGGACTCACGGAGAGCTGAGCCCCGCGAGGCGAAAGGGCGCGGAAAAGGCGTGGTCCGTCCGTGGGGCGCGCTGCTACGTTCACTCCCGTGTTCCTCCTCTTGGCATAGGGCCCGCTTCGGCCCGTGACCGGTGAGCGGCAGTCGGCCGTACCGGTCGCGGCGCTACGGCGACCCCTTTTCCGCTCTGCCATGAGTCGAGGAACTCCTCATGTCCGCTTCACACGCCGACGGCGTGCGCCCTTCGTATGCCGTCGTCCTGCGCGTCCCGCACGCCCGCCGCACCTTCGCCGCCGCTCTCGTCGGCCGGTTGTCGTACGGGATCGTCCCGCTGTCCCTGATGCTCGCCGTGACCCGGTCCTCGGGCTCGTACCCGGTGGCGGGCACCGTGATGGCCCTGTTCGGGGCCACCGTCGTCTTCCTGTCGCCCGCGCGGGCGGCCCTCATCGACCGGTACGGGCCACGCCGGGCGCTCGTCCCGATGGCCGCCGCCTGCACGACGGTGCTCGGGCTGCTGGCCGCGGCCGTCTCCCGACCGGACGCCGTTTCTGCCCTCTCGCTCGGTGCCCTCGCCGCCGTGGCCGGGGCCTGTGCGCCGCCGCTGGGGCCGACCATGCGGGCCGTGTGGGGACGGCTCACCCCGGACCGCGCGCTGTTGCGGCGCGCCTACAGCCTCGACGGTGTCGCCGAGGAACTGCTGTTCGTCACCGGCCCGTTGCTGGTCGGCGTCCTCGTCGGCTTCGCGCCGCCGGCCGCCGGGATCGTCGTCGGGGCGGCCCTGATGGCCGGGGGCACGGCCGGGTTCGTGTCGTCGCCCGCGGTGCGGGACGTACGGCCGGAGAAGGCCGCCGGGCGGCGCGGCGGGGGCGGACTGCGCGGGCTCGGGCGGCCCGTCGTCGCCATCGCGGGCGTCGGGCTCGCGCTCGGCGTGATCGACCTGCTGGTCGTGGCGTTCGCCGAGCGGCACACGGCCGGGACCGGGGCCGGTGGGGCGGGCGCGGCCTGGGTGCTGGCCGCGCTGTCGGCCGGCAGCGCCGTCGGCGGGCTGCTCAACGGGGCCGTCGCCTGGCGGACCCCGGCCGGGGCCCGGCTGCCGCTGCTCACGGCGGGGCTCGGGCTGACCCTGTGCGGGGCGGGACTGGCGCCGGGGCTCGGCACGCTCGCCGTCGCCGTCGCGGCGGCCGGGTTCTTCGTGTCCCCGGCGATCACCACGGCCTACCTCATCGCCGACGAGACCGCCGCGCCCGAGGCCCGGGTACGGGCCGGGGCGTGGGTCAACACGGCCGTCAACGCGGGGAGCACGGCCGGTACGGCGGTCGCGGGCGCGCTGGCCGCACGGCTGCCGGTGGGGGTGTGCTTCGCGGTGACGGGGGCGGTGGTGCTGGCGACGGCGACGGCCGTCACGGCGATGCGCCGAAGGGGCACGAGCGAACCCGTGCCCCTCGCCTGACGGTCGTCCCGATCAGCCGGTTCGGTCGGCTCAGTCGTCGAGGTCCTGGGTGACCTTGCCGGTGTGGGCGTCGACCTGCCACTCGCCGCCCTTGGCGGTGTCCACGCTCCACGTCGTGGCGCCGCCGTCGTCGTCGAGGTCGACGTCGGTCACCGTGCCCTTGGCGGCGACGGCCAGCGCGGCTTCGCGGGCGTCGACGCCCGCGCCCTTCAGCGCGGCGAGGTCGGCCCGGCCGTCGGCCGCGTCGTCGCCCTCGTCGTCGGCGTCCCGGTGGGCGCCGACGACCGTGCCGGTGTCGGGGGAGACGGCGACCGTGTGCTCGGTGCCGTCGGCCTTGACGACGTCCACGTGCCAGGTGCCCGCGTCGGCGCCGTCGTCCTCCCGGTCGGCTCCGACGGCGGTGCCCGGCGTGTGCTTCAGCGCCGCCGCGATCGCCTCGGCGACGGACGCCGGGCGCGCGGAGGTCACCAGGGCGTTCGTCCCGGCGGCCGACACGACCCGCGTCTCGGCGCTCACCTTCGCGTCCGGCTTCGTGTTCGGCTCGGCGAAGGCGACCGCCGCACCCCCGCCGATCACGAGCGACGTGACGACGGCGGCGATGACGAGCTTGCGCTTCATGGGGTTTCCTCCCGCTGTGATGCTGCTTCGGTTGCTACTTCGGTTGCTGCTTCGTTGCGACGAGGACCAAGGTGCCCGAGCCGACCTGAAGGCACGCTGAAGCCGCCTGAAGATCACTTCAGGTTCGGTTTGGCACCCTGGTCCACATGCGCCCACCCGTCGCCCACCACCGCCCTACTCGAGGCGCTTCGCGCCGCCCCTTCAGATTCTTGATCGTCGAGGATGAGAAGCGGCTGGCCCTGTCGCTCGCCAAGGGCCTGACCGCCGAGGGCTACGCCGTGGACGTCGTCCACGACGGCCTGGAGGGGCTGCACCGGGCGAGCGAGTCGCCGTACGACCTGGTGATCCTCGACATCATGCTGCCCGGCATGAACGGCTACCGCGTCTGCGCCACCCTGCGCGCCGCCGGCCACGACGTCCCGATCCTCATGCTCACCGCGAAGGACGGCGAGTACGACGAGGCGGAGGGCCTGGACACGGGCGCGGACGACTACCTCACCAAGCCGTTCTCCTACGTCGTCCTCGTCGCCCGCGTGAAGGCGCTGCTGCGGCGGCGCGGGCAGGGCGCCGGGGCCTCGCCCGTGCACGTCCTGGGCGAGCTGAAGGTCGACACCGCCGCGCGGCGCGTCTTCCTCGCCGAGGAGGAAGTGGCGCTCACCGCGAAGGAGTTCGCCGTCCTGGAGCAACTCGTGCGGCGGGCCGGCGAGGTGGTGTCCAAGGCCGAGATCCTGGACCACGTCTGGGACTTCGCCTACGACGGCGACCCCAACATCGTCGAGGTGTACGTCAGCGCCCTGCGCCGCAAGCTGGGCGCGGGGCGCATCCGGACGGTGCGCGGGGCCGGTTACCGGCTGGAGCGGCCGGAGCGCTCGGAGCGCGTCGAGGCGGCGCTGTGAGACGCCGGCTCGGCTCCGTGCGGGCGCGGGCGACGCTCGGCGCGGTCCTCGTCGTCGCCGTGGCCCTCCTCGCCGCGGGCACGGCCGTACTGCTGTCCCTGCGGTCCAACCTGACCGACCAGGCGGGCGGCCAGGCGGAGCGGTCCGCGCGGGCCGTCGCCGCCCAACTCGCCGTCGGCACGCCCTACGCGGACCTGTCCTCGCTGGACGACGACGAGCGGCCGGTCCAGATCGTCGACGCCGAGGGCACGCCGGTCGCGGCCGGCGAGGACCTGGAACGCATCGGCCCGGCCACGGTGGCCGGCGACTCCGGCGCGGATCTCGAACCCGGCGAGATCGACGACGACACCCGCTTCGTCGACGGCACCGCGACCGTCGACGGCGACACGGCCGACTACCGGTTCGCCGCCGTCGAGGTGCGCGACCCGCGCAAGGGGCCGCTCACCGTGTACGCGGGCGCGCCCCTGGAGGCGGAGCAGAGCGCCGTACGCACCGCCCTCACCGTCATGCTGATCGGCTTCCCGCTGCTGCTGGCCGTCGTCGCGGGCGTCACCTGGCTGGTCACCCGGCGGGCGCTGCGCCCGGTCGAGGGCATCCGGCGTGAGATGGCCGCGATCACCGCCTCCGCCGACCTGGCCCGCCGGGTGCCCGAGCCGGACACCCACGACGAGGTCGCCCGGCTCGCCCGCACGACGAACGAGACGCTGGCCGCGCTGGAGACCTCCGTGGAACGCCAGCGCCGGTTCGTCGCCGACGCCTCCCACGAGCTGCGCAGCCCGATCGCCTCGCTGCGCACCCAGTTGGAGGTCGGTGCGGCGCACCCCGAGCTGCTGGACGTGGCGGGCGCGGTCGAGGACACCGTACGGCTCCAGCGGCTGGCCGCCGATCTGCTGCTGCTCGCCCGGCTGGACGCGGGCGAGGCACCGGCGACCGGGCGGCGGGTGGACCTGGTGGCGCTGGCCCGGGAGGAGGCCGGTCACCGGGCGGGCGTGACCGTGGACGTGGCGTCGAGCGCCGTGGAAGTGGCCGGATCGCGGGGGCAGTTGGGGCGGGTGCTGGCCAACCTGCTGGACAACGGGCTGCGGCACGCCCGGTCGTCGGTCGGCGTGCGGGTGCGGCGGGCGGGGGAAGCGGGGGAGTGGGCCGTCGTCGAGGTCGCCGACGACGGGGACGGAGTGCCCGAGGCGGACCGGGAGCGGATCTTCGAACGGTTCGTACGGCTCGACGACGCGCGCAGCCGCGACGAGGGCGGGGCGGGGCTGGGCCTGGCGATCGCCCGGGACGTGGCCGTCCGGCACGGCGGCACGCTCACGGTGCGCCAGACGCCGACAGGCGGAGCCCTGTTCGAACTCCGCCTGCCGATCGCCTAGATGTCCGTCAGACCCATCAGATCTGTCGGATCAGGGTGTTCCGCGCCTGCTACGGGCGTCCCCGGTGGCCACGGAGGTGTTCCGCGACGGGCTTCAGGCTCTTGGAGAGGTCGGCGGCGGCCTCGGCGGAGAGGAGGTCGATGAAGTGCCGGCGCACGGAGTCCACATGATGGGGGGCTACCTTGTGCATCGTCTCCAGGCCGTGGTCGGTCAGGACCGCGTACAGCCCGCGGCGGTCTGACTCGCAGTTCTCACGGCGCACCAGATCGGCGTTCTCCATGCGGGTGATCTGGTGCGAGAGGCGGCTCTTGGACTGGAGGGTGGCGGCCGCGAGGTCGCTCATCCGCATCCGGACGCCTTCCGACTCGGAGAGGTTCACCAGGATCTCGTAGTCGTTCATGGTGAGGCCGAACGGCTGTAGGTCCTTCTCGAGCTGGTACGTCAACAGCCTGTTGACCTCCAGGTGGGTGCGCCAGGCGCACTGCTCCGCTTCGGTCAGCCAGCGCGTGGCCGTTTCGGTCTCCATGAATGAAGTCTACCTAAAATGTTGAAAGGCTAACTAATAAGGATGGCGTGACAGTGCGCACGCGTTCGACGTCACACTCCGCAGAGTACCGCTCACAGCCCGAAGCGACGCTGGAGGTCTCCGAGCTGTCCGGGAAGGCGCGGTGCGCCGGACTGTGCCCCGTGACCGCCCTGACTGCCCGCTCTCGCGCCGCCGTAGGGCACCCCCGGCTCGTGCGGCACCGCGCCCGTGGCCTGCTCGGCCATGAGGGTCTCGGTGGACTGCAACAGCACCGTGCCGGCGCCCACGAACTCGAACTGGTGCTCCTCCCCGGAGACCCCGCCGAGGCCGGTCAGCGCACGTAGACCGCCCAGTACGCCGGTCATGTACCCGTGGTCGTAGTGATGGCACGGGGACGGGCAGTCGGCCCAGCCGACGAGCGCCTGCGGGTCGACCCGGATCGGGGGTTCCATGAACACCACCGGACCACTGGAAGCGGCGACGAACTTGCCGGTCCCGATCAGCGTCAGAAATCCGGGGACGATCGACTGCTTGAGTGACAGACTTGGCTGAAACGCGAGCAGATTGCCCGAGCGAATGGTCAGATTGCCGTCCTCCAGGTCGTACGAGTTCACGTCGAAGGCCCGGTCGGCGAGGAGCATCTTGCCCGAGCCCTCGGCCACGACCCAGTCGCTCGCGTGCAGAGGCGAATGGAACGAGGTGCGCACGAGGCGGTCCAGCCGGCCGTGCCCCACGCCGTTGAAGTCGATCGACCCGTAGTAGGCGATCATCTTCCCCTTCTGAAGGAACCACTGGCTCCCCTTGAGCTCCACGCAGAAGGTGTAGTGGTTCACGTTGTCGTCGACCGGCAGGGTCATGGGGTCGTACACCGTCGGGCCGCCGCCCGGAGCCCCGTACATGCTCACAGCTTCTCCTCCGACGCCTGGACGAACACCACACCGCTGCCGCTGAGCTCCAGTTGGAACGCCTCGCCGGAGCCGCGGCCCACCATGTCCCGCCAGCCCAGCGCGGTCGACAGCTTGTTGCGGACGTCGCCGTGGTGGGCGACGTAGGCCTGGGGGTCGACGTGGACCGGGCGCTGCGGGGTGATCGGGACCTCGAAGACCCCGCCGTGTGCCATCACGGCGACCGCCCCGTGCCCCTTGAGGGTGGTGGTGAACAGGCCCTGGCCGCTGACCTGGCCGCGGACCATGCCCATGACCCCGCCCTGGGAGCCCAGGAACATCGTGCCCTGCTGGAGCGTGCCCTCGAAGGCCAGCAGCCGGTCCGCCTCCACGTACAGCGTGTCGCCGGTCAGCCGGATGACCTGGACGTGGTGGCCGCCGTGTCCGAACAGGACCGTGCCGCTGCCCTCGACGGTCATCAAAGGCGTGTCCTCGTTGGCCAGCCGCCGCCCGATCATGGACATCACGCCGCCCTGCCCGCCCTGGACGTTGGGCGTGAACGACACCTCGCCGCGGTAGGCCAGCATCGCGCCGCGCTGGCTGTAGAGGCGCTGGCCGGGGACGACCGTCGCCTCGAGCATCTTGGAGTTGATCTCACGGAAGGTCATCTCACACGTCCCCCGCGATCGTGTTGCGCTCGCTCGGCTGGACGTACACCAGGCCGTCGCCCTCGAACCGGATCTGGAAGGCCTCGCCGCCGCCCTCGCCCATGAACGTGCGGAACGTCACACCCGACTGGAAGGTCTGCCGGACGTCGCCCTGGTGCGCGAGATACGCGCCCGGGTCCACCGTCAGCGGGTACTGCGGGCTGACGCGCAGCACCACCGCCGGTCCGTCCGACGTGATCGCCGCCTGGCCGTGGCCTTCCACGGTCGTCGTGAACAGTCCGTTGCCCTGGGCCGCGCCGCGCATGCCGGTGAAACTCGTCCCGGTCCGCAGGCCCGCGTCGGTCGCGAGCAGGTTGCTCGACTCGACGAACAGCTTGTCCCCCTGGAGCTGGACAAGGTTGATCTCGGAGGCGCGATCGGCGAACCAGCACGTGCCCTGCCCCCTCACCTCCATCACGGTCATCTGCTCGCCGGTGAGCCGCCGGGTCACCATGCCCCGGATGCCCTCACCGCCGCCGCTGAGCTTCTTGAATGCCATCTGCCCGTCGTACGCGACCATCGAGCCGTTCTTCGCCTTCACGGCGTCCCCGGTCATGTCGACGGCGAGCACCTTGCTGCCTTGAAGTCGAAACATCGCCACGCTGCGAAGGTATCCGGCGAAGGGGTGCGCGGAACAGCACCCGGGGGTGGAGAGAGACCCTGAACGCACCCTTAGGGGGACCGTTTGCCACAATGGGCGAAAGCTTGTGCGTGCATTCACAAACCGCTCGCTCAATCGTCTGCCCGCCGCCCGCCCATCGCCGTACCTCCCCCGAAGGTGACTCGTGGACCTGAAGACAGCCTCCGCCCTCCGCCGACTGCGCCTGGTCTCCGCCCCGGAAGCCGTGTCCTTCCTCCTGCTGCTGGTCTGCTCGGTGCTGAAGCGGACCACCGACTTCAACGCGGTGCCCGTCATGGGCATGGTCCACGGCGTCCTGTTCATCCTGTACGTGCTCTTCTGGGCGGACGCCTGGAACCGCACCAAGTGGGCCCCGAAGACCGCGGCCCTCTACTTCGTCCTCTCGGTCCTGCCGACCGGCGGTTTCTTCGCCGAGCGCAAGCTGCGCCGCGAGGCGGAGGACGCGGTCATCGCCTCCCGCGCCCGCACCGACGGCGTGGTGAACGCGTGATCGTCGCCTTCTCCGTCACCCCGCTGGGCGTCGGCGAGGACGTCGGCGCATACGTCGCCGACGCCGTCCGGGTCGTCCGCGAATCCGGCCTCCCGAACCGCACCGACGCCATGTTCACGTCCATCGAGGGCGAGTGGGACGAGGTCATGGACGTCGTCAAACGCGCCGTGGCCGCCGTCGAGGCACGCGCGCCCCGCGTCTCCCTCGTCCTCAAGGCGGACATCCGCCCAGGAGTGACGGACGGCCTCACCTCGAAGGTGGAGACCGTCGAGCGGCACCTGGAGCAGTGACCTGGCTGGGCCCGACGGGCCTCAGCGTCGTGCGGAGGCGCGGCGCAGGTACTGGCGGACCGCCCGTTGGGCCACCGGGCCCAGTTCCTCCAGGGCGCTGACCAGGAGGCCCAGTTGGTCCAGGGCGTCCAGCGCGGACCCGGCGCCGGCCGCGTCGACCCCTTCGTACAGCTCGATGCCGACGAAGGACGCGGCCACCGCGCGGGCCAGCCCCGCCGGGTCGGTGAACTCGCCGAAGGGCGTGCCCGCGAGGACGCGGCGCAGGACGTTCTCGATCTCGACGATCCACAGGTCGAGGCCCGCCGCCGTCGCCGGGCCGAGGACCTCGTGGGTCTGGGCGCCCGCCAGGAGCTGGCCGAGCCGGGCGACGTTCCCGTCGGCGCGCTCCTGTTCGTGGATGTCGCGGCCCAGGGCGAGGAGTTCGGACAGCGAGGCGACGGCGTCGAAGCGGGCGCGGTAGCGCGCGACCGTGCGCTCCGCTCCGTACCGGCACGCCGCCGCGAGCAGCTCGTCCACCGAGCCGAAGTGGTAGAAGACCAGCGCCTGGTTCACCCCGGCGGTCGCCGCGATCGTCCGCGCCGACGTCTTCGCGATGCCCTGCTCGGTGAGCGTGCGCAGAGCGCCCTCCAGCAGCTTCGCCTTGGTCGCCGTCTTCGTGTCCGGCTTCGTGGCCGTCTTCGGTCCGGTCCTCGGTCCGGTCCTCGGTTCCGGCTTCGTGTCCGGGCTCACCCGCGTGCCTCCTCGCGCACCGGACGCAGCCCCGGGCGCACACCGCACGCGCGGACGTCCGTGTACGTCGTGGTGAACGAGCCCTGGTAGCCGAACAGCGGGCCGAAGAAGCGGTTCACGACGCTCACCCGGATCCGGAACCGGCCGGCCCGGTCGTCGTAGGACTCCCGTACCTCCGCCGTCGCCCCGATCAGTTCGGGGACCCGGACGTCCAACAACCCCTCGCGGAAGCGGTGTTCGCCGGAGCGGATCAGCAGCGAGCCGTCCGCCTGGGCGGTGAGGCGCAGGTCGGTGGCGAGGTGCTGGTGGGTGCCCAGGTAGTCGAGGACGTGGCCGCCGCCGGGGCCCAGCACCATCTGGGCGTCGAAGCGGCGGGCCCGGCCGGGCAGGTCGAAGGTGCGCACGAAGCTCACCGTCTCACGCCCGAAGCCGTCCACGTACGGCACGTTCTCGATCATGAACGGGATGTGCCTGCCCGCGCGCGGCACGAGGATGTTGCGGGTCGAACCCAGGGCGAGGAACGGTTTCACCCAGGCCCCGCCGTGCCAGATCCGGTCCATCACGCCCCGGCCCGTGCAGGCCTCCCCGCTCGCCAGCCCCACCGAGAAACGGCGTTGCAGTGCGGGGTGCAGCCGGTCGAAGTCGCCGCCCATCGCCGTACGGAAGATCGAAGGCATCGAGGTCGTCGAGGTCGTCGAAGTCATCGGGGGTCCTCCAGGGTGTGCAGGACGCGAGGCGCACGCGCGCGTACCGGTGGTCGGCGCAGGCAGCGGCGGGCCGCCGGTGTGCGGGAGCGGGGCGGCGCGAACAGGGCCACGCACACCGCGAGGCTCAGCAGCAGCGGGCACAGGTAGGCCAGTGACGCCGCGAACGGGCCGAAGAGCAGCAGCAGGGACTCCAGGCCGAGGCCGGTGCAGGCGAACGCGACGACACACGCGCGTACGGCGATCTCCACGAGCCAGTTCACCAGCGCGCGTTCCGGCGTGACGCCCCGCTCCAGCCACAGCCGCAGCCGGTCGAAGGACCAGGCCGTCGCCCAGCCCATCAGGGGTCGGAACAGCGCCCGGTCGGCCAGTGCGCCGAACACACCCCAGCGGGGGCGGTAGTCGTAGCCGGTGAGGAAGCGGACGCCGTCGCCGTCGGGGACGTAACGCCAGTAGCCGCTGCCCTCGGCCAGCAGGGAGAGCGGGTGCGGGGAGGCGAAGCGCAGGGCGGACGTGCGGGTGCCGTCGGGGCGTTCGCGCTCACCGGCGGAGACACCCGTCCCGGCGATCGTCAGGAACGGCAGCACGCGCGTGGCGTAACGGAACCGCTGAGGCGCGCCCTCGCCGTCGCCCTCGCCGGGCGGAAGGTAGTCGATCTCGGTGAACCGCAGGTCCCAGCGCCGGTGCTGCGCCGGGTCCTGTGTGCGCGCCCACACCTCGTCGAGGTCGGCGCGGATCCGCGCCTCGACGAACAGCCCGGTGCGCTGTCCTGTGCGCTGTCGCATGCGATCTCCCAGGTCGGGCCAGGTCGGGCAAGGTCGACGTCGGCTCTCGAGCAGAGTTTGAGCGATCGCTCAAACTCTCGGAAGTGGACGGTACACCTGTTTGAGCGGTCGCTCAAACAGGTGACGGAGGGAGGGGTTTCGGCGCGCGCCGCATGGCTAATGTCTCCCGGGGTCGATCAAGTTCCGCGCGGTGGCGTGGCATTGAAGGGGAGTGTGCGGTGGCAGGGCGGCGCGGACCGGGGCTACTCGGCAGGGCGATCACGGCGTTCGTAGTGGCGGCTTCGCTGTCGGTGGTCTGTGTGGGGGAGGCGCACCGGAGCACGCCGGCGTGCGCACGCGCGCGTGGCGAGCTCACCGTCGACGACCTGCCCGCCGGTTCGTCCGTGCTCGACTGCCGCGCCGTCGGCCGCCTGATCACCCATGACGGGGCCGGCGTGACGGTGCCCGAACCCGGTACGACCGTCAGCGTCGACGCGCTCACGGCGGACGGCTCGGCGCGCGACTTCACGCTGGCGGTCGCCGCCGACGGCACGGTCTCGTACGGCCACGGCCACGAGGAGGGCCATGGCGAGGCCCGTACGGAAGCCCTCACGGGCAGCCGCCGTGACGCCCCCGCCCCCTGTGCCGACGGGGCCTACTCCACGGCCGGCCGTAAGGAGTACGGCACGTACGAGTGGTTCGTCGGGGACGGTCCGCTGCCCGGCGGTCTCTCCCGCGCGGAGGCCCGGCGGGCCTTCCAGGACGCCGTCGCCACCATCACCACCAGCCGCAACGACTGCGGCTACGACGACACCGTCACGGCGAAGGCCCGCTACCTGTCGACCACCGGGAACGAGGCCGGCATCGACCGCGCGGCCCGCTGCGTCCGCCGGGACGGCCTCAGCGTCTGGGACGGCGGCGACCTCGGCACCGACGCCGTCGCGACGACCTGCTCATGGAGCCGCCCGGTGCCCGGCGGCCCGGACGAACTGCTCGAGGCGGACGTCCGCTTCAACACCCACGACTACGCGTTCACCGACCACCCGTCCGGCGGCTGCACGCAGGCGTACGACATCCGCAGCGTCGCCACGCACGAGGCCGGCCACGTCTTCGGCCTCGGCCACTCCGGCGCGGGGCACGAGAACCTCACCATGTTCGCGAACTCGTTCGCCTGCTCCACCGACGCCCGTAGCCTCGGCAAGGGCGACGTCCTCGGCCTGCGCAGCCTGTACTAGCAGCCTCTACTAGGGGGACCGAAGGACGAGACGGGGCTGACCACGATATGACCGGCCGGTAGGGTCTGGAGGCGTGCCGAAACCGCTCAGTCTTCCCTTCGATCCCATCGCCCGCGCCGACGAGCTCTGGAAGCAGCGCTGGGGAAACGTACCGGCCATGGCCGCGATCACCTCGATCATGCGCGCCCACCAGATCCTGCTGGCCGAGGTGGACGCCGTGGTCAAGCCGTACGGCCTGACGTTCGCCCGGTACGAGGCGCTGGTGCTGCTCACCTTCTCCAAGGAGGGCGAGCTGACCATGTCGAAGATCGGCGAGCGGCTCCAGGTGCACCCCACCTCGGTGACGAACACCGTCGACCGCCTGGTGCGGTCCGGCCTGGTCGAGAAGCGCCCCAACCCCAACGACGGCCGCGGCACCCTCGCTGGCATCACCGACAAGGGCCGCGAGGTCGTCGAGGCGGCCACCCGCGACCTGATGGCGATGGACTTCGGGCTCGGGGTGTACGACGTGGAGGAGTGCGGGGAGATCTTCGCGATGCTGCGGCCCCTACGGGTCGCCGCGCACGACTTCGAGGACCGGTAACCCCGCGCAAGATCGCCCCATAACCGGTGGTTACGCTCGTCCCCATGAAACGAAGCGTGCTGACCCGCTACCGCGTCCTGGCCTATGTCACCGGTGTGCTGCTGGTCCTGCTGTGCCTGAGCATGATCGCCAAGTACGGCCTGGACGTCGACGGCGCCGCGACCTTCACCCGCGTCGTGGCCATCGCGCACGGCTGGCTCTACGTCGTGTACCTGGTCCTCGCCTTCGACCTGGGCTCCAAGGCGAAGTGGCCGGTCGGCAAGCAACTGTGGGTGCTGCTCGCCGGGACCATCCCGACGGCCGCCTTCATCGTGGAGCGGAAGATCAGCCGCGAGCTGGAGGGCACGTTCTCGGACGCGACCCCGGAGCCCGTCAAGGCGTGACCGCCACCGCCCCACCGTCGTGACCCTCACCGCCGCACGCACACGCGCGTGCGGCGGTTTGTCATCCCCCTCAAAGCGCCGTCTATGAGGACATCCCCGTAAATTGGGTGCATGGACGCTGACGCCATCGCGGACGGCCGCCGTCGCTGGCAGGCCCGGTACGACGCCTCGCGCACGCGTGAGGCCGACTTCAGCACGCTCTCCGGGGACCCGGTGGAGCCCGTGTACGGGCCCCGGCCCGGCGACGCCTACGAGGGCTTCGAGCGGATCGGCTGGCCCGGGGAGTACCCCTACACGCGCGGGCTGTACGCCACCGGCTACCGGGGGCGGACGTGGACCATCCGGCAGTTCGCGGGGTTCGGCAACGCCGGGCAGACCAACGCGCGCTACAAGACCATCCTGGCCAACGGCGGCGGCGGGCTGTCCGTCGCCTTCGACATGCCGACCCTCATGGGACGCGACTCCGACGACCCGCGCTCGCTGGGGGAGGTCGGGCACTGCGGGGTAGCCGTCGACTCCGCCGCCGACATGGAGGTCCTGTTCCAGGACATCCCGCTCGGGGACGTCACCACCTCCATGACGATCAGCGGCCCGGCCGTCCCCGTCTTCTGCATGTACCTCGTGGCCGCCGAGCGGCAGGGCGTGGACCCCGGGGCGCTCAACGGCACGCTCCAGACGGACATCTTCAAGGAGTACATCGCCCAGAAGGAGTGGCTCTTCCAGCCCGAGCCGCATCTGCGCCTCATCGGCGACCTGATGGAGTACTGCGCGGCCGGCATCCCCGCCTACAAGCCGCTGTCCGTCTCCGGCTACCACATCCGTGAGGCGGGCGCGACGGCCGCGCAGGAACTGGCGTACACGCTGGCGGACGGCTTCGGGTACGTCGAACTGGGGCTCAGCCGCGGCCTGGACGTGGACCTGTTCGCACCCGGGCTGTCCTTCTTCTTCGACGCGCACCTCGACTTCTTCGAGGAGATCGCCAAGTTCCGCGCGGCGCGCCGCATTTGGGCACGATGGATGCGGGACGTGTACGGGGCGAGGTCGGAGAAGGCGCAGTGGCTGCGGTTCCACACGCAGACCGCCGGCGTCTCGCTGACCGCCCAACAGCCGTACAACAACGTGGTGCGGACGGCCGTGGAGGCGCTCGCGGCGGTCCTCGGCGGGACCAACTCGCTGCACACCAACGCCCTCGACGAGACCCTCGCGCTGCCGAGCGAGCAGGCGGCGGAGATCGCGCTGCGCACGCAGCAGGTGCTGATGGAGGAGACCGGGGTCGCCAACGTGGCGGATCCGCTGGGGGGTTCGTGGTTCGTCGAGCAGTCGACGGACCGGATCGAGGCGGCGGCCGAGGAGATCTTCGAGCAGATCAGGGAGCGGGGGGCGCGGGCTCACCCCGACGGGCGGCACCCGATCGGGCCGATCACGTCCGGGATCCTGCGGGGCATCGAGGACGGCTGGTTCACCGGGGAGATCGCGGAGTCGGCGTTCCGGTACCAACAGGCCCTGGAGAAGGGGGAGAAGAGGGTCGTCGGGGTCAACGCGAACACCGGTTCGGTGACCGGGGACCTGGAGATCCTGCGGGTCGGCCACGAGGTGGAGCGGGAGCAGGTGCGGGCTCTCGCGGAGCGGAGGGGCGGGCGGGACGGGGTGGCTGTGCGGGGTGCCCTCGACGGCTTGTTGGCCGCCGCTCGGGGCGGGGGCAACATGATCGGGCCGATGTTGGATGCGGTGCGGGTCGAGGCGACGTTGGGGGAGATCTGTGAGGTTTTGCGGGAGGAGTGGGGGGTTTATACGGAGCCGGCGGGGTTTTAGGCGGCCTGGGCTTCCGTCCCTGGGGGCTGTGCCCCCAGACCCCCCTATCGGCCCTTAAGGGGCCTCGTCCTCAAACGCCGGACGGGCTGGGTGTGCCGGACGGGCTGGATTGGCTGGAGTGGCCGGACGGCGCCAGGCCCTGTACCAGCAGCCGGGTCAGGCTTCTTACCCACTCCTCGTCCGCCGGTTCCGCGCTGACCAGGGTGCGGTGGACGACCGCGCCCGCGACGACGTCGAAGATGAGGTCGGCGGTGCGGGCGGCCTCGGTCGGGTCGGTTGCCGGGGGGAGTTCGCCGCGGGCCTGGGCGCGGGAGCGGCCCTCCAGGACGAGGTCCTTCTGCGGGTCGACGATGGAGGCGCGGATGCGTTCGCGCAGGGCGTCGTCGCGGATGGCCTCGGCGACGGCCGCCATCAGGCCGCTCTTGGCCTCCGGGCGGGCCAGGATCGCCGCGAACTGCAGGACCACGCCCTCGATGTCGGCGGCCAGGCTGCCGCGGTCGGGGAGTTCGAGTTCGCCGAAGAGTTCCGCGACCGCGTCGACGACCAGTTCGTTCTTGCCGGACCAGCGGCGGTAGAGGGTGGTCTTCGCCACGCCCGCGCGCGTGGCCACGTCTCCCAGGGTCAGCTTCGACCAGCCCAGTTCGACCAGTGCCTCCCGTGTCGCGGCCAGGATCGCGGTGTCCGCGGCGGCGCTGCGCGGACGGCCGGTTCGGCCTGCGGGGGTGCGGCTCTGCATCCCCGCACCCTAACCGGCGGTTTGTGCGGGGCTTCCGTGAGGCAGATCACCGGGAGACGGTCCGGGACGTGGTGTTGCCAAGGCACCCAGTGCCATTACGCTACGACCCGTAGCGAAAGCTCATGTGAAAGCTCATGTGGAAGCTCATGTGGAAGCTCGTTCGAAGGCTCGCGACGGACGTACGCGGGCCGACGTGGTGAGGCGGGGCAGGGCGCGGGGTGGGGACCCCGGCGCTCGTGTCCGCGAGGTTCGAGAAGTTCGAGAAGTTCAGAACGTATTTCGAGCAGTTCGGGGCGTATTCGGAACGCTTTTCACGCAGGCGCGCCGACGGGGGAGGATAGACGCATGCAGCCACGGAACATGTCCATGAGCGGAGTCGTCGACCTCGCCGCGGTGAAGGCGGCCCAGGAGGCCAAGGCGAAGGCGGAGCAGACGCGCGCCGAAACAGCGCGGCAGGGCGGCGCGGGCGCCGTCTCTCCGGCCGATCTCGTCATCGACGTCGATGAGGCGGGATTCGAGCGGGAGGTCCTGCAGCGGTCCGCCGAGGTGCCCGTCGTCATCGACTTCTGGGCCGAGTGGTGCCAGCCCTGCAAGCAGCTCAGCCCGGTCCTGGAGCGGCTCGCCGTCGAGTACAACGGCCGCTTCCTGCTCGCCAAGATCGACGTCGACGCCAACCAGATGCTGATGCAGCAGTTCGGGGTGCAGGGCATCCCGGCCGTTTTCGCGGTCGTCGCGGGGCAGGCGCTGCCGCTCTTCCAGGGGGCCGCCGCCGAGACGCAGATCCGGCAGACCCTCGACCAGTTGGTGCAGGTCGCCGAGGAGCGGTTCGGGCTCACCGGTCTGAACGTCGATCCCGACGCGGAGTCGGGCGCAGGACCGGAGGCCGTCGCGGCCGACCCGGTCGGGCCGTACGACGCGCTGCTCGAAGCCGCCGTACAGGCGCTGGACGCCGGTGACTTCGGCGGTGCGGTGCGGGCGTACCAGAGCGTGCTGGCCGAGGACCCCGGTAACAGTGAGGCCGAACTCGGGCTCGCGCAGGCCGAGTTGCTCCAGCGGGTGGGCGGGATGGACCCGCAGCAGGTCCGTAAGGACGCGGCCGAGCGGCCCGCCGACGCCCAGGCGCAGATCGCCGCGGCCGACCTGGATCTGGTGGGCGGTCATGTCGAGGACGCCTTCGGGCGGCTCATCGACACCGTGCGCCGCACGGCCGGCGAGGACCGGGACGCCGTACGGCTGCGGCTGCTCGAACTGTTCGAGGTGGTCGGGCCGGAGGATCCCCGAGTGTCGGCGGCCCGGCGGGCGTTGGCGCGCGCGCTGTTCTGATCCGGGTGCTGACCAGTCGCTAAACGTCAGAGCCCGTGTCGCGCGAGTGAGAGTTGTGCCGCAGTGGTTCCCCAGTGGCCGCGCTTTACCAAATCTTGGTAATCGCGGCCGCTGTTACTGGCAGTAAGACGGGGGCGTTGATCTGTCGGATTCTGTCCACCGATCAACGGCTTTGTCCCGGGCGGAGCTGGCACCCTGCGTCGCCGGTCGAGACCTGTGGGTCGTTGTTCGGTTATCCGGCCGTTACTAGCCAGTAATGAACCCCCTTGTGCGGGCGGCGAGAATGCACCACGATCGGCCACGCTCGGTCCAATCCCGTACCCCGACAGCCGGTTGGGTCAACGGGGTTTCCTGGGTCCCCACCGAGCAGGGCCCGACGGCAGTGTCGTCGGCCCTTGGGCAGGGGGGTCTTCGCCGCTCGGCGGAGCCTGTCCAGCAAGGTTGTGCGTGATGCGTGTCAGGCGCGACCAGTGGTTGTCGCTCGGGGGTGATCGCCGGTGATCGGTGCGCGGTTAGCGCCTCCGAGTACGGGCGCTCCCCTTCCCGAGGACGTAGCACTTCTCCCATCCCTGCCCGGCCGAGCCGCCGTTTCAGGAGGCGAGCCGGGGTCAGGAGATGTACGTCCGAGAAGGAGGAAATATGGAGTCCCAGGTGCGTGGCGGGACCAGATGGAAGCGGTTCGCTGTGGTGATGGTGCCCAGCGTCGCCGCCACGGCATGTATAGGTGTCGCCCTCGCGCAGGGCGCGCTGGCGGCATCGTTCAGCGTGTCGGGTCAGTCGTTCAAGGTGAGCGCCGACTACATCCACGGTGAGGGCTTCTCGCAGTACGGAGCCATCGACACGGGCAAGACGCTCGACAACAAGGGCGCGATCCACCCGGTCGCGGTGTCGGCGTTCGCCGATGCCCGCATCCAGAAGATGTGCCAGTCGGTCGTCACGCCGGGCATCCCGTTGCTCGGCTCTGTCACTCTGCAGTTGACGGCAGGTGACAGCAGTGACCAGCAGAAGCAGGTCAGGGCCCAGAACCTGTACATCGACGTCGAGGACCTCGCCGCCGAAAAGGCCGTGTTCAACGACATGGAGATCGGCGTCTCCGCAGGTTCCATGAAGAACCCGCCCATGAAGGACAAGGACCAGGCGAGCCCCAACGGCTTCGGCCAGCAGGCGTCGTCCGTGGACCTGTACGGAGTGAAGCAGACGGCGTGGGCCACCACCGCCGGAACCTTCACCCTGCCCGGACTGAGCATGAAGCTCTACTCGGGCACCAAGGAGTGCTACTAGGCACTCGGTGACGGGCGGGGCAGGCCGTGAGGCCTCCCGCCTGTCGCCTCCGACCGGGTCTTCGCCCCCTCGCGCCCTTGTGCGCCTGCGGAAGACCCTCACCACGGCAACACCGCACCAGGGAGCTGTTTCCATGAGCGCCGAGACTCCTGCCGCCTCCAGCCTGTTCACCCGGTGGAGGCTGCAGTTCCGCGCCTGGCGGGGTACGAGGCCATTCTGGGCCGGTCTGTTCGTCATGATCGCCGGTCTCCCGATCATGTACTTCCCTTACGCGCACCTCACCATCGGTCAGTTGACGATCCGCATGTCCACGACGGCGGGCGCGGGATCGCTGATCATCGGAGTCCTGCTCGTCGTACTGGGCGTCAGTCTGTGGTTCCAGAAGCACATCCGTACCTTCGCGGGAATCGCCGCGATCCTGCTGTCGCTGGTCTCGCTCCCTGTCTCCAACTTCGGCGGCTTCATCGTCGGTTTCCTGTTCGGGATGATCGGCGGGGCGATGGCCGTGTCCTGGGCGCCGGGCCCGCCGCCCGCCCCGGCTCCGGCGCCGGAGGCCGGTGCGAACGCCGGGAACGCCCCCGAGAGCGCGTTGCCCGAGAGCCCCGCCCCGGCGGGCGACCTCACGGTGAACCCGTACAGCACGGGCCCGTCCGGCACCGGGAAGACGTCCCTGACCAAGGACGACGAGGGACCGGCCGCGCCGCACGATCTGCACGACGAACTGCACGATCTGTCAGGAACGAGCCCGGCCAACGGGGCGAACGGGAGGCACAGTGCCGGCTGACGAGGTTTCCACCGGGAGCGATGTGGACGCTGCCCGTGTGAGGACCACCGGGCCGCGCCACGCGGCACCCAAGAAGCCACTGTTCACCAGACTCCACATGCCGGCCGGCAAGGCGATAGCCCTGGCGGCCATGCCGACGGCGGTCCTGATGGGGATGGGCTTCACGCCCACCCTCGCCAACGCCGACGACCAGCCGGCGTCCAAGAGCCTCACGATCGACGAGTACAAGGACTGCGTGGCGGCCCTGGCCGACCAGGACGCCTCCCCGTCGGCCTCGCCCTCACCGTCCGCCTCGGCCGGTGCGAGCGACGACGCCGACGACTCGAAGAGCGACTCCAAGGACTCCAAGGACGAGTCCACGGACGGCTCTGCCGGTTCCAAGGACGACGCGAAGGACCCGTCGGGCGGCTCCTCTTCCTCGGGATCCTCAGGCTCCTCGGGTTCAGGCTCCGGTGACACGGCCGAGCCCGCCCCTTCGGCCTCCTCCTCGCCCGACAAGTCCGCGACGTCCGGTGACACCGCGACGACGAGCCCCTCGGACACCGGGAAGAACGTCCTGGAGACCATCGGCGACGCCATCACGGACCTCTTCGACGGCAAGACGACCGGCTCCGCCTCCGGTTCCGACGCGACGGCCACGTCGAGCCCGTCGCCGTCCGCCTCCGCCTCGGCCCCGGCCGACGACTCGTCGGGCACCGACACAGGCTCCGGCACCGGCTCCGCGGGCAAGGAAGCGGCGAAGGACACCGCCAAGAACACCGCGGCCACGGCCGAGGACACGGCGAAGGACGGCAAGGACGCCAAGGGCTCCGAGAAGAAGGCCGACGACGACGCCACGGCCTCGCCGAGCCCCTCGGAGAGCGCTTCGGCGAGCCCTTCGGAGAGCGCGAGCCCGGACGCCGACGGCTGCCCCGTGGCCACGGACGACGAGGGCGGCATCGACAACAAGGGCGTCAGGCTGCCCGACGACCCCTGGTTCCTGAACGCCAGTTCGCTGCTCCTCAAGGGCGCCGACTACCAGGGCATCGTCAAGGTGAAGACCGCCAACGGCACCGTCAAGGACGTGCTGAAGTACGTCGTCTCCGACGGGACCGACATCGGCGACCTGCACCAGACGGTGGACGACAAGCAGGCGGGCCGCATCTACCACGTGCAGGCCGGCAAGGGCACCACGTCGACCATCCGCAACGGCAACACGATCATGTACACGGAGAGCATCTCCGGGAACCTGTTCGGCCTGATCCCGGTCACGTTCACCCCGAAGACCCCGCCGCCGCTGAACATCCCGCTGATCTACTTCACCAACGTGAAGGTCCAGCAGGCCGGCCAGCTCGGCGGCACCCTGACCGTGCCGGGACTGCACCAGTACACGACGGCCGGCTGAGCCACCCCCAGACCCGTTCGGGAGCCGCACAAAACGCTGAGGGCGCCCCCTGTCGCCAGGGGGCGCCCTCAGCGCCGTACGAGCTCTGCGAGCCCTGCAAGCCCCTGCGCGGGGCCCGTGGGTCAGTCGCGGGTGTCGCCGCCCAGGTGGTGGACGCGGAGCATGTTGGTGGTGCCGGGGACGCCGGGGGGCGAGCCGGCGGTGATGATGACGATCTCGCCCGGGCTGAAGCGGTTGATCTTGGCGATCTCCTGGTCGACCATGTCGACCATCTCGTCGGTCGTGTTCACGAACGGCACGACGTGCGACTCGACGCCCCAGCTCAGCGCGAGCTGGTTGCGGGTGTTCTCGTCGGTGGTGAAGGCGATGATCGGCTGGGACGCGCGGTAGCGGGACAGCCGGCGCGCGGTGTCGCCGGACTGGGTGAACGCCACCAGGCCACGGCCGCCGAGGAAGTCGGAGATCTCGCACGCGGCACGCGCGATCGAACCGCCCTGCGTACGCGGCTTCTTGCCCGGCACGAGCGGCTGGAGCCCCTTGCTGAGCAGCTCCTCCTCGGCCGCGGTGACGATCTTCGACATCGTCTTCACGGTCTCGATCGGGTACGCGCCCACGCTCGACTCGGCGGACAGCATGACCGCGTCCGCGCCGTCCAGGATCGCGTTGGCCACGTCGGAGGCCTCGGCGCGGGTCGGGCGGGAGTTGGTGATCATCGACTCCATCATCTGGGTCGCCACGATCACCGGCTTCGCGTTGCGCCGGCACAGCTCGATGAGGCGCTTCTGCACCATCGGGACCTTCTCGAGCGGATACTCGACGGCCAGGTCGCCACGGGCCACCATGACGGCGTCGAACGCCGCGATGACGGCCTCCATGTTCTCCACCGCCTGCGGCTTCTCCACCTTGGCGATGACGGGGACCCGGCGGCCCTCCTCGTCCATGACCCGGTGGACGTCGTCGACGTCCTTGGCGTCCCGGACGAAGGACAGCGCGACCAGGTCGGCGCCCATGCGCAGCGCGAACCGCAGGTCGTCGATGTCCTTCTCGCTCAGCGCGGGCACGTTGACGGCCGCACCGGGCAGGTTGATGCCCTTGTGGTCGGAGATGACACCGCCCTCGATGACGATCGTCTTCACCCGGGAGCCCTCGACGTCCAGGACCTTCAGCTCGACGTTGCCGTCGTTGATGAGGATCTGGTCGCCGCGCGAGACGTCGCCGGGCAGGCCCTTGTACGTCGTGCCGCAGATCGTCTTGTCGCCGGGGACGTCCTCGGTGGTGATGGTGAACTCGTCACCGCGCACCAGCTCGACGGGACCCTCGGCGAAGGTCTCCAGGCGGATCTTCGGGCCCTGGAGGTCGGCCAGGACACCGATGGCCCGGCCGGTCTCCTTGGCGGCGGCCCGGACCCGGTCGTAACGGCCCTGGTGCTCGGCGTGCGTGCCGTGGCTGAAGTTGAAACGGGCCACGTTCATGCCGGCCTGGATCAGCGACACGAGCATTTCGTGGGAGTCGACCGCGGGGCCGAGAGTACAGACGATTTTCGAACGGCGCATGGGGCGATCCTATCGGCTTGTTTCGCTCCGGAATATTCCGTCTGGCGGAAGATGCGGAAGACGCGCGGAAGATTTCAGAACATACAAATGGGCGGGCTAGTGCTCAGTTGCTTTACCGGGCGGTTGCCGGGCGGCGGACGCATATCAATACCGCCTCACCCGTGCGTGGGCCTCACCAGTGCGTAGGTCTGCGTGGCGATCTCCAGTTCCTCGTCCGTCGGCACCACGGCGACCGCCACCCGGGCGCCGGCCGGCGAGATCAGCCGCGGCTCGTCGCCGCGTACGGCGTTCAGCGCGCCGTCCACCGCCAGACCGAGCGAGTCCAGGCCCGCGACGGCCGCCGCCCGCACCGGCGCCGCGTTCTCCCCGACCCCGGCGGTGAACGCGACCGCGTCCACGGTGCCGAGTACGGCGTAATAGGCGCCGATGTACTTCTTCAACCGGTGAATGTAGATGTCGAAGGCGAGCTTCGCCCGTGCGTCGCCCTCGTCGAGCCGGCGCTGGATCTCCCGCATGTCGTTGTCGCCGCACAGTCCGATCAGACCGCTCTTCTTGTTGAGAAGAGTGTCGATTTCGTCGATGGACATTCCGCCAACACGCGCCAAATGGAAGATGACGGCCGGATCGACGTCCCCGGAGCGGGTTCCCATCACGAGGCCTTCGAGCGGGGTGAGCCCCATCGACGTGTCCACGCACCGGCCCCGCTCCACCGCCGACGCGGACGCCCCGTTGCCCAGGTGCAGCACGATGACGTTCACCTCTTCGGGGGTCTTGCCCAGCAGCCCCGCCGTCGCCCGGGAGACGTACGCGTGCGACGTCCCGTGGAAGCCGTAGCGCCGCACGCGGTGCGCGTCGGCGGTCTCGACGTCGATCGCGTACCGCGCCGCCGCCTCCGGCATCGTCGTGTGGAAGGCGGTGTCGAAGACGGCGACCTGCGGCAGGTCGGGGCGCAGTGCCGTCGCGGTGCGGATGCCGGTGAGGTTTGCCGGGTTGTGCAGCGGCGCGACCGGGATCAGCCGCTCGATCTCGGCGAGGACGGCGGCGTCGATCACGGTCGGCTCGGTGAAGGTCTGGCCGCCGTGCACCACGCGGTGGCCGATGGCGGCGAGCTCGGGGGAGTCCAGCCCGAGACCGTCCTTCGCCAGCTCCTCCGCGACGGCCTTCAGCGCGGCGTCGTGGTCGGCGATCGGCCCGGTCCACTCACGGGCCGCGCCGCCGGTCGCGAGCGGCGTGTGCTTCAGCCGGGCGGACTGCTCACCGATGCGTTCGACGAGCCCGCTCGCCAGCCGGCCGCCGCCCTGCATGTCGAGCAACTGGTACTTCACCGACGAGGAGCCGGAGTTGAGGACGAGGACGCGGGTGCCGGTCACTGGGCGGTTGCCTTCTGGTCGGTGGTCTGGGGCGTGCTCTGGGCCTGGATCGCCGTGATGGCGACGGTGTTGACGATGTCCTGGACGAGCGCGCCCCGGGACAGGTCGTTGACGGGCTTGCGCAGCCCCTGGAGCACCGGCCCGACCGCGATCGCGCCGGCCGAACGCTGCACGGCCTTGTAGGTGTTGTTGCCGGTGTTGAGGTCCGGAAAGATCAACACGCTGGCCTGTCCGGCGACTTCGGACCCCGGCAGCTTGGTCGCGGCGACGGTGGGCTCGACGGCCGCGTCGTACTGGATCGGCCCCTCGATCTTCAGATCGGTGCGCCGGGCGCGGACCAGCTCCGTCGCCTCCCGCACCTTGTCGACGTCCGCGCCCGAGCCCGACGTACCGGTGGAGTACGACAGCATCGCGATCCGCGGCTCCACGCCGAACCGGGCGGCCGTCGCGGCCGACTGGATGGCGATGTCGGCGAGCTGCCCGGCGTTCGGGTCGGGGTTCACGGCGCAGTCGCCGTAGACGAGGACCTTGTCGGCGAGGCACATGAAGAAGACGGACGAGACGATGCCGGCGTCCGGCCTGGTCTTGATGATCTCGAAGGCGGGGCGGATCGTGGCCGCCGTGGAGTGCACCGATCCGGAGACCATGCCGTCGGCGAGGCCCTCCTCGACCATCAGCGTGCCGAAGTAGTTCACGTCGGAGACGACGTCGTACGCCAGCTCCACCGTGACGCCCTTGTGGGCGCGCAGTCCGGCGTACTTCTCGGCGAAGGCGTCGCGCAGTTCGCTGGTCGCGGGGTCGATCAACCGGCAGTCGCCGAGGTCGATGCCCAGGTCGGCGGCCTTCTTGCGGATCTGGTCGACGGGCCCGAGGAGCGTGAGGTCGCAGACGCCGCGGCGCAGCAGCACCTCGGCGGCGTGCAGGACGCGTTCCTCCGTGCCCTCGGGGAGGACGACCCGGCGCTTGTCGGTGCGGGCCTGTTCGAGGAGCTTGTGCTCGAACATCATCGGGGTGAGACGGTCGGTGCTGGGGGCCGACACCCGCTTCAGCAGCTCGGCGGTGTCGACGTGCCGCTCGAAGAGGCCGAGCGCGGTCTCCGCCTTGCGCGGGGTCGCCGCGTTCAACTTGCCCTCCATGGAGAACAGTTGCTCGGCGGTGGGGAAGCTGAGGCCGGGCACCGAGACGACCGGGGTGCCGGGGGCGAGTCGGGCGGCGAGGGTGAGGATCTCGTCGCTCGGGACCTCGTTGAGGGTGAGCACCACACCGGCTATCGGCGGGGTGCCGGCGCTGTGCGCGGCGAGCGAGCCGATCACCAGGTCGGCGCGGTCGCCCGGGGTCACGACCAGACAGCCCGGGGTCAGGGCGGCCAGGAAGTTCGGCAGCATGGCCCCGCCGAAGACGAAGCCGAGCGCGTCGCGGGCCAGCCCCGAGTCGTCGCCCAGCAGCACCTTCCCGCCCAGCGCGTGGCTGATCTGCGCGACGGTCGGCGCGGACAGGGCGGGCTCGTCGGGCAGCACGTAACAGGGCACGGGCAGCCGGTCGGCGAGGCGGTCGGCGATCTCGTCGCGGTCCTCGCGGGCGACCCGGTTGCTGACCATGGCGAGGACGTCGCAGCCGAGGCCCTGGTACGCGCGGTAGGCGTTGCGGGTCTCGGCGAGCACCGACTCCGCGGTCTGCCCGCGCCCGCCGACGACCGGCAGCACGGACGCGCCGAACTCGTTGGCGAGACGGGCGTTGAGGGCGAGTTCGTCGGGGAACTGGGTGTCGGCGTAGTCCGTTCCCAGGACGAGGACGACGTCGTACGCGCGGGCCACGCGGTGGAAGCGGTCGACGAGGGTCGAGACCAGCTCGTCGGCCCCCTGCTCGGCCTGGAGGGCGGACGCCTCGTGGTAGTCCATGCCGTAGCCGGTCGCGGGGTCCTGCGCCAGCCGGTAGCGGGCGCGCAGCAGCTCGAACAGGCGGTCGGGGCCGTCGTGGACGAGGGGGCGGAAGACGCCCACCCGGTCGACCCGCCGGGTCAGGAGTTCCATGACCCCCAGCTCGACGACCTGGCGGCCGTCGCCGCGGTCGATACTGGTGACGTACACGCTGCGGGTCACGCGAGCTCTCCGTTCCTGCTGTCGGGCTTTGGGGCTTTCGGGCTCTCGGGGTCATAAAAATCGCCCACCTAGGTGAGCGGATCGCTCTTGACAATACCCCTGGCCGTGGATAAGGCGCCCGTCAAGAGACAGCCCGGTCGGCGGCGTGGAACAATCGAGGCCAGGCTCACCGATACCGACAGCGAGCAGGAGACACAGCACGATGCGCATCGGAGTTCTCACCGCAGGTGGCGACTGTCCCGGCCTCAACGCAGTGATCCGGTCGGTCGTACACCGAGCGGTGGACAACTACGGCGACGAGGTCATCGGTTTCGAGGACGGCTACGCGGGTCTGCTCGACGGCCGCTACCGAGGCCTCGACCTCAACGCGGTGAGCGGCATCCTGGCCCGCGGCGGCACCATCCTCGGCTCCTCCCGGCTGGAGCGCGACCGGCTGCGCGAGGCCTGCGAGAGCGCCTCCGACATGATCCACGACTTCGGCATCGACGCGCTGATCCCGATCGGCGGCGAGGGCACGCTGACGGCGGCGCGGATGCTGTCGGACGCCGGGCTGCCGGTGGTCGGCGTCCCGAAGACGATCGACAACGACATCTCGTCGACGGACCGCACGTTCGGCTTCGACACGGCGGTCGGCGTCGCCACGGAGGCGATGGACCGCCTGAAGACGACCGCCGAGTCGCACCAGCGCGTCATGGTCGTCGAGGTCATGGGCCGGCACGCGGGCTGGATCGCGCTGGAGTCCGGGATGGCGGCGGGCGCGCACGGCATCTGCCTGCCGGAGCGGCCCTTCGACCCGGCGGACCTGGTGAAGATGGTCGAGGAGCGGTTCGCGCGCGGCAAGAAGTTCGCGGTGATCTGCGTCGCGGAGGGCGCGCACCCGGCCGACGGCACGATGGACTACAGCAAGGGCGCGATCGACCAGTTCGGCCACGAGCGCTTCCAGGGCATCGGTACGGCCCTGGCGTACGAGCTGGAGAAGCGGCTCGGCAAGGAGGCCCGCCCGGTCATCCTCGGCCACGTCCAGCGCGGCGGCGTCCCGACGGCGTACGACCGCGTCCTCGCGACCCGGTTCGGCTGGCACGCGGTGGAGGCGGCGCACCGGGGCCAGTTCGGCCGGATGACGGCGCTGCGCGGGACGGACGTGGTGATGGTCCCCCTCGCGGAGGCGGTGACCGAACTGAAGACGGTCCCGAAGGACCGGATCGTGGAAGCGGAGTCGGTCTTCTAGCAGCCCCTTTAAGGGCTCTCGGCTTCTCTCTAGGCGGTTCGGCTCTCGATCATCGCCCAGAAGTCGTCGACGATCCGGTCGAGGAAGTCCTGTCCGCCGTCGCCCGGGTTCGGTGTGGCGGCCAACTGCCCCTGGTAGTCGCGGTGCAGCTCCTGGAGGGCGTCCTCCAGGAGTCGCCGGTCCAGGGGGACGATCCTGCCGACCGGTTTGACGTACGCCTGCCAGCGCGTGCGCGTCGCGGTGCGCAACAGGTCTGCGAGCCTGGCCTCGTGGCCGGTGAGGGCGATCAGGTCGGGCAGCGTGAGGTGGAGCAGCTCGGCGAGCGCGGCCGTCTGCCGGTCCGTGCCCTGCCACTCCCCGCTCTCCTCCATCCGCGCGTACGCCGCGAACTCGTGCCCCACGGTCCGGGCGACGTCCTCCGGTGCGAACCCGCGGGCGATGCGATGGTCGCGCAGGCTCCGCGGCCGGCCGATCAACTCGACCGGCGAGCACCACAACACCCCGGCGAGCGCGGTGAGTTCGGGGTGCGTGGGGGTGAGCGTGCCGCGTTCCCAGGCGTGGACGAGGTCGGGAGTGGCGTGCGGCAGCGCGTACGACGCCCGAAGCCCGTGAGCGACGTGCCCCGGCGTCATCCCGAGCGCGGCGCGAAGTCTGCGGGCGGCGGGGGCGTTGAAGGGCGGACCTGCTTGGCGCGTGTGGGACGGGGGTCTGGGCACGGGGACAAGGTAGGTGGTGGGGGGTGGGGTGGCTACCGGGTGTTTGGCCATAGTCACCGGTCGGGACTCCGGCGGCGTCCCGTGTGCCCCGTTATCCCGTGATCTTGCCGATGACGGGCCCGTAGAAGGTGCCGCCCTGGAAGGTGATGTGGTCGCCCGCGGAACCGGGGTGTGGGGTGTGCGGGCGGTGTTTGTGCAGCACCGCTCGTGCCACCTCCGCCGCCTGCCGGGCGGCCTGTTGCCGGGAGCCGGTGGTGTCCGTCGCGGTCTTCGTGGCGTCGGCGTGGTCGCTGATGCCCCGGATCACGAGGGCGTCCAACTGGCTGTTCACATGGGCCGCGTGGGCCGCGCCGGAGCCCTCCATCTCGATCGCGGCCGTGTCGTTGTAGTGCGTGCGCAGATGCCCGGCGATCTCGGCCTCGGCGTCGGCCAGGACCACGTCCCCTGAGGCGATCGGCTTGAAGTGGGAGCGGACGTCCGGCAGGTCCCGTGCGGCCGAACGGGCCGCCTGGAGCAGGGCGTTGGACGCGTGCCAGGCCTCGGGGCGGGCCAGGAAGCCCTGCGGGGTCCACTTGCCGCCGTGGATGCCGTAGACCTTGGTGCCGATGACGACGTCGCCGATCTCGATGTCGTCCTTCAGGCTGCCCGCGATGCCGACGAACAGGATCGCCTGCGGGCGGAGCCAGGTGACGAGTTGGGTGGTCATCGCCGCGGCGTTGACCACGCCCTCGCCCAGTTCGGCGAGGGCGACCTGCCAGGGGGTGCCGTCGAGCCCGCCGACCTCGACGCGGGTGCCGTCCCGGTGGACGTGTTCCGCGCGGTCGGTGAGATGTGCGCGTACGGCCGCGTATTCGAGCGCGAGCGCGGTAAGGACCACGACAGTGGGTTTTGTCTCTGGCACCCCTTCAAGGTACTGCCAGGTCCATCGGGGGAGAGGACGGTTGCCATGGCCGAACAGGGCGTCGGGGTCGGGCAGTTGCTGCTCGCGGAGTACCAGAGCGTCAAGGACGAGCAGAAGGCGCGGATCGGGTTCCGGGACAACCTGCTGTACGTGACGCTGGCGGTGGTGGCCGCCGTCGCCGCCGCGGCGGCCCAGGCCAAGCAGGCGTCGATGCTGCTGGCGCTGCCGCCGACGTGTGTGGTGCTGGGGTGGACCTACCTGGTCAACGACGAGAAGATCTCGGCCATCGGACGGTATGTGCGCGGGGAGTTGGGGCCACGGCTGGCGCAACTGACGGGGACCGACGTGGCGTTCCGGTGGGAGAGCTATCACCGCGACGACGCCGGGCGCGTGACCCGCAAGGCCGTGCAGTGCGTCGTCGACCTGGTGGCGTTCTGCGTCGTGCCGCTGGCCGCGCTCGTCGTGTACTGGGTGGGCGGGCCGGTGACGGCGGGGCTGCTCGCGCTGTCCCTCGTCGAGGCGGGGGCGGTGGCCGCGCTGGGGGTGTTCGTGGTGCGGTACGCGGTGCCGTTCGGGGGCGGCGGCGCGTGACCTGAATTGCTGCTTCGGCGGTATGGCACCCGGTCTGTGGAATTACGCGGGCATTCATCCGATTTCGAGGAGTCGGCCGCGTTTGCGGAAACTATGTTCTGAGCAAAGTGCATAGTTAATCCGTTGTGTGCGTCTGGCCTCGCTGGTAGCATCTTTCGCGACCAGAACATTTCAGAATGCACCGGGGGAATGACGTCGTGAACGTACGAAGCAAAGGCATCTCGACCACGATTGCCTTCGCCATGACCGGCGTGATGTGTGGAATTGGCGCACAGACGGCGAATGCGGCTCCCATGGCTCCGGCGGCTTCGGTGACTTCCGTGGAAGTCCAGGCCGCCGGCGTCGGAGCCGACGAGATCTGCACGGTCGTGGGGATCGGCAGTGGCGCGGCCGGCCTCACCAAGGCGCTGGCCAAGGGCGCGTCGTGGGTCGGCATCGGGGCCAGCATCGGCTGCTACCTGTATTCGCAGGCGAAGAACGCCACGCCCGCGCAGAAGCGGGCAGCCATGATCAAGTCGTACAAGAGCTACCAGGCGAAGAGCGACCTCAAGAAGCTCGAGGCGCTCGGGTATTCCTGCCAGAAGAAGAACGGTGGCGGTGGCGGCGGCACCGATGTCGCGCCCCGGATCGGGTACCGGGACATCACCATGAAGGGCGTCACGTACAAATGCGGTAACACCAGCGACTGACCGGTCGCCGGGGCGGCGCTATGGAGGGCGATTCCGCTCTCCATAGCGCTGGTCGTAGTTATCGTGGCCGTCGTGGTCGTCGTAGCCGCCGCGGTTTTTCACCGGTTCTTTCCGGTACCCGCTCCTCGTGTCCACCGGTACACCAGCTCCGGCCTTCCCACCTGGCCGTAGAGCGGCTTTCGTTCGGCTCTGCCCGCCTCCACCAGGTGTTCCAGATACCGCCGGGCCGTGATGCGGGAGATTCCCACCGCCTCGGCGACTCCGGCCGCGGTCAGGCCCTCCGCCGCCTCCCGCACCGTCTCCGTGACCCGCTCCAGGGTCGGTGAGCTGAGGCCCTTGGGCAGTGCCGCCGGGCTCGGTGCGCGCAGTGCGGCGAGGGCGCGGTCGACCTCGTCCTGGCCGCTCGCCTCGCCCGCCGCGCCCCGGAACTCGGCGTACCGGACCAGCCGGTCCCGCAGGGTCGCGAACGTGAACGGCTTCAGCACGTACTGGACGACCCCCAGGGACACGCCCTCGCGCACCACCGTCAGGTCCCGCGCCGACGTCACCGCGATGACGTCCGCGTGATACCCGGCCGCCCGCAGCGAGCGCGCCAGTTGCAGCCCGTGCGCGTCCGGGAGGTGCAGGTCCAGCAGCAGCAGGTCCACCGGCGTGCGGTCCAGCAGGCGTCGCGCCTCCGCGCCCGTGTGCGCCTTGCCGACCGCCACGAAGCCCGGCACCCGCCCGACGTACATGACATGGGCGTCCGCGGCGACCGGATCGTCCTCCACGACCAGCACTCTGATCGGCTCTTCGCCCGTCATCCTCTGCCTCCACCAGACGTGGCACCGGCCCCGGAGGCACCGGCCCCGGAGGCACCGGCCCCGGAAACCCGGGACGCGGCAGCCGCCCGCAGCGGCAGGCGGACCTCGAACTCGGCTCCGCCGCCCGCCGCCTCCGCCACCGACAGCGTCCCCTCGTGCCGGTGCACGGCCTGCCGGACCAGGGCCAGCCCGAGACCCCGGCCGCCCGGCCCCGCCGGTTTCGTCGAAAAGCCGCGCTCGAAGACCAGGGAGGCGTGCGCCGGATCCACGCCCGCCCCCGTGTCCGCCACCCGGAACAGGAGCGCGTCGCCCTCCGTGCGGGCGGTCACGGTCACCCGCGCGCCCACGCTGCCCTGCGCCGCGTCCACGGCGTTGTCGATGAGGTTGCCGAGGATCGTCACCAGATCCCGGGCCGGCAGCGACTCCGGGAGCAGACCGTCGTCCATACCGCTCTCCTGCGACACCACCAGTTCCACGCCCCGCTCGTTCGCCTGTGCCGTCTTGCCCAACAGCAGCGCCGCCAGGACCGGTTCGCTGACCGCCGACACCACCTGGTCCGTCAGCGCCTGGGCCAGTTCCAGTTCAGCCGTCGCGAAGTCGACGGCCTCCGCCGCGCGGCCCAGTTCGATCAGCGAGACCACGGTGTGCAGGCGGTTCGCCGCCTCGTGGGCCTGCGAGCGCAGCGCCTGCGTGAAGCCCCGCTCGGAGTCCAACTCACCCATCAGGGACTGGAGTTCGGTCACATCGCGCAGGGTGACGACCGTCCCCCTGCGCTCCCCGCCCGACACCGGGGAGGTGTTCACCACCAGCACCCGGTCCGCCGCCAGGTGGACCTCGTCGACCCGGGGTTCCGAGGCGAGCAGCGCGCCCGTCAGCGGGGCGGGCAGGCCGAGCTCGGCCACCGACGTGCCCACCACCTCCCCGGAGACGCCCAGCAGTTCCCGGCCGCCGTCGTTGATCAGCGCCACCCGGTACTGCCCGTCCAGCATCAGCAGCCCCTCGCGCACCGCGTGCAACGCGGCCTGGTGGTAGTCGTGCATCCGGCTCAGCTCCGCCGCGTTCATGCCGTGCGTGTGGCGGCGCAGCGACGCGTTGATGACGTACGTGCCGATCGCGCCCAGGGCGAGCGCGCAGCCGGCGACCGCGAACAGGGCCGTCACCTGGTCCTGCACCCGCTTGCTGATCGACTCGACCTTGATGCCCGCGCTGACCAGTCCGACGACCCGGTGGTTCGCGTCCTCCACCGGGGTGACCGCGCGGACGGACGCGCCGAGGGTGCCGGTGTACGTCTCGGTGAACGTGCCGCCCTTCAGGGCCTTCGCCGTGTTGCCCCGGAAGCGCTGGCCGATCTGCGACTCGTCCGGGTGGGTCCAGCGGATGCCTTGCGGGTTCATGATCGTGACGAAGTCGACCTCGGTGTCCCGCATGACCCGCAGGGCGTACGGCTGGAGCTCGGCGGTGGGGTTCGGGGCCTGGATGGCCGACCGTACGGAGGGGGAGTCGGCGACCGAGCGGGCCACGGCGCGGGCCTGGCGGCCCGCCGCGTCCTCGGCCTGGGTGCGGTCGCTGACGTACGTGAACAGCGCGTACCCCGCGACGAGCACCGCTATCAGCACGGCCTGCATGGCGAAGAGCTGGCCGGCCAGACTGCGGGGTCTCGGCATGTCGGGGATGCGCATGTCGTCAGTGTGCCCCCGAGGTTAAGTGTGAACTAAATGAACGGAAGGGTGACCGCCCTCACAGGACGGGAGATAGTCGCGGCAATCCCCCATAAACCCCGGACGTGAGCCGCACTCCGGTGGATGCCGACGAAGACGTCAAGGAGGGCAGCCGTGGCCGCCAGCAGCACCCCCGATACGGCACCTGCCGCACCCGCAGTCAAGCGGGACCGCACCCACTATCTGTACATCGCGGTGATCGTCGCGGTGGCGCTCGGCATCGCCGTGGGCCTGATCTGGCCCGACGCCGGGGTCGAGCTGAAGCCCCTGGGCACGGGCTTCGTCAACATCATCAAGATGATGATCTCGCCGATCATCTTCTGCACGATCGTGCTGGGCATCGGGTCCGTGCGCAAGGCCGCCAAGGTCGGCGCGGTCGGCGGCATCGCGCTCGGCTACTTCACGGTGATGTCGCTGGTCGCGCTGAGCATCGGTCTCGTTGTCGGCAACATCCTGCACCCGGGCGACGGGCTGCACCTCACCGACGCGATCAAGGCGTCCGGGCACGACCAGGTCACGGAGGCGCTGCCGCCGGTCGACTTCGTCCTGTCGATCATCCCGAAGACCTTCGTCGCCGCCTTCACCGGCGAGCAGGTCCTGCAGACCCTGCTGGTCGCCCTGCTCGCCGGCTTCGCGCTCCAGGGCATGGGCAGCGCCGGCCAGCCGATCCTGCGGGGCGTCGAGCACATCCAGCGGCTCGTCTTCCGCATCCTCGCCATGGTGATGTGGGCCGCCCCGGTCGGCGCGTTCGGCGCGATGGCCGCCGTCACCGGGTCCGCCGGCGTCGACGCGCTGAAGAAGCTCGCCATCCTGATGGTCGGCTTCTACATCACCTGCTTCCTCTTCGTCTTCATCGTGCTCGGCGCGCTGCTGCGGATCGTCTCCGGCCTGAACATCTTCACGCTGTTCAAGTACCTGGGCCGGGAGTTCCTGCTGATCCTGTCCACGTCCTCCTCCGAGTCCGCGCTGCCGCGCCTCATCGCGAAGATGGAGCACCTGGGCGTCAGCAAGCCCGTCGTCGGCATCACCGTCCCGACCGGCTACTCCTTCAACCTCGACGGCACCATGATCTACATGACCATGGCGTCCCTGTTCATCGCCGACGCGATGGGCACCCCGATGCCGGTCGGCGAGCAGATCCCGCTGCTGCTCTTCCTGCTGCTGGCCTCCAAGGGCGCGGCCGGTGTCACCGGCGCGGGTCTGGCCACGCTGGCCGGCGGTCTCCAGGCGCACAAGCCGGCCCTGGTGGACGGCATGGGCCTCATCGTCGGCATCGACCGCTTCATGAGCGAGGCGCGCGCCCTGACGAACTTCGCGGGCAACGCCGTGGCCACCGTCCTGATCGGCACCTGGACGAAGGAGATCGACCGCGCGCGCGTCGACCAGGTACTCGCCGGACACCTCCCCTTCGACGAGAAGACGCTGCTCGACGAGCACGAGGCCCATGGCGACGCCGAGGGCGACGCCGTCGAGGTCCTCCCCGAGCAGGGCGGCGAGAAGGAACTGGCCAAGGCCTGAGTTCCACCGCCCGACCCCGAGGACCCCAGGGTCCTCCCCGACTCCGAGCGTCCGGCCCGGCCTGAACCCGGGCCGGGCGCTCGGCATTCGTCACGGGGCATCGCCCTCCGGGCCTCTCCCGCTTCCGTCGGCGTACGTCAGTTCACCGTTCCCAGCGTTTCGGTGACCGCTTGTCCCAGCCACTGCCGTACGTCGCCGAAGGCGAACCCGAGTTGCGTGGCACGGGAGTTGTCCATGCCGTAGCAGCGGCGGAAGGCGAACGGGGACAACTCGTCGGTCTCCGACGCCTCCTGGAACACCACCGCGCCGCCGCAGGCAGCCGCGGCCACCGCCTCGCACAACTCCCGTGTCGTCAGCGTGCCGTGGGAGGCCGCGTTGACGGGGCCGGTGAAGTCCTGGCCCACCGTCCAGAAGAGGAAGTCGGCGATCTCGTCGACGTGGATGTAGGTCGCCGGACGGTTCACCGGAGGCACGGTGATCGGCTCGCCGGTGCGGATGCGGTCCGCGTAGTGGGCGAGCCGTCCGGTGAAGTCGTCGTCCCCGCCCAGGACATGGGCGACCCGGACGGCCACATAGGGGAATACCGGCTCCGCCACGAACACCGCCTCCGCCTGCCGCTTGCCCTCGCCGTAGTGGGCGTCGAGGAACTCCGGTTCGTGCCAGGGGAGTTCGAGATCGACGGCCGCGTCCATCGGATCGACGTCCGCCTCCCGGACCGGCGCGACGGAGTCCTGGTCCGCGTAGACCTCGACCGTCGACGTCATCACGTAGCGGCCGGTGCGGCCCGCGAGGACGCGGCGCGTGATGGCCGCCTGGCGCGGGGTGTAGCAGACCTGGTCGACGACGACGTCGAAGGTGCGCGCGCCGAGAGCGGCGCGCAGCGCGTCCTCGTCGTCCCGGTCGGCGATCAGGTGGACCACCCCGGCGGGCGGCGGCGACGAACCGCGGTTGAGGACCGTGACCCGGTCCCCGGCGGCCAGCAGCCGCGCGATGAGCCGCTTGCCGAAGTAGCGGTTCCCGCCGATGACCAGCACTTCTCGCTTTTCCATGGCCATAATTTTTCCGGCCTGTACACGCGTTCTGAAGGGGCAACCATGGGAGTTCCGGCCGCCGTACCGAAAGAACCACGGCACGCGCGCGCCTATGCCGACGAAACATCGGTGGCCTTCGACGCGCTGGACCGGCAGATCCTCCAGCTCCTCCAGACCGACGGCCGCATCAAGCTCAGCGAGCTCGGCCGACAGGTCCGGCTGAGCCCGGCCGCGGTCACCGAGCGGGTCCGACGGCTGGAGGCGGCGGGCGTGATCAGCGGCTACGGCGCCCATGTCGTCCCGGGCCGGCTCGGCTACGGCATCCAGGCGTTCATCCGGGTCGACCCGCACGGCGGCTACACCCTGAAGCACCCCAGGACCCTGGAGCTGATCCAGCGGCCCGAGATCACCGAGGTGCACCACGTAGTCGGCGAGGACTGCTGAATCCTCAAGGTCGCCGTCCGGGACACCGTCCACCTGGAGGAGGTCCTCGAAGCGGTCTCCGAGCTCGGGCGCACCACGACGTCGATCGTGCTGACCTCCCCGGTGGAGCGCAAACCGCTGTTGCCCTGACGCCGACGTCAAGGATTACCGTCCTGGACATGCGAATCGGCGAGCTGGCCGCGCGGGCCGGGACCACGACGCGGGCCCTGCGGTACTACGAGGCGCGGGGGCTGTTGCCCGCGCGGCGGGGTGGCAACGGGTACCGGACGTACGACGAGGGTGATCTGAAGCTGCTCCGGCAGATCAGGACCCTGCAGGACTTCGGGTTCGATCTGGAGGAGACGCGGCCCTTCGTGGAGTGTCTGCGGGCCGGGCATCCGGAGGGGGACTCGTGTCCGGCCTCGCTCGCCGTCTACCGGCGGAAGCTGGCCGAACTGGATTCCCTGATCGGGGAGTTGCAGGCGGTGCGCGCGGAGATCGGGGTGCGGCTGGCGACGGTCGAGGAGCCGGTGCCGTTGTGCGAACTGGGAGGACGGGAACTGTGAGCGACGTTACGGACGTCACGGACGAGGATTTCACCGCGGAGGTGATCGGGGCCGGGTTGCCGGTGCTGGTGGAGTTCACGGCGGACTGGTGTCCCCCGTGTCGGCAGATGGCACCGGTGCTGCGTGCCCTGGCCACCGAGGAGGCCGGTCGACTCAAGGTGGTGCAGTTGAACGTGGACCAGAATCCGGAGACCACGAACGCCTACAAGGTTCTCTCGATGCCCACGTTCATGGTCTTCCGGGGCGGTGAGCCGGTGAAGGCCATGGTGGGGGCCCGGCCCAAGCGCCGACTGCTGGAGGAACTGGCCGAGGTGATCTGAGGGACCCGGGCTTCTTGACGGGCCCCGTGAACGAGAAAATCCCCTGAGCAATTGCGCTCGGGGGATTTTTTTGCGTATATTCAATGGTTCGCGACTTCGCGGGAATTGGGTCGCAAAGAGGCTTAGTGAGCACAGTATATATGTCCGGGAGTGGAATTGTCAAACAGCGATGAAATTCACGGTGAGCAGGAATTCATCGACGGTCTGTACGCACGCGTGGACGCACTGCGCGGCGCCACCGAGGACTCCGTCACGGACGCGCTCGGGCGGGGCAACACGCCCATGCAGGCCCGGCTGGAGCGGGACATCCTGGTCGCCGAGCGCTCGGGGCTGCTCGCCGCGCTGAACGCCGTGGACGGCTCGCTCTGCTTCGGCCGGATCGACCTGACCTCCGGCACCACCCACCACATCGGCCGCATCGGCATCCGCTCCGACGACGCCGACCTCACGCCGATCCTGATCGACTGGCGCGCCGACGTCGCCCGCCCCTTCTACCTGGCCACCGGCCACACCCCGATGGGCCTGCGCCGCCGTCGGCACCTCACCACCGACGGGCGCCGCGTCACCGCCCTGCACGACGAGATCCTCGACCTCGGCGACGCCACCCGCACCGGCCACGAGGACCCGAGCGGCGACGCCGTCCTGCTCGCCGCGCTCAACTCGGCCCGCACCGGCCGGATGAACGACATCGTGCAGACCATCCAGGCCGAGCAGGACGAGATCATCCGCGCGCCCCACCGCGGGGTGCTCGTCGTCGAGGGCGGCCCCGGTACCGGCAAGACCGCCGTCGCCCTGCACCGCGCCGCCTATCTCCTCTACGAGCACCGGGAGTTGCTCGCCAAGCGCGCCGTCCTGATCGTCGGCCCCAACCCCGCGTTCCTCGGCTACATCGGCGAGGTGCTGCCCTCCCTCGGCGAGACCGGCGTACTCCTCGCCACCGTCGGCGAGCTGTTCCCCGGCGTGCGGGCGACGGCCACCGACCCCCCCGAGGCCGCCGCCGTCAAGGGCCGCGCCGCGATGGCGGACGTCCTCGCCGCCGTCGTACGCGACCGGCAGGCGCTGCCCGATCCGGTGGTCGCGATCGAGCACGACCGCGAGATCCTCATGCTCGACGACGGCCTCGTGGGCGTCGCCCGCGAGGCCACCCGGGCCGCCGGGCTGCCGCACAACGCGGCCCGCGAGCACTTCGAGGGCTGCATCCTCAACACGCTGACGGACATGGTCGCCGAGCGCATCGGCACCGACCCCTACGACGGCTCGAACATGCTCGACGCCAGCGACATCACCCAGATCCGCGACGAACTCGCCGAGAACCCCGAAGTCTGGGCCGCCATCGACCAGTTGTGGCCGCGCATCACCCCGCGCCGCCTGGTCGCCGACTTCCTCGCCGCCCCCGAGGCCCACCTGAGCGACGCGGACGCCGCCGCCGTCCGCCGCCCGGTCACCCGCGCCTGGACGGTCGCGGACGTCCCGCTGCTCGACGAGGCCGCCGAACTCCTCGGCGAGGACGACCGGTTGGCCCGAGCGCGCGCCGACCGCGAGCGGGAGACGCAGATCGCCTACGCGCAGGGCGTCCTCGACGTCTCCTACGCCTCGCGCACCTACGAGTTCGACGACAAGGAGGACGGCGACCCCGACGCTTCCGAGGTCCTGTCCGCGCACGACATCATCGACGCCGAGCGGTTCGCCGAGCGGCACGAGGAGGACGACCACCGCAGCGCCGCCGAACGCGCGGCGGCCGACCGGACCTGGGCGTTCGGGCACATCATCGTCGACGAGGCGCAGGAGCTGTCGCCGATGGCGTGGCGGCTGCTGATGCGGCGCAGCCCGACCCGCTCGATGACCCTGGTCGGCGACCCCGCGCAGACCGCCGAGGCGGCCGGGGTCGGCTCCTGGTCGGGGATCCTCGCCCCCTACGTCGAGGACCGCTGGGAGCACACCCGCCTCGGCGTCAACTACCGCACCCCCGCCGAGATCATGGAGGCCGCGGCCGCCGTCGTCCGCGCCGAGCACCCCGGCTTCGAGCCGCCGAGCTCGGTCCGCTCCACCGGCGTCCGGCCCTGGGCGCGCGCCACCGACGACCTGCCCGCCGCCGTCGCCGAGGCGGTGGCCGAACTGACCCCCGCCGAAGGCCGGTTGGCGGTGATCGCGCCACGCGCGCTGCACCGGCGGCTGGCGGCCCGCCTCGACGGGGTGACGGCGGGCACGCAGCCGGACCTGACCCGCACGGTCGTCCTCCTCGACCCGCGCCAGTCGAAGGGGCTGGAATTCGACTCGGTCCTCGTCGTCGAGCCCGCCGACTACGGCACCAGCGACCTGTACGTCGCCCTCACCCGGGCCACCCAACGGCTCGGCGTGCTCCACACCAAGGAACTGCCGAAGCCGCTGCTGACAGCGCTGGCGTGCACCGGCATCACCAAGACGTAACAGTTCATGTGGTGATCACTGCGCGTGCACGGTCGGTGCGGTAAGCGTTGCCTATGGAAGACCAACACCACGTCACCGCGCCGGCCGACAGCCCCGCACTCGGAGCGCTGCCCGTCGAGCCCCTGCTCACGGCGGAGTTCGACGCCGACCCCGGCGCGGTGTACCGACGGCTGCGCAGCACGTACGGTCCCGTGGCCCCGGTCGGTCTCCTGGGCGTGCCGGTGTGGCTCGTACTGGACTACCGGGAGGTGCTGGAGGTCCTGCGCAACGAGAGCCGGTGGCGGCGCGACGTACGGCACTGGCGGGCCCGCGCCCAGGGCGAACTGCCGCCCGGCTGGCCGCTGCTGGCCGGCTACGAGGTGCGGCAGACGATGTTCATGGACGACGAGGAGCACCTCGCCGCCCGCCGCACCCACCACGCCGCCCTGCGCCCCTTCCAGGACGCCAAGAGCCCCGAGGGCTGGGAACTTCGGGCGGCCGTCGCCCGGTACGCCGACGAGCTGGTCGCGCTGCTGGCCGCCGAGTCGGGCCGGACCGGCTTCGCCGACCTCGGCGCGCAGTACACCCGGCCGCTGCTGCTCATGGTCACCAGCAAACTGTTCGGCTGCCCGGTCGAGTTGGGCGACGAACTGGTCATGGACCTGTGGCGGATGCTCGACGGCGGCCCCGACGCGGGCCCCGCCACCGGCCGCGCCCTGTCCGCGTTCACCCGGCTCGCCGCCCACCGCAGGGCCAGACCCGGCGACGACCTCACCTCGTACATGATGCTCGCCGACCCCGACCTCACCGACGAACAGCTCGGCCGGGAACTGTTCATGAACGCCGTCTACCTCAACGACATCACCGGCAACATGGTCCTCAACACCCTGCTGGAGGTGTTGCGCGGCAACGCGACGGTGCGGCGCAGTCTGTCGGCGGGACAGCTCGGCGAGACGGTCAACCGGGCCGCCCTCGCCAACCCGCCCATCGCCAACATGTGCTTCCGGTTCGCCGCGCGGGACGTGCGGCTCGGGCAGTTCTGGATCCGCGCGGGCGACATCGTCTTGCCGTCCTCGGCCGCCGCCCACCAGGACCTGCTGGCGATCGGCTCCTCCCACATGGTCGGCTCCGCCGTCTCCACCCGCGCCCATCTGGGCTGGGGCGCGGGGCCCCACCAGTGCCCCAGCGCCGCCCGCGAGTTGGGCGGGCTGATCGTGACGACGGCGGTGGGGCGCGTCTTCGACCACTTCGCCAAGGCCGAACTGGCCCTTCCGTTCGACCAGTTGCCGTGGCGGTCGGGTGCGGTCGTGCGCGGCCTGAAGATGCTGCCGGTGCGCTACGAGATGGCGGCGGCGGAGCTGGACACGGCCCGGCCGGCCGCACTCGAGTCGGCGTCCGTCGGGATCGACGGTCAGGCCAGGGGGCTGCTGGCGGCGCTGCGGCGCTTCATGTCCGGTGCCCGCTCGGGGGGCTGAGCGCGGGCGGAGCCCCCGGCGACCCGGGGGCTCCCCGGTCCGCCTACGCCGGGCGCAGCCACACCGTCGCCAGCGGCGGCAGGGTCAGCCGGATGCTCGCCGGGCGGCCGTGCCGGCCTTGCGGTTCCGGTTTGACGACGTCCGGGTTGGTGACGTCGCCGCCGCCGTACGCCGCCGCGTCGGTGTTGAGGGCCTCGTGCCAGGCCGGGACGTCGTCGGGGACGCCGAGCCGGTAGCCGTGCCGGACGACGGGGGAGAGGTTGGAGACGGACAGCAGCGGGGAGCCCTCGGCGTCGTAGCGCAGGAACGCGAAGACGTTGTCCTCGGCCGCGTCGCCGGCCACCCACTGGAAACCGGCCGGGTCGGTGTCCCGCTGCCAGAGCGCCGGGGTGGTGCGGTACACGCCGTTCAACTCGCGGACCAGGTCCCGGACGCCCCGGTGGTCGGCCTCGGCACCGTAGGCCGAATCCAGCAGCCACCAGTCGGGGCCGTGCGCCTCGGACCACTCCGCGCCCTGGGCGAACTCCTGCCCCATGAAGAGGAGTTGCTTGCCCGGGTGGGCCCACATGAAGGCCAGGTACGCGCGCAGACCGGCCCGCTGCTGCCACCAGTCGCCGGGCATCTTCGACACCAGCGAACGCTTGCCGTGCACCACCTCGTCGTGGGAGAGGGGCAGTACGTAGTTCTCGCTGTACGCGTACACCATCGAGAAGGTCATCTCGTGGTGGTGGTAGCGCCGGTGCACCGGCTCGTGGGCCATGTACTGGAGCGAGTCGTGCATCCAGCCCATGTTCCACTTCAGCCCGAAACCGAGCCCGCCGAAGCCGCTCGGCCCCGGGTGGTGGGTGGCCCGCGTGACGCCGTCCCAGGCCGTGGACTCCTCCGCGATCGTGACGACGCCGGGACTGCGGCGGTAGACCGTCGCGTTCATCTCCTGGAGGAAGGCCACCGCGTCCAGGTTCTCCCGGCCGCCGTGCTCGTTCGGCGTCCACTGGCCCGCCTCGCGCGAGTAGTCGAGGTAGAGCATCGACGCCACGGCGTCCACCCGCAGGCCGTCGATGTGGAACTCCTCGCACCAGTAAGTGGCGTTGGCCACCAGGAAGTTGCGCACCTCGCGCCGCCCGAAGTCGAACTCCAGCGTGCCCCAGTCGGGGTGGGCGGCGCGGAGCGGGTCCTCGTGCTCGTAGAGGGGCTTGCCGTCGAACTCCGCCAACGCCCACTCGTCGCGCGGGAAGTGGGCCGGCACCCAGTCCATCAGGACGCCGATCCCGGCCCGGTGCAGGGCGTCCACCAGGTACTTGAAGTCGTCCGGCGTGCCGAGCCGGGCCGTCGGCGCGTAGAAACCGGTGACCTGGTAGCCCCAGGACCCGCCGAAGGGATGCTCGGCGACGGGCATCAGCTCGACGTGCGTGAAGCCCAAGTCCGTGACATAAGCCGGTAGTTGCTCGGCGAGTTGACGGTACGTCAGGCCCGGTCGCCAGGAGGCGAGATGGAGCTCGTAGACGGAGAACGGGGCCTCGTGCACGGGTATCTCGGCCCGCCGGGCGAGCCACTCCTGGTCCGTCCACTCGTGGTGCGAGGCGTGCACGATCGACGAGGTCGCCGGCGGGACCTCCGTACGCGTGGCCATCGGGTCGGCGCGCAGGGTGTGGGAGCCGTCGGGGCGGGTGATGTCGAACTTGTACAGCTCGCCCTCGCCGATCCCGGGCACGAACAGCTCCCAGACGCCGGAGGAGCCGAGGGAGCGCATCGGATACCCGGTGCCGTCCCAGTAGTTGAAGCCGCCGGTCACCCGCACCCCGCGCGCGTTCGGGGCCCACACGGAGAAGCTCGTGCCCTCCACGTCCTGGTGGGTCCTCGGGTGCGCGCCGAGCACCGTCCACAATTGCTCGTGCCGGCCCTCGCCGATCAGGTGCAGGTCCAACTCGCCCAGCGTGGGCAGGAAACGGTAGGCGTCCTCGGTCTCCACGCTCGCGTCCTCGTAGACCACGAGCAGCCGGTAGGCCGGGACCTCGGTGAGGGGCAGCACCCCGGAGAAGAACCCGTCGCCGTCGTCGTGCAGTTCGGCGCGCATCGCACCCACGAGCACGGTGACGCTCCGCGCGTACGGCCGCAACGCCCGGAACACCACCCCGCCGGGCACGGCATGCGCACCGAGCACGGAGTGCGGGGCGTGATGCGTACCGTGCAGCAGCCGCTCACGATCGGCGGCGGAAGCCTCTGACGCGGGCGGATCGCCGGTGACCGTGAGCATGGGTATGGGCTTGGTCTTGGCCTTCGGAGACTTCTTCCCTGCGGGCTTCTTCGGGGGAGTCACGTGCGCGGTCTCCTCAAGGCTCAGGGCTCAGGGCAGGTCGGGGGTGGCGGCGAGGCGGCGTATCGCGGAGAGCGGGACGGGGAGCCAGTCGGGGCGGTGGCGGGCCTCGTAGACGACCTCGTAGACGGCCTTGTCCGTCTCGTAGGCCCGCAGCAGTACGGGGTCGGTGCGCGGGTCGGTGCCCGCGACCTCGGCGTAACCGGAGCAGTAGGCCGCCCGGCAGACGCGGGCCCAGCCGGGGGCGGGCGGGTCGGTCGAGTGGGCCGCGTAGTCGAAGGAGCGCAGCATGCCCGCCACGTCCCGCACCGCCGGTTGCGGCAGCCGCCGTTCGGCCAGCGGGCGGGCCGGCTCGCCCTCGAAGTCGATCAGCGACCACTGCCCGGAGGCCGCCCGCAGGCACTGGCCGAGGTGCAGGTCGCCGTGGACGCGCTGGGCGGTCCAGGTGTGGCCCTCGGCCGCGAGACCGGCCAGCGCCGTGAAGGCGGTGCGCAGCGCTGGCGCGTACGGCCGCAGCGCGGGCACCGCCTGCGCCGCCGCGTCGAGGCGGACGGCCATGCCGTCCGTCATCGGCCGTATCTGCGCGTGCCCCAGCGTCGCCGTGGGCAGCGCGCGGGCCAGCGCCCCGTGCACCTCGGCGGTGGCCCGGCCCAGCGCGCGCGCCTCCGCGCTGAAGTCCTCGCCCTTGGCCAGTTCCCGCAGCGCCAGCTCCCAGCCGTCCGCCGCGCCCTGCACATACGGCTGGAGCACGGCGAGGACGTACGGGTCGCCCTCGAGGTGCGCCTCCATCCAGGCCGTCGGCGCGGGCACCCGGGGGCAGTCCTCGCGGGCCAGCGCCAGCGGCAGTTCCAGATCGGGGTTGACGCCGGGCACGACCCGGCGCAACAGCTTTAGGATGAACGTATCTCCGTAGACGACGGACGAGTTGGACTGTTCGCCGGTGAGCAGCCGTGGGACCAGTCCCGTCCGGATCTCCTGTGCCGGGTCGCGCTCGCAGCGCAGTGCGCCGATCCGGGCGCGGGAGCGCAGCGCCTCCAGGAGCACGTCGGCGGGCCGGGTGTCGTACAGGGCGTCGTACACGGTCCGCCCGGCCAGCGGGCCGCGCGTCACGTGTCCGATGAGCGCGGGGGCGAGCCGGGGCGGCAGGGTCTGGCGTACGCCGATCAGGAGTTGGTAGCAGTCGCCTGGACCGGTGCCCTGCTCGGCGCGCACCAGCAGGTGGTAGAGGCCGAGCCGGGTACTGGCCGGGACCAGTTCGGTGGCCGCCACCTGCGAGAACCCGGTGACCGGGCGCCCCTTGCCGGCGAACCAGCGCTGCCGGGGCAGCCATTCGCGCAACAGGGGGTCCAGTGAGGCGAGGAGGCCGGGGTCCGTCCGGCCGGAAAGGGTGACAGTCGCCGCCATAGGTGTCACATTCCTTTCCCCGGGGGGTCGGGGTGTTACTGATGCGTGCCCCGGGCGGGACAGGGGAAACCCGCCCCGCCGCAGGACGCTAGGCCGCGTCGCGGCGCAGCCGGAACCAGTAGAAGCCGTGCCCGGCCAGCGTGAGCAGGTACGGCAGGTCGCCGACCGGCGGGAACCGCACCCCGCCGAACAGCTCCACCGGATACCGCCCGTTGAACCGGCTCAGGTCCATCTCGGTGGGCTGTGCGAAGCGCGAGAAGTTGTGCACGCACAGCACCAGGTCGTCCTCGTACTCACGGAGGAAGGCGAGGACCGCCGGGTTGGACGACTGCAACTCGGTGTATGTCCCGAGGCCGAAGGCGGGGTTCTGCTTCCGGATCTCGATCATGCGCCGGGTCCAGTGCAGCAGCGACGACGGCGACGACATCGACGCCTCGACGTTGGCGACCTGGTACCCGTAGACGGGATCCATGATGGTCGGCAGGAACAGCCGTCCGGGGTCACAGGACGAGAAGCCCGCGTTGCGATCCGGTGTCCACTGCATCGGCGTGCGGACGGCGTCGCGGTCGCCGAGCCAGATGTTGTCGCCCATGCCGATCTCGTCGCCGTAGTAGAGGATCGGCGAGCCGGGGAGCGACAGCAGCAGCGCGGTGAACAGCTCGATCTGGTTGCGGTCGTTGTCGAGGAGCGGGGCGAGCCGGCGGCGGATGCCGATGTTGGCGCGCATACGCGGGTCTTTCGCGTATTCCGCGTACATGTAGTCGCGTTCTTCGTCCGTGACCATTTCGAGGGTCAGCTCGTCGTGGTTGCGAAGGAAGATGCCCCACTGGCAGTTCGCGGGAATCGCCGGGGTCTTGGCGAGGATTTCCGACACCGGGTAGCGGGATTCCCGGCGCACCGCCATGAAGATGCGGGGCATGACCGGGAAGTGGAACGCCATGTGGCATTCGTCGCCGCCGGAGGCGTAGTCGCCGAAGTAGTCGACGACGTCCTCGGGCCACTGGTTCGCCTCGGCGAGGATCACCGTGTCCGGGTAGTGGGCGTCGATCTCCTTGCGGACCCGTTTGAGGAACTCGTGCGCCGCAGGAAGGTTTTCGCAGTTCGTGCCTTCCTGGGCGTACAGGTAGGGCACGGCGTCGAGGCGGAAGCCGTCGATGCCCAGGTCCAGCCAGAACCGCAGCGCGGAGATCATCTCCTCCTGCACGGCCGGGTTCTCGTAGTTGAGGTCCGGTTGGTGGGAGAAGAAGCGGTGGAAGAAGTACTGCTTGCGGACGGGGTCGAAGGTCCAGTTGGAGACTTCGGTGTCGACGAAGATGATGCGGGCGTCGGCGTACTGCTTGTCGTCGTCGGCCCACATGTAGTAGTCGCCGTAGGGTCCGTCGGGGTCCTTCCTCGATTCCTGGAACCACGGGTGCTGGTCGCTGGTGTGGTTCATCACGAAGTCGATGATGACGCGCATGCCGCGTTGGTGGGCGGCGTCGACGAATTCCACGAAGTCGGCCAGGTCGCCGAATTCGGGGAGGACGGCGGTGTAGTCCGAGACGTCGTATCCGCCGTCGCG
>NZ_FOFF01000104.1 GCF_900110755.1 Streptomyces sp. yr375
TAGACGACTGGGTTGATAGGCCGGATGTGGAAGCCCAGTAATGGGTGAAGCTGACTGGTACTAATAGGCCGAGGGCTTGTCCTCAGTTGCTCGCGTCCACTGTGTTGGTTCTGAAACCACGAACGGCCCCACACCTATTGGTCACGGTGTGGTGCGGCTGGACAGTTTCATAGTGTTTCGGTGGTCATAGCGTGAGGGAAACGCCCGGTTACATTCCGAACCCGGAAGCTAAGCCTTACAGCGCCGATGGTACTGCAGGGGGGACCCTGTGGGAGAGTAGGACACCGCCGAACAATCATTCCGGGAGACCCCCGCACCTTATGGTGCGGGGGTTTTCTGCGTTCAGGATCTTTATCGGGAATTTTCGGGTCGTTTAGGGTCTAGCCATGCGCTACGACTTGGTGATCTTCGACAACGACGGTGTCCTCGTGGACAGTGAACCGATCTCCAACCGGCTGCTGGCCGCCTATCTGACCGAGCTCGGGCATCCCACCTCCTACGAGGACTCCATCCGGGACTACATGGGATCCGCGATGCACCGCATCCACGACCTGGTCCAAAAGCGCACTGGGGAGCGGTTGCCGGCGGAGTTCGACGACACGTTCCACCGGCGGGTGTTCGCGGCCTTCGAAGAGGAGTTGGAGCCCGTGGCGGGCGCCGTGGACGTCGTAGCGAAGTTGGCTGCGGGTGGGGTGCCGTACTGCGTGGCGTCGTCGGGTAGTCATGAGCGGATTCGGGTGGGGCATCGGGCGACGGGGCTGGACCGGTGGTTCGAGGATGCCCGGGTCTTCAGCTCGCAGGACGTGGGGAAGGGGAAGCCGGCGCCGGATCTGTTCCTGTATGCCGCCGAGCGGATGGGGGTGGCGGCGGAGCGGTGTGTGGTCGTCGAGGACAGTCCGCTGGGCGTGCAGGCGGCTGTGGCGGGCGGGATGGACGTGTACGGGTTCACCGCGATGACGCCGGCCTCGAGGCTCGAGGGGGCCACCCAACTCTTTTCCAGCATGGGGGAGTTGGCTGACCTGCTGATCTGACGGCCGGCCCGCGGTCGGGCTGACATTTGTCATGCGGAGTTGTTGACGATCGCTTCTACTGGGGGACCCCCTGTGGCGGCGAAGCTGAGTGCATGACGACGAACCAGCACAAGAAGCAGAACGCCTTCGCTCCGCTCCTCATGGATGTGGCGGTGCCGCTCGGGTCGTACTACCTGTTCAAGGGCGCGTTCGGGATGAGCACCTTCGCGGCGCTGGCCTGGAGCAGCCTGGTGCCTGCCCTGCGGACCGGGTGGAGTGCGGTGCGGGAGCGGGCGGTCAACGGGCTCGCCGGGCTCATCCTCGTGGTCAACGTCGTCGGCCTGGTGCTGACCTTCGTCTCCGGGGATCCGCGGCTGATGCTGGCCAAGGACAGCGTGGTCAGCAGTACGGTCGGGATCGGGATCCTGGTGTCCGTGGTGCTGGGGAGGCCCATGATGACCGCCGGTCTCAAGCCGTTCCTGGTGAAGGGGGACGCGGTCAAGGAGGCCGCCTGGGGGCGGCTGGAGAGCGGGGCGGCGGCCGCTTCGGCGGACTTCCGGCGGCGGGAGCGGGCCTTCTCGCTGGTGTGGGGTGTCGTGCTGCTCACCGAGTGCGTGCTGCGGGTCGTCGGGGCGTACACGGTGCCGGTGGACACCATGGTGTGGCTCGGGTCCGTGGTGATGGTCGTGGCGATCGGGCTGGGGATAGTGCTCGGCGGGGCGCTCGGTGCCGGGCCGATACAGGAGATGCTTGCCTCCGAGGCGAAGGCCGGGGAGGCGGAGGAATCCGGCGCGGTCGAGGTCGGGGGCGGGGTGCCTGAGGTCGTCCTCGCTCGGTGAATCCGGTATCTCCGGTAAAGCTGAGGCGAATTCATCTTTGGCTGGATCTACCCACGAGTACGCAGGGGCCCTACGCTCGCCGCCATGACAGAAGTGCTGCGGCGCGGTAGGGCCTCTTTGGCGTTCAGCTTTTTTGCGCAGGGTGCCGCTTTTGCGCTGCTCGTGACGCGGATCCCGGCCATCCAGAACAGGTACGGGGTGTCGGACGCGCTGCTGCCCGTCTTCCTCGCCGCCGTGCCCGTCCTGGCCGGGGTCGGGAGCGTGACGACCGAGCAGTTGGTGAAGCGGATACCCGTCAGCCGGGTGCTGCGCTGGTCCCAGCCGGTGGTGCTGCTGGCGCTGCTCGGGGTCGGGGCGGGGCGCGGGATGGCCGAACTGGGCGTCGCGCTCGCGGTGTTCGGGCTCGCCGTGGGGGCGCTGGACGCCTCGATGAACATGCTCGGGGTGAGTCTCCAGCGGGCGTACGGGCGCAGCATCATGCTGAGTTTCCACGCGGTGTACAGCCTGGGCGGGATCGTGGGGGCCTCGCTGGCGTGGGTGGGGGCGCACTGGCATCTCGCGCTGTGGGTGTCGTATCTGCCGGTGGTGGCCGTGCTGCTGCCGGCCGTTCTGGTGGGGAGCCGGTGGTATGTCGATGCGGGGGCAGAGGGTGAGAAGGCCGGGAGTGGGGAGGACAGCGGCGCGGGGGAAGGCGGTGGTGGTGCGGGGGTTGTGTTCAAGGTGTTGCTGCCGTTGTGTCTGGTGATGAGCTTCGCCTATATCGGGGACTCGACCGTCTCCAACTGGAGTGCGAAGTACCTCCAGGACGTGCTGGGGAGTTCGGAGCAGCTCGCGACCGTCCCGTACAACGTGTACATGGTGACCACGTTGCTCGGGCGGGCCATCGGGGACTTCGGGGTGCGGCGGTTCGGGGCGGTGGCCGTGGTGCGGGTGGGGGCGCTGGTGGCGGCCGGCGGGTTCGCGGTGGTGGCGGGGGCGCCCGGGGCGTGGGTGGGGATGCTCGGGTTCACGCTCGTGGGGCTGGGGCTGTGTGTGCTGGTGCCGCAGACGTTCGCGGCGGCGGGGCGGTTGTTCCCCGGGGCTTCGGATGCGGCCATCGCGCGTCTCAATATCTTCAACTACGTCGGGTTTTTGATCGGTTCGCCGTTGGTGGGGGCGCTGGGGGACGCCTGGACGTACCGGGGGGCGATGGTGGTGCCGATGGTGTTGGTGCTGGTGACGTTGGTGTACGCCCGGTCGTTCGCCGCTCAACCGGACCGATACGGTGGCGGTCATGAGCGGCCGCGCACAGTTGATGTGGGACGAGGCAGTAACGGGCTATGACTTCGGGCCCGAGCATCCGATGGATCCGGTCCGCCTTGAGCTGACCCGGAAGCTGGTCGGTGCCCTGGGGCTCGACCGTGAGGTGGACGTCGTCGCGGCGAAGCCCGCCGGGGAGTCCACCTTGCGGCTGGTGCACCGGGAGGACTACATCGAGGCCGTGAAGGCGGCGTCGGCGGATCCGGCGGCGGCGGACCAGTCGTACGGGCTGGGGACGACAGACGATCCGGCGTTCGCGGGGATGCACGAGGTGTCCGCGCTGATCGCCGGGCTGTCGGTGGCCGCCGCGGAGGCGGTGTGGCGGGGGGAGGCGCTGCACGCGGTGAACTTCGCGGGCGGGCTGCACCATGCGATGCCCGGGGGTGCGTCGGGGTTCTGCGTCTACAACGACGCCTCGTTGGCCATCGCCCGGTTGCTGGAGCTGGGGGCCGAGCGGGTCGCGTACGTGGACGTCGACGTGCATCACGGGGACGGGGTCCAGGCGGCGTTCTGGGAGGACCCGCGGGTGCTGACGATCTCGTTGCACGAGCATCCTCGTACGTTGTTCCCGCAGACCGGGTGGCCGGAGGAGACCGGTGGGGCGGGGGCGGAGGGGTCGGCGGTGAACGTCGCGCTGCCGGCGGGGACCGGGGACGCGGGGTGGCTGCGGGCGTTTCACTCCGTGGTGCCGGAGCTGATCGCCGACTTCCGGCCCGACGTGCTGGTGACCCAGCATGGGGCCGATACGCACTTCGAGGATCCGTTGGCTCATCTCGCGGTGTCGCTTGACGCTCAGCGGGCTGTGCAGGTGGCTTGTCATGAGCTGGCGCACGAGTATGCCGGGGGGAAGTGGGTCGCGTTGGGTGGGGGTGGTTACGCGGTGGTGGAGGTGGTGCCGCGGTCGTGGGCGCATCTGGTGGGGGTTGCGGCGGGGGTGCCGGTGGCGCCGGAGACGGTGATTCCGGAGGGGTGGCGGCAGGAGGTTTTTGCTCGTACTCGGCAGTTGGGGCCGGTGCGGATGACTGATGGGCGGGGGGATGTGGGGTGGGTGGGGTGGGAGGCCGGGTACGACCCTGCGGATCGGCTGGATCAGGCTGTGTTGGCTGCTCGGCGGGCTGTGTTTCCGTTGCGGGGGTTGTTGGCGTAGCGGGTTTTTTCGCCCCCGCCGCCCCTACCCATTCCCATCCCTGCCGTGGGGGCTGCCGCCCAGACCCCCGCTGTCGGCCCTTAAGGGGCCTCGTCCTCAAACGCCGGACGGGCTGAAAGGCAGACACCCGACCGGCGCTTAGAGCGGCGCCCCCAGCGGGTGGGTGGGGG
>NZ_FOFF01000038.1 GCF_900110755.1 Streptomyces sp. yr375
CACCGAGACCGAACCAGACGCCCGAACTCTCCCGCAGCAATACCCACACCATGCCTGATCAGCGGAAACTCAACGACCACATCCGGAAAGACAACGGCTTCTAAGGGCCGACAGCGGGGGTCTGGGGGCGGCAGCCCCCAGACAGACGGGACTGCAACGCCCCCGAGCCCCCTCACCCCACAAACCACAACTCACCGCCAAAGCAAAGCGCAGCGTCACGCAGACAGCTCTTCCCGCAACGCGTCCCGCAACCGAGCCGCCCGCTCCGCAACCTCCCGCGGCCCGAGCGAAACCGCCCGATCCGCCCACCGCTGCCCCTCCGCCAGCTCCCCCCGACGCGCGTAAACAAGGGCCAGCCGCAACGCCGCCCGCCCATGCCCGGCGTCAGCCGCCCGCGTCCACCACACGGCGGCCTCCGGCTCACTCCCCTCCCGCGCGAGCAGCAGCCCAAGATTGAAGGCGCCGTTGCGCGACCCGGCCTCCGCGGCCGTCCGGTACCACCGCGCCGCCTCGACCACGTCCCCCCGCGCAGCGGCCAGCATCCCGACCCGCACCTGCGCCCGCCGATGCCCCTGCGTCGCTGCCCGCTCGTACCACTCCTCGCACTCGGTCTTCTCGTGCACGGTCTCCCCGAGCTCATGCGCGGGCTGCGGCGGCCGCCGCGCGTCGAGCACGGCCGCCAGCCGGTACGCGGCCTCCGCGCTCCCCCCGCCGGCCGAGCACCGCAGATGCCGCTCGGCCTCCTGCTCGTCCCCGTCCCGCAGCCGCGCGATGCCGACCTGCAGCGCCGCCTCGGTGTGCCCGGCGGCCGCCGCCCGCTCGTACCAGCGCAGCGCGACGCCCTCCTCGCCGCGCCCCGCGAACAGGATCCCGAGGTTGAAGGCGGCGTCGACGCTGCCCGCCTCCGCGGCCTTGGAGAACCACGGCTCAGCCCCGGCCGTGTCGCCGCCCTGGAGCAGCAGGATCGCGAGCGCGTTGGCCGCCTCCCGGTGCCCGGCGTAGGCCGCGCGCCGGTACCACTGCTCGGCCTGCGCGGTGCGCCCCTGCTCGGCGCAGAGCAGGGCGAGGTTGTACGCGCCGTTGTCGTCACCGGCGTCCATCGCGGCCCGGTACCACCGCTCGGCGGTCTGGGTCTGGCCCCGCTCAGCGTGCAGCGCGCCCAGCGCGTTCGCGGCGTTGCCGTCGCCGTCCTGTGCGGCCCGCAGCCACCAGATGGCGGCGTTCTCGGTGTCGCCGGCGTCGCGCAGCAGGAACCCGAGCGCGCAGGCGGCCCGCGCCTCGCCGTCCTTGGCGGACGTCAGGTACCAGCGCCCGGCCTCCTTCAGCTCGCCCCGCTTCTCGAGGATCGTCCCGAGGTGCAGCGCGGCCCGCCGGTGCCCGCGCGCGGCGGCCTGCCGGTACCACTGCTCGGCCTCCGCCCGCACAATGACACCGTTGTCATGTCCACGCCCGCTCGCGCCGCCCTCCGCGAGCGACCCCCCGAGCGCCTTGTGCCGCACACCCGACTTGTACTCGTTGCGCTCCTTGTACTCCCCGTACTCCTGCTGCTCGTCGAACTCCTTGTGATCGAGCGCACGGGCCAGCCGGTACGCCGCCTCCCGGTGCCCCCGCTCGGCGGCGGCCCGCATCCACTGCTCGGCCCCGGGGTCCGCACGGTGCTCCAGCAGGTCGGCGAGGGCATACGCGCCCAGCGCGTGCCCCTGCTCGGCGGCCTGGCGCAGCCAGTACTCGGCGGCCGGCTCGTCCCCGCACTCACGGCAGTGACGGCCCAGCGCGTGCGCGGCGGCGGCGGAACCGGCGACGGCGGCGACCCGCCACCACCCGGCCGCCTCGTCGGGGTAGCCGCGCTGATGCAGGAGGACACCCAGGTTGTTGGCGGCGGCCCGGTCGCCCTCGCCGGTGGCGGCACGCAGATGGGGTTCGGCTCCGTCGAGGTCGCCGCGGCGCAGCAGCATGGCCCCGAGGACGCTCATGGCCTCGGCGTCGCCGGCTTCCGCCGCGAGCCGCAGGCGCATCTCCTCGACGGCCTCCCCCGTCTCGACGGCGTCCGCCGTCTCGTCCCGGCTCTCGTCCGGGGTCGCTTCCTCACCGGAAGGCTGCACAAATCGCCCTGTCTCGAACAGAGTTGCCTTGTCCCCCATAACGTCCATCGTCGCACCACCCGCAACCCGGGTACACCTGGTATACCGCGGCCCGTAAGGTCACTTCAGCGTTTTGTCGACATGCCCACAGAGAGACAAGTCAAACACAGACGACCCAACTCCCCACAGCGGCACGGCCATCACTCTCGTCGGCACATGCGTTCGCACATCACGAAGGCCCGGATCCGTTTCCGGATCCGGGCCTTCGTTTTCAGTAGCGGGGACAGGATTTGAACCTGCGACCTCTGGGTTATGAGCCCAGCGAGCTACCGAGCTGCTCCACCCCGCGTCGTGTTCCACTACCGTACCACGACGCGGGGCGAACATGATCAGCCGCTGCTTGGACTGGGACTCGGACTGCCACTGGCCTTACCGCCAGAGCCACTTGTGGAGCCACTGGCAGGACTGCTCGCGGACCCGCCGCTCGGACTCGCCGAACTGCTCGGGCTCGGACTGCTGCTGGCCTTGGCGCCCTTGTCGGCCTCGGCCTGCGCTTCCTCGGCCCGCGTCAGCGCGGCTTCGAGATCCTTCTGCGCCTTGGCGTACGCGTCCCAGTCGGGCTTCTTCAGCGCCTCCTGGCCGGCCTCGAACGCCTTCTGGGCGTCGGCCAGCGCCTCCCGGACGGTCGGGTTGCTCGACGTCGGCGGTGGGGTGGTGGTGCCCTCGTCGGCCGGCGGCGGGGTCGTACTCTCCGCGCCGAAGACCTTGTTGAGGGCCTCGTCCAGGGTGTCCTCGAAGGCGGTGTTGCCGCCGTAGGTCACCAACACCTTCTTCAGCAGCGGGTACTTGAGCCCGCCACCGCGCACATAGACCGGCTCCACATAGAGCAGTCCGCCGTCGAGCGGCACCGTCAGCAGGTTGCCGTACTCGATGTCGGAGTCGCCGCCCTTCAGGAGCCTGATGGACTCGGCGATGTCCTGTTCGGAGTTGAACTGGCTCTGGACCTGTTTGGGTCCGTCGACGGTCGTGCTCGTCGGCAGTTTCAGCACTCTGATCTTGCCGTAGTCGGGTGTGCCCGCCTCGGAGTCGACCGCCATGAACGCACTGAGGTTGTCCCGCCCGTTGGGCGTGAACGTCGTCGTCAGCGAGAACGCCTGCGCCTTCTGGTCGGGCATCTTCATGCTCAGGTAGTACGGCGGCACCGCGTCACCCGACTTGTTGGACGGGTCGTCCGGCACCTGCCACACCTCGCTGCCGCTGAGGAACGTCGTGGCGTCCTTCACGTGGTAGCGGGTGAGCAGCTCGCGCTGGACCTTGAACAGGTCCTGCGGGTACCGGAGATGGGCCATCAGCGAGCCCGAGATGGACGACTTGGCCTTCACCGTGCCGGGGAACGCCTTCATCCAGGTCTTCAGGACCGGGTCCTTCGTGTCCCACTGGTAGAGCTTGACGTCGCCCGTGTACGCGTCGACGGTCGCCTTCACCGAGTTGCGGATGTAGTTGACCTGGTTCTGCTGGGCCACCACCGCGCGGTTGTCGTTCGTCGCCGTCAGCGAGTCGGCCGTCGTGTCACCGAGGGTCGTACGGGAGGCGTACGGGTAGCCGTTCGTCGTCGTGTACGCGTCGACGATCCACTGGATCTTGTGGTCGACCACGGCCGGGTAGGCGTCGCCGTCGATGGTCAGCCACGGGGCGACCGCCTCGACGCGCTCCTTGGGCGTGCGGTTGTACAGGATCCGCGAACCGTCGCCGATGGCGCCGGAGTAGAGGATCTGCGGCTCGCCGAACGCCACCGCGTACGCGGCCCGGTTGACCGGGTTGGCGAGGTTGACCCCGCTCTTGCCGGTGTAGCTGGTGGTCTTCTCCCCCGCGTCGTCGGAGTAGTCGATCTCCTTCTGGGGACCGCCGACGATCGAGTACGTGGTCGTCTTCTCCCCGTAGTAGACCCGCTGCTCGTACGTCCCGAGGTCGCCCACGGAGGGCAGGTTGGACTCGGTGAAGACCGGGCGGCCCTCGGCGTCGGAGGTGGTGCCCTTGGCGGCGACCACGCCGTAGCCGTGGGTGTAGCGGAAGTGGTTGTTGATCCAGTTCTGCTTGTCCACGCCCGCGAGGTTCAGCTCGCGCAGACCGATGACGGTGTCCTCGTCGGTGCCCTTCACGTTGTAGCGGTCCACGTCCAGGTTGGTCGGGAACGCGTAGTACTTCCGCATCTGCTGGAGCTGCTGGAAGGTCGGGGAGACGATGTTCGGGTCCAGGACGCGGATGCTCGCGGTGGCGTCGACGTCGTCGCGCAGCGTCGCCTTGTCCTTGGTGGTGCTGGTGCCCGAGTACTCGGTGACCTGCGCGCCGTCGATGCCGTACGCCTCGCGCGTCGCCTTGAGGTTCTTCTCGACGTACGGGGCTTCCTTGGCCTGCTCGTTCGGCTGGACCTGGAACTTCTGGACGATCGCCGGGTACAGCCCGCCGATGAGGATCGCCGAGAGCACCATCAGGCCGAAGCCGATCACGGGCAGTTGCCAGGTGCGCCGCCACAGGGTGGCGAAGAACAGCAGCGCGCAGATGACGGCGATGCAGAACAGGATCGTCTTGGCCGGCAGGTAGGCGTTGGCGTCGACGTACCGCAGGCCGGTCCAGTTGTCCGTGGCCTTGAAGTCGCTGGACTTCACCGCCAGGCCGTAACGGTCGAGCCAGTAGGCGACCGCTTTCAGCGTGACGAAGACGCCCAGCAGCACCGACAGGTGGCCGGTGGCCGCGGCGGTGGCGCGCGCGCCCGGGCTGGTGACGCGCAGCCCGCCGTACAGGTAGTGGGTGAGCGCGGCGGCGATCAGGGAGAGGATCGTGGCGGCGAAGCCGAAGCCGAGCAGGAACCGGTACCAGGGCAGGTCGAAGGCGAAGAACGACACGTCGAGGTGGAACTGCGGGTCCTTCTGTCCGAAGGACACGCCGTTGACCCACATCAGCCAGGTCCGCCACTGGCCGGCCGCCGAGGCGCCGGCGATGAGGCCGACCAGGGCGGTGATGCCGAGCAGCAGCCAGGTCTTGTACGGCGCGATGCCCATGCGGTAGCGGTCGAGGCTCTGCTGCTCGACCGACATCGCGCTCAGCGGCGGTCGCAGCCGGTGGGCCAGCCAGATGTTGAAACCGACCGCGAGGGCCATCAGCAGGCCGAAGACGAAGAACAGCCCGATCTTGGTCCACAGCGTGGTGGTGAAGACCGAGGAGTACTTCACGGAGCGGTACCAGAGCCAGTCCGTCCAGAACCCGGCGAACATGGTGAACGCCATGCCGAGAACGGCAAGGACGCCCAGCGTCATGAGCAGGGTGCGGACGCGCCGGGACGGGCGGCCCACTCTGATCCGCGGCCCCGTGGGGCCTCCGCCGCGGTCCGGCATCTGGAAAGCCAAGGTGCGCACCTCGAAAGTCGCTGTTGATCCGTCAGGCCCGCGTGTTCGTGGACCGTTCGTGGCCCCCCGTGATCGCGGGCCCACACCTATGCAACTTACTCACGGTTTACTCGGTTCCCGATTCCGGCGAGGAACGAGAGAGGATTGTGACCATGTCCAACACTCCCATGGCGGCGAGCCCGCTCACCCGGGCCGTACTCGAGATCGACGAGTACGCCTCCGGCCTCGGCTGGGACCAGCCCGCCCGCCTTTTCGCCCTCGTAGACACCGCTCGGCTGCGCTCTCAGGAACCGTCGCTCGCCAACCAGCTCGGCCTTCAGGACGAGCCCGAGACCACCGGTCTCACCCCGATCGAGCAGGACGAAGTGCCAACGGACAAGCCGCTCGACGAGTTCCTGGCCACGATCGCCTGGCCCGCCGCGGTGGTCGGCTGCGCCCTCACCGTGGAGCGTCTGATGCTGCCGCCGTCCGCCGAGGCCCAGGTCCCGCAGGGCCTGAGCGGGGCGAAGCTCACGAAGTGGGTCGCGGCCCATCCCGACCGTCAGGAGGTGCGGATGACGGTCGGCGTCCTGCGCGACGGCACCCGCGACTCGGCCGTGCGCCTGCGCGAGAAGGACGCGTCGACGGAGGTCCTCACGGGCGCGGGCCTGGTGCCGGGCCTGGCGGAGGCGCTGTCGGCGACGTTCGCGGAGTAGCTCTCCGGAACTGCTCGGCCGCTGCTACTTGGCCGTGCACTTGGGCAGGTCGGCGGTGTCGCCGCCGCGGATGTCCTTGAGGGCGGTGAGGGCGTCGTCGATGGTGTTCACCTTGACGAGCCTGAGCCCCGAGGGGGTGTCCTTGGCGGCGGCCGCGCAGTTGTCGGCGGGCGTCAGGAAGTACTGGGCACCCTGGCTGCGCGCGCCGACGGTCTTCAGCTCGATGCCGCCGATCGGCCCGACCTTGCCGGCGTCGTCGATGGTCCCGGTGCCGGCGACGAACTTGCCGCCGGTGAGGTTGCCGGGGGTGAGCTTGTCGTAGATGCCGAGCGAGAACATCAGACCGGCGCTGGGCCCGCCGACGTCGGCGAGCTTGATGTCGATGGTGAACGGGAAGGTGTGGTCGGTCCCGGCCGAGATCCCGACGATGGCCCGCTTCGTACCGGTGTCGTCGGAGCTGGCGGTGGTGATGGTGACGTCCTGGGTCTTCGTCGCCGTCTTGTGCGCCTTGTCGGCGGCCGCCTGCTCCTTCGCGGGGATGATGCGGAAGACGACCTTCTCGCCCGCCTTGTGCTTGGTCACCAGCTTCGCGACGTCGCCCGGCTCCTTCACCACGGTGCCGTCCACGGCCTTGATCACGTCACCGGCGTGCAGCCTGCCCTCCGCCGGGGACCCCTTCACGACGGTGGAGACGATCACCCAGGACGTCACCGGGATGTCCAGCTCCTTCAGGGCGGCGACCTTGGCGCTCTCCTGGGACTGGCTGAACTCCTCGGCGTTCTCCTGGGTGGACTGCTCCTCGGTCTTGCCGTCCGGGTACAGCGTGTCGTGCGGCACGACCTTGTTGTCGTGCGCGAGCCACCCGTAGACGGCCTCGACGAGGTTCATCCGGTAGTCGGCGCTGGTCACGCGCACGGTCGTCATGTTCAGGTGGCCGCTGGTCGCGTAGGTCCTGCGCCCGGCGATCTGCAGCACGGGCTCGCCGTCGTGGTCGCCGAGCGTGTTCACCGTCGGCCCCGGGGACATCTCCGCGTACGGCACGGGGATGAGTACTCCCGCGCACAGGAGCGCGATCAGCATCAGGGTGGAGGCGAGCATCGTCGCGGTGCGGCGTGGCATGACTCGACAGTACGTGACGCTTCTGTCGGCGCACCGTCAGGGCTGCCGACCGGGTCACGTACGCGAGTGGGGCTTCTCCATGGCCGCCCGGAAGCGGGCGTATCCGTCCAGTTCGGGGCCGTCGCTGCGGGCCTTGCGGGTCCGGTTGGCCCACCCGCCCCACACCCCGGCACCGATCGCGGCGACCAGCGGAATCAACAGCCAGGCGAGCGCCGCCATGCCGACCTCCCAACCCCTACGAACCACCACAACCGACTGATCAGCAGATTAACCATCCGCAGGGACAACGCTCACGGCAGGGGCCCGGTTACGCAACCGGACGGGTGGTCGCGGGGCGTGGCGGACTCAGCAGGCCCCGACCCACTCCTCGGTGCCGTCGGAGAACTTCTGGTGCTTCCAGATGGGCACTTCGTGCTTGAGGTCGTCGATCAGCTTCCGGCAGGCCTCGAAGGCCTCCCCGCGGTGCGGACACGACACGGCGACGACGACGGCCAGGTCACCGACCCTGAGATCGCCGACCCGGTGCACCGCGGCCAGCGCCCGCACCGGGTACTCGGCGACGACCTTCTCCGCGATCCGCCGCATCTCCGCCTCGGCACTGGGATGGCAGGAGTACCCGAGCGCGTCGACGTCGGCGCCCCCGTCGTGATTGCGCACGGTCCCCACGAACAACGCCGTCCCACCGGCCGCGTCGTCCCCGACGGCCTTGAAGACCTCGTCCAGGGAGAGCGGGGTGTCCCGAACACCGATCAGCTTGATGGGCTCCCGCGCGGCCTGCTCACCGGGATGTTCGTGGATGACTGCCATACCCCCAGAGTATCTTTCGGCCCGTCCGGCGCTTAAGGACGAGGCCCTATTAGGGGCCGACAGCGGGTCCGGGGGCGCAGCCCCCAGGGATGAACGCAGCCCCCAGGGATGGGCGCAGCCCCCAGGGATGGGAACGGGTCGTGGGGCGGGGGCGAGAAAACCCCGCCCCACGACCCGCACCCCCAAGCTCACCGCCGCCGAGCCTTCCGAGCCCGCCGCACCACAGCGGCCGCACCCAGCAGAGCGACCGTCGCCCCCGCAGCCCCCGCAGCCGTCGCGTCCTTCCGCCCCAGCCGCCGCCCGACGACCGTGTGCCGCCCGGACACCTCCGCCAGCAGCTCCGCGAGCACCTCCTCGTTGGTCCACTGCGGCCGCCACCCCGCGTCGTGCAGCCGGCTCCCGCTCACCACCCAGGGGTACATCGTGTACGCCAGGTCGCCCGCCGGGGACGGCGTCAGCCCGATCCGGTGCAACCGCGCGGCAGCGCCCAGCGCGACCGCCGACGGCAGCTCCATCCGCCGGATCCCGCTGAGCTCCTCGACCTCCTCCTGCTCCAGCCAGCCGTCGCAGCCGACGGCGAGTTCCCCGTCGACCTTCTCCAGGACGGCGTACTCCAGGGCGTTCACCAGGTCCTCGACGTGGCAGAACTGCCAGGCCGGCCGCGACCCGGCGACGACCAGCAGCCGCGGCGACTCGAAGTACCGCGTGAGCGCCGTGTCCGTGCCTCCGACCAGCACCGCGGGCCGCACCACGGTGACGTTGAGCCCCGGATGCGCCCGGGGCGCGCGCCGGGCGAGCCGTTCGATCTCCAGGAGGTCGCCGACGCCGGTCGCCTCCGCCGTCGCGCGCAGCTCGGCGTCCTCCGCGAGCGGCAGCTCGTTGTCCTCCAGCGCTCCGTAGACCATCGCGGAGGTGCACAGCACGACGCGGTGCACCCCGGCCGCCGCGGCAGCCGTGAGCACGGTCTGCGTACCGCGCACGTTGTAGGCCGTCCGGGCGGCGGCGTCACTCCCCAGGTCGAGGTCGAGCGCGAGGTGGACGACGACGTCCGCGCCGCGCAGCTTCTCGGCGATCGCCGGGTCGCGGACGTCGAGGATGTGCCACTGCGCCGCGTCGCACTCGCCCCGCCGCTCGTCGATGGCGACGACCTGCTTGACCTCCTCGGACGCGGCGAGCCGCTCGGCGAGCAGCGCGCCGACCCCGGTGGCGGCGCCCGTCACGGCGACCACGGGCCCACGCCCGCCGCCCGGGGTTGATTGGTTTCGCGCTGCGCGAACCTGCGGATCTGGGGAACTCACCAGGTGTCTCCAGCGGTTGTCTTGGCATACGGGCGCGAGTGACGCGTACGTACCAGTGGCATCCATCCTGCCGCAGGCCAGGAGTCGGCGAAGCACCGAGGCCCGATCGAGCCGGGGTGTCTACGCTGGGTGGTGTTGCAGGGCAGTCGCCGCCGGCCGATAACCGGTGGCCTTACCAGCCGAGGAACCCCGTGAGTGACACCCCATTCGGATTCGGCCTTCCGCCGGAGGAGCCGGAAGACGGCGACGAAGGCAAGAAGAAGGACCCGCAGAGCGGCGGTGGTCAGGGACCGGCCAACCCGTTCGGTTTCGGCGGGCTGCCCGGTGCCGGAGGCTTCGGCGTCCCGGGCGGTCCGGGCGCCGACAATCCGCTCGCCGCGATGTTCGGCTCGCTGAACCCCAACGACCTGGGGGCCGCGTTCCAGCAGCTCGGCCAGATGCTCTCCTACGAGGGCGGCCCGGTGAACTGGGACATGGCCAAGCAGATCGCCCGCCAAACGGTCTCCCAGGGCACCTCCGACGGCACGAAGGACGCGAGCGTCGGCCCCTCCGACCGCACCGCGGTCGAGGACGCCGTCCGCCTGGCCGACCTGTGGCTGGACGACGCGACATCCCTGCCGTCCGGTGCCGGCTCGGCCGTGGCGTGGTCCCGCGCGGAGTGGGTCGAGGCGACCCTGCCCGCGTGGAAGGAGCTCGTCGACCCGGTCGCCGAGCGCGTCGGCGCGGCGATGGGCGATGTCCTGCCGGAGGAGATGCAGGCCATGGCCGGCCCGCTGATCGGCATGATGCGCTCCATGGGCGGCGCGATGTTCGGCTCGCAGATCGGGCAGGCCGTGGGCGTGCTCGCGGGCGAGGTCGTCGGCTCGACCGACATCGGCCTGCCGCTCGGCCCGGCCGGGCGTGCCGCGCTGCTGCCGGTGAACATCGAGGCGTTCGGCAAGGACCTGGGCGTGGCGAAGGACGAGGTGCGGCTGTACCTCGCGCTGCGCGAGGCCGCCCACCAGCGCCTGTTCGCGCACGTGCCGTGGCTGCGCTCGCACCTGTTCGGCGCGGTCGAGGGCTACGCGCGCGGGATCAAGGTCGACACGGCCAAGCTGGAGGACGTGGTCGGTCAGTTCGACCCGCAGAACCCGGAGCAGTTGCAGGACGCGCTGCAGCAGGGCATGTTCCAGCCGGAGGACACCCCGGAGCAGAAGGCCGCCCTGGCCCGTCTGGAGACGGCTCTGGCGCTCGTCGAGGGCTGGGTGGACGCGGTGGTGCACGCGGCCGCGAAGCCCCGCCTGACGTCCGCGGACGCCCTGCGCGAGACGCTGCGCCGGCGCCGCGCGACGGGCGGTCCGGCGGAGCAGACGTTCGCGACGCTGATCGGTCTGGAGCTGCGCCCGCGCCGCCTGCGCGACGCGTCCCGCCTGTGGGCCTCGCTGACGGACGCGCGCGGGGTCGACGGCCGGGACGCCTTGTGGGCCCACCCGGACATGCTGCCCACGGCCTCCGACCTGGACGATCCGGACGGCTTCGTGCACCGCGAGCACATGGACTTCTCCGAGCTGGACAAGATGCTCGGCGAGGCGGCGAGCGGCGGCTTCGAGGAGAAGCCGAACCTGAAGAAGGACGGCGACGCGACCGACAAGGCCGACGGGACCGACTCCAAGGGCGACGACACCGAGTGAGCCTGTACGACGACACGGTCCTCGTCCTGAAGGGGTACGAGGGCCAGGAAGAGCTGCGCCAGACCTACCTGGACCATCTCGGGGCGCATCCGGACGGCATGTGGAAGGCCTGCGGGGCCGGGCACGTCACGGCGAGCGCGCTGGTGATCGACCCGGAGCACGGGCGCGTGCTGCTCACGCTCCACAAGAAGCTGCGCATGTGGCTGCAGATGGGCGGCCACTGCGAGCCGGTCGACGCGACGCTGGCGGCCGCCGCCCTGCGGGAGGGGACCGAGGAGTCGGGCGTCCCGGGCCTGTCGCTGCTCCCCGGCGGCCCGGTCCGCCTGGACCGGCATCACACGCCGTGCGCCTGGCACTACGACGTGCAGTACGCGGCGCTCGCGCCGGCCGGGGCCGTGGAGGCCATCAGCGACGAGTCCCTGGACCTGCGCTGGTTCCCGTACGCCGAGGTGGCGAAGGTCGCCGACGAGTCGGTCGTACGGCTGCTGGAGGCGACCCGCGCGCGGCTGTGAGCCGGAACAGGTAAGGGGCGACCTCTGGGCGGCCGCCCCTTACGTTTGTTTTCCGGACGGTCAGCTCCAGACGTTGCCCTGGTTCTGCCCGCGCACCCCCTGCTGGCCCATGCCGTACTGGGCGGCCAGACCGGAGCCGATCTGGGCGTTCTGCGGCGGCAGCAGCTCACTGGGCTGGACGAGCGCGTAGCCGCTGCCCATGAAGCTGAGCTCCCAGCCCTCGCCGGTGTTGCCGCGCCGCCGCCACACCCCGGAGGAGTGCGTCTGGGCCTGCATCTGCACCCGCAGCCCGGTGGACCAGGCGACGATCGCGTCGGCGTCGCAGTTGACGTACTTGTCGGGCGTGACCTGCATCATCAGGGGCGCGCCCGAGGTCATCAGGGCGACCTTGCCGCGGCCGGTGATGTTGAGCTGGTACTTCCCGGAGCCGGAGATGCCGTAGAGGCTGTCGACGGCGATGACCTCGTGGTGCAGCGAGGAGTCCATGGCCAGCACGTAGCTGCTGTCCACGGTCAGCCCGTCCTGCTCGACCTCCATCACGTGGACGTGCTGGGCGAGGTTGGCGAGGTAGACGGTGCCCTGCCCGTGGCAGCGCATGAGGTCCAGTCCCTCGCCGGTGTGCGCACGCGCGCGTCCCTGCTGGTTGTTCTGGTACTCGGCGTCGAACTCCATCAGGCCCTGGTAGGCGACCATCGTGCCCTTGCGGGCGAGGATGTCGTCGTGGCCCTCCAGGGTGACGCGGAGCATCTGCTTGTTCTGCAGGCTCCAGCGTTCCTGGGTCTGCGAGTCGTTGTGCGCGAAAAGTGAGCTCTGCATGGCGTTCTGGCTCCCCCTCAGCCCCGGACCCGAAGGCGGTCCGTGCTGTCCTCGCTTGGCTGGACGACGACGATGCCCTGGCCGGAGAAGGCCATCTGGAAGGCCTCGCCGCTGCCCCGGCCGATGAGCGACTGCGCCTTGAAGCTGCGCTTGCCCTTGACCTTGAGGTTCGGCGACCAGGCGACGAGCGCGTCGGGGTCGACGTAGGTCTCGTCCTCACCGCCGCCGCAGTCGACGACGATCGGCTTGCCCCGGGAGGTCAGCGCGACCCAGCCCTGCCCGGAGATCTTGGTGTTCCACAGGCCCTGGCCGGCGAACTTCGCGAGCCCCTTGACGCGCTCGACGCCCCAGGTGAGGTGCGCGTCGAAGGCGAGCAGGTTGGTGGCGTTGACGGAGATGCCGTCGCCGTTGAGGTTGATCACGACGACGTTGGCGCCGTAGTCGGCGAGGTAGAGCAGGCCGTCACCGGTGCACTTCATGAGGGGCGCGCCCTCGCCGGTCATCCAGTCGCGCGCGATCTGGCGCACGGCCGGCGGGTTGGGCTCGTACTGGACGAAGCCCTCGTAGGCGACCATCGAGCCCACGCGCGCGAAGAGGTCGTTCCCGGTCTGCATGGCGACCTTCAGCATGTGGTTGCCGTGGTTCTCCATGCGCGCGGTGACGGGTGCGGGGGCATAGCCCGCGAGCGGCTGGTTCATGACGGGCTCCCTCAGACCTCGTACGGCTGGACGACGATGAAGTTGCCGGGGGCGCCCCGGAACTGGAGGTTGACGCTCTCGCCGGTGTCGCCGGGGTAGGCGTTGCGGCGCATCCGCACCTGGCTGGAGACGACCACCTGGGAGGCGGCCGACCAGGCGACGACGGCGTTGCAGTCGGCGAACGTGGTGGGCGTGACGGGCAGGACGACGGGCGTGCCGTGCGTCTTCACGACGATCGTGCCGGTGCCCTGGAACTGCATGGTGAACAGCGCGCCCCCGGGGATGCCGTGGCCTTCGATGCGGCGGACCTCGTACTGGAGGCTCTCGTCGAAGGCGAGGACGTTCTCGGCGGAGACGCAGATCGCGTCGCCCTGGAGCTCGACGGGGTGCAGGTGGGTGGAGTTGTCAGCGAGGAACACCTGTCCCTGGCCGGTGCAGCGCATGAGCTGCATCTCCTGCCCGGTCGCGTTGCCGACGATCCGGCCGGCGAACCCGGCGCCCTTGTAGCTGAAGTCGACCTTGCCCTGGTAGAGCACCATGCTGCCCTGCCGGGCGAGCACGGGCTGGCCGCCCATGCCGAGGTCCACGCGGATCAGCTTCTTGTTCTGCTGCGTCCAGCGCTGCCCGGTGGGCGTCTCCTTGAACTGCTGGAGCGCGGCGGCCACCCCGGCGCCGCCCTGGGGCGCGCCCTGCGGGACGCCGTAGGCCTGCTGGCCCGGGACCTGCCCGAACGGCGGCTGCTGACCGTAACCGGGCGGCGGCTGCGGGGCGTGGGGCTGCTGGCCGTAGCCGGGCGGCATGGACGCGGCCGGCGCGTGGCCCTGGCCGTACGGCTGCTGCTGGTGCGGCTGTCCGTAGGGGGCCGGTGCCGGGGCGGGGGGCGGGACCTGGCCGCCGCCGGGCACGGTCAGGGGCGCGACGATGGTCGGCGCGGCGTGCATTGAGGGCGCGGGCGCCGGGGCGGGCGGCGGGGTCGCGCCGGGCGGGGGCGCGAAGCCCTGTGCGGCGGGCTGCGGCTGCGGTGCGGGGGCCGGAACGGGGGCCGGGGCCGGTGCGGACGGCGCGCCGAAGGCGGGCGGGGCGAAGCCGGGAGCGGCGGCGCCGGCCTGCGGCTGCTGCGGGGCCGCGGGGGCCTCCTCCTCGGCGACCTCGCCGCCGAAGTTCTTCAGCAGCGCCTCCAGGCCGCCGTCGAAGCCCTGTCCGACGGCCGCGAACCGCCACACGTCCTTCAGGTAGAAGTCGCCCAGCATCACGGCCCGCTCGGTGGTGAACTCCGATCCGCTGAACGCGTAGCGGGCCACTTCCTCGCCGCCCGCGACGATGCGCAGGTAGCCGGGGCCGATCTGCGACATCTGCCCGGCGCCGTCGAGGGTCGCCGTGAACGACAGCTTGTGGATCTGCGGCGGGATCCGGTCGAGGGTGATGCGGAAGGACTCCGTGTCGCCCGCCTGGGCACCCAGGAGCTGGATGGACTCCTCCGGCGACTTCGGCTGGTTGAAGAAGACGAAGTACCTGTCGTCCGAGAGCCGCTCGTCGGCGTCGAGGCCGAAGCAACTGATGTCGAAGGTCAGGCCGGGACCGGCGATCTGCACGCCTACGTACAGATCGGTGCCCGCGGTGAGGTCACTGATCCTGGCCTTGTGGCCGCGTTGGAATTCCCTGGGCATGCGTAACGACCGTCCCCCATCCCGATGTGTGAGTGCGTCGCGTCAGGCTAACGGCAAAGTCGGACAACGCACGATGTCGGTACAGACCCGGTACACAACCCGCGTCACGCGCTGTCGGACGGCTTCACTCCGCGCGCGCCGCAGGTCACTCCCCGCGCGCGTCGGGCGGGTGGGGCAGCCGTTCGGCCGCGACGACACCCTCCAGGTAGCCGCGGGCGCGCTCGGTGCGCGGGTACGCCTCCAGCAGCCGCCAGAAGTCGGGGCCGTGGCCGGGCACGAGCAGATGCGCGAGCTCGTGGGCGAGGACGTAGTCGATGACGTACTCGGGCATGCCCTTGAGGCGGTGCGACAGCCGGATGCTGCCCTCGGCGGGGGTGCACGAGCCCCATCGGGTGTTCTGGTTGGTCACCCAACGGACCGAGGTGGGCCGGGCCCGGCCTCCGAAGCACTGGGCCGACAGCCGCTCGGCGCGCTCGGCCAACTCGGCGTCGCCGGGCACCCGCCGGCTCTCCTGGGCGGCGAGTCTGTCGAGCATGACGGTCACCCAGCGTTGCTCCTCCGCCTCGGACATCCGGGCAGGGATGAGCACGATGGTGCGATCGCCCTCGCGGTACGCGGAGACCGTCCGACGTCGACGGGCGCTTCTGCGGACCTCGATCGCGCTCGCCCCCGAGCCGCTCGGCGGCTGGCTCGTCATGCTGCGCTGTGGCTTTCCGGCGCGGTGCAGGGGGTCGGCGGGCACGCCCCGACGTTACCCGCTGCACCTGGGGGAAGTCCCGACTCCGGGGCGGTTCGCTTCCGATCTCTCCGGTGACGTTTGCCTCGTACGACGGATTTGTACGACGAATGCCCGCGCCTGTGGACAACTTTCCGCACGCTCGAGCGGGTCCGGGCATGCTGGCACTCGTCGGCGCAGCGACGGGCATGGAGCAAGGACGGCCCACGCCTCCGCTCCGCCGACGTGACGGGGAGTTTCCAGGCATACGGGCGTACGGGGGCCTTTGATGCATCCGATGATGAAGCCCGCGCTGCGGCGCGGCTGGCGTGACCTCAACACCGTGCAGTTCGGAATGACTCCGGCGCACGCGCTGACGCTCGGCCCGGTGGACCTGGCGACGGGCAGTTTCCTCGACCTGCTGGACGGCACCCGCGGGCTTCCGCTGCTGCGCGAGGAGGGCCGCCGCATGGACCTGCCCGACGGCCACGTCGACCGGCTGGTGGCGCGGCTGGCGCGGGCCGGGCTGCTCGACGACGCGCGCGGCGGCGGGCCGGAGGCCACGGCCCTGCGGGAGAAGAAGGAGGTCCTGGACCGGCTGCGCCCCGACCTCGCCGCGCTGTCTCTGGGCACGTCGGAACCGGGCGACGCGATCGAGCGCCTGACCGCCCGTCGCCGGCTGCGGGTCCAGGTGCGCGGCGCGGGCCGGGTCGGCGTGGTGCTGGCGGCGCTGCTGTCGGGGGCGGGGATCGGCGAGGTGACCGTGCAGGACGGCGGCCTGGTGGAGCCGGAGGACGTCGCGCCGGGCGGCCTGCCCGCCGAGGCGGTCGGCGAGCGTCGGTCCGAGGCGGCCCGCCGCGCGGTGCGCCGGGCCGCCCCGGACCGCCCGCCCCGCAGGAACACCAGGTCACCGGCCGAGCCGGACACCCCCGGCTACGCCCTGGTGATCCTCGCCCCACGGGACGACGTGTCCGTGCACGCGCCCGCCCCTTCGGCGGCGGAGCCCCTCATCGCCTCGGGCACACCGCACCTCTATACCGGGGTCGTGGAGGGTACGGGCATCGTCGGGCCCCTCGTGCTGCCGGGGGAGACGGGCTGCGCCGGTTGTCTGCAGGAGGCGCGCACCGACCGGGACCCGGCCTGGCCGCGACTGGTCGCCCAGTGGCACTCCGGGAGGAAGCGCGCGGTACGCGCCTGCGATCTGACGCTGGCCACGACGGTCGCCGGCCTGGCGGCCGCCCACGCGCTCACCTTCCTCGACGGCCGGACCCCGTCGAGCGCGGGCGCCCGCTGGGAGGTCTCCGTCCCCGCCCTCCAGTGGCGCGCGTGTCCGGTACCACCCCATTCCGCATGCCCGTGCGGGGCCGCGGAGAAAGGTAAGCGGGAACACACACCCGAGGACGAGGCATCGCACGCGACAATGGCAGAGCAACGGCATTCGACGGAGTTACGCCGTACGACGGACACGGCGCGGCTGGCTGGCACCTGGAGGGCGCATGTCTGATCTTCCCCGGAAGGCGGTTACCCGAACCGCCAAGCTCGCCGCGCTACCGCTCGGCTTCGCCGGGCGGGCGACCTGGGGACTGGGCAAGCGGATCGTGGGCGAGTCCGCGGAGATCGTCGGCCGCGAGTTGCAGCAGCGCACCGCCGAGCAGCTCTTCAAGGTGCTGGGCGAGCTGAAGGGGGGTGCGATGAAGTTCGGGCAGGCCCTGTCCGTCTTCGAGTCGGCCCTCCCCGAGGAGGTCGCCGGCCCCTACCGCGCGGCCCTCACCAAACTGCAGGACGCCGCGCCGCCGATGCCGACCCTCACGATGCACTCCGTGCTCGCGGACCGCCTCGGCGAGGACTGGCCCGAGCTCTTCCTCGAGTTCGACGACAAGCCGGCCGCGGCGGCCTCGATCGGCCAGGTGCACCGAGCGGTGTGGCACGACGGCCGGGAGGTCGCGGTCAAGGTCCAGTACCCCGGGGCCGGCGAGGCCCTGCTGTCCGACCTGAACCAACTAAGCCGCTTCGCCCGCCTGTTGGGCCCGCTCATCCCGGGCATGGACGTCAAACCACTGATCTCCGAGCTGCGGGACCGGGTCTCCGAGGAGCTCGACTACAGCCTGGAGGCGCAGGCCCAGCAGGCCCACGCGGAGGAGTTCGCCGACGATCCCGACGTGGTGGTCCCGGCGGTGGTCCACCAGTGCGACCAGGTACTGATCACCGAGTGGATGGACGGCGTGCCCATGTCCGAGGTGATCTCGGACGGCACTCCCGAACAGCGCGACCGCGCAGGGCAACTGCTCTCCCGTTTCCTCTTCTCCGGCCCCGCCCGCACCGGCCTGCTGCACGCCGACCCGCACCCCGGCAACTTCCGCCTCCTGCCCGGCGGACCGGACGGCGAGGACGACTGGCGCCTGGGCGTCCTGGACTTCGGCACGGTGGACCGGCTCGCGGGCGGCCTGCCGGATCCGATCGGCCGATCCCTGCGCATGACCCTGGACGGTGACGCGGAGTCGGTCTATGACCTCCTTTGTACGGAGGGTTTCGTCAAGGACTCCATAGCGCTGGATCCCGACGCGGTCCTCGACTACCTCCTGCCGATCATCGAGCCGGCCGCGGTGGAGGAGTTCACGTTCACCCGTGGCTGGATGCGCAGCCAGGCGGCCCGGATCGCCGACCCCCGCTCCCCCGCCCATCAACTGGGCAAGCAGCTCAACCTTCCCCCGGCCTATCTGCTGATACACCGGGTGACGCTGAGCACGATCGGCGTGCTGTGCCAGCTCGGCGCGACGGTTCGGCTGCGCGAGGAACTGGAGGAGTGGCTGCCCGGGTTCCTTCCGGAAGACGTCCTGGAAGCCCTGGAGGCCCTGGATGCCTTGGACGCGGAGGGATCGGTGGCGGAGGCGTGAGATGCGCCCCCGCCATGCCTCTTCTGTGACGGCGCTTCTGTGACGCCCCTCACCTTCGAGGCGATCGCGCCGCAGCGGTGGATTGCCCGTCCAACGCACGGCGGGGGCCGGTCCGTTCGGACGGACCGGCCCCCGAGGAGAGCTTCGCCTCCCCTGTCGGGAGGCCACCGCTTCAGGTGTGGGTGATTACTGCATCACGGCGATGGCGAGCGCCCGGCGGGCGCGCATCGAGGCGCGCTCGGCCCGGCGCTGCATCCGGCGAGCGGTCGCCAGGCGCACGGCCCGGCTCTCCCGCTCGGCCTCGTGCAGTCGGTCGTGCATATGCGCACGAGCCAGGGCTTCTGGGATGAGTTGCATCTCGCGTGTCCTGTTCTGACGCGAGTCGTACGCGCCGGTGGTGGTGAGGTCTTCGGTCGCGGAGCCTGCGGGCTCGCTGGTGAACGGCTTCATCGGGGCCTGCTTCTTGGGGTCTTGCGTGAGGGGGCGGTCGATCGTTCCTGCGGTGGTGTTCATGCCGTGACCGGGTTCTTGCGCGGGCGACCACGCGGCCGCTTCCGGGCGACGACGACACCCTGGACGAACAGCTCGCCGCCCCAGACGCCCCACGGCTCGCGCCGCTCCTTGGCGCCGGCGAGACAGGCCTCCATCAGCGGGCAGGTGCGGCAGAGGGACTTGGCGTACTCGACGTCCGCCGGCGACTCGGCGAAGAAGACCTCCGGGTCGTAGGAACGGCAGGGGACGGGCACGCCGAGGTTCTCGATGGCGTCGTCGAGCGCGGTGAGCGCCGTGAGCGGGGTCAAGGTGGAGTCCTCCGTGAGGCCGGGCGGGGGGATCGTTTCGGAAGGCGGTACGGACGGGGCGTGCGCTTCGAGTTGCACGGTTCGTCTTCCTCGTCTGTCGGTCCGGTCCTGTAGGACCGGGTGTCGGCTGGGTACCGGGTTCTTTTGTTGTCCCGAGGCCCCTTCGCTCCGTCGTCCCCGTTCGAGGACAAACAGAAGGGCCGCGGATCCCGGGTGGGGTTCCGCGGCCCTGAAGGCGCCTGCCTGATCATCGATCAGGCTGGATCGCTCCAGGGTTCTGGCCCACGGAAGGCCCACATCAGGTGATGCTGCGTCGTCTGCTTCCCGGATTCGGCACCGGCTCCCGCAGAGGCATAGGCGATCTGCGCCTGCGTCTCTACTGCTTCCAGTGCCTTGGTCGGTCGCTCATTGCGCTCGCGGCTGGGAAGACCCGCGGGGGCAACGGAAGAGAACGCCGGCCGGTCGGCACGAATGCCGGACAGACCGGTGCCCAGGACCGAGGCGCCGAGCACGCATGTGGAGACGACAGAGCGATCGTTCAGTTTGGCGGTGAAGCCGGTGGTGAAGCTGGTGTTGGTGATGATCACTGGAATCGCCTCCTCTCGGCGTCTCGGGGGACCGGGGGTGAACCCAGTCCGACGGATATGCAAGTACAGCACGGAATCAGGGCCTTCGAGAAGGCCGCCGTCCCCGTGTCTAAGAACCTATGGGGATTGCCGGGGCATGCGCAAACTATTTTTCCGACGAGTTCGGATCAGTTCCCCGCCCGTCCCCCGCCCACCCCCCGTCCGCCCCTCCTCAGTCGCTCTCGTCGTCCCCTGCGACCTCTTGGCCTGCGCAGATGGCCAGGACGTCGGCTCCGTAACGGTTGAGCTTGCGCACTCCGACCCCCGGGATCCGCGCGAGCTCGCCCTCCTCCTCGGGGACGGTCTCGGCGATCGCCATCAGCGTCTTGTCGGTGAAGACGCAGAACGCCGGCTGGCCGCCTCGCGTCGCCTGGAGGGCCCGCCAGTCCCGCAGCCGCTCGTAGAGCCCCTCGTCCATGTCGGAGGGGCAGTCCTCGCAGCGCATCAGCTTCATCTCGCCGGCGTCGGTCAGGGTGCGCCCGCAGACCCGGCAGCGGGCGGGGGTGCGCTGGATCCGGCGCGGCACGGTGGGCGCGCCCACGGCAGTGCCGGTGAAGCCGCGCTCGATGCCGCCGGTTCCCACCGCGCCGCCACGACCGGCGGCGGTGCCCGAACCGGGACGCAGGCCGTCGAGGAAGCGGCTGGGGCGGCGGCTCGGGCGGCCGCCGGGTGAGCGGGCCAGCGCCCAGGAGACGTGCAGGCGCTCACGGGCGCGGGTGACGCCGACGTAGAGCAGGCGGCGCTCCTCCTCGACCTGTTCGTCGGTCTTGGCGTAGCTGATCGGCATCATGCCCTCGGCGACGCCGACCAGGAAGACGACGTCCCACTCCAGGCCCTTGGCCGAGTGCAGGGAGGCCAGGGTGACGCCCTGGACGGTCGGGGCGTGCTGGGCGCCCGCCCGCTCGTCGAGCTCGGCGACCAGGTCGGCGAGTGTGGCTCCCGGCTGGGCGGCGGCGAAGTCCTGGGCGAGGCCGACCAGCGCGGCGAGCGATTCCCAGCGTTCTCTGACGGCTCCGGAACCGGCCGGCGGCTGGGGCGTCCAGCCCTCGCCCGAGAGGACGGCACGCACCTGGGAGGGCAGGTCGACGGCGTCCTCGAGGAGGGTGTCGTTGCCGCCGAAGCGGGCCGCGCCGCGCAGGGCGACACCGGCCTTGCGCACCTCGGGGCGGTCGAAGAAGCGCTCGGCGCCGCGCAGTTGGTACGGGATGCCGAGGTCGGCCAGGGCCTGTTCGTAGGTCTCGGACTGTGCGTTGGTGCGGAACAGGACGGCGATCTCGGCGGCCGGGACACCGGCGGCGAGGAGCTCGCGGATGCGGCGGGCCGCGCCCTCGGCCTCGGCGGGCTCGTCGGGGTAGTCGGTGTAGCCGGGCTCGGGTCCCGGGTCGCGCTGGGAGACCAGCTCCAGGCGGTGGTCGGCGGCGCGGCCGCGGGCCTGGGAGAGCAGGCCGTTGGCGAGGTGGACGACCTGAGGGGTGGAGCGGTAGTCGCGGACCAGCTTGACGACCGTGGCTCCGGGGTGGCGGGTGCGGAAGTCGAGGAGGTGGTCGGGGGTGGCTCCGGTGAAGGAGTAGATCGTCTGGCTGGCGTCGCCGACCACGCACAGGTCGTCCCGGTCGCCGAGCCACAGCTCGAGCAGGCGCTGCTGGAGGGGGCTGACGTCCTGGTACTCGTCGACCACGAAGTGCTGGTACTGGGCGCGGACCTGCTCGGCGATGTCGTGGCGGTCCTGGAGGACGGCGACGGTCAGCAGCAGGACGTCCTCGAAGTCGATGACTCCGCGGTCGCGTTTGAGGTCCTCGTAGGCGCCGTAGAGCTGGGCGAGCTCGGCGGGGTCCCGGGGGATGTCGCGGCCGGCCTTGGCGGCGGCCAGGGCGTAGTCGGCGGGGACGGTCTGGGTGACCTTGGACCACTCGATCTCCGCGGTGGCGTCCCGCAGCTCGCCGCGGTCGAGGCGGATGCGGCAGGCGACGGCCGCGTCGGCGACGAGCTGGATCTTCCGGTCGACGAGCCGGGGCAGGGCGCCACCGATCGCTTTCGGCCAGAAGTACTGGAGTTGGCGCAGGGCCGCGGAGTGGAAGGTGCGGGCCTGGACGCCCTGGGCGCCGAGTTGGCGGAGCCGGCCCCGCATCTCTCCGGCGGCGCGGTTGGTGAAGGTGACGGCGAGCACGCTGGAGGGGTGCAGGATGCCGGCCCGCACGCCGTAGGCGATGCGGTGGGTGATGGCCCGCGTCTTGCCCGTGCCGGCTCCTGCCAGCACGCACACCGGACCGCGCAGGGCGGTCGCCACCTCGCGCTGCTCGGGGTCGAGCCCTTCGAGCACCGCGTCGGCCGAGTCCGGTACCTGCGGGAAGAGGGAGGAGTGCGTTGCTGCTGTCACACGGCCATGCTGCCAGGTCGGTGGAGACGGACGGGCCGGTTGTCCACAGGCGGGGCCTCGCAGTCGTACTAATGCGGCGAGCGTCACCCTCGGCCGCCCGACCCCACACCGCCGGACGGGAATGGCGACCCTCTCACGTACGTTCACCCCCTGCGACCACCTGTTCGCCCGACCCTCCGAAGGAGCACGAGAGACATGCTGGGCACTGTGACGATGTACAGCACCACGTGGTGCGGCTACTGCCAGCGGCTGAAGAAGCAGCTCGACCGCGAGGGCATCGCGTACACCGAGATCAACATCGAGCATGACCCGAAGTCCGCGGATTTCGTGGAAAAGGCGAATGGCGGAAACCAGACGGTGCCTACCGTGCTGTTCCCCGACGGTTCGACGCTGACGAACCCGTCGCTCGCGCAGGTGAAGCAGAAGATCGGCGTGTGATCGTAGTGGTGAGGGCGGCCTCCGGGGTGTTGGGGGCCGCCCTTTGTCGCGCCGTGGGTCAGATGAAGGTGCGGGTCGGGAGTGGTTTGCCGTACCAGAGTTCGATCAGGCGGGCCGCGATGGAGATGCCGTAGGGGGGCAGTACCTCGCCGGACTCGAAGGCGGTGCCGAGGTCGTCGCGGGAGAACCAGCGGGCTTCGTGGATCTCGTCGCCGTCGACGTTGATGTCGGTGGAGGTGGCGTGGGCCATGAAGCCCAGCATGAGGCTGGACGGGAACGGCCAGGGCTGGCTGGCGATGTACTCGACCTCGCCGACGGTGATGCCGGCCTCCTCGAAGACTTCGCGGCGCACGGACTGCTCGATGGACTCGCCGGGCTCGACGAAACCGGCGAGGGTCGAGAAGCGGCCCTCGGGCCAGTGGACCTGGCGGCCGAGGAGGATGCGGTCCTCCTCGTCCGTGACGGCCATGATCACCGCGGGGTCGGTGCGCGGGTAGTGCTCGGCGCCGCAGGCGGGGCAGCGGCGGATGTGGCCGGCTGCGGCGATCACCGTGCGCTCGCCGCAGCGGGAGCAGAAGCGGTGCAGGCGCTGCCAGTTCTCCAGGGCGACGGCGTGCACCATGAGGCCCGTGTCGCGCGGCGACAGCAGCAGGCCGGCCTCGCGCAGACCGGCCGGGCGCGCGGCCTGGTCGATGCGGCCGGGCAGCGCGTCCTTCTGGAGGGCGAAGTAGCTGACGCCGTCCTCGTCGGTCCCCAGGAAGTAGCGGTGTGCCTCGGTGAGGGGCGCCTCGAACGACGGGGTCATGACGATTTCGGTGCTGCCGTCGGGCGTCTCGTCGATGAGGACCTGGCCGCCGGAGACGACGAAGCAACGCGTCGTGGGGTGGCTCCACGCCGCGGCGAGCCAGGCCTCGTCGAGCCGGTGGTGGGCGGCCCGGTCGATGCCGCTCGGCGCGGTGAGCGAAATGGGTCGATCGGCGTTCTGGTCGGTCCTGGTGGTCACGGGTACTTCCAACTCCCCCGGTGGAACGGTTGTTTCTGCGGGCGGTTCAGCGGGACGTACGGCAGGGGACGGCCGGGTCCGGTGCGGGGTCGCGATGCGGGGCTGGCCGTGCCGTGTGCCCCGCGCGCGGGTCCCCTCCGGACCGAGCGGGGGCCTCAGGGCGCATGACGCCAGTTCTCGGCGAGGTCGCCCCAGAGGTACGCGGTGGTCTCGACGCCCTTGAGGAGGAGGTCCAGCTCGACTTTCTCGTTCGGCGCGTGCCAGCCGTCCGAGGGCACGGAGATGCCCAGGAAGAGCACCGGAGCGCCGAGGACCTCCTGGAGGTCGGCGGCGGGTCCCGAGCCGCCCTCGCGGGTGAAGCGGACGGGTCCCTCGAAGGCGCGGCCCATGGCGCGGACCACGGACTGCAGGGCCGGGTGGTCCAGCGGGGTCAGGCACGGGCGCGTGGCCGGGCTGAACGCGATCTCACAGCCGATCCCGGCGGGCACCTGCTCGGCGGCCCAGGCGCGGACGGCCTTCTCGATGTGCTCCGGGTCCTGGCCTGCGACCAGCCGGAACGACAGCTTCACAAAGGCCGACGACGGGATGATCGTCTTGCTGCCGGGGCCCTGGTAGCCGCCGCCGATGCCGTTGACCTCGGCGGTGGGGCGGGCCCAGACGCGCTCCAGGGTGGTGTGTCCGGCCTCGCCGTGGGTGGCGTGCGACCGCGCGGTGCGCAGCCACTCGTCCTCGTCGAAGGGCAGTTCGGCGAAGAGCTCGCGCTCGCGGTCGGTGAGCTCGACGATGCCGTCGTAGAAGCCGGGGACGGCCACGCGCGCGTGGTCGTCGTGCAGGGCGGCGACGAGGCGGGCGGCCGCGGTCGCCGGGTTGGGCACGGCGCCGCCGAAGGAGCCCGAGTGGATGTCGTGGTCGGGGCCGGACAGCCGGATCTCGCACTCGGTGAGGCCGCGCATGCCGGTGCACACCGTGGGGGTGTCCGCGGACCACATGCCGGTGTCGGAGACGATCACGGCGTCCGCGGCGAGCCGCCCGGCCTGCTCCTCGACCAGGGCTCGGAAGTTCGGCGAGCTGGACTCCTCCTCGCCCTCGATCAGCAGCTTGAGGTTGACGGCCGGGGCGGTGCGGCCGGTGGCGGCGAGGTGGGCGCGGACGCCGAGGGTGTGGAAGAAGACCTGGCCCTTGTCGTCGGCCGCCCCGCGCGCGTAGAGGCGGTTCTCGTGGACGACGGGCTCGAAGGGGTCGGTGTCCCAGCCGTCCTCGAGGGCGGCGGGCTGCACGTCGTGGTGGCCGTAGACCAGGACGGTGGGGGCCTGCGGATCGCCGGCGGGCCACTCGGCGTAGACGGCCGGCGCTCCCGGTGTCTGCCAGACCTCGACGGTCGGGAAGCCGGTCTCCTTCAGCTTGGCGGCGAGCCAGTCCGCGCTGCGCCGTACGTCGGGGGCGTGGTCGGGCTGCGCCGACACCGACGGGATGCGCAGCCACTCGGCGAGGTCGTCGAGGAAGGCCGCGCGGTGCTGCTCGATGTACGTGCGGACGGCGCTGACGGCACTGTCAACGGGATGGCTCATGGTCACGAGCCTATCGGCCCGCACCGACATCCTCGCCGGGCCCTTGCGCGGGGCTTGCCTGCCCGGCCGGTCCCCCGCGGTCGCCGTCGGTGCCGTCTTCCCCGGTCAACAGGCGCTCCAGCGCGGCACGATCGGGCAGACCCTCCGGTCGGACGACGTCGCCGGTGCGCACATACAGGAACGCCGCTGTGACGGATGCCACGGGCACACCCTGCTGCTCGGCCCAGGCGAGCCGGTACAGGGCGAGCTGGAGGGGGTCGGCGGTGCGGGCCCGGTGCGTCTTCCAGTCGACGATGTCGTACGTCGCGGAGTCTCCGTCGCCCTCCTTGTAGACGGCGTCGATACGGCCCCGTACGACGCGGCCGGCGAGGGCGAGCTGGAAGGGGGTCTCGACGCGGTAGGGCGTGCGGTGGGCGTACTCGGTGCGCTCGAAGGCCTCCTTGAGGTCCTCCAGGTCCTGTTCGTCGGCGATCTCGGCGTCGGCGCCGGGCAGTTCGTCCGGTTCCAGCAGGGGAAGCGTCAACTCCTCGAAGCGGGCCTCCACCCATGCGTGGAACCGGGTGCCACGGCGCGCGGCCGGTTGTGGGGGGCGTGGCATGGGGCGCGCGAGGTCCTGTGCGAGACCGTCCGGGTCGGCGGCCAGGCGCAGTACCTGCGAGGCGGTCAGGGTCGTCGGCAGGGGGACGTCCGTGACGCTCCGGCGGGCGCTCAGCAGCTCTCCGGCAAGCGCGTCGAGGTCGCGGTCCCAGGAGGCGACGGTGCGGGTCTCCTCGGGGGTGAGGGGGGTTGGGCGGGGGCGACCGGGGTGCGGGCGCGCGGTGGGGGGTTCCGGGGCCGTCGCCTGGTGCGGTACGGCGGGGCGGGCACCGGTCCACTCGTCCCAGTCACCGGGGTCCTCGTCGAACGGGTCGGCCTCGCCGTAGGGAGGCTGGTCCGCGCCGTGGGGCGGACTGTCCGCGTCGTAAGGCGGCTGGTCCTCGTCGTAGGGCGGCTCGCTCTCCCCGTACGGCAGCTGGTCCTCGGCGTAGGCGGGCTCGTCCTCGTGCGGTGGTGGGGGCCAGTCCGGGTCTTCGTAGGTGTCCGGGTCATGAGTGGCGGCGGGGTGGCCGTCCTCGGGTGAGGCGAGGTCCTCCAGGTGGGCGAGGACGGTCTCGGCGGCGGCGCGGCGGCGGGCCAGGGCGGTGTCGTCCAGGGGGAGCGGCCAGACCTGGTCGGCGGTCGCCCGGTGCAGGGTGGGGTTCTCCGCGTCCTCCTCCGGTTCGTCCGCCCAGGCCTCGATCTCGCCGTGGCCGGCCGCGCAGTGGTCGTGGAGGGCCTGGAGGAAGTCGGAGGGGCCGCGGCGCTTCTTCTGGGTGGGGCCCCACCAGTGGCCGGAGCCGAGGAGCAGGGAGCGGGGGCGGGTGAAGGTGACGTAGCCGAGGCGGAGTTCCTCGGTGTGCTGGTGGTCCTTCATGGCCTCGTGGAAGGCCTTCATGCCGCGTGCGTCCCAGGAGTCGAGGTCGGGGAGCGTGTCGGTGTCGCCGCGCAGTTCGTGCGGCAGCACCTTGGCCTGCGCGGTCCACTTCTCGCGGCCCTGTGCGCTGGGGAAGGTGCCGGTGACCAGGCCGGGTACGGCGACGACGTCCCACTCCAGGCCCTTGGACTTGTGGGCGGTGAGCACCTTGACGGTGTTCTCGCCGCCGGGGAGGGCGTTGTCGAGGCCCTTCTCGTACTGGGCGGCGGTGCGCAGGAAGCCGAGGAAGGCCAGCAGGCTCGCCTCGCTCTCGCCCGCGGCGAAGGAGGCGGCGACGTCGAGGAAGTTGGACAGGGTCTCGCGGCGGCGGGCGGCCAGGGCGTGCGGGGACGCCGACAGTTCGACCTCGAGGCCGGTGACGGCCAGGACGCGGTGCAGGACGTCCATCAGGGGGTCGGCCAGGGAGCGGCGCAGGTCGCGCAGTTCGGTGGCGAGCCGCGCGAACCGCACGCGCGCGTCCGGCGAGAAGGGCAGTCCGTCGCCGCCGTCGCCCCGCGTCCCGTCGCCGCCGTACAGCGGGGACTCCAGGAACGCGTCGAGGGCGTCCGCGAGCGATATCACCTCGGACGGGTCGACGCCCTCGACGGCCTCGGCGAGGCGGCGGTCCGGGTCGTCGTCGCCGTCCCCGCGCGCGTGGCTGACGAGCAGCCGTGCCCGGCGGCCCAGGAGGGCGAGGTCGCGCGGGCCGATGCGCCAGCGCGGGCCGGTGAGCAGCCGGACCAGGGAGGCGTTGGCGCCGGGGTCCTGGAGCACCTCGCAGACGGCGACGAGGTCGGCGACCTCGGGCAGGTGCAGCAGCCCGGACAGGCCCACGACCTCGACGGGGACGTCCCGGGCGACCAGCGCGCCCTGGATCTGCGCGAAGTCGGTGGCCGTGCGGCACAGGACGGCGATCTCACCGGGTGCCGTGCCGGTGCGCACGAGGTGGGCGACGGAGTCGGCGATCCAGTCCATCTCCTCGGCGTGGGTGGCCAGGAGGGCGCAGCGGACCACTCCGTCGCGTTCGGCGCCGGAGGCCGGGCGCAGGGCCTCCACGCCCGCGTGCATCGCGCGCAGGGGCTCGGCCATGCCGTTGGCGAGGTCCAGGAGGCGGCCGCCGCTGCGGCGGTTCTCGCTGAGCGACTGACGCCGTGCCCGGCCTCCGTCGGCCTGCGCGAAGTGGTCGGGGAAGTCGTCGAGGTTGGCGACCGAGGCGCCGCGCCAGCCGTAGATGGCCTGGCAGGGGTCGCCGACGGCGGTCACGGGGTGGCCGGTGCCGCCGCCGAACAGGCCGGCAAGGAGGATGCGCTGCGCGACGGAGGTGTCCTGGTACTCGTCGAGGAGGACGACGCGGAACTCGTCGCGCAGGATCGGGCCGACTTCGGGGACCTGGCCGAGCTGTGCCGCCATGGCGATCTGGTCACCGAAGTCGAGCAGGTCGCGCTCGCGCTTGGCGGTCCGGTAGCGCAGCACCAGGTCGGCCAGTTCGCGGCGGGCGGCGGCGGTCTCGGGCACCTTGCGCAGGTCGGCGTTGGTGAGTTTGGCGCCCTCCAGGGTGCGCAGCAGCCCGGCGTCCCACGCGCGCAGTTCCTCGGGCCCAACGAGGTGTTCGGCGAGTTCGGCGTCGAGCGCGAGGAGGTCGCTGATCAGGTCGGCGAAGGAGCGGGTGAGCGACGGGTACGGGCCGGGCGCTTCGCGCAGCACGCGCGCGGCGAGCTGGTAGCGGGTGGCGTCGGCGAGCAGGCGGGAGGTGGGCTCCAGGCCGATGCGCAGGCCGTGGTCGGTCAGGAGGCGGCCCGCGAAGGCGTGGTAGGTGGAGATCACCGGCTCGCCCGGCGGGTTGTCCGGGTCGATGACGTCGGGGTCGGTGACGCCTGCCTTGAGCAGTGCCTTGCGGACGCGCTCCGCGAGCTCTCCGGCGGCCTTGTTGGTGAAGGTCAGGCCGAGGACCTGTTCCGGGGCGACCTGCCCGGTGCCGACCAGCCACACCACGCGGGCGGCCATCACCGTCGTCTTGCCCGACCCGGCTCCGGCCACGATCACCTGCGGGGCGGGCGGCGCGGTGATGCAGGCCGTCTGCTCCGGGGTGAAGGGGATCCCGAGGAGCTCCTTGAGCTGCTCGGGATCGCTGATACGTGCGGGCATGCTGAGAGGCTAGCGGCGGGCACTGACAGTCGGTGCCCCACCGGCCCTCGCAGGGCCTCCCATGGCGTCAGGGGTGCGAGAAGCGCGGGTCGACGCCGTCGGTGCGGCAGGTCACTCGACGATGTGCCGTCCCTCGGGGCGTGCGCTGCACGAGGCACGGAAGGCGCAGTGGGTGCACTGCTGACCGGCGGTCGGGGTGAACCGCTCGTCGAGGACCTTGCCGGCCGCCGTGGCGAGCAGATCGCCGACCCACTCCCCCTCCAGCGGCTCCTGGGCCTGCACCTTGGGAAGGGCCTCTCCGCCGTCCTTCTTGGCGGCCCCCTGCCGGAGCTGGACGAGTTCGGCACCGCCCGGTGTGGGCCGTACGCCGTCGAAGGCCTCGTCGACGGCGCCCTCGCGGACGGCGAGCTGGTAGACGGCGAGCTGGGGGTGGCGCTCCATCTCGCGGGCGGTCGGCGCCTGCTTACCGGTCTTGAAGTCGACGACGTAGGCGCGGCCTTCGGCGTCGGCCTCCACGCGGTCCATCTGGCCGCGGATGCGCACCTCGTAGTCGCCCGCTTCGAGAGTGACGTCGAAGTCGTGCTCGCTGGCGACGGGGGTGCGGCCCGTGCGGTCCATCACGTGCCACTTCAGGAAGCGTTCGAGCGCGGCACGCGCGTGTGCCTTCTCCTGTGTGGACTTCCACGGGGCGTCGAAGGCGAGGGCGTTCCACACGGAGTCGAGGCGCTCCATGAGGACGTCGAGGTCGGCCGGGGTGTGCCCGGAGGCGACCTCGTCGGCGAGGACGTGCACCACGTTGCCGAAGCCCTGGGCGGCTGTGGCGGGAGCGTCGGCCTTCACCTCGCGGCCCAGGAACCACTGGAGCGCGCAGGTGTTGGCGAGCTGGTCGAGGGCGCTGCCGGAGAGCACGACGGGCTGGTCGCGGTCGCGCAGCGGGACCTTGCTCTCGGTCGGCTCGAACATGCCCCACCAGCGGTAGGGGTGGGCTGACGGCACCAGGGGTCTGCCGTCCTCGTCGGCGAGCGCGGCCAGCCGGGCCAGGCGGCGGGCGGCGGCCTCCCGGAGGGGGGCGGAGGCGCGCGGGTCGACCGTCGTGGCGCGCAGTTCGGCGACCAGCGCGGCGACCGACAGGGGGCGGCGGGGGCGGCCCGTGACGTCCTTGGGTGGGACGCCGAGTTCGGTCAGGAAGCGGGAGGGCTGGTCGCCGTCGTCGGCGGGCGCCTTGACGGCGGTGACGACGAGGCGCTCACGCGCGCGTGTGGCGGCGACGTAGAACAGGCGGCGTTCCTCGGCGAGCAGCGCGCCCGGGGTGAGCGGCTCGGCGAGTCCGTCGCGGCCGATGCGGTCGGCCTCCAGGAGGGAGCCCCGACGCCGCAGGTCCGGCCACAGGCCCTCCTGGACGCCGGCCACGACGACCAGGCTCCATTCCAGGCCCTTGGCGCGGTGGGCGGTCATCAGGCGTACGGCGTCGGGGCGCACGGCACGCCGGGTGAGGGTGTCGGCGGCGATGTCCTCGGCCTCGATCTCGGCCAGGAAGTTCAGCGCGCCCCGGCCGCCGGTGCGCTCCTCCGCGCGCGCGGCGGTGGCGAACAGCGCGCATACGGCGTCCAGGTCCCGGTCGGCGTTGCGGCCGGCCGCGCCGCCGCGCCGGGCCGCCCGCTCCAGGCGCGTGGGCCAGGGTGTGCCGTCCCAGAGGTCCCACAGCGCCTCCTCGGCGCTCCCGCCGCGCGCGAGGCGTTCACGGGCCGCCGCCAGCAGCGCGCCGAGGCGCTGGGCGCCACGCGCGTACGTCGGGTCGTGGGTGACCAGCCGCTCCGGCTCGGCGAGGGCGCGCGCGAGCAGTTCGTCGGAGGGCGGCGGCAGCGGGTTGCCCGCGGCGCGCTCCTCCTCGCGCAGGGCGCGTCCGAGGCGGCGCAGATCGGCGGCGTCCATGCCGGCGAGGGGCGAGGCGAGGAGGGTCAGGGCGGTCTCGGTGTCGAGCCAGCAGGCGTCCGCGCCCGCGCCCTGGACCATCCCGTCCTCGGTCGCCGCGTCCTCGGCTGCCCCGCCCTGGATGGCCTCCCCCTCTGTCGTCTCGCCCTGGATGGCCTCCCCCTCGGTCGCCTCGTCCTTTGCTGCCTCGCCCTGGGTGGTCTCGCCCGCCGCCGGTGGTGCGGGGGCCGCCGCGCGTGGTGCCGCGCTCTCCGCCGAGGGGGTGGACGTCTCTGCCGTCGCCACCGCCCGTAGGGCCGTCAGCAGGGGTGCCACGGCCGGTTCGTGGCGCAGGGGGAGGTCGTCGCCGTCGATGTCCAGGGGGACGCCCGCGGCGGTGAGGGCACGGCGGACGGTCGGGATCGTCCGGGAGCCGGCGCGCACCAGGACGGCCATGTCACCCCAGGGCACGCCGTCCTCCAGGTGTGCGCGGCGCAGGATGTCGGCGACGTTGTCCAGTTCGGTGCCGGCCGTCGGGTACGTGTAGACCTCGACGCCGCCTCCGTCGCGTGCGGCGGCCAGTTCGCGGTGGGCGCGGACCTTCTCGGCCGGCAGGCGGGTCAGGGGCATCCGCTGGGTCAGCAGCCGGGTGGCGGCCAGAAGGGTCGCGCCGGAGCGGCGGGCGGTGCGCAGGACCTCTACGGGGGCCGGGCGGCCGTCGGGGCGGGGGAAAGCCTGCGGGAAGTCCAGGATGCCGTTCACGTCGGCGCCCCGGAAGGTGTAGATCGACTGGTCGGGGTCGCCGAAGGCGACCAGGGTGCGGCCGCCGCTGGCCAGCGCGTGCAGCAGCCGCACCTGGGCCGGGTCGGTGTCCTGGTACTCGTCGACGAACACGGCGTCGTACTGCGCGGCGAGCCGCTCGGCGACCTCGGGGCGGTGGGCGAGCAGGACCGCGCGGTGGACGAGTTCCGCGTAGTCGATCACGCCGTGCAGGTCGAGCACGTCGAGGTACTCGGCGAGGAAGGCCGCCGCGGCGCGCCAGTCGGGACGGCCGATGCGGTGGGCGAAGGCGTCCAGGGACGTGGGGTCGAGACCCAGTTCGCGGCTGCGGGCGAGCACCGCGCGGACCTCGTCGGCGAAGCCGCGGGTGGTGAGACAGGCGCGCAGTTCGTCCGGCCAGCGCACGTGCGCGAGGCCGAGCCGTTGCAGGTCGAGCTGGCCGGCGAGCAGCTCGCGGACGGCCACGTCCTGCTCGGGGCCGGACAGCAGCCGTAGGGGGTCCACGAACAGGTCCGCGTCCTGGTGGGCGCGGATCAGGGCGTAGCAGTACGAGTGGAAGGTGGTCGCCTGGGGTGCGCGGGCCGCGCCCATGCGATGCGCCATCCGGTCCCGCAGCTCGACGGCCGCCTTGCGGCTGAACGTGAGGACCAGGACGCGCGCGGGGTCACCGCCCCGGGCGACCCGGGCCGCCACGGACTCGACGAGCGTGGTGGTTTTTCCGGTGCCCGGGCCTGCGAGGACGAGCAGCGGACCGGCACCGTGCTCAACCACGGAGCGCTGTGCGGCGTCCAGCCGAGGGGGATCCACGCGGGCCGGCGGGGTACGCACCAGTCGGTGAGCGCCACGGTTCCCCTGTCGCCCCTGGGGGTGCGACAGGTGCCTGGTGGAGGAAGAGGAGCTCACGTGGTTCGCCGGTCCTGGTGGGTGTGCTGGTCGGCCGGGGACCGCTGTTTCCGCCCCGTGCCCCTCGAACGTACGTCATGCCGCCGGCGTGCCCGCTTCCGCCGGTTTCCCCCGTACGGGTCAGCGGAGGCTCCCCTCAGGCACGTCCGATGGCGGAAGCTGTCATATGTGACCTTCCGCGTGTTCGCCGCCGTCCCAGCGCGCCCGCTTCATGTCGAGGCGCGGCACATGGCCCTCGGCGGCCCTGCTCGCCTGCTTCAGCGGTGTGCCCTCGGCGCGGTAGTGGTCGAGCGCCCGCAGTTCGTGTCCGGGGAGCAGCACGCCGTCCGCGCGCACGACACGCCACCACGGGACGGCTCCCCCGTAGAGGGCCATCACGCGCCCGACCTGCCGGGGGCCGCCCTCCTGGAGCCACTCGGCGACGTCCCCGTACGTCATGACCCGCCCGGGCGGGATCCGCTCCGCGACCTCGAGGACCCGCTCGGCGTACTCCGGAAGTGTGTCCGTGTACTCCGCGCGGGCGTCGTCCGGAAGGCTCTGCTCGCTCATCCGCCCCATAGTGCCGCACGCCACCGACAATGCGACGGGCCCGCGACCCTGTGTGACCCTCGCCCCCGAGCGGCGCTTCAGGCAGACTGTGCGCCCCCGCATTTGCACCCTGATGCCCCCGTGTGTCGGTGGGGCATGCCACCATCGTGCGGGCGGTGACCGGTGATACGAGACCAAGAAGAGGCGATGAAACAGCAGGGCGTGCGGCCTGAGAGCGCGGAGGACACCTCTGCCGCCGCGTCGCGCCCTGACGGCGTCGAAGAACCGGACCCACGCATAGAAGAAGCACGCGCAGCAGAAGCGCGCGTAGCCGAAGCACCCGTAGAGGCACGCGAAGCAGATGCCCCTGTAGAGGCACGCGGAGCAGGTCCTCGGGAAGCAGAGACACGGGACGAGGTGCACATCGACGAGGTCGAGGGCGACGAACCGCTGCTCCCCGCGCGCGTGCACCGCCCTTCCGACCTGATGCGGCTGTTGGTCGGCGTGCTCGCCGTCGTCTTGCTGCTGGCCATCGCCGCGTTCGCGCACGGAACGACCTCGGGGCTCGAACAGGACATCAACAAGGGCACCGGGCAGGCGCCCGATCTCCTCATCAAGATCGCCGGGCTGGCGTCGAGCATCGCGATCCTGCTGGTGCCGGTCGCGTTCGCCATCGAGCGGCTGATCAAGCGGGACGGGCTGCGCATCGCCGACGGTGTGCTCGCCGCCGTCCTCGCGCACGGGGTGACCCTCGCCACCGACCTGTGGGTCGCGAAGGCCGCGCCGGGCTCGATCCAGGAGGCGCTCACCCAGCCCTCCCCCGGGGACATCCACGCCCTGACCGACCCGGTGCACGGCTATCTCGCGCCCGTCATCGCGTACATGACGGCCGTCGGCATGTCCCGTCGGCCGCGCTGGCGCTCGGTCCTGTGGATCGTGCTGCTCCTGGACGCCTTCTCGATGCTCGTCACCGGCTACACGACACCGTTCTCGATCATCCTCACGGTCCTGATCGGCTGGACGGTGGCCTACGGGACGCTGTACGCGGTCGGCTCGCCGAACGTGCGTCCTACGGGGCGGACGCTGATGGCGGGCCTGCGGCACGTCGGTTTCCGCCCGGTGAGCGCGGCCCGCGAGGAGGGTCCTGACGCGGCGGAGAGCGACCGCGGCCGACGCTACTTCGTCACCCTGGAGGACGGTCCACCGCTGGACATCACGGTCGTCGACCGGGAACAGCAGGCCCAGGGGTTCTTCTACCGCGCGTGGCGCAATCTGACGCTGCGCGGCTTCGCCACCCGCAGCAGCCTGCAGTCGCTGCGCCAGGCCCTGGAGCAGGAGGCGCTGCTCGCCTACGCGGCCATCGCCGCCGGCGCCAACGCGCCCAAGCTGATCGCGACCTCCGAGCTCGGTCCCGACGCGGTGATACTCGTCTACGAGCACACCGGCGGCCGCACCCTCGACTCGCTGACGGACGAGGAGATCACCGACGGCCTGCTGCGCAACACGTGGCGCCAGGTACAGGCCCTGCAGTCGCGGCGCATCGCGCATCGTCGGCTCGCGGGTGACGCGATTCTGGTGGATCGTTCCGGCACGGTGATCCTCACCGATCTGCGCGGCGGCGAGATCGCCGCCGGCGACCTGCTGCTGCGCATGGACGTCGCCCAACTGGTGACCACGCTCGGCCTGCGGGTGGGCGCCGAGCGGGCGGTGGCCTCCGCGGTGGGCGTGCTCGGGCCGGACGCCGTCGCGGACTGTCTGCCGATGCTCCAGCCCATCGCGCTGACCCGCTCCACGCGCGCGACGCTGCGCCGACTGGCACGCGAGCGTGCGCAGCGGGAACGCGAGGCGGTCCTGGAGGCCTCCCGGCAAGCCAAGCAGGCGCGTCTGGAGGCGGCCGGGGACGACACCGAGACCGTCGTCCCGGAGAAGCCCGGCAAGAAGGCCGTCCGCGCGGAGGCGCGGGCCGAGAAGCGGGCCATCGACGAGGCGCTGGAGGAGGCCCGCGAGGAGGATCTGCTGACGCAGATCCGGCACCAGGTGCTGCTGATCCGGCCTCAGGCACCGGTGGAGCCGGCCCGGCTGGAGCGGGTGCGGCCGCGCACCCTGATGAGTTTCATCGCGGGTGCCTTCGGCGCGTACTTCCTGCTGACGCAGCTCACGCACATCGAGTTCGGTCCGCTCGTCGCCAACGCCGAGTGGGGCTGGGTCGCGGCGGCCGTGTTCTTCTCGGCGTTGAGCTATGTCGCGGCGGCGATGAGCCTGCTGGGGTTCGTGCCGGAGCGGGTGCCGTTCCCGCGGACCGTGGCCGCGCAGGTCGCCGGGTCCTTCGTGAAGATCGTGGCCCCGGCCGCGGTCGGCGGGGTCGCCCTCAACACGCGCTTCCTGCAGCGCGCCGGGGTGCGGCCCGGTCTCGCCGTGGCCAGTGTCGGCGCTTCGCAGTTGTTCGGGCTGGGCTGCCACATCCTGATGCTGCTGTCGTTCGGCTACCTCACCGGCACCGAGAAGACGCCGTCGCTGTCGCCGTCCCGCACGGTCATCGCGGGTCTGCTCACGGTGGCGGTGCTGGTGCTCGTGGTGACGTCGGTGCCGTTCCTGCGGAAATTCGTCGTCACGCGCGTGAGGTCGCTGTTCGCGGGTGTCGTGCCGCGCATGCTGGACGTGCTGCAGCGGCCGCAGAAGCTGGTCACCGGCATCGGCGGCATGCTTCTGCTCACCGCGTGCTTCGTGATGTGCCTGGACGCGTCGATCCGCGCGTTCGGCGACGAGTCGACCTCGCTGAGCATCGCCAGCGTCGCCGTCGTCTTCCTCGCCGGCAACGCGCTCGGCTCCGCCGCCCCGACGCCGGGCGGAGTCGGCGCCGTCGAGGCGACCCTGACGGTCGGTCTGATCGCGGTGGGCCTGCCCAAGGAGGTCGCCGCTCCCGCGGTGCTGCTCTTCCGCCTGCTGACGCTGTGGATCCCCGTACTGCCGGGCTGGCTGGCCTTCAACCAGCTCACCCGCAAGGGCGCCCTGTAGCCCTGCAGGAGGGCGCGGGTGCCCGTACCTCGTACGGACCGCGCCCCGCGCGCGTGCCCGCACGCGACCGCAGGATGGGGACATGCCGACTCCCGCCCGTCTGCGCGCCGCCGCCGTGACCACCGTCGCCGTGCTGCTGTCCTCTCTAGTGGCGGGCTGCGGCGACGGCTCACACGACGAGAGCCTGTCGGCGCAGAAGCTGAGCTGGAAGGACTGCCCGGCCCCCTCCCAGTCCGAGGGCGGCGGCAGCGCCCCGTCCCCGCTGCCGGACGGCGACCAGTGGCAGTGCGCGACGATGCGGGCGCCCCTCGGCTGGGACGACCCCAAGGGCGACACGATCGGCATCGCACTGATCCGGGCGCGGGCGAGCGGCGCCGCGAGCGGGCGGATCGGCTCGCTGGTCTTCAACTTCGGCGGCCCCGGCGGCTCGGGCGTCTCCACCCTGCCCGCGTTCGGCGACGAGTACGCGGCCCTGCGCACCCGCTACGACCTGGTGAGCTTCGACCCGCGCGGGGTCGGCCGCAGCGCCGGCGTGCGGTGCGAGACCGACCGGCAGCTCGACGCGTACTTCCAGCAGGACAACACGCCCGACGACGCCGCCGAGCGCACCACGCTGCTGGACAACACCAAGGACTTCAACGCGGCCTGCGAGAAGAACTCCGAGAAGACGCTGCCACATGTGCGGACCACCGACGCGGCCCGCGACATGGACCTGATGCGCCAAGTCCTGGGCGACGACAGGCTGTACTACTTCGGCATCTCCTACGGCACCGAACTGGGCGGCGTGTACGCCCACTTGTTCCCGAAGCACGTGGGGCGCGCGGTCTTCGACGCGGTGGTCGACCCGACGCAGACGTCCGAGCAGAGCTCGCTCGGGCAGGCCAGGGGTTTCCAACTCGCGCTCGACAACTTCGCCGAGGACTGCACGTCCAAGACGGCGGACTGCCCACTCGGGGACACTCCGCAGCAGGTGAAGGACCGGATCGCCAAGCTCCTGAAGGACCTGGACGCCAAGCCGCTGCCGGGCAGCTTCCCGCGCGAACTGACCCAGAGCGCCGCGACCAACGGCATCGCGCAGGCGCTGTACTCGAAGGACTTCTGGGAGTACCTCACCGAGGGCCTGGAGCAGGCCTACTCCGGGGACGGCAAGATTCTGATGCTGCTGTCCGACCTGATGAACGGCCGCACCGAGAACGGCGAGTACAGCAACATCACGGCCGCCAACATCGCCATCAACTGCGCCGACGACAAGCCGCGTTACTCCACGGCCTATGTGCAGAAGAAACTGCCGGAGTTCAGGACCGCCTCCAGTCTGTTCGGGGACTTCCTGGCCTGGAGCATGCTCAGTTGCACTGACTGGGCCGTGCCGGGCGCCGCCGACCATCCGGACGTGAGCGCGCCCGGATCGGCGCCGATCCTCGTCGTGGGCAACACCGGTGACCCGGCGACCCCGTACGAGGGGGCGCGGAAGATGGTGGACGCGCTGGGCAAGGGCGTCGGGGTCGAGCTGACGTACAAGGGGCAGGGGCATGGCGCGTACGGCAGCAAGAACAAGTGCGTGCAGGCGGCGGTGAACGGCTATCTGCTGACCGGCAAGCCGCCGGCCGCCGGGACCGTCTGCTCCTGACCTCCGCCACCCCCCACACCCGGCGATACCTCCGGAAATTCCCTGGCATCCGCCACGAATTTCCGAGAAACCCGCAGGTCAAAAGGTTATCCACAGGCTCGGACGGGTCGGCCGAGATCTGCCTAATATGGCCGGACAGCCCATCCGCCGCCGAGTGCGGAGGGCTTGCGAGGGGGGAAGTACACATGGCGCGATTCACACGGTGGACGGTGTTGGGGGCCGCTGCCGCACTGCTGGTGGCGGGGTGCAGCGGCGGTGTGTCGGACGGGGGCGCGGACGGCAAGGACGGCAAGGGTGGTAAGGGCGGTTCGGCCGATGCACGGCCCTCCGCCGGCTCCTCCGGGGCGACGGGCGCGGCGGCCGTCGCTCCGCCCGCCGCGCTGACCGGGCAGAAGCTCGGCTGGGGGCGCTGCAAGGCCACCGCGGACTCCGCGCCGCCGGGCGGCGACTGGCAGTGCGCGACGCTGAAGGTGCCGCTGGACTGGTCGAAGCCGGACGGCGACACCATCGGCCTCGCCCTGGTGCGCACCAAGTCGCGCGCGAGCGGAAGCGATCGGACCGGTTCGCTGCTGTTCAACTTCGGCGGTCCCGGCGGCTCGGGCGTCTCCGCGCTCCCCTCCTTCGGCTCCACGTTCTCCTCGCTCCGCGACCACTACGACCTGGTGAGCTGGGACCCACGCGGGGTCGGGGCCAGCGAGGGCGTCCGCTGCCGCGGCGACAAGGACATCCAGGCCGCCGAGTCCCTCGACGCCACCCCGGACACCCCGGCCGAGGAACAGGCCTACTTCCGGGACGCCACCGACTTCGGCAAGGGCTGCAAGAAGGCCGCGGGCGCGCTGCTGGCCCACGTGTCGACGACCGACACCGCCCGCGACATGGACCTGATGCGCCAGGTGCTCGGCGACCGGAAGATGCACTACTTCGGCATCTCCTACGGCACCGAACTGGGCGGCGTGTACGCCCACTTGTTCCCGAAGCACGTGGGGCGGCTGATCCTCGACGCGGTGGTCGACCCGAGCGCCGACTCGGTGGGCCACGCGCAGAACCAGGCACGCGGCTTCCAACGGGCGCTCGACGACTACCTCGAGTCGACGGGCCAGGACCCGCGGGAGGGCAGCAGGAAGATCGCGGACCTGCTGGACCGGATCGACGCCAAGCCGCTGTCCACGTCGGACGGGCGGAAGCTGACACAGACGCTCGCGGTCACCGGCATCGTCCTGCCGCTGTACAGCGAGTCGAGCTGGCCGAGCCTCACCAGCGCCCTGAAGTCGGCCGAGTCCGGGGACGGCTCCGAGCTGCTGACACTGGCCGACGGCTACAACGAGCGGGACACCTCGGGGCACTACGGCACGTCCGCCCACTCACAACGGGTCATATCGTGCTTGGACGACAAGCAGCGGCCGACCGCCGAGGAGACGCGGAAGCTGCTGCCGGAGTTCGAGAAGATCTCGCCCGTGTTCGGGGACTTCCTGGGCTGGGACACGGCCGGCTGGTGCCACGACTGGCCGGTGGCCGGGCAGTACGACACCCCGGAGGTGAGCGCGCCGGGCGCGGCGCCGATCCTGCTGGTCGGCAACACCGGGGACCCGGCGACACCGTACGAGGGCGCGCGGAAGATGGCCGACGAGCTGGGCAAGGGCGTCGGGGTGCTGCTCACCTGGAAGGGCGAGGGGCACGGGGCGTACGGGAGCGGGAGCACCTGCGTCGACTCGGCGGTGAACGCGTACCTGTTGAAGGGGACGGTGCCGAAGGACGGCACGGTCTGCTCATGACGACGGCGGGGGCTTCACGCACTCGTGGTACGCGAAGCCCCCGCCGGTCGGAGCGGGAGACCCGATGGGCGCAGCCGGAGACCCGGTGGGCGCGGCGGGCGGCCGGATCAGTAGATCGGCTTGCTCGGCTCGATCTGGTTGACCCAGCCGATCACGCCACCGCCGACGTGCACGGCGTCCGCGAAGCCGGCGGACTTCAGCACCGCGAGGACTTCCGCACTGCGGACACCCGTCTTGCAGTGCAAGACGATCTTCTTGTCCTGCGGCAGGCCCTGCAGCGCGGTGCCCAGGAGGAACTCGTTCTTCGGGATCAGCTTGGCGCCCGGGATGGAGACGATCTCGTACTCGTTCGGCTCGCGGACGTCGATGATCTCGATGTTCTCGCCGTCGTCGATCCACTCCTTGAGCTGCTTGGGAGTGATCGTCGAGCCGGCGGCCGCCGCCTGGGCCTCTTCCGAGACGACGCCGCAGAAGGCCTCGTAGTCGATGAGTTCGGTGACGGTCGGGTTCTCGCCGCAGACCGCGCAGTCAGGGTCCTTGCGGATCTTGACCTGGCGGTACTGCATCTCCAGGGCGTCGTAGATCATCAGGCGGCCGACGAGGGACTCGCCGGTGCCGGTGAGGACCTTGATGGCCTCGGTGACCTGGATGGAGCCGATGGACGCGCACAGCACGCCCAGCACGCCGCCCTCGGCGCAGGACGGGACCATGCCCGGCGGCGGGGGCTCCGGGTAGAGGCAGCGGTAGCAGGGGCCGTGCTCGGACCAGAACACGGAGGCCTGGCCGTCGAAGCGGTAGATCGAGCCCCATACGTACGGCTTGTTGAGCAGCACGCACGCGTCGTTGACCAGGTAGCGGGTCGCGAAGTTGTCCGTGCCGTCGACGATCAGGTCGTACTGGCTGAAGATGTCCATCACGTTCTCGGCCTCGAGCCGTTCCTCGTGAAGGATCACGTTCACGTACGGGTTGATGCCGAGGACGGAGTCACGAGCGGAGGCGGCCTTGGAGCGGCCGATGTCCGCCTGGCTGTGGATGATCTGGCGCTGCAGGTTCGACTCGTCGACCTCGTCGAACTCCACGATGCCCAGCGTGCCCACGCCCGCCGCGGCCAGGTACATCAGCGCCGGCGAGCCCAGGCCGCCGGCGCCCACACAGAGCACCTTGGCGTTCTTCAGCCGCTTCTGCCCGTCCATCCCCACGTCCGGGATGATCAGGTGGCGGGAGTACCGGCGAACCTCGTCTACGGTGAGCTCAGAGGCTGGCTCGACCAGGGGTGGCAGCGACACGGGGACTCCGTTGGTCGGTCAATCACTACGGTTGTTCCGGCTGTAACACTGCCACGCCCCCCTTCATTCCGAGACACCCGTTCCGATCCGCGAGACGATCTCGTCCCAGTAGCCGGGCATGGTCTCCCAGGGGTCGGCCAGGCCGGCGCGGTCGACGCCGTCGGTGAACCAGATCGTCGCGGCGCCCTGCCAGCGGGCGATGCGCAGCGCCTCGTCGAGGTGGCCGCGCGGCACGCCGTGCACGAAGTGGCAGAAGCGCTCGGGCGGGTGGTCCGCCGTCCATTCGGCCACCTGCGACCAGCGGTAGTCGCTCCAGGGGCCGGAGAAGGTGACCAACTGGTCGGCGTGCTCGGCGTATCCGGGGTACGGGTGGGTGCCGTGGCCGAGGACGATGTGGGGCGCGTCCCGCAGGGTGCGGAGCGCGCCGATCGTGCGGCGCAGTCCGGGGAGCGCGGTCGGCTCGGCCGGGCAGCGGTCCAGGAGGAAGCCGTCGACCCGGTACCAGTCGAGGTACCGCTGCGCGTCGGACACGATCTCGGCGAAGGCGCGAGCTCCGTAGCGGATGTCGAGGTTCCCGAGGACCCGGACGCCCGCGTTGCGCAGCCGGCCCACGGATTCCAGGCAGCGCGGGTCGGGGCGGACGCCGGGGCCGTCGGCGACGTCGAGGACGACCCAGTGCAGGTGCCCGGCGGAGCGGGTGAGTTCGTCCCACTCGGCCGGCGCGAGGAGGGGGTGTGCGATACCGGGGACGCCGAGGCCGGTGCGGACGTCGGTGGTGCCGGCGCTCGCGGTGCCCGCCGGGGTTCCGGTCAGATGCGACATGCCGCCTCCATCCAGATGTCGGCGAGGGACTCCTCGAGGTTGATCCGGGGCCGCCAGCCGAGCCGGTCGCGGGCGGTGCGCACATCGGCCTGCTGCCAACTGCCGCACCCGTCCGGATACGGGTACGCGACGGGCCCTCCGTGGTCAGGCTCGGGGCGGGGGTGGCCGATGCCGGGCCTGAGGTGGCCGCCGGGCGGGCCGTCGAGTTCGTGGAGGGCGCCGCCGTATCCGGCCACGCGGGCGAGGATCCCGGCGGCGTCCCGCAGCCGGACGGCGCGGCCCGAGCCGATGTTGATGACGCCCTGCGCGGCGGACAGCGAGGCGGCGTGCACGGCGCGGGCCACGTCGCGGACGTCGATGAAGTCGCGCTGCACGCCGAGCCCGCCGAGCTTGAGCTCGCCGTCGCCGGACTGCATGGCGCGGCGCATCGCCTCGGCGAGGCGGCCCAGCGGGGAGCCGGCGGGCGTGCCGGGTCCGGCGGGCGAGAAGATCCGCAGCACGACGGCGTCCAGGCCGGAGCCGAGGACGAGTTCGGTGGCGGCGAGTTTGCTGACGCCGTACGGGCCGCCGGGGCGGGGCACGGCATCCTCGGCCGTGGAGGAGCCGGGCTGGCTCGGGCCGTACTCGGCGCCGCAGCCGAGCTGCACCAGTCGGGCGCCGCAGCCGCTGCGGCGCAGGGCCTCGCAGACGGTGGCGACGGCGACGGTGTTGTGCCGGGTGAGTTCGCGGGCGCCGCCGCGGGTGGTGCCCGCGCAGTTGACGACGACCTGGGGGTGGACCGCGTCGAGGAAGCGGGTGAGTGCGCCGGGGCTGCCGGACGCGAGGTCGAAGCGGACGTCGGCGTCGTCGCCGCGGCCGAGCACGGTGAGCTGGACGGCCGGGTCGGCGAGCAGACGGTCGGCGACGAAACGGCCGAGGTAGCCGTTGGCTCCGATCAGCAGAACCCTCATCGTGCGGCCCCCTGGGTGTGCGTGGCGGCGGTCGCCGGGGCCGCGTGGGCTCCGGTCGCCCGGTGTGCTCCGGCTGCTCCTGTGACCGCGGGGGCTCCGGCGACCGCGGGTGCCCCGGTGGCACCGGTCGCTCCGGATCGGGAGGTGGTCATCTGGTCTCTCCTTCAAAGGTGTTGCGCTGGGTTGCGGCTGGATGGAGAAGCGCGTGCGTCGTGCGGTCGGGGCACGGCGGGGGTTGCGCTGCACGCGACGACCGGCCCACCGAGGACCGGCGCCGGACGGGGATGGGGCGCTGATGGGCGGAGGTGGGGTGCCTGTGAGCGGGGGCCGGGCGCCGGTGGGCGGAGGTGGGGCGCCGGTGGGCCGGGGCGGGTCGGCAGTGGGCGGGGGACGACAGGCGATGCCCCGGAGCTGCCAGGCCCGTCCCCTGGCTCGGTAGGACGGCCCTCGGACGCGGTGGATCGCCTGCTGGACCAGCGGGACTGCCCTGCGACTCGGCGGGACGCCTTCCGGAGTCGGCGGGATGCCTTCCGGACTCGGCAGGACAGTTTCCAGAGCTGGCGAGACTGCCTCCGGACCCGGCGCGACGCCTTCCGCGCGCGGCGGGGCCGCCTCCAGACTCGGCGGGACACCTACCAGGCCCGGCGAGACGCCTCCCGGGTCGGGCGAGACCTCCCCCCGACTCGGCAAGACACGTCCCAGGTCCGGGCGAGACCTCCCCCTGGCCCGGCGAGACACGTCCCGCACCCGGCGAGACCTCCACCAGACCCGGCAGGACACCTTCCGCACCCGGCGAAACACCTCCCGGGCACGAAGGGGCCTCCCCCTCACCCAACGAGACACCTTCCGTGCCCGGCGAGACCTCCCCCCGACTCGGCGAGACGTCTCCCGGGCCGGGCAGGACCTCCCCCTCACCCGGCAGGACCTCCCCCTCACCCAGCGAGACACCTTCCGCCCCCGGCGAGACGCCCCGCTGCCCCCGCGCCGCGGCCTCCGGTGTCGCTCGGAGAGGCGGGCGGGTGCGGGGCGCGGGCCGGGGCTGGGCCCGGTCTCGGGTCAGCATGGTTGGTCCGTTGGGGCGTGGGAGGAGGCCCTGGTCAGGGTGCGGGTTGCGTGGATGAGGAGGGTCAGGGCGGCGGTTCCGCAGAAGAGGGACGGCACACCGGCCGGGCCCCAGGCAGACACGAGGCTCTCGACGGGGGTGGCCAGGAAGCCGCAGCCGGGCAGGCGGCCCGCGAAGACCGTGGCCGGGGCGAGTACCTCGGCCACGCCGACGGCGCCGAGGACGACCGCCGGGGCGTGGGTGAAGCCGTGCACGGTGAGGAGGCGGGCGAGGAACAGGAGCGCGCCCAAAGTGAGGGTGTGGCCGTAGAAGCCGGGCTCGCCCAGGGCCATGGCGCAGAGGGCGTCCAGTGCGGCGAGCGCGCACACGAACAGGGCGACGGTGCCTAGCAGCAGTGGCTGTACGGAGGCGGCGAACTCCTCCAGGCCACGGCTGGTGTCCAGACGGCGCCGGGCGCGTACGGCGAGGAGGTGGGCGCTCCAGGCGGCGGGCGCGCAGGCCAGGGCGAGGGTCAGCAGGGGGACGCCGGCGAGGGGCCAGGGGCCGTCGGCCGTCCCGTCGGGCAGGCCGTCGGGGCCACCGCCGACGGCGGCGCGCAGGAGGCCGTCGCCGAGGGCCGCGTAGCCGAGGAGCCAGCAGGTCCACGCGCCCGTCCGGTGCGGGCCGGGGTGAGCGCCGCTGTGCGGACTCAGCGGACCCCGGCGCAGTACCGCACGCACGGCGAGGGTCACGGCGAGGATGCCCGCGGCGGCGACGAGGAGGCACGTCCGGCCGTGGGTGAGGCGTACGCCGGTCAGGGTCGCGGCGCACAGGGCGCCCGGCAGGAGGGTGAGCAGCGCCCAGTCCAGGCGGGGCCGGGGGATCGTGGTCGGCGTGGTGAGCGGGGGTGTGTCGCCGTCGCGGGGGACGCGGGCGTACATCTCCTCCGCGAGGGAGAAGACGTCCCGGTGCCGGAAGCGGGCGGCAGTGCGGTCGGTGACGCCGTGGGCCTCCAGGCCCGCCGCGATCTCCAGCGGGTCGACGGCCCGTTCGCACAGCTCACGGTGACGGTGCATCAGGGTTTTCACCGGGTCGGCGGCGCCACGGCGAGGGGCCACCGGTCTACGGCCGGCGGCGACCGCGGCGGCCTCGGTGCGCACACCGGCGCTTCCGGCACCCCGCGCAGCCTCCGCGCCCCGCGCAACCTCCGCACCCCCAACACCCCCAGCAGTCCCCGCACCCTCAGCAGTCCCCACGGCCCTCGCGCCCCCCACAGCCGCTGCGGTCCCCACAGCACTCGCAGCCTCCGCACCCTCGGCAGTCCCTACAGCCCCCGCGGTTCCCACAGCCCTCGCACCTCCCGCGGTCTCCACACCCCCAACAGCCCCCGCAGCCCTCGCACCTCCCGCAGTCTCCACACCCCCAGCAGTCCCCACAGCCCCCGCGCTCTCCGCACCCACAACAGTCCCCACAGCCCCCGCGCTCTCCGCACCCACAACAGTCCCCACAGCCCCCGCCGTCTCCGGCCGGTTCAGTTCGTCGAGCCCGCTCATCGTGCTCCCTCCGTCGCGGCGACCTGCGAAGTGCCGTGAACCTCCGAAGTGCCGTGCCCCGGCGAGGTGCCGTGACCCGGTGAAGTCCCACGCACCGGCGAAGTCCCGCGTACCGGCGGTCCCGCCGCCCAGCCCGGGCTGGGGCGGGCGGTGACGCGGGTGCTCAGGTCGGTCCACAGGCCCGGGAGTCGGGCCTCGGCCGGGACGGCGAACGGGCGGGGTTCGCCGTCGTCGTCGAGGAGGCGGCGAGGGACCGGCGCGCGGGAGACTAGCTCCAGGTAGATGTCGTGGAAGGCCTCGATGTTCTGCTCGACCGTGAACAGTTCGAGGGCGCGGGCGCGGGCCGCCGCGCCCAGGCGCGCACGGCGCTCGGGGTCGCGCAGCAGCGCCACGCACGCCTCCGCGAGCGCCCGGGGATTGCGCGGCGGGACGACCAGCCCGGTGCCGCCGATCACCTCGACCACCGCGCCGACGTCGGTCGACACGGTCGCCCGGCCGCAGAACATCGCCTCGACCAGGCCGACCGGGAACCCCTCGACGACGCTGGACAGGACGACGACCGCACCGGCGGCGTACGCCTCGGCCAGGTCGGGTGCCTCGGGGCCGCCGATCTCCTCGAAGGAGACCGGGTTGTCGCCGACGGCGTGCGGTCCGTCCGCCTCGTCGGGGAAGAGCTGCGCGGCCAGCATGCGGCAGTCGCCGAGGTAGGCGCGGCCCTCCGTCCCGGCCGGCGCGCCGATGATCCGCAGGCGGGTCCGGGGCTCCTCGTTGCGGATCTCCGCGAAGGCGTGCAGCAGGGACACCAGGTCCTTGGCCGGTTCCACCCGGCCGACCCAGACCAGGGTGTGCGGGTCGGCGGTGTCGGGGGCGTCGCCCACCTCGGCGAAGCGGGACGCCTCCATGCCCGGGTAGACGGTGCGCAGTTTGGCCCGGTCGGCGCCGCACCGTTCCTGCCAGCGGCGGGCATGCGTGTTGCCTGGCGTGACGCACCCCGCCTGCCGGTAGACCTCGGCCGCGAGCCGCCCGTGGAAGGCGGCGAGCAGGGCGCGTACGGCGGGGGCCTCGGCGGAGCTGAGATAGTGCGTCCGCAGCCGTACCCCGTACTCGGTGACCAGCAGGGGCACGTCGAAGAAGTGCCGGGCGAGCAGCCCGGGCAGGGCGGCCGGGCCGCCGGACGCGGCGTGGCACAGGTCGACCGCGACGAGGCCCTCTCCTGCGTCGCCCGCCTCGTCGTCGTACCAGTCGAGCGAGAGGGGGCGCAGGGCGCGTTCGAGGTGTGCGGCGACGGCGAGCAGGTCCGGTACGCGCGCCTCGCGCGCCGTGCGCAGCGCGCCGGGCGCGCGGCAGGCGCGTTCCAGTGCGCGCACGGCGCTCTCCGAGCGGAGCGCTCCCACCAGTCCGCCCTCGTCCCGGGCGAGTTCGGCGAGGCCGTACAGCGCGGTGGCGAAACGGTCCGCCTGGACGGCCGAACCGGCTCCCGCACCGGCCCCCGAGGCGTCCGCCGGGTGCGGGGACTCGCCCTCGCACAGGGCGGTCACCAGCTCCCCGTAGCACTCGGCGAAGCGGCGGCGCGCGCGCCGGCCGTACGCGACCCCGTCGTCCTCGGCCGTCCACAGAGGCGCCGTGCGCACCCGGCTGACCTGCGGCGGAAGCTCGACCCAGCCCCCGTCCTTCTGGTGTTCGGCGCGACTGAGCGCGTAGACGTCGAACTCGTGCTGCCCGAGCCCGCGCACGAGCCGGTCGCACCACACCCCGGCGTCACCGCTCACATACGGATAGCCACCCTCCGTAAGCAGTCCGATGCGCACGCACACCCCCGATCTCCCGTTTGGGGAGCCGCCGTTGACCCGGCGGCTCGCAGCGGGATGAACGTATGCGGACGAGGCGGTGGTGCGATGGACGGTTGTCCGTCGCACCACCAAAAGGGGTGAACGGTCGTAACTTTCCCGTGCGGGTCGCGTTCGGTCGCGCTAGGAGATCATCCGACCGCGAAACGTTACGCCACACGCGTCACTCGGAGGCTCCACCGGGCCCTCAGGGCACGGCCGGCTCCCGCCGCCCCGCGCGCCGCTCGGCCGCGACCGCCGGGTCGAGCGCTGGTACGGCGGCCAGGAGTTGCTTGGTGTACGGGTGCCGGGGGGCTTCGTACACATCGTCGGCGAGGCCCTCCTCGACGACGCGGCCGTGCCGCATCACCGCGACCCGGTCGCTGACCTGGCGCACCACGGCCAGGTCGTGGGCTACGAAGACGAGGGCGAGGCCGAGTTCGCGCTGCAGTTCGCCGAGCAGGGCGACGACCTGGGCCTGGGTGGTCACGTCGAGCGCGGAGACCGGTTCGTCGCAGACGATGACGCGCGGGTCGGCCGCGAGCGCCCGCGCGATTCCCACGCGCTGGCGCTGACCGCCGCTGAACTCGTGCGGGTAGCGGTCGTAGTGCGCCGCTTTGAGCCCCACGCGCTCCAGCAGTTCCGTCACGCGCCCCCTGATGTGCGTCTCGTCCCGTTCGCCCCGCGCGCGGAGCGGGTCGGCGATGGACTCGCCCACGCTGCGGCGGGGGTTGAGGGAGGAGACGGGGTCCTGGAAGACCATCTGCACGGTCGGGTGCACGCCCGCCGACACCCGTCCGGCGTGGCGGACCTCGCCCGCCGTCGGCGGCAGCAGCCCGACCAGCATCCGGCCCAGCGTCGTCTTGCCGCTGCCGCTCTCGCCGACGACGCCGAGGGTCTCGCCCCGGCGGACCGTCAGCGACACGCCGTCCACGGCCGCGAACGCCCGCTTCCCGCGCCCGAACTCGCGCCGCAGCCCGGCCGCTTCGAGGACCACCTCTCCGCAGACACCGGACGCCGCCTCTTCGCTGACGCCCTCTCTCCTCGCGTCCACGCGTGGCACCGCGCCCAGCAGTTCGCGGGTGTACGCCTGCGCGGGCGACGCCAGCACGGTGGCGGCCGGGCCGTGCTCGACGAGCCGTCCGTGCCGCATGACGAGGACCTCGTCGACGCTCTCCGCCGCCACGCCCACGTCGTGGGTGACCAGCAGCAGCCCCATGCCGGTCTCCTCGCGCAGGGTGTGCAGCAGGTCGAGGATCTGGGCCTGGACGGTCACGTCGAGCGCGGTCGTCGGCTCGTCGGCGATCAGCAGGTCGGGCTCGCAGGCCAGCGCCATGGCGATGAGGGCGCGTTGGCGCATGCCGCCGCTGAACTCGTGCGGGCGCGACCGGGACCGCCGTACCGCGTCCGGAATGCCTACGCGCTCCAGCACCTCCACCGCACGCGCGCGTGCCGCGCGTCGCGACACACGCGTGTGCACGCGGTGGACCTCGGCGATCTGGTCGCCGATGGCGTAGTACGGGTCGAGGGAGGACAGCGGGTCCTGGAAGACCATCGCCGCCTTCGCGCCCCGCAGCCGCCGTAGCGCCTCGTCGGACGCCTCCTGTACGTCCACTCCGGCGACCTCGATCGAGCCGCCCACCCGGGCCCCGGTGCCCCGGTGCAGCCCCAGCAGGGCCGAGGCGACCGTGGACTTGCCGGAGCCGGACTCGCCGACCAGGCCGAGGGCGGCGCCCTTCTCGAGGCGGAAGGAGAGGCCGTCGACGGCGCGCAGCGCGCCGAAGGCGACCGTGAGGTCCGTGACGTCCACCAGGCTCATGCGAGCACCACCCGTCGGTCGGCCAGCGCGTACAGGACGTCCGCGACGGCGTTGGCGAGGACCACGAAGAAACCGATGACCAGGACCATCCCGACGACGACCGGCAGGTCGACGACGTTGACCGCGTGCACCAGTTCCTGTCCGATGCCGGGGAGTCCGAAGAGGGTCTCGGTGAGCACCGCGCCGCCGACGGCGGAGCCGAAGTTGTTCGCGTTCAGCGCGATGACCGGCGCGAACGCGCCGCGCAGCGCGTGCCGCCCGATGATCGAGCGCTCGCCGACGCCGTACGCGCGGAAGGTGCGGATGTGGTCCTCGGCGAGGGTCTCCAGCATCGACGACCGGGTCAGCCTGGCGAACGAGGCGGCTTCGATCAGGGCGAGCGAGAGCCACGGCAGGAGCAGGTTCCACGCCCACTGTTCGGGGTCGTCGGTGAGGTTCACGTACTGCGGGAAGGGCAGCAGCCGCAACTGCCCGCAGACGACGATCATCAGCACGAGGCCGATCACGAAGACGGGTGTGGCGACGCCCGCGAGCGTGACGCCGGTCAGCACGCGCTCGGTGAGCCGGCCGCGCCGCCACGCCGAGAGCACGCCCGTGCCGACGCCGAGGACCAGCCACACCACCATCGCGCCGAAGACGAGCGACAGGCTCACCGGCAGCTTGGTCAGGATCAGCGCGGTGACCTGCTGGTCGCTCTGGTACGACAGCCCCAGGCAGGGTGCCTGGCAGTGCTCCACAGAGGTGCCCGTGGAGTAGTCCTGGCCGACGACGAGGCCCTCCAGGAAGTGCCAGTACCGCAGGTACAGGGGGTCGTCGAGGCGCAGTTGCTCGGCGACCTGGTGCACCTGTTCCGGCGAGCAGCGGGGGCCGCAGGTGATCTGGGCGACGTTGCCGGGGGTGACGTAGAAGACGACGTAGACGATCACCGAGATGGCGAACAGGGTGAGCGCGGTGCCGATCGCGCGGCGCAGCACGAAGCCGCCGAAGCCGCTCATGCGGCACCCCCCTGAGACGCCTGCGCCTTGTTCTCGCGCCTGCGTCCCGTCCCGACCCGCAGCCGGGACGCCGCGCGCGGGTCGAGCGCGGTGCGCACGCCGTCGCCGAGGACGGTCAGTGCGAGGACGGTCGTGAAGAGCAGGCCGGCGGGCAGCAGCAGGTACTGCGGGGCGGCCTGGTACCAGACGTCGGCGGCGGTGAGCATCTGTCCCCAGGACGGCGTGGGCGGCTTCACGCCGACGCCGAGGAAGGACAGGGCGGCCTCGACGGTGATGTTCTGCGGCACGAGCAGGGCCGCGTACGTGATGACGGGCGCGGCGAGCCCGGGCAGCAGTTCGCGGCGGGCGATGCGCCAGGTGCCCCAGCCGCTGAGCCGCGCCGCCGCCACATGGTCGAGCCCCTTGAGGGTGAGCGTCTGGGCGCGCACCACCTTGGCGATGTTGCCCCAGGAGAGCAGGCCGATGACCAGGGTGACCAGGACGGGCCGGGGGAAGCTCGCCGGGACGACCGCGAGCAGCGCCAACGACATGATCATCAATGGCAGGGCGACGAAGATGTCGGTGATCCGGCTCAACAGTTGATCAACCCATCGAGTACCGAGCGCCGAGGCGATGCCCATGGTGACGCCGATGACGACCTGGACGACGGTCGCGGCCAGCGCGACGCCCAGCGACACCCGGGCGCCGTAGGCGAGCCGGGCGAACAGGTCGCGGCCGGTCTGCGGTTCGACGCCGAGCCAGTGGTCGCCGCTGATGCCGCCGAGCGACCCGACGGGCACGCCTCCGCGCGCGGAGTCGATGAGGGACGGGTGGTAGGTGGTCGGGTCCTGGCCCTCGAGGGCGGTGAGCAGGGGCGCGGCGAGCGCGACCAGGACGAGCAGCGCGACGACGACCGCCGCGCCGAGGGCGGCGCGCTGCGCCCGCAGCCGCCGCCAGAACTGACGCGCGCCCGAGGCCCCGGGCTCGGACGCGGGGTCCGTGCCGGGGGCCTGGGCGGCGAGGAGTGTCTCGCTCACCGGACTACTTGACCGCGACCTGGGACGGGTCCAGGACGCCGTCCCAGTCGCTGATGACGATGTTGCGGACGTCCGCGCCGTACAGCCGCTTGTAGACGGGGTGGAACAGCGGGACGGTCAGCGCCTGCGCGCCGATCTTCTTGTCCAGTGCGCCCCACCGCTTGGCGGCGGCGTCAAGATCCGTCAACCTGTTGATCGCGTCAATCTCCGCATTGACCGACTCATCATTGAGGAAGCCCGTGTTGAAGTTCGCTCCATCATTGACGATCTGTCGACCGTCGAAGATCGGGGCGAGGAACGGGCCGCCCGAGGGCCAGTCGGCGCCCCAGTGGGCGAGGAAGAAGCCGGGCTCCTTCTTCACGTCGTGGATGGTGTCGGAGTAGTCGTTGTCCTCCAGGCCCTGGAGCTTGACGGTGATGCCGGCCTTCTTGAGCGCGTCCTGTATCGCGGTCGCGATCTCGGGGCTGGTCTCGAAGTCCTGGCTGTTGGAGTGTGTGAGGGTGACGGTCAGTCCGTTCGGGTGACCGGCCGCCGTCAGCAGTTCCTTGGCCTTCGCCGCGTCGCCTGTGGTGCCGGCCGGGAAGAGGTCGTAGGGCTCGTAGCCGAAGGACTTCTGGCTCGGCAGGAAGGTGGTGGCGGCCTCGGCGAGCGAGGATCCGCCCGCCGCGTTGACGACCGACGACCGGTCGATGGCGTACGAGATCGCCTGCCGCACCCTGACGTCGTCGAACGGCTTCACCTTCGGGTTGAACGCGATGTAGTTCGTGTAGCCGAAGCGGCCGGTGCCCACGCGCGCGGCGAGCTTCTTGTCGCCGCTGACCTTGGCGAGTTCGGCCGGGCCGAGATTGGTGTCCGTGGTGATGGCGGTGGCGTCCGCCCCTTGGGACGCGGACAGCCGCTGGTTGATCACCGAGGAGTCGAGCCCGGACCGTATGTCGATCGTGTCGGGGTAGGCCTTGCGTTCGGCGTCCGTCTTCGCGGACCAGTAGGTGTTGCGCTTCAGGGTGAGCCGCTCACCGTCGTTCTCGTTCTTGACGACCTTGTACGGGCCGGACGAGACCGGGTGCTCCTCGTACTTGGTGCCGGTGTCCTTGGCCTTCGGGACGGGCGCGAACTGCGTCTGCGTGGCCAGGTAGGGGAACTCGCCCTCGGGCTTGTTCAGCCGGAAGACGATGGTCCGGCTGTCCGGCGTCTCGATGGCCGCGAGCCCCTTGGAGTCCTTGTAAGGACCCTGGTAGTCGGCCGCGCCGACCAGCCAGTCCCGCAGGTAGGGCGCGCCGCCGGAGAGCTCGGGGGCGAAGGAGCGCTCGATGCCGTACTTGATGTCGGCCGAGGTGATCGCGGTGCCGTCCTCGTACTTCAGGCCCGCCTTGAGGGTGTACGTCCACACCGTGGCGTCCTTGTTCGGGCGTCCGGTGTCGGTGGCCAGGTCGGGGACGACCTTGGCGCCCGGGGCGCCGTTCTCTCGGTTGCGCGTGGTGAGCGTTCTGAAGACCAGGGACGGGACCTTGCCGCCGCCCGAGGTGTACAGGCGGGCCGGGTCGAAGTCCTCCTGTGGGGCGCGGTTCAGGATCGTCAGCGTGCCGCCCTGATGGGGTGCGGAGTCGGCGCCGGCGGTCTTGGCATCGTTGTCTTCGGGCCCGCAGGCGGCGGCACCCGCTGTCACCACCAGGCTGACGGATACCGCGGCCACGCGGCGCGCTGTGCGGGACGGATGACGCATCGAGGACGACCTCTCGAATGATGAGACGGAATGACGAGGAGTGAGACGGGGATGAGCAGACGTCTGCCCGCGGCGTGAGGTCGTCGAAAAAACCGTGACCGGGTCACGGAGGAGGAGAGGGAATCGCGACGCGAACGCCAGAGGCGAGCGTCAGCTACAGAGGATGTCCGCCACGCAGAGCGCGGTCACGCCGATGAGCGCCAGCTCGATGGCGGCGCTGCTGTCGGCAAAAGGACTGGACCACATGCGCAGCAATATGGTGGAACTTTCTGACCATGTCAACGTGACCCATGAGACACCTGCCCGCCCCTTGGTCACCCCGAGGGTCGGCTCCGAGGTCAACTCTTGGGGTACGGCCAGGCGTTGGGCAGGCAGTGGATCCCGTCGTGGTCGAGGAATTTCGTCTGCTGCTGCATGACCGGCGCGAGCTCGCCGTCCTTGTCGCACGTGACATGGCTGTAGCCGAGCCGGTGGCCGACCTCGTGGTTGATCAGCATCTGCCGGTAGGCGTACATCTCGTCGCCGTAGGTCTTCGAGCCCTGCGCCCACCGGTAGGCGTTGATCATCACGCGCTCGGTGGCGGCCGAGTCGCAGGAGACGTTGTCCTCGGTGGTGTCCAGGCCCGACTTGGCGCACCAGAAGGCGGTGGTGCCGGGGCTGGCGAGGGTGATGACGAAGTCCGGTCGGCCCGAGTGGATGCGCTCGAAGGTGCGGGCGCCGTTGTGGGCCCAACTGCGTGCGTCGTTGAGCGTCTTCTGCACGGCCTGCGCGAAGAGGTCGCCGTCGAGCCCGAGGCCCTGCTCCACGTCCACCCGGTAGGTGTACTTCTGCCCCTTGCCGGGCGCTTTGGCGACGCCGGCGATCGCGTCGAACTTCCCCGACCCCTTGAGCGTGGCGCCGAGCGCGTACCGGGTGTCCATCATCTGCGCGTACGTCAGCGGGGCCGCCGCTTCGGGGGACGCGGAGGCGCTCGGCCGGTCGTCCCCGCGCGCGGTGTCGTCGACGGTGCCCCGGGCCGCCTGGTCGGTCGCGGACTGCGACTGGACGGTGTCGCCGTCCCGCCCGCCGGTGACCTGTACGGCGACCACGACGGCCAGCACGGTGGTGACGGCGGCGGCCGCGATGCCCACGAACGTCCGCCCCTTGGCGCCCTTGCCGGACCTGTCGGTGCCGGAGGCGTCAGCGCCGGAGGTGCCGGAGGTGGCGTAAGGATCCTGCGCACGCGCGCGTGGGGGTGCGTACGGCGTCCCCGTGGTCCCCGCGCGCGTGAAGACGTCGCCGCCGAAGACGTCGTCGCCCTCGTCGAAGGCGTCGACGTAGTCCTGGCGCGGGCCCTGACGGGGACCGGGGCGTCCGCCGCCCGGGGGCGTCTGTCGCTGACGTGGTATCACGGGCTGCCCGGTACCCGTCTGGCGTCCTCTCAAGTCACCCCAGCCGCCCCCGGTTTCACGCTGTTCGGGGTGACCGCCCCGCACCTGCGGGAACCCGTGCGCGGGGGTCCCGTCGGGGAAGCGGGGCACTCCGTGCGCGGGGGTGTCGGGGGTGCCGTCGTAGCCCGGCGGCGGAGCCTGGGTGCGGGCGCCCCGGGTGTCCCGCTGGGGAGGCCCTGAGGGGGTCTCCCGCGACGCGCCCTTGGCGGTGCCTTTCGCGGCGCCGGTGTCCTTGGGCGCGGGTCCACGCCGGCTGTGGCGTCCCACGTCGGCCTCAGCCCCCCGCGGTCTCGGTCGCGGGCGCGGTCTCGGCGATGAGCTCGCGCACCGCCGTCGCCACCGTCTCGGGGTACTCCATCATCGCCACGTGCCCGGCGTCCGGCAGCGTGACCAGGCGGCAGTCGCGGAAGGTGCGGGCGGCCCGCGCGGCCATGCGGAACCCGACGAGCTGGTCGCGGCCGCCGTAGACGAGGAGCGTCGGGGCGAGGACGCGCTCGGCCTGGCGCCACAGCCCGTGCTGGCCGCCCAGCGTGTACGCGCTGAGCAGCCCGCGCGTGGAGCGCGTCAACGCGTCCCAGAAGTACGGCAGTCGCATCCGCCGCTCCAGCTCCTCCACCGCGTGCTGGAAGGCCTCCGGGGAGACCCGGCCGGGATCGCCGTAGCAGAGCGCCGTGACGCCTCGGACGCGTTGTTCGGTCGTCCACTCACGGGTGAACCGGCTGAAGAGCGCGGCGACGCCGGGCAGGCCGACCAGCCCGGTGGGCAGCGCGGTCCGCTGGACGCGCAGTTCGGGCAGCGCGGGCGAGATCAGCGTCAGCGTCCGCACGAGGTCGGGCCGGACGGCGGCGACCCGCGTCGACACCGCGCCGCCGAGGGAGTTGCCGAAGAGGTGGACGGGCCCGCGGCCGGTGGAGTCCAGGTAGCGGATCACGGCACGCGCGTGTGCCGTGATCGAGTAGTTGCCGTCGTCCGGTGGCGGGGAGTCGCCGAAGCCCGGCAGATCGACGGCCTCGCTCGCCACGACCCCGTCGAGCAGCGCCATCAGCGCCGACCAGTTCTGCGAGGAGCCGCCCAGGCCGTGCACGTACAGCGCGGGCTCGAGGCCCTCGCGCGCGGGCGGCCTGGAACGGATCGCCAGGGTGACGCCCGGCAGCCGCACCGAGCGGAGCCGCTCACCCTCGGCGACCCGCACGGCAGTGGCCTTCGGCAGCACACTGGTGGGCGGCACGGAGGGCAGCTCGGTCGAAGACATGCGGGCAATGTTACGAGACGATCACGCACGCCCTGGTGTGTTCGCCGTCACACGCGCGGGTCGTACGCGAGTCGCGCCCGCGCCAGAACCGGCACACCCATCACATAGCGCCCGATACCGGCGCCCCCTAGGCTCGTACCGAGGGCACCCGCTGGTGACCCCTGCAGCTCGCAGGGACGTTCGGAGGAAGGGAGCCCACCATGGCCGTTGACCCCACCGACCCGGAGACATTCGAGGAGGAGGACGACGACTTCGGGGAGATCGACGTCGAGGCCCCGGAGAACGACGCCGCCGAGCAGAACACGGACGTCGCGGCGGAGCGCGACGCCCCCCTCGAGGACGTGGACGTGGACCCCGCCCGGGCCAACGAGGCCGATCTGATCGAACAGGCTCGCGTCGTCTCACTCGACGAGGACGACTATCGCTGACCAGCGCCGTCGACCGGCACTGCCGACCGGTATCGCCGACCGGCGTCGCGCCACAGCGGGCCCGAGTATGCCCGGAACATACCGGTCAAAAACCGTCTTTACCGCTTTTGCCGTCGTCCGGTCCGTGAAATTCTGCGCTCGCACCGCGCACACCACGGTTACTGAAAAGTACGATGGCGGCGCGGCGCTCACCGCAAGAGGACGACTTTGGGAGGCGGCGTGACAGCCATCGAGCAGACAGAGGCGGCGCGCCCGCGAGGTACCCGCCTGCCGCGCCGTGCCCGACGGAACCAGTTGCTGGGCGCCGCCCAGGAGGTCTTCGTCGCACAGGGCTACCACTCGGCCGCGATGGACGACATCGCCGAGCGGGCCGGCGTCAGCAAGCCGGTGCTCTACCAGCACTTCCCCGGCAAGCTCGACCTCTACCTCGCCCTGCTGGACCAGCACTGCGAGTCCCTGATCCAGGCCGTGCGCGGCGCGCTCGCGTCGACGACCGACAACAAGCAGCGGGTGCGGGCCACGATGGACGCGTACTTCGCGTACGTCGAGGACGACGGCGGCGCGTTCCGGCTGGTCTTCGAGTCGGACCTGACGAACGAGCCCGCGGTGCGCGAGCGCGTCGACAAGGTCACCAACGAGTGCGCCGAGGCGATCTGCGAGGTCATCGCCGAGGACACCGGTCTGTCGAGCGCGGAGTCCATGCTGCTCGCCTCGGGTCTGGGCGGCCTCGCGCAGGTCGTGGCCCGGTCCTGGCTGCACAGCGACCGCAGCGTGCCGCGCGACCAGGCGGTGCAGTTGCTGGCCTCGCTGGCCTGGCGCGGCATCGCCGGTTTCCCGCTGCACGGCATCGATCAGCACTGACCCGCACCGCACCCGTCGCACCCCGTAGGGGGTGCCCGGCTGTTTGTTCCCGCCCGTTGTTCGCTCCTGGCGTGGACGGCCGCACCGTGTACGTCGCCTCACCGGGCTAATGTGTGCAGCGTACGGCGCGGACGCCCGCGCACCCCATGACCGTCGGAGGGACATAGCCGTGGAGGTCAAGATCGGCGTGCAGCACGCGCCCCGCGAGATCGTTCTGGAGAGCGGTCAGACTCCCGAGGAGGTCGAGCGCGTGGTGGCCGATGCACTGGCCGGCAAGTCGCAGCTCCTCAGCCTCGTGGACCAGCACGGCCGCAAGGTCCTGGTTCCGGCCGACCGTCTGGCCTACGTAGAGCTGGGCGAGGCCGCCCCGCGCAAGGTGGGCTTCGGCGCTCTCTAGGCGACGCGGACAAGGGGAGGGGCCTGGCGACCTGACGGTCACCGGGCCCCTCTCGCGCAACCACCACTGGACCGCCGCGCGCCCCCGCCGCACCACCCCGGTTCGCCCTACCGCGCGCCTCCACAGATGGAGCACAATCCGACCACAGGGGAGGATTGCATTTCGCAGGTCACGGGTAATGACCGGCTACGACCTTGGTGCGCGGCTCCGCCGTCCGGGAGGGACCTACATGATCTTGGAAGTGCTCGGCTCCGCTGTGTTCGGTCTCGTGCTCGCGTGGGCGGCGGTGCACCGCCTCGCCCACCGCCTGCCGGTCCGCACACTCGTCCTCGCGACGGGCGTCGCCGGAGCCCTGTTCGGTGACTTCGTCACCCACAGCGCACTGGGCCCCGGCACCGTCCTGCCGAGCATCCTCGGCGCGGCGATCGTCTCCGCCGCCTCGCTCTCCCTGCTGCTGCGCCCGGCCGGCCGCCTCCGCCGACGATCGGCCCCGGCGTAGGCCGGGCGGTCCAGTCCGGCGGTTACGCCGCCAGTCCCAGCGCGGCCATCCGCTTGGTGTGCGCCTCGGTGATGCGGGAGAACATCCGGCCCACCTCGGCGAGGTCGAAGCCGTCCGCGACGCCGCCCACGAGCATCGTCGACAGCGCGTCGCGGTCCGCGACCACCCGCTGGGACTGCGACAGCGCCTCGCCCATCAGCCGCCGCGCCCACAGCGCGAGCCGTCCGCCGACCCGCGGCTCCGCGTCGATCGCGGCCCGCACCCGGTCCACCGCGAAGCCCGCGTGCCCGGTGTCGTCGAGCACGGCCAGCACCAGGGCGCGGCTGTCGTTGTCCAGCCGCACCGCGACCTCGCGGTAGAAGTCACTGGCGATCGAGTCGCCGACGTACGCCTTGACGAGGCCCTCCAGCCAGTCCGAGGGGGCCGTCTGCCGGTGGAAGCCGTCGAGCGCGGCGACGAACGGCTGCATCGCCGACGTCGGCTCCTCGCCGATCTCCGTGAGCCGGTCGCGCAGCCGCTCGAAGTGGTGGAACTCGGCCGACGCCATCTTCGCCAGCTCCGCCTTGTCCGCCAGCGTGGGCGCGAGCTTCGCGTCCTCCGCGAGCCGCTCGAACGCCGCCAGCTCGCCGTACGCCAGCGCGCCGAGCAGGTCCACGACCGCGGCCCGGTACTGCGGGTCGGCGGCGGCCGTCGCCCAGTCCTGGGTGGCGATACCGGTGGCGGCGGCGGTGTTCTCGGACTTGTCAGAGGTCGTCATGAAGCGCACAATAGCCCGCTCACCGCGCGGTGGAAGTACCTTGGTCAGCCAGTGTGACAACGGAGCCGTACGGGACCACGCCCGGCACTGTGACAACCACAACGTGACCGAATCGGCCATCGCATGTGCGCGATTCCGGGGTATGGTGGTAATGCGCCTGCCGAATATTCGTCGGGCCGCACGTATGAGGATGCCCGGTCGGTGGCCCGATCGGCTCCGACCCGACAGCCCTCCCTGGCCGTACGGCACATCGCGTACGACGACCGGAGGGACACCCCTCAGCGGTACGAGCGCTAGAGCGTCGGCAGAGGTCCCGTGCCATACGGCAGTGCCTTCAAGGGCAGCCCGTAGGGCAGCCGACGTCCCCCGGCACGGTCCGTCAAAGACCCCCCGCGCTCGCCTCGCACCGCGCACACAGAAGAGGCAGCACCCTGACTACGTTCCGAGAGCTCGGGATCCTTCCCGAGACCGCCGAGGCCCTCGAAGCCGTCGGCATCATCACCCCCTTCCCCATCCAGGAGATGACGCTCCCCGTGGCCCTGACGGGCACGGACGTCATCGGCCAGGCCAAGACCGGCACCGGCAAGACGCTCGGCTTCGGGCTCCCGCTCCTCGAGCGCGTGACCGTCCCCGCCGACGTCGAGGCCGGCCGCGCCAAGCCCGAGGCCCTCACCGACGCCCCGCAGGCGCTCGTCGTCGTCCCCACGCGCGAGCTGTGCACGCAGGTCACCAACGACCTGCTGACCGCGGGCAAGGTGCGCAACGTGCGCGTCCTCGCCATCTACGGCGGCCGGGCCTACGAGCCCCAGGTCGAGGCCCTGAAGAAGGGCATCGACGTCGTCGTCGGCACCCCGGGCCGGCTCCTGGACCTCGCGGGCCAGAAGAAGCTCGACCTCAGGCACATCAAGTCGCTCGTCCTCGACGAGGCCGACGAGATGCTCGACCTGGGCTTCCTGCCCGACGTCGAGAAGATCATCAACATGCTTCCGGCGAAGCGCCAGACCATGCTGTTCTCGGCGACCATGCCGGGCGCGGTCATCGGTCTCGCCCGCCGCTACATGTCGCAGCCCACGCACATCCGCGCCACCGCGCCGGACGACGAGGGCGTGACCGTCGCGAACATCTCGCAGCACGTGTACCGCGCGCACAACATGGACAAGCCCGAGATGGTCAGCCGCATCCTCCAGGCCGACGGCCGGGGCCTGGTCATGGTCTTCTGCCGGACGAAGCGCACCGCGGCCGACCTCGCCGACCAGCTCCAGCAGCGCGGCTTCGCGTCCGGCGCGGTCCACGGCGACCTCGGCCAGGGCGCCCGCGAGCAGGCGCTGCGCGCCTTCCGCAACGGCAAGGTCGACGTCCTGGTCTGCACCGACGTCGCCGCGCGCGGCATCGACGTCGAGGGCGTCACGCACGTCATCAACTACCAGTCGCCGGAAGACGAGAAGACGTTCCTGCACCGCGTCGGCCGCACGGGCCGCGCGGGCGCCAAGGGCATCGCCGTCACGCTCGTCGACTGGGACGACATCCCGCGCTGGCAGCTCATCAACAAGGCGCTGGAGCTCGACTTCAACGACCCGCCGGAGACGTACTCCACCTCCCCGCACTTCTACGAGGAGATGCAGATCCCCGCGGGCACCAAGGGTGTTCTGCCGCGCGCGGAGCGCACCCGCGCCGGGCTCGACGCCGAGGTGCTGGAAGACCTGGGCGAGCCGGGCGGCCGTGCCGCACGCGGTCGCGGCGACCGAGGTGGCCGCAGTGACCGGGGCGGTCGCAACGACCGCGGCGAGCGCGGCGGCCGGGGCGAGTCCCGCTCCCCCGCCGGCGAGCGGGTCGGCGAGCGCGCCGGCACCGAGGAGCGCGCCGCCCGCACGCCGCGTCGCCGTCGTCGTACGCGCAACGGCTCCGCGATCGACGCCGCGCCCGCGCCGCTCGGCACGACGGCACCGGCGCAGGCCCCCGTGGCCGAGCCGACGTCGTCCGTGACGGAGGAGACCGCAGGGCCGCGCACCCCGCGCCGTCGCCGCCGTACACGCACCGGGTCCGGGCAGGAGGCCGCCGCAGTCGCGGTGGCGGTCGCTGAAGTGACGGTCGCTGAAGTGGCTGTCGCGCCTGTCGCCGAGGCCGCCGAGGCGGTCGTGGCGACGGTGGAGGGCTCGGCCCTCGACGCCCCGGAGGCCGCCGAGAAGCCGCGCCGCCGCCGTACCCGCAAGCCGGCCGAGACCGCCGTCGACACGGTGGTGGAGGCCGCGGAGGCACCCGAGGTTCCGGAGGCGACGGTGGCCGCGCCACGTCGTCGGACCCGCAAGGCGGCGGCTCCGGCCGAAGCCGTGGTCGAGACCGTCGCGTCCGTCGAGGCCCCGGAGGCCGTCGCGGTCGTCGAGCCCGTGACCAAGCCGCGCCGTGCTCGTAAGACGGCCGCCGCTGCCGAGACCGTGGCCGACACCGTCGAAGCGACCGAGGCCAAGCCGCGCCGCCGCACCACTCGCAAGGCCGCCGAGCCCGAGACGACGGTCGTCGCGGCCGAGATCCCGGCTCAGGCCACGCAGGAGGCGGAGCCCGTCAAGCCGCGCCGCACGCGTAAGACGGCCGCCGCTGCGGTCGTCGCCGACGCCCCGGCAGCCGCCGAGGCCGAGGTCAAGCCGCGTCGCACCCGCAAGGCAGCGGCCCCGGCCGAAGCCGCCGTCGACACGGCAGAGGGCACGGAGGCCAAGCCGCGCCGCACCCGCAAGACCGCCGCCGCAGCCGTCGCCGCCGACGCCCCGGAAGCCACCGAGGCCGAGGTCAAACCGCGTCGCACCCGCAAGGCAGCGGCCCCGGCCGAAGCCGCCGTCGACACGGCAGAGGGCACGGAGGCCAAGCCGCGCCGCACCCGCAAGACCGCCGCCGCAGCCGTCGCCGCCGACGCCCCGGCAGCCGCCGAGGCCGAGGTCAAGCCGCGCCGCACCCGTAAGACGGCGGCGGCCAAGGCCACGGCCACGGCCGACATTCCGGCCCAGGCCACGCAGGAGGCCGCCGAGGTCAAGCCGCGCCGTACGCGCAAGGTTGCCGCCACCGCGCCGGCCGAGGCCGAAGCCGAGGTCAAGCCCCGTCGCACCCGCAAGGCGACGGCCGCCGCGGAGCCCGCGGACGGCTGATCGACCGGCCCGGCATGACGGTCCGACGGCCCGGTCCCTCCTCGTGAGGGCGGGGCCGTCGGCGTTCCCGCACTCCCGCCTACGGCGCTCCGCGCGCCCTCCCGGTAGCCTCGGCACGTGACCACGCCGAGCATCACCACCCCCTTCCCCCCGCCCCCAGGCGCGCGTGCGTACCACCTGCGGACCGAGCGCGGTGAGTTCGCCGTCGTCGACGCGCCCGTGCCCGCCGGCGTCGAGCCGCGCGGTGTCGCGCTGCTGCTGCCCGGCTTCACCGGCAGCAAGGAGGACTTCCACCGGCTGCACGAGCCGCTCGCGGCGCGCGGCTACCGGGCGATCGCCGTGGACGGGCGCGGGCAGAACGAGTCCGACGGCCCGGCCGAGGACGAATCCCCTTACGCCCAGGAGGAGTTGGCGCGGGACGTGCTGGCGCAGGCGGCGGCCCTCGACACGCCCCTGCATCTCGTCGGGCACTCCCTCGGCGGGCAGATCGCCCGCGCCGCCGTCCTCCTCGACCACTCCCCCTTCGTCTCGTTCACGCTCGTCTCCTCGGGCCCCGCCGAGATCTCCGACTCGCAGAAGGAGCGCGTGAAGCTGCTGCACGACGCGCTCGCGGTGATGACGATGCCGGAGGTGTGGGGGGCGATCCTGGCGATGGGTCCGCCGGAGGAAGTCGGCGGCCCGGCCCGCGGCTTCGGCAAGCTGGACCAGCTACGGCTGCGCTGGCTGAACCACAAGCCGGCCCAACTCCTCGTCACCGGCCGCCAGTTGTGCACCGCACCGAACCGGGTCGCCGAACTCGCCGCCGTACCACTGCCGTTCCACGTCGTGTCGGGATCGGTGGACGACACCTGGCCGGTGAGTCTCCTGGACGAGATGGCGGCGGACCTGCGCGCGCACCGGACGATCGTGCCGGACGCCGAGCACTCCCCGAACCTCGACCAGCCCCTCCCGACGGCCCACGCCCTGGCCGACTTCTGGGACCACCACCCCCGGTAGCAGTACTGCCAGTACTGCCAGTACTGCTAGTACTGCGTCTGCACGTGCTCCCAGAAGCCGTCCCGCAGTGAGCGTCTCAGGTCCGCCTGGCCGCGCAGGGAGTACTGGAGGATGCCCTCGGCCTCGACCAGGAGGTCCTGGTCGACGGAGCCGGGGAGGTAGGGGTGGCCCGGCAGCAGTTCCACCAGGGCCTCGCTGCCGCGGGCCGCGAGCCACTTCGCCGCGATCTGCGCGCCGGCGAAGCGGACGGCCTCGCGGGTGGGGCGCATCGCGCCGTTCGCCTCGTAGGTCTGGGCGGTGCGGCGGGCGACGTACGGCTTGAAGAAGTCGAGGTCGAGGGTGCGTTGGCTGTCGACCTCCCAGAGCAGCGGCTCGGCCTGGTTCTTGCCTTCCGGTGCCTCGATGCCCCAGAGGTGGACGCGGGCCCCGTACCCCTGCGCGGCCTCCACCGCCGAGACCAGGTCCTCGTCGCCGCCGAGCAGGGCCGCGTCGCTGATGGCGCGGTGGCGGGCCAGTGACTCCAGGTCGGAGCGGATGAGCGAATCGACGCCCTTCTGCTGGTTGTTGGCGTTCAGGTTGCCCAACCGCACCTTGACGTCCGGCAGTTCGGCGATGGACTGCTGCTCGGTGGTGTGGATGCGGCGGCGGGCGCCGTCGTACCAGTAGACGCGCAGCAGCCGGCTGTCGGCGAAGATCGAGCGGGCGCGGTCGATGAGCGCCTCGATCAGGCCCTCGGCGTCGAGGTCGAAGGCGCGGCGGTCCTCGGTCCCGGCCACCAGACGCCCCGCCGCCGCGTACAGATACCCCGCGTCGACGAAGATCGCGTGGGTCGAGGGCGTCTTGGCGACCTCGGCGAGCATGCGGGTGAGCAGCTCGTTCACGCGGTCGATGCGGGCGGCGAGGGCCGGCAGGTCGTCGTTCATCGGCTCCATTGTCCTGGTGGTCACGCTGTGAGCACAAACGGTCTCGTTCAGTCTCCGTCAGGTCCCTTCGCGCAACCCCCTTACTGGTTAGTAATTAGTCGTTCGAAAAATTTCTTTAGCGTAGGGAATGTTTGTAACATGCACCGCGTTGACTCTTCACGTAGACAGCAATCCTCTTCGGGAGGATGACCAGACGAAGGGAGAAGCAATGCGCTTCGAAATCATGCGACTCGACGACGTCGACGGCACGCCCGTGGACAGCACCGTCGTGGACGCCGCCTCCGTCAACCGGATCGTCCAGCAAGCCGCCGCCATCGGGCAGCGGCTGTGGATCCGTCCGGCCGACACCTCGGCCTCGTAACGGATCCTTGCACGCAGGCACCACAGAGCACACAGGCACCACAAAGCAACACAAGCTTTCAGAGCCCCCTACGGCATCGCCGTAGGGGGCTCTGCGCGCTCCGAAGGCCCGTTCAGCCGGTCAGCTCGCGTGGATGACCTGCGTGATCCCGTTGATGATCTGCTGCACGGCGATCGCGGAGAGCATCATGCCCGCGAGCCGTGTCACCAGGACCACGCCACCGTCCTTGATGACCCGGATGATCAGCAGCGAGTACCGCATCACCAGCCACAGCACGACGTGGATGGCGAGGATCGCCACCCAGACCGACACCTGCGAGGCCACCCCGTCGGCCTTCTGCACGGCGAGGATGACGGACACGATGGCACCCGGCCCGGCCAGCAACGGCATGCCGAGCGGGACGAGCGCGACGTTGACGTCCTTGGTCTGCTTCGGTTCGTCGGTCTTGCCGGTGAGCAGGTCCAGCGCGATCAGCAGGAGCAGCAGCCCGCCCGCGATCATCAGCGCGGGCACGGAGACGTGCAGGTAGTCGAGGATCTGGTGACCGAGCAGCCCGAACACGGTGATCACACCGCCCGCCACACAGACCGCCTGGAAGGCCATCCGCTTCTGCACCTTGGCGGGGCGTCCGGCGGTCAGGGCGAGGAAGATCGGGGTGATCCCGGGGGGATCCATGATGACAAAAAGGGTGAGGAAGAGAGAGCCGAAGACAGCGACGTCGAACATCAGTACGAAGACCTTGCGCAAAAGGGGGTTGATGGAGGTACGGGGGTGAGCGTCAGGCTCCGCCGGTTCCCGGTACCGGGAACGCGCCCGTCGCGCGCCGGGTGATCTCCCCGTACACCTCGGGGTCGGTCGTGTACTCGCCGAGTGCGCAGGTCTTGCGGCTGCCGTGGTAGTCCGAGGAGCCGGTGACCAGCAGCCCCAGCTCGGCGGCCAGTGCGCGCAGTCGCGCCCGGGTGTCCGCGTCGTGGTCCATGTGGTCGACCTCGATGCCGTCGAGGCCGGCCGCGGCCAGCTCGGCGATCACCGACTCCGGGACCGTACGCCCCCGCTTGCGGGCGCCCGGGTGCGCGAAGACGGTGACCCCGCCCGCGCCCTTGACCAGCCGGATCGCCTCGAAGGGGTCGGTCTCGTGCTTCGCGACCCAGGCCCGGCCGCCGTCGGCCAGCCAGTCCTCGGTGAACGCGTCGCTCACGGTCGGTACGACGCCCAGCTCGACCAGTGCGGTCGCGACGTGCGGCCGCCCCACGGACCCCTCCCCCGCGATCCGCGCGACCTGCTCCCAGGTGACGGGCACGCCCAGTTCGTTGAGCCGGGCGACCATCCCGCGCGCCCGCGGCACGCGGTCGTCGCGCACCAGCTCGCGCTCGGCGAGCAGCGCGGGCTCCTCGGGGTCGAACAGGTAGGCCAGCATGTGCATGCTGATGCCGTCGATACGGCAGGACAGCTCGGCGCCGGTGACGAGAGTGAGCCCGCGCGGCAGCGCGGCGACGGCCTCGGCGTAACCGCGGGTGGTGTCGTGGTCGGTCAGCGCGACGACGTCCAGACCGGCGGCGGACGCGTTGCGCACCAGCTCGGCCGGGGTGTCCGTACCGTCGGAGGCCGTGGAGTGACAGTGCAGATCGATACGCACGACGCAGACTCCAGGCGATGACAGGACGAAGGGGACGCCTCAGCATAGCCGGTTATCAGACCGCTCCCGTCACACCCGAAACCCGGAAGCGCCCCCTACACACGCCCCCGCACACGCACACCCCTCAAGCGGGCCTACGGCTTGAGCAGGCGCGGCGACAGCGCCCCGCACGGTACGAGGTCGACCTCCGCGCCCGCGTCCCGCAGGTCCGTCAGCACCAGTTCGTCGTACATCAGCAGCCCCGACTGCTCGGGCCACACCACCGCCCACAGCCACAGTCCGCGCGCCTCGCCCGCGAACACCGCGCGGTCGTCCGGGGTGGCGGAGAGATGCCACAGCGGGGTCGGCCGGCCGGCGGCCAGCAGCTTCGCCTGCGGGGGTTTCTCGACGTTCAGGTACGGACCCGGGTCCGGCCCGTCGACACCGGCGTACCACGCGCCGAGACCGACGCCGAGCTCCTCGGCGACGAGGATCAGCTCGCCCATGCCGCCGAGCGGGGCCGGCCCGGAGCAGGCCACCACGGTGGCGCGGCCTCCGCTGCGGTCGTCGCCCGCGTACGTCACGCCCGTGAAGAGCCAGCCGACCGGCAGCGGCCAGGGCATCCACACCGGTACCCGCGTGCGATGCACGACGACGCTGAGGGCCTCGACGCTGGGCGGGATCACGGGCTGCAGCGGATGCACCGCCCCGTGCACATCGCACTGCCAGGAATCGGCGAAGAGTCCGGGAGCCCTGACCCGGCCACCACACTTCGGGCAACTGGGTTCGCCCCTCATAGAGCCCCACGCTCCTACCCGAGCCCGCCCACGTCAAGGACGATCACCCATCCGGACGGAAGCCTTCCGGAAGGCGGCAGCCCACCCCCTCATAGATGTATCTTGCATCAATTAGGCGCTCTAACTTAACGTGTGCACATGCCAACCATCTCGGAACAACCCAAGGCGGTATGGGCGACGGCCGGCGCGTCCGTCGTCGCGTTCATGGGCATCGGTCTCGTCGACCCGATCCTGCCGTCGATCGCCCGGGGCCTGGACGCCACGGCCGGTCAGGTCTCCCTGCTCTTCACCTCGTACTTCCTGATCACCGCCGTGGCGATGCTGGTCACCGGCTTCATCTCCAGCCGTATCGGCGGCCGCCGGACGCTGCTGCTCGGCCTCGCGCTCGTCGTCGTCTTCGCCGGTCTGTCGGGCACCTCGGGCTCGGTCGCCGAACTGGTGGGCTTCCGGGCGGGCTGGGGGCTCGGCAACGCGCTCTTCGTCTCCACCGCCCTCGCGGTGATCGTGGGCGCGGCGGCCGGCGGCAGCGCGGCGGCCATCCTGCTGTACGAGTCCGCCCTCGGCCTCGGCATGGCCTGCGGACCGCTGCTCGGCGCGCTGCTCGGCGACGCGAGCTGGCGCTACCCGTTCTTCGGCACGGCGTTCCTGATGGCGGTCGGCTTCCTGTGCATCACGGCGTTCCTGGCGGAGCAGCCGAAGCCGGCCCGCAGGACCTCGCTGCTGGACCCGCTGAAGGCGCTCGGCCACGGCGGTCTCGCCTCCGTCGCCGCCTCGGCGTTCTTCTACAACTACACGTTCTTCACCGTGCTGGCCTTCACCCCGTTCGTGCTGGACATGACCCCGTACCGGTCGGGGGCGGTGTTCTTCGCGTGGGGTCTGCTGCTCGCCGTCTTCTCGGTGCTCGTCGCGCCGCGCCTCCAGGAGCGGTTCGGCTCGCTGAAGGTGCTCGGCGGCTCGCTGCTGCTGCTCGCCGTCGACGTGCTCGCCCTCGGCTACGGCGACCACATCACGGCGATCGTCTGCACGGTCCTGTCGGGCGCGTTCATCGGCGTGAACAACACCGTCTACACCGAGTTGGCGCTCGGCGTCTCCGACGCCCCGCGTCCGGTGGCGAGCGCGGGCTACAACTTCGTGCGCTGGTTCGCGGCGGCTGCCGCGCCCTACTTCGCGCCGAAGATCGAGGAGTGGACCGACATCCACGTCCCGTTCGTCGTCGCGGCGGTGACGGCGGTGCTCGGCGCGGCCGTGGTCGTCGTACGGAGGAAGGCGCTCACGCGCGAGGCGGCGGAGCTGGAATCGAGGCACGCGACCGAGGACGGGGTGGCCGTCTTCGCTAGCTGAGCCGGCTGAGCCCCGCTGAACCAACTGACGGTTTTCAGCCGGGCGTTGGTGACATGGGTCACCCGGCGGCTCAGTCGAGCGGTACGGACCGCCGGGACGGGTCCCGCAGATCCGTCCCGTTCGTCAGCCAGCGCTCCTGGAGGGCCTGAGCGCCGTGGACGCGTTTCCAGGCGGCCTCGTTCGGGGTCATGGGCAGCAGCGGCAGGAAGCGGACCGGGTCGAGGGGCGCGTCGAGGCCGAGGTCCTCGACCAGACCGCCCGGCTCGGCGACCAGGACCGACGTGAAGGGAGCGCCGGGCCACAGCGGCTCGCCGACGTCCAGCGAGGCGCCGGGGGCCACGACCACACCCTCGACCTGCGGAGACGCGGCGAGCACGGCAAGCGGACGGAGCACCTTGTCCGTGTCGGCGGTGCCGGGGCGCACCGACAGGACCAGCTCGGCGCGCGGGCCCTCGACCGGGTCCGCGAGCATCGCCGTGGGGTCGCTCATCGGCTGCGCGGACATGCCGAGCGTGGCGTAACGGACGACGTCGCCCTCATGGAAACGCAGCACCTCGACACGGTCCGTACCGAGGAACGTGACCGCCGCGCGGGCGTCCGGCTCGCCCAGCGCGCTGCGCAGACGGGCCTCGACCAGAGGAAGAACATCAGCCATGCGGCGAGCATAGAACTCGTCACCGCGGGGCAAAGCAGCGCCTTGACACTTCGACCGGCTGATACTCTGGCACGGTCGTTCGGGGCAGCACGCAGAAGCGTCGCGATCTTGCCTCGACGCAGACGAGACTCCCTTACGAGGGACCGGCTGGAGGAGGTGGGGCTGTCATGGATCGAAGTCACCCGTGCAGTACCACTCGCTCTTCCGGCCGTTGACGCAGCTTCTCCGAACTTTCGGCTGATCGCCGCCTTTCCCGATCGCGTCCTCACGCGGAAGAGCACTTCGTTTCGTTTTCTCTGAACTTGCAGTAGCTGAACCAGTAGCTGAGTCAGCGACGAAACTCGCCACCGCGACGGAGCGGTGCTCCCCGCTTTGTGGACGTGCCAAACATCCGTACTCAGGACGTCCTCATTCCGGGTAGTTCCACCCGTCGCAGCGGCCTTCGTCGCCCGATGCGAAGGAGCCCTGCCATGTCGATGATCCGCGACCTGCGCGCCGTGGTCCGCCCGTCCCGCCCCTCCCTGCGCAAGAGCGTGCGCCTGGACAGCGGCGCCTACGACACCACCCGCGACCCCGGCACCCCGTCGGCCGTCGTCGACTGCGCCGTCTACCGCGACGGCACCCGCGTCCCGTTCACGACGCCGCCCACCCCGCACGAGGCCATGCGCCAGGTGCGGCGCGACGGCGGCTTCGTGTGGATCGGTCTGCACGAGCCGACCGAAGCCGAATTCGCCGGTATCGCCAGCGAGTTCGGGCTGCACCCGCTGGCCGTGGAGGACGCCGTGCAGGCGCACCAGCGGCCCAAGCTGGAGCGCTACGACGACTCCCTCTTCACCGTCTTCAAGACCATCCACTACGTCGAGCACGACCGGCTCACGGCCAACAGCGAGGTCGTCGAGACCGGTGAGGTCATGTGCTTCACCGGCAAGGACTTCTTCATCACCGTCCGGCACGGCGGCCAGGGCTCGCTGCGCGCGCTGCGCCACCGCCTCCAGGACGACCCCGAGCTGCTCGACAAGGGCCCCTCGGCGGTGCTGCACGCGATCGCCGACCATGTCGTCGACGGCTATGTCGCGGTCGCCGACGCCGTGCAGGACGACATCGACGAGGTCGAGACGGAGGTGTTCTCGCCGGGACGCAAGGGCTCCCCGCGCGGTACGGACGCCGGCCGGATCTACCAACTCAAGCGTGAGGTACTGGAGTTCAAGCGCGCGGTGTCGCCGCTGCTGCGGCCGATGCAGTTGCTGAGCGAGCGGCCGATGCGGCTGGTCGACCCCGATATCCAGAAGTACTTCCGGGACGTCGCCGACCACCTCGCCCGGGTCCAGGAGCAGGTCATCGGCTTCGACGAACTGCTCAACTCGATCCTTCAGGCCAACCTCGCGCAGGCGTCCGTCGCGCAGAACGAGGACATGCGCAAGATCACGTCCTGGGCGGCCATCATCGCCGTGCCGACGATGGTGTGCGGGGTGTACGGCATGAACTTCGACTACATGCCGGAACTGCACTGGAAGTTCGGCTATCCCGTCGTCATGACGGCCATGGTCGCGCTGTGTGTGGGCATCCACCGCACGCTGAAGCGCAACGGCTGGCTGTGAGGGGCGTCGGGCGGGCCCTGGCTAGGCTGGCGTCATGACAAGCGAGCTGCCCGGAAAGGCCCCCCTCGACCAGGCCCTTCTCGACCGGGCCCTCGTCGAGGAGGCCACCAAGAAGTCCGGCCTCGTCTGGGTGCGGGGCGCCGGCGAACCGGCCGCGCGTGCGCTGTGGCACGTGTGGCACGAGGGCGCGGCCTGCCTGATCGGCGACGGTCCCGGTGAGCAGCCGCTGCCAGGGCTCGTCCACGGCGGCTCGGCCGAGGTCACCGTCCGCAGCAAGGACAAGGGCGGCCGGCTGGTCTCCTGGACGGCGACGGTCGTGGAGCTGGCATCCGGTTCCGAAGCGTGGGAGGCGGCCGTCGCAGAGCTGAAGGGCAAGCGGCTGAACGCTCCCGACGGCGAGGCGATGACCGGGCGTTGGGCACGCGAGTGCCGCGTACTCCGGCTGGAGCCCACCGGGGGCGTACTGCCCCTGCCCGACGGGGATCTGGCGGCGCGGCCGGTGCCGTCGCCCGCCACCACCCGGGAACCGGCCCCGGCGGGCCTGCCGAAACTGCTGCTGAAGCGCCGCAAACCCAAGTAGCCGGTTACGTAAGGAGCCGGTCAGGACGTCGGCAGTTGCTTGCCGTAGTCCACCGTGTCGTCCTTGGCGGGTTTCTTCAGGGCGAAGTCCTGGCCCCAGGCGGAGAAGCTCAGTGTCCCGGCCCCGCCGCCCCGTTCCAGGCGCAGGGGGTACGGCTTGCCCTCCAGGGACACGTCCAGCGTGCCACCGGAGCCGCCGTCACCTGCGATGCGGATCGTGCGCACGCCGGACTGCTCGTGATGGCCGTCCGTGCCCAGCGAGCCGTGCAGCTCCAGAAGACCGTCGAGGAGGAGGTCCTTGTCCGTGAAACCGCTGAACTTCTTGTACGAGGGGTCGCCCGTCGGCACCTTCACGTACTTGCCCTGGAGCTTTTCGGCCGCCGCCGTGTCGGAGTCGGTGCCCGAGCCGCCGTCACCGGACTTGCCGTCCTCGTGGTTCCAGAACGCCGCGTCGGCCTTCAGATACAACTCCTCGCCGATCCGCAGGACGTGGAAGGTGGCCCCCTCCGCGGTCACCGACCCGGTGCCGCCGCCCGCCTTCAGCCGCATGTCGAGCGTGTACGTCTTCCCGCTGGTGACCACGCTCCCCGACAGCCGCACCGCGTCCACACCGCCGGCGGCCGTCCGCGCCTTCGTCTGGATCTCCTTGGCGGGCAGCTTGCCCACGCCGTTCGTGCCGGCGTCCGGGTCCTCGCTGCACCCTGTCGCCCCCAGGCCCACGACCAGTGCGCACATCGCGCTCAGGAGCGCGGCCTTGCGAGTACGGCCCTGGGTAATCGCAGTCACAGAGAACGCTGCCTTTCTGCGGGGGTGTGCCGAGCGGCGTACGGCAGCGTACCGGGGTCGCGGGCCGCGAGCGGAGCCGGACCGTCCGGACCGCCCACCAGGGCGTATCCGATCGGGACGGGCTAGCCTGAAGCCCGCACGAGCGGGCAATCCGACCCGAGCGGACCATACGGAAACAGCCACGGAAACGGCTACAGAAGCAGCTACGGAAACAGCTACAAAAACGGTTAAGGAGAAAGGCGCGGTCATGGCATCGGGCAACCCGCGGATCTTCGTCTCGCACCTCGCCGCCGTGCCCGTCTTCGATCCGAACGGCGAGCAGGTGGGGCGGGTCCGCGATCTGGTCGTCGTGCTGCGGGTCGGGCGGCGGCCGCCGCGCGTGCTCGGGCTGGTCGTCGAACTGTCCACGCGGCGGCGGATCTTCCTGCCGATGACCCGGGTGACCGGCATCGAGTCCGGCCAGGTCATCACCACCGGCGTGGTCAACGTCCGGCGCTTCGAACAGCGGCCCACCGAGCGGCTCGTCTTCGGCGAGCTCCTGGACCGGCGCGTCAACCTCGTCGGGCCGGGGAAGCCCGGAGGGCCGGGAGAACCCGGGGAGCCGGGCGAGCTGGGCGAGCCGGGAGAGCTGGGAGAGGAGGTCACCGTCCTCGATGTGTCGCTGCGTCAGTTGCCGGCCCGCCGGGACTGGGAGATCGACCGGGTCTTCGTCCGCAAGGGCAGGAAGGGCGGCGCGTTCCGGCGGGCCAAGGGCGAGACGCTGACGGTGGGGTGGTCGGCCGTCACCGGGTTCTCGCTGGAGGAGCACGGGCAGGGGGCGGAGAGCCTCCTCGCCACCTTCGAGCAGTTGCGCCCGGCCGACCTCGCCAACGTGCTGCACCACCTGTCGCCGAAGCGGCGGGCCGAGGTCGCCGCCGCCCTCGACGACGACCGCCTCGCCGACGTCCTCGAGGAGCTGCCGGAGGACGACCAGATCGAGATCCTCGGCAAGTTGAAGGAGGAGCGCGCCGCGGACGTCCTGGAGGCCATGGACCCCGACGACGCGGCCGACCTGCTCTCCGAGCTGCCCGAGAACGACCAGGAGCGGCTGCTGAGCCTGATGGAGCCCGCCGACGCGGCCGACATGCGGCGTCTGCTGGCGTACGAGGAGCACACGGCGGGCGGCCTGATGACCACCGAGCCGATCATCCTGCGCCCGGACGCGACCGTCGCCGACGCCCTCGCCCGCGTGCGCAACCCCGACCTCTCCCCCGCCCTCGCCGCCCAGGTCTACGTCTGCCGCCCGCCGGACGAGACGCCGACCGGCAAGTACCTCGGCACGGTCCACTTCCAGCGCCTGCTGCGCGACCCGCCGTACACGCTGGTCAGCTCGATCCTCGACGAGAGCCTCCAGACCCTCGCGCCGGACGCGGCGCTGCCGGTCGTCGCCGGGTTCTTCGCGACGTACGACATGGTCGCGGCGCCCGTCGTCAACGAGGCGGGTTCGCTGCTGGGCGCGGTGACCGTGGACGACGTCCTGGACCACATGCTCCCGGAGGACTGGCGCGAGACGGAGTTCCACCTCGACGAAGGCAGTACCGAAGGCGGGACCGAGCACGGGACCGGCGTCGCGGGTGAGGGGGTGGTTCCGCATGGCTCCTGAGCGGGAGAGCGGGCGCGGCGAGCGCACGCCCAGCGGCGCCACGGCGTCCAGTCGTCACCGGGCCCGGCTGGACCAGCCGCGGACGCCCCGGCGTCGGCTGCTGCCCGAGTACGACCCGGAGGCCTTCGGGCGGCTGTCGGAGCGCATCGCGCGGTTCCTGGGCACCGGGCGGTTCATCGTCTGGATGACGATCGTCATCATCGTCTGGGTCCTGTGGAACATCTTCGCGCCCACTGACCTGCGCTTCGACCACTACCCCTTCATCTTCCTGACCTTGATGCTGTCCCTCCAGGCCTCCTACGCGGCCCCGCTGATCCTGCTCGCGCAGAACAGGCAGGACGACCGCGACCGGGTCAACCTGGAGCAGGACCGCAAGCAGAACGAGCGGTCGATCGCCGACACCGAGTACCTGACCAGGGAGATCGCCGCGCTGCGCATCGGCCTGGGCGAGGTCGCCACCCGGGACTGGATCCGCTCGGAGCTCCAGGACATGGTCAAGGAACTGGAGGAGCGGGGCAACGGCCATCGCGAACCCGCCGTATTCCCGGCGGAACGGTCGCGGGGGCGTGACGTAGACGACCGGTGACGGGCTTACCGGCGGCCCCGCCGGTCGCCGTACCATCGTGGTTATGGCTAGCGAAGACGCGGTGCGTGAAGCACTGGCGACGGTGAACGACCCCGAGATCAACCGCCCCATCACCGAACTGGGGATGGTGAAGTCGGTGGAGATCGGCGCGGACGGGGCGGTCGCGGTCGCCGTGTACCTGACGGTCTCCGGCTGCCCGATGCGCGAGACCATCACGCAGCGGGTGACCGACGCGGTTGCCGCGGTCGACGGCGTGACCAGCGTCGACGTGACGCTCGACGTGATGAGCGACGAACAGCGCAAGGAACTCGCGACCGCCCTGCGCGGTGGCCAGACCGAGCGCGAGGTCCCCTTCGCCAAGCCCGGCTCCCTCACCCGCGTGTACGCGATCGCGTCCGGCAAGGGCGGCGTCGGCAAGTCGTCGGTGACGGTGAACCTGGCGGCGGCGATGGCGGCCGACGGTCTGAAGGTGGGCGTGGTCGACGCCGACATCTACGGCCACAGCGTGCCGCGCATGCTGGGCGCGGACGGCCATCCGACCCAGGTCGAGAACATGATCATGCCGCCGTCGGCGCACGGCGTGAAGGTCATCTCCATCGGCATGTTCACTCCGGGCAACGACCCGGTCGTGTGGCGCGGCCCGATGCTGCACCGCGCGCTCCAGCAGTTCCTGGCGGACGTCTACTGGGGCGATCTGGACGTGCTCCTGCTGGACCTGCCCCCGGGCACGGGCGACATCGCGATCTCGGTCGCGCAGCTCGTCCCGAACGCGGAGATCCTCGTCGTGACGACGCCTCAGCAGGCGGCGGCCGAGGTCGCCGAGCGGGCGGGCTCGATCGCCGTGCAGACCCACCAGAAGATCGTCGGCGTGGTCGAGAACATGGCCGGCCTGCCCTGCCCGCACTGCGACGAGATGGTCGACGTGTTCGGCACGGGCGGCGGCCAGAGCGTGGCCGACGGCCTGACCCGTAGGACGGGCGCGTCGGTCCCCGTCCTCGGCTCCATCCCGATCGACGTCCGGCTGCGCGAGGGCGGCGACGAGGGCAAGCCGGTCGTGCTGAGCGACCCGGACTCCCCGGCGGGCGCGGCCCTGCGCGCGATCGCGGGCAAGCTGGGCGGCCGACAGCGCGGCCTGTCGGGCCTGTCGCTGGGGATCACACCCAGGAACAAGTTCTAGCGTTTCCGGCGTTCTCTAGCGTTTTCCGGCGTACGACCATGGGGTGCCCTCCGTCGCGAGGGCACCCTTCGTCGTTGCTGGCGCAGTCGTTGCCGGGCGCAGTCGTGGCTACGCGTACTCGGCGACGTCCTTGACGACGCAGAAGCCGAGCCCGTACGCGCTCATGCCCCTCCCGTACGCCCCCAGGTGCACCCCTTGCTCGGTGGAGCCGGCCAGGACCCAGCCGAACTCGGACTCCCGGTAGTGGAAGGGGGTCGGCACGCCGTCGACGGGGAGGGACAGCGTCGACCAGTCCGCGCCCGCGAGGTCGTCGGCGAGGACCCACGCCGTCTCGGTCTGCTGGTCCAGCCAGTCGTCGCGCAGGCTGTGGTCCATCTGGCCCGGCCAGGTGAAGGACAGCAGCCCGACGCCCGCGAGCCAGGCCGCCGAGGACACCGAGGTGGCCTCCAGCAGACCCGTGCCGTCCGCGCTGCGCCGCACGGGGTTCGCGGCGACGGTCACGACGACCGCGAACTTGCCGCGGTCCTCACCGGCCGTCTCGTGCCGTACGGAGGGCTCGTCACCGTGTCCGATGGAACCGTGCTCCACGGCCCCGTCGGCCGCCGTGCCCACCTGCATCAGCCAGCGCGGCCCCGTGAAGGCCTCGTCGAGGCCGTACCAGGGGAAGGGTGCCTCCAGGTAGCCGTCGACGGTACGGCGGGCGGAGGGGACCTGTTGTCCGTCCTCCGCGGCCGGCGTCTGCGCGACTGCTTGACTCGTCGTCTCCATGTGCCCGGACGCCTCCTCGTTCTCGACGGAGCGACCGGCCCGCCCCCCTTCGGGCGTACTCGTCCGCTCCGCACAACAACCAGGCAGCATAGCCACCCCGCCCCGGGCTGCCGGGAAACCTCCCGGCGCGTGGGACGTGCGCCCCCTCACACCGGGGGTGCGCGGGTGGCTCAGGTGGCGTCCGCGTCGAAGGCCGGACGGTCGTCCTTGACCGGCTCCTCGGGCTTCTTGGTCATGTCGATACGACCGCCGCCGGACGGGTTCGAAGACGCGATGGCGGTGTCCGTGTCGCGGCTGTGGACCGCGTCCGTGACCTCGGCCATCTCCTTCTTCAGGTCGAAGCCGTTGCGGATCTCCCGCAGCCCCAGCTCGTCGTTGTCCAACTGCTTGCGGAGGAAGGCTTTGGGGTTGAGGTCCTCGAACTCGAAGTCCTTGAAATCCGGGCCCAGTTCGCTGCGGATGTCCGCCTTGGCGCTCTCCGAGAACTCACGGATCTTCCGGACGGTGCGCATCACGTCCTGGATGACCTTGGGGAGCTTGTCCGGACCGAAGACGAGCACGGCCAGGACGGCGAGCGTCACCAGCTCGAGCGGCCCTATGTCATTGAACACCTGAAGCTCCTCGCGATGTCCGCGGTCCTCGGTTCCTCGACCCTCAGTGGCCGAGCTCGGGTCTTCCGCGGTCCCGGCCCGGTCCACGGTACCTGTCGCACCTGTCCGACCGGTACCGTCCCGAGCCGTCCGCCTACGTGTACGCCACCGGTTTTCCGTGTTGTTTGCCTAGTGGGACCGGGTCTCGGGGTCTGACCTGTGACGTTTCTGTCAATCGTTGGGAGCGGGCTGAGGGCGCTCGCCCCGGCTCAGCCGCCGGACGAGCCGAGGACCAGGGTGAGCGTGCGTGCCGTGCCGCCGCGTTCGACGGTCAGTTCCAGGCGGTCGCCGGGGCGGTGGGCGCGGGTCTTGACGATCAGTTCCTCGCCGGAGTGCACGCGCTGGCCGTCGACCTGCGTGATGACGTCCCCGGCGCGGATGCCGGCCCGGTCGCCGGGGCCGCCCGCGGTGACCGGGGTGCTTCCGTCGGCGCCGCCGGTGCCGACCCGGGCGCCGTCGCCCGCGTAGTTCAGGTCGAGGGTGATGCCGATGACCGGGTGGGTCGCCTTCCCGGTGTTGATCAGTTCCTCGGCGACGCGCTTGCCCTGGTTGATCGGGATGGCGAACCCGAGGCCGATCGAGCCGGCCTGGGCGGTGCCGGAGTCGGTGCCGTCGGCGGCGGAGCGGATGGCCGAGTTGATGCCGATGACATGGCCCTGCGTGTCGAGGAGGGGTCCGCCGGAGTTGCCGGGGTTGATCGGCGCGTCGGTCTGGAGGGCGTCGACGTACGACACGTCGCTGCCGTCCCCGCTCTCGCCTCCGGCGGTGATGGGCCGTTCCTTGGCGCTGATGATGCCGGAGGTGACGGTGCCCTCCAGGTCGAAGGGGGCGCCGATGGCGACGACCGGGTCGCCGACCTGCACGTTGTCGGAGTTGCCGAGGTAGAGCGGCTTCAGGCCCTTGACCCCGGTCACCCGCACCACGGCGAGGTCGTAGCCGCTGTCCCGGCCGACGACCTCGGCCTTGGCGGTCTGGCCGCCGTTGAAGACGACGGATATCTCGCCGTTGCTTCCGGCGGGCTCGACGACGTGGTTGTTGGTGAGGATGTAGCCGAGCGAGTCGAGTACGAAGCCGGTGCCGGTGCCGGACTCCTCGCTGCCGCTGACATGCAGGGTGACGACGCTGGGCAGGGCCCGCGCGGCGATCCCGGCCACACTGTCGGCGGCCCGCCCGGTCGGCTCGGCGGCTGCCTGCGGCAACCGCACCCCGTTGATCCCACCGTTGCGCTCCAGATACGCCCCCACAGCCCCACCGAACCCACCGGACACCACCGCGACAACCAACGCACCCCCAACCACCCGCGACCACCGCCGCCCACCCCCGCCAACGGGCGTTCCGCCCAGAGCCGCTCCACCAAAGGGCGTGGCAGACCAGGGGTCATAACGCTGCCAGGGGCTGGAGCCGGGGGTGGGGGTGGAGGTGGGTTCGGCTGCGGGTGCAGGTGCGGATGGGGGGCCGAGGGGCGGTACGGCGTCGGCGTGGACGGAAGACGGTTCGGGGACCGGGACAGGGACCGGGGCCGGGACAGGCACGGCGTCGGTGTGGGCGGGAAGCGCTGCGTGCGCGACCGCCGGGTGCTGGACGGGCGGGGCGGGTGCCCAGGGCCCCGGTTCGCCATACGGCGGGGTGCTGTAGGGGTCGGGGTCATGCAGAGGCTTGGGCCGCGAGTCGGCAACCGGTGACGCCAACTCGGGGGCCTCCTGGGCGGAGGGGACCGAGTCGGCTTGACCAACCGGGCCGAACGCCACCGGGTCGGCTGCGGAAACCGCCTCACCGGCCGGACGCCTCAGCTCATAGTCGCCGTCGCCGTCGCCGCTGTGGACGTGGACGTGGGCTTGGGCGTCAGCGCCCGTGTCGCCGGTGTCGGACAGCGTTGCCGTGTTCGTCGGCTCGGCCGAGGCGGACGGAGACTCCCCTGCGGGATCGGCGGGTGCCGTTCCGTCCTGCGTGCTCGCCGCCGGCTGGGCCAGTTCGAAGTCGCCCTCATCCGTGGAGGCCTGTTGCCCTGCGGATGCCTGCGGTCGAGGCCGGCTCCACCACTTCGCCCTCGTGGGCTTCCCCTCGTCCATGTTCTCCCCACTCGCCCCCGCCGGGGCACCGGACCGGGAGCGCGCGCCCCCAGCCCCGGCCCGGCGAACTCCGCCTTCGCGCCCCGCTGCCTGGCAGGGCGCGGTCCATCACGGATTCAACCAGGTTCGCGGCGGAGTGGCGCGGGGCCCGGGTCAGCGGGTGCGCTGGGAGGAAGGGGAGGTGGAGGGGGTGGGAGCGGAGGTGGTGTCGGGGGCGGGTGCGGCGAGCAGGCCGAGACCGGTGATCTCGGGTGGCGTGCTCCACGCGGTCAGGGTGATCGGCGAGGTCATGCCGAGCGGACGTATCAGCGGGGACATCGCGGCGGCGCCGGCCACCATCGGGCCGGCGAGGCGGTGCAGGGCCTGTTCGACCCGGCCGTCGTCGCCCGTGGAGGGCATGCCGGGCAGCAGCGGTGCGGAGACCTCGGTCGGGGCCGCCGCGGTGTCGCCGAGTTGGCCGCCCTGGGAGAACAGGGGGCCCACGGCACGACGCCGCTGGTTCTCCGACGTCGCCGCGGAGCCGGTGCCCGGGGTGCGGGCCGGTGTCACGTTGCTCCCGTTGCCCGAGCCGCTGCGGCCGTCGGCGGTCGTGTCGATCGGGGCGACGGAGGTCATGCCGCCCAGGGCGATCGCGGCCAGCGACACCGCGCCGGCGGCGACGAACGCGAACCGCATGCTCCGCGACCGGTCGGCGTCATGGTGGCGGTCGCCGCCACGCCCGACGGGTTGGATCCGAAAGCCGCGGTCGGAATCTGGGCCCGGAGACGGTGGCAGGACGGAGCCGTGGTCGCGGGCCGGTACATAGCGGAACTCGAACGGCTCGTCCCGCCGCGCGCCTCTCCCTCCGATCCCTCCGAAGACTCCGAAGACCCCGTCGGCGAACCCGCCGCCACCGCCACCGCCGCTACCGCCCAGCGGCGGGCCGCCGCCGTCCGGGTCGCCTCCGGGCAGCCCCTGAAGGCGGGCCAGGAAGCTTTCGGAGGGGGCCGGTGGGGCGACTTCCGCGAAGACGTTCTTCAGCCGGCGTTGCGCGTCGACCTCTGTCTTGCACTTCGGGCAGGTCGCGAGATGGGCCAGTACCCGCTCGCGGGTGTCGTGTCCGAGCTCGCCGTCCACCAGGGCGGAGAGCCGGTCTCCGAGGTGCTGCTCCGCGAGGAGCCGCTCGGTTGCGTTGTTCCGGGATCCACTCACGCGGTCGCGCCCCCTCCTCCCAGAGCGGGAACACGGGCCACGAACGAACGGCGCCCGGCGCGGGCCTCGGGCGCGCGGTGCGCGAGGGCCTTGCGCAGTTGCGAACGGCCGCGGTGGATACGCGAGCGGACCGTGCCCAGCTTGACGCCCAGGGTCGCGGCGATCTCCTCGTAGGAGAGGCCCTCGATGTCGCAGAGGACGACGGCGGCGCGGAACTCGGGCGCGAGGGTGTCCAGCGCCTGCTGGACGTCCGCGTCGAAGTGGGCGTCGTTGAAGGCCTGTTGCGGGGTGGGCTCCTTGCTGGGCAGCCGCTCTGCCGCGTCGTCGCCCAGCGCGTCGAAGCGGATGCGCTGCTTGCGGCGGACCATGTCCAGGAAGAGGTTGGTCGTGATGCGGTGCAGCCAGCCCTCGAAGGTGCCCGGCGTGTACGTGGACAGGGAGCGGAAGACGCGGACGAAGACCTCCTGGGTGAGATCCTCGGCGTCGTGCTGGTTGCCGGTCAGACGGTAGGCGAGCCGGTAGACCCGGCCGCTGTGCATGCTGACGATCTCCTCCCACGTGGGCGGAGTCCACGCCTGCCCGTCCGCGTCGGTGGTGAAAGTCGCGGTCTGGCCCTGACCGGCGGTGAAGCCGACGGTGTGGCGGTGGTCAGCAGCGGTGTCGTTCACGGATTTCGGCCTGCCCGCCGACCCGAGAAAGCGCCGCAGCACTCCTCCCCGATCCACAGGCGCGGCCGCACCTCCCCTGTCGGCTCTGGTGGTGTCCAGTGGAGCCCCTACCATAGCCACCTCGCCCGTTAGCTCCGGATAAGCGGTTTTACGAGAAATTGATCTGTGCTGCCACGGCTCATGCGGCTGCGTCAGCACTTGCTCGACACCCGGTCCCTCGTCGTGATCCAACTGTGTCCCCCCGTCGTCGTTCCCACCCCTTCAAACGCACGGTCCCATCTGCGGGTTCCCGGCGGCAACGGATACAGTCACGCGAGGCAACCACGGGGACAGGAGAGGGTCATTACCGGCAACCGGCAGGCAAGCTGGGCGTTCGCCGACGCCTATGCCGCCGAGGACGAAGCGCTGCACTGGGCCCGTGACCGGGCCCGCGAGGCAGGGCTGCGCTCGGTGTCGCCGAGCACGGGCGCCGCGCTGCGGATGCTCGCCGCGACCGTGGACGCGAAGGCCGTCGCGGAGATCGGTACCGGAACCGGTGTCTCCGGGATCCACCTGCTGCACGGGATGCGCCCGGACGGCGTCCTGACGACCGTCGACCCCGAGCCGGAGCACCAGCAGTTCGCCCGGCAGGCCTTCCGCGCCTGCGGCTTCGCCAGCAACCGGGCCCGGTTCATCCCGGGCCGCGCGCTCGACGTCCTGCCCCGCCTCGCGGACGTCGGCTACGACCTCGTCTTCTGCGACGGCGACCGGCTGGAACTGCTGGAGTACCTCGCCGAATCGTTGCGCCTGCTGCGGCCGGGTGGCCTGGTCGTCTTCGAGGGCGTCTTCGCCAACGGCCGCACGGTCGACTCCGGACCGCAGCCCACGGAGGTCATAAGGATCCGGGAGCTGCTGCGGGCGGTGCGCGAGAGCCAGGATCTGGTGCCGTCGCTGCTGCCGGTCGGCGACGGGCTGCTGTGCGCGGTCAAGCGCTGAGTACGCCCTGACTGCGTCCTGGCTGTGTCCTGGCTGTGTCCTGACTGCGTCCTGAGCCTGCGGGCGGCCCTTGGGCCTTTCGGGCTAGGCGGCCTCGCTAAACCCCGGGGGACGTGACAAAACGATCGCTCCGGCATCCTCGCGGGTGCCGGAGCGATCGAAAAAGTGGGGTCGCTTGCGCGTCAGCCGACGACCTTCTTGAGGGCGTCGCCGAGTGCGTCGGCCTCGTCAGGGGTCAGTTCCACGACGAGTCGACCGCCGCCTTCGAGCGGAACGCGCATGACGATGCCCCGCCCCTCCTTGGTCACCTCGAGCGGGCCATCACCCGTTCGCGGCTTCATGGCCGCCATGCTCGTTCCCCTTCCTGAAACCAGCTCATCGCCAAAGCCGACGGCCCGTGGAGGGCAGCCGCGATCCAGCGTGGGACACGCGACACCGGCATCGAACACATTGCTTCCCAGCCATTATCCCGCATCTCAGGACCCGATGACCAACATCAGACGGCATCGCTTGCGCAACGCGCGCGAGCAAAACCACTCAATTCGGCGATGTGACTGCGATACTGCGCGCCCGCACGGACTTCCACGCGCCGTAAACCCTCCCGAATTCTTTGACGCAGGTCACACGTCGGGTGCGCTCCGGGTACGGCGATCTCCGCCATGCTGTCCTCGTACATCGGGCGTACTGACCAGTAGTACGTCCGAGCCGCGACACGGAGGGGATACGCCATGGCCGACACCGTGCTCTACGAGGTGAGCGACGGGCTCGCGACGATCACGCTGAACCGCCCCGAGGCGATGAACGCGCTGGACGTCGCGACCAAGGTCGCCCTCCGGGAGGCGGTCCAGTCCGCGACGACCGACGACGCCGTACGGGCCGTGCTGCTGACGGCAGCCGGTGAGCGGGCGTTCTGCGTGGGGCAGGACCTCAAGGAGCACATCGGGCTGCTGGCCGAGGGCTCGGCGAAGGTCATGAGCACGGTCAAGGAGCACTACAACCCGATCGTGCGGGCGCTGACCGAGGCTCCGAAGCCGGTGGTCGCCGCCGTGAACGGGGTCGCTGCGGGCGCCGGCTTCGGGTTCGCGCTGGCCGCGGATTTCCGTGTCGTGGCCGACACGGCGTCCTTCAACACGTCGTTCGCGGGGGTCGCGCTCACCGCCGACTCCGGCGTCTCGTGGACCCTGCCGCGGGTGATCGGTCCCGGGCGGGCCGCTGACCTGCTGCTCTTCCCGCGCAGCATCACGGCTCAGGAGGCGTACGAGTGGGGTATCGCCAACCGGGTCGTCCCCGCGGGGGCGCTGCGCGGCGAGGCCGAGAAGGTGGCTCGGGCGTTGGCCTCCGGGCCGACGGTCGCCTACGCGGCGATCAAGGAGGCCGTGGCTTTCGGGTTCTCGCACTCGCTCTCCGAGACGTTGGAGAAGGAGGACGAGTTGCAGGCTCGGGCGGGGGCGTCCGAGGACCACGGGATCGCCGTCCAGGCCTTCGTCAACAAGGAGAAGCCGAAGTATCTCGGGCGGTGACCGTCGGCTGATGCTGGGGGCTGCCGCCCCCAGACCCCCGCTTCGGCCCTTAAGGGGCCTCGTCCTCAAACGCCGGACGGGCTGATACGACTGACGCACATCTCCAGGTGGTCGTTGACCAAGCCGCATGCCTGCATCAGTGCGTATGCCGTCGTGGGGCCGACGAAGCGGAGGCCCCGTTTTTTGAGGGCCTTCGACAGGGCCGTCGACTCGTCCGTGACCGCCGGGACGTCCGCGAGGGTTTTCGGGGTCGGGCGGGTGGTCGGGTCGGGGGCGTGGGACCAGATCAGGGTGTCCAGGTCGCCGGCCGGCCAGTCGGCCAGGACGCGGGCGTTGGCGAGGGTGGCGTCGACCTTGGCTCGGTTGCGGATGATGCCGGGGTCGGCGAGGAGGCGTTCGCGGTCCTCGTCGGTGAAGGCGGCGACCGAGGCGATGTCGAAGCCGGCGAAGGCGGTGCGGAAGGTGGCGCGGCGGCGCAGGATCGTGATCCAGGACAGGCCGGACTGGAAGGCCTCCAGGCTGAGGCGTTCGAACAGCGCGTCGTCGCCGTGGACCGGGCGGCCCCACTCCTCGTCGTGGTACGTCACGTAGTCCGGCGTGGACAGGGCCCAGGGGCAGCGCAGCGCGCCGTCCTCGCCCGCGAGGGCCGTGCCGTCGCTCACTGGTGGTCCTCCGGGGCGGGCTTCTCGAAGGAGACGTGGGAGGCCTGGGAGCCGGTCGGGGGCTGCGCGCCGGCGAGGGCGGACTCCAGGTCGGCGATGCGGGCGTCGCGCTCGGCGAGTTCGGCGGCGACGCGGTTCAGGGCGTCGTCCACGTCCGCCATGCGGTAGCCGCGGACGGCCAGCGGGAAGCGGAGGTCGTCGATGTCGGAGCGGTCGACGGGGCGGTCGGGGGGCAGCGGGTCGTGCAGCCGCTCGGGGGCCACCTCCGGCAGCGGGCCGGTGCCCTCGCCGCCGCCCACCACGGCGAGGGTGACCGCGGCGACCACGACGGCGAGCGCGATGACCAGGAACAAGAACATAACCATCGGTGGGTCCCCACACTCGGTGCTCGGAGTGGATGTGTGTGGGTCCGATCGTGCCATGCGGGTGTGACGGTTAGGGTCGCAGGCGGTGGATGTGCGGGACGTACGAAGAGAGGTCACAGGGGATGCTCAGGCTGGGCGGACGGGAATTCGGCGCGCACGAGCCGGTGATCATGGCCATCGTGAACCGGACCCCGGACTCCTTCTACGACCAGGGGGCGACCTTCCGCGACGAGCCCGCCCTCGCACGCGTGGAGCAGGCGGTGTCAGAGGGTGCTGCCATCATCGACATCGGCGGGGTGAAGGCCGGTCCCGGTGACGAGGTGACGGCGGCGGAGGAGGCGCGGCGGACGGTCGGGTTCGTGGCCGAGGTGCGGCGGCGTTTCCCGGACGTGGTCATCAGCGTGGACACCTGGCGGGCCGAGGTCGGGGAGGCGGTCTGCGAGGCGGGCGCGGATCTGCTGAACGACGCGTGGGGCGGCGTGGATCCGCGGCTGGCCGAGGTCGCGGCGCGGTTCGGGGTGGGGCTGGTGTGCACGCACGCGGGGGGCGCGGAGCCTCGGACGCGTCCGCACCGGGTGACGTACGACGACGTCATGGCCGACATTCTGCGAGTGACCGTGGGTCTGGCGGAGCGGGCGGCGGGGCTGGGGGTGCCACGGGAGTCGATCATGATCGATCCGGGGCACGACTTCGGGAAGAACACCCGGCACAGCCTGGAGGCGACGCGGCGGCTCGGGGAGATGGTGGAGACGGGGTGGCCGGTGCTGGTGTCCCTGTCCAACAAGGACTTCGTCGGGGAGACGCTGGACCGGCCGCTGAAGGAGCGGGTGGTGGGGACGCTGGCGACGACGGCCGTGTCGGCGTGGCTGGGGGCCCAGGTGTACCGGGTGCATGAAGTGGCGGAGACGCGGCAGGTGTTGGACATGGTCGCGTCCATCGCCGGGCACCGGCCTCCGGCCGTCGCCCGGCGCGGGCTGGCGTAGGGCGCGCCGCCGTCACTGCTGCTGGGGGCTGCCGCCCCCAGGCCCCCGCTTCGGCCCTTAAGGGCCTCGTCCTCAAACGCCGGACGGGCTGAAGCACAGGCACCCGACCGGCGTTCGAAGCGCGGCAAGCCGCCCCAACCGTCCTAGCGGCCTTAGCGGCCCGCCTCCTTGGAGACCAGGGCCACTGCCTCCTCCACGTCGTCCGTGACGTGGAAGAGGAGGAGGTCCTTCTCCGACGCCTTGCCCTGGGCGATCAGGGTGTTCTTCAGCCAGTCGACCAGGCCTCCCCAGTACTCGCTCCCGAAGAGGACGATCGGGAAGCGGGTGACCTTCTGGGTCTGGACGAGGGTGAGGGCCTCGAAGAGTTCGTCGAGGGTGCCGAGGCCGCCGGGCAGGACCACGAAGCCCTGCGCGTACTTGACGAACATCATCTTCCGTACGAAGAAGTAGCGGAAGTTCAGGCCGATGTCGACGTACTCGTTGAGACCCTGCTCGAAGGGGAGCTCGATGCCGAGGCCGACGGAGATGCCGCCCGCCTCGCACGCGCCCTTGTTGGCCGCTTCCATCGCGCCCGGGCCGCCGCCCGTGATCACGGCCCAGCCGGCCTCGACGAGGGCGCTGCCCAGCCGGACGCCCGCCTTGTACTCCGGGGAGTCCACCTTGGTGCGGGCGGAGCCGAACACGCTGATCGCCGGGGGGAGTTCGGCGAGGGTGCCGAAGCCTTCGATGAACTCCGACTGGATGCGGAGCACCCGCCAGGGGTCGGTGTGGACCCAGTCCGACGGGCCGCCCGCGTCCAGCAGGCGCTGGTCGGTCGTGCTCGCCGTGACCTGGCTTCGCCTGCGGAGGACCGGTCCCAGGCGCTGTTCCTCCGGCGGCTGCTGCTTGCCCTCGGGGTTGCCGGTAGCCATGTGAGCTCCCTCCATTTGCGGTTGTTCCGTCTCAGCGTAGATCCACACGGGTTACGGGCGGGGGACGTCGGCGTGTCCGCCATGAACCGCCGTCGGCGGCGGCAGGACGCTTTCCGGCCGTCAGGCCGTCAGCCACGCCCGCAGGCGTTCCTCGCCGGCCAGGATCTTGGCCGTCTCCACGCGTTCGTCCCGCTTGTGCGCCAAGTGCGGGTTGCCGGGGCCGTAGTTGACGGCGGGGACGCCGAGGGAGGAGAAGCGGCTGACGTCCGTCCAGCCGTACTTGGGCATCGGGGTGCCGCCGACCGCGTCGATGAAGGCCGCGGCGGCCGGGTGGGAGAGTCCGGGCAGGGCGGCGGGGCTGTGGTCGTCGACCACGAACTCCGCGACCCCGCAGTCGGCGAAGACCTCGCGGACGTGCGCGACGGCCTCGGCCTCGCTGCGGTCCGGCGCGTAGCGGAAGTTGACGGTGACGACGCACTCGTCGGGGATGACGTTGCCGGCCACTCCGCCGGTGATGCCGACCGCGTTGAGGCCCTCGCGGTACTCCAGGCCGTCGATGACCGGGTAGCGCGGCTCGTACGCGGCGAGCGCGGCGAGGATCGGGGCGGCGGCGTGGATCGCGTTGGAGCCGAGCCAACTGCGCGCCGAGTGGGCCCGCTCGCCCTTGGTCTTCAGCAGCACCCGCAGGGTGCCCTGGCAGCCGCCCTCCACCTGGCCGTCGGAGGGTTCGAGGAGCACCGCGAAGTCGCCGGCCAGCCAGTCCGGGTGGGCCTCGGCGACGTGCTTGAGGCCGTTGAGGTCGGCGGCGACCTCCTCGTTGTCGTAGAAGACGAACGTCAGGTCGCGGTTGGGGGCCGGGACGGTGGCGGCGATGCGCAACTGCACCGCGACGCCCGCCTTCATGTCGCAGGTGCCGCAGCCCCACAGGACCCCGTCCTCGTCCAGCTTCGAGGGGACGTTGTCGGCGATCGGGACCGTGTCGATGTGCCCGGCGAGGACCACGCGCTCGGCGTGGCCCAGGTTCGTGCGGGCGATCACGTTGTTGCCGTGGCGGTCCACCGTCAGGTGGGGCAGCGCGCGCAGGGCGGTCTCGATGGCGTCCGCGAGGGGCTTCTCGGTGCCGCTCTCGGAGGGGAAGTCGACGAGCTTCGCGGTGAGGATCGCGGCGTCCTGCGTGAGGTCAAGGGGGGTGTCGGCCATGCCGTCGACCCTAACGCGCCAGTCGTCCGCGCCGCTCTTACCCGTCTCTTCACACACACCTCACGTACCCCTCCTACTACTCGGTAATCTCCAGTACGTTGTACGCGTGCCAGAGCCGTCACCTTCTCCTTCTCCCAAGCGCCGCGGCCGCCTGCTCCGTTTCGGGGCGGCCTGCGTGGTGCTGTCCGCCGTCGCGGGTTATGTCGTGGTGCAGTACGTCACCGGCGGCACGGGGGATCCGGGCTGCAGAGTCGTTTCGCGGGGCGCGGGCGGCGCAGGCGGGGCGGGCGGGGCGACGTACGAGTTCACGCCGGAGCAGGCGGTGAACGCGGCCACGATCGCCGCCGTCGGCACCGACCGGGCGATGCCCGAGCGCGCCGTGGCCATCGCGCTGGCGACCGCCCTCCAGGAGTCGGGGCTGCGCAACCTCACCCACGGCGACCGGGACTCGCTCGGCCTGTTCCAGCAGCGGCCCTCGCAGGGCTGGGGCACCGAGGCGCAGGTCACGGACCCGGCGTACGCGGCGAGCATCTTCTACAAGCATCTCGCCAAGGTGCGCGACTACACCGAACTCCCGCTGACCGTCGCCGCGCAGCGCGTGCAGCGCAGCGGCTACCCGGAGGCGTACGCCAAGCACGAGCCGGACGCCGTGGTGCTGGCCGCCGCGCTGACCGGGACGTCGGCGGCCACGCTGACCTGCGACGGCCGCGCACGCGCCGTGACGGCCACCGGCCCGGACGCGGTACGGGCGGCACTGGCCCGGGACTTCGGGCGCGACGCGCTCCGGGAGGCGGATGCGGATACGGAGGCCGGCGCCGAGAAGACGTCGGCGACCGACACTCCCGTCACCGAGACGGACGGGCGGACCGTGACGCTGCCGGTGTCGAAGGACACCATCGCCGGTGGGCGCAGTGTCAGCGAGTGCGGGTGGCAACTGGCGCACTGGGCGGTGGCCAACGCGTCGGCGCTGCGCATCGAGCGGGTCTCGTACGCGGGCCGGGAGTGGGTCGCCGGGAACACCGACAGCCAGTGGCGGTCGACCGGTTCGACCAGCACGGAGGCGGCCGGGACGGCGGGGGCGGGCGGCGCCGCCGACAGCGTGCGGATCGTGACCGCGCCGTAGTGCGTCCGCACGGATCGCCGGGTCGGCACCGTGCAGGAGTACGGGGAGTCACTCGGGCGGGTCATGTGCGGGGCGTTCGGGCGGCCGGGTGCTCAGGTTTTCGCGCCTTCACCCTCGTGTCCGGCGAATCCCTTGGGGGAAAAGGGCTCCGGGGGTTTGCCGGACTTTCACATCGGGCGGTTTTTGCCCGTTTTTATCCACAGCCGATAATGCGACGCATTGCGAACTCTTTACGTTGGGCGTCCGCAACCTTCATGGCCTTCGAGCGGTAGTCACGGCGTCTTTGTTCTCTCCCGTCGAAGGAGCATCATGTCCCTCCCCCTGACCCGCCGGATCGCCCGTGCCGCGCTGCTCGTCGCTGCAGGAGCGGCCGCCGGGGTCGGTGCGGCCGGCTCCGCCAGCGCTGCCCCCAGCCTTCCCGCCACTCCGAACCTCGGCGGTCTGACCGCGCTGGACACGGCGAGCGTCGGCACCACGGTCGACGGCGCGACGCAGCACGTCACCGGGCTCGCGGGTGAGACCGGCGGCAAGACGGTCGAGCAGGCGGTGCCGACCGCGGGCAAGGCCGGCGGCAAGGCCGTGAAGACGGCGACGCCGGTGGCGCAGAAGGCGGCCGGCGATGTGGCGGGCTCCGCCGGGGGCCTCCTCGGGAACACCGCGTCGACCGCCACGAAGGGTGGGCTGCCGACGGACTCGCTCACCAAGGGTGGCCTGCCCGGCGCGGACACCCTCCCGGTGAAGAGCCTCCCCCTCGGCTGACCCGCCCGGCACAAGCCGGTGAGGCGAGACGGGGTCCAGGGCATTCCCCTGGACCCCGTCTCCTTTTGCGTGCCGCTGTCAGACCAGGTCGCCAGGGTCCAAGGCCGATCCCACCGCGCCCGGCGCTGCCGGCTGTGCCCACCCGTTCCGCCCTGCGGAACGACTGCCCACAGCGGTGGCGGGAGCGGCAGCGGCAGCGGTGGCGGCAGCGGTGGCGGTGGCGGCAGCGCCAGCGCCAGCGGCAGCGGCAGCGGCAGCGGTGGCGGGAGCGGCAGCGGTGGCGGCAGCGCCAGCGCCAGCGCCAGCGGGAGCGGCAGCGCCAGCGGCAGCGCCAGCGGCAGCGGCAGCGGCAGCGCCAGCGGCAGCGGCAGCGGCAGCGCCAGCGGCAGCGGCAGCGGCAGCGCCAGCGGCAGCGGCAGCGGCAGCGGCAGCGGCAGCGGCAGCGCCAGCCGCTACGACAGGCGTTCTGCCGCTGCTCTTACCCGTTCGTCCGTCGCCGTCAGGGCCACGCGTACGAAGGTTTCGCCTGCCGTGCCGTAGAAGTCGCCGGGGGCTACCAGGATGCCTTGGTTGGCGAGGTGGGCGACCGTGGTCCAGCAGGGCTCGTCTCGGGTGGCCCAGAGGTAGAGGCT